>CAYLXK010000004.1:0-331883 GCA_964387685.1 uncultured Bryobacter sp.
CCTCCGCAAGCTCGCCCACGGAATGGATCTGCCAAAGATCCACATAGTCGGTCCGCATGCGCTTCAGGCTCAGTTCCAGTTCGCGCTTCGCCCCTGCCTTATCGCGCTGCGTGCTTTTGGTAGTGAGGAAAACCTTCTTGCGTACCCCGGCAAGAGCCTCGCCGTAGACTTCCTCGCTCCTGCCGTTCCAATAGCTATGGGCGCAGTCAAAATAGTTCACGCCCAGTTCGTAGGCCCGTTTGCTCACCGCCACGGCCTCTTCGTAGCTCACCATGCCGAAGCGGCCGCCGGCCTGCCCGATCACGGTCAACTTCTCTCCCGTCTTGCCAAAGACGCGCTTGGGAATCTCATCCGAGGGTGCCGCCAAGGCGGGTACAAGGGCGGAGCTAGCCAGTAGGCTACGGCGTTTCATGCCCTCTATATTACTGCTTTAGGCTTCGAAGGGAATCTCGATGTAGAACAGTTCCTGGCCGCTGGCGGAATCCGCCAAGCCGCTTAAGTAGAACTTGGCGCTGGGCCGGTGCCGCACGTTGAAGTACACAAAACCGTGCGCCGAGTCGCTCGCCGCAATCATCCTGGCTACAAATGCCTTGCCTTCGATCTCAGGCGCGCTCAAGGGGTTCTTCTTCCGCCGCGTTGGAATCGGAAATGGCTTTGGACCCAGGTTGGGCCGGGTGGGCGCCTCCCCGGCATACATCACTTCATCGGGCCGCAGCGCTTCCACCTTGCCCAGGCCCGGCACAATGTACTGAATATCGAGCGGCGAGCAGCGCAGCGGTGTCTTGCGGCCATTCTGAATGCCCATTAGTACGGGCAAAACCTCATAGCGGTTGAAGTCCAGCTTGCCGTAAACCTTCGACGTCAACTCCGGGGTGGAGAAGGCTTCGACCCCAATCGTCACCCCGTCCAGCGTCACTTTGTTCTTCATCTCGCCCACCGGCGGATACTTGAAAGTACCCTCGCCCACGGCCAGCGATCGGGCGGGCGCCATGGCTATACTCGAAAGCACGATCAGTTCTCTGCGCGTCAAGTTTCTTTACCTCGTCTACCGGCTATTGGGTGCGGCGGCCATGCCGCTCTTCTTACTTTACGCCGCCAAGCGGGTTTGGCAAGACCGCCGTTACGCGCGCGGATTGGGCGAACGTTTCGGCCTGCTGCCCCCCGACATATTCGGGACGAGGCCCGGCGGCATTTGGTTGCATGCCGTCAGCGTGGGTGAAGTCCTGAGCGCTATCGCGCTGCTGCGGGAACTGCGGACGCGCCTCCCGGAAACGGCTTTTTGGGTCAGCGTCGCCACCCTGTCCGGACGGGAACTAGCAGACCAGCGTTTACAGGGTCTTGCCGATGGCGTCTTCTTTGCGCCCCTGGATTCCGTGGTCATTCTGCGGCGGGTTATCCGTCGCCTGAACCCCGCTCTGTATATCAACCTCGAAACCGAAATCTGGCCCAATCGTTTGCGCGAGCTAAAGCGCGCCGGGGCGATGGTGGCGCAGGTGAATGCCCGAATTTCGGACCAGGCTTGGCCGGCCTACCTTCGATGGAAAGGGCTCTGGGCGCTGGTCTTGGGCCACATCGACTGGCTCGCTGCGCAAAGCCCCACCGACGCCGCGCGCTTTCGCGAACTGGGCTACACCGGCCCTTTCGAAGAACCCGGCAACCTCAAGTTCGACTTCAACCCTTCCGCCAAGCCCGTCACTGCGGACCTCGCGCGCTTCCTGGACCTCTGGTGCTCGCGACCCTTGTGGATTGCCGCCTCCACCGTCGGCGCCACCGCCCCCGACGACCTGGACGAAGAAGATGCGGTACTCGATGCCTTCGCTCAATTAGGCCACCAGGTACGCCTGCTCCTGGCCCCGCGCAAGCCCGAGCGCTTTGCCCTCGTGGCCGAGAAACTGAGGGCGCGGGGGCTGGCTTTCCATTTGCGCAGCGCGCTGCCCGAGTCTGCGACGGCCGGCATCCTGCTGCTGGATACGATTGGCGAGCTGAGCGCGCTCTTTCCCAGGGCCAGCGTGGTTTTCGTCGGTGGCAGCCTCTGCCGCTGGGGCGGGCACAACATTCTAGAGCCGGCCTACTTCGCGCGGCCCATCCTCACTGGCCCGCATATGCAAAACTTTGCCGCCATCCAGGCTTTGTTCCGCAAGGCTCAGGCCGTGGAGGTCGTCGAAGCTCCTGATCAACTGGCCGCGCGTGTACACGCCTTGATGGAGGATGACCAAGGCCTCGGCGAGCGCGCGGGCCGTTTGGCGCAGTCGCTCCAAGGAGTCTCCCGGCGCTTGGCCGAGCGGCTGTTGCCGCTCTTGGAGCAAGGTGTGCCGCGGGCCGCCTTGCCTCTCGCGGGCTGGACCCGGCCTCTCACCGCGCCCTGGATCTGGGCCAGCCGCCGGCCACGGACGCCGCAACGCCTGCCCGCCACCGTCGTGAGTATTGGCAATCTATCGATGGGCGGCACGGGCAAGACGCCCACCACGCTCGCCTTGGCTGAGGCGCTCTGGCATCAAGGCTACCGCGTAGCCATTCTCTCGCGCGGCTACAGACGAGCGTCGCAACACGATGTGCTCCTGCTGCCCGGCGAGCGGGCGGAACTCGCCCAAACCGGCGACGAAGCCCAGTTGTATCTGGCCTCCGGCCGCTTCGCCGTAGGCATCGGAGCGGATCGCCATCGCATCGGGCAGAAGCTCTTGAACCGCTTCGAGGCCGATGTCGTCCTGCTCGACGACGGCTTCCAACACCGGCGCCTCGCGCGCGATTTCGATCTTGTCCTAATCGATTGCACCCTTCCCTTCCCCGGCTTTAGCGTGCCCCCGGCGGGCTTGCTGCGCGAGCCCCTCTCGGCCCTTGAACGGGCGGACGCGTTCCTGTTGACACGCGCCGAGGTGGGTCGCCACTACATGGGCTTGCGGCAAATGCTGCCCGCCGGCAAGCCTGTCTATGTGGCCGAAGAATCATTGCGGTTAGCAAGAGAACTAGACGACCCCGACCTGTTAGCCTTCTGCGGGATCGGTAATCCGGCAGGCTTCCGCCAGTCGCTCGCGCGCCTTGGCCTGGGACAGCTGCCGGTCCAGGTCTTTCCCGATCACCATGTCTATAGCGAGGCCGAGCAGAGCGCCCTGCGAGGACGCGCCCGGCTGCTGATCACCACCGCCAAGGATGCGGTGAAGTGGCCCTCCGAGGAAGGGCTGGTGGTCCTCGAACAGCGCCTCAAGCTGCCCCAGGCCTTGCTCGCCCTCATTCTGGAAAAAGCGCTCTTGACTTCGCCGCGCGCCAAGTGAGACGACGTCAGTAACGGCCGCGCCTCGGTCTGGACAAGGTGCCGCGACCGAGTGCGCCTGGAGAAGCCCAGCCAAGAAAGGCTGGTGCTTTTTGAACCGCGCCTCGAAATCCCCCAGGCCTGGCTCCCAGTTGGTCCTAGAAAAAGCGCTCCTGGCGGCGCAGCGTCCCAAATGAACCCACATTGGCGATCGAGAAAGCGAAGCGGTACTGGTTCTCGTTGCGCGTGCCGAAGCTGAAGCGGCGGTATTGAATGGAGAAGCCGCAGCAATCGGTGTTGTAAGTGACCTGGGTATTAGCGAACTGGAGAACCCCGATGCGGTAGTCGTAGACCGCAAAGAAGGCCGCGCTCCAGCCGCGCCGGCTTTCGCCGCCATAGCCAAGCAAGCCGCGGAACTGGTTGGTCTTCGGCGTAAGGATGTCGCCCGAGTTCACGTGAGTATGGCCCGCGGACACGAACCATTGGTCTACGCGGCCATCGACGGAGAGCGACGAGTTCGACACCTGGCCGCGCAAGGGATCGTAGTCCGTCCGCCACTCCACCGCCGCCCCCGGGATCGGCATGAAGCGCACGCTGCTGGCCACCGGCGAATAGTTGCGGCGCTGGTCCAGGAAGGCGAACGAAGAGAAGTCCACACTCGACTGATTCACGTAGCGGCGCCCTTCGACGAGCGTGCCGCCAAAGTCCGGATCGAAAAAGCGGCGTTGCCATACCTGCCAGCTCAGCACCTCCTGCGCCACGCCGTTGCGCTTGGCATAGATGCGGTTGGTGAGGCTGATCTCGACCTCCTTGGTATTGGTCAGCAGTTCGGTCTCGTCAAAGCGGATGGTGCGGGCAAAGTCGGACACACCCGAAACATAGCGGAAGGTGGCGCGCGGCTCGATCACGTGCTTCACCTTATCGCCACCCATCCACTTGGGGCCCTTCTCGAAGATCTTGGCCAAGGAAGGCGGCAGAAAGTCGATGCTCAAGTCGCGGGCAAAGCGGGTGAGGTTCTCGCCCTGCACTACGTCGCCGCGCTTGGAGCTGCCCCAGTAGCTGCCGCGTAACCCAAAGCTCGGCACCAGGCTGAAGCCGGCCCACTTAAAGATGGCCGTGGCACGGGGCGTGGCATCGAAACGCTCCACATGTTGGCGCGTCTGAAAGAGCGGCTGGTCGCGGCGCACATTGGCGGCCGAGGCGTCCATGCTTACCCAGACCGGAATCTTTTTCCAGATCTGCGAATCGCGCCGGGTGTACTCCAGTTGCGGTAGTTTGCGGATCACGATGGAATCGCCCGGCTCGGGCGACTGGTAGTTCTGGTTGCGCTGGAAGACCACCTGGACGTTGTTGCCGCGCCATTGCTTCTCGACGAAGCCGATGGAGTTGACTTCAGAGAAGATGGCCTCATTGAAGCTCTGGGTGAAGGCCTGGCGGAAGGTGAAATTCGAGAGGTAATTGATAATGCCGCGGGCCCGCCAGCCGCCGCGCAGTTCCGAATTGCCCGTCACGCTTAGGAGGTAGCCGCCTTCTTTGCGGCGTTCCCCGTTATCGAGCCGTAAGCCTTTATCGTCGACGCCATAGATGTAGACGTTGAAGTCGGTGTTCTCGCGCGGCTTGCCGCGAAAGTCGACCGTATGGGCCAAGCCGCGGGCAGTGAAGTATTGCGCGCGGTAGGTGAGGTCGTAGGAACGGTTGATGGCCCAGAAGTAGCCGAGGCCATACATCTGGCCATAGCGCGAGGAGTTGCCAAAATTGGGGGTCAGAAAGCCGCTCTTGCGGGGCTGCTTCTCCAGGCTCTTATAGAAGTAAGGGAAGTAGAAGACCGGGATGCGCTTTACGCGGAAGATGGCGTTGTTAGTGACCGCGCGCTCGTTGGGGACGATGTCGAACTTGGGGGCACGCAAGGTCCACCAGGGACGCGGGTAGGTACAACTGGTAATGGTGCCTTGGTAGAGGATGTATTTCGAGCCCAGTCGCTCAGCCCAGTTCCCTTCGAAGAGAAAAGGGTTAGAGGAGGTGAGCACACCCGGGCGGGCGTCGATGCGGGCCGGAAAGCTGCCTTTAATCGAGTAAAACTTGCCCTTCTCTTCTTTGGTGCTGTACTCGGCGCGGTCGCAGAAGATCTCCTCGCCTTGCTCAAAGTGCTTATAGTGCACGTGGCCGCGGGCTTCGGCTTCTCCGGTTTCGAGGTTGTAGTCGATCTCGTCGCCTTCGAGAATTTGCTCGAAAGTTTCGACTGCGGCTTTGCCGCGCAGCCGCAGCCAATCGCCCTCGACGGTTTGGGTGATTCCGTCCACCCGAACCTTATCCCTGGGGGGTGCATTCGGGCGAAGCACCGGGATCTTGTAGTTCGGATTACTAACGAGTGGATTGGGCCCGGCCATGGCCGGGGTGGAGGGTCGAAACTGGGCTAGTAACGGAACGCAAACAAACAGCGAAGCCCAATATAATGAGGAAATTACGTGACAAATCACCAGAGCTATGTTAAAAAAATGGAGGTAGGCCAAAGGTCGTATCCCAGAGGGACGGCAAGAGGGCGTGGGTGGTTCCAAGGCTCAGGTTAACAAAAAGGGAAACACTAAAGCTTTTTTGCGATCTTTCCGAAAGACAGGAGTGCTTGTGCGGGTGGCGTGCGGATACTGCGGAACGGAGAACGATAGCGACGTAGCGCGCTGCCAGCTTTGCGGGCGGCGTTTGGGGAACGCGTCTTCGTTGAAACTGGTGCCGGAAACCTTCGGCAACACGGCCGCGAAGTTGGATCCGCGACCGGTGCCGGAAGAGGTTGAGGAGCGCAAACGCGGCCCGATCCAAGGGCGTTTGTTCCCGGTGCAAGAGCCGAAAAAGGTAATCCCGTTTGAGCGGATTTCGCCAGACGCAACGCTGGCGGGGCGCAAAGCGATTGAACGAAACGCGAAGATTAAGGCGCAGGAGCGCTTTAGCGAGCGTATGGGGCTGGCCTCCGGCTTGCCCAAAAATGCGAAAGAGAATCAACAGCGCTTTGCCTTTCCGGCCGAAGAGAAAGAGATGCGCAAGGCTGAGCCGGTACGCTACACCAACGCCCCAGTGGCGACCCCGGCGCACCGGGCAATGGCGGCCGCCTATGACATGGCGATGGTGCTGATCGGGTTTGGACTCTTTACGGCGGTGCATTATTTTGGCGGTGCGGGCTTTGGCTGGAGCGCCTGGGACAAATGGGGATACGCCGCCTTGGGTCTCATCCTGTCGCTTTTCTATTTCTGCCTCTTCGCCTTTGCCAACGGCGACACACCGGGGATGCGCGCGGTGCGGCTGCGCCTGCTGAATTTGGACGGACGGGCGCCGTCGCGCAATCAGCGCTTTTTGCGGATCCTGGGCGCTTTGATCTCGATCGTTTCGTTGGGAATAGGGCTGCTGTGGTGCCTTTTCGACGAAGAGCAATTGACGTGGCACGATGAGATCTCGGGCACCTTCCCGAGCCCGGTCCTCGAATAGGATCTCGAATCGGGTCATAGCCTAGCGCAGCCAGGCTTGCGCAAGGATTCCGAACTTTTCCCAAGTGGGCACGGAGTGGCGGACGCGGAGGACCTGAAACTGCGCGCGCTCAATGCGGCGCAGTAAGCGGTCATAGATTTCGATCAGCGCCCAGAGGCTGCCTTGCGAGTCCCGGTCCACCATGCCGATGAGGGGTCGGGAGAAGGCGTAGTAGTCGCGAGCGCGGGCACCGAGCTCACCCAGCGCGGCTTCAAGCGTCGCATGGCGGGCGAGCAGGTCGGCGGGCAGGTAGGTGCGGCCGTTTTGGCGGTCTTCGGCGACGTCGCGAAGGATGTTCGTAAGTTGAAAAGCGATGCCGCACTTTTCGGCCATTTCGAGGGCACGGGAATCGCGGAAGCCAAAGATGTGGGTGATGGTGAGGCCGACGACGCTAGCAACCTGGTAGCAGTAGCGGTATAGCTCGTCGAAGTTGCGGGGCTGAGAGAAGCTCAAATCGCTGCTGACGCCGGCGATCATGTCGTCCAGGTAGGGCCGAGGGATGCCGAAGCGGTGTACGGTATCGGCCAAAGCGGGCCAGAGGGGATGCTCGGGAAAATCGCCTTCGAGGGCCCGGTCAAGATCGGCGCGCCAGGCTTGGAGGCGATCGTGGCTGGCGCCGGCTTCGTCGCTCAAGTCGTCACACTCGCGCATGAAGGCATAGACAGCGCACATGGCGAGGCGCTTGGGCCTAGGCAAGACCAAGAAGGCATAGTAGAAATTCTTGGCCTTGGCGCGCGCGACGCCTTCGCAATAGGTATACGACTGGAGAAGAAACCCGGACACTCGCTTTCAGTATCCCGCAGCTTTTTGTTCGAGGCCAAGCAACTGCGCTTTTCGCTCCAGGCCCCAGCGGTAACCGCCAAGGTCTCCGTTTTGGCGGATGACGCGGTGGCAAGGAATGGCGAGCGCCACTGGATTGGCGGCGCAGGCGCGGGCGACGGCACGGGTGGCTGAAGGCTTGCCTAAGGCGGCGGCGACTTCGGAATAGCTGCGGGTTTCTCCCAGAGGGATCGTAGTGAGAAAACGCCAGACTTCGGCCTGGAAGGCGGTGGAGCGAACATCGAGCGGAAGGTGAGCGGGGAGGGCGCGGCCCGCGAGATAGGCGGCGATAGCTTCCCGCCATTGAGCGAGGTTGGCTTCGTTTTGGCGGCTGGGTTCGGCCAAGGGGAACTCGGCTTCGAGCCGGGAGCGGAGCACGGCTTGATCGTCGCCAAGCTCAAGAAAACAAAGGCCACGATCGGTTGCAGCGATCAAAAGCCAGCCCAGGGGGGATGCAAAAAAAGCATAGCTAATGCCGACGCCGCGGCCGCGGTCACGGTACTCGCGGGGCGTCATGCCGAGCGTCGAGCCGACGTTTTCGTAGACGCGGCTCGCACTGCCATAGCCGGTTTCGTAGAGGGCGCCGGTGACATTGGCTTCGTTTCGGAGCTTCTCTTTGAGCCGTTCCCGGCGGGCCTGGGCATGGAATTGCTTGGGGGAAACCCCGAGGGCGGCCTTGAAGCGGCGCTGGAGGTGGAAGGGGCTGTAGCCCGTGAGGCGTGCCATTTCGTCGAGCGGGATGTTTTCCTCGGAGTGGTCGCGGAGGTATTTCGCGAGATATTCAATGGGGTCGGTCATTCGAGTGTCGATCATTCGAGTTCGGTGGTTTTCCATCCGCCGAGGGCGGTGCCGACGATGAGGCAGGGCTCGTCGGAGCCTTCAAAGTGGGGTTCGCCGGCGCGGACGATGAAGAAGTCGCCGGTCTTGAGTTCGACGCTTTGCTTCTTGTCGAGCTTTCGGCCGAAGCCGAGCTTGATTTTGCCTTGCACAACCGTCACGTGCGCTTGCTGGGTGTGGTGATGGGCTTTGACCCACACTCCTCCGGGCATATAGAAAGCGTAACTGAAGGGTTGGCCTGGGGTGTCGCGGCTGCCGTCGAGGACGGCGTACTTGGTGCCGTCCGATTCGAGGCGCTGCCATTGAATCCGATCGGGGCGCCAGATTCGGGGCGGCGTGGCTAGGAGAGGCGGGGAAGCCAGGAGGGCGGCATGGAAAGTGCGGCGAGTCATGTTTACGAGGTTAGAGCGACGCTAGCGGGGAGGCTATCCGCTTCTTGCGGAGGCCAATTGGCAATCTCAGAATGGCACCGCGGCGGTGCAAGACAAAGGCGTAAGAGGTGCAGAGAAACGCTACCTAGTTGAGCCGTCGGAATTTAGGCGCAGTGAAATAAAGCCTGGCGAGATGTGAAGATGGAGAAAACAGCTCTAGAAACTTCAATGCTGGACAGGATGGGCATGGCTCGAACACTCCTGTGCTTCGCATTTGGATCGAATCTGTTTCACCGGTCGACGGGAGAGCCAAGGGGGTCGACGCGGACCAACTCCACTGGGGCTCTCGACAGGGCGGAAGGCCTCGGTCATCGGGCAGTAAGCGTGGGGACAGTTCCTGCTTTGGCGTAGGACATTGGTTACGCACCATCATTTCCCAACCCGACCAGACGAGGTCCACGGAACGAAGCAGCCTGCGATCCTGTCTGGGAGTGACGGCGAAAAATGTCTATTAGCCGAAGCTGGCCAAACGGCGTAGTTCTCGGTGGCTTTTGGCTTGAACACTCGGGGCTTAACCTGCCTGCCCGCAATGGTCACTCGGCGGCCGGGCGACCTGAGGTGACACCGGAAGGCAGATCCGATAGTGTGGGGAGTATAGGAGCCGGGAACGTGGAAGTTTCATTCACACCAGAACAAGAAGCCCAACTAGCGCGGATTGCGCGCCGCGATGGAATGTCCGATGCCAGCGAATTGGTTAAGGACGCTGCGTTGCACCTGCTCGACGAGGATTCACGATTCCGGACATCGGTGCTGGAAAGAAAATCGTACGCCGACCGAGGCGGGTTCATTGACGAAGCAGAAATGGACGCGCGGGTCGAGGCGATCCTCGAAGCGTAGATGCGCCGCCGGTGGACCCCGGCAGCTGCGGCGGACTTAGAGGCAATCAGCGACTACGTTCGGAAGCGCTACCCGGAACTTCGCGTACCCACCGATCGCAAAATTTACGAAGGCATTCAGGCTTTGAAGGCCGCGCCGTATCTGGGCAGAGTGGGGCGGGTTGAGGGGACCCGTAAGCTGCTGTTTCTCCCTTTGCCGTATATCGCCGTGTACCGTGTCCAGGAAGAGACGATCGAGATTTGGCGAATCTTTCATGGAGCGCAGGGGCGCTTCGCAGATATTGAGAAGGGGAATGGGCCCGGCTAGGGAATTAGCCGTTTGCGCGTCCAGGAGGCGAGGACGCGCAGGAGAAGGAGGGCGCGTTCGGGCTTGGAGATCTTGGGGCGTTGGTCGAGGACGCGGTAGTCGATGGCCTCAATCTTTCTGAGGATGGCAAGGCCGCCCTGGCTGAAGAGCTCGATGTCGAGCGAAAGGCGGGGGTCGAGGGTGGGGATCAGGGGAAGACCGGCGAGGAACAACTCGCGCGCATAGGAGACCGCCTCGCGCAGGGCGGCCGCGAAATTCCCGGTGTGGCGGCGGGCGAGGATGTCGGCTTCGGCCACGCCGTGGCGGGCCAGAAGATCTTGCGGAAGATAAATGCGGTTCTTTTCCAGATCGACTTGGACGTCCTGCCAGAAGTTGGCGAGTTGGAGGCCGCTGCAGGTTGCATCGCTCCAAAGGGCGCGTTGTTCGTCGTGGTAGCCGCAGAGTTGGAGCACGAGGCGGCCCACGGGGTTGGCCGAGCGGGAGCAGTAATCGAGCAGTTCGGACCAATCGGCGTAACGCGTTTTGACCTGGTCTTGCTCGAAGGCGCGGATGAGGTCGTCGAAGAGGCGCCAATCCAGGCGCCGGCGGGCAATAGTGGGTTCGAGCGCGACGAAGACGGGGTGATGAGCCGGGCGAGTGCGGAACCAAGCAAGGAGGCGCAGCGATTCGGCGGGGTCGCCGATTTCGTCGCCCAGGTCGTCGGCCCAGCGGCAGAAGGCGTAGACGTTGTAGAAGTCCTGGTGAAGCTCTTTGGGTAAAAGGAAGCTGACGACGTGGAAGTTTTCGTAGTGGCTGGTGGAGATCCAGCGCGTGTAGGCGAGGCTCTCCTCGAGCGGCCAGAGGCGATCCATCGAGGCGGGATCGCGGACGAAATCCTTAGGGGATAATGGCAGTCTTGACGGCGCCATTCTTGTGAAGCTGGTGCTGCAGGACTTCGTTCAAGTTGGAGAGGGGTTCTTCGCCCGTGACGAAATCGCGGGCGTTAATGTAGCCCGAAACGACAGCTTCCAAGGCCTTGCGGACGTGAGCCGGGGAGTGATGGAAGCTGGCCGTGCAGGTGATTTCCGAGTAGTGCATCAACTGGGTGTCGAGGGAGACTTTGGTGTCGGCCGGGCAGCCGCCGAAAAAATTGACGACGCCACCGCGGCGGAGCATTTCAATGCCTTGCTGCCAGGTTTCGGGCTTGCCGACGGCTTCGATGACGACGTCCGCACCATAGCCCATGGTGTGGTGGCGGACGGCGCCGATGATGCTTTTTTCTTCCTGGATAGAGAGGGCGACCTGCGCGCCGAGGGCGATGGCGCGATCAAGCTGGGGGCGGCGGCGGCCAATGGCGAGGACACGGCAACCGCGCAGAGCGAGGAGGCGCACAAACATGAGGCCAATGGGACCGACGCCGATGACGGCAACGGTGTCGCCGCTCTGGACGCGGGTTTCATCAATGCCGCGGATGACGCAGGCTAAAGGCTCAACGAGAGCGGCGTCCTGGTAGCTGACGTGGTCGGGAATTTCGTAGGTGTTTTTTTGAACGATGCGCGAGGGGATGCGAATGAATTCGGCATAGGCACCGTTGTTGAAGAGAAGGTTCTCGCAGAGGTTCTCGCTGTCGCGGCGGCAATAGAAGCAGTCCCCGCAGGGGGCGGAGTTAGCGGCCACGACGCGCTGCCCAGGAAAAAAGTTTTTGACCGAGCCGCCCACGGCAACCACGTCGCCGGCGAGTTCGTGGCCAAACAAGGCGGGCGGAACGATCATGCGGGCATGGTAGCCGCGGCGGAAGACCTTGACGTCGGTGCCGCAAGTTAAAGCCGCGCGGACACGAACCAGAATGTCGCCATCGCCGAGTTCCGGAACCGGCACTCGCTTAATTTCGATTTGCTCTTTGCCGTACAGGACGGCGGCCAGCATTTCCTGCTTCAATTTTTCTTTGGTCCCCTGCCTTAAGTGCATTGCGGCAGTATCACTATTTTCAATGAATCCGGGGTCGGATGGCTAGCCTTTTCAATGCCTTCCCTGATTTTGGTGAGAGGAAAGCTATGGGTTAGCAAATCCGCGACCGGAATTTCGCCGCTGAAGACTATACGAGCGGATTCCGCTTGCAGATCCACGTCGGCGGAGTAAGCTCCTAAAAGAACTCTTTCGTCTTTGCAGATGTCGGCGCCAGACAGTTCGATTCCCTCTTTCTCACTGGTTTGTGCAAATAGGACAATGCGGGCGCCGGGCCGGGAGGCGGAGACGGCTTGGGCCACGATACCGGGGGCGGAAGCGGCGACGAAGACCACGTCGGCGCCCCGGCCTTGGGAAGCGGCGCGGGCGCACTCGGTCAGGCCTCCCGTGAGCGGGTGAAGGGATTGCTGGGCGCCAAAACTCTCGCTGACGCGGCGCCGTTCGGGGCTGGGGTCCGTGGTGATGACGGGCACAGCTAAGCGCTTCAGCAGCATGGTGAAAATCAAGCCAATGGGGCCCTGGCCGAGGACGAGGGCGAGATCGCCGGGCTGCACGCCGGAGAGATGAACGGCTTTTAAGCAAGTATTGACGGGTTCGACAAAGCTGGCTTGTGCAAAGGATACGCCGGGGGGAATTTTCTCAACGCCCCGCTCGACGATCCAAGGCATGACGCGGACGAACTGGGCGTAGCCACCTCCTGCGGGTTCAAAGCCGGCGGTGATGCCGACGCGCTTGTAGACGGCGCATTGGGCGTAGAGTTTGCGCTGGCAATAGAAGCATTGACTGCAGGGGATATGGTGGAAGGCGATGACGGGGTCGCCTACGGCAAAGCGGGTGACACCTTCGCCAAGGGCAGCGACGACGCCGGCGGTCTCATGGCCGAAGACGCGCGGAGGAGGCAGGAGACCGTATTCGATCTTTTTGAGATCGGTATGGCAGACGCCACAGGCTTCGACCCGAACAAGCATTTCCCCGGGGCCGATGGAAGGAACAGGGATTTCTTCGATTTGGATATCCTGGCGGCCGCGATACACGGCGGCGCGCATGGTGGCGTTAGAGAGCGTGGGCAAGAGCGTCTCCCAATTTTTCGACAGCAAGGCGGGACTGCCGCTGGAGGCGCAGTAATCCCCTTATCTTCATGATGCCAGCAAATGCGATGCGCGGCTGGTCAAAAGTTCCGTCGCGGCGGCGGTAGAAGTTGAAATCAAGGGGCAGGTCTTCCGTCGAGAGGTCGCTGACGGCTTTGGCGGCGGCAAAAGGGATACCGCGATCGAGGCAAAGACGGGCGACGGGGAGGGCTTCCATATCGACGAGGTCGGCACCGAGGGCGGCCAGGGCGGCTTTATCGGCGCGAGTGACGGCGACACGATCTTGCGAAACGAGGACGGCGGGGGGAAGGCCGGGGAGGGTGTAGGTATCGAGGCCGAGGAGGTGCGGGGAGAAGACATCGCCGAGGGAGATGCCATCGCGCAAGGCGCCGCAGGTGCCGATATTGAGGACGAGGTCCGGCGTGGACGAGGCGAGAGCATGTTCGGCAGCGTGGAGCGCGGCCCGGAAGCCGGGTCCGGAAACGACGACGGTAGCGCCTGGGGGAGCGGCGGCCTTTTCCATTTCCATGGCGCAGAGGATGAGCGTGTTAGGCATAGCCGTGGGTGCGGAACCAAGCGACGGCGCGGGCGAGAGCGGCGTCGACGGGACGGGGGGAATAGCCGAGCTCCTGGGAGGCTTTGTCGTGCTTAACCCACATTTTGAGGCGAGCGTAGCGCACGCCGTCTAAGGGAATGCCGGGCGGGCGGCGGGTGAGGCCGGCCACGGCGGTGGAGAGGGCTGCGGCGGTGTAGGCGACGAAGTATGGAAGGCGGACCGTGGGGGCGGGCCGGCCGGCGGGAACGGCGAGGCGCTGGAGCATAGCGATGAGCGTGAGGTTCTCCGAGCCCAGGATGTAGCGCTGGCCGGGGCGGCCTTTTTCGGCGGCGAGGAGGTGGCCTTGGGCGACGTCTTCGACATCGACGTAGTTGAGGCCGGTGTCGATATAGGCGGGGATCTTGCCGGTGAGGAAATCGACGATGACTTTGCCGGTGGGGGTGGGCTTGGCGTCATGATCGCCGATGGGGGTGGTGGGGTTAACGACGACGACGGGGCGTCCGGATTGGGCGGCGTCGAGGGCAACTTGTTCGGCGAGGAATTTCGAACGTTTGTAATGGCCTTTCATGTCGGATAGAGAGACGGGGGAGGATTCGTCGGCAAGGAGGTGAGGCCGCATGCCGATGGCGCCGACGGTGGAGCAATAGACGACGCGCGCCTGGCCCGAGGCTTCGAGCAGATTGCGGGTGCCGTCGACATTGGAGGCGTACATTTCAGCGGGGTTGGCGGTCCAGAGGCGGTAATCGGCGGCGACGTGAAAGACGGTATCGCAGCCGGAGGCGGCGCGGCGAAGGGAGGCCGCGTCCCGCAGGTCGCCAATTATGGTTTCGACGGGGAGATCGGGGATGGAAGCGGAACGAGAAAGAGCGCGGACTTCGCATCCGCGCTCGACTAACTTTTTTGCGACGTGCCAGCCGACAAAGCCTGTTGCGCCGGTCACCAAGGCCCTACGCACAAAGCTACTTGATCATCCAACTCATGTAGGAGAAGGCGTCCTGCCACTTGGAGTTGATGCCCATGGCGGCGGAGGGCTCGTAGCCGCAATGGACCATGCAATGGTCGCAGCGGGGGTCGGCGCCGTGGCCGTAGTTTTCCCACTCGGTTTTGGTCATGAGCTCTTCGAAGGTGTCGTAGTGGGCGTCCGTGATCAAATAGCACGGGCCCTTCCAGCCTTTGATGTTGTAGGTGGGGTTGCCCCAGGCGGTGCAAGGTAGATCGCGCTGGCCTTCGAGGAACTCGAGGTAGACGGGGCTCTGGTTGAACTTGACTTTAGCGAACTTCTTGCGGAAGCCGGCGAACTTTTCGACAATGTCGTCGCGGGTCATGAAGATTTCGCGGTCGTCGACGGCGGAGTAGCCGTAGGCGGGGGAGATCATGTGGCCGTCGAGCTTCCATTGGGAGAGGTAGTCGAACATCTCGATCAGCTCGTCCATGGAAGTTTCTTTGTAGACGGTGGTGTTGGTGCAGACCTTGAAGCCGGCGGCTTTGGCGGCCTGGATGCCTTCGACGGCGAGCTTAAAGACGCCTTCGCGCTCGACGGCGATGTCGTGATTTTTTTCCATGCCGTCCAGGTGGACGTTGAAGAGGAAGTTTTCGTGAGGCGTGTATTGGGCCAGCTTCTTGGCCATGAACATGCCGTTGGTGCAGAGGATGACGATGCGGCCGCGGGCAATGAGGGCGTCGACAAGCTTGGGCAGAGGAGCCCAGAGCATGGGTTCGCCGCCGCAGATGGCGACGACGGGGGCGCCGCATTCGTCGCTAGCCTGGAGGCACTGTTCGAGGCTGAGCTGCTGGGTGATGGTGGACTCGTATTCGCGGATGCGGCCGCAACCGGTGCAGGTGAGGTTGCAGGCGTGGAGGGGTTCGAGTTGGAGCACCAACGGGAAGCGCTTGTTGATCATCGGGTGGGGCTTGCGTTCGTCGCCACTCAGGCTGGAGGGCGAGGGACCGAAGCGGGTATGGATGATCTTGAAAGGGTTGGCCGTATCGACTTCCGGCTTAATGTTTTTCTGCCATTCCGGCTTGGGGCTGATCTTGTTCTTGGCGATGTAGGTGGCAATCGAAGCCATCGCGCCGACGGAGAAGCTCATTGGTTATCCTTGCCTCGGTTGAGATACATAGCCAGCGCCATCATGGGGAAGGCGTTGCGGTACATGTGATAGTTCAGATAAAAGACTTTGGGAAAGCCGGTGCCGGTGGCGTAGAACTCATCCCAACCGCCATCGGAGCGTTGGGTTTCAATGAGGTACTCGACGCCTTTGTGGACGCTTTCGCTGGTCGAGTCTCCGCCGGCGAGCAACCCCATGACGGCCCAGGCGGTTTGGCTGGCGGTGGAGGGGCCTTCGACGAAGGAGTGCTTATCGTAGCTGCGGCAGCTTTCGCCCCAGCCGCCATCGGCGTTCTGGATGGAGCGGAGCCACTCGGTGCCGCGGAGCATGTAGGCTTCGCGATCGCTGACGCCGGCGGCGCGCAGACCCTTGAGGGCCAGGAAGGTGCCGTAGATATAGTCCACGCCCCAGCGGCCGTACCAACTGCCGTCGGGCTCTTGGGACTTCACCAGATAGTCGACGCCTTTGCGAATGGCGGGGTGATTGCCGCCGATGCCGTAGCGAGAGAGCGCATCGATGACGCGGCCGGTGATATCCGGGCAGGCGGGATCGAGCATGGCGTTGTGATCGGCAAAGGGCACGTCGGAGAGGAAATTCCAGGTGTTATCGACGTCGAAGGCGGCCCAGCCGCCATCCTTGCCTTGCATGCCGAGAAGCCAATTGACGGCGCGACGGGCGCAGGCTTCCTGAGCGGTGCGGTTGGTGGCCTTAGCTTGATGGAGGCCGATCAAGACCATGGCGGTGTCGTCGATGTCGGGGTAGAACTCGTTGGCGAATTCAAAGTACCAGCCGGAGGGCTCGAGATGGGGGCGCTTGACGGCCCAGTCGCCCTTGCGGCGGCATTCTTTGGTGAGAAGCCAGTTGGCGCAGCGCGTGAGGGACTGATCGAGATCGAGGGCGGCGGGGCTGGAGGCGACTTCGCCCATGGCGTAAGCGGCGATGGCGGTGTCCCAAACGACGGAAAAACAGGGCTGGAAGTAGAAGCCTTTTTTGTCGTCGTCGACCATGAGGTCGTTGAAATGGCGGAGGGCTTCGACGCGGCGGGGGTCGTCGGGAGAATAGCCGAGGACGTCCATGGCCATGATGGAGTACATCATGGGCGGGTAGATGGCGGCGAGGCCGTCGGAATACTGCAGGCGTTCGCCCATCCACTCTTCACACAGGCGCAGAGCGCGGGGGCGGAAGAGGTTGACGAGCGGAGACTTTTCGTAGAGTTTGAGGAAATAGTCGGCCGTATAGAAGAACTTCTTGCCGGAGAGGCCTTTGTCTTCCGGACGCAGGGTGAATTTGAGGCCGGGCTGCGCGATCTCGTCCAGGTGGAAGCCTTTGGGGACGGGGCACATGGGATTGGCCGCGCTCAGGATGGAGAGCGGGATCACGATGGCGCGGCTCCAACTGGACATCTCGTAGATGAAGCCGCCGAGGAGCATCATTTCCGGGGGGACGGTGGGAACGGCGTGGCGAGGATAGAGGCCGAAGAAACTGAGATTGAGCTTGGTGTAGGAGTTGGCGGCCTGGATGCCGCCGAGGGCGAGAATGCGTTCGCGCAGGCGCGCAAGGCGTTCGTCATCGGCGGGAAAGCCCGCGAGCGGCATCGCTAGCTTGAGGGCGAAGTAGGCCTTGACGCTGGCCGAGGCTTCGCTGGGGCCGCCCGGGTAGATATTGAAGCCGCCATCTTCGAGTTGGCGGGCGAGGATGGAATGAACGGCACGAGCGATTTCGCCCCGGTTGGGGGGATTCCAGACGCCGTTTTCCACGCGATGCAACCAGAGCTGGAAGAGAATGTAATCGCTTTCGAGGGTGGTATCGGCCGTGAGGTCTTCCCACCAAAAGCCATCGCGGTGTTGCCGGGACTTCAGAAACTCGGCGGCGCGGCGGACGGACTGGATGCAGGTGCCGGTGACGGTATCGGCGTATTGGAGTTGTGGGCTCATGCGTTCTGAATGGCGTGAAGCTGTACGGTCGTTCCCTGGAGTTCGGCGGGAAGCGTAAAACGCACATCTTCTTCCTTGACTTCCATCTCCTCCATGGCCCCGAAGCCGTGTTCGTTTTGGAGGAAATCGATGAGTTCCTGGACCAGGTTTTCGGGAGCGCTAGCCCCGGCGGTGATGGAGACGGAAGAAACGCCGAGGAGCCATTCGGGCTTCACTTCGCTCTTGTCGTCGATGAGGTAGGCGGGGACGCCGGATTTTTCGCAGACTTCGACGAGGCGGCGGGAATTGGAGGAATTCTGGCTTCCGACGACCAGAAGCAGGCCGCAAAGGGGAGCGACGGCTTTGACCGCGATCTGGCGGTTTTCCGTGGCGTAGCAAATGTCTTGCGAAGGAGGGCCTTGGATCAACGGGAAGCGTTCCTTGAGGGCGGCGATGATATCGCGGCATTCGTCGAGCGACAGGGTGGTCTGGGTAAGGTAGACGATCTTGGATTCGTCGGGAAGGCGCAGATGGGCGACGTCTTCCGGGGTCTCGACCAAGTGGGTGCAATCCGGGGCTTCGCCCATCGTGCCGACGACCTCGTCGTGATTGGAATGGCCGACGAGAACGATCGAATAGCCCTTCTTGGCGTAACGAACGGCCTCGAGATGGACCTTGGTAACCAGGGGGCAGGTGCCGTCGATCACGTTCAAGTTGCGCTCGGCGGCTTCCTTGCGGACGGCGGGGGAGACGCCGTGAGCGGAAAAAATCAGGCGGGCGCCACTGGGGACTTCATGAAGCTCATCGATAAAGATGGCCCCGGAGGCCTTCAGCTCGTCCACCACGTGGCGGTTATGGACAATCTCTTTTCGAACGTAAATGGGCGCGCCGTAGAGGTCGAGGGCGATCTTAACTACGTCAATGGCACGGACGACCCCCGCGCAAAAGCCGCGGGGAGAGAGAAGAATGATTTTCTTCTCCGCTTTCAGATCGGCCGCGCTCGGGGCGGAAGGGCCTGGATTGGACATCGGATATTTCAGTATAACTGAGAGTTATGCGGAATGGCTCTATTCATCGCCGGTCCAGCCCCAGAACACTATTTAGCTTCGAAACAGGAGGATTGTACTGAGGGCGGTCAATACGATTACGCTGTTTTCGAAAATCCGGGCCGGGATGCGCCCGACAAGCCAGCGGCCGGTGACGGCACCGGCCAGGACGGCGGGAACCATGGCGACCCCAAAGACGAGGCTAGGGCCGGAAATGAGCCCTTGGCTGAGGTAAATGGGCACTTTGACGAGGTTGATAAAGAAGAAAAACCAAGCGCCGGTGGCGACAAATTCCTGTTGCGGCAGGTTTTTGGAAAGCAGATAAAGACTCATGACAGGACCGGCGGCGTTGGCGACCGTGGTGGCAAAGCCGGCGGCGACGCCATAGGGGACGGGGTGGGCGGGCGCGACGGCCCCGGAGCGGTAGCGACGCCAGAGGTAGAGGCACAGCATGGAAAAGACAATCAGTCCGACCAGGGGACGGAGGTTTTTTTCCGGTAGGGTGAGGGTAAAGGCGCCAAGGCCGACGCCTACCAAGACCCAGGGGGCGAGAGAGAAGAGTTTGCCGGCGGCGGCGTGGCGGCGCCAGTAGTAGATCGCAAAGAGGTCGGCGCAGCAAAGAATCGGGAGGAGCCAGCCGGCGGACTGCCGGGCGTCCCCGATGGCAAGGACCATGAGGGGTACCGAAAGGATGCCCAGGCCGGGCATGCCGGTTTTGGCCATGCCGACGGAGAAGGCGCAGACGGCGCCGAGGGCCCAACTAAGCGGGCCGAGAGCCAGGCCGCCGTCAGAGGCCACGCCGCTGCCCTAGGGGAGAATAAAGCGATAAATGGTGCATTCGATTCGTTCGGAATTGCGGCCGCTGATTCAACTGGCCCTGCCGGTGGTGATTGCCGAGCTGGGCTGGATGGCGATGGGCGTAGCGGACACGATCATGGTGGGGCGCTTGGGAGCGGAAGCAATTGGCGCGGTGGCCATAGGCAACATGGTATTCCATACCTTCGGGTTGCTGATTATTGGAATCCTATTGGGGCTGGATACCTTGATCTCGCAGGCGGTGGGCGCGGGAGATATGGCGGACGCGAATCATTCGCTGCGGCAGGGGCTATGGCTCGCGGTACTCGCCTCGCCACCGCTGCTGGTAGTGATGTGGGTGGCGCTGCCGGCGCTACGCTGGATCGGGCTCGAGCCCAGGGTATTCGCACTGACGCAAGACTTCGGCTGGGCGGTGGCCTGGAGCGTGCTTCCGATTGCGCTGTACACGGCGTTGCGGCGCTACCTGCAAGCGCTGCATCTGGTGAGGCCGGTGATGTACGCGCTGGTGAGTGCGAACCTGGTAAATCTGGCGCTGAATTGGGCGTTGATTTACGGCGAGGCCGGTTTTCCGGCCATGGGGGTGACGGGATCGGGGTGGTCCACGGTGGGTGCGCGGCTGTACTTGGCGGGCTTTTTGGCGGTAGCCGTGTGGAGGCGCGAAAAGCAGGCCCCGACGGGCTTGATCCGGTGGGAGGGCATAGATCGAGCGCGGATTGGGAAGTTGTTTCGGTTGGGATTGCCAGCGGCGGGACATATTTTTGTGGAGGTGGGCGTGTTTGCGGGAGGTACGGCGATGGCTGGGACCTTTCCGGCGGTGATTCTAGCGGCGCACGAGGTGACGTTGAACCATGCGGCGCTGGCCTACATGGTGCCGCTGGGAATCTCCAGCGCGGCGGCGGTGCGGGTGGGCAATGCGATCGGCGCCGGGGAGCCGGGGAAAGCACGCGCGGCCGGCAACGCAGCGATCTGGGCGGGGGCAGTTTTCATGAGTGCGAGCGCGGCGGCGATGTTCCTATTTCCACAGGCGATATTGCGTTTCTATACGGTGGACCGGGCGGTGATCGCGGTGGCGGTGCCGCTGTTGTTTTGGGCGGCGGTATTTCAGCTCTTCGATGGACTGCAGAGCGTGGCGACGGGGGCGTTGCGGGGAAGGGGCGATACGCGGACGCCTTTTTTGGCGGGACTCTTTGGCTATTGGGCGTTGGGTCTGCCGATAGGGGCGTGGTTGTGTTTCGCGGGCGGGCAAGGCGTGGCGGGATTGTGGATGGGGTGGAGCCTGGGGCTGGCGATCGTGGCGGCGATCCTGGTATACCGCTGGGCGGGGCAGGATAATCTATAAGCGATGTCGAAGCGTCGAAAGGACCCGTTGCGCGAGTTTCTGCGGCACCACCCACAGGAGCAACTGGCGGAATGGCTGCTGGCGGCGGCCAAGGAAGTGCCGGAGTTCCGGCAGAGGCTGGAGTTTTATGCGGCCAGCCACGAGGGCCCGGAACAAAGCTTCGCGGTGCTGGACGAGGCGTGCGAGGAACTGGCGCAGTTGGCGGGGAGACTGAGCGGGCCGATCAAGGTGGCCGAACTTGCGCCGCGCGCGTTGTTCTTGTTGGAAGGCGTGCATGCATTGCTCGAGCGGGAGCAACTGGTGGATGCCTTCCACTTTTGCGGGAAGGCGCTGTGGTTGGTGGATGCGGCGATGACGCGGCTGGCCGGGGAATCCGAGAAGATGAACCGGATGTTGAACGAATTCCAGGCGTTGCACTACCGGATTTGCGAGCGCAAGCCGGTGGACCCGGCGACGCTGGGGGAGCGCTTGTATTTGCAACAGGTGAACTCCGCCCACGGGGTGCTGGGCAATGCGCTGGCCGAATACGAAGGGCTGCTGGGGGAGACAGGGCTGAAGGCTTACCGCAAAAAGCTGGAGCGGGCCTACCGGGTGGTGGTGGAGCGGGAGCCGCTTGAGGACCGCTCGCCGGACAGCGTGCGGCGGCATGCGCGGGAGACGAAAATGTTGCGGGCCTGGGGGCAGTTCACGCAGGATTTAGACGAGCAGTGCGCCATAGCGCTGGCGTTTGCGATGACGCCGCAAGCGGTGTTGACGGTAGTGCGGATCCTGGCGTCCGAAGGCCGCCAAGCGACGGCGATCGAGGCGGCGCGGCAGGGTTGTGTGCGTTTCAGCAAGGCGCCGCCGATCCCGCTGTTTGAGTTTTTGACCGCGCATTACGAGGCCGAGGGGCAGTTCGAACAGTCGCTGGAGTACCGCTGGGCGCATTTTCAGGCGGCGCCGGACGAACGGAGTTACCGGAATTTATTGGCGGCGGCGGCACCGTTGCGGCGCACCGAGGCGTGCCGCGAGGAAGCTTTGGAATTCGCGGCGGCCCGCAACAATAGTTTGTACGCGCGGCTTTTGCTGCTGGAAGGCCGGGCGCAGGATGCCCTGGATCAAGCCAAGGCCAACGGCGCGACGACGGAGGTATGGGCCTTGCTGGCGGCGGCCTTCGCCGACTCCGAACCGCATACGGCGATCCATCTGTTTTTCGATTGCGCGAAGTATACGATTCGTTCCTATCGCGCCAATCAGTACGAGCAGAGTTCGCAGTTTTTGAGCGAGGCGTGGAAGCTGGCGAGCGACGTGCAGACTTTCCAGACCTTTAACGCGCGGCTGAAGAGTTTCTTTGGCGAGAACAACTGCCCGCCGCGGATGCACGAAGCGGTGGAACGGGCGGGAGTGCCGCTGGACCACTTGCTGAAAAACTAAGTCCGCTTGACGCCGAGGCGCAGATCCAGTAGCATCGCAGTTTCCCGTTGGTAAAGGCGGGCCCGGTTTCTCTGATCTTTCCCCAGGTCAGAAGCAGAAAGGCTGGAGGGCGAACTGCACCTCCAGCCTTATTTTTCGCCTGCGGTCCCGGAGGCGCTCCATCCCCTATGCTAATGAGATGACCTCCTCCGGTCCCGCGCTACTGCGGCAGATCAGCCTGAGCGGCGCGATCGCGTTGGTGATTTCCAATACGGTGGGGGTGGGAATTTTGACGGCGTCGGGATATCTGGCGAGGGATCTGGGCGAGCCGAATTTGTTTCTGGCGATTTGGGTGGTGGGCGGACTGCTGGCGCTGATCGGTGCGCTTTGTTATGGCGAGTTAGGGGTGAATTTTCCGGCGTCGGGCGGAGAATATGTGTATCTGACGCAGGCCTATGGGCCGGTGTGGGGCTTCATGACGGGATGGACGACGTTTTTGGCCGGATTTGCGGCACCGGTAGCGGCGGCGGCCTTGGCCTTCGCGGACTACACGGGGACCTTTTTCCCGGCCTTTCAGCAATCGAATGTGTACTGGCAGGTGGGCAGCGGGATGTTTTCGTTGCGGCTGGGAGGGGCGCAGATCTTGGCGGCAGCGGCGATTGGGGTGCTGACGATCGCCAATGTGTTCGGAGTGCAGCGGGCGGCAAACCTGCAAAAAGTCTTAACGAGCGTCAAGCTCTTCGTGCTGGGAATGTTCATCCTTTTGGGCTTGCTTGTGGGCAGCGGGAATTGGGGCAACTTTCAAATGACGGCGCCGCGAGATTCAACCGTACCGCTGGCGGCGCAATTTGCGATCAGTTTTTATTTTGTGTATGTGAGTTTTTCGGGCTGGAACGCGGCTACTTACATTGCCGAGGAAATCCGCGATCCGCTGACGAACCTGCCCAAGGCGTTGATCGTGGGGACGGGAATCGTGACGGCGCTGTATTTGGCATTGAACGCGGTGTTTCTCTATGCCGCGCCGCTGGCGGCGATGAAGGGCGTGGTGGCGGTGGGGGCGCTTGCGAGTTCGCGCTTGTTTGGCGCGCAGATGGCGGGCTTCTTTAGCGGCATGATGGCGATGGCGCTGCTGGCGACCGTGAACGCGATGACGACAGTGGGTCCGCGGGTGGCTTATGCGATGGCGCGGAACGGAGCTTTTTTTGAGGCCGCCGCGCAAGTGGATCCCCATTGGCGGACTCCGGTACCGGCGATCCTGCTGCAAGCCTGCTTGAGCATGTTGATGACGATGACGACACTGCCGAGCCTGTTCTTTTTTATCGGGTTTACGCTGAATCTGTTCTCGGTAATGGGCGTAGCCTCGCTGTTCCGGTTCCGCCGGCGCGCGGGGTGGCGGAAGATGGGGGCGGTATCGTGGGCTTGGCCTTTGCTGCCGTGCGTCTTCATCGCCATCGGGTGCTGGATGACGCTATTTGGGTTGACCTTGGAGCCGAGGATATCGCTGGCGGCGTGCGCGCTGATCGGTGCCGGAGCGTTTTATCACCAGAAGCAGTTGAAGCATAGAAAAGGAGATTCCAGTTGGGACGCATCCTCGACGGTAAGTTAATCCGCGATCGGATTCTCGATGAACTCAAGCCGAGGGTGGAGGCGCTGGCCTCCACCGGAAGCGCGCCGACGCTGGCGGTGGTGCTGGTGGGGGAAGACCCGGCGTCGCAGGTGTATGTGAAGAACAAGATGCTCGCCTGCGAAAAGTTGGGCATCCGGAGCCTGAAGCTGACGCCGCCGGCCGATTTGACGACGGAGAGCCTGCTGGGAATCGTAGCCGGGCTGAATGCGGACCCGGGGGTGCATGGGATTCTGGTGCAGTTACCTTTGCCCAGACAAATCGACGTGCAGGCGGTGCTGCTGGCCATCGACCCGCGCAAGGATGTGGACGGTTTTCACCCGTACAATGCCGGGCGGATGCTGGACGGGCAGGCGGGCCTGCGTCCGTGCACGCCGTCGGGCGTGATGGAGCTGTTGCGGCGCTATGAGATTCCCATTGCGGGGCGGCGCGCGGTAGTGGTGGGGCGGAGCGGGATTGTGGGTAAGCCGATGGCCGTAATGTTGCTGGAGGCCAACGCGACGGTGACCATTTGCCATAGCCGGACGGCGGACCTGGCCGAGGAATGCAAGCGCGCGGATATCCTGGTGGCGGCGATCGGGCGGGCGGAGCTATTGGGCGAAGCGCACATTCAGGCTGGGGCCGTGGTGATCGATGTAGGCATGAACCGTGTGGACGGCCGGCTGACGGGCGACGTGGAGCCGGAGGCGATGAAGAGATTGAGCGAAGCCTATACGCCGGTGCCGGGAGGTGTGGGGCCGCTGACGATTGCGATGCTGATGGCCAATACGGTCCGCGCGGCGGAAAGCCAAGCTTAGGCGGCGCGGGATGCTGCGGGTGGGGCTGACGGGGGGCTTGGCGACGGGCAAGAGTTTTGTGGGGAAGGTGCTGGTGGAGGCAGGTTGCCAATTGCTGAAGGCCGACGAGGTGGGTCACGAATTGCTACGCGCGGGGCAAGAGCTTTTTCGGCGTACCGTTTCGGAGTTTGGTTCGTCGATAGTAGGTACCGATGGCGAGATTGACCGCCGGAAACTGGGCGGGTTGGTGTTCAACGATGAGGCGGCGCTGGAGAAATTGAACTCGATCGTGCATCCGGCCGTCTTCGCTTATGAGGAGAGATGGATGAAGGACGCCGGCGAGCGGGACCCGAGGACTATCGCGGTGGTGGAGGCGGCGATCTTGATTGAGACGGGAAACTACCGGAACTTTGACCGGCTGATCGTGACCTGGTGCCCGGAGGAAATGCAAGTGGCGCGCGCACGGGCACGAAGCGGTTGGACCGAGGACGAAGTGAGGCGTCGGCTGGCGCGGCAGATGGCGGCTGAAGAAAAGAAGAAATACGCCGATTACGTGATTGATAGCTCGGGGACGGAAGAAGAAACCCGCCACAGGACCCTTGCGGTGCACGCCGAACTGATTAAATTGGAACAAGAGAGCCGATTGCAATGAAGCTGCGAATTTTTACGTTGGCCGCCCTGATGGTGGCGGGATTTGTTCTGGCCACCTCGGTGGGAAAGTGGGAGCCGTTCGGCTTCCTGTCCAGAGGAAGCGGCGTGGCGAGCGGACCCTTGTGGTCTGGGCCATCCACAATTCAGGGCGCGGGGCTATCGAGCGACGAGAACAACAACATCGAGGTATACAAAAAGGCGAACCCGGCCACGGTATTCATCACGTCGACGACGCTGCGGCAGAACTGGTTTATGCAGGTGTATCCGGCCAAGAGCACGGGGTCGGGATTTTTTATCAACGAGAACGGGCAGGTGCTCACGAACTACCACGTGGTGAGCGGCAGCGAGCAATTGGTGGTCTCTACGTCAGACAAGAAGAACTTCAAAGCAACTCTGCTCGATAAAGATCCGGACAACGACCTGGCGCTGATCCAAATCGATGCGCGGGGCACGAAGGTTCCGTTCTTGAATTTGGGTGATTCCGAGAAGTTGCAGATCGGCCAGAAGGTGCTGGCCATCGGCAACCCCTTCGCGCTCGAAGGCACTTTGACGACGGGCATCATCAGTTCGCTCGGGCGCACCATTGGCGACGAGAACGGCCGGGAGTTACAGGGGATGATTCAGACGGACGCTTCGATCAATCCCGGCAATTCGGGCGGGCCGCTCTTGGATTCGCAAGGCAACGTGATTGGCATCAACACGGCCATTTATGGCGCACAGGGCAGCATCGGCATTGGCTTTGCGATGCCGATTAACCGCGGGCGCGACATGGTGGATTCGTTTTCCAGCGGACGTAAATACGCCCCGCCGGTGCTGGGCGTGAGCGTGTTGCCAATTGCCGGGGACTTGGCCGAGGAATTAGGCTACCCAGCCGAGGGCGGGCTGTTGGTACAGGGCGTGCGGCGCGGTTCGGCGGCGGCCGAAGCGGGCATCAAGGCGGGTAACCGGGTGGTGGTGCTGGGCGGGCGCTATGAGATTGTGATCGGCGGAGATCTGCTGACTTCGATCAATGGGAGAAAGGCCGAGAGCGGCGATTCGATTCCAAAGGCACTGCGCGGCAAGCGGGGAGGAGATCCGATTGAGATTGAATTCCTGCGCGGCAAGGCCAAGATGAAAGTGACCGCGCGCCTGCAGGCGGCTACCGAGGACCGGCTCTAGGTCTTTGGGGCGCGGTGTCGATTGGACTTGAGGGCCGGCGCAGGCCCCTGGAGTTCCTCAAGGGAATTCGCGTCGAGAAGATGAAGCGTCCAAGTGTCGGTTTGCTCGGGGGTGGCGGATTCAAGGAGTTTGGGGATCCAACGCGGGTGGCGCCTAGATTTCTTGCGGATCTGCAGGGAGAGAGATACCGTCGGCCTTGCCTTCCAGGCGGAACTTCTTCTTGAAATACTTGCGGTTCTGCGCGACGGTGCGGGTAATCGGCAAGTTGAAATTCTCCTTCGGTTTCACGATGACGCCGCGGGGCTATTGGATCCAGAGCGATTGGGAGGCGGCCAGTTCCCGCTGTGGTGCAGGCAATTGCGCGATGCGGGAAAGGATCTGGGGCACGAGTTCCCTGCCGCCCCCGGCGAGAAGGGCGACGACGACATCGTGAGCATGGGGCGAGCGGAGCAAGACCCGGGCATCGAGAGAGCGAATATCGAACATCGCAAACGGCACGACGCCCGCGCCAGAGCGAAATTCATCCGGCATGGAAAGAGGAGGCTCGCCCACCTAGAGGACGGCCTGGCACACGGGCCGTGCGCAGGCCGATTTGCGCATCGTTCTACGCCTGCAGTTCCAGGTGGAAAATCGAGTTGTCTTCGAGCTCGAACAAGAGGTCTGCGCGGAGTGGTTTCAGTGACGAAAGCTCTGCGTTGAGCGCGCGCCGGATGGCCTTAGCACCCGTCAAGCGGCGCAGGAGCAAGGAGGCCGGATCGGAAAGGAGCGGCTTGAGCGCGGCATCGAAGTTGCGGCGTCCGGCCAGCTAGGGAACTAGTGGCCGAGACGCGGCGATATTCTCAACCCATTTCTAGAAGGTCAGGCGCAGGGCGCCTTGCCAACTGCGGGGCGGATCCTGGCCGGTGATGACGCCGAAGTTGTTGGCCGTCACGTTGGTGTTGGGGTTAGCGAGGTTGGCGAAGTTGGCCAGGTTGAAGCACTCGGCGCGGAACTGTAACTGGAAGCGCTCGGTGATGGCGAATTTCTTAATGGCGCTCGCGTCCCAGCGGTGTTGGATGGGGCCGCGGATGCCATTGAAGCGGTTGGGAAAGCGGCGCAAATTATTCACCGGCTGGTTGGCGGCGGCGCGCTCAAAGCCCGCGTTGACGTTGAACCAACGATCGACGCCGCGTTGCTCCTTGGGCAGGAGCACATTGTCCAGATCACCGTAGAAGAAAACGTTGCCGAAGCCCAAGGGTTGGCCGGACTGGTGCTGCATGGCGACGCTGATCTGCCAGCCGCCGAGCGCGCCATTGACGACGGGATTCAGATTGGCGCCGAAGCGGCGGCCTTTGCCGAAGGGAATTTCCCAAATGCCGGAAGCCGTGATGCGGTGGGTGCGATCAAGGTCCGAGACCACCTCGTAAGGAGTAAGGTCCTGATCGTTCAGCATTTCCGTGGCTTGCATGTTCTTGGACCAGGTATAGGAAAGCTGCGAGGTGAAGCCCTGGCCGAAGCGGCGTTCGACGCGCATTTGGAGCGAGTGGTACCAGTTGTAGCCGATGGGCTCGTAGATGTTGACGTTGCCGAATTGGGGATAGGGGCGCAGGAGGTTCGCCCGGGTCTGATTGGCGCCAAAGATCGGATTGGTGCCGCGGAAGGGATTGGGGAAGTTTTGCGTCAAGAACGCGTTGGTCGCATTGTCGCGGGAATTGGCCGTCGAGAGGTACTGCGCGGGCGTGAAGTTCATGTTGCGGAACACGTTCAGGCGCGTGGAGCGGTTGCCCACATAGGAGGCTTCGATGAGGAAGGCGCCAGGGAGGGTGCGCTGCAGGCCGAAGCTCCAGCGTTGGGCGTAAGGGTTCAGGCGGGTTTCGGGGAAGGCGTTGACGCCTTGGCCGATGTTGGTAAGGAGGCCGCCGGCAGCGCCGGCCGGCTGGGTCAGACCGTTGGGGAAGGGGTTGCCCGTAGAGGCGATAAAGCTAAGGCCGTTGTTGAGGGAGGCCTGCACAGGAGTATTCAGGCTGAAGCCGGCGGGTTCGGTGTTGGTGTACAAAGTGCCCAGCGGGGCAACGTAGATGCCATAGCCGGCACGGAGGACCGTCTTAGGATCGAACTGGTAGGCGAGGCCGATGCGGGGCATGAAGTTCTTTTTGGCCGTACTCCAATAGCCGCGGGGATTGCCGCCCGCGTTGACGAAGGTAAGGCCGCCCAAGGCGCGGAACTGGCTGGCCGGGAGTTCCGGGATGGGGGAAGCGGCGTACTGCGCTCGGGCGACGGCGTCGACGGGGTTGGGCGTGGTTTGGTCGAAGTTGCGGACGGCGCGGTTGTAGCGCTCGGTGGTGGGGGATTCGACTTCGTAGCGGAGGCCGAGGTTGAGGGTGAGTTTCTTGGAGACCTTGAAATCGTCCTGGATATAGAAGCCGTAGATGGAGTTGCGTTCGGCGTAAGAGGCATTCACGCCCATGTTGCTATTGGTGGAGGGAATGCCGAGCAGGAAGGAGGCGATGGCGCCACCGGTGGCCTGATCGGGGGCGTTGTCCAGGGGACCGCGGGTGAAGACGGAGTTGAAGTTCAGGTCGGGCGAAGTGGAGTTGGCAAAGCGATTGCGGTTTTCGCGCAGGTTGCGCCAATCGAAGCCGAAGCGGAGATTGTGCCGGCCTTTGTTCCAAGTGAGGGTGGAATTGAGGTTGTGAATGAGAGACGCGGTGGTGCCGTCCTGGGACTCCCAATTGGAGACCGTGGACCAGGGAGCGACGTTCAAGCGCGGGAAGGTAGCCAGGTCCTTAGGGATGGAATTCACGAGGGCCGGGGAGAAGCCCAGGCTGGCAAGGTCAAAGCCGCGGGAAACCCGGCGCTCGGGGAATTCCTGTTGGGTCAGTCCATAGCGGACATTCAGCAGGAGGGTGGGCTTGAGGACATAGACGTCGTCGAAGGCCGCGCCGCGGTTGATGCGGTTCAGGATGACGCCGCTGATGTTGTCGGGGCCAAAGAAGCGGTTCTTGTCTTCCTGCCAGTAATCGCGGTGGAAGCGGAAGAAGATGCGGTGGTTTTCGCTGAAGGCATGATCGATGCGGCCGATGTTGGTCCAATAGGTTTCCAGCGCCTTGCTGGCCAGGAAGAAGTTGTTGCGGAAATCGGTGGTACCGGTCTGGTTGGGGGAAGGCCAGGCCTGAAGCAGCCTTTGAGCGACCGGATCGAGACGGCTGGTGGGAATGACGTTGTTGGGGAAAGGAGTGCGCTGGAAGCGGCCATTGGCGGCGGCCACGGTGGTGGCGGGATCGTAGACCTGATTGTTCTGGCCGGGGATGCGCAGCAGCGGGGAGAGGTCCCCGCGGCGCATTTCCGCGGTGGGAACGGTGGTGGTTTGGCTATTGTTAGGGTCGCCAAAGAGGTTGGCCTCGATGGCGTAGAACCAGAAAGTGCGGTTCTTGCCGGAATAGAGTTTGGGGATGCTCAAGGGGCCGCCGGCCGAGCCGCCGAAACGGTTGTCCTGGTATAGCGGAAGGCCTTGGCCCACGCGGTTCTGGAAGATGGTGGGGGCGTCGAGCTTGGAGTGGCGGAGCCAGTGATGGATTTCCCCGTGGATGGCATTGGTGCCGGACTTGGTGGTGACGTTGACGTTGGAACCGAGCGAGAAGCCGGCCGAGGCGTCAAAGGCGCTGGTTTGGACCTTAAACTCGGCGATGGCGAACTGGGGCGGGGAGAAGGCCACGCGCGGAGCGGTACCGTCGGAATAGACGTTCACGACGCCGTCGATGGTGAAGTCGTTGTTATTATTGCCGGTACCGTTGGTACCGAAAGAGGAAGGCGCACTGTTGAAGGGCGCCTTGCGGAGGCGCAGGTTGGTGCCATTGACGGTGCCGGGGGCGAGGTGGACGAGGTCCATCGCATTGCCGGCGAAGAGGGGCAGTTCTTCAATGCGGCGCTGGTCGATGACTTGGCCGAGGGAGACGTCAGCGGAATTGAGAAGCGGCGTTTCGGCCTTGACTTCGACAGACTCGTTGACCTGGCCGACTTTCATCTCGATGTCGAGCGTGACGGTTTCCGTGGTGCGCACCTGGACGGCGGAGCGCAGCAGGCGCGAGAAGCCCGGGGCTTCGGCTTCGACATTGTAGGTGCCAGGGTTAAGATAGGGCGCGCGATAGTCGCCAGCCTCATTGGTGGAGGCATTGAGCGCAATGCCCGTGTCGGCGTTGGTGATCTTGAGTTTGGCGCCCACCAGGGGGCTGCCGGAGGCGTCCGTGACGCGGCCAATGATGACACCGCGTGGATCTTGCGCGAATACGGCGCAAGCGAGCAGACAAAGCAAGGAAACGAGAGTGATGCGAAAGGACCTCATATAAGCTGGTTTGACTATATATCAAGTGCCAGCCGCTTGCCATGCAACTAAAACAATTTAGGAGGGATGGCGCAGCTTCCAGAGGATCTGGCGCAGCATGCCAAGCCACATAACGGCGTCGTCCTCACGCCAATCCATGCGGCGAATGGTGCGGCGAACCTTTTCGGCGACGGTCTCCATATGGACGTAGCCGGCAATGGCCAGCGCCTCCGTGAGGCGTTGGGAGATTTCTTCGAGCAGGACGGAGGGTGCGCGCGCCGGGAGCGAGGGACCTTCGGCGTGGATGCCGGGGTCGCGGATGAGCTCGTAGAGGGTGAGAGCAACGGCCTGGCCGAGGTTCATGCTCGGCACTTCTTCCACGGTAGGGATGCGGATGAGCCAGTGGCAATAGGTCATCTCTTCGTTGGAGAGACCGAACTTTTCGCTCCCAAACAGAAGGGCGATCTTGTGCGTGGAGGCGGCGGCGCGCAGCAGAGGTGCGGCTTGTTCGAGGCGCTTGATCTCGAGACGCACATCGCGTTTGGTGGCCGAGGTGGTGCCGATGACCAGAGTGGCATCGTGGATCGCCGAGGGGAGGTCGGGGAAATCCTGGGCGGCAAGCAGGACCTCGTCGGCGTTGGGGCCGGAGCGGGCTTCTTCACTGGCGACGCGGTAGGCGGCGGCGAGGCGCAGATCGCGAAAGCCGAAGTTGGCCATGGCGCGGGCGGCGGCGCCAATGTTTAGCGGATTACGCACTTGCGCAAGAACTACGGCCAGGTTTTCCATAACAGATAGGCCATGCCGAGCAGCCAGGCGAGCGATGCTTTCCACTCTTGGTTCTTGCGGTAGCGCGCGAGCGTGAAGGCGCCCGTGCCGGGAGACGTGGGGACCCGGGGCCAGAGGAGGGGCACGCGTTCGGCGTAGTCCCGATAGCCGGCGAAGAGTTTGACGAGGTGCTGCTCTTCCTGCTCCATAACCGGCAGGTAGACCAGAACGAAGACCGCGACCACCACCGTGAAGACGAGCCAGCTTTGCGCGGACCAAGCCAAGCCGAGGGCCGTGAGAAAGGTGCCAAGGTACAGGGGGTTGCGCGTCCAGGCGTAAGGACCGCCGGTGGAAAGTTGCTGGTTCTTGGCCAAGTGGCCGGCGGCCCAGGCGCGGAGGGCGAGTCCGGCCAGGCCCAGGAAGGCGCCGGCGGGGAGGCTGGCGAGGCTGGGCTGGGCGAAATAGGCGAAGGCAAGAGCCAGGAGGAAGCCGCTGGGGACGCGCAGGCGCATGACGCGGTCGGCGTAGGGTTTGGGGAACCAATGTTTGCGCAACTGGCTCATGGCAGGCACTCCACTAGGGCGGCCCATACCTGGTTTACATCGAGGGCGGCCATGCTTTGAGAAATACTTGCGCCCCGCTGGTAGGTGGTCTCGGCCCCAGGCGTGCGCAAGGTACGGATGGTGCCGCCATAGGGACCATTGCGCGCGGGATCGGTGGGGCCGAAGAGGGCGACGCCCGGTTTACGCAAGGCGGCGGCCAAATGCAGAGGACCGCTATCGAGACCCAGCACGGCCGAGGCGCGGCGCGTCGCGTCGATCAAGCCGGCGATCGAACTCTCGTGGCGCCAAGGCCCTTCCGGGGTAGCTTGGCCGGGGGCGACGTTGAGCACGAGCGTGTAGCCGCGCGTGGCGAGGCGGCGATGAATTTCCCCGTAGCGATCGAGGGGCCATTGCTTCGATGTCCAGCCCGCCAAAGGGGCGGCCAGAACAAAGGGGCCGTCCGGCAGCGCGCCGTCGGGGAAGCCTTGCGGGAGATAGGGCGCGACCGGGGCGAGGCCCAGCAGGCGGCCGTTCCTGTCGATGACGTGCCCTGCCCCGCCCGGCCGGGCTTCCTGATAGAAGACACCCGCGGCTTCTTCGCGCAGGCCCTCGGCGAAGCCAATCCGGCGCGAGGCGCCACTGAGCCACGAGACCAGGGCGCTCTTGATCAGGCCTTGGAAGTCGAAGCTCAAGTCGGGTTGCCAGCGGCGGAGCCAGCGCCAGGCGGTCCAGACGCTGAGCGCGTCGCGGCGGTTTAGAGGCAAGATGTGATCGACCACACCGGAGCCCTCAAGCAGCGGCATCCATTTGGGTTCGATGGCCCAGGCGAGTTCGGCGAGGGGCTGAGCTTGGCGCAAGGCGGAGACGGCGGGCAGGGCGTGGAGGACGTCCCCCATGGCTCCCAGGCGCACGATTAAGATCCGGGCCAAAACCTTATTTCATCCCACTCTTGGTAAGGACGACCGAATCCAAGTTACGGAGCCACTCGGACTCCTGCGGGCGGAGATCGATCTGGCCCGGAAAATTTGCGTCTTCGGTAACCACCCAGCGCACGCAAGCGAGGCTGGCCGCCATCTCGGCGCGGGCGTGCTGGCTCAAATATTCATTTGGTTTGGGGCCGATCACGAGAAGCAGGGGACGGCCTAGGGCGGCCAGCGCCTCAGCTTGGGGGGAGTAAAGGGGATCGAGATCGATGCGCACGGGCAGCAGTGCGGGGTCGAGGTCCTGTTGAGCCCTGGCCATGTCCAGGGAAACGATCTTCAAGCGGGTATCCAACCCTCAATTCTGCCACTCAATCGGCTAGCATGACGGAAGATGAAGACTGCCAAGATCGAAAAGCCCCTCGGCTTCCATACGCGAAGCCTGCACACGGGATACGACCCGGACCCCGCCACGAAGGCGCGGGCCGTGCCCATTTACCAGACCACCTCCTTCGCCTTTGAGGATTCCCAGGACGCCGCAGAGTTGTTTGGCTTGCAGAAGTTCGGCAACATCTACACGCGGATTATGAACCCGACGACCGGCGTGCTGGAAGCGCGAGTGGCGAGCCTCGAAAATGGCGTGGCGGCGCTGGCGCTCGCCTCCGGCCAAGCGGCGCAATTGCTGGCAATCACGAGCCTATGTGAAGCGGGTGACCATATAGTGTCAGCTAGCAATCTTTATGGCGGAACCTATACGCAGTTCGACGTGAGCTTCCGGAAAATGGGGATCGAGACGACCTTCGTCGACCCGGACGATCCCGAGAATTTTCGCAAGGCGATCACGCCCAAAACGAAGCTGTTGTACGGAGAAACGATCTCGAACCCGCGCGGCAGCGTTCTCGATATCGAGGCGGTGGCGAAGATTGCGCACGACGCCAAGATTCCGCTCGTGATCGACAACACCTTTGCCACGCCCTACCTCTGCCGGCCGATCGATTTTGGCGCCGACATTGTCGTCCATAGTTTGACGAAATTCATGGGCGGCCACGGAACTTCCATCGGCGGCATCCTGGTGGATTCCGGCAAGTTTCCCTGGGCGGAAGGGAATTTTCCGCAATTAAACGAACCGGCCAAGGCCTATCACGGGATGAAGTTTTCCGAGACCTTCGGCAATATCGCCTACATCATCAAGGCGCGCGTGGAAGGACTGCGGGATCTGGGCCCCTGCCTGAGCCCGTTTAACGCATTCCTTTTCCTGCAAGGCATTGAAACGTTGGGGCTGCGCATGGACCGGCATGTGGCTAATGCCGCGGCCGTCGCCGAGTATCTGGAGAAGCATCCCAAGGTGGAGTGGGTGCGCTATCCAGGGCTGAAATCAAATCCGTATTTCGCGCTGGCGGCGAAGTATCTGCCGAAAGGTCCTGGGGCGGTGTTCAGCTTTGGCTTGAAGGGCGGCTACGAGGAAGGCAAGAAGTTCGTGGATGGGCTGCGGATCTTCTCCCATTTGGCCAATGTAGGCGATGCGCGGAGCCTGGTGATCCATCCCGCCTCGACCACCCATCAACAGTTGACGGCCGAACAACAGAAAGCGGCAGGCGTTGAGCCTTCCATGGTGAGGCTCTCGATTGGGCTCGAAGATATTGAGGATCTAATCTGGGATCTGGAGCAGGCGCTAGGCTAGGGCGACGGGATGGCACTTTTTACTTTGTTGCTCCTCGCTCTTGCCGTGGGCGGGTACGGACAGCCACTGCGCGCGATACCCGCCGAGGTGGATTTCTCCAAGAAACTACAGCCTTGGGACGGCTTTGGCTTCAATTATGTGGAGGCCGCGCAGACTCGGGACTATGCGCGGCAACCGCAGGATTACGGGGGCTATGGGCGACTGGGGGAACGGCAGAAGCGGGAGATCAACGAGTTGGTTTTTGGCCGGGAAGGGCTGGAGGTGGACCTGCTGAAGATGTTTTTGGATCCCTGGCATCAGACAGCGCCGGAGGCGGAGTTCGACCACGAGTCCACAACAAGGCATCTAGTTCGGTTTGCGCTGGATGGAGCGAAGACCAAAGACTTGGCGGTCATCGTAACCCTTTACGGGCCACCGGCTTGGGCAACCAAGCAACGTTTCATTGGCGGGCGCGACTTGGATCTCGAGCGGATGCCGGGCTTGGTTCGCTACGTCCTGGATTGGGTGGGATACCTGCGGGAAAAAGGATTGGCGGTGCGTTATGTTTCTCCCCACAACGAGGGGGAAGATTTCTACCGCTGGACTTTCGACGAAGCTAAGCAACGGCTGGAGTCCTTCGACTACAACGCGTATTGGCGGCCTGAGGACGTGAACGCTTTCGTGAAGACGGCGGCGGCGGAAATCCGGCGGCGGGGCTGGAAGGATTTATGGGCAACCAATGGCGAACCCTCCAACTGGACGCGCTTCTATCACTGGGGCTATGCGGCGGCTTTGGCCGAGGACGCCGAGGCATTGCGGAATTTGGGGCTGGTGACAACGCATGGATTCGTCAATGGCGACATGACGAAGATGAGCTACGGGCCCGCGCATGGCCTAACCATGGGGCTATTGCGGGAAAAGCGGCCGGATTTGCACGCCTGGGTCACGTCGATGAGTTGGGGCAAGATGGATACACGCTTTGTGCGGATGGTGCATGAGAACATTTACGCGGCCGCGGCGAACGCCGTGATTCCTTGGGCGGGGATTCAGCATGCTCCCTCGTGGGTGGGAGGCGACCCCAACGCCGGCACGGCGATCCGAGTACGAGACGACGGCAGCTACGAGGTGACCCAGGGCTATTACTTTTATAAGCAATTGACGAAAGCGGGACATCGGGGCATGCGGGTGGTGTATACGATGGCAGCCAATAGCCAAGTGCACCTAATCGGGTTTAGCGGCGAAGGGACGAAGTATGCCGATGCTTTCGTGGTTTCAAGTTCGATTGCGACCTGGGGCTTGCCCTTGCGGATTGCGGTGAAGGGAAGCCGGGCCAAGCGCTTCCGAGCCTACCGCACGGACGAGAAAGGGACGGAGAAGTATCAGGAAGTGGGAGTGTTTGCGGTGCAAGACGGCGCGATTGAATACGACCCGCCAAGCGGCACCACTACGACGTTCGTGGGCGTGGACTAAGGGCAGTCGCGCAAGCCTAGCGCAGAAAAGCGGGACGGGCGTAAGCGGCACGCCCGTCCCCACGATTTGGCCTAGACGGAAACGCTGCTGCGCCCATTCATCGCCCGGTAAATGGCGAGGATCGCAATCGCGCCCAGAATGGACATGATCCAGCCTGCAGTTTGACCATTGGCGCCAAAGCCGAGCAGTGTGCTTACCCAACCGCCGAGGATAGAGCCGGCAATACCGAGCAGGATGGTGATGAAGATGCCGCCGGGATCTTTGCCCGGCAGAAGGAACTTGGCCAGAACTCCTACAACGAGTCCGAAGATGAGCCAGGTGAGAAAAGAAATCATGGTGGTTGTATACCTCTACCCGCATTACATGCACGTAGTGCTCCAATCCCGCCCAGCCGAGGAAGAGGAGCCACAGCGTGGCAATGGCCCCCTGCGTGCACGCAAGAGGCTGAGGTAAAGACTATGAACTATACAGAAACCAAGATCCAGGGTTTACAGGACGGCCTAGAAAACGCGGGCGCCAAGCTTGAGCGCGGCGTGGAGACGGGCAAGGATAAGTTGGCCAATGCGATGGCTAGCGGGTCTGACCGGATCCTGGAAGGCGCCGAGAAGATAGAGTCTCAGGCTGTCTATGCGGCGGAAAAATTGACCGATGGCGCGGATTATCTGCGCACGGCCACGCGGGAAAGCTTTGCGCGGGACTGCCGCCTGATGCTGCGGAAGCATCCGGTGCCGGCCTTCGGAATCGCGCTAGTGGCGGGTCTGCTGCTGGGCCGGGCCCTATGGAGCACACGCCACGCCTAAGGGGAAAGACCGGGTAAGAAACACCTTGTAAGAAGGAAAATTTCTCCCCTCCGCTCACTCTAAGCCGAAGGTCACTCCACGTCGAAGGCTTTGCGGGGCTTTAGAGCGTCAGGCTTTTCTTTGGCCTGTTTCAAGAGTTCATCGAACTTCTTGTTAAAGACGTCACCCTGCGCTTTGGTGGCCCGGAAGCTCTTTTGAAAGGCTTCTTCCCGTTTAGCGGCCTCGCCCTTTAGGTTTTGCACAGCTTTGGCAAAATCCTCAATGGCGGGGCCCTTCTTTTTTTCCTCAAAGGTGATCACGGATTCGGTGACGATATCCACCTTTAGCTTCGCCTCGCAGCACGGGCACTGAATCTCCATAAGCTTAGCCATATCGTGATCCTAGCGCAGCGCGGCTAAATTAAGGAGGGGGCGCGGAATCTAGGTGTATTCCTTAGTACCCCCTAAGGTAAATGGCCCCTTGATCGTCTGCGGCGAATGCTCGATTTTAGAGTTGTACTCGATTTCGGAATGCAACCTATGGTCTTGAAGAGCTTAATCATCTGCCCGGACGGCAATCTGGTGAACCTGCTGTACCAGTGTTTTCAGGATCTGGGCGACATCAACGTCGCTAAGGACTTCGATTACTACCCGGAAGACGAAGAATTGATCCGGCTGGTGCAATTCCACGCCCCGCAGGTAATCTTTCTGGGCATCAGCGACATTGATAAAAGTTTGGGCGTCGCCCAGGCCATGGAAAAAGACGCGCCCGGCGTGCAAATTGTAGTCTTTAGCGAACAAGCGGACCACAAGGTGCTGCTGATGCTGATGCGGGCGGGCATCCGGGAGTTTCTGGCTCCGCCCTTCCATACTTCGAGCGTCGGGGAAACCATTCAGCGGGTGCGGGAACAAGCCGAGAAAAATCCGCCCGTCACAGATTTAACCGAATACGTTTACAGTTTTCTGCCGTCCAAGCCCGGGGCGGGTACGACTACCACGGCGGTGAACGCGGCGCTGGCCCTGTGCCGCGAACGAGACACGAAGACGCTACTGGTGGACCTGGATCTAAACTCCGGCTTAACCCGCTTTATGTTGAAGCTGGACAATGGCTACTCGGTGCTGGACGCCGTGGAGCACGCCGGCGCCATGGACGAGTCGCTGTGGCCGCAACTGGTGACCAAAAAAGGCAGCCTGGACGTGCTGCATTCCGGCAAGATCAATCCGGGCGTGCGGCTGGAGAACGCGCAACTGCGCGAAATGATGAACTACGCGCGGAAGAATTACAAGGCGATCTGCGTGGACCTGTCGGGCAACATGGAGAAGTATTCGCTAGAGGTGATGCAGGAGTCCAAGAAGATCTTTCTGGTCTGCACTCCGGAGATTCCGTCCCTGCATCTGGCGCGCGAGAAGTACCAGTTCCTCCGGCAACTGGATCTGGGCGACAAGGTCAGCATTCTTTTGAACCGGATGACCAAACGACCGCTGATTACCGCCGAGCAGATTTCCCACCAGTTGGGGCTGCCCGTGGCGATGAGCCTGCCGAACGACTATGAAGGAGTGCACCGGGCGCTCACGATGGGTAAGGAAGTGGAGCCCAAGAGCGAACTGGGTAAGCAATACACGGCGTTGGCCGCCGCCCTGCTGGACCGGCGGGCTCCAAGGCTTGGGGAGACGAAAAAGGAGAGCAAAGGGTTTGCCGACTTCTTCAAGCTCTCCTCCGCTAAACTTCCGCAAGGCAAGTACGCCGAGGCCGGGACGAAACGCTAGGCAGCCGGGCCGTGCCGCTCGATGCCAGGGCTGGCCTACTGTGGCCAAGGCCGGATAGCTTGCGTTAAGATCGAGAGTCGATCCGGATGCAGGCCACCTACATTGCCGTCTGCGTGTTGCTGGCCCTGAGCCCGCAAGCTTGGGGACAGGACTTTACGCTCGTGTCAAGGCTGCTGGACGCCGAGAAATCGAGACGGAAGATTCCGGGTTACGCCGCCGCCATTTACTATCGCGGAGAGACCCTGTGGGCCAGGGCTAACGGGAGCGCGGACATCAAGTTGAATCGGCCCGTCCGCCGCGATACGCCCTTTCGCATCGCCTCCGTCAGCAAGCCAATCACGGCGGCGGCGCTGCTCTATCTGTTTGAGCAAAAGAAGCTCCAGTTGACAGACGACGTGCGGCGCTACTGCCCCGCATTTCCGGCGAAAGCTTTCCCGCTCTCACTAGGCCAGTTGCTGGGGCACTTGGGCGGTATACGGCACTACACGGGACCGGAGGACATGAACAATGCCGTGCGCTTTGGCAGTGTGGGCGAGTCGCTGCGGAAGTTCGCCGCCGACCCGCTGCAGCATCCGCCCGGGACGAGGTATCTGTATTCGACCTACGGCTATTCGCTGCTCGGTTGCGCGATCGAAGGCGCCAGCGGAATGACTTATGAGCGATGGCTGGAAGATAAGATTCTGGCCACCGCCGGAATGTGCCAGACGGGCCCGGACCACGGACGGGGACCCTCCCAGCGGCGGGCCGCCGGGTACCGCTTAAGCGAGGGCGGCGACGTGGAAGATTGCGCCTACAACGACAACACGGGCAAAATTCCGGGCGGCGGGCTGGTATCGACTGTGGACGATTTATTGCGTTTTGCCGACGGGCTCTACCGGCAGCAGATCCTGCGCCACGAGACGATCGAACTCATGTGGACCCCTGGAAAAACGGCGGTGGGAAAGAACACGGGCTACGGGCTGGGCTGGAGTTTGGCTAAAGCGCCCGAAGGGGACCGCGAGATTTATCACACCGGAGGGCAGCAGGGCGCAAGCTCGATTCTTTATTTGCGACCGGAGCATCGCTTCGCCTTTGTCTGGCTCACCAATCTCGAGAATATCGGGGAGCGCCTGCCTGTGGCGCGCCAGGTATTCCGCCTGGTCGGGCAAAAATAAAACGTAACACTGGGATCGCAGCCGCGTATGAGGCCTAGAAGGCTGCATTTTTGGCGCTGGCAAATCCAATTCAATCCGAGGCCGATTCCGATGAGGCGCTGATGGCGCGGGTGCGCGACGGCGATACCCAAATCCTGGGCCAGCTTTTTGCCCGCCATGGGGAACGGCTTTTCCGCTATTGCTGGCGCATTAACCAGGACCGGCAGTTAAGCGAAGACCTGGTGCAGGAAGCGTTTTTTCGGATGCTGCGCTTTCGTACAAGCTTTCGCGATGGGCATCGCTTTGAATCCTGGATGTATTCCATCGTCCGGAACTTGCAGATGGACCACTGGCGTAAGCGGCGCTTTGAAGGGGAATGGGACGAAAGTGTGGAGTTGGCCGCCGCCAGCGGGGGAGATGCGCGCGAACGCTTGGAGAGCCTGGAGGACAACGCGCTCTTGACGGAGGCGCTGCGGCGGCTTTCGCCCGCCAAGCGGGAGATCCTGGTCTTGGCTCGCTTTGAAGAAATGCCGCACGAACAAATAGGCCAGATCCTGGGTTGCGACGCCGGGGCGGCGCGCGTGCGCCTGCACCGCGCCCTGGCCAGCCTGCGGGAAACGTATCAAGCACTGCTCGAGAGGAGATCAGCCCCATGAGGGAACATACTTTTTGTCCGGAAGGCGAGCGCCGCCTCGCGTCCTATCTGGAAGGGCGCTTGCGCGGGGGCGAGCGTGCTTCCTTTGAGGAGCATGCGCGGGAGTGCGAACTTTGCCGCGAAGAAATCGAACTGTGGCGGCAACTGGCCGAGTTTCCCGCGCCGCGGCCAAGCGCGGAGTTTGCGGCCGGATTTGCCCGGAGGCTGGAGCGTGAAGTTCGGATGCCGGCGCTACGGGACCCGCGGGTCTGGTCCGGCTGGTCCGGCTGGTCTGGCTGGGCGGCGGCGGCTTGTCTGCTGTTGAGCCTCGGTTTCTGGTCGGGCAATTACGCGGCCTCGCGGGAAGCCAAAGCCGAGATCGCCGAGGCGCGCCGAGAAATGCAGAGCATGCGCAGTTTAATGGCCGTCAGCATGTTGCAGCAGCAAAGCGCGGTCGAACGTCTGCGGGGGGTGAGTTACTCCGGAGCGCTGGAGAGCGCCGACGAAGAGGTGGTGAGCGCGCTGATTGCCACCCTGCGCGGGGATTCGAGCGTCGATGTGCGCCTGGCCGCCGCCGACGCGCTGCGCAAATTCGCCGGACGGCCTAAGGTGCGCGCCTCGCTGGCCGACGCCTTGCTGTATCAGGATTCGCCTCTCTTGCAAATCAGCCTGATTGAAATGCTGGTGGACTTCCAGGAGCCCCGCGCCGCCGTGGCTTTCGAGGCGCTGGCCAAGACCCCGGAGACGGATTTGGCGGTGAAGCAACGATTGCGGCAGGCCCTCGAGGAAATGCCGGACGCAAGGAAAATACAATGAGCGGAGTCTTGCGCCGCGCACTGTTGCCGTGCCTGGCGGCCGGAGCTTTGCGGGCTGCCGCCGAACGGTCCCGCTTTGAGCGGGAGTATCCCGCTACTGTGGCCGGGCTGGATATCGACCTAGTGAATGGAGACCTGACGGTGCGGGCCGGCGCGGGTGGCATGATTCGGGTGAGGGCGGATATCGAGTGGAGCGCCGACGTTGCCGAAGACATCGCCATGGCGAAGCGCGAAGTGCGGTTTGAGCCGCGCGTCGAGGACAATTTACTGCGCGTGTGGGTGGAGACGGCGCCGGAGCGGCGCTGGAACCGCTACCAGTTTCGACACCAGGTGGAGATAGAGTGTCCCACGTCGCTACGCTTGCTGGCGCGTACCGTGAACGGACAGATCCGCATTCGCTTCGACGCGGCGCCGCGGATGGATATCTATGTGAAGAACGTCAACGGCGAGATCGATCTGGAATTCGCCTCGCCGCTGGACGCCGACTGCCGTCTGCGGACGCGCAACGGGTCGATTTATTCGGCGTTCGCCTTTGCGCCGCTTCCCGACAATCAGCCGCCCACGGTAACGGAGCGGGGCCTGCGGCGTATAGTCAGCAGCAACCGCTATGCGGGTGGCCGGGCCGGCCGGGGCGGACCCGAGATCCGGGTCGAAGGCACGAACGGCGACATCCGCTTGCGCGAAAGGAAAGTTTAAATGAAATTTATGGTGAGAGTTGCGTTGGGAACCGCCTGGTTGGCGGCGGGACTGTGGGCGCAGGGGGACGCCGACCGGTTATTGATCAACTTCCGCGACCCCAGCCGTCCAGGCACGGTAAAGGTGAGCATCCTTCAGGGATCGATTAGCGTGAAGACCCATGCGGGTAAGGAGGTCTTTGTCGAAATGGCCGCCAACCCGAGCCAGGAACGGGAGCGGGAGGTGCCGGAATCGGCTCGCGGCTTGCGCCGCCTGAATTCTTCGGGCTCTTCGCTAACGGTGGAGGAAGAGAACAACGTGGTGACCGTGTCCACCGGTTGGCGCAACCGCGCGGGGAACCTGGTAGTGACGGTGCCGGTAAAGACCTCGCTCAAGCTCAACACAACCAACGGTAAGACGATCCAGGTGGAGGGCGTGGACGGCGAGATGGAATTGAATGCGACAAACGGCAATATCCAGTTGACGGACGTTTCCGGCAGCGCCGTAGCCCATTCGATGAATGGCAAGATCACGGCGAAATTCAAGAGGGTGGACGAAGGCAAGCCGATGAGCTTCAGTTCGTATAACGGCACCGTGGACGTGACGTTGCCGGCTGGTACCAAGGCGAATTTAAAGATGCAGACGCAGAACGGCGAAGTGTATACCGACTTTGACGTCCAAATGCAGCCCAATCAAGTGAAACGTGAGGAACTCGCCGGCGATGGGGATCGGCCCGGCCGCAAGCGCATCCGCCACGAATCGATGTCGGTGGGCGCGATCAACGGCGGGGGCCCAGACTTCACCTTTAAGAATTACAACGGCAGTATTTACATTCGTAAAGCCAATTAAGGCTTGAGCATCTCCTGGGATACACCCGTTCGCCGTCCGCGCCGCTTGGCCGGGCGGCGATTTATCATGGTGTCGGCATTGTTGGCGCATAGCGGCCGATAAGAACAGGAGAGGAGCGTCCTTTTTCAGATTGCGATTTCGTAGGCGGGGCTATGGGCTAAGCGCAGCATTAGCCTTATCGTGTTACGTGAGCGGATTGCTAACTCCGGTCGCGTCGCACTGCCAAAGCCGAAAAGTTCTTGGAAAAAGTGGCCGCGACGCCCTCTCTTTCCACGCCGAACCGACGCTGGAGGGCTCAATCGAAGAAATCTGGCGCTGGAGGAACTATGACGTAAGCGACGGTCTGCCCTCGGACGAAGCCGTGCAAGTGACGGAATCGGCTTCGGGCCGGATTTGGGCGCTCACGGCTAAGGGCTTGGCTTGGTTTGACGGCTATGCCTGGAACCGCCCCCACTGCACCGCGCTGACAGGGGGGCAGCTAGGGGAGCGCCTAGAGGAACCGGACTACGGCCGCCCGCAAGCCATTCAGCATATGCAGCCTTTTGAGGGGGACCGCGTGTTGATCGTGGTCCGCGGGCGGGTAATGGTGGTGGGCCCGAATGGTTGCGAGACGCGGGAACTTCTGGCCGGCGGCCGGACGCTTTTCGTCTCGGGAGCCAGCGCCCTGCACGAGGGTGAGGTGGTGGTGGACGATGCCGCGCACAACATCTATAGCTGGCATCCCGCAGCCAAAGCGGCGGGGCCGGAAACCGTTACGCCCATTGAAGTTTCCCGCCGCCTGGTGGCGCGCCAAGCGCCGAAGTACAGCTACGGATCGTCTGTCTGGGTGGCCTCCGACGCTGGCTTGCTCCAGTTGAAGCCGGGAGGTGCCCGACGCCTCCAATTGCCCTCGCCCATTGATGGACAGTTGCAACTAATGCGAGGCGTAACCGTGCGGGCGGTCGCCGAGAATCGCCGGGGCGACGGGCTTTTGAGCTTCACCTATCCGCCCGCCTGGATCGGGCTGTGGGAGTGGAATGCGGAGGGAGCGCTGCGCCGGGCGGGGCCCGCGGCCAAACAGTCGGCGCGGCTCTTGGCGATCTCCGAGCGGGGCGAGGGCATCGCAATGTATAGCGCACGCGAGGTTTATGTGCGCGGCGCTAAGGGTTGGTCCCGGCTAAGCCCCGTTCCCGCCCTGATCCGCGCCGCCACCGCTTTGTACTTCGATTCGCAAAGGCGCTTGTGGGCCGCCACTCCGAAGGGACTGGCCTGCCTACGCCTGCATCTAGACCGCTGGAGCGTGCTGAGCTTTCCCTTTCCCGATCTGCGCAATCACATCTTGTCCATCCTGCCCGCAGCCGACGGCACATTGTGGCTAGGTACGGCGGGAGGCCTGGTGATGGTGGAACCGGACGGCGAGCGGCGGGAGTTGACCCACATTTTAGGCCAGGAACTAGGACTCGTAACGGGACTGGCCGAAGGGGAAGACGGGAGCGTCTGGATCTCGAGCGGCGCGACCTTTACGGGCGCCTTCCGCTACCGGCAAGGACAGTGGCGGCGCTATGGGTTGGCCGAAGGGCTGCCGGATGCGCAGATTCACCGGATGCGACGCGACGAGAAAGGACGCATTTGGGCCCTGGCTACTGGCGGCGCCCGAGACGCCGCCGAGAATTTAGCCGGCGCCTTTCTACTGGCGAAAGACGCGGCACGCTTTGAGCGCTGGGACCGGGCTCGGGGCCTGGGCGACCCGCGGGTCTACGCCGTGAGCCGCACACCGGACGGGGCGCTCTGGTTCGGCACCTCGAGCGGAATTTCCGTTTTGCGGCCGGCGCAATCGTCCGGGGCACAAAACGCTCAGCAAAACGAGCGCTGGGAACATTGGGATCAGAATCGGGGCGTTCGCTCTCGTCCTGTTTTCGATCTGTGGCCCAGACACGGCGGCGGGATCTACTTTACCGACCGGGGCAACGGCTTGGGCGTGATTGAAGCGGATGGGAAACTGCACTTCGAAAAAATTGGCGACCACGCGGTTGAAGACAGTGCCTGGCAAATTCTCGAAGACGACCATCGCGGGCTGTGGGTGACCACGCGAGGCGGCCTCTTTCACCGGCAGCATTCCGCCTTTGCCAAGATTTCGGGGGGAGCAGGCCTCGAGAACGGCGATCTGTGGCCGATTGCCGAGTATCGGGGTAACGTCTGCGTCGGCACGGACGGCAGCGGTCTTTTCTGCTTGGATAAAACAGCGGCTATTTCCGAGGCGCCGCAGATCCAACTCTTGCAAAAGCAGGTGGAAGAGTCCCGGGTCTCCATTTCCTGGAGGACTCGATCGCACGAGACGGCTCTCGACTCCGACGGCATTCTCACACGTTCCCGCTTGGACGCCGGCCCGTGGTCGGAATGGAGCAAGGTGCTGGAGTGGACGCGGAATGGAGTTTCCCCGGGGCCGCATACCCTGGTCGTGGAGGCCAGCGCCTCGCTGGGCGGGCAGAACCGGGGCACGGCGCCGGTGAGCCTGCGCGTGGATTTCGAAGTGCCGCGTCCCTTGTGGGAGCGCCCACAATTCGCCGTGCCGCTGGCGATCAGCATGGTGCTGGGCTTGCTGGCCATCGCCTTTGGCGTTTGGCGGCGTTTGACCTACACGCGGGAACTGGCCCAGAAAGAAGAACGCTTCCGGGCCTTGATTGAATTCAGCTCGATCGGCATTACGTTACGCGACCGGCAGCACAAGGTCTTCTACACGAGCCCGGCGGTAGAGGAAATCCTGGGCTATCCGACGGCGGAGCTCCTGGGCGGCATGCGGACGGACCTGATTCACCCGGAAGACCTGGAGGGGGTGCAGGTGCGCTCACGTTTGATTGCCGAAACACCGGGCCTCGCGCAGCGTTCGCGCATCCGCATGCGGCATAAGGACGGCGGTTATCGCTGGGTCGAAGTTACGAGCCGAAATCTGCTGCACAACCCTGCCGTGGCGGCCATCGTGACGAATTATCGCGATGTTACGGAAGCCACCCAGGCCGAACTCAAAGCGGCGGAGGCCCGCCAGCGCGCCGAAAGCGCCAACCAGGCCAAGAGCGACTTCCTGGCCATGATCAGCCATGAAATCCGCACTCCGATGAACGGCATCACCGGCATGTGCCATCTCCTGCTGGACACGCATCTGAACGCCGAACAAAAAGACTATGCCGAAACCATTGCGCAATCGGCGCGCGCACTGCTGGCGCTGATCAACGACGTCCTCGATTTCTCGCGGATTGAGGCCGGCAAGTTGACGATCGAACGCGCGCCGCTGGACTTGGCCGCTCTGCTGGCGGAGGTGGCGGCGCTCATGCGGGTGCGCGCCGAGGAAAAAGGCCTGCGCTTGAGCGTCACTTACCCACCGGAGGCGCCTAAGGCTTTTTACGGAGACTCGCTGCGCATTCGCCAGATTCTCATTAACCTGGTCGGCAACGCGATTAAATTCACCCAGTCCGGCTCGGTGGACATTCGTTTTGCCGCGCGTTTATTGGGGGAAGGCCGCGTGGAGGCCGCGATCTCCGTCGTCGATACGGGTATCGGAATTCCGCCCGAGAAGTTGCGCCTGGTCTTTGAAAAATTCACCCAGGCCGACGCCTCCACCACGCGCCGCTTCGGCGGCAGTGGGCTGGGCTTGAGTATTTCGCGCAGCCTGGCGGAATTAATGGGCGGTTCGATCGTGGCCGAGAGCGAGGTGGGCGTGGGCAGCACATTCACCTTGCTGCTGACGCCGGAACTTGCGGCGGCCGAAGCGCTGCGGCCCTCCCAGGACCGCTCGGCGGTGTTGCGGCCCTTGGATCAGAAGCTGGCCGTACTGATTGTCGAAGACAACCCGGTAAATCAAAAGCTGGCCGCCCGCCTGTTGGAGCGTCTAGGCTGCGAGGTGAAGTTGGCTTCCAGCGGCAACACGGCGCTGCGCATGCATTCGGAGTATCGCTTCGATCTCATCCTGATGGACTGCCAGATGCCGGGCATGGACGGCTACGAAACCACGCGCCTTATCCGGCAGAAAGAAGCCGGACGGCGGCGGACGCCAATTGTCGCAATCACGGCCAACGCGATGGAGAACGACCTTGAGCGCTGCATCGAGGCGGGCATGGACGCCTATCTCACGAAGCCCATCGACCTTGAAAAGCTGCGCGAGGCCTTGGAGGAATGGGGAGCGGGTTCGCCGCGTAAAAGCTAAAGCCCGCTACTAGGTTCGACGCGCTCGCCACCACGGCAAGAGCGCGAAGACAACTTGCAGCGCGTAGTAGATCGTCCCAGTCAACGGGTCTTTGGCCAGGATCGCCTCCAGCGGCGTGCGCCCCTGCAGGGGCGCCACCAGCGCGAATTCCAACAACTGCAGCAGCGCTGCGGCCAGCACACCGGCCTGCAGGAACTGGCGGGGACTCAGCGGATAATGCCGCACCATCCAAGCGCTGGAGGCCACCAGCACCGCCGCCATGAATGGGAATTCAATCAATTCCGCCCCGCGCGCACCCAAGCGCGGCACTAGCCAGAGTACGCGGACCGTGCCCAAAGCAAAGCCCGCGCCAAAAACCAATCCGAAGTAAACGAGGGCCGCCGTTAGCGTGGCGGGCGGCGATTCCGGTTGCAACGCCTAGTCCTTTCGCTAGCGCGGCGACGGCCTCGAAATTTCCGCCGCGCTGCTAGACTAAGAGCGTACTTTATTTATGATCGACGCCATGCTGGCGAAGATTTTTGGCACCAAGCACGAGCGCGAGCGCAAGCGGATTCAGCCAAAAGTCGTCGCAATTAACGCTCTTGAGCCGGAACTCCAAAAGTTGAGCGACGCCGAACTGGCCGCCAAAACGGTCGCCTTTCGAGAGCGTCTGGGCCAGGGCGAGACACTGGACGACCTGCTGGTGGAAGCCTTCGCAGTATGTCGGGAAGCGGGCCGGCGCGTCTTGGGCATGCGCCACTACGATGTCCAATTGATCGGCGGCGTGGTGCTGCACGAAGGCAAGATTGCCGAAATGCGCACGGGCGAAGGCAAGACGCTGGTGGCGACTCTGCCCTGTTATCTGAACGCGCTAGCCGGCGAAGGCGTGCACGTGATCACGGTCAACGACTATCTAGCCCGCCGCGACTCGGAGTGGATGGGGCGCATCTATCGATTTCTGGGCTTGAGCGTCGGCGTGATCGTGCACGATTTGAGCGACGAGGAGCGCAAGGCCGCCTACGCCGCCGACATCACCTACGGCACCAACAACGAATTCGGCTTCGATTACCTGCGCGACAACATGAAGTTCCGCCTGGAATCCTGTGTGCAGCGCGCCCACCACTACGCGATCGTCGACGAAGTGGACTCGATCCTGATTGACGAAGCGCGTACGCCGCTCATCATTTCGGGACCGAGCGAGGAATCCACCGACAAGTATTACCGCATCAACGGCATCATTCCCAAGCTCGTGCGCGGCGAAGTGATTGAAGGCAAGGAGCCCGGCGAAAAGTATTACACGGGCGATTACACGGTGGACGAAAAGGCGCGCAACGTGGCGCTCACCGAAGAAGGCGTGCATAAGGTAGAGCGGCTCTTGGGCTGCGGCAACCTTTACGACATCGAGAACATCGAGCTGAACCACCATGTACAGCAAGGGCTGCGGGCGCTCGTGTTGTACCAGCGCGACCGCGATTACGTGGTGCAGAACGGCGAGGTTGTGATTGTCGACGAGTTCACGGGCCGTTTGATGCCGGGCCGCCGCTGGTCGGACGGTTTGCACCAGGCTGTGGAAGCCAAGGAAGGCGTGAAGATCGAGCGGGAGAACCAGACGCTCGCCACGATCACCTTTCAGAATTATTTCCGCATGTACAAGAAGCTGTCCGGCATGACCGGTACGGCCGACACGGAAGCCGCGGAATTCGGTAAGACCTATAAGCTCGACGTGGTGCTGGTGCCCACCAACCAGAAGATGGTCCGGCTGGACGGGCACGATATCGTCTACCGCACCGAAGAGGAAAAATTCCGCAACGCCGCCAAAGAGATCAAGGTGCTGCACGAAAAGGGGCAGCCCGTCCTGGTGGGTACGATCAGCGTGGAAAAGAGCGAGCATCTAAGCCGCATCTTGCGCTCCATGGGCGTGCGGCATGAAGTCTTGAACGCCAAAAACCATGAGCGGGAAGCCTTCATCATTGCGCAGGCGGGCCGCAAAGCCGCCGTCACCGTTTCCACGAACATGGCCGGCCGCGGTACGGATATCCTGCTGGGCGGCAATCCGGAGTTTCTGGCCAAGGATCAATTGCGGCGGGCGGGTAAAGACCCCGAGAACGTTTCCAAGGAAGAGTGGGAAGCGGTCTACCGGCCGATTAAGGCCCAGACCGACGCCGAGCACGATGAGGTGGCCGCCGTGGGTGGGCTCTTCGTCCTGGGTACCGAGCGGCACGAATCCCGGCGTATTGATAACCAGTTGCGCGGCCGCGCCGGCCGCCAGGGGGACCCCGGCGCATCGCGATTCTACCTGAGCCTCCAGGACGACTTGTTGCGCATCTTCGGCGGGGAGCGGATTCAGGGCCTGATGCTGCGTCTGGGCATGGAAGAAGACGTGCCGATCGAGTCCGGCCTGATCACCAAACGGATCGAAGCGGCGCAGAAGAGCGTGGAAGCGAATCACTTCTCCGCGCGTAAGCACCTGCTGGAATACGACGACGTGATGAACAAGCAGCGGCAGGCCGTGTACGAATTGCGCCGGGCCATGCTGACGGGCGACGACCAGCGGGAACGCATCCGCACCATGGTCACCAACATCGTGGGCGGCGCCATCGACACGCGCCTGCCGGAGAATTCGCGGCCGGATAGCTGGGATTTGGCGGGCCTGGAAAGCGACGTCCTCTCGCAGTTCGGCGTGAAGCTTAATACGGCCGAACTCGAGGAGATGGGCCGCGAGCTGATTGAAGAAACGGTCAACGAGGCCGTCAACGCTCGCTACGACGAGCGCGAAAGCGCCATCGGCCCCGAAGTCATGCGCGACATCGAGCGCATGATCCTGCTGAACGTCATCGACAACCAGTGGAAAGACCACCTCTTGTCGATGGACCATCTAAAGGAAGGCATCTACCTGCGCGGCTACGGGCAGAAGGATCCGTTGATCGAGTACAAGAAGGAAAGCTTCCATCTCTTCCAGGACATGATGGCTCGCATCGAGGAAGAGAGCGCCCGGCAGCTCTTCCTGATGTCGATCACCGATCAATTTGGGAACATTTTGGCTACTTCGCCCATCCAATCCGGAGACGATGGCGAATTCGATCCCGAGCTTGAAGGGGGCGTGGTCACCGCGCCGCCTATCGAGGCTAAGCCGCAGCCGTCCATTGCGGACTTCACGCGCAACATCCAGCGCAAGAAGGAAAAGGAACTGGACGCCCTGCAGTTCATCGGCGGAGATTCGAGTCCGGCCCAGGCGGCCAATCCCACGGTGCGCAGCGGACCGAAAGTGGGGCCGAACGATCCCTGCCATTGCGGCAGCGGCAAGAAATTCAAGAAGTGCCACGGCGCAGTTTCGCGATAGAAGATCCGAATAACTGATTGGCAATAGATTCCGTATCGAGGTAGACCATGATCATCCCGCTTCTATTTCTCGTAAGCGCGATTCTTCCCCCGGCAATCGACGACTGGAAGCGGACCGAGACCACTGCAGCCGCCTTGGCCGCGCCGCCCGAGTATGGTTTGGTCGAAGCCGAAAATGCCCGCTACGAGGCGGGAGCGAAATCGTTCCGCTTGGCCGTTTACCGGCTTAAGGACAATACCGGGGCCGTGGCCTTTGAGCAGTCTCTACGGTCGCCCGAGCAGCCGCGCAAGCTATTCCGGCACCAGAATTATGTCTTTGAGACGGTCGAAGGCACCGCCCCGCGGGGAGCCTTGGATGCGTTTCTGTTGCCAACGCTGCCCAAAGTGGACCGCTCGGCGGTGCCCAACTTACTCCGTTACTTACCCGCCAAGAACCGGATCACGGGCTCGGAGAAATATATTCTCGGTCCCGCTAGCCTCAAGGCTTATGCGCCCCGTATCCCGGTGGGCGCGGCGGGCTTCGATTTCGCCGGCGAGTTACAGACCGCCAGTTACACCACGCCCGAGGGCGGCGCGTGGCTGGGAGTATTCGTATATCCCAACCAGATCATCGCCCGCCAGCAGGCCGAAACGCTGGAGCGCGCCCTTACCGGCATCCCCTCGGCCGCTTTGAAGCGCGAGGGTCCGTTGGTGGCTGTGGTTCTTCCCGCCCCCGGAGCCGCCGGTCTGCAGCCGGAAACGGCCCAGGCGTTGACCGGTCCGATCGTCTATAAGGCGGAGGTCATGATGGATTTGAAACCGCCGAAAGCGGAGCCTAATCCCGGGGATATGCTGATTGGGATATTCCAGCTCACCGGCATACTTCTAGCCCTATGCCTAGGCAGCGGCCTGGCCTTCGCTGCCTTTATGGCCTTCTCCCGCCGAAATTCGTCGGGGGGCGATGATAAGGCGATGACGTCGCTCCGGATTTGACGCCAATCGGCGTTCCGTTCCGCTAAGCCCCCATTTCACACTCGCTTAGAGCCTCTTCCCACTTGCTTCGCACAGCTTTTTCACAGATTTTGCACCGCCTATGAGTTTCGCTTATAGTTCGTAAAATCTTGAAAGAAGGCTCTTTAGCAGTCGAAAAAATCGGCCTCGAAAATCTGTTGACTTCACGGCCCCCCCGCCATAAACTCCAATCACTAAGGTTTTGACGGAAGCATTCTCGTCCGAACCGATTCTCCCAACTAACATCACCCTGACAGCAGGGATTTGAGAAGAGCCCGTTCGAAGCTATGCTTTTGACGGGCTTTTCTCTTTTGCTGTCAACGAGTTAGAATTGGGGAATGCGCGGCCAGCCCACTTCGCGAAACGAACCCAAGACCTGGCGCGAGCGTGCGGAGGCTCTCCAGCACTTGCCGCCTCTGCTCAAAGAGGTCTGGCGGACGAAGCCATCATACGCTTTTTGTTCGCTATTGACCCGGCTGCTGTCGGCTTTCCTGCCGGTGGCGATCCTCTACGTCGCCAAACTGGCCGTGGACCAGGTGGTAAGCCTCTCAACGGGCCAAGGCGGGTCCACAGCCGCCCTCTGGCGCTACTTTGCCGTGGAGGTGGCCCTGGTAGTGCTTTCCGACCTCTTGAACCGAATCCAGGGCCTCACGGACTCCTTATTGGCCGATCTTTTTTCCAACCGGATGACCGTAAAGCTGATGAGCCACGCGGCGTCGCTGGACTTGTCCACGCTTGAGGACCCGGCCTTTCAGGACAAGCTCGAACGGGCTCGGCGGCAAACCACGGACCGCCTTTCGATGCTTTTTCTCCTGGCTTCGCTCTTCCAGCAGGCGCTGTCGCTGTTGGCTATGTCAGCCTCCGTCATCGCCTTTTCGCCGCTTTTTTTCCTGATGCTGGTCGTCTCGCTGGTGCCGGTTTTCTGGTCGGAATCGCATTTTGCCGCGCTCGCCTATTCCCTGCTCTACCGCTGGACGCCGGAACGGCGGCAGATAGACTACCTGCGGCTTTTGGGGGCCAGCCACACGACGGCCAAAGAAGTGAAGTTATTCGGACTTAGCGGGTACCTAATTGGACGAGTGGAAGAATTGTTTCATCGCTTTTACGGCGAGAATCGCTCCCTGGCGGTGCGGCGGGCGAGCGTCAATTTCCTATGGGGCTTGTTACCGACGGCGGCTTACTATGCAAGCTTCGGATACATCTTGATGCAGACGGTGGCTCGCGCCATCTCGGTGGGCGACTTGATCTTTCTGTCGCGGGCGTTCTCCACTTCGCGCGGGCTATTGACCCAAATCTTCCAGAACATTTCGCGCGTGGCCGAACAAGCGCTCTATGTGCGGGATCTCTTCGACTTTCTCGAAACCCGGCCCGCGCTGCCTGTCGCCGCCCAGCCGCTGCAAGCGCCGCGGCCGTTCCGCGAAGGCTTTATCTTCGAAGACGTGTACTTCGCCTATCCGGGCGGCAAGCCCGTCTTGAATGGCGTTTCGTTCCGGCTGGAGCCGGGGCAGAAGATCGCGCTGCTGGGCGAGAATGGCGCGGGCAAGACGACGCTGGTGAAACTCCTGTGCCGACTCTACGACCCGACAGGCGGGCGGATTCTACTGGACGGCGTGGACCTGCGCGACTACGATGCCGATAGCTTGCGCCGGGAGATTGGCGTCATTTTTCAGGATTTCCTCAAGTACGATATGGCGGCGGGCGACAACATCGGCATGGGCTTTATCGAAGCCAAGGACGACTTGACCCTGCGCGAGGCGGCCAGCGCCAAGAGCTATGCCGATAGCGTGATCGCGGCTTTGCCCGAGGGCTACGCGACGATGCTGGGCAAACGATTCGAGGGCGGCGTGGAGCTTTCGCAAGGGCAGTGGCAAAAGATCGCCCTGGCGCGCGCCTATATGCGGGACGCGCAGTTGCTCATCCTAGACGAGCCGACGGCGAGCCTCGATGCGCGGGCGGAGTTCGAGGTATTCGAGCGCTTCGCCAACCTAACGGCGGGCAAGAGCGCGGTGCTGATCAGTCATCGCTTTTCGACGGTACGGATGGCCGATCAAATTCTGGTGCTCGAAGAGGGGAAGGTACTGGAGCGGGGTTCGCATTCTTATTTGCTGGCTAAGGGCGGGCGCTACGCGGAGCTCTTTGAATTGCAAGCGGCGGGCTACCGCTAGAGGACAATAGAGAGCATGACGCGTGTGGAATTGACTTACGAATTGACCCGCCCTCTGGCCGAGCTGGACTACGAGCGGCTCTCCCGGCTGACCAGCGTATATGGGGTGATGGGCTTGCAGATGAAGGAAGACGCATCCGGCATGATCGTCGAATACGACGCGACGCGGCTGGACCCGGACGGCGTGGACCGCGTCCTCCATGGCAGTGGGTTGCCGTTGAAACGCGCCTAACCCGGCGCGCGTCCCACCGCAAGTTGTAAATCGGCTAAAGTTAGTAGCATCTCGCTATAGAATCCCGAGGTTCAACTGCCATGAGACTTGTTACTTTGGCGTTACTGTCCTGGTCTTTGTTTGCCCAAAATCCCGCGGCGCCCGCCGCCGGAGAAGAAGCCAAGAAAGGCCGTATCGAGGGGAAAGCGGTACATGCCGTAACCGGAGAGCCGGTACGCAAGGCGAATATCTCGTTGTCCTCGCCGGAGCAAGGCCGCCAGGGAATCAGCGTGGTGACCGATAACGCGGGAGCGTTTGTCTTTGAGAATTTGACGCCGGGCCATTACCGGATGCAGGGCGAGAAGGCGGGCTTCGTACGAAGCGCCTACGGCTCGAGGCAACTCTTTTCCATGGGCAGCCTGCTGCGGGTGACCGAGGGCGGCGAGATCAAGGACGTGGTGCTGAAGATCACTCCGGCGGGGATCCTCAGCGGGCGCGTGGTGGATGAAGACGGAGAGCCGATGGAAGGCGTGCAGGTACAAGTTCTGCGCAAGGTGTATACGGGCAACGCGATGCGCTGGTCCCCCACGGGCGCAGGGGCCAGCAACGATCGCGGCGAGTTTCGGGTGGGCAGTTTGGCGCCCGGAAGGTACCTGGTGAGCGTGCAGTTGAACCGCTTTGGTCCCGGAATGGGAGGGGCGCCGCTGCAACAAGGCAAAGAGGAGTTCTCCTATGTGCGGACTTACTTTCCCGGAGTCGAGTCGCCGGAACAGGCCGAGGTCATTCACATCCAACCGGGACAGGAGTATGGCGGCGTGCAGGTGGCGCTGAAGAAAACGCGGGTTTACCGGATCAAGGGTAAATTTACCGGAACTCCGAGCGGGGAGGGACCGGGGCAGCGGATGTCGGTTCAGATCCGGGAGAAGAACGCCAGCGACATGATGGGTGGAATCATGTTCGGGCCGGGCAACAGCGTTAATCCCAAGGATGGGACCTTTGAAATCGCCAACGTGCGCCCTGGGAGCTACCGCGTGACCTTGCTCGATATGGAAGCGGGGCGGCCTAAGACAGTGGGCGCGGCCGACGTGGTGGTGGGCAGCGAGAATGTGGAGGGTTTGGTGTTGGCGCCGGTGAGTGCGGCGACGGTGACGGGGAAGTTACGGATCGAGGGCGACCCCGTGGCGGGCCTCACCCCGAGGAGTTTCCAGATTCAACTGCAGCCGAAAGAGATGGGCTTTCCGTCCTTCGTACAGCCGGCGCAGATTCAGGAAGACGGTAGCTTCAAACTCGAGGGCGCGGGGCCGGAGGTGTACCGGGTGATGGCTTTTGGCGGACCAGGACGGAGCTATGTAAAGGCGATTCTGGCCGGGGGCCGCGACGTGACCGAAAGCGGGATCGACTTGTCGGCGGGAGGAGCGCAATTGGAGGTTATCGTTTCCACGAAGATCGCCAAACTGGAGGGCACGGTGGAGAAGGCGAAGCCCGAAGCCATGCCGGGAGTGGTGGTCTTTGCAAAACAGGGTACGGACGCAACTTTCTTTGGGCCCATGTCGGCGCCCGCCAGCGTGACGCCGGCCGGAACCTTTAGCGTGGCCGCGGTCAGCCCGGGCGAATACAAGGCCTACGCTTTCGAGGATGTGGACATGATGACGATCCGGGATCCGGATTTCCTGAAGAAGTTCGATTCCAAAGCGGTGACTTTGAAAATCGGCGAAGGGGAATCGAAGAGCGTAACCCTAAAGCAGATCTCCAACGCCGAAATAGAAGAAGCGTCCAAGCGCTAGGGGATTGATTTAACAAAACTTGACACGTCGTTTGGGCGCGGATGGTGTTGAGTGGAGTAGACATGAAACGCGTTTCCCTTTCGCTCGCTTTGATCGTGCCGATAGGCCTTTGGGCCCAATCGAGCGCGTCTCCGCAAGGAGCCCAGAACCTACCGAAGCCGGGAAGAATTGAGGGCCGCGTCTATAACGCCATCACGAATGAACCGGTGCGGAAAGCGACGGTGACGATCGCCAGCACTGGCAACGCGCCGCAACAGAATGGGGCGGGTATCGGAGCGGGTACAGGTGCGGGTATCGGCGCAGGTCCCTTCGGGGGCGGCGGCCCAGGAGGCGGATCCCGCCTGTCGGTGACGACGGACGCGGAAGGCAAGTTCCTGTTTGAGGGCGTGTCCCCGGGGAACTACCGTGTGACGGCGGAAAAGGCGGGCTTTGTTCGCATGGGCGGATTTGGCGGGCCGGGCGGACCTTTTGGGGGAGGCGGGGGCGCCCTGGGTTCGACGCTACGGGTGACAGAGGGCGGAGCGATCGGCGACTTCCGCTTGAAGTTGATGCCGCAAGGGATATTGAGCGGCAAAGTACTGGATGAGGACGGCGAGCCGTTTGGACAGGTGAGGGTGACGGCGATGGAGTGGAACTACACGCGGGACGCGGCGAGGCTGCAACCGGTGGGCACGGCGGAGACGGACGAGTTGGGGTCGTTCCGGATCTCGAATCTGTCACCGGGACGCTACTATCTGGCCGTGGAAAAGGCGGGCGGTTTCGCGGGACGCGGTGGCCTGCGCGGGGCTGCACGCGGCGCTGCACAACAAGCCCCCTTGGTGAAGGGCACGGAAACCTTTGCCTATACGCGCACCTATTATCCGGGCGTGGAAGAGATTGGCCAAGCTGAGAGGATTCCCGTGCAGGCGGGGCAGGAAATGAGCGGGCTGAGCTTGACCCTGCGCAAGAGCCGGGTGTTCAGCGTGAGCGGGACGGTGTTGGGCATCGAGGGAGATGGGCGCCAATTCGTACAGCTCTCCCGGGCGGGCAGCAACGACAGCATGCCAGGCCCAATGGGCGGCGGCATGATGGGCCGCGTGACGGAAGGGCGTTTCACGATCAACAACGTCGCGCCGGGCAACTACACGATCCGCGTGGGCGGCATGGCGGACCGAAGGGCCAGGGTTGTGGCGCGGGGGGAAGTAAACATCAGTAACGACAATGTGAGCAACGTTAGCTTAGGCGCGGTATCGCCCGGGGCCGTGAAAGGGCGAGTGCGGCTAGACGGTAATGTCCCGAACGCGAATTTGCAGTCATTGCGTCTGGAGCTGCGATCGCTCGAGTCGGGCGGATTCGGAGGCGGCGGCTTGAATCTGCCGCTGGCGGCGGATGGCAGCTTTGCGGTGGCGGACTTGTCGCCAGAGCTTTATGCGGTGAACCTCGCGGCAGAGCGTTTGGGCCTGTATGTGAAGTCGGTGGCGGTGAACGGGCAGGACATTCGGCAACGGGGCCTCGATCTGCGCGCGGGCGGGACGCTCGAAGTGGATCTACTTTTGAGCCCGAAGGTGGCGAGCGTTAATGGCGGCGTGAAGATGGAGGAAGGCGCGGAGGCGGGCAGCGTGCTGGTGGTGAAAGAGCCTTACGACCCAAGGCAGCCCGGAGTTAAAATTTTGCGGGCCAGTGTGGGAAGCGATGGCACTTTCTCGGTGGCGAATCTGGAACCCGGCAACTATCGAGTGCTAGCAGTGGAAGAGGTAGACACCAAGACGATGTACGACCCGGAGTGGCTCGCGGCGCATCAAGCGGAAACCGTAACGGTTGAAGTAGGCGAGGGAGCGACGAAGGCGGTATCGCTTCGTCAGATTCGCAAATGAGCCCGCTGCTGTTTCTCTTGCTGTTGGATTTGCGCGGGCGGGTGGTGGACGCCCAAAGCGGGCAGCCGGTCCGCAAAGCCGAGGTGCACCTGACGGGGCAAGGGCGGCCGGTGTTGCATACGGACGCCGAGGGGCGCTTCGTGTTTGAGAAGGTGCCGGCGGGCCTGCATGCCGTGTATGTGAGAGCGCGCGGCCACGCGACGAGCCGCTTGCGGGCCGGCAAGGGCGATACGCCGCTGCGCTGGCTGTGGCTGGACGAAAAGACGGCCCAAGGGGAGTTTGTCGCGCATCTGCACCGGGGGGCGCGGGTGGAAGGACGGCTGGTGGACCCGGACGGGGACCCGTTGGCCAGGCAAGAGGTGTTTCTGCTGGAAGAGGAGCGGGGACAGTGGCAGTTTGCGGCCGTAGTGCCGAGCCAGGACGACGGTAGCTATTCTTTTTACGGCATAGCGCCAGGGCGCTACGCGGTGGCGGTGATGGGGGCCTTGGAAGATCTGGGAACGCTGCGCTACGGAGAGGAGCGATCCGGGTTGGAACTGCGGCTGCCCGCGCCCAGCCGGTACAGGGTAGAGTTGCGGACCTCGGGCTACGGCCGCATGGTGGAAAATGCGACGTTGCAGCCCAGGGGGGCCCCGGCCCTGCCGCCAGAACTCGCTCCGCAACTGGAAACCTATCCTTTGCGCGACCAAGTGCTGGGGCCGAAGGTACCGGCCGGGGAGTATACGCTGCGGCTCTTTACGGCGGGTCCCGGCTTCAAGCGGCTCTTGCTGGAGCAGAACCTGAGCGTGCGGGAGGATGCCGAAGCCGTGCCGCTGGCGCCGTCCCGCTACCCGGATCTCGCACTGCGGGCGAGCGGATTCCAGGCGGGGAGCCACCTGCGGCTCGAATCGATCGAGCCGGGGAATGAAAGCTTTTGGGAGGTGTCGACCGACGAAAGCGGCGCGGTGATTTTTGAAGGCGTGTCGCGGGGACGCTACCGTTGGGAGGCGAAGGATCCACGCGGAGCGCCGCTGGAGGTTGCGCCGGCCGAGATCGACTTCCAAGGCGCGCCGGTCGAACTGCTATCGAAGGGTCCGCGGCGCAAGGTGGTGGTGGAGATGCCGAAATCCGAAGCCAAGCTCTACAGCGTGGCGGTGGGGCGCGCGTTAACGGGGGCGCTCATTGAAGCGCCCGTGGGACGCGACGGACGGGCAACGCTTTACCTACCCGAGGGCTCGGGCGGGGTGGAGTTTGCCGAAGACCTCTTGGCGCTGCCGCGGCCTTAGGCCATTTTCTTTGCGTATTCGCGGGTGATGTAGTCGCAGGCGCGGACGGTAAGGGCCATCATGGTGAGGGTAGGGTTCTGGCAGCCGGAACTGACCCAGGCGGCGCCGTCGGTAACGAAGATGTTCTCGACGTCGTGTGACTGGCAGTACTTGTTCAGCACGCCCTTCTTCGGATCGTTGCTCATGCGGGCAGTGCCGATTTCGTGGATGCAGAAGCCGGGCACGGAGTAAGTGCCGGTCTTGTTGACGTTCTTCGCGCCGGCCGCTTCGAGCATGATGGCGGCCTCGTTGCGGCCGTCTTCCCAGAGCTTCTTTTCGTTGTCGCTCCACTCCATGTTGACCTTAAGGGTGGGGATGCCCCAGGCGTCGGGCTTGGAGCGGTCGAGGGCGACGTGGTTTTCGGGCCGCGCCAGGCATTCGCCCCAAAGATCGATGTTGATGCCGAAGAGGCCGTCGCGAACGGCGTTCTTGTAATCCTTGCCGAAGCCGGGCGCGCCGAAATTGAAAGCCGGGACGGATCCGCCCTGGTAGCCGTAGCCGCGGATGAAGCCGTTGGTCATTTTTTCTTTGATGTTGCGGAAGCGCGGGATGTAGATGCCATTGGGACGGCGGGGCGCGCCGGCCCAGGGCTTGGCTTCAAACATGGGCATGATGCCGGAGGCGCCGCCCTGGTAGATGTGATCCATGAGGTGCTTGCCGAGGACGCCGGAGGAATTGGCGATGTTGGAATTCAGGAGCAGGCGCGTGGATTCGAGCGTGGAGGCGCAGAGGACCAGGACCTTGGCGCGGACGCGCTTGAGCTCGCGCGTTTCCTTGTCGATGAACTCGATGCCGTCGGCCTTGGCGCCGTCGCGCATGAGGACGCGCGCGGCCACGGCGTTGGTGAAGAGCGTCAGGCGGCCGGTCTTTTGGGCGTCGGCGATGGTGGTGAAGGGGGAGCTGAAATAGCTGGTGGTGATGCAGCCGCGCTCGCAGGGGCCGCAGTAGTGGCAGGGCTGGCGGCCATTCAGGGCGCGGGTGAGAATGGCGGCGCGGCCCATGGTGACGACGCGGTTGAACTTGGCTTTGACCTGCTCCCGGAGGCGCATCTCGGTGCAGGTGAAATCCATGGCGGGCTGGAAGAGGGAATCGGGGAGCTGATCGAGACCTTCGGATAGGCCCGAGATGCCTACGTATTTTTCGACTTCTTCGTAGTAGGGGATGAGGTCGGAATACTGAATGGGCCAATCTTCGCCGTAGCCGTCGCGGGAGGCGGCTTTGAAATCGATGTCGCCCATGCGGTAGGACTGGCGGCCCCAGGAGAGGCTGCGCCCGCCGACGACGCGCATGCGGATCCACTTGAAGGGCTTGTCCTGGGTATAGGGATTTTCGAGATCGTTGACGAACCACTTGTGGTTGTATTCCGTGCAGGCGTAGCAGGTGCCTTGGATGGGGCGCTCGCGCAGCACCTTGGGGCTCTGGCCCAGAAAGGGCATCTGCCAGGGGTTGGTGTGTTCGTTGTAATCGCGTTTGGAAACAGGGCCGCCGGCTTCGAGCAGCGCGACGCGCATGCCGGACTCCGTTAGCTTCTTCGCCGCCCAACCGCCGGTGGCGCCCGAACCGACGACGATCGCGTCAAACTGCTGCGGGGCAGCTACTTGGAAGGCCATGCAGCTACTATATAAAACGAAGCGCATGGGCAAAGCGGCAATTTTTATGGGGCTCCCCTTCGTCCTTTTGGTGGCGATGGGCGGAGGCTACTATGCCGGCCGCTGGATCGATCAGACCTACGGGACGAAGTATGCGAATTTTATTGGACTGCTGCTGGGTTTAGGGATAGGGCTTTACGAAATTGTCCGCCAGTTGAACCGGCTTGAGAAGAACAAGCGTGGATGAGTTTGAGCGGCGGCTGCGGAGAATGCTGGGCATCGAGGCGGGGCTGGTGGCGGTGGGCGCGTGGGGATTCGGGCTGTGGCGCGGGCTCGACAGCGCCGGAGCATTCCTGGCCGGAGGACTGGTGAGCGTGGTGAGCCTGATGGTGTTGGGGGCGGCGGCGCGGGCGGTGGGCGGGGGGCGGATGAACTGGCTGTTAGGCGCGCTGTTCGTGGGGCGGCTGCTTCTTTATGCGTTCGTGTTCTCTGCTATCCTACGGGTTTACCCGGACCGCGATGCAGAATTGGCCACAGGCCTGCTGATGAGCGTGGCCGCAATACTCTTCGAAGCGATTCTAACGAACCAACAAGATGCACGAACATGAACTCTGGTTCACCGCGCTGTTGAACCACTACCTCGCCGCCCCGGCCAACGCCATCATCGAACTTTTTGGCCAGCACGCGCACGACGCGGCCAAGCCCTGGACCAATTACAACTCGATGTTGTTGCTGGCGACGCTTTTTATTCTGGCGTTGCCGTGGATCGTGCGCGGCGGCTTGCATGCGGAGAAGCCCAGCAAGCTGGGGCAGTTGTTTGAGCTGTTAGTCAACTTCATCAAGGATCACTCCAAAGAAGTGGTGGGGCACGACGGGCCGAAGTACCGCTTCTTTTTCATGACGCTCTTTCTATGCATCCTGATCATGAATCTGATCGGGCTGATTCCGACGCTCGAAAGCCCGACGATGTACCCGGCGGTGCCGCTGGGCTTCGCGGTGGCCTCCTTCCTGTACTATCACGCGGCCGGCGTGAAGGAGCAGGGGATTTTGGGTCACTTAAAGCATTTCGCGGGTCCGGTATGGTGGCTGGCGTGGTTTATGTTCCCGCTGGAAATCATTTCGCACTTCATCCGCCCGATGAGTTTGACGATTCGTCTCTACGCGAATATGTTTGCGGGCGAACAGATCACGATCGCGTTCATTGAATTGACGAAATACGTCATTCCTGTGGCATTCATGGGGCTGCACTTCTTTGTCAGCTTCTTGCAGGCGTACATCTTCGTGACGTTGTCGATGGCGTACGTGGGCGGCGTGGTGGCCCACGAAGATCACTAAAGTTTTGTTGTAAGGCTGGCCAGTGTGAGCCCCGGCCGCCCCAGCGGACCGACGGAACCACCTCCTGGTTGGTGAATTCATGAAAAGGAGCGCAATCAATGCGTACCAAATCCCTGTTGTTTTTCTTCATGCTGGCTTTCGCTCTGCCTACCTTCGCGCAAGAAGGTAATGCGGCGGCGGCGCCGGCGGGCGGCCTGCTCGTACCGGCTTTCGCGATGGCGATTGCGGCGGGCTTGTGCGGCCTGGCTCAAGGCAATGCCATCAAAGGCGCAACCGAGGGCATCGCCCGCAATCCCGGCGCGTCGGGCAAGATTACGACGGCCCTGCTGATCGGCATGGCGCTGATCGAATCTTTGGCCCTATTGACCTTCTTGAAGGTCGGCTAAGAAATCATCCAAAACGGCGGGGCGGGCATCCTTGTTATTGAGGGCGCCCGCCCTTTCTATTTATGTTTAAGCTGAACGGGATTCATGCGGAATTAAGCACGCCCTTCAATTATGAAGGGGAGCTGTACCGCGCCAAGATACGGCACAACGTGGAGAAGTGGAACCGGGTGGCGCTGGCCGGTTACGTGGTGGGAGGAGCGGCCGGCGAGGGCGCGTCTCTCCACGACGAGGAACGAGCGCTGTTGTGGGAAGAAGTGGCTGGGCATGCCGCGCCAGGGCGGCTACTGATCGCGGGAAGCGGGCGGGAGAGCGTGCGGGAGACGGTGCGTTCCACGAACCGGGCGGCGGAGCTGGGCTATGGTTTTGCGCTCATCGAAACGCCGTTGTATTACCCGGAGTTGCGGGAGGACGCGGCGGCGCAGGCCCTTTACTTCCGCGCGGTGGCAGACCAGGCGAAGATTCCCGTGCTGGTGCGGAACCGGCCGCGGGAGACGGGAATCGATTTGGCGGTCGAGACGGCGGCAGCGCTGAGCGAGCATCCCAACCTGGCGGGGATCGTGGAATGCTCGCCGGACGCCGGCAAGCTGGAGCGATTGATCGCGGCCATGCGGCCGGGCTTGGCCGTCTTGACTGGCTCGACGGCGCGTCTAGAGAAAGCGCTGCGCGTGGGTGCGATCGGCGGTGTTTTGGACTATGCGGCAGCGGCGCCATTCAGCTGCGTGACGATCCTAGAAGCCGTAATGAAGCGCGAATACGAGGCGGCCGAGGATTGGCAAGGCAGGATAAGCGCGGCGGCGGAGCTGGTTGGCCCCCGTTACGGGGTGGCGGGTTTGAAGTACGCGATGGACTATAACGGCTATTACGGCGGACCACCCAGGCTGCCGCTGCTGCCGCTGCCCCGCCCCGCGCAGGAAAAAGTCGAAGCGGCCTTTCATGGCCTACGTGGCTGAGAGCGGCAAGCGGAGATCGACGCGAGTACCGCCTTCGGGATTCAGTTGCACCAGGAGCCGCCCGCCCGCAGCGGCGGCGCGTTCCTTCATGCCGAGAATCCCGAGGGAGCGGTCGCTTTTGCGATGCTCGGCCTCGGGCTGAATGCCCGCACCGTTATCGGAGACATGCACAGTAAGAGCGGAGGGGGTCCAGGTGGCGAGGATCTCAACTTGGGAGGCGCCGGAGTGGCGGGCCACGTTGGTGAGCGATTCCTGGACGATGCGAAAGACGGTGGTGGAGAGATCGGCAGCGACCTCCAGGGTATCGGCAGGCAGATCGAGGCGCACAGCGATGCCGGTGCGTTGGGAAAAGTCTTCGACGAGCCATTCGATGGCGGCGAAGAGGCCGAATTGATCGAGGATGGGAGGGCGGAGCCCAGACGAGATCTGACGCATGCTGCGAATGGCTTGGTCGGTTTGGGACAGCAATTCGGCAATCTGCCGCTCAGCACCCGACTTGGACTGGCGGCTGAGAGAATTAAGCCCGAATTTTAGAACCGTCAATTGCTGGCCCAGTTCATCGTGAATTTCGCGGGAGATTCGGGCGCGTTCTTCCTCCAAACGCTCCGTCTGGCGCAGGCTAAGGGCGCGGAGGCTGGATTCATTAGCCGCGGCCAGAACACGCTCGCGATGGCTCTTGCGTAAAGCAATGACCTGGCCAATGCCCACGAGAGCGGCGGCAGCAAGGGCGGCGCCGAGGTAGGCAACGGTGCGGAAGCGGCGTTCAGCCTGATGGCGGTAGAAGCCGCCCATAATGTCGGCGGTCTGATAGAGGGACCAAGGAGCGAGGATGCGTTCGAGTTCGCCATCGGCGGCCATGGCATCGATTTCGGCCCGCAGAAGGTCCACGATTTGGCGATGTTCCCGCTTGCCTGCCAGGACCATTTCTTCGGTACTGCCGGCGAGACCGATCAGAGTAGGGATCCGATGTGCGCAGGCAGGGGGCGGGTCAATGAGAAGATGCTGGGCGATGCGCATCTCCATCAGGAAGCCTTCGGAAGCCCCTCGGCAAAAGGTCTCGAGTGCCGCCTCGCGGGTGGGTAACGCGATTTGTCGGACCTTAGAGAAGCGTTGGCCCGCCAAAGTCCGGGCGTTGGGCTGGTCGCGAAAGCAAAGGGTGGCCAAGGTAGGCGGGGGTTCCATGAGGTGCTTGTCGTCAAGATCCACTCCAATGGCGAACTCGTTCCGCAGCCAGGGACGGGAGGCGTAGGCGTTGTCCAGCTGGTCGACTCCCTCGCGCGAAAGCAAAGGCCAGAGGTCATAGTCGTTACGCAGCGCTTCCGCCGCGCGCTGAGAGGTAGCGGACCACTCCAGGGCGATGTTGGCCCGGCGCGCGGCGGCTACGATGACGGTAGCGACGAAGCCGGCGGGCCGGCCTTGCCGGTCGAGGTCGTGATAGGGGAAGGCGCCGTCGGTGCCGATCTTGTAAGTGCGCCCCTCGGCCGGGGCCGGATCGCCAACGCAAATCCGCGCCGTGAAAAGCAGCACGAATACCACTACGCGCATGGGGCCATTGTAGTGAGTTCTTGCGACGATGGTAGGGATGCAGATGCAACTAAATGCGGTGGAACAGCGGGTGCTGGGCGCGTTAATCGAGAAAGAAATGGCTACGCCCGACTATTACCCGATGTCGCTGAACGCGCTGGTGAATGCGTGTAACCAGAAAAACAACCGGGAGCCGGTGATGCAACTGGAAGAAAGCGATGTCTTGGGGGCGATTGAAGCAATGCGGCATTCCGGATTGGCCTATGAAATATCGGGCCCGCAGCATCGGGTGCCCAAGTATAGCCATGGCATGGCGCAAAAGCTGAATCTGGGCAATCGCGAACTGGCAATCGTTTCGGTACTCTTGTGCCGGGGCCCACAGACGCCGGGTGAATTGCGGGGCCGGACGCAGAGCCTATATGCGTTTGAGGACCTGGATTCGGTGCTGGCGGCGTTGAACAAACTGGCTCAGAGGGAGACGGCCCTGGTGAAGGAACTGGTGCGGGCTCCCGGTTCGCGCGAGGCCCGGTGGACACACTTACTGGGTCCCGTGCCCGAAGCCGAGATGGGGGCGGCGAGCGGAAACAGCGGGGCTCGGCTAGACCGGATCGCCGAATTGGAAGCGCGTGTAAAGGCCTTAGAGGACTTCGCGGCTCGCCTGCAAACGCAGTTGGGGATTGAGTAAGACCGGGCTAGCTCGTTAGCCCTTGGAGAAGACGGCCTTCGTAATGTCGTTATAAAGAACAAAAACGACCATCAGTAACAGGAATGCTAAGCCGACCTGCAGAACCCTTTCCTTTAGCTGGAGCGATAAATCGCGGCGGCGGAGCATCTCGATGAGAAGAACGAGGATCATGCCGCCGTCCAAAACCGGGATGGGGAGCAAGTTAAAGATGGCGAGATTCAGGCTGACCATGGACATCAGCGCGACGAAGTCTGCCGGACCTTCTTTGGCGGCGGCCGCAGCCATGCGGGCAATGCCGACTGGGCCTTCGAACTGCTTGGGAGAGAGGCGGCGCTGGACGACGCCCTTCAGGTAGTCGAAGATCAGGGTCGCGTTGCGGGTGTTGGTGCGCACGCTTTCCGTGAAGGCCTCGCCGAAGGGCAGTTTCACGATGGTGTAGGGCAACTGCAACTCAATGCCGATCATCCAGCGCTGTTCGGCCTCGTTGCGCTTCGGGGCGACGCTGACCTTGTTGCGCTCCGCGTTGCGGAGATAAATGACATCTACCGGTTGGCCCTTGGATTCGTTCACGACTTCGCGCAGCTTCTCGATAGAGCGGATGAGTTGGTTATTGACGCTGACGATGACGTCGCCGGGCATCAGGCCCGCGCGCTCGGCGTCGAAGCCCTTCATAACGCCCTTAATTTGGACCTCGCTGCGTTGGCGCCAGCCGACGAAGCCGGCCTGGGTTTTTTCGTCGGCCTTGGGGGAAACGGTGAGATCGATCCTACGGCCTTCCCGTTCGAGCTGGACGGGGATCTGGCGACCGGCGCCGGTGAGTTCCTTCACCAGGACGTCTTCCCAGGTGGGATTGGCAATGCCGTCAAAGGCGACGATCTTGTCGCCATCCTGGACGCCGGCGGCGGCGGCGGGCGAATCCTTCATGATGTGGCCGACGATGGCGGGGCCGTCGGCGTTTTGCAGCTTGGGGAACTGGTACATGAAGAGGCCGGTAAGGAGAACCAGCGAGAGCAGGATGTTCATGGCCGGGCCGGCAAAGGCGATGAAGAGTCGCTGGTAGCGCGGCTTGTTGAGAAAGGAACGGGGGTCGGGACTCGACCCGTCGTCGACCTTGAGGTCGTCCTGGCCGAGCATTTTGACGTAGCCGCCGAAGAGGATAGCCGAGAAGCGGAAGTCCGTTTCACCGATCTTAAAGCCGAAAAGACGGGGGCCAAAGCCAACCGAGAAAGATTCCACGCGGACATCGCAAAGGACGGCCGCCCAATAGTGACCCAGCTCGTGGATGACAATCATCACTCCCAAAAGGACCAGGAGCCAGAAAAACGCGTTCAGAAATTCCATGTATCAGATACCAGTGTAGGCCGGGCACGGGATGGCGATGGCCTCTCGCTTGATTAGACGAAATTGGTAACGAAATGGACAAAAAAACTATTGACCGTCCTGGTGTACTAGTCTACTATGACACTAGAACGTGATCTTTCGCCTCAACCCCCAGTCCGGCGTGCCGCTTTACCTGCAACTAATCGAACAGGTAAAACACGGCATTGAGAACGGGGCACTGCGGGCGGGGGAGCAGTTGCCGGGCATTCGCAAGCTGGCCGAGAGCATTCCCATGAACCCCAATACGGTAGCCAAGGCATACAAGGAACTGGAACACGAGGGGCTGGTGGAGCTACGGCAGGGCAGCGGGGCGTTCATTTCCGAGCGGCTGGACATGAAGGAGCTAACGGATCGCATGAAGGTGGCCAAGCCGATCGTGGAGAAAGCGGTGGAACGGCTTTTGAGTCTCGGACTAAACGAAGAGGAAGTACGGCGGCTATTGGAGGCGGAGCTGACCGAGCGCCGGGAGAACGGGAGGCAAGAAGCATGAACGCGATTGAAGTGAAGGGCTTGACCAAGAACTTTAAGCAGGTCGCAGCCCTGCGCGGGATGAGTTTTGCAGTACCGCGCGGCAGTTTGTGCGGATTCATCGGCCTGAATGGCGCGGGCAAGACGACGACGCTCAAGATACTGATGGAGATGTTGCGGGCGGACGCGGGCACGGCGACGGTGCTGGGCTACCAGGTGGGGCGGGCCGGCGACGGCCTGGAGATCCGTAGGCGGACGGGCTTCCTACCCGAGGGCAAGCGTCTGTTCCCGTATATGACGGTGGAGGATGCCATCGCCTTTACGCGGGGTTTCTATGCGACCTGGCGGAAGGAAAAAGAGACGCATTTACGGACGGTTTTCGAGTTAGCGTTCGACCGCAAGGTAAAGGATTTGAGCAAGGGTATGCTCTCGAAACTGCAACTGCTGCTGGCGCTGGCGCGGGGTGCGGAACTGGTGATTCTGGACGAGCCCACGGATGGACTGGACGCGGTGGCGGTGGAAGAAGTGTTGCAAGAGTTGGCCGGGCAAGTGGCCGAGGCGGGCGTGACCGTGCTCTTTTGCAGCCACCGGATGGAAGAAATCGAACAAGTAGCAGACCATCTGGTGATCGTGCACGAAGGGCGCTGTTTACTGGGCGAGCCGATTGACCAATTGCGAGCGCAGGCGCGGCGTCTGCTGGCGGTGTTGCCGGACCGCGCGATAGCCGAAACGGGGCAGCTTGCGGCGCTGGGCAGTTTGAAGCAGGATGGCCGCTCCGTGTCGTTGACCGTTTGGAAGGAGGCGGACGCGGCGGAGGCCCGCTTGCGAGATCTGGGAGCGACCAGCATTGAGGCCGAGCCGCTGCCGCTACGGTCGCTTTTTGTGGACATGGTGCGGCCGGGCCGCGGGAAGAAGGAGACCGGAAATGTTGTGGCGTAAGGCGTGGCTGGAGTGCCGCAGCCGGGTAATGCTGTGCCTGTTGTTGAGCGCTTCGATTTCGTTCAGCGTGTTGGTGCAACTGCCGGACTCCGCCAAGCGGGAATTACTGGGCGAAGGCGGAGACGCGGGGGCGAAGGCCTTCAAGCTGGTATTCACGGGGCTGGGAATGGTGGTGGGTCCCCTGGGGGCGTTGATCCTGGCGGGCTCGGGCATCAACACGCAGACGAGTTGGGGAGCGACCCAGGGTTTTCATCCGTCGATGTACTTTTTGCTTTCGCTGCCGGTGACGCGCGAACGCTTGCTGCGGGTACGGGCGCTGGCGGGGCTGGGGCTGACGGCGCTCTGGCTCAGCGTGTCAGTAGGGGTGCTGGCGCTGGCGGCATGGATGCTCAAGTTACCGCTCGATCCGGGCCAAGCGCTCGCGACGCTGCCGAACCTGCTGGTGGGCACCACGCTGTTCTACTTCCTGGCCGTATTCTGCAGCGCGTTCCTGGATGAAATGTGGGCCGGCTTTGTTTCCTTGCTGATCACGGGCTTGCTGTCGGGCTATGGCTTGGCGGGCGGCCCCACGTGGTTCAACACCATGGGCTTCATGATGCAACAGAGCCTGGTCGCGCTAGAGCCGATGGCTTGGCTGCGAGGCTTGATCTACTTGGCGGTCTGCGGCGCCTTATACGGCGCCGCCTGGTATGTGGTGGAACACAAAGAGTATTAGGGAGTAATCACATGGCACGGCAAACTCGGCACAATGCGTGGTGGAAGAAGGCGTGGTGGAACAAGGCCATCTTTTTTGCGATCTTTGCGGGCATGGGCTTTGTGCTTGGCGGCCTGATTGGACGGATGGCGAAAGGAAAACTGAATCTAGGCGCGGATCCGCTATGGCTACTCGCTACGCCCCTGGTGCTCTTGGCGGTGTTGTTCTGGCATGAAGCGGGGCATGCGTTGGGCGGGCGCCTGGTGGGGTTCCGCTTGCATTTACTGGCGGCGGGGCCGATGCGCTTAGACCGCACGCCACAGGGTTGGCGACTCAGCTTCAACCGCAACCTGGGCCTATGGGGCGGAGTGGCGGCCTCGGGCCCCGACGCGGATCTGGCGCCGGGACTCGCCCAGCCGGGACTTGTGCAGCTCCCGCGCCGCATGCTGACGATGGTAGCGGGCGGACCGGTGGCATCGCTGGCCGGCGCGGTGCTTGCGCTGCTGCTGGCCTGGGCCATGGGACCGGGGCCGGCGAGGCTGCTGGCGGGAGTCTTTGGCGTGTTCTCCTTCCTGATTGCGATCGCGACGGCGATGCCGCAGAGTTTCGGCGGCTTCAAGAGCGACGGCCAAAGGGTGCTGGAGTTATTGCGCGGAGGGGCCGACGCGCAACGCTGGTGCGCCCTGGCCACTTTAAGCGCGCTGGCGCTTAAGGAACGGCCGCGGGATTGGCCAAAGGAAATTGTCGAGCTTTCCACCCGGGACAGCGACGACAGCTACGACGGCATCTCCGCGCTCTGGCTGCGGCATTCCTGGCACCTCGACCGGGGCGAGAAGGCCGAGGCAGGAGAATGGCTAGAGCGGGCGCTCGAAGTCGTGGAATGCTGGCCGGCGGCGGCACGCCCGCTCATTTATTCGAGCGCCACCTACTTTTACGCGATGGAAAGCGGCGACCCCATTAAGGCACAGCGCTATCTGGAACTCGCGCGCAAGTCCGGCTTTCTGCCGCCGGAAGGCAAAGCCTTGGCGGAAGCCGCCGCCGCGGTGGCGAATGGACGAAGCGACGAGGCCAAAGCGGCCGCTCAGCGAGGCAAGGCACTGGCGCGCCACCATGCGGGCGGCGCGGGCGAAGCGATGCGCGAGTACTTTGCACTGATCGAAGCTCGCGCGAACCACTAAATTCACTGCCAAATCGGCGAAGGAACCCCTGATGCAAAGCATGACGCGACCCGTGTGTCTATTTTTCGGATTGGTCCTGGCGAACGAAGCCATGCAGCAGACCAGCGTCTGGCTAGCCACCTTTGAGCAGGCCTGGACCACCATCCGCGACAAGCATTTCGACAAGAGGACCTCCGGGCTGGACTGGGCCGCGGTGGGTGAGAGCGTGCGCGCGGAAGTGAAGGAGGCGCGGAGCGAAGGCGAGCTAAGACGAGCCATTTCCCGCATGCTCGACAAACTGGGCCACTCCCATGTCGGTCTCATTCCCCGGGAAGAATACTCGCTGCGGGCAGGCCGGGATGGCGCCGCCAGCGCGGGCATCGAGCTGCGATTGATTGAAGGCAAGCCGGTAGTGTGGCGGGTACGTCAAGGCAGCCCGGCGGCCGAGGCGGGCATTCGGCCGGGTTGGATTCTGGAGACGGCGGCGGAACTGAAGGGCACGTTGATCGAAAGGACGATGAGCGCCACCGCGGAACTGCGTGGGAAGGAGGGAGAGGAAAAGGAAATTCGCTTTGTGCCGGGCGGGGCGCGCAAGCTGCGCTTAGGGCCGCCGAGCGGACGGATGGCGACCTTTGGAAACCTGCCGCCAATTCCCGTCGAGATTGGGTTTGAGCGGCTAGGCGAGGCCGGATACCTGCGGATCAGCGCGTTCTTTGAGCCGGACTGGCTGCAGAGCGAAATGGCGCAAGGAATGAGCGCGTGCCGGGATTGCCGGGGCTTCATCGTGGATTTGCGCGGGAACCTGGGCGGGGTCGGCATCTTGAGCGCGGCGCTGGCGGGCTGGTTTCTGGAAGAACCGAAGGCCATGGGGACGCTCACGTTTCGTGACTACACGCTGAAGCTGATGGCGAATCCGCGGCCAGAGGCTTTCGAGGGAAAACTGGCGGTGTTGATCGACGAGCTGTCGCTGTCGACCTCGGAATTCTTCGCGGGAGCCATGAAGGACCTGGGGCGGGGGCGGATCTTCGGCACGCGAAGCGGGGGCATGGCGCTGCCGAGCCAGATTGAAAAGCTCCCGAACGGAGACGGATTGCAGTACACCACGGCGAACTATGTGTCCGCCGGTGGAGAAGCGCTAGAGGGCAAAGGGGTGCTTCCCGATGAGGAGACCCCGCTGACTCAAGCGGACCTATTGGCGGGCCGGGACGCGGCACTCGCGGCGGCCTTGAATTGGATCAAAAAGGATAACTAACATGAATCGCAGAATCATCTTGATCGCGCTAAGCGCGGGACTGGCGGCGTTGGCGGCAGACCTGCCCAAGGCGGAAACTCTTTTGGACGGGTATGTGAAGGCTAGCGGCGGCGCGGCCGCTTATGAGGCACTTGAGACGCAGAAGCTGACTTCGACGGTGGAGTTCGTCGGCCAGGGCATCAAAGGCAAGAGCATCGTGTACCAAAGCCGCGCGGGCAATAGCCTGACGGTGCTGGACCTGGGCGGCATGGGCAAAGTGCTGAGCGGCGTCAAGGACGGAGTGGCCTGGGAAAGCTCCGCCATGCAGGGCCCGCGCATCCGGGAAGGCGAGGAGCGCACGCAGATGCTGCGCATGACGGTGTTGGGCGGCGCGGCGAAATGGCGCGAACTAGTGGAGGGCGCCGAAGTGCTGGGCGAGGAGACGGTGGAAGGCAAGGACTGCTGGAAGATGAAATCGCGCACCAAGGGGGTCTCGGGCGAGGACCTTAGCTGGATAGACAAAGCGACGGGTCTGATGGTGAAGAGCATGACCAAGGTGAAGAGCCAGATGGGCGAAGTTCCGATGGAAACCTACATCCGCGAGTACCGCAAAGAGGGGGCCCTGCTGCTGCCGGCAGTTACAGAACAGAAAGTAGGCCCGATGACCATCAAGTCCACGCTCGACGAAGCGGTGATTAATGGCGAGATTCCGGCCTCGCAGTTTGAGCCACCAGCGGAGGTTAATGCACTGCTGGCGAAGAAGAAATAAGCGCGGCGGCGCATTCCCGGCTGCGGCGGTCGATCTCGAGCAGATCGGCGATCGTAGCCGGGTGCGTAACCGGAATGCGCGCCAGCGTTTCTTCGACGGTTTTGGCTATGGCCAGGTAAGGGATGCGGCCCGCGAGAAAGGCTTCGACGGCCACCTCGTCGGCCGCGTTCAAGGTGCATCCGGCGCTGCCGCCGGCGCGGATGGCCTGGTAAGCCAGGCTGAGTAGAGGGAACTTGGCGAAGTCGGGCGCGGCGAAGTCCCATTGATGGGTAAGGGTCCAATCGATCTTGGGCACGGGCGCCGCGGCGCGTTCGGGATAGGTAAGCGCGTATTGGATGGGCATGCGCATATCGGTGGCGCAAACCTGGGCGATGACGCTGCCGTCGTTGTATTCGACCAGGGCGTGGACCTTGGACTGCGGGTGCACGACCACGTCCACTTCGTTGGCGCGGAAGTCGAAAAGCCAGCAGGCTTCGATCACCTCGAAGCCCTTGTTCATGAGTGTGGAGGAATCGACGGTGATGCGCGGCCCCATTTTCCAGGTGGGGTGATTGAGGGCTTGCTGGGGCGTAACGCGGGCAAGTTCTTCAAGAGGCGTCAAGCGGAAAGGCCCGCCCGAGGCGGTCAGAATCAGTTTGACCACTTCCTGGCGACGCCCGGCGCGCAGGCATTGGTGGGCGCCGTTGTGTTCGCTATCGATGGGCAGCAGATCGACACGATGGGCGCGCGCGGCGGCCATCACCAGTTCCCCGCCCGCGACCAGCACTTCTTTATTGGCGAGACCAATGCGCTTGTTGAGGCGGATGGCTTCGTAGGTGGCCTCGAGGCCCGCCACGCCGACGATCGCGCTGACGACGGTTTGCACTTCTCCGGCGGTGGCCGCGAGCAAACGACCCGAGGGGCCATGCTCAATTTGCGGCCAGGCGGACGGCGCGATACCGCGCGAAGCCAAAGCCTTGGCTAGGCGCGAGCGGGCGTAGTCGTCGGCAACGACGGCGAGAGGGGGACGGAACTCCTGGATCTGCGAGGCGAGCGTTTCGGTGTTGTTGCCGGCCACCAAGGAGTGAATCGCGAAGCGTTCGGGCCATTGCCGCACGACGTCCAGCGTGTTGACACCGATTGAGCCCGTGCTGCCGAGCACTGCGAGCTTTTGCATTCTAGAGGAGGGGCTCAATCTTGGCGCTGAGTTCGGCGGCCGTCAGGCGGCCCGGATTGTAGAGGCGGACGATGCCCTGCTTGTCGACCAAGACGAGCGTCGGCGTGGTGGAGGAGCCGTAGAGGCGGAAGTTTTCCTCGCTCAGCGGCACCGTCATGCCCGGAATGGCCGCATAGAACTTTTCGTAGACCGATTGAATATAGGGCTTCTCCTGGGCGGGGGTTGCGTCTTCGCCGCCGGCGACGTAGCCGTAGCGCTGAGTGGGGCCAACAAACTGCAAGCCGCGCGGGGCGTACTTGGCGGCCAATTCCGCCAGGATCGGCGCCTGCGCCTTACAATCCCCGCACCAGTGGGCCCAGAAAAAAAGCAGCGCCGGCTTGCCTTTCAACCTGGTCAAAGGGGCCGGTTTGGCTTTGCCGATCCATTCGGACATTTCCAGCGTGGGAGCCGCTTTGCCTTCGAGGCTAAGCAGGTGGATGTTCTTTTGCACGCGGGTGCGGATGGAGGTTTTGAAGTAAGTCTTAAGCTCTTGATTGAGGAAGCTAATGGCTTCGCTGCGCTGCCCTTTGCCGGCGAGAGCTTGGCCGGTCACTTCGATCGTGGCGCCAAAGGCGATCGGGAGGCGCTTTTCCTGGTCCAGACTGCGCGACTTGAGGATCTCGAGGCATAACGCGCGCGTTTCTTCCGCCGAACGTAGGGCAAGATCGTAATCCTTCGCCGCGAGCAGGCCACGCCCGATCCAGGACTTCGCCTCGAGCAATTCCGGCGTCCAGGGGCCGCCGCCCTTTTGGGCGGTAATCAGCTTTTCGGCGGCGGCAAAGTCGCGCTTGTTGACCAGCGCGCGGACGTCGGGGATAAGCGCCGCCGAAGCGGTCAGGGCGAGGAAAAGAGGAAGGAGGATTCTCATGCGAGCAGTTTCTTGGTGTATTCGATACTGAGTTCAAGGTCGCGGCGTTCTTTGGCGAGCGCGGCGTCCTTTTCCAGTTTAGGGGGGTCCGGCCGAGGCGAACCTCTTTCGGCCCAGGCCAGGAAGCGAGAGAACTCCCAGGCGGGCGTGTTGCGGTAGGCATCCCAGAACTTGGCTTCGAAGACTTGGAACTTACGCTGGCCCGTCACAATGATCTCCATCGAGAGCGCCTTTCCAGGGCAGAGCTCGCGATAGCGCGCTACCCACTTGGCGATATCCACGTTGCCTTCGCCCATGGCCGTCCATTGCACCGCCACACCTTCGGGCGTCTTCCACAGATACGAATCGCGCACGTGGCTGGTAAGGATGTAAGGGGCAAGCGTTTCGAGGGTGAGGTGCGGATCCTCAAGTGCCCACACAGGGTTGCCCGAATCGATCACGGCGCCGACGAAATCCTTGCCGGCAAGTTCGATGAGGCTCTTCAATTCGCGTGCTTGCATGTCGCCCGCGTGGTTCTCAACGGCGATCCGGATGCCGTGGTCTGTCGCATAAGAGCGGCAGGCGCGCAGGGTCTTGGCCGTGTTCTCAATGTGGCTTTCGAGAGGAATGGCTGTGGCGCGGTCCGCCATGGAACCGAGAAAACAACGCACGAGCTTGGACCCGGCGAGACTGGCGGCATGAATGACGCGACGCAGTTGCTCCTCGGCCGTGCCCTGCTTGGCATCGAAGAGCGTAGAGGTCGGGCAAACGGACCGCATGCCGATTTCGAGCGTGATGCCGAGTTGGCGGGCGTGGGCGGCCACCTTCTTAATGTGCTCGTCCTCAAGGCCGCCCAGAAAACGAATCTCTGAAAAATGCACGACGCGCGCGCCAAGCTTGGCGGCGTAGTCCAGGTGTTCAAAAGGGGTCCAGCCTTGGCTGCGTACGCTAAAGAGGTCGATACCCAGTGGGATGTGGTTGGCCGCCTGCGCGGCTGGGGCAAGTAGAGACATGGCGCTAAACTCCCGGCGGCTTATCTGAGTTCCCATTGCGAGCTCCTTCGCGAAGGCATTAGAGGATCTTACGTCTTTCGAGAAAGTTGAAGATCTGGCTGTAAAGTTCGGCGAACTTCTCAGGAGGGAAGTTACCGTGGCCGCCGCGCTGGACGGGGATCAGTTCGGCGTCGGCGCCGGCGGTGCGCAATTCTTTAGTAAGGTCCACGCCGTGCTCGTACGGTACCGTGGGGTCTTCGTCGCCGTGGATGGTGAGGATCGGGGGCAGTTTCTTGCGGACCCAACTACGCGGCGAGACGCGCCGGGCGAGTTCCTGTTGATCGGGCAGGCTGTTGGGCACCCAGGTGGTGGCGTAGTTCCGCATGTTGGAGCCCTCCAGCTGGTCTTGCACGTCGGTAATGCCGTAGAAATTAATAACGGCGGCGACCCTAGGAGGGCGGCCGAACTTGGCTTGCTTCGGGGTCATGCCCACCATCAGAGCGAGATGGCCGCCGGCGGAGCCTCCTGTAACGACGAGCTTTTTGCGATTGACCCCGTATTTCGCGGCGTTCTGGCGAAGCCACTGAGCGGCGGCGATGGCGTCCTCAACGGCCGCAGGAGCCAAGGCCGCCTTGGCCAGCCGGTATTCCACGTTGGCCACTACAAAGCCCTTTTCGAGCCAGGGCAAGCAAAATTTCTCGAAGACCGCTTCCTTGCTGCCGTTCACCCAGCCTCCGCCATGGATCACCAGGACGGCAGGACGATCGTTAGCCGGCGCACGCTTGGACCGATAGATATCGAGAACGGTTTCGGGGTAAGTGGAATAGGCAAGATTGGCCTCAACGCTTACCCAATCCGGCGCCTTCAAAGCGGGCGCTTGTGCCATTGCGAGCAACGGCGCCAAGAGCCAGAGCAGAAACTTCATAAGGGGGATTGTATCGTCATATATTGGTAAGGCATGCAGGCAATCGCGCTCCTGGCCATGATGGCCGCCACACTGCTGGCCGAAGATGTCCTGACCGTTAAGCACGCGGGGCGCGACGTACCGCTCAGCGCGGACCCCACCACCTCCTTTTGGCGCGCGGCCACTCCCGTGTTCGCCACGCGCAACAACTTAAACGTAGAAACGCCAGGGCATAAGACGGAGATCCGAGCGCGATTCACCGACCGTCATTTATATGTGTTGATGATTTGCCCCTACCAGGAGCTCTATCTGATTTCTACGCCGGAAACGGTGCGCGAGACGAATAAGCTTTGGGAGCACGACGCGGCGGAAATCTTCATCGGGGCCGATTTTGAGAACATACACCAATACCGCGAATACCAGGTAAGCCCGCAAGGCGAATGGGTGGACCTGGATATCGACACGAAAAAGCCCTTGCCCGAGGGCGGATGGATGTGGAATAGCGGCATGAAGGTAAAGGCGCGCATCGATGCGGCAACCAAAATCTGGTATGGCGAATTTCAAATTCCACTTGAGAGCATTACCGCGAAGAAGATGAAGCCCGGCATGGCCATGCGCGGCAATTTTTACCGCTTCCAGGGTCCGCCGCCGCAGCGCAAGGCGGTGGCCTGGGTGCCCACGGGACGGCCCAGCAATCATACTCCCGAAGCGTTCGGACGCATTGAGTTCGTCAAATAAACCCGCGCGATGGCGAGCACTTTACGAATCAGCACGGCCGGCGTCAGAGGTATCGTTGGTAGCGGCCTAAAAGGGCGGCACGCGCTCGAGTTTGCCGCGGCCTTCAGTTCTTTTGTCGAGCATGAAGGCCCGATCTTGATCGCTCGAGACCCGCGGGCTTCGTCGGAAATGCTGCGCGAGGGCATCGCCGCGTCGCTATTGGCCAGCGGCCGGAACGTGATCGATTTAGGTCTCGCGTCCACGCCAGTAGTGCAGCACACGATCCAGCGTCTGAACGCCGCGGGCGGCATTTCCATCGGCGCCTCCCACAACAGCGCTCCCTGGAACGCGCTCAAATTCCTGGGGCCGAACGGAACCTACCTCAACAGCGGCGAAGCCTCCGAGCTCCTGGACATCTATCATCTGAAGCGCTTTCGCTTCAAGGGCTGGCAGGAAGTCGGAAGCCTGCACTACGACGAAGACGCCATCGACCACTACCTAAGGACCGTGGAGGACGCCTTTGATCTCCATGCCTTGCGGCCGCTGCGGATCGTGGCCGACTGCGCTTCGGGCCTTTCCAGCATCCTGCTGCGGCGCTTGAAAGAGCGGCACCCGTTGCAGATTACGCTGTTGAACGCGCGCCTGGAGAAAAAGCATTTCTCGCACGAACCCAACACGAACGCGCGCAACGTAAGCATGCAGCTAGCGCCCGTCGTGCAGGCCATCGGCGCGGACCTGGGGGTCTTGTTCGATATGGATTCGGACCGCATTGCGGTTTGCTGCAACGACGGCGACCCGGTGAGCGAAGAACTGATACTGCCGTTGCTGGCCGAATACCAGTTAGCGCGCCAGCCGGGACGCCTGATCATTACGAACCTTTCCACGACCTCGCTGCTGGAGGATATTGCCAGCCGGCACCAAGGAGCAGTGCTGCGAGTACCCGTAGGACGGCAGCATGCCATGGACGCGCTCGCGATGTACTCGGCGGACCGGATCGCCATCGCCGGCGAAGGCACAGGCGCGGTGATGTTTCCGGAGTTTCGCTTCATCTATGACGGCATTGTGAGCTTGCTCGCGCTGGGCACCATGATCGTGGAGCGGAAGACGAATTTGCGGCACTTGCTTCGCACGATGCCCGCGTACGACCTGCGCAAACTGGAGGTGCCGCTGGACTCCAAGCGCATCCCGAGCCTGATGATGCGGCTGGAGGAGCGCTATGGCGCCTATGAACGCGATACGCGAGACGGCCTGCGCGTACAACTGGAGAAAGGCTGGTTTCACGTACGGGTTTCTAATACGGAACCGATTGTGCGGGTCATTGTGGAGATGCGGGAAGGCAGCGCCGAGGCGCTGGCCCAGGAACTGGTGGACCACGTAAAAGCCTATGCGTGAACACCTTTTGAAAGTAGGCGTGTCCGGCGTACGCGGAGTGGTGGGAGAATTTCTAACCCCGCTGCTGGCTGCCGATTTTGCGCAGGCCTTCGGCACTTACGTAGGACGCGGCCGGGTCGTGGTGGGCCGCGATACGCGCTTTACGGGCCCTATGATCGAACACGCCGTGGCTTGCGGCCTGCTGGCGGCGGGCTGTGAAGTGGTGCGGGTGGGCGTGCAGCCGACTCCGACGATACAGATCTATTTGGCCGAAACGGGCGCCGTGGGCGGCATTGGCATTACGGCCAGCCACAATCCGCCCGAGTACAACGCGCTGAAACTCTTTAACGGCGAAGGGCTGTTCTTCAACCACTACGAGCGCACGGAGCTGCTGGACCTATTTCACCAAAGCGACTTCTTCGAGGCCGGCAACGAAGACATCGCGGGCTTGTCGGAGGACCGCGTTACGCCGCCGCAACGCCATGTGGACCGCATTATGCGCCACGTGGACGTGGAGCGCATCCGCGCGCGCCGCTTCCGTGTGGCCTTGGACGGCGTGAATGGCGCAGGTAGCCGCATGAGCGTGTGGTTTCTCGAAGAGATTCTGGGCTGCGAGCTGCACGCGATTCATGTGGACCCTACAAAAGCCTTTCCGCGCGAGGCCGAACCGACGCCGGAATCTTTGGGCGAGCTGGCGGAACTGGTCCGCCAAAGCGGCTGCGATATCGGCTTTGGGCAGGATCCGGATGGGGACCGGCTGGCGGTCTGCCGGGATGGCGGCGCCTTGCTGGATAACGACGATGTGCTGGCGCTCGCGGTGGAAGCGGCCCTGGCCCGAGCTAGCGGGGATGTGGTGGTGAACCTGACGACCTCGAGCGTCATCGACGACGTGGCCAGCCAATACCAACGCCGCGTGCACCGCACAGCCGTGGGCGAAGCGAATGTGGTTGAGCGCATGCGCAGCTGCCACGCGCTGGTCGGGGGCGAAGGTTCGGCCGGCGGCGTCATCTTTTCGGGTGTGCATCACTGCCGGGACAGTTACACGGGCATGGCGTTGCTGCTGGATCGCATGGCGGCGACGGGATTGTCCATCAGCGCACTGGCGGACGCCCTGCCGTCCTACACGCGCCGCAGCGGCAAGGCGGCTTTTGAGCATGGACGACTGGGCGGCTTGATGCTCGCCATGGAAGCGGAATTCCCCGGCGCGCGCCTGGACCGCACGGACGGCCTGAAGTTGTCGCTTGAAAATGCCTGGATCCACCTGCGTTCATCCAACACGGAGCCGATTCTGCGCATCGCCGTCGAATCCCGCGACGCGGGGCAGGCCGACGAAATATTCGCGCGCGCGCAACGCATTTTGCGCGGCTAGCCCCCGCCGGGAAACGAATTCGCATCTTAAGGGAACTTTTCGCCTCTGCCGCGTCCATTATGGGCAGTGGAGTTCGTGGAAATTGTCCGAGGCTGGTCGTCGCCAAGTTTCGCCGAACGCGTTCGGCAAGGCGAGCGCGGCGCTCTACGGGAAGTTTATGAGCGCACGCACCAGCGGCTCTATCGCTATGCGCTGGCCATGAGCGGCTGTGCCGATGCGGCCTCTGACGCGCTGCAGGAAACTTTTGTTGAATTTGTGCGGCGTCCCGAACAGTTCGACCCGCAGCGCGGCAGCGTGGAAGCGTTTTTGTATGGAGTTCTTCGCAATCGCCTTCGCCAGGCCCGTAGGGAACACCGGAATTTCGATTGGCAGGATGTGGAAGAGGAGGGCGACGCTTCGTTGCTGGAAGGCCTTGAGCGCGCCGCGCAAGTGGAATGCGTCCGCGAGGCTGTGCTGGCGCTGCCGCCGCACTACCGGGAAGTAGTCACGCTCTGCGAGTTGGAAGAACTGAGCTATGACGAAGCCGGGCAAGTGCTAGGCGTGCCGGTCGGTACGATCCGGTCCCGGCTGAGCCGCGCCCGCGCGTTGCTCGAAAAGAAACTGCGAGAGAAGGACAGAGTTAAAGACAGGGAGACGACACCGTGAAGTTGAACGATCTGTTGAATGCCTACCGGGCGGAGCTCGATCAGGCCCGTCCGCCGGAACTGGCGCATCTCTTCTCGGAGCGCCCCCGTCGGGTTCGCTCGACCTGGGCTGCCTTTGCGGCGGTGGCGGCTGCTTTAGCCCTAGTGCTCTGGTGGCCGCGCGCTCCGCGAATAGAAAGCCCATCGGCGCCGGCACAAACGGCAGCCAGCCTCGCCGTGGCGCAAGAATCATCGCGGCCGTCGGCGCCAGTTTTTGAGGAGATCGCCCTGAAGCCCAAGCGCGGAGGGGCCGTGGCAGGCGCCCAGGAAAAGGTGGCGCCGGCCAAGTTCATCGCCTTGGCCGAAATGGAAATGCTGCCGCAGCCGGGCACTCTGCAAGTGGTCCGAATCCGTGTGGACGAGAGCCGCTTGGCCAGCTTGGGGTTGCGGGCGAGCGGGGGCCGCCAGACGAGCCAATGGGCGGCGGAAGTTTTGTTGGGTGAGGACGGAATTGCGCGAGCGATCCGCATCCTCGGAGAAGAAAGGGACTAGGTTTATGAACAACACAACCACTGCACTTATCCTGGGCGCCAGCCTTGCGCTAGCCCAAGACCACATCATGCTGCAACGCAAGATTAGCGTGGCTACCGATAAAGAACCGACCGTCATGTTCTTTTCGAGTACGGGCGAATCCATCAAGGGCGCCCCGTATTCGGCGGACACCATCACCGAAACCACGCAGGTACTGGGCGATGGCAATCGCATCGTTCGCACCAACAAAAGCAGCTTCGCGCGGGACGGCGAGGGCCGCACCCGGCGGGAAACCCAGATCCAAAACTTTGGCCCGCTCGGCGCGTCCAAAGACCCAGTGACGAGCACCTTCATCGAAGATCCCATCGCGAAGTTCAACTACACGCTGGACTCGAGCCGGAAGGTTGCCCTAAAGGCTACACGGGGCGAAGCCAAGGGCGCCATGCGTTGGCAAAGCAAGTCCGACGAAGCCGGGCCTGAAAACGTAAAGGACATCGTGATAGAGCGTGCCGTTGGTCCTCTAGGCGCGGGGCTGCCCGCCGAGGCCGGCCACCGGATTCGCATCCAAACCCACGTGTCCGAAGCGGGCTTGCCGAAGCAGGGACTGTCGAACGTCGAACAACTGGGCGAGCGCAACTTTGAAGGCGTCTTGGCCAAGGGGCACCGCGTCCGCATGAAGATTCCGGCCGGCCAGGTTGGCAACGAGCGGGATATCGAAGTGGTGACGGAAACTTGGCTGAGCGAGGAACTGAAGTCGGTCGTCTATTCAAAGCACAGCGACCCGCGCTTCGGCGAAACGGTCACTCGCATGACCAACATTAAGCTGGGTGAGCCGCCGGCGAGCCTCTTTGACGTGCCCGCCGATTACACGGTGGAGAACACGAAGAATATGCGCATGCCCATGCCGTTCACCGTGGTCAAGGATTAGCTACTTCCTCTTGCGAAAGAGGTCGATCACGCTGTTGACGCTGTCAATAGCCTGTTTGGGATCTTTCGGATTGAACGATTGCAGTTTCAACTTCGCCATGGCGCCCGGATCGGGCGCCATGAGCGGTCTGGCGAAGGTGCCCGTGATCGAAGCGGGAATCATCAGATTGCCGTTTGAATTAGTCAATGCCGCTGTTAAGAACCCGCCCACCCGGCTGCCCCCCACCTGTTCCGTGAAGCGTTTCGTCAAGATGCTCAGCACCTTCAAGTTGAGCGTTTGATCGGTGAGGTTCAAAGACCCCGTCATGGTGGCCGACAAATCCGCCAAGTCCAGTTTCAGGTTCTCGCTGCTGGCCACGCCATTCACTAAGGAGAGATCGCCCGCTAGACCCAGGATTTGCGTGTACTTTTCGGGGGACGCGTTGAAGCCCAGGAACTTGGCGACGCCCGCTAGTTCATTGGTCATATTGAAGCCCGCAATTTTGCCCTGCGCCATGTTAAGAGACAGCTTGCCATTCAAAGAACGCGCCATGGCAACCGGCTCGGCGGGGCTAAACCGAAGTTGCAGGTTGGCCGAAAGCGGGCCGGAAACGATTCCTTTCACCGCCGTAGCAGCGGCCATCAGTTCGGCCGATTCGATCCGCTCCAGCCGCGAATCCAACGCATACTGCGGCGGATTGGGCCGCAGATCGATATCCATCGAACCAGCGTGCGTGCCTCCATACAGGCTGGCGCGCAATGGATTCAACACCAAATGCCCGTCGCGGTAGTTGGCTTGCGCGGTGAGTTGCCTAAGGACCACGTTCTCGAGGTCCAACTCGCCGAGACGAAGGTTGCCGTTGGCCGTGAGCTGGGGCGCCGCGCCGGCGGGGCCCGGCTTAGTCAAGGCGCGCAACTCAGCCAGCACCACTTTGTTGGCCGCCAGGTCGAAGTTCAACACCGGGCGCTTGAAGTTGGCCACTTCCAGCGAACCCGTCGCGTTGGTGGAGCCAATCTGCGCGTCGATGTTGGAAAGCTGCGCTGAGTTAGCCGCAAAGCGGAAATCCGTGCCCCGCACGTTCAGGGGTTTGGTGAGGGAAGGTAGTTCAAGAACCGCGTTGCGCAAAGCCCCAGTGCCCGACATCTCCAGTGGCGCGCCGCCGCTGAGCGCGCCATGCGCCCGCACCTGCAAACGCATTTCGCCGCTCGATTGAATGCCCTCTACTCCTGCCACGCCGTAAGTGCGCGCAATGGCCAGCAGTTCCGGGATCTGCGCGTTCGGGGCCAGCAAGGTCACGTCGATGAGAGGCCGCGTGGCGTAGTTCGAAACGACGCCCAAAGCCTGCATCTTCGTTGAGCCGCTCACGATCTCGGTCGGCATCAGCGAGATTCGCTCCGGCGTCAACTCGAGCAGCAGCTTCGCCGTCCGTACAGGCTGCTTGATGTCTCCGCCGCTCACCTCAAAGCCATCGACCGTGATCTTGCCTTGAAGCAGCGGCTTTGCCACGGTACCGGTCGCCTCAATCTGAGCGGCTACTTGCCCCTTGACGTTAGTGCCTTTGGGCAGAAACAGCGGCGCCACGTCGGCCACCGGCGAAGAAGGAATTTCAACTCGAAATTTCAAGCTCTCCCCTACCATCTCTCCATTCACCTTGCCCTTGAGATTGGCCAGCAGGAACTCCACGTCCTTCAGGACGGTGCGTTCTTTGGAGGCTTCCACTTGGCCCGCCGCGCGCATGGTCGCGCCTTGCTCGGTCGTCGCGGAAACGGCTAGTGTAAATGGGCGGTTCGCGGCGTAGTCCTTGAGGGCCAGCCCCAAGCGCCGGTACTCGGTGCGCGGGCTCCCGCTCTGGGTCACGCCGAGAGTGGCGTTGCTTAATTCCAGCCGTCCCAACGTAAGCGAAGTCTGCCCGCCGTTAGAGGCGCTAGTCTGGCCGCCGATGGATTCATAGTTCCATTTCTTGGCCGCGTTCTGTATCAATTCGACGCGCGGCTCCTCCACGTCCAGGTTCTCCACCTCGACCTTGCCGCCAAAGAGCGGCAGGAGTGCAGGCCGGATGTGGACGCGCTCCGCGCTCAGAAACGGCTTCGCAGAAAAGGCGGGATCGTCGGAAACGGTCAGGTTCGTAGCTTCCAAGGAGAGCGGAAGCATACGGAAGGAAAACTCGCCTATACGCACCGTGCGGGCCAGCGCCGCAGACATCTGCGCCTCCACGACAGGTTTTAGTTTTTCCGGGCTGACCACAAGATACAGTGCGGCCGCCGCCAGCAGCGGCAGCCCAACTAGAATGGCGGCGATCAAAAGCGTTCGTCGGTTCATCGTGGTTTGATTGTAAGTGACATGGCCCGTAACGTAGTGATCGATATGGAAGACAGACGCCCACCCGTGGGCAGAGGCGGCGGCATAGGCCTCATTGGCTGGCTCTTTGCCTTGTTAATTCTGCTGGGTAGCGCCCGCAGCATCGCCTCGTTTTATATCGATTGGGCATGGTGGACGGAGTTGGGCCAGGTGGAAACCTGGAACCAGATGATCGTCTACGCGGTGCTGCCGCGCTTGGTCATCAGCCTGCTTACAGGGCTGCTTTTCTTCGCTATCTCCTATCGGCCCGGTTCGCGCTGGTGGGTCCGTTTTGCCGTTTGCCTGGTGCTGGCGTATCTGGCAACGGTCGCGCTGATCGACAACTGGACGCTGGTGCGCTGGTGGGGTGGGACCAATGCGCCCGCCACCTCGGCTTGGCGCGACCCCGTCTTTGGCCAGGGCCTCGCCTTCTATTTTTTCGCCCTGCCCTTCTATCAAATGCTGCTGCGCTGGCTGCTGGTCCTGGTCATCGCCGGCGGGTTTTTCTATATCTTTCGGTCCCAGTTCGGGGGGCTGCGTGACCGCTTCGCCGCCCTGCAGGACCAACAATGGGCGGACCTCGGAGACCTGGGCCTGGACGGCATCGTGCGCTCCCATGCTCTCCGGATCGTCGCGGCCTTAGCCCTCCTGATCTTCGCCGCCCAAGTGTACTTTGGCCGTTACAACTTCTTGTTTGAAGACCATGGCTTTCTGGTGGGCGCCGATTACGTCGCCATCCACATTGGCCTGCCGCTCGTCTGGGCGAAGCTGGGCGCCTGCGCGGTGGCCGCGCTGCTGATTCTCGCGCAGCGATGGATCTGGGCGGGCGGCTTGCTGGCCGTCGTGTTCGCCGCCGCCGCCTTCATCCCCTCAGCCGTTAACGCCTTGAACGTCCGTCCCAACGAAATCTCTCTCCAGCGCCCGCACATTGTCGAGCACATCGCCGCCACCCGCGCGGCCTTTGGCCTGGACGCCCGCATGAAAGAGCGGGACTTCCCCGCCCGCCAAAATGGCGCCTTCGAACCCGCCCAACACAAGGCGCTGCTGGAGAACGTACGGCTTTGGGATTGGAAAGCCTTCCACGACACCATCACGCAAATTCAGGCCCTTCGTCCCTACTATGTCTTTGCCGACACCGATGTCGACCGCTACCGCTTCCCCGACGGCCAGATGCGCCAAGTCCTGCTCACCCCGCGCGAGCTCGACGTCCGCCAATTGCCCGAAGCCCGCAGCCGCTGGATCAATCCTCATTTCATCTACACCCACGGTTACGGCGTCGTCATGGCCGAAACCAATCGCATCACCTCCGACGGCCTGCCGGAGCTCCTGATTAAAGACGCGCCCCTGGTCGCGAAACCCGGCGCGCCCGCCGTGAAGCGCCCGGAGATCTACTACGGAGAAGCCGTGCACGAACCCGTCTTCGTCCGCACCGCGCAGCCCGAATTCAACTATCCCTCGGGCACCGAAAACGTCCACTCGAAGTATGAAGGCGCGGGCGGCATCCCCATCAAGGGCTTCGCCATGCGGCTGGCCGCCGCTATCGCCGAGGGCGACTGGAACATCCTTCTCACCTCGTACCTCAGCCCGGAAAGCCGCATGCTGATCCGGCGTAACGTCGTTAAGCGCCTGGACTCACTCGCGGAATTTGTCATCTGGGACGACGATCCTTATCTGGTGATCAATGACGACGGCCGGCTGGTGTGGATGGTGGACGGATACACCGCGCACAACCGCCATCCCTATTCCAAGCCGTTACGCGCCACTTTCGGTTCCTTCAACTACATGCGCAACAGCGTCAAGGCCACAGTGGACGCCTATGACGGCCATGTCACGCTTTACGCCTGGGACGACACGGATCCCGTCCTGGGCGCATACCGCGCCATCTTTCCCAAGCTCTTCCAACCCGCCAGCGCCATGCCCGCCAATCTGCGTGCCCATGCGCGCTATCCGGAGCTCCTCTTCCGCGTGCAGGCTGAGATGTACCTCACCTACCACATGAAAGATCCCGAGGCCTTCTACAACAAGGAAGACGTTTGGGACTTGGCTAAAACCGGCAGCTCGGCCAGCGATGTCTCGGAGGCCGCTAAGCCTACCTATCTCATGGCCACGCTGCCCGGCGACAAGGAAGCCGAGTTCATGCTGCTCACCACCTTCACGCCGCGTGGCAAACAGAACCTGATTGGGCTGATGGCGGCGCGTTGCGATGGCCCCCGGCTGGGCGAGTTGGAGGTGCTGCAGTTGTCCAAGCAGCAACTGATCTATGGCCCGATGCAGGTGGGCGCCCGCATCAACCAGGACCAGACGATCTCCAAGGACCTGACGCTGTGGAATCAGCAAGGCTCGAGCGTAATCAAGGGCCAGATGCTGGTGCTGCCCATGGCGGATCAGTTCCTCTATGTCGAACCCATCTACATCCAGGCGGCCAAGGCGCCAATGCCGGAATTGAAGAAGGTCGCGCTCTCCTTTGGCACCAACATCGCCTACGCCGATACCTACGAAGAGGCGCTCGCGCAACTGGCCGGTAAGCCCGTGGCGCTGGAGGCATCCACCGCTCCCATCGGCCCCGCCACGCCGGGTTCCCCTGTGACTAGCGCACCCGCCGGTCCCAGGATCGACCCCCGCCTGGAACGCGCCCGCGGACACCTGAAGCGCTACCGGGACCTGAGTGCCCAGGGGAAATTCGTCGACGCCGCTCGCGAACTGGAAGCCATGGAAGCCGCTTTGCGCGAATAGCCACATCTTCGCCTGAACAAAATTCCGCTCCGCGGGCACACTGTATAGACATGAGTGAGCTAGCGGAGAGCGCCCTGGTTGATCGCGGCCTGGTAACACGCGCGCAAGCGGGGGACCCAGGGGCGGCGGCGGAATTGTTTTCCCGCTACTGGCGCCCGGCGCGTGCCGCGGCTTTCGCCGTCACGGGTGAGTGGTTTGCGGCCGAAGATGCGGCTTCCGAAGGACTTCGCCAAGCCTTGGCCGGCCTAGCGGCGCTTGAGGATCCCGCCCGCTTCGCCCCTTGGCTCCGGACCATCGTCGTCCGCCAGGCCCGGGCCCAACGGCCCAAGGCGAGAGGCCCTGGTGTCGACCAGCTTCATTTAGTCGCCGATTCGGCGCCAAGGCCAGACACCCTGGTTGAGCGCGAGGAGCAGTCCAGGCTTTTGCGGCGGGCGGTGAAAGAGTTGCCGCGACACTTACGGGAAGCCGTCGCCCTTATCTATCTCGAGGGCTACGATTCCAAATCCGCCGCGCACTTTCTCAACGTTCCCCCTGGAACCCTGCGGCGCCGTTTGCACCAAGGGCGACAGGCCATGCGCCAGACCGTCGAACGCATTTTCAACAGGAGCACACCCAGGAACGGAGACCGCTGCCGCAAACTCGATCAGCTTCGCCAGCGCATTCTGGCCGGCGATCTCTATGGTCCTTTGCGCGATGCATTTTCCCTTCGTCCTTCGCCGGAAGAAGCGGCAACACTGTGGAGCGCTTTGAAACCGCCCATCGATATTCGGGCCACCGCCCAACTCGCAATGGAGCAACTCCGCTCCGCGCATGCCCAGGACCCCGCAATCCTCGCGGCTGCGGAAGCGATCCGCGTCTCCCTGGACAGTTTCCCCGAGGGCGCCTCACTCCACTTCAGCCAGGCGCTGGTCCGGCTCGATGAGCGCGGCGCCTATCGTAGCGTCTTCGAACATCTGCGCGACAGCCACGATGTCGAATCCTTTCGGGCGGCCCCGGAGCGCTTCCACATCAGCAACGTTCTCGATCTGAAATGGTTCGGGCCGGAGCCGATTGATTTGCGTACTGTGCACGAAATGGTGGAACGCCTTTGCGCGGCCACACTTCCTCAACAGGCGATTCGCATCTCAAGCTACGACGAACCGCGCTACCGCGCTGCGCTACAACTTCATTTTGACGGCTACCCCGCACGCGCCTTGCTGGGCGGCATACTTAAGCCTTGGCCCAGCAAGCCCAGTGGCCAAGACGCAGCACACTTGCGCATCTTTCTTGAACCTTGGGCACAGTCGATTTCTGGAGTTACAATCCGTCCCGCACCGCTACCGGGAAGCTTTGCCACGCGCCCGCAGACTTAGGCCGTGGCCAGGCGCTTCCGCATCCGCTCGAGCGAATTGCTCTTGCGGCTCAATTGCGTTTCCTGCATGCGCTCGGTGGCCGCTGAGATCGCATCTTCCAACGCTTCCTGATTAGCGTCTTTGGCGCCCCAGGAAAACACCACGTTGAAACTACCCAGGTTGCGCAATTGGAAATCCCACAGGCGTTCGCTCAGGTCGTTCAGCTTGCGTTGGGCAAGCGGCCCCGTCAACCCCGCGTAGGCGAGCACCACGACGTCCGGTTGCGGCCTCGTCATTTGGCCTTCCCCACCGCGCAAGCGCTCCAGCAGGTCGTTGATCGAATTCAGCAAATCCGTATTTACCTGCTCAAATTCATTGATACCGATGGAAACTACCAGGCCAGTGAACGGCGGCTTATCCAGGGAGGACGAGCCTGCAGCGGCTGCGGCGGCGACGACGGGCGCGGGAGCCTGCGCGGCCTCCAGCGGTTCCGGCTCTTCGGGCGAGGTCGGCTCCAGCGGATTCTCGTAGGCGCCTGGATTGGATTCGAATTCCGTAACCAAGTCGTCTAGGAAGCGATCGAAGTCGTGGGGCTCGGCTTCCGGCGCCACTCCCGCCTCGGCACGGATGGGCACCACGTTAGCGGGCAAGGCCGGCGACGGCGCTTCCACAACTACGTGAGGTGCCGGCGGCAGAGGTAGCGTCGCCGCTTGCGCGGGAATCGCCGGCGTAGACACGGCCGGGGCCGCCGCCGCTGGCGCAACGGCCGGCGACGGGGTTGTGGATTCCCGCAAAACTGTCGATTCCGGCAAGACTTTCGAGTCGGGAATCAGTGAAACCTTCACTTTGTCCTGCTCGGCTACCGCTTCGCGCGGAGCTTCTCGGCGCGGCTCGGGTATCGCCGTCACCGGTATATCGGCTAGCGTACTGGCAGCTTCCGTCCGCGCAACGGCCGCGGGTAATCCGACAATCTGGATGGGCCGCTCCGCCATCCGCCTCAACGCTTCCGTCTGCTCCGCAATCCCATGCAGTAGCAACTGCGTGTCGCTGGCGGCGCGATGGCCCGTATGCTCCTGCCGCACCAGCAGGTCCACGTGGGACTCCCGCAGCTTCTCATTGCTTCCCTTCAGATAATCCACCAGCAGCGCCACCAGGGCGCAGGCCAGGATCACCAAAACGGTCGCGAATATCTGCAGCTCGTAACCCGCCAAGTTCATCGTTTTTTACCAGTTGTACCGATGGTACGGGCAAGACGCTAAGGCGAAAATAGGCCTTTCCGCCCAAAAGGCATTAGTACTTACACCCTCAACTACGTTGTAAACACCTTAGTACTCCACTCGGGCGAACACCGCAGTCCGCTCAAGCCGCCAGCAGCACCTTCAAAATTCCCGGCTCCTGCGCCAGCGCCAGACCCACCTCGGCACTACCCAGCGGCACCCACGCATCGATCATTGCGCCCAGATTCAATTCCCCGCTCCGAATCAGCTTTAACGCCGGAGCGAAGCGTCCGCAGCGCGAACCCACCAGCGTCACTTCGTTCACAATCACCGCCGCCAAATCGGCCTGCACCCGGTCCTTCACGGTGGATTTCAAGACAATCGTCCCGCGCGGCCTCACCATACGCACCGCCCCCGCGAAGCCTTCGGCGCTGCCGGTCGCATCGATCACATAGGGGAACTCGGCCTGAGGCAGCTTCGGGTTCTCCCGCGCCACCAATTTGGTCTTGATGCCCAGCGGTCGCAACACGTCAAGCTTACTGCGATTGCGTCCGAACGCCGTCACCGCGCAGCCGTGCAACGCCAGCACCTGCGCAATCAGCAGCCCCAACTTGCCGTCACCCAGCACGGCCACTTCCTCGCCTTGGCGCATGGATAGCTGCTCCAGAATTTCGCAGGCCGCCGCCACCGGCTCCGTAAACACAGCGTGTTCGTCGATCATCTCCGGCGGCACCGCAAGCAGGTTCTGCACCGGCAGCGTCAAATATTCGGCAAACGCACCCGGATGCTTCACAATCCCCAGCACCTTGCGCTTGGGGCAATGCCTCCCCAGTCCGCTGGCGCACATTTGACAGCCCCCGCAAGCGAGATTAATTTCTCCCACCACGCGCTTGCCGATCCAGCGGCGTTCCTCGCACGCCTCGACCTCGCCCACAAACTCGTGGCCGGGGATGCCCGCAAAGCCGTAGTATCCGCGCAGCAGTTCCAGATCGGTATTGCAAATTCCCGCCAAGCGCAGGCGAATCAGCGCGTAGCCCGGCCGCAAGCGCGGCTTCGGCGCCTCCCGCACTTCGGCGCGCCCTCCGGAAAAGGAAACGGCTAGCATGTGTCTCTATAATGAAGGATCTAGCATGAGATCTTATCTGGCCTGCATCGAGGCCGACTGCGGGGGAGACTTTCCCGCCACCGACGTCCTCTACAATTGCCCTCGTTGCGGCGGCCTGCTTGAGGTCCGCTACGAGGGACAGAGCTGCGAACCTTGGACCCTCAAACAGGTCTGGCGGGAGCGCCGCATGTCGAACCACCCCATCGACCAAAGCGGCGTCTGGCGCTACCGCGAGATGTTTCCTTTCCTCGATAGCGACCGCCACATCGTCACTCTGCGCGAAGGCAATACGCCCATTCTCGATGCCTGCCTTGCCGCCGAATACTCGGGCCTGCACCGCCTGCGCTTCAAGCACCAGGGCTTCAATCCCACCGGCAGCTTCAAGGATAATGGCATGACCGCCGGCGTCAGCCAGGCCATGCGCCTGGGCATGAAGCGCGTGGCCTGCGTTTCTACCGGGAACACCAGCGCCTCGATGGCCGCCTACGCCGCCGCCTGTGGCCTCGAGGCGATCATCCTGATCCCCCATGGCAACATCGCCTTCGGCAAGCTGGGCCAGGCCCTGGATTATGGCGCCAAGACTTTGCAAGTCGAGGCCAACTTCGACCAGATCCTCGCCCTCGTCCGCGTGCTGGCTGAAAAGCTTGGCATCTATCTGCTCAACAGCGTCAACCCCTTCCGCATCGAAGGGCAAAAATCCATCGCCATTGAACTGATGGACCAGCTCGATTGGGAAGCCCCCGATTGGATCGTGCTGCCCGGCGGCAACCTGGGCAACGTCAGTGCGCTGGGCAAGGGGGTCCGGGAGCTTTATGAGCAGGGCTTCCTATCCAAGCTGCCCAAGTTCGGCGTCGTGCAGGCCGAAGGCGCCAGTCCCTTCTACGACTTCATGCGCTCGCCGCACTCTAAAGGCTTTGTCTCCAACCCGCATCCCGAGACTCTCGCCACCGCCATCAAGATCGGCGACCCGGTCTCTTGGCCCAAGGCCTGGGCCGCCCTCGGCGCCACCGGCATCGTAGAAAAAGCCACCGAGCAGGAGATCGCCGACGCGAAGGCTATCATCGGCAAGTGCGGCATCGGCTGCGAACCCGCCAGTGCCGCCACTCTGGCCGGCATCCGCAAAATGGTCGCCGACGGTCGCATTGAAAAGAATGAAACCGTAGTCGGGGTCCTTACCGGCAACGTCTTAAAGGACCCCGACTACATCTATCGCTACCATACGGGCCAGTTGCAGGACCCTCATGGCCACGCGCTCTCAAGCAACTACGGCAACGCACCCATCGTCGTACCAAACGACTTCGACGCCATCGCCCGCCTGCTGGAAGCCTAGAAGAGCAGCTTTAACGCCATCTGCATCTGCCGCATATTCGTCGCGGTCGTCGTAATGTTACCGAAGACCGCCGAATTCGGCACAAAGGTCGAGTTCGGATTGCTGAAATTCGGATGGTTGAAGGAGTTGAAGGTCTCCCAACGGAATTGGAGCCGGGTCCGCTCGGAGAAGTTGAAGTTCTTAAACAAGCTCCAGTCCATATTCACCTGCCCAGGGCCGCGCAAGAAGTTCCGCGGCGTGAAGCCGAAGGTATAGAGCGGAGGCAACGCGAAAGCGTCGATGTTCACGCAGCGAGTCAACTTGCCCGAGCCGCAATCCACGGAAATCGGCGTACCAGTGAAGTTCGCACGTTGCGTACCCGTGCCGATGTTGGCCTGGTCCGCGGCGATGGTCACCGAGAACGGAAAGCCCGATTGGATGGTGAAGATCCCGTTCGTTTGCCAGCCGCCCAAGGCGAGCCGCAGGAAGGCGTTCGGCGAATCCTTGAGAAACGGAATCTCATAGTTGAAGCTCGACACCATGCGGTGCTTCAGGTCCCAGTTCGCCAAGCCCCAATCCAGGCTCAAATCCCAGGGCACCATGTTGTTGTTGCCGCCATTGGAATCCGTACCTTGATCGAGGGTCTTAGACCACGTATAACTCGTCAATGTGGTCAAGCCCTTAAACCCGTTCTGGCGGAAGACGACGGAGAGGCCGTTGTACTTCGCGTTCGAATCGTTCTGGATCAGGCGAATATCGCCAAAACGTTGGTTTGGCCGCCGGGAGTTAATATCGCCGGGGCCGGGCCGGGGCGCATTGATGCGGAAGCTGCGGTCCAAGTGATACGAGTAATTCCCCAGATACTCAACCGCAATGCCTGCCGTGCGCCACAAGCCGCGCTCGACGGAGAAGCTCCATTGATTCATCGTCGCGTTCGGCAAATAGGGACTGGGAGTCACCGCGTTCGGCCGGGCGCTCACCGTTCCGCCGCCTGATGCCGGCGTCGGCGCCGCCAGGCTATATTGCACCGAGGTTGGCGTGTTGTTGTACGTGAAGATCGTGGAGAAGGGCGGATTCGTGGTCAGCAGCGTGTAGGTGTTCGTCTGGTTCGGGTTGTAGTAAAGACCAAAGCCCCCGCGCACCACGAACTTCGACGGCAGACGATAGGCGAAACCAATTCGGGGCGCCCAATTGTTGTGGTCCGCATCGTGCAGCGGCACCTTGGAAGGCACCGTCGTCGGAATAAACGCCGTCATCTCCCGGTTCAGGAACGTTGCATTCCCAGTGGTCGATTGCGGCACGATCGGCAACTCATAGCGCAGCCCCAAGGTCAGCGTCAAACGCTGGCTTACTTGCCACTTGTCCTGCGCAAAGAAGCCATGCCGCCACTGCTCCGCGCCGCCGGGAAACAAGGGCCCCGGCGTCGTAATCGCCTGCGGCAAGCCTAACAAAAAGTCCGCGGGTGCAAAGCCCGCAATCTGCCCGTTGAACGTAAAGCCCCCGCGCGGATTGTTGTTCGCCGTGCGGTTGGTCAGAACCCGGCGCGAGTCGATGCCCGCCGCCAGGTTATGCGCTCCGCGCACATGCGACACCGTATCGGAGATCTGATACGTCTTGTCCGTTTGGAACCAATTGCTCGACGCCATGTTCTGGCCGCCGATCGAGAGATAATTTGTGATGCCCACATTCGGCAGCCCCGGGTTGTTGTCGTCCGAAGTGAAGCCCGGAATCCCGAGCGCGGTCGTCGCGTTGGCGGGGAAAGCGCCGCCGGCGGTAAAAAAGTTCAAGCTGTCGATCGTGGTCAGTTGGCGCCCGAAACGGAAGTCGTTCACCGTCGAAGCCGAGAACACCCTCGTATACCCCACCACCCAATTGCGATCCCCCACCGGCTGGTTGTAGCCGTTGAACGGATTCGTGTTCGCATTCAGCAACGTCGTATCGCCCAGCGCATAGCGGAAAAAGAATCGGTTCTTATCGCCCAGGCTCTGGTCCGCGCGCCCAATGAATTGATCCGTCGTGTTGTTGTTGGGCGCATTCACACTGAAGTTCTGCGCAATCCCCGGGCCATTGGCCGTCGGCAGGTAAGCCAAGAGACGCTGCGCCTGCGGCGAGATCCGGTTGGCGGGGATCACGTTATTCGGAAACGGCGTACGGCTATTGAATGGGTCCACCACCACCGCCGTCTGCTCGCCAAAATCCCCCGCGCGCATCCGCGTCGTCAACACCGTCTCCACACCCGGCACCGCCGTCCTGGCCAACAAACGCTCGTAGCCAAACATGAAAAACGTCTTGTTCCGCCCGTCATAAACCTTAGGGATCCACACTGGCCCGTTCACCTGCACGCCAAACTGATTCTGTTTGAACGGCGCCTTATTCGCCCCTTGCCGCAGGAAAAACGGCTTCGCGTCCAGCTTTTCATTGCGCAGGAATTCAAACAAGGCCCCGTGCAGCTCATTGCCGCCAGACTTCGTAATCACGTTAATCTGCACACCCAGATAGCCGCCATACTGCGCCGGATAGGTCCCCGTCTGCACCTGCACCTCTTGCACCGCATCGATGGAGGGCCGGAAGGTCGTAGTGGTGATCAGGTTGTTCATGATCGACACCCCGTCCAACGACACGCTGTTTTGAATTTCGCGGGTGCCCGCGCCAATGTAACCTTCCCCACCGCCAGGATTGCCCGCCGGGCTCTTGAATCCCGCAATCACGCCGGGCGTGGTCAGCGCCAGCCGCAGCGGGTTCCGGCTCGGTGTGGGCAGGTCCACTGTCTGCCGCGAACTGATCACTTCGTTCAAGCTCGCATCGTCGGTCTTGATTGGAGGAGTATCCGCCACCACCTCCACTTTCGTATCCACCGCGCCGATCTTCAACGAGACATCCGTCCGAACCGTCTGATTGGCCGACAGTTGGATGTCCCTTACCGACGACGTGGCAAAGCCCTGCTTGGTCACATTCAGCGTATACACGCCCGGCTTCAAGAATTGAAATTCGTAGTAGCCCGAATCGTTCGTCGTCGCCACCACGTCTTCCGAAGTGCCCTGGTTTCGCGCCGTCACCTGCACGCCGGTCAGGGGCGCGCCAGAGGCGTCGTTCACATTCCCAACGAGTGCTGTATTGGAGGCTAGCTGCGCATACATGGAAGCCGTCCCCAGGATTAATAAGGCAATTGATAAGCGAGTCTTCATTTTGAAATCCCATTCCTGACGCTGGGATAGACGTCAGTATAGCCGCCCGTTTCAGTCTTGTTAAGCGTTTGCCGAAGAAGTGAACCCCCTTGGTTGCTTCCGGTGCCAATCGCTTTGCTCCTGAAAGCCCTTGGCCACGCGGGCCAGCTTGCCCTCTGCAAACAAGTGCCCCGTAAACAGCAAGCCCACCGGCTCATTATTGGGGAAGCCGCACGGCACCACCATCTGCGGATGCCCCGTCAGGTTCGTCAGCGAAAGCGAGAGGGACGAATTCGGGCTCACCAGCGCGTCGTACTGCGCGAACCATTTGTCGAAGTCCCGCATCAACAACGTCCGCGCCCGCGCCGCCCGAATGTATTCCACCGCCGGCGTCGTGCGTGCGCTGCGGAAGGAGTTCGGCCAATCGTTCGGGCCTTGCCCATTCAACTTGTCGATCCCACCGCTGCGCGTCAAATCGTCAAAGGCGGCCGCAGCTTCGCACCCCAGCATCATGGTCACGGCCTGCGCGGGCAGTTCCGGCAGCGTGGCCTCCACCAGTTCCACGCCCGTCTTCCGCAAGGTCTCCAACGCCTCGGCATACGCCTTCTTGCGCGGCTCTTGGTTCACGCGGTCAAAATCGCTCCGCAGCACGCCCACCTTCTTGCCCTTGAGGGCCTCGGCCGCGTCCCAATCCAACGGCACGGGATAGCGCGCCGAGAGGTCCTGCCCATCCGGTCCGTCCAGCGCCCGCAGCACCAACACGCAATCCTCCGCGCTGCGGCAGATCGGCCCGATCTTGTCCATCGTCCAGGACAGCGCCATGGCCCCCGTTCTCGGCACGCGTCCAAAGGTAGGCCGCAAGCCCGTCACCCCGCAGCGCGTCGACGGCGTCACAATCGAGCCCAACGTTTCCGTCCCTAGCGCAAAGCCTACCAAGCCCGCCGCGGTTGCCGAGGCCGAACCTGCGCTTGAGCCCGACGACGTCTGTTCCACATTCCAAGGCGTCTTCGTCATCCCGCCGAACCACAGCCCGCCCAACGCCAACGCCCCCATCGAAAGCTTGCCCATCAGCACGGCGCCGGCCTCGCGCATCCGCACGATGGCCGTGGCATCGAGATCGATTATCTGGTCGCGATAGGGCTCCGCGCCCCACGTGGTCTTGATTCCCTTGGTGGCAAAAAGGTCCTTCGCGCCATAGGGAATGCCGTGCAGCGGCCCGCGATATCGGCCCGCTCGAATTTCGGCATCCGCCTGTCTCGCCTGCTCCCGGGCCAAGTCTTCCGTTAGTGTGATCGTGCACAAGAGCGTCGGCATGTGTTTTTTCATGCGCGCCAGGTACATTTCCGTCAACGCGAGCGAAGTGATTTTCTTGGCCCGCAATAGCGCCGCCAGGTCCGTCACCGGCCAAAACGCCAATTCCTCCACGTTCCTCCAAGGCCCTGGTTTTGCTTTGGAAGCGCGAAACAAAGCCTTTCCGCCCGGCAGCTTCATGCCCGGCAGCAAGGGAGAGAACGAAAGCGCCGGGTCAACACCCGCGCCGATGTCCACGCCCCGCAGCGCCCTGAAGGTTTCCGCCGTACGCCGCAACGAAGGCAAAGCCTGATCCAACGCCTCATCGCGAAACTCCAGACCCAATAGCCCCAGCGCCGTCTTCAACTCTTCGCGCGTCGGCCCCGTCCTGGACTGCCGGCTATCCTGGGCGTTCAACCCTAACCACGGCCCGAGCGCCGCCAATGCTTGTGCGATCTCTCTTCTCGTCACGATTCTTATGAGAATCGCATAGCCGCCCGAAGGCTAATTCAGGCCCGCCTGCTTCGCCGCGAATTCTCCCACCACAGGGAGCCGCAACATTTCACCTTGGTAGGCCTTCCACATCAGGAAGAGCCAGAGCGCAAATCCCACCAGCCCGCCCACCAGGTAGACCGGCACCAACAGCAACGCAAAGATCGACACCGCGGCGGAAACAATGCCCAGCACGATCCAGAACGCGATCCACGCCAGGGTCATGAAGATCGATTGCCACGCGTGAAAGCGTATGGTCGCATTCTGGTTGTAGGGCGCTAGGGCCAGAAAGATGATGCCCGTCAGCGCTCCGAAGAAATAGGTTAGCGCCGCCGCCAGATTGTCCGGCATGCCTGCGGCGGCCGTGGGCGCCGTCTGCGGGCCGGCAGCCATACCTCCCGCTACGGGTGTCCCGCACTTCTGACAAAACGCACCCTGCACCTCGGTGCCGCAGTTTGCACAAAATGGCATCGCGATTCCCCTCCTCCAAGATTCCAGCCCCGGTACTATAGCGAAAAACGAGTTGGAAAGGAAGCCTCGCTCACCCTCGCGGGAACAACCCCGAATACGCCTCCAGGTACTTCAGCCCCGCACCCGTGTTGTAAATTACGATGCGTTCCTCCGGCGAGAGAAATCCGCTAGCCAGCAGGCGCCGCACCGCCGCCACACAAGCCGCTCCTTCCGGCGCCACAAACATTCCCTCTTTTTCGGCCAGTTCCACGCCCGCCGCCAGCGCCTCTTCGTCGCCGATGGCGATGGCCGTCCCTTTAGATTCCCGCACCGCCCGTAGAATTAGGAAATCCCCCAGCGGCTTTGGCACCCGCAACCCGCTCGACACCGTTTGCGCATTCTCGAAAAACGTCGAACGCTCCGCCCCCTGTTCAAAGGCCCGCACAATCGGTTGGCAGCCTTCGGCCTGCACCGCGATCATCTTCGGCCGTTTGCCCGGCGCGATCCACCCCAGCGTCTCCATTTCCGCAAACGCTTTCCACATACCAATCAGTCCCACGCCACCGCCCGTCGGATACAGAATCACATCCGGCAAGCGCCACTGCAGTTGCTCGGCCAGTTCGTAGCCCATCGTCTTCTTGCCTTCAATCCGATACGGCTCCTTCAAGGTCGATATCTCAAACCACCCCTCCGCCTCCTTGCGCTCGGCCACGATTTTTGCGCAATCGCTGATCAAGCCATCCACCAGCGTCACCTTCGCGCCAAACGCCTTGCACTCGATGAAGTTCGCGTGCGGCACATCCTGCGGCATGAAGATATGGCACTCCATTCCCGCCGCCGCGGCATAGGCCGCCGACGCCGACGCGGCATTGCCCGCCGACGGAATCGCGATCTTCGTGATCCCTAACTCCTTGCACATGGAAATCGCGCAGCTTAGCCCCCGAGCCTTAAAGCTCGCCGTTGGGTTCAAGCCCTCGTCCTTGATCCAAAGATCCTTCGCGCCCATGCCCGCGCCCAGCACATCGGCTTTCACCAGCGCGGTCATCCCCTCGCCCAAAGTTACAATCGAGGCCGGCTTGGCCACCGGCAGCACCGGCGCATAGCGCCACATGTTCGAAGGACCCGAAGAGATCCAATCCCGGTTCCATCCGTCGCGCGCCTTTTCGAGGTCATAGCGTACGAGATACGGCCAGCCGTCCGGCGAGAGGTTCTGGGCTTCCAGATGCGAATAAGTCTTGCCGGTTCCAGAGCACTCCAGGTGCGAAATAGTAGTCATTGCGGGAGCTAAAGAGCTATAGTAACGAAATCATGAAACGGCTCCTTTCCTTTGCTTTACTTGTTGCCGTCTCCTCCCTCTGGGGGCAGCAGAAACTCGACGAAGCCTACACCGCCAAAATCCGCGAATTCACCACCGAAAAGCACTTCCTCACCGAACTCGTCGATCACCTCCCCGCCGACCCCAAAGTCCCCACTCCCGAAAAAATCCTCGGCTACATCGCCGGCACGCCCTTCAAGCTGACCCACGCCTCCAATGTCCACAAATACTTCCGCGCGCTCGGCGCCGCCACGCCGCGCGTCAAGATCTTTAACATCGGCTCCAGCGAAGAAGGCCGCGAAATGATCGTCGCCTGCATCTCCGACGAAGCCAATCTCGCCAAGCTCGACCGCCACAAGCAACTCATGTCCAAGCTTGCCGACCCGCGCGTCACCCCACCCGCCGAGGCCGCCGCCATCATGAAGGAAGTCGTGCCCATGTACTGGCTCACGGGTTCTCTGCACTCCACCGAAACCGGCAGCCCCGAAATGCTCATGGAGCTCGCCTATCGCCTGGCCGTCGAAGACTCCGAGTTCATCCAAACCATCCGCAAGAACATGATCGTCATGATCACGCCCGTCACCGACGTCGACGGCCGCGAGCGCATGGTGGACCTCTATAACTGGAAGCGCGCCCACGAAAAACAGGCGGCCCCCAGCCTCATCTATTGGGGCAAATACGTCGCCCACGACAATAACCGCGACGGCATGAGCCTCTCCCTCGCCCTTACGCGCAACGTCTGGAAGACTTTCTTCGATTACCACCCCCTAGTGCTTCACGACCTGCACGAGAGCGTCCCCTTTCTTTATGTCTCCACCGGCATGGGTCCCTACAATGCCTGGTACGACCCTATGTTGATCAGCGAGTGGCAAAAGCTGGCCTACCACGAGGTCGAGCAGATGACCAAGCAGGGCGTCCCCGGCGTTTGGACCCACGGCTTCTACGACGGCTGGGCCGCCAACTACATGTTCCTCGCCGCCAATGGCCACAACGCCATCGGCCGCTTCTATGAAACCTTTGGCAACGGCGGCGCGGATACGCGCAAGCGCACCGTCCCTGGAGCTTCCACCACCCGCACCTGGTTCCGCCCCAATCCCCCGCTTCCGGAAGTGAATTGGAGCATTCGCAACAACGTCAACCTGCAGCAGTCCGGCTCGCTCTACGCCTTAAACTACACCGCGCGCAACAAGGCGGAGTTCCTCGATAACTTCTATAAAAAATCCCAGCGCAGCATCGCCAAGGCCGCTACCGAAGGCCCCGCCGCCTACGTCATCCCCGGCGACACCAAGCGCCCCGTCCTCGCCGCGGACCTCCTCAAGATCATGGAGTACCAGGGCGTGGAGGTCCACAAGCTCAATGCCGAAGCCGAAGTCGCGCTGAAGAATGCCAAGCGAAAATTCCCCGCCGGCAGCTACGTCATTCGTATGGACCAGCCGTATTCCCGCATGGCCGACATGCTCCTCGACCTGCAGTATTACAGCGTCAACGACACCCGCCCCTACGACGACACCGGCTGGAGCCTCGGCTACCTGCGCAACATTGAAACCGTGCGCGTCACCGACGGATCGATTCTCAAGGCGGCCATGACCAAGCTCAACGGCACGCCCGTCATCCCCTCGCAACTCTCCGGCGCCTCGGCGCCCAAGGCCTACCTCATCGCCAACACCGCCGACCATGGCTTGGCCACCTTCCGCTACGCCCTCAAGAACGTCAAGATGTGGGCCGCCGAAAGCGCCTTTGCCGCCGCCGGCCTGAACTTCGGCCCGGGGAGCGTCATCATTCCCGCCGAAAACACCTCTCGTTCCGCCCTCGAAGCTGCGGCCAAAGACCTCGGCCTCAAGATCACCGCCGTCGATAGCGTCCCCAGCGTCTCCAAACACGACCTGGCTGCCGCCCGCATCGCTCTCGTCCATACCTGGACCAGTACACAGAACGAAGGCTGGGTCCGTCTCGCCCTCGATGCCGCCAAAGTCCCCTACGACTACATCAGCGATCACAAGATTCGCGACACCGCCGACCTGCGCTCCAAGTACGACGTCATCCTCTGGGGTCCCATCAACGGCTCTTCGCAACGCATCGTGAACGGCATCCCGAAACGCGCCGGTGAGCCCGCCATCCCCTGGAAAGCCAGCGAGCTCACGCCCAGCTTTGGCACCGGCCCCGACCAAACGGACGATATCCGCGGCGGCATGGGCCTGGAAGGCGTCCTCAACCTGCGCCGCTTTGTGGAAGCCGGCGGCCTCTTCCTGACCATCCAAGGCAACGCGTCCATCCCCATCGATTACGGCCTTGTCGAAGGCGTCTCCATCCAGCCCACCCGCGAACTCCAAGCCTCCGGAAGCGTTCTCTCCAGCTACGTCTCCGATAAGCTCAGCCCCATCGTCTACGGCTACGACGAAAAGATTCCTCTGTACTTCAAAAACGCTCCGGTCTTCCAAGTCAGCCTCGGCGGCGGCTTGGGCGGTGGCGGGCAGGCTGCTCCTGCAGGTCGCGTCACCGGCCGCGGCGGCCTCAACGATCCCGACGTAGTCCAGGGCCGTCCTCCCGTCGAGGCGCCCAAGCCTCCCGTGCTTCGTCCCGGCGAAGAAGCGCCGCTGACGGAAGAAATGCGCGAAGCCATGCGCGCCTACCTGCCCGCCGACAACATGCGCCCCCGCACCATCGTCAAATGGAGCCCCGAGAACGAACTCCTTATCTCCGGCATGCTGGCCGGCGGCCGCGAACTCGCCCACAAACCCGCCATCGTCGACATCCCCGTCGGCCAGGGTCACATCGTCCTTTTCGCCAATAACCCCATGTGGCGCCACCAGACCCAAGGCAGTTGGAATCTGGTTTTCAATGCCGCCATGAACTTCGCCCACTTGCACGCGGGGCGCGCTCCTGCCGTTTCGGTCAACGAATCGGGTGCCCGCAGCGTCATTGCTAATGAGCAGTGATCTCGCGCCTTTCCATCTTCGCCTTAGCTTCTCTCCCGCTTTGGAGCGCCCAGTTCGCGGTGCTCCAAAGCGGATTCCGGCTTTCGTTTGAACGGGCCGAAAGTGTGGGCCATGAAATCCGCCTCCATCGCCACGGCGGAGACATCACCATCCGAGCCGCCGATGTCGCGGAGTGGCTAAGCGAAGAAGATCCACCGCCTGCACCTGTCTTGCCTGCCCCAGTTGCGCCTGCCCCAGTTGCGCCTACCCCAGTTGCGCCTACGCCCCTCGCCCCCTCACCCGCGTCTCCGATCCCGTCTGCCCAGTCCATCCCGGAACTCATCCGCGAGGCCGCAGCCATTCATGGCCTGCCCGAAAAATTCGTTCGGAGCGTCGCCCTGGCCGAAAGCGCCCTCCAGCCTGACGCCGTCAGCCCCAAAGGCGCTCTCGGCGTCATGCAACTCATGCCCACCACCGCCCGCCAGCTTGGCGTGGACCCCTCGGAAGTGCGCGAAAATATTGAGGGTGGTACCCGGCTCCTGCGCGACCTCCTGGTGAAATATCAAAACGACCCCGATCAGGTCCGCAAGGCGCTGGCCGCTTACAACGCCGGCCCAGGTGCGGTAAAGAAATTTAACGGCGTCCCTCCTTACCGGGAAACGCGGACCTACGTGGACCGCGTGCTGCGCGCCTATCAAGACAAAACGAACTAATGGCAACCGACAAGGTCCTCCTCAAAAACTCCGAACAGGAAGAAGCCGACGCGCGCCGCCTCGCCTTGCGCTATCGCGCCGAGTACGTCGATCTCAAAAGCGCCGGCATCGACCACGACCTCTTTCGCACCATCCAGGTCGATCTCATGTTCCGCTATAACTTCGTGCCGATGCACTCGGAGAACGGCACGCTTGAGATCGCCATTGCGGACCCCCGCAACCTCCAGTTAATCGACGAACTATCGAATCTCCTCGGCAAGAAGCTCAAGATCAAGGTCGCCACCTTGAGCCAGATTTCGGATCTGCTCAAGAAAACCGAGCAGTCCCAGCGTGTCCTCGAAGAAGTCACCGAAGGCTTTACCCTCGACGTCGTCGCCGAGGACAACCCCGAGGAAACCCTTTCCATCGACAAGCTGGGCGCAGATTCTTCCACCGCTCCCGTCATCCGCCTCGTGGATACCACGATCTTCAATGCTCTTGAACGCCGCGCCTCGGATATTCACATCGAGACCCGCGACCAGGAAGTGGCCATCAAGTACCGCATCGACGGCGTCCTCCATTACGCCATGCCGCCCATTGCCAAGGACTGGCACAGCGCCATCATCTCCCGCATCAAGGTCATGAGCGAACTCGACATCGCCGAGCGCCGCGTTCCCCAGGACGGCCGCTTCCGCGTTCGTTACAAGGGCCGCCTCATCGATTTCCGCGTCTCCATCATGCCCACCGTCCACGGCGAAGACAGCGTTTTGCGCGTCCTCGACAAAGAAAGCATGTCGGAGAAGTTTGCCCGCCTGAGCCTGGAGGTCGTCGGCTTCTCCGAGCGCGACGTCACCAAGTTCCGCCGTTATATCAAGGAGCCCTACGGCATGGTCCTCGTCACGGGCCCCACCGGCTCCGGCAAGACCACCACCCTCTACGCCTCCTTGAGCGAAATCCAGAACGACGAAGACAAGATCATTACCATCGAAGACCCCGTCGAATACCAGCTCAAGGGCATCACGCAGATTCCCGTCAACGAGAAGAAGGGCCTCACCTTCGCGCGCGGTCTGCGCTCCATTCTGCGCCACGATCCCGACAAGATCCTCGTCGGCGAGATCCGCGACCAGGAAACCGCCATCATCGCGATCAATGCCGCCCTCACCGGCCACTTGGTCTTCACCACCGTCCACGCCAACAATGTTTTCGACGTCCTCGGCCGCTTCCTCAACATGGGCGTCGAGCCCTATAACTTCGTCAGCGCGCTGAACTGCATTCTGGCGCAGCGCCTGGTGCGCCAGATTTGTCCCCACTGCAAAACGCGCGCCACCTACAGCGAGCAGGAACTGCTCGACAGCGGCCTCAAGCCCGAGCAATGGATCGACACGCCTCTCTATGAAGGCAAGGGCTGCTTTGAATGCGGCGGCACCGGTTACCGCGGCCGGACGGCGATTCACGAATTGCTGGATCTGACCGAAGAGATCCGTGAGCTGATTCTGGAGCGCAAGGCTACGTCCCAAATCCGCAACGTCGCCCGCCAACAGGGCATGACCACCCTGCGCGAGAGTGCCGTCGAGCGCCTGCGCGAGGGCATCACCACCCTCAAGGAAATCAATAAGGTAACGTTTGTGGAATGAGTCTCCTCGGCAAAGTTCGCGATTGGATCGAGGATCCGCCCCCGAAGTTCGCCTTCGAGATCGGCCCCGCCGGCGTCGCCGTTTGGCAACAGGGCCGGGGACAGTCCTTTTCCGCCATTGAAGGCCTGGATCGGGACCCGGACCCCGCCGCGCTCGAAGTGTTGTTGCGCCGCACCACGCCTCCGGTGAACGGCAACAAACGCCGCCCCGCCGCGGTGATTCTGCCCGATTCCTGCGCGCGCCTCAGCCTGCTGGACTTCGACGCCTTCCCGCGTAAAGCCGAAGAACAGTTAGCCTTGATTCGCTTCCGCTTGAAGCGTACCGTTCCCTTCGATATTGAATCCGCCATCATCCGCTTCGCCCCTGCGGGCACCAGCCTGGTGGTTGCCGCTATTGCGGTGGAGACGCTGGCCCCCTATGAGGCCGCCTTTCGCAATGCCGGCTTCCACCCCGGCTACGTTACTCTTTCCACGCTCAGCATGGCCAACCTTGCCTCGCCCGACACGGTCGTCATGAAGTTGAGCGGAGGTCATTTTACGATGAGTTATTTCGAAGGCACGCGTCTGCGCCTCTACCGGAGCCTCGACCTTGAAGATCCCGGCCTCGAAGAAGTTCTAGGCGTCGTCGACCCCACGCTTGCCTTTCTGGAAGACGAAATGAAGCTCCGCCCCGGCCGCATCGATACGTGCGGCCTGGAAGAGTTTTCCTCCCCCCTAACGGCCCACCTGCGCGACCAATGGAGCCTCCCCGTCGCGCCTCTCCGCGCCCAGGCCGGCCTGGTGGACGAATTTAACGCCGGTCTCCACGGCTATCTCGACGCGGTCGGAGCCAGCTAAGCCATGCCCGGCCGTCTTCCCATCAATCTCGCCAGCGAACCCTTCCGGCGGGACCGCGCCCTGCTGGCCGCCAGCGCCGCCCTCGCCGTAGTGCTTGCCCTGGGCCTGGCCCTACTGGTTTCGCTCGTACTCGGCGAACGCCAGCGCGCCCGCGACACGCGCGAAAACCTGGCCCAGTTGGAAAAGCTCTCCCGCCAGCAGGCGGCCGAGATTGCCCGCTACGATGCCGTCCTGCGCCAACCGCAGAACTCGGAAGTCCTCGACCGCAACGTCTTCCTCAACACGCTAATCAGCCGCAAGGCCGTCAGTTGGACGCAGCTTTTCAGCGATCTCGAACGGGTCATGCCCGGTTCGGTCCGCTTGGTCAGCGTCCGGCCGCAGATCCTGGCCACCAATCAGGTCATCCTCGATATGACGGTCGGCTCGAATTCCAGCGAGCCGGTGGTCGACATGCTCATGCGCCTCGAAGCGTCGCCCCTATTTGGCTCGACCAGCATCCAAACCATGCTGCCGCCTTCCCAAAACGAAACCCTCTATCGCTACCGCTTGAGCGTGAACTATGCAGCCAAACCTTAACGTCTCTCGCTTAGGGCTCGGCGGCGCTTTCGGGCGCGAAGCCTTGGGCCGCCTGGACTGGCGCGACCCTCGCGTTTTTATGCGCGCGATCCTGGGCGTCCTCCTCCTTGGCACGCTGGTGGCGCTCTACTTCCTCTTCTTCCCGCCCGGAGGCAGCCTCCAGGATCTCGAACAGCGCTACAACCTGGCGCGCCAGCAGACCGCGCAGCAGGCCCGCAACCTCGACCGCGCCCGCCTGCTGGCCGGCAAGGTTCAGCTCAGCCGTTCCGAAGGCGACCGTTTCCTGGATAGCTATTTTATGGATCGCCGCAAGGCCGCCTCCACCATCGTGACGGAGCTCTCGCGCTTGGCCAAAGACGCCGGCATCCGGCCCAAGGAACATTCCTTTTTGCTCGAAGGCATCGAAGGCTCCAACGACCTTTCCATCATGACGGTCAATGGCGCCTACGAAGGCACCTATGCCGATCTCATCCAGTTCGTCAACAAAATCGACCGCAGCCCCCGCTTCCTCATCATTGACAATCTCACCGCCGCCCCCCAACAGCAGCAAGGTTTGCTCAACGTAAGCATGCGCTTCCACGTCTTTGTTAGAGAGAGCCCCGGAAGCTGATATGGCCCTGGAAATGAAGTTCGGCAACAACCCGAAACAAACCGCCATTCTTGGCGTGTTGCTGCTGGTGCTCGCTTACCTCCTTTACACCAACGTGCTCTCCGGGCCTAGCTATCCCACGGTCTCGGGCCCCACCCCCGCTCCAGCCGCGAACCCAGCCGCGAACCCGAAATCCAGCGCCACCACGGCCGCCACTACGGCCGCCACCGCGGCCCCCACTGCTGGCTCCACCGCAGTCCCGACTGCCGCCTCCAGGAAACTCGCCCTCGACCGCCGCGCCCAGGAGTTCCGCCCCCGGTTCGGTCCCGCGCGCGCCGAGGATCGTCCAGACCCGATGACGGTCGACCCCACCCTGCGCCTCGAACTCCTCGCTCGTCTTGAAAAAGTGACCTTTTCCGGCGGCATGCGCAGCCTCTTTGATTTCTCGAGCGTCGCCGCGCCCTCGGGCGGCCCGGTAGCGCAAATCATCCCCCGGAGAACCCCGCCGCCGCCGCGTTTTATTGGACCATTGCCTCCGCCGCCCCCTCCCCCGCCGCCGCCCCCACCGGTGCAGGCATCGGCGCCTCCTATCCCCCTGCGTTTCTATGGCTTCACCTCGGCTCCCCGCAGTGTGGCCAGGCGCGCGTTTTTCCTCGACGGCGACGAAATCGTCGTGGCCGGCGAGGGAGACCTCATCAAGCGCCGCTATAAGGTCGTTCGGATTGGCCTCACCAGCGTCGTCATGGAAGACACTCAATTTAACCAGCAGCAATCGCTCCCGATCGTGCCCGAAACCCAAGGAGGGCTATGATTCCCGTTTCTTCACGCCGGCATTTCGGGGGAAGGCATCTCGGAGGAAGGCATCTCGGAACAAGGCCTTGCGAAGGAAGACGAGGCCAGCGCGGTTTCGCACTCCTCTTCATCTTTGCCCTCGCAGGCATTGCCGCCACCATGCTTTACATTGAGCTGCCCCGCGCCGTCTTTGAAAGCCAACGCGCCAAGGAAGATCTCCTCGTCTATCGCGGCCAGGAATACCAGCGCGCCATCCAGCTTTACTGGCGCAAATTTCGCAAATACCCGCAGACCATCGAAGACCTCGAAAAATCGAGTGGCCAGCGTTTCCTGCGCAAACGCTTTGTCGATCCCATGACCGGCAAGGACGAATGGCGCATCGTCAACATCGTCAACGGCGCCTATACCAATTCCAAAGTCATCAAGCCTCCCGCCCAAGGCCAGCAAACTCTCGGAAGCTCGATTAGCGCCGAAGCCAATCAAACCGCGCAGGACCCCAACGACCCCGCCTTGAAGAAACGCGCCTCCGACACGAGCGCCGCCGATATTGGCGGCCAGAGCGGCCAGGCTGGCCAAAATCCCGCGGTACCGGGCGACCCCAACGCCCCGCCCTCCGCTCTTCCGCCCAATTCCGTTCCGCCTCCTCCCAATCCAGGCCAGTACTTCACCGGCGGTGTTGGAGGAGTCGGCGGCAGCGCCCCGGCGTACTCGGGCGGCGTGGGATCCAGCACCTACCCCACCACGGGCGCTAACTCCCAGACCGGTGGCCAGATCGGTACCCCCATCGCCGGCGCGCCCACCGTTCCCGGCCAACTCAACAACCAACCCGGCCAGCGCCAACTCACGCCCGAACAGATCAGCCCCGCTCTCGACGTCATTCAAAAACTCCTAACCACTCCCCGCCAGCCCCCTCCCGGCATCTTCAACAACAGTCAAGGCAGCACCGCCGCGGCGGCCCAGGGTGCCTTCCCCATCTCCGGCCCCGCTGCCGGTGCCTTTGGAAGCGGGGGCCAGGGCGGCGCCATTGGGCTCACGGGCATCGCCGGCTTTGCCAGCAAGAAGGAAGGCAAAGGCATCAAAATCATCAACGAGCGTGAACGCATCGAGGAGTGGGAGTTCATCTACGATCCCGCCAAAGATAAAGGTGGCCGCCCCAATGCCAACGCCCAAACGCAGCAGCCCGGTCAGCCTGGCCAGCTTGGTCAACAGGGCCAACAGGGTATCGGGGGCCTCGGCGGTGGATTCGGCACCGGCTTCGGTGGCCAGCAACAGGGCGGTCGCCAGCAAGGCGGCCAACCAGGCGGCTTTGGCCAAGGCGGCGGCTTCGGCGGCCAGCAACCTCGCATCGGCCAGCAACCCGGCGGCGGTGCCTTCCCCATTCGCCGCCAATAACCGTCCTTCGATATGGCTCAATCAGCCGTACGCGTATGGTAATTCTGGAGCTATGAAGAAGACCTTCAACGTCGACGCCCAACTCCTGCGCGACGCCCGCGCGGCTTGCGGCGCTTCCACCGATACGGAGACCCTCCGCCTTGGCCTCAAAGCTCTGGTCCAGCAAGCTGCCTACCGCGCCCTTGCCGCCTATCGTGGAAGCGAGACCGAGGTCGTGGACGTCCCCCGTCGGCGCGAGGAGCCGGCCCCCAAGCGCAAGCCGCTGAAGCGAAAAGCCGCGTGAAAGTTCTCGTCGATTCCTCCGTCTGGCTGCGCTTCTTCGCTAATCGAGCCCCCTTCGGAGCGGAACTCCAGCGGCTTCTTTTCGATGGCCAGGTAATCGGCCATGCGCTCGTCTTCGGCGAACTCCTCATCGGCGATATCGGGGGTCGCAAACTCCTTCTGGCCCGTTACGAACAGTTGCCCTACGCCGATCCTATCCCGCACGAACAGACAGTTAATTTTGTTCGCCACCACCGGCTCCACGGCCGCGGCATCGGCTGGATCGACGCCCACCTTCTGGCCTCGGCCCTCGCCGGGCGTCTCTCTTTCTGGACCGCCGACCAACGCGTAGCCGCCCTAGCCGCCCAACTCGGCATCGCCTACCAGCTCCGCTAATCCCGCAATACCGCCTCAAACGCAAAATACCCCTCGTTCCGCGCCACGCTCCTCCCCTTCCCATCCACCCCAAAAAACGTCTTCCCCTTCTCGGTCTTCATCCTTAACCCGCCTTCGGCCCCACTGCATTCCGCCGGCCCCCAACACACATAGCCCCCGGTATTCCGGATCTCCACCCGCTTCCCGTCCGGGTTCGGCACGCTCGCCCCCCACTCGACGTTCCCCGGCAGCACCACCGCAAAGACCCCATCCCCTTTGGCCTCCACCGTCGCTTCCTTCGGCGTACAAAGATTCCGGTCCGGCATACAATCCGCCGTGGCAAACGAGATCTGCGAATCCACACTGGTCATGTTCGATTCCACACTCTCAAAGCGCCAATCGATTACATCGTGCGCCTCCCATCCATTCCCCGTCGCCCCGGTGAAGCCCACCCACGCCTTCCCCTCGGCATCGGCCACCGTCCGCACTTCCACGCTCGTCTCCAGCACCCGTTCCCCGTCCAGCCTTACCTCGAGCAGCGGCGGCTCGAAGCGAATCCGCACCTCATGCTCTTGCCCGTCCTTCAGGTCCACGCGCAAGCGCGGCGAATAGCCCTGGCGCGGCGGCGGCCACTTCGCCTTCTCCGGCCGGCCAAACGAATACACCCCCACGTAGTTGTTGGAGGGATCTTTCACCTCGGCATTTTCAAAGGTGTCGAAGAACACGGCGATGCTATTGCCGATCGCCTTGCGCCTTTTCCCGCTCAATCCTGGCCCTTCCACCGCGAAACCGCCCGCCCCGCCTCGCCCCGCCAGCGCTTCCGGCCCTGTATTCTGCATCACGAAAGCCAATCCGTCCGCCCCGTCGCCCAAGCCCCCGTTCTGCGAGATCCGGAAGCGAAACGTCGTCGCAAATCCTCCCGCGATCGCCACCTTGTCCCGCCGCCACGCCCCGCCCGCCTGCATCTCCTCCGGCGGATTCAAGCGCAGCGTTTCCCCCCGCCACCGCGCATCCCCTACCAGCCTCATCCCCTCGCGCCAATCCGCCGCGATCGCCATCAACAAAATCAACTCGGGCCCCATGCCTCTAAATACGCTTGCGCCCGTCCCCGGTTCCAGCAATCCTGTTAAGCATGCCCGCCAATATGCTCGGTGCCTATGGCCCCTGGGCCGCTAGCCTCCTCCCCGATCCCGCCCGCCTCTCCTTCCGCCAGCCCAATTTCAAGGACCTCGCCTCCTGGCGCAGCACCGCCCGCAACCGCTACCTCGAAGCCCTCCTCTTGCCTCCCCGCCCCGCCGCCCCCCGCGCCATCGTTGCCCGTACTTTCGAACACGACGGCCTGCACCTGGAAGAACTCCATTGGCAGCTTCCTTACGGCCCGCCCACCGAAGCGCTCTTCCTCAAGCCCGCCGGGGCCCGCGGCAAGCTCCCCGCCGTCCTCGCCCTCCACGATCACGGCGGCAACAAATACTTCGGCCTCCGCAAAATCACCCGCGCTTCCGCCGACCCCCACCCGCTCATGATCCGCCACCAGGAGCGCTACTACGGCGGCCTCGCCTGGGCCAACGAACTCGCCCGCCGCGGTTACGCCGTTCTCGTTCACGACACCTTCGCCTTCGCCAGCCGGCGCGTCCGCCTCGGCGACGTCCCCGCCCACATCCGCAATAACCAGATCGAAGAGCACCCGGAGGCCGAAGACGAAATCCTGCGTTACAACCAGTTCGCCGCCGCCCACGAACACCTGATCGCCAAAAGTCTCTTCTCCGCGGGCCTCACCTGGCCCGGGGTCTTCGTCACCGACGACCGCGCCGCCCTCGATTACCTCTACTCCCGCTCCGACGTAAACCCGTCCAGGATCGGCTGCGCCGGCCTCTCCGGCGGCGGTCTCCGCACCGTCATGCTCAGCGGCGCCGACGACCGCCTCCGTTGTAGCGTCTGCGTCGGCATGATGACTACCTGGCGCGATTACCTCCTGGACAAATCGCACACCCACACCTGGATGTGTTACGTCCCCGGCTTGCCCCGCGACCTCGACTACCCCGAGATCCTCGGCCTCGCCGCACCCCATCCCGTCTTGGTCCTAAACAACAACCAGGACGCCCTCTTCACCCTCCCCGAGATGCAGCGTGCCGACCAAATCTTGCGTGAAGTCTACGCCAAGGCGAAAGCCCTGGACCGCTACCGAGCCCAGTTCTACGACGGCCCCCACAAGTTCGACGCCCCCATGCAAAAAGATGCTTTCGACTGGTTCGACCGTTGGCTAAAAGCTTGATTTTTTCCGCGTAGTAATGGACAAGATGCACATTCAGATCGTCCAATTCAATCTCGAGGGCATGACTGCCGCCGAATACGCCCACGCCTGCGACCTCGTTTTTGCCCGACCCTTCACGCAAATCAAAGGCCTCATGGAAAAAATCTGGCTCTCCAGCCCCGAAACCAATACCTTCGGTGGCGTCTACCTCTGGCGCGACAAGCAATCTATGCTTAATTTCCAGAAGACCGAACTCTTCCAGTCCGTTCTGGCCCACCCCCATCTGTCCAATGTCTCCAGCCAGGACTACGGCATCCTCGAAGCCCCCACCCGCCTCACCCGCGGCCTCGCCGCCTAGCTCTATCGGTCCCCCACCACCTCCAGCACCGTGCCACTGTTGCCCGTGTACGTCAGGTAAACCCTCCCCTCGGGGCTCAACCTCACCCCCGGCCCCAGCGGCCCTTGCGCCGCATAACGCCACACCTCTTCCCCACGACCATCGAAGCCCTTCAACCATCGCTGGTCGTAGACCCCAGTATTCTCCAAGCCGACAAATCCACCCTCCCTGTCCGGCGTGATCTGCCCGATCCCGTTGGCAAAATCCTTTGTGAAGACCACGCGCCCCTCATCCAGCGCATAGAGCCGCCTGCCCTCCTCGCAGGTCCCCACCACCACGCCGCTCGCCAGCACCGCCGTCCGGTCCAACTTGCACTCGGCCGCATAGCTCCACTTCACCTTGCCTTCGATCGAAACCGCATACACCGTCCGCGCCGCCGTCTGCGCCACCGTCAGCCCGTTAGGCCCCTTCCACGGCGAACTATACTCGCAGCGCTGGTCCAGCTTCACCGTCCACCCTCGGGCGCCCTTCAATACATCTCCGCCGTAACAGGTTGCCTCGGGTGCCGCGTCCACACTCGGCGGCAAGCCCGCCAGGCGCAGTCGCTTCACCGCCTCTTCAGTCAATTCGCCCCCCTGCCCCGCCGCGTTAAAGCAAAACAACTTGCTTCCCGCGTAGCTCACCTCCACCCACACCCGCCCATCGGCCGCGATCGCAAACCGCATCGGCCCCGCCAGCAGCCCCTGCGACCACAAGAGCCTGCCCTCCTGCACCGCTCCCAGCGCCCCACCGTCAGACCTCCAATAAGCAATCCCATTGCCTCCGTACCCCACCCACTCCTTGCCGGGAATGCGCAACCGCGCCAGTAACTCCGGCTTCCGGATCGCCGCCCCCGGCGCGTAGCCCGGCAACGGTCCCCGCCTCGCACTCTCGATCACCGGCGGCAACTCGTCAATCCGCGGCGCCATGTTCAAAGGCGGCAGCGGCGGCAGTTCTGCCTTTTCCGGCATCTCGACGCGCCCGGGCGTCGTGGATTTTCGTCCCACCTGCACCGCGGCCGGTTGTGGCTTCCCCACCACCCACTCCCGCACCTTGAACACTATGCCCAGCGAGCCCATCACGATCATCGCCCACCACCAAAACGACAGGTAGCCCTGCGCCAGCCTTTGCCGCCAGTTCCAGCGTGGTCCCGTCTTCTTTGGCTTCGCAACCGGGGCCTCTACCACCGGCTTGGGCGCCGCCTGCAGCCGCAACGCCTGCGCAAACTCCATCGCGCTCGGGTAACGCTGGTTCCTCTCTTTGCTCAACGCCTTCAAGATCGCCGCATTCATCGTCGAAGGCACATTCGCCAGCGGCGGCGGCGTCACATACATGTGAAAGTACGCCGGCTCCGCACCGCCCGTCGGCAACCGCCCCGACAAGCACTGGTACGCAATCAAGCCCAACGCGTACACATCCGTCTCCACACTCGGCGCCTCCCCGCGAAACTGTTCCGGAGCCATGTACACCGGGGTTCCCACCACCCTGCCCGACGCATCCACCTTCGATAGCTGCTCGGTCACTTTCGCTAGCCCAAAATCCGTAACCTTCAAATGCGTGCTCAGCATCGTCGCCGGAAAGCTTCCATCGCGCTCGTAACGCCGCCGGTCATCCCCCTCCAGCGCCACCAATAAATTCGACGGCTTCAAGTCCCGATGCACCACCCCGCGCGAGTGCGCCAGCGTCAGCCCCTCGGCCACTTCATCGATCACATGCGCCGTTTCCTCCGCCGTCAATACTGGCCTCTGGCGCAGGATCTTGTCGAAGCTCGGTCCGCATACGTACTCGAGCACGATAAAAATCCCCTGCTCGGTATCGGCTAGATCAAAGAGCCGCACAATCCGCGCGTGCGAAAGCTTGGCCATAATCCGCGCCTCTTGCACCAGCGCCTCGCGAATCGTGGGCTCAATCGACAACTCCAGCGGCACCCGCTTCAGCGCCACTTCCGTCTGCAATCTTTCATCGTGCGCCAGGTAAACCTCGCCCATCCCCCCGCGCCCCAACATCCCCTTCACCACGTACCGGTCCGCAATTCTCGTACCCGCCTGCAAACTACTCATTCGCGCAGTGTAAGATACTCCTGCGACGCCCTATGCCTTCTCTCCTCCTCCACTCCGTCAGCTACGCCGGCTTCTGGGGCCAGCCCTTTCTTCCCGTAGAGCAATTCCTCGTCAAAGCCTCCGAACTCGGCTTCTCCGGCGTCATGCTCGCCGCCAAACGCCCCCACCTCTCTCCCCTCGATTACGACGCCCCCGCCCGCGCCCGCCTCCGCCATCTCCTCGACCAACTCAACCTCCGCGATACCGTCATCGCCGGCTACTGCAACCTCACCGCCGACCTAGATCACCCCGACATCCCCACCCGTGAAATCAACCTCGCTTACCTCACCGAACTCGCCCGCCTCACCCAAGACCTCGGCTCTTCCGTCCTCCGCGTCTTCACCGGCTACGAACACCCTGGCCACGACTACACCCGCCAGCTCCGCCTCGTCTCCGACACCCTCAAAGAAGCCTCCCGCCGCGCTGCCGATTTCGGCGTCACCCTCGGCGTCCAAAATCACCACGACCTCGCCGCCGGCTACGAAACCCTCCACGACCTCCTCACCGCCATCGCCGAACCCAACTGCCGCGCCCTCTTCGACGCCTGGGCCCCCGCCCTCCACGGCGACGATCTAACGCAAGCCGCCTGCCTCCTCGCCCCCCTCACCATCCACACCACCGTCGCCGATTACCAGAAGCGCCCCCGCTTCCGTTACCATCCCGCTCAGATCAACTACGAAGCCCAAACTCCCTATGTCCAGGCCGTCCCCATGGGCGAAGGCTTCATCGACTACGCCTCTTTCTTCACCGCTCTCTTCGAAGGCGGCTTTACCGGCTCCATCGCCTACGAGATGTGCTCCCCCTTGCGCGACGGCGCCGACCTGGCCACCCTCGACCGCTACGCCCTTCGCTTCCTCGACTACATGCGCACCGAATTCCCACGCGCCTAACGCTTCCACGGATCGGCCCAACGCGCGTCCCGCAGCGCCTCTTCATCCGTCAAGCACCGCAGGAACGCCAGCAAGTCCGCCTTCTCGGTTGCCGTCAATCCCAATTTCCGTAAAAGCGGGCTTTTCGCCTTGCCTCGGCCCCCTTCGTTGTAATGCTCAATCACGTCTTCGAGCGCCGCCATTCGCCCGTCGTGCATATACGGCGCGGTCACGGCAATGTTGCGCAGGGTCGGCGCGCGGAACTCGCCATCCAGCCCCGTATCGTGCAACTCCACCTTCACGTTCGTGCCCCCGGCAAAGCGCAGCGGCCCCGCTAAGCTCCAGCCGCCGTGGCACTGGAAGCACCCTGCCTTCTCGCCGGAAAAGAAAAGCTTTTCGCCGCGCCTGGCCGCTTCGCTGAAAGCCGCCTCTTCCCCTTCGTAGCGATAGCGGTCGTAGAGAGAACGCGTCGAGATAATAGTTCGCTGGAATGCCGCGAGCGCCTTCGTGATATTAGCCACACTCATCTTCTCCCCAGGAAACGCCCGCGGGAACAAGCGCCGATACACCGGCTCTGCATCCAGGCGCCGAAACGCCTGCTCTTCGAGACAATCCAGCCTCGCGTTCCTCCACGTCAACACAGGAAACTGCCCCACGTTCACCCGGCTCATGCTTAATCGCCGATGAGCCTAACACGACATATTTGTCTTCGCCTATACAAGACGCTGTCTTCTATAGGGACCACTTACCGTCGTTCCTCTGCTGAGTTCCCTCTCCGCCCAAACACCACACCGGGCAATCGATTGGCTTAGTCGCCTCCCGGCCATCCATCCCGCTTCGCACTCCCCGCCCCAAAGTCTCCGCCTCCGCCACTTAAATCCCTCGACGGCCGCTACCGCTTCTAGACTTCGCCCCGGCCGGCTGCGTCGGCCGCTACTCCGCGCTCCCCGTACCCTTCTTATCCGCCCATCGCAGGTTCGCCTCCAGCGCCGCCCGGTACGTCGCCGCCAACTCGCGATCCCCCGCCTTCTCGGCCGCTTTCATCGCGCCTTCCACCGTCTTCGTCCGATTCGCCTGCCGGCGCAGCGCCTTCTCAAACTTCTGTAGCGCTTCCTTGCCCTTGCCTAGCTCCAGCAAAATTTCCCCCGCCAATTCATCGGCGGGTTTGATCATATCGGGCGGCCCCGTTGGCCGGCCCGTGGATTCCTCGGCCACCGCCGCCTTTTCGAGCATCGCCAGCGCCTCGGTCAACTGCCCCTTGCGCCGTGCCTCCACCGCCTTCACCATCCACAGGAAAGCCTCGCACCGCGCCATCGCCTCTTGGTTTCCCGCCTTCTCGGAAACCGTCTTGGCCTGCTCGATCTTGTCTAGCCAAGGCGCAATTTCATGCCCTCTCCATGCCGCCGCCATCCCCTGCGCCAGTCCTTCCATACTTCGCGCAAAGGCCGTCGGCGTGTGCGCGTGCCCTTCTCCGCCGCTTACGCGGATCGTCACCGGGTCCCGAAACACTTCTTCGGCCCGCGCCCAAGACTCGGTCCCGATCACCAGCATCGCCCCCAATTCCGCCCAAAATCGGTAAACCAGCCCATCCCCTTGGGACTCCGCCACGTCCTTCCGCTTTGCTTCCCACACCTTCCAGGCATCCGCAAATCGTCCCTGCTGCAAATACCCGTATGCCAGCCAATATTGGCTGTGGTAATCCCTTTCACTCAGCTTCCGTTTCGTCCGCGTCTGCCAGTCCACACTGGCCGCCCAGCTCCGCTCGTTCGATTTCACCGTCTCTTCCCACATCCCCAATTGGAGGAATATGTGCGAAGGCATGTGGATCGCATGATGGGATTCGGGCGCGATCGCCGCATACCGTCGGGCCGCCGGCAGCCCCAAGATGGCATGCTCCGGATCGTCAAACGCATGAATGATGTAATGCGCCGCTCCCGGATGCTCCGGCTGCTTGGCGTAAACGTCCAGCGCAATCGCCCCTGCCGGCATCCGCTGGTCGGTTGCAATTAGGGACAGAGAATGAAAAGTCGCCGCCTCCAGGTCGTCCGGGTACGCCTTAGCGAGCGCCCCCATTGCCTTCGCATACGCCTTCTCGCGCTCTTTCTTCGTCCCCTCGCCAAACAGCAGCTTCACCGCCCCCAAAAACATTTGCTCGCGCTTGCTTAGCTTCTCGGGCGCGGTGATCTTGGCCAGCGCCGCACGCCCTTCCTCCAGCCACACGCGATTCCACAAGGAATGGTTATGGCTCATCGCCACTCCCCATTGCGCCATCTGAAAGCCTGGCTCCCCCGCCGCGCAGGCCTCAAACTGCTCCCGCGCCTCCGGGAACCAGAAGTTGTGCAACATCGCGACCGCCCGATTGAAGCACTGTTTGGTCTCCTCTTTTTGCGCGCTCACGGGGAAGTCCACCAGGCCCACCGTTGCCCCTTGGCTCATTGCCGTGATGCATAACAAAATCGCGATTCGCATGGCGCTATTCTAAACCCCTCCATTTCCAAATGCACCCCCCGCTGTTACTCTGTTTCACATGCGTTTCACTGCCTGCCTGCTGCTTGCTGGCCTCTCCAGCTTCTCGCAGTCCCCGTCCAAACGTCCCCTTTCCCTCGATGACCTCCATAAGTTTGTCGACGTCGGCGCCCCCCAGTGCTCTCCCGACGGCAAGACCATCGCTTACACCCTCTCCACCGTAAACGTCGATAGCGATAAGCGCGACACCGATATCTGGACCATCTCCACCGACGGCCGCGACAACCTCCGCCTCACCTCCTCCAGCGAATCCGAGTCTTCCCCTCAATGGAGCCCCGACGGCAAATTCCTTGCCTTCACCTCCTCTCGGCCCGGTCCGGACCCCAAAGTCAAAGGCGCCCAAATCTGGCTCCTCGACCGCCGTGGCGGCGAGGCTCGCCAAATCACCGCCTTCAAGCAAAACCTCTCGTCTTTTCTTTGGACCCCCGATTCCAAAGGCTTTCTCCTCATCATGAAAGAGAAGGATGCCGACGCGGATAAACCTCCCGCGGAACAAAAACCCAAGCCCATCGTCATCGACCGCTACGCCTTTAAGCGCGACGGCCAAGGCTACCTCTCCGGCCCCCACCGCAATCGCCTCTATCTCTACAGCCTAGATGCCAAAAAGCCCGAACTGGTCACCACCGAGAGCTTCGATGAAAACGACCCGGCGTTCTCCCCCAATGGCCAGCAAATCGTCTTCACCTCCAAGCGCGGTCCCGGCGACATTGATAAGTCCAACAACACCGACGTCTGGGTCGTCGATGCCAAGCCTAACTCGACCCCCCGCCGCCTCACTTCTTTTGCCGGCAGCGATTCCAGCCCCACCTGGAGCCCCGACGGGAAGTTCATCGCCTACACCCAAGGCCCTCTAGCCGCTGGCGGCGCCTACGGGATGCCCCGTCTCATGATCGTTTCCGCCACCGGTGGCGAAGCCAAGCTGCTCACCGCCTCGCTCGACCGCGGCGTCTTCTCCCCCAAGTTCACCCCCGATAGCCGCGCCGTGGATTTCCTCGTCACCGACGACCGCTCCGTCTGGCTAGGCCGTGTCCCCGTTTCCGGTGGCCCGATTGAAAAAATCCTCACCGGCCAACGCACCCTCCAAGGCCTCGACCGCAACTCGGCCTGTACCGCCACTCTCGCCGCCACCAGTAAGGCCACCGCGGAGATCCACCTCCTCGAAGGCGCCAGCCTCAAAAAACTCACCTCCCACAACGACCAGCTCCTGGCCGGCCTCAGCCTCGCCCAGGCCGAAGAAGTCTCCTTTCAGGCCCAGGACGGCAACGAAGTCCATGCCCTCCTCTTCAAACCCTTCGGCTACACCCCCGGCAAGAAGTACCCCGCCCTACTCAACATCCATGGCGGACCCAACTCCCAAGACCAGCACGCCTTCTCCTTTGAACGCCAGTTGCTCGCCGCCGAAGGCTACGCCGTCCTCGCCGTCAACTACCGCGGCAGCGCGGGCCGCGGCCAAGCCTACGGCAACATCATCTCGGCCGATTGGGGCAATAAAGAAGTCCTCGACCTCCTTGCCGGCGCCGACTACCTGGTCTCTTCCGGCCTTGCCGATCCCGACCGCCTCGGCGTGGGCGGCTGGTCCTACGGCGGCATCCTCACGGATTACCTGATCGCTTCCACCCCGCGCTTCAAAGCCGCCGTCAGCGGTGCCGGCACCGCCTTCACCCTCTCCTACTACGGTACCGATCAGTACATCCTTCAATACGACAACGAAATCGGCCCACCCTGGAAAAGCCTCGACAAGTATGTCAAGCTCGGCTACCCCTTGCTCCACGCGGATCGCATCAAAACTCCCACCCTCTTCCTTTGTGGCCAGCAGGACTTCAATGTCCCCGTCGCCGGCAGCGAACAGATGTACCAAGCCCTCAAGAGCCTCGGCATCGACACCCAATTAATCATTTATCCCGGCGAATTTCACGGCATCCGTCGCCCCAGCTTCGCCCGGGACCGCCTCCAGCGCTACCTCGACTGGTACAAGAAATACCTTCTCGCCCCGTCTGCTCCGCCAAACGCGAACCAATCCGCTGGAAATGGCTTGTAGGCGTCCCCAGACCCGGCCGCAGCGCGGGTGAGGTCCATCCATCTTGGCAATCCTCGCCCGCAACCAAAACCGGGTTGACGGGAGTGCCGTCGCCCTCATCCAATCTCCCTGCTCGATAGCGAATGCAAAATGGGCCGCTTGCCCGCAAAATCGCCAGGGGAGCGCTCCATTCAAGCGCTCCCCTGGTATTCGGTCTTGCTTAGAAGCTCACCCGCAGCGCCAACTGCACCTGCCGCGGGCTCACCGCCGTACCGTTGATCACGCCGGTCGAACCCGATCCCAATTGCGCATTCGGCGCCGCCAGGTTCACCGTGTTCGTCAGGTTGAACGCTTCCGCCCGAAACTGTACGGTCGCCTTCTCGAGAATTCGGAAATTCTTGAATAACGAATAATCCAACGTCCGCAATCCCGGATTCCGGATGTCCGGCGAAGTCCGCGAGACGTTGCCAAAGCGGAACGCCTGCGCAAAGCTAAACACCGAAGTATCGAACCAGCCGGCAATCTGTTGATCTCGCGTCAGCCCTTCGCGCTTGCCGCTCGTGCCATTGTTGTTCGGGCGTTGCCCCGCGCTGCCGAGCCCTGTGTTGTTTACGTTCTGCGTAATCAATACCGGCGTGCCCGTCGAGAGCGTCAAGATACCGTTCATCTGCCAGCCGCCCACGATCGCATCGACGACGGGGTTCATCGACGTCAACATCTTGCGCCCTCGTCCGAAGGGCAAATCGTAGTTCGCGCTCACCACCAGCCGCCGGCTAATGTCCTGCGTCGAAATCGAGCGCTCCGCCGCGCGGTTATAAAAGTCCTGCTTGTTTCCCGCTTGGCCCAGGAAGGTCACTGTTTGCGAAGCGTCGTCAATCAGCTTGCCGCCCGTAAAGCTCATCAGGAAGCCCAGCCCATTCGTAAAGCGCTTCTCCACGCGTAGTGTAAATGCGTGATAGAGCGAATTCGCCTGCGGCTTTCGGAACGCGTTCACGGCCGTGTACTGCGGGAAGGGCCGCAACAACTGGGAGCGCGATACGTTCGGCCGGCTCAAGGCCGACGTCGAGTTGGTAATCACCCCAAAGAACGGGTTCGGCACCTGATCGTTCAGCGCGTTGCCCAGATCGCCAAAGCTCGCCGGCAGCTGGTTGTAGGTCATCGAACCTTCCCCGTCCACCAGGTGGTTGCCCTTCGAAGCCAGGTACCCGGCTTCCACCACCATGTCTCCCGGCAGCTCGCGCTGCAGGTTGAAGTTCCACTGCTGGATCACCGGGTTCTGCGAGTCGTTAAAGAAACTCTCGCCGACACCCAGTCCCAGATTCGTCGCTGCGCCGCTATTGGGTCCCTCGGGTGATCCTAATGGCAGGTTGAACCCGTTCGGGAACGGATTACGCAAATAGGCGTTCACCGTGCGACCGCCGTCGAGCGTGGCCAGAATCCCCGTCGAACCGCGATAGCCTTCCATGCCTGCCGATCCGCTCGATCCGGCCGCCTGCATCATTGAGCCCGCATACATCAGCGCATAAGCTCCGCGCATCACCGTCTTCTCGTTTAGCTTATAGGCGAAGCCAAAGCGCGGGCTCACATTATTGCGGTCCACCGGCACCTGGTAACGGTTATCGTCGTTCACAAAGCGCATCGCTCCCCGCAAATTCGGGAACTGCGGCACCTGCCCGGCAATCGGGCTGGGCGCATCGTAATCAAAGTAGCTGTACCGGTTGTAACGCTCCGTTCTCGGCACGTCCACGTCATAGCGTATGCCCAGGTTAATGGTTAGCTTCGACGACACCTTCCAGTCGTCCTGCAAATAGGCGCCCCAATACACGCTGGAGCTGGCCGGAACCGGATCGTGCGAAACCGACCCGCCCGACATCGTACCTAAGAGGAAGCTGGCCATACCGAAGCCTTGCGTGCCCACCGCCTGCACCGGGTTCCGTTGCGTAAAGCCCTGGTTGAAGTCAAACTGCCCGGCCGGATTACCCAATTGCAGGAAGTTCAAAAACATCTTGCGCCATTCCGCGCCGGCCTTGATCGTGTGGCGCGTCAGCACCTTCGTCCCCGATCCCGCCACCACATGCGAGTAAGGAATGTTCCGTAACGTCGTGAATGTCGCTTGGCCCAGCGACGTCACGCCCGCGACGTTAAAGCGCGGGAACTCTAAGTTCTGCGTCGCCGCCTGATCGCGCAACGCGGCCGGCAATCCCAATTGGGTTGTGTCGAAACCGGTCGAAAACGGGGAGCGCTGGTTATTGAATCGCCCAAAGCCATAGTTGAGGTTGAAAATCGTTGTCGGGTTCGCCGTATAGTTCAGGTTCAGCGTCGAGTTGTAGTTCTTGGTCCGGCTCGGTCCGTCGCCCGACGGCGTACCCGGATTCCCGAAGAAGTTCACCGGCGAGTTGTCGCTCACGTTATAGGAGAAGCGCCCGAACATCGTCAGCTTTTGGCTGAAGTTGTGGTCGATACGCGTATCAAACTGGTGCCCGCTGCTGGCCGACTTACTGGCGGCAAAAAAGTTGTTCGCGTTCGTATTCACGTTCGTCGGCGCCTGGTTCGGTGCCAACCAATAGGTCCGCACGCGCGCCGCCACCGGGTCGATCCGTGAGGATGGAATCACATTGCCGGGGAAAGCCTGCCGGATAAAGTTGCCCGTCCCGTCGTTGGCCGCCGTCAGCGGATCGTAGACCGTAATGTCCTGCCCGCCCGCGTTCTTCAGCGTCGAGAAATCCCCGTTCACCCACTGCGCCGTCGGCACCGTGGTCGTAAACAAGCTCGCCTGCCGCGTGATCGTGCTCTGCTCGCTCAAGAAAAAGAATGTCTTGTTCCTGATCACCGGCCCTCCCAAAGTCCCGCCAAACTGGTTCCGCTGGAAGGCCCCCAGCGGCGCCCGCGCCCGATTGGAAAAAAAGTTGTTCGCGTCCAGCTTCGAGTTGCGCAAAAACTCAAATGCCGATCCGTGGAAGGCATTGCCGCCCGACCGCGTCGATACGTTGATCGTGCCGCCCCCCGTACGACCGTATTCGGCCGCCAGCGCATTGGTCACAATCGAAAACTCCTGCACCGAATCCACCGGCGGCGTGTAGGCCACCCCGTTGATCCCCACGTTATTCTCCGGCAGGATAATCGACGTCCCATCAATCGTGATCTCGCTCGAGGCGTTCCGGCCCCCGCTGATCCACGGCGTTGATCCTCCCCCCGGCACCACCCCAGGCACCAGGCTCGCCAACGCAAACGGGTTCCGCCCGTTCAACGGCAAGTCCATAATCGCCTTGTTCCCTATCACCGTCGACACCGTCGAGGACGAAGTCGAAAGCTGCGCACTTGACGCCAGTACTTCCACCGTCGACGAGGTGTCGCCCACCGTGAGCACGACTTCCATCGACACCGTCTGCTGCACGTTCAACCGCACGCCTTTCTCGGAGTACTTCCGGAAGCCCTGCTTTTCCACCGTCACGGCGTAAAGCCCCGGAATGAGAAACGGACGCACAAAGACCCCGAGTGAATTGGTCCTTAATTCCTGCTCAAAATTTGTTTGGCTGGATACAATCCGTACCGTGGCCTCGGGCACCACGGCTCCAGAGGCGTCCGTGACGCGTCCATCCAAAGTTCCAGTTGCGGTTTGGGAGAAGAGGGAGAATGTGCTGAGAGTCAGCAGGACTAGACAAACGGCGGCACGGCCCAGAGTATGAAGCATGCGTCATCACTATCGTGATGTAATAGGGCGGACAAGGGAAGAGACGTAGTTTTACCGTGCTTTCACAGGGAAAAGCTTCACCCGACAGGCCCATTCAGGACGATCCCCGCTGGCTCTTGGCCCAGCGCATCGCCTCCAGTCTGCTGTTTCAGCGCTCCCCTCGCCTCCGCGCCTTTCTCCTTTATGTGGCGGAAAATGCCCTCCGGCACCCCGGTGAACCCCTTACCGAACACCACATCGGCTGTGCCGTCTTTGAGCGCTCCCAAAGCTACAGCCCTGGCGAAGATAATATAGTCCGCGTTCAGGCCCGCCACCTCCGCACCCGCCTGGAAGAGTACTTCCAAAATGAAGGCCAAGCCGAGTCGTTGATTCTCGAGGTCCCCAAGGGCGGTTACCTACCCGTTTTCCGTTCCCGTGACGAAATACCCCCTCCGCTTGTCTTCGACCCGCCCACCACCCCGCCCGCCCGCCGCTCTTGGCTGCCCCTTACTTTGGCCATCCTGGCCGCCCTCGCCGTAGGTTGGTTCCTGCGCGGCGGGGCGGACTCCGTCCGGAATCCCCACGCTTCCCCTTTTCTTCGCACCCTTTTTGACAACTCCCAGCCCGTTCGTTTGATCGCCCCCGATTCCAGCTTCGGCCTTCTCCAAGGCTATCTCCAGCGAAACCTCTCCCTTGCCGACTACCTCAGTCCCGGCTACCCATCCGGTCTCATCGACGCCGCGCCCCTCTCCCCTGAACTGCGCGCCCGCGCTAAATCCGTCGCCTCCCGCCCCTACACTACGTTTTCCGACCTCCTCATTGCCGCCCGCGCCTCCGCCCTCGCCGAACGCCACAATTGGAATCTCACGGTCAGTTTTCCCCGCGACGTCACTCCCCGCGAATTCGAGACAGGCAACCTCATCCTTATTGGCAGCCCGAAATCCAATCCCTGGACCTCTCTGCTCGAAAAGCAAGGCCACTTTGAGTCTTTCTACGACTTAGTGCATGCCCGCGGAGGCATCCGCAACCGCAACCCCAACCCAGGTGAAGCCGCGGAATACCTTAATGAGCCCCGGCATGGCTACTCCGGAGCGGCATATTCCCTTCTTGCCTTTCATCAGCTAAAGGGACAAAAAGTACTATGTCTCGCCGGTACGAATATGGAGGCAACTGAGGCCGCCTGGGAATTCATCTCCTCCCCGCAGCGCGCTCAAGAACTCCTCAATCGCCTTTCCTGGCGCCAGACTCCAAGCCAGGATTCCCATTTTGAAGTCATACTCAAGACTTATGTCCTTGCTGGTTCTACCCGCGACACCGAAATTGTTACTTTTCGTGTCGAAACCCACGAAAATCGCTGAAGCGTCCCCGATCCACGCCCAAATGTACCAGTACTCCGTAGCCCAAGCTAGCTATTTTGCTGGAAGCGCCTGCCACGTAAAGTCAATAATAACTGCATGCTTATCACCTCGGCGCCCACCGATGCGAGCGGATCGGGGCAACTGGTAGTCTCCCAGTTACCTTCCTCCACTCAAACCCGGCTCCAGTCCTATCCCCAACCTGGGGACGTGATTGCCGCTGTGTCATATGCACTGCATATCCTGCATAACCCTTCGTTCGAAGCAGCAGAAATCCCATCGCTCGAGGCCTTCCTCGCAAACCCTCTCCCTTACCCGGAACAGCCCGTACTTTCTCAGTCGCCCTATTTCCTCAAAGTCCTCGAAGCCGCGCTTGACTCTCCTCAAACGCCCCTGGACCGCCTCCCGCGCCTCTCTCCTTCTGAACGGAATGATTGCCTTCGCCAGTCCCGATCGAGCGACACCACCCGATTTACATCGGACACCGTCTGCTCGATTTTTGCCCAAAACGCCAGCCGTTTCGCGGGCCGCCCCGCCTTAACCCACCAGGAACATACGCTCACCTACGCTGAGCTCGATGCGCACTCCAACCGCTTGGCAACTTTTCTTCTGGAATCGCGCCCAGAAATTGGCCCCTTCGTCGCCATCGCCCTTCCGAGCGGCGTAGAGCGGATCGTCGCCATGCTTGCGATCCTCAAGTTGGATCGCGCCTATCTGTCGCTCGACCTGAACTATCCCAAAGACAGGCTCGATTTCATGTTGGAGGATGCAGGAAGGCCGCTAGTTATCGACTCCGAGACTTACCTCCAAGCCTTTGCGGGTCCGCTTCATCCTTCGGCCGCCCCTGCTCCCACTTCGAAGTCTCGCTCCGCCGCTTATCTGATGTACACCTCGGGATCCACCGGCCAGCCCAAAGGAGTAATCGTTCCCCACGGCGGTATTGTGCGCCTGGTCTGCCAACCAAACTACTTCTCCCCGACCGAACAGGACGTCTTTGCGCAATGGGCAAACCCGTGCTTTGACGCCATTACCTGGGAGGTTTGGGGCGCGCTGCTCAATGGCGCTCATCTGGTCGTTCTACCTCAGGAAACCCTGCTTTCCCCCAGGGCTTTTGCCGCCGCCGTCAGCCGCCATCAAATCAGCGCAATGCTGCTCACCACCGCCATCTTCAACGCCATGGTCTCCCAGGTACCTGAAGCGGTGGCATCTGTGCGTTACGTCGTGAGCGGCGGCGAGGCCGCGGATCCAACTGCCGTCCATTCTTTCTTGCGCGTCCACGGAAAGGGCAGTTACATCAATGCCTACGGGCCTACCGAAGCTACCGTCATCGGCCTGACCCACCAGGTGGATCGTCTCGACGAGGCCGCGCCCTGCATTCCAATCGGCAGACCCATCTCCCATACCGGCGCGTATGTGCTGGATCGGCATATGTCTCCAGTGCCCGACGGCTTTCCGGGTCAACTCTTTCTCTCAGGGCCTGGCGTGGCTTTGGGCTACTGGAACCGTCCGGATTTGACCAAAGAGCGCTTCCTGCCCGATCCTTTCTCCGATGAGCCGGACGCTACGATGTATGCCACGGGAGACCTCGTTCGCCGGGACCCGGATGGCCTTTACTACTTCCTAGGCCGGATCGATACGCAAGTCAAGATCCGGGGCTTCCGCATCGAGCCGGGTGAGATTGAGTCCGCCCTACGAGCCTGTCCCGGTGTTCGGGAGGCTGCCGTCGTCGCAGTATCCCAAGGTGGAAACGCCAAGATCCTCGCCGCCTTCGTCGAAACGGCCACCAACGTGCCACTTAATTCGATCTTGGAATTTCTTCGCGAGCGCCTTCCCGATCATATGATCCCTTCGCGCCTAACCCTTGTGCCGCGCATCCCGCTTACCCCCAACGGCAAAATCGACCGCCGTGCCCTCAGTGCGCCGCCAGACCTAGACGCGGCCTCGCCTCAGCAGCCTCTCGCCCCGGGTCTCGAATCCCAAATTGCCAAAATTTGGAATGGTCTCCTCGGCCTGACTTCGGTCGGTCGCGACGACAACTTCTTTGAGTTAGGCGGCACGTCCATCCTCCTTCCGGCTATGGAATCCCAATTAAACGAGATTCTGACTCAGCCCGTCGCCATCATGGATCTTTTCCGCTTCCCGACCATCCGGACTTTAGCGGAGCATTTGAGTGCCCCGCTACCCGCCGGCGCCAAACCGTCTAGCGGGCTGGGCGAACGGGCGCTTCGTCAAGGCGCGGCCTTCGCCGCTTTTCGTTCCACGCGGGGAGGTCGAAGCTGATGGATGGCATCGCGATCGTGGGTATGGCAGGTCGCTTTCCGGGGGCCCCTGACATCCGCGCGTTTTGGGAAAACCTTCGCGATGGCGTTGTGTCGATTCGCCAGCTTGAGGTCAATGAACTGGAGGTACCCGACGCCAGACGCCGGGCCGCGGATCCCAATTACATCCGCGCACGCGCCATCCTGGACGACGCCGATCGATTTGACGCTGCGTTCTTTAACTGCTATCCCCAGGAAGCCGCGCTTATGGATCCGCAGCAACGCGTCTTCCTCGAGTGTTGCTGGTCGGCCATCGAAGACGCCGGCTACGATCCTAAGGCCGGCCAGGCGCTCACCGGGATTTTCGCGGGCGCCAGTCCCAATACCTACTTCTTACGCCAGGTGATCGAGGATCGCCGCTACGTTGAGGATTTCACTTCGGCTTACCAGATCGGCTTTTATCCCGCGGTTCTCGGCTCGATCGCAGACACCCTCGCCACTAGGGTCGCCCACAAGCTCAACTTGCAGGGCCCTGCGATGACTGTCTTAACCGCCTGCTCCACCTCCCTGGTCGCCGTCTGCCAAGCCGCCCAAAGCCTCCTTACTTACCAGTGCGACGCCGCCCTCGCCGGCGGGGTCTCCATCACTTTCCCGCAGCAGCGCGGCTACGACTACCAGCCCGGCGGCATGGGCTCTTCCGACGGCGCTTGCCGTACCTTTGACGCCGCCGCCTCCGGCACCGTCTTTGGCGCCGGTTGCGGCGTCGTGCTGCTCAAGCGCCTGGAAGACGCCCTTGCCGATGGCGATTCCATCTATGCCGTCATCCGCGGCTGGGGCGTCAACAACGACGGCGCCGCCAAGGCCGGCTTTACCGCGCCCAGCCCCGAAGGCCAGGCCCGCGCCATCTCCATGGCCCAGGCCATGGCCGGCGTCTCCGCGCGCGACATCTCCTACATCGAAGCGCACGGTACGGCCACTCCCCTCGGCGATCCCATTGAAGTCTCGGCGCTCAAGCAGGTCTTTTCGGCTTCCACCACCGACCGCCATTTCTGCGCCTTGGGCGCGGCCAAGCCGCACGTAGGCCACCTCGACGCCGCCGCCGGCGTCACCGGCTTGATCAAGACCTCCCTCAGCCTGCACCATCGCTTGCTCCCCGCCCTGCCTCATTTCGAGCGGCCCAATCCCCTGCTAGGCCTCGACGATAGCCCTTTCTTTGTGCCCCAGCGCAACATACCTTGGGAAGCTTCGCCGCGGCTGGCCGGCGTGAGCGCCTTCGGCGTCGGCGGCACCAATGCCCATGTGGTCTTGGAAGAAGCCCCTAGCCGTGCGCCTTCCTCCCCCGCCAAACCCTACCAGCTCCTGACGCTTTCGGCCAAATCGGAAACCGCCCTCGAAGCTTCCCGGCAAGCTCTGGTCCAATCGCTCGATCCCGCCTGTGCCGCCTCGGCTCCTTTGGCCGATGTGGCCTACACGCTGCACCGCGGTCGCCACGCCTTCGACTATCGTCGCTTTGCCGTTACGGGTCCCGAGGGCGCCGTTGCGTTCTCTTCATCGGCGAAGGCCCAAGCCGCGCCCCAGGTCTTCTTCCTCTTCCCCGGCCAGGGCGCCCAGTACAAGGGTATGGGCCGCGGCCTCTACCAGACCGAAGCCGTCTTCCGCGATGCCTTCGATCGCTGCGCCCGTATTCTGAAGCTCGATCTCGCCGAGCTGCTCTATGGGACCTCGGAGGCCGACCTCAACGCCACCTCCCTCGCCCAGCCCGCGCTTTTCGCCATCGAATACTCCCTGGCCCAGCTCTTTCTGCACTGGGGCATTACTCCCGCCGCCATGCTTGGCCACAGCGTGGGCGAATTTGTCGCCGCCTGCCTTGCCGGCGTCTTTAGCCTCGAGGATGCGCTCGCCTTAGTGGCCGAACGCGGCCGCCTGATGCAGGACCTGCCCTCGGGGGCCATGCTGGCCGTGCGCCTGCCCGCCGAGCAATTGCGTCCCATGCTCAGCCCCGGCCTCTCTCTCGCCGCCCATAACGCCCCCTCGCTCTGTGTCGCCGCCGGACCTCTTGCCGAGATCGACGCCCTCGAGGCCCGCTTAACCGCACAAGGCTTCGGTTCCAAACGCCTCCATACCTCCCACGCCTTCCATTCCGCCATGGTCGATCCGGTTGTGGAACCCCTCACCGCACTCCTGGGCCGCATCCCGCTCGCAGCGCCGCGGATTCCTTACGTCTCCTCCTCGACCGGCCAGTGGATTCGCCCGGAGGAAGCCACCAGCCCCGCCTACTGGGCCCGCCACTGCCGCGATACCGTCCAGTTCTCGCCCGCCGTTACGTTGCTGCGGGAAGTCGACGGCGCCTTCCTGCTGGAACTAGGCCCCGGCACCACCCTCCAGGCCCTCTCCCGCCAACACGCCACACCCTCGGGAGTTTCCCAGCAGCTTGCCTCCGCCTTGCCGGACGCGGTGGCCAAGGACTCCCGTCCCCAGGACGCGGCGGAAACGGCTCTTGTGGCCCTCGGCCGGCTCTGGGCCTGGGGCGCAACCCCCGATTGGTCTCGCTTCCATGAGGGCGAAACCCGCCACCGGGTTTGGCTCCCCACCTATCCTTTTGAACGGCAGCGTTTTTGGCTCGAAGCGGCACCCGCGCCCGCCTCCTCCCTTCCGCTCTCCACCCCAAATTCGATTCCCCCAGAGGCACCCCCCAACATGATTCCGCAGACAGAACAACGCGTGCTGGCCATGCTGTCCGATCTTTCCGGCATCCCGGCCCAGCAGATAGACAGCCAAACCGCCTTCCTCGAACTCGGCTTCGATTCTCTGTTCCTGACCCAAGTCACGCAGTCGATCTACCAGCAGTTCAAGGTCAAGGTCACCTTCCGGCAATTGATGGAGGACCTGTCCAGTGTCGCTGCCCTCACGGCCTACCTGGCTCCCCTGGTACCGGTTGCGCCCGCTCCACTCCCAGTTGTACCCGCCCCAGTTCCAGCGCTCTCAGTTGCACCAAATCCCGTTGCACCTTCTCCAATTGCACCATCTCCAATTGCACCATCTCCAATTGCGCCATCTCCAATGGCGCCACTGTCTGCCGCGCCCACTCCATCCGCCCCGCTTTCCGGTTCTGTCGAACAGTTGATGCGCGATCAGATGGAGGCCATGAACCGCCTCTTTGCCCACCAAATCGACGCTCTGCGCAGTGCGGTGCCTGTCATAACTTCAATTCCCGTCACGGCCCCTGTCATGGCCCCTGTCATGGCCCCTGTCTCGCTTCCCGCCGCCGAGCCTGCTGCCGCTTCCACCCCAACGCCGGTGGCTGCCGCGCCCGCCGAATTCAAAGCGCACGGCCCCTACAAACCGATCCAGCCCGGCGCCAAGACCGGCGTCACGCCTGCCCAACGCGCCGCCCTCGACAAGCTCATCGCCGCCTATACCTCCCGGACGGACAAGTCCAAGGAACTTACCCAGCGCTACCGCAAGGTGCTCGCGGACCCGCGCGTTGCCGGCGGCTTCCGCGCCCTTTGGAAAGAGATGGTCTATCCCATCACCACCGTCCGTTCCCACGCCTCGCACCTCTGGGATGTGGACGGCAACGAGTACATCGACCTGCTCAACGGCTTCGGCCCGGTCGCCTTTGGCCATCGCCCGGACTTCATTCTCGACGCGGTTAAGAAGCAACTCGAAGAAGGCATCGAAATCGGCCCTCAGACTCCGCTGGCCGGCGAGGTGGCCGAACTCCTCTCGGAGCTCACCGGTTGCGAGCGCGTCACCTTCTGCAACACGGGCTCGGAAGCCGTGATGGCCGCTATGCGCGTCGCCCGCACGGTTACCGGACGCAACAAGATCGTCTACTTCTCGGGCGATTATCACGGCACCTTCGACGAAGTCTTAGCCAAACGCATCGGCCCGCTGGACGGCCTGCGCAGCGGCCCCATCGCCCCCGGCATCCCCGCGGCGAACCTCTCCAACATGATCGTCCTTGAATACGGCGATCCGGATTCCCTCGAAGTGATCCGCCGCCACGCCGACGACATTGCCGCCGTGATGGTCGAACCCGTCCAAAGCCGCCATCCCTCCCTGCAGCCGCGCGAATTCCTGACCGAACTGCGCCGCATCACGGAAGCCTCGGGTTCGGCGCTGATCTTCGATGAAATCGTCACCGGCTTCCGCTCTCATCCCGGCGGCGCCCAAGCCCTCTTCGGCGTCCGCGCCGATATGGCCACTTACGGCAAAGTCCTCGGCGGCGGGATGCCCATCGGCGCCCTCGGCGGCAGCGCCCGTTTTATGGACGCTCTCGACGGCGGCCAGTGGAACTACGGCGATGAGAGCATCCCGGAAGTCGGCGTCACTTTCTTTGCCGGCACTTTTGTGCGCCACCCGTTGGCTCTGGCCGCGGCCAAGGCCGTGCTCCTCCACTTGAAGGAATCCGGGTCCGCTCTCCAGGAGGCCCTCGCAGCCAAAACCGCCCGCGTAGTTGCCCAGATCAATCAACTCTTCGAGCGTTACGGCTATGCCTCGCACGCCGAAAATTTCGGCAGCGTCTTCTACTTCCCCGTGCCCCGGGAAGACCGCTTCGCGAGCCTACTCCATTACCACCTGCGCCTGCGCGGCATCCACATCCTGGAAGGCTTCCCCTGCTTTGTCTCCACCGCCCACACCCAGGAGGAACTCGCCGCCGTCGTCCGCGCCTTCCGCGAGAGCTTGGCCGAAATGGCCGCCGGAGATATGCTTCAGCCTCCCGCGCCTCTCGAGCCTTTCGAAGTGCCCCTCACCGAGCCTCAAATCGAAGTCTGGCTTGCCGCCCAGATGAGCGAGGAGGCCAACTGCTCCTTCAACGAGGCGCTGCTTCTCCACCTCTCCGGCGACCTCGACGTCGACCTGCTCCGCCAGTCCTGGCGCCAAATCGTCAACCGCCACGACGCCCTGCGCTCCACCTTCGATGAAGAGGGCCGCACCGCGCGGATCGCTCCCCACCTCGATCTCGAAATGCCGCTGGAACCGCTCGCTTCCCGCGCCGAACTGGACTCGATCGTCGCCTTGGACGCGCGCACGCCTTTCGACCTCGTACAAGGTCCCCTGCTGCGCCTTCGCTTCTTCCAACTGGCCCCGCAAGAGCACGCCGTGCTGTTCACGGCCCACCACATCGTCTGCGACGGCTGGTCCATCAACATGCTGCTGGCCGAGGTGGGCGAACTCTACTCGGCCGCTCGCCAGGCGCGCGCCCCGCAGCTCGACCCGCTGCTGCCGTTTAGCGAATATGCCCGGCGTCCCAAGGAGAATCTTGCCGCCGACGAACAATATTGGCTGGGACAATACCAGGACGTTCCCAGCGTGCTTGAGTTGCCGCTGGACCGCCCGCGCCCGTCCGTGAAGAGCTTTGCAGGCGCCACGATCCGCCGCCAGATCGATCCGGAATTGGTCAGGAGTTTACGCAGCATCGGCGCCAGGCAAGGCGCCACGCTCTTCCACGTTTTGCTCAGTGGCCTGCAGGTGCTGCTCTCGCGCCTCAGCGGGCAGGAGGATGTCCCCGTCGGCATCCCGGCCGCCGCCCAGCAGTTGGTGGAAGGACGCAGCCTCGTCGGCCACGGCGTGAACTTCCTGCCGGTGCGTAATCCCATCGCGCCCGGCCAATCCTATATCGAGTTCCTGCGCCAGACCAAGACCAAGATGCTCGACGCCTATGAGCACCAGGACTACACCTACGGCACGCTCGTGCGCCGCTTAGGCATCCAAAAAGATCCCAGCCGTCTGCCCCTGGTCGAGGTCCAGTTCAATCTCGAAAAGGTAGGCCAGGGCGTCGACTTCGCGGGCCTCGCCTGGGAAGCCGATCCGTGCGCCAAGGCCTACGTAAACTTCGATCTCTTTGTGAACGCCATTGAGTCCAGCGCGGGCCTCTCCATCGATTGCGATTACAACTCGGCTCTTCTGGATCGGGAGACCGTCGAACGCTGGCTCGGACACTACGAGACCCTCCTGCGCGCGGCCGCCGCCCAACCGGAAACCCCAACGGGCCGCCTGCCCCTGCTGAGTCCAGCCGAGCGCGAAGCTTTGGTCGCGGGCCGCAACCGCACCCAAACGGCCTCCCCGCCGCCGCCGCTGACCCACGAGTGGATTGCCGCGCAGGCCGCGGCCACCCCCCACGAGATCGCCGTCGTCTTTGAACAGCGCTCGCTTACCTATGCGCAGCTTGAAGAGAGCGCCAACCAGTTGGCCGCCACTCTCAGCGCCTTGGGCGCGGGTCCCGGCGCCTTTGTCGCCCTGCACCTCGAGCGTGGCCTCGACCTGCCGGTCGCCATGCTGGCCGTGCTCAAGTCCGGGGCCGCTTACATCCCCCTCGATCCCGCCTATCCCAAAGAGCGCATCGATTTCATCGTGGAAGAGTCCCAGGCCAAGGTCATTCTCACCGAGGAGCGCCTGGCCACCCAACTCAGCGCTCCCCAGGCCCGCATCGTCTGCCTGGACCTCGAATGGCCGCTGATCCGCAAGCAAAAGTCCACTCCGTCGGCCGTGCGAGTCTCGCCCGCAGATCTCGCCTATGCAATCTACACCTCCGGCTCCACCGGCAAGCCCAAGGGGGTGGAAATCCCGCACGGCGCGCTGGCCAACTTCCTGCGTTCGATGCTGCGCGAACCCGGCCTCACAGCCGCCGACCGCCTGCTGGCCGTTACAACGGTTTCGTTCGATATTGCCGGCCTTGAAATCTTTCTGCCGCTTGTCGCCGGGGCCCGCACCGTCATCGCCGGGCCGAACTCGGTTGGCGACGGTCAAGCCCTGGCCGACCTGATCGCCCAGGAAAAAATCAGCGCCCTCCAGGCCACTCCCGGCACTTGGCGTCTGCTGCTCGAGGCCGGCTGGCAACCCTCGCCCGCATTCAAGATGATGTGCGGCGGCGAGGCTTTGCCGCGGGACCTGGCCAATTCCCTGGCCACTCCAGGCGCCGAGCTTTGGAACATGTATGGCCCCACGGAGACGACGATCTGGTCCTCGGTCTCGCGCGTCCTGGCGGGCCCCGAGCCCATCCGGCTTGGCGGGCCGATTGACAACACGACCTTCTACGTTGTGGACGCGCAACTCCAGCCCGTGCCGCTCGGCGTGCCCGGCGAGTTGTTGATTGGCGGCGGGGGCGTCGCCCGCGGCTATTGCCATCGTCCGGAGCTTAGCGCCGAGAAATTCCTCGCCGACCCCTTCCGCCCCGGCGAGCGCGTCTTCCGCACCGGAGACATGGTGCGCGCCCTTCCCGGCGGCCTCTATGACTTCCTCGGCCGCGCCGACAACCAGGTCAAAATCCGCGGCTTCCGCATCGAACTCGGCGAGATCGAAACCGTGCTGCTCGGCCACCCCGCCGTGAAAGAGTGCGCGGTCGTGGCCCGCGACCACCATGGCGCGAAGAAACTGGTCGCCTACCTCGTGGCCTCGGAAACCGAGCCTTTACGCGAGCACTTGGCCGGGCACCTCCCGGCTTATATGATTCCGTCGTTCTTTGTGGCCCTGGATCGATTGCCGCGCACGCCCAACGGCAAAATCGACCGCAAAGCCTTGCCTGCGCCGGCCGCGGGAGAAGCCACGCGCGCCAAGAAAGCGCCCGCGAGCCCCACGGAACGCCGCTTGGCTGATATATTTTCAGAAGTCCTGGGAAGAGGTGAGGTTGGCGCCGACGAGAGCTTATTCGAGTTAGGCGCCGATTCGATCCAGATGTTCCAGATTGTTGCCCGCGCCAAGCGCTCGGGTATTTTAGTAACCGCGCAGCAGATCTTACGCTACCCGACCGTCGAGCTTTTGGCTCGCCAAGCCGTGGTGGCCGAGGATTCCACTGCTGCGTCTTTGAGACCGTCCGGCCCGTCCATCCGGCCCGTTTCGCGCGACAGGTACAAGATTCAAGCAGCCGGAGACGTTAGGAAGTAAGACATGCCCCATACCCAAGATCGAGCGGCTGCGCTGCCGGAGCCACTGCCCACGGACCAACTGGAAGTTATTCCCGAACAATATTCGTTTCCTTGTACCGTAGTACAAAAAACCTGTTGGTACTTTGACCGAACCAAACCGGGACACCCCTCCAACAACATCGCGGTTCGCTTTATGTTGGAAGGGCCACTTCGCGTCGATGCACTTGAACGTTCTTTGAGCAAGATCGTCGAGCGGCACGAGGTGTTACGCACTCGCTTTGCCCTGCACGGCGGCGAGCCTCGGCAGATTGTCGAATCCGAAGCCCGCTTTCCCTTTCAGATCCACGATCTGAGCCCTTTGCCGGAAGCCGAGCGCAATGCCGAAGCGGACCGCATTTCGGTGGAGGATGCCCGTAGCGGATTTGACGTTGAGACCGGCCCACTTTTCCGCGGCCAGTTGCTGCGCCTCGCTCCCGAGCGGCACATGCTACTGCTCAATCTGCATCACTTGGTCGGCGACGGCTGGTCGGTCGGGATTATCACCGATGAGCTGGGCGAACTGTATGACGCCGAGATCGAGGGCCGCGACGCAAGGCTTCCCGATCTTACAATTCAATATGCCGATTACTCGGTCTGGCAAAGTGAGTGGATCAGTGGTTCCGAACTTGCTTCTCAGTTAGACCACCTGAAGCAGCGTTTAGACGGGTTCCCCCCGCTCGCGCTTCGAACGGATTTCCCGCGTCCACCGGAGCCTACTAATCAAGGCGAGATTCGTTCCATGGTTTTGCCCCGCTCGCTAACCGACCGAGTCAAACAGTTGGCCGAGCGTGAAGGCTGTACGTTCTTCATGGCTATGTACGCCGCGTTTCTGGCCCTGCTGAAATGCGAGACGGGACAATCGGACATCGTGCTTCGGACCCCCGCCGCTGGCCGCGGCACCGTCGAACTGGAACCGCTCATCGGATGGTTTGTCAATCCTCTGGCCGTACGCACCCGCATCCCGGGCGAGGCCACTTTTCGCGACCTGCTCGCTCTTAGTCAACAATCCATTCTGGATGCCTTTGGCCACCAGGACGCCCCGTTTGAAAAGTTAATGGAAATCGTGAAGCCACAAGCGGGCTCCCACCGCCAGCCGCCTTTTCCGGTGAACTTTATTCTTCAGCGCGACTTTGTCAAGCCCTGGAAGCGGTCTGGCCTGAGTATGTACCCGATACCGTCAAAATCGGTCGGCGTCTTCGCGGACCTGAACTTCTTCCTCGTGGAACGCGAAGACGGCTGGCGCACTTCGGTGGACATCAGTACCGAGCTGTTTCGAGTCTCGACGGGCGAGGGCATGTTACAGGCCTTCCGAGCCATTCTGGAGGCTGTCGCGGAGGATCCAGCGATCGCAATTGACACCCTGTCGCTCCCCACTCTTCGACCGAAGACCGCCGTGGAAAACCCGATTCGGGAGGCCGAAGCAGAATATGTGGCGCCGCGCACTGAGGTAGAAAATGAGATTGCTTCTATCTGGCAAAAGGTTTTTGGTGAAGAACGGGTAGGGGTGAACGATAACTTTTTCGATCTCGGCGGCCACTCGATTCTGGCTACGAAGCTCACCGCAGAGTTGCACGAAAAGTACGGCGAAAATCTCGAAGTCCGTCATCTTTTCAATGAACCGACAGTGGCGGGGATGGCTCGGGCCGTGGAAAATCGAGGCAGCGCCGCAGCCGGACAAGGCGAATGGGCGGAGGGTATCATTTCGATTCAACCCCAAGGCGAGCGAAAACCCTTCTTCCTGATCGATGGCAATCACTGGTTTCGCCCCTTTTCAAACTATGTCGGTAACGATCAGCCAATTCTGGGGGTTCCCTTGCGCCAGTTCGGGGGAATCACAGTGGAGGAGCAGCGGCGGCCCGTTGCGGCGCGGGTGGCGCGTTTACTGCTTGAACGGTACCCCACTGAGGACTTCGCCTTAGGCGGTTGGTGCGACGCGGGATTGACCGCCTATGCCGTGGCGCAGGAGATTGTCGCGCTGGGAGGAAGGGTGTCGCTATTGGTGCTCTTCGACACCATGAATCCGGATTACTGGAGCAGTTCGGAATCGGTGCTCAACTCGACGCAAAACCTGTTTTCTTCGTTGGGGTCCCGCTTGAGCGCTTTGCCAAAGACAGGAGTGTTGCAGACTTTTGGTCAAGCGGCGAAAGACATCGGGGGGGGGCTGAGCCGGGCTGCGAAGCGCGCCCCGGATCTGTTGCATCCTCGGACAAATCCCGCTCTGCCATTTCCCGTTGTACTCATGCGTCCGCTCACCCGTGGAAACTCACACCCCACCTTGGGCTGGGACCCGACCCGGTGCGCGGCCTTGCGGGTAGTGGATATCGAAGGCGACCACGGGACGATTTTCAGCCATCCCCATGTGGCTAGCATTGGCCAACGCTTCCGGGACGAACTCAATCTTCGTTTCGGCACTAACTAAGTCCAATGCCCCGAGGCGCGCGTCAATTGCTTGCCGCGGCGGCGATGCTTGGTTTAGGCGGTTTTGGATCGTTCCTATACCTATTTCCCGTTGTTTCGTGGCCGCCTCCTTCCGGTCCTTACCTGGTGGGTTCCACCCGCCTGCGGCTGCGGCAAAACGGCGAGCCGCTCGAGGTTCAACTCTGGTACCCGGCTAAGGACAAGGGTAGTCAGATGCGAAGTCCCTATCGCAGACCTGGTTCTTTATCCAGGCGACACTGGCACCATCGCTGGGTCCAGACTCACTCCTATTTTGAGGCTCCGCCGCTGCCAATAGATGGAGATCCATGGCCGCTTATTCTCTTTAGTCCTGGAGCGGGAGGCGTCGTGGATAACAGCACTTATCTCCTCGAGGAATTGGCAAGCCACGGCTATGTTTGTGCGGGAATCGATCCCCCCTCCAATTGCGGAATCGCCACCTTGCCCGACGGCCGGACTCTGCCCTGCAGGTCTAACGACTGGCTAAATCTGAATACCCGCGAGGCTTGGCGTGAATCCCTGGTCGCGCTGGAGGCCAACGTAAACTTCCGGGTCGCCGGCATGCTCTACACGGTCTCGATCCTTCGTGAGGCGCCCCCTAACGCGTTGGTCCGAGACATAGCGGCGGGCATCGCCTTCGATCGTCTCGGGGCGGTAGGACATAGCTTGGGAGGGGCGGCGGCGGCAGCCGTCGTTCAACGCGATCCTCGTTTTCTGACCGGGGCGAATTTCGATGGCTGGATGACGGGCGAGGCCTTCGCGAAAGGGACCGGTAAGCCTTTCCTATTTGCGCTGGAGGACGATCCTTTGTGGCACAAGAACGAGGGCCCCTTCCCCGACAACTTCGACGGTAATGCAAGACTGGGGACAAGGGAGTATCATGAATCGATCCGCCTTAGCCTGGCACGGTGGGGCGGGTACTTGCTACAGCCGGTCCAGGCCGGGCATGGCATGTTTGCCGATTCGGATCTGTATGTGCGCTGGCCTTTTCCGGGCACAACACGGAAGACCGAAGTTACAATTCGAAAGGTGCACCAGCTAATTAGGTTAGCCACCGTTGGGCTCTTCGACATTCATCTAAAGCGGAAGGGAAGCGACTTTCTCCGGGGCTCCCGCGAGACAGCCGAATACAAGCTTAGCGTCGGGAACAAGTAAAGTAAGGCAGGCGAAACACATGCCCCAAACAGCGATGGCCAAGGAGCGGACGCTTCGGTTCGACCCGAGCGTTCGAGCGGAATCGAAAATCGACCGGCAGCGCTTCGGTTTCAGTCATGGGCTGGCCGGCAACCCATTGTTTTCCTTGAGCCGTTTGCTAGAGCTAGCGCGCAGCGCCTCGAGGAGAAATGGCGACCTTTACTTCGACACCGGTGAGGTGCGCGTAGAGCAAAAATGGGGAGAGATTCCCCCGCCGGAGATAACCTATATTCAAGCCTTCAAGCGGATTGAGACGGCCGGAGCATGGATTATCCTGAAGCACGTCGAAAAGGAGCCCGAATATGCGGAGCTACTGGCGCAATGCACGCTCGAAGTACGCAACGCGGCCAGTGCCGAGCTGGCCGACTTGATCGAACGGCCCGAGATGATTATTCTGGTGTCTTCTCCTCATCGTGTGACGCCGTTCCATATTGATGCCGAGTTGAACTTCTTGCTGCAGGTGATGGGAGAGAAGACGATCCGAATTTTCGACCGGGACGACCGCGCCGTCTTGACAGAAGAAGAGTTGGAAGACTTTTACTCGCTTCCCGACTACCGGGTGACCTACAAGCCCGGCACCGACGATCGGGCTCTTTGCATGGAGCTTCGTCCTGGGTTAGGAGTGCATGTTCCGGTCTGCTGCCCGCATTGGGTAAAGAACGGAGCGGAGCCTTCCGTATCGGTTAGCGTCAACTTCGAATTGCCGGATGCCTATCGCGCAGAGGGCTATCGTAGCCGGCGAAAAGTGCGATTAGCGGCGGCTCCGCCCGCGCCCGCGCCAGGCGAGACCAGTTGGCATCGGGCGGCCTGGGCCAAGCTTTGGCGAATGGTGGGCCGGTAAACTCCTTGGCCCCAGAAATTCGGCAAGCTCAACTGGATGTAGACCCGCTGCGTCTGGATCGCTGTTGGCAATGGTTGAGCGCTGACGAGCAAGACCGCGCCCGGCGCTTTCACTTCGACCGGGACCGCAAGCGATGGGTGGCGGCAAGAGGGTGGTTGCGGGAACAGTTGGCTCAGAAGCTAGGTAGCGCCCCAAGCCAGTTGCACTTCGAATACTCCGAACGCGGCAAGCCCAGTCTGAAGGCGGGCGGCTTGGCGTTCAATCTGTCGCATTCGGCCGGCCAAGCACTTCTGGCTTTGCTGCCCTCCGGCGAAGTAGGCGTGGATATCGAGGAGGTGCGGCCCGGATTCGAATGGCAAGGCGTGGCGAGCTACGCATTCTCCGCGGCGGAAAACGAAGCGTTGCGACAGGCACCCGGCGACAGCCAACTTGGTTTGTTCTATTCTGTTTGGACTCGCAAGGAGGCTTATGTCAAGACCACGGGCTGCGGCTTGATGGAGCCGACGTCCGGCTTTAGCGTATGGCCCTGGTGCGACCTTGAGCCCGAATGGGCCATCGAAGAGTTGGATTTAGGCCCTCGGTTTAGGGGCGCCGTCTGCTGGCGGAAGACAGGAGATTTTTGAGAGATGTCGATCTGGTTGGAAAGAGCCGCTCGGATGGCGAGGAGCAGGAGAACAACTCAGGTTCTGTGGGAACATCTTCGCGACTGCCAACCGCTGCAAGGGCTCTGGCAGAAGGCTTCCGGCTACCGGGTGCCGTACGCAAGCTTTGCCGAGGCGCGGGCGGCACGGGCGCCGAAGCCGATCGGGTATGAGACCTGCGCCGGGGATCTCTATAAGAGCATCGACCTGATTCCGGGAGACCTGGCGGCGATGTTCTGGATCGAGCGCGATAAGGCCGAGATCCACAGGCTCTTCGACTTTGGCGGCAACATCGGCTTGCAATATTACAGCTACGGCAAGCGGATGCGCTTTCCAGAGGGGATGCGCTGGACCGTGTGCGACATCGACCCTTTCGTAAGCGAAGGGCGCAAGATCGGCGCGGGCGAAAAGAAGCTCGACTTCACCTACGACTTCAATGAGGCTAGCGGCGCGGACTTTCTGCTGGTTTCCGGTTGCCTGCATTACCTCGAAGAGTCCTTCGGCGAGAAGCTCGCCGGGCTAGCCGAGAAGCCGAAGCGGCTTTGCATCAATCGCGTTCCGCTTTGCGAAGGACCGACGACGGTGACGCTGCAAGATATCGGCAGTGCGCTGCTGCCGGTGGTGATTCGGAACCGGGCGGAGTTTCTGGCCGATATCGCCAAAGCCGGTTACAAGCTGGAAGACGAGTGGGGCGTCCCAGAGCTACAGTGCACGATGCCGCTTTATCCGGAGCGATCGGCGCATGGGTATCGTGGCTTCTACTTCTCCGGGTACTGAATGGCGCACCAGAGATAGCCGCCCGCGCCGCGGCAGCGGCGGGGGGTGGGGGTGGGATCGAGTTGCGGGAATTCGATGGTGAGGGCGTCGATGTTCGGGAAGCTGTCGATGGGCTGACCTTGCTGGAAATAGCCGAAGTTCCAGGTAAAAGGCCGGAACTCGTCGGGCTCCGCCCGCAGAAATAGCTGAGCGACCCAGAAGCTGCCGCGTTCGAGGAAAAGCGTGATGCGGTCTCCAGGGCCGACGGGGTTAGAACGGGTGATGGGGCGGCCTTGGCTATCGACGGCCAGGAGTTCCTTGTCGAGGCTTGGGCCGAAGGGATCCTGGAAGAGGAAGACAGGGGTGGGCCGGGCTCCGGCGACGTAGGGAAGCGGTTCGCCATCGACGGAGATTTTGTTGAGGAAAGAAAAGGCGGGAGTACGGAAGTTGATCTGGGTGGGCGAGGAGTAGATGCGCTCGACCGGACGGTCATTGATGAGGATCTCGGCTGGAGGGCGGGGCGTGGGGAAGAAGACGGTGTAGTAGCGTTCGCTCCAGCGCAGGTCGGCGAGTTGGCCGTTGCTCGAGAAGAAGAAGCAGTAGCCGGGGTCGGGTTTTTCGAGGTCGTGCGGGTAGACCCAATTGACGCGGGAGTCTGAGGTGGTGAGGAAGGTGGGGGAGTTGGGGCGGAAGGTGAGGCCGGAAACGCGGCGTTGGGCGGGGAGCCAATCGGCATCTAGGAGTGAGCCACCAATCAGATTCATGCGCAGCTGGAAGTTGCCGCCCCCACAAGCGCGGCTGCGGAGCGTGGTTGAGGGGGGCGGAGAATCGGCATAACCGATTAACTGGATTTCCTCGCCGTGAATGCGGCCGCCGAGAAAGCGGGTGCCGTTGGGGAAGAGAAACTTTTGGACAATCAAAGACTCTAAGCGTGCACGAAAAACCAGCAAAGAGGCGGCGCCGGCTTCGGCGCCGGCAAGCAGAACGCGACCATCGGGCAGTACCTCCAGCAGGCGAGCTTCATACGCACCTGCGGCATTGATGGGCTGCTGGGCCAGGATCGAACGGCCGTCCGAGGAGAGATGGACGATGGCCTGCGGGCCGGCCAGCCACAGCGAACCGTCGCGGGCTTCGTGCAACAAGGTCCCGTTGACGCGGGGAGCAAGCCAGCGCCACTCCCCTGTCGAGAGATCGAGCTCACCGCTAAAGCCAGTGGGCGAAAGAGTGCCTTGAGCGGTGGCCCCGCCCAAGGCCGAAAACAAGCAAGGCGCCTGGCCCGAGATCCAAACGCTTTGGCGCGAGGTGAAGAGAAGAGCCTCGATAAACGGCGACGAGGCGCAGGGAAAAGGAAGAGGAATGCGGCGGCCCACGGCGCCGTTGAGGCTGACCTCGACCAAGGCGTCCGCGCTGGCGACCAAGAGGGACTGGCCCGGGCCCCGAATGACGGAGCGCGCGCCACCCGGCGGGACGATGGTCCAATCGACGCGCTTGCCGTCTGGGGAGAAGCGGGTGAGAAAGCCGTAGTTACCGGGCCGGGCGGCCACCGGATGGCCGAGCGCATCGAGGATCAGCACATCTTCTTGCGCCCAAAGGCAGAGAGAAACCAACCAAAGTAAGTAGCGCATAAATAGACAAAGGCCGCGCCCCGAAAAGGGACGCGGCCTCAAGAGTAACTATAACACAGAGGACTTAGATTTCGGCCAGGCGTTTGGCGGTATCGCCGAAGCGGTCGAGTTGGACGCCCATGCGGTCCATGAGGGAAAGATACAAGCTATTGGCGCGGCGGTTGTCGTCGCCTTTTTCGAGGTAATCGAGGTTTTGACCAGGCTTGAGGGTACCGCCGAGCTTGCCGGCGAGCAGGATGGGGAGCTGTTCGGCGGAGTGCGCGTCGCCGTCGAACAGGCTGGAGGCGAGCATGAGGGCCGAGTTATCGAGCAAGGTGGAGCCGCCCTCGTCGATCGCTTTCATGCGCTCGACGAGATAGGCGAATTGGCGGATATGATACTGATTCGTCTTCAGGTACATGGCCTCGGCTTCAGCGGCCTTCTGGTTGTGCGTTAGGTCTAAGTGGAGCGCGCCCTTGACACCTTCGAGGAACTTGAAGTTCATCTGCGAGAGGTCGTTGTTGAGCATGAGGGTGACGACGCGGGTCTTGTCCATCTGGAAGCCGAGCACGATCAAGTCGAGCATGAGCTTCATATGGGTGGGGACGTCCTGGGGGAGCTTCTCGTCGGGCCGGGTCATGTTGGGCTTGTCGAGAGAGGGACGCCAGCCTTCGAGGCGCTGGTCTTTGGAAGCCATCTCGATGCGCTTCTCAATGCTGCGAATGCTTTCGAGGTATTCGTCCAGCTTGACCTTGTCGTTGCGGCTGAGGCGCGGCTGGAGGCTTTTCGAATCGCTTAAGACGGAATCGAGAATGGTGCGGTCGAGCTGGCGGCCGGAACCATCGCCGACCAGGAGATCAAAGACGCGCGAGGGATAAATTTCCTTGGTGGCGGGCTTCGAAGGAGTGGCCCAGGAGATACAGGAGCCGTAGATCATCGAGAGGCCGTCCTCAAGGCGAAGCTCGTTCGGCTCAATGCCGAGGGCGAGGCTTTGGACGGGCGTGGCGCCGCCGATGCGGCGGGCGAGGATCTGGTCGAAGCTGGTGCCGACCTCGATGATGTTGGGGTCCAGGGAGACTTTCGCGCCGGACAGGAGATTGGGCGAACGGCCGAGGTGGGGGCTGGTGGAGACGAAGGCCTGCTGGTGGTAGAGGCCCTTGATGAAGCTGAAATCCCCGCAATGGGGCTGCATGTCGATAAGGCCGGGGCCTAGCTGCATGTTGCGGCCTTCGCCTTTGGCGAACCAATGGATGGGCTCAACGCCGTTTGAGAAGTAGACGCAGGCGAAGCGCTTCGGCGGCGTGGTGGAGGGCTTATCGCCGGTAGCGGCGCTTAAGGGGAGCGATTCCATCCAGGGGAGGGCCAGAGCAACCCCCGTACCACGAAGGAAGTTTCGGCGAGTGTTGCGAGTCGGGTTCATAATCCACCTGTCGTTTGAAGGGTTGCCTTGAGGGGTTGGGCGGGAGGCGTGTCCACGCGCCGGAAGCGGAATTGTTTGCTGGTGGCGATGCGGGTGGCCAGATTCACGAAAGTTTGATCGCCTCCGGATTGGGCGATTTCTTCGAGCAGCGGATCGTCCGAGCCTTGGACGGTGCGGCCGAGGGCAAAGCCAAGGGTCTTGCGGGCGAAGTACCCGAGGACTTGGGTTTCGCGCGTGGCCAGGAACTGCTTCAAGCCGTCGAGGCCGGGGATCTTCTTGGTTTCGGAAAGATCGCCGGTGTCGTAGATGGGCTGGCCATCGGCATAAGTTTCGCGCCAGCGGCCAACGGGGTCGAACTTTTCCAGCGGGAAGCCCAAGTGGTCGATACGGGAGTGGCAGCCGGCGCAGGTGGCGTTGCGCTGGTGGGATAAAAGGCGCTCGCGGATGGTCTGGCCGCCGAACTTCGCGGGGTCCGCCGGGAGCATGCCGGCGTCGGCGGGCGGAGGCGGCGTGGGGGTGCCGAGAATGCGGCTCAAGAGGAAGTTGCCGCGCTTGACGGGGCTGGTGCGCAAGGGGGCCGAGGTAGTGGCGTGGATGGCGCCGAAGCCCAGGAAGCCGCCGCGCTTGAAGCTGGAGGCATTGTCGACCTTGACCAGTTCGGAGCCAGTGGGAATGCTGCCCTTGGCGCCGTAATGCTCGGCGAGGCGCTTGTTCAGGAAGGTGTAGTCCGCCGTGAACATTTCGCGCAAAGGGCGCTGCTGCCGAACGATGTAATCAAAGAAAGTGTTGGCCTCGGCGTAGAGGGACTGCTTGAGCTCGTCGTTGAACTCGGGGAAGCGCGAGTTATCAACGCCGGTGTATTGATCGAAGTGGTAGTAGCCGAGCCATTGGCCGAAGAGTTCGGTGGAGAGACGGCGGCTCTTGGGGTCGGCGATCATGCGCTGGACCTGGGCGGCAAGTTTCTTGGGGTCGTTGAGTTCGCCGGCGGAGGCGGCGCGGCGGAGCTCGGCATCAGGGATGCTGGACCAAAGGAAGAAGCTCAGGCGGCTGGCGAGTTCGTAGGGGGTGAGGGGCAGCTCGGGGGCGCGGGATTCGGCGGCTGGCTTCATCACGACCGAGGTGGAAGAGCGTTGGCGCGGGTTCGTTTCGAGGCGATAGATAAAGGAAGGCGAGACGAGGATACGCGTGAGCAGAGCGCGGATGGCCTTATCATGATCGAGCTTGAGCACTTCGCGCGAGTTGGTGTAGAAACGACGGAGGCCGTCCTTTTCGGGCAAAGTCAGAGGGCGGCGCCAGGCTTGTTCGGCGAAGGCGAGGGCGTCGTTCAGGTGGCCGGGCTGGGCGCGGAGGTGGGCAGCACGGACCACATCGAACTCTTTGCGCAAGGCGAGGGCGTACTTGCGGGGCTCTTCCGGTATGGCGGCCAGTTCAGCCGGGGTGAGCGAGCCGATGGAGCGCGGCTTCAGGGACTCGAGTTTGAACTTGTCTTTGACGAAGTTGAAGAAGACGTCGTGGTATTCGAAAGAGCCGAGGAGGTCGTTCCAAGCTTCGTCCAGGCGCTTGCGGGAGGCGGCATCGAGCATCTTGGTGGCGATGAAGGAGTCGTCGCGGTAGTACTTGACCTTGACGTGGAAAAGGTCGCGCTCGGGCTGGTTATAGGTGTTGTTGAAGGGCGGCGGGATGGGGTCCTTGTCGGCGGGGGTGGCCTCGGCGTGAGAATTTTGCGGCATGGCATTCGAGAAGGTGAGCACGTTGCGCTTCCAGAGTTGGTAGCCGGGCTGTTTCTCATGGCCCAGGATGACCGAGAAGGGGACGCCCGCGTTGATTTCGGGCTCGTCGGAGACGGTGACGCGGAGGACGGAATCGGGGTAGGCGTCGCTCAAGAAGGCTTCGGCGGAGAAGCTGACGACATTGACGTCGTCGGGAGTTTTGACGCTCACCGGGATGGTGGTGCCGGCGGGCACGGTGAAGTTCATGGTGCCGGCTTCGGCGGCGATACCCAGTTGTTTTTCGGCGGCGTCGTCGAGAACGGCGAGCAAGGGCATGGGGGGCATTTGGCTGCGATCCCGACGGCCAAAGCGGATGGCGGCGTCTTTGATTTCCACGCGGGCCGGGGAGGGCGAGGCGGGGTTCAGATTGACGACGGAGAGATAGAACTTGGCGCCGCGGCCGGGGCGGATGCGATTGATGCCACGGAGCTTGCCGGAGGTCTTGGCGGTAAGGGAGTCCTCTGTGATGAGGAAATTGCGCTCATCGCCGCGGCCGCCTTCAGCCCAGGCGCCGGCGCCGAAGACCCAGCGGGGGTAGTTGATGACGTAATCCTGAAGGGCCTTGGTGGCGGCGTGAGCGTCCAGGCCGGGCGTGGGTTTCGGCAGGGCCCGGTAGCGTTGGACGACTTCGCTTAAGGGATAGGTGGGATTGGGGGTTTGGAGGGTTGCGTGGATATGCGCGGCAAATTGGGGGCTGACCTTTTCGCGGCGAGCCACCTCGGCGAGAGTGGCTTTGGGCTGGCCGAGAGCGGCGCGGTGATCAAAGGCCCACGCGGCGTAGAAGGCGCGGCCGTAGAGATCGAGATTGTAGGGCTTGCCGCCTTCGCCGGAGGAGGCGCGGAAGCCTTGGGTGGAGTAGATTTCGCGAATGCGGGCGATGGCGGAGTACTCGAGACCGCTCTTGCCGGGATCGATAAAGAAGCCCAAGGGGCCGGAGCCAACGACGGCGTGGCTGGCTACGCGCTTGGCGGAATCGAGGTAGCGCTCGAGCGTGGCGTCTTGCATGAACTGCGTGTCGCCGTAGTTGGTGAAGCCTTCCCCACCGACGGAATCGGCCGAGGAGTCGCGCTCGACCTTGATCTGGAGGCCGGTCAGATCTTCGACGGCAAAGTTGTATTCGCCGGCGGTGAGCTGCCGAACGGTGACTCGGCCGGGGTCGCCATTGTGGGCGAGGGCAAATTCCTTGAGGCGGGCGCGGACCCACTCGGCAGCCTGCGTACGGTCCGTATCGCTGGGCTGACGGACTTTGGCTGGAGGCATCTGCTTGGTTTCGAGGACGCTCGCGACCTTTTTCCAGCGGTCGTAGTGGTCGCCGACACTGGGGGCGGCGAGGAGAAGTTCGAGATTAATACCACCCATCGAGGCTTTGCCGTGGCAGGAGAGGCAGTATTGCTTGAAAGTGGCGGCGGCGGGGGACGGTTCCGCAGCGAAGCCCGCGGAGGCCAGAAAGGCGCTTGCGAGGACGAGACGCAAGATGGATTGGGGAACGATGGGAGCCTCCTCGTGTCGTGATTCTATCACTAACGATTAAGGCGTCCTAACTGCCGTTCGCGTTACTAGTACTGGACTTTAGACTGGGCTCGGCTTCATCGGAAAGGTGATAGGCAAAACGAAGCGCATTGTCTTGGGGGGTGCGCAGGCGGGCCTGTTTCCGGTTGAGCAAATGGTGGGGGAAGACGAGGGGTGTGGCGAGGCCGGGGGCTTGTTGCTGGAGGGCGACGTCGGTTTCGAGGGCCATCATGCGGTCGGCGATGAGGGTGCGGAGTTCGAGGAGGGCTTCCTTGGCGGAGCGTTCGAGGGCGCGGAGGTGGCGCGACATGAGGGCGTAGTGCTTCTGGGCGAGGGGGTCTTTGGGAGCGGCGAGGAGATCTTCGAGGGCCTGGGCGCCGAGGGATTGGGCGCGGAGGAGCTGGAATTGGTTGAAGGCGTAGCGTTCCAGGAAGACTTTTTCGTTTTCGCTGACGGGTTGCCACTCTTCGTACTGCTCGACGAGAAAGCGGCAGTAGGATTCGCGGATAGATTCCGGGAAGCGAGCGATGCCGGAAGCGGTGAGGCCGTGGGTGAGGGAATTTTTGGATGCGATGAATTTGCCGGCGTCCGTTTTCGGGCCGGTGGAAGAGGTGGTCATGGGTTGCGTGCTCCTTTGCGGCTTCAGAATGGCATGAGGAGGCGCGAAAACTCAGGAGAGAAGAGGTTGCGAAGAGGCGGGAAGCGGTTGGAGGGGAAGAGCTTAGAGGTTATGAAAAAAAGTTGGGTGGCGTGTGAACGGGGCCCAAGTTAGACTGATTCCCAAGGTGAAACGGTGTTCTTACTTCCTCTGCCTGGTTCTATCCGTCTTTGGCTCGCTCCGCGTGGATGCGCAAACGGGCTCGAAGCCGTTCCGGGCTAAGGTTTTCAAAGTCTGGGATGAAGCCGCGCTGCGGGAATGGGCGACCCCGCTGGCGGGCCTGAAGGCGAGGCCTGCGCATTTGTCGGAAAAGGCCTATTACGCCCTGCGGGCCGACGATCTTCGGACTTACCCGGTTTACGCACCCGGCCGCGAACCGCAGGGGTATTGGGAGATGCTGCAAAAGGCGGGGCCGAAGCCGCTGATCGATCCCGCGACGCTCGAGACGGAAGCCGACTGGCTAAAGGCGGGCCAGCGGGTCTTTGAAGAGCTGGATTTCATGTCCCTTCGCACGCTGGACCCGAAGTACATCGAAGAGGTGAGGAAGCCGGGCCCCGCCCCAACCCGCGTTCTCCGCGACGGCAGCCTTTTTGGGATGCGTTGGGTGCCGACGAAAGCAGGCCTCGCGCTTAGCTTTTCCAACTGCAGCTTTTGCCACACCATGTACCTGCCGGACGGGAAAGCGGTGCATGGCGCGCCTTTTCGGACGATCGCGCCGCGCCCGCCGGAGACCTTCAAGACTTGGCCCGTAATTTCCAGGGTGCAGCAAGAAAAGGGCGTGCTGGTGGGGGCGCCGCCGTTCTTTATGACCGAAGAGCCCATTGGCGAGCGCCTGTATCGAGCCTATGGTGTGCCCTGGGTTAAAAACGACGTTCACGCGAAGTTGAGGACGGTTGAGCAGGCGGAGTATGAGGCGCTCGACCTAGCCGCCCGGGCGGGAGGCATTCCGCGCTGGAATGGGAGCCTATTTTTTCCCGCGAAGGTCCCCGACCTGATCGGCATCAAGGACCGGAAGTATATCGATCATACGGCGACGCACCTGCATCGGGGCATTGGCGATCTGATGCGGTATGCGGCGTTGGTGACTTCGGCGGAGGCTGCGGAATTTGGCCCGCACCGGATGCTGGGTGAGAAAACGCGGCGTAGCGAGTCGCGCGTTTCCGACGAAGGATTGTATGCTCTTGCGCTTTACCTTTACTCGCTCAAAGCTCCAGAGAACCCAAACCCGTTCGACGCCAAAGCGGCGGCGGGAGAAAAGATCTTTGCGCGGGAATGCGCGGGCTGTCACACGCCACCGCTGTATACGAACAACAAGTTGAGCCTGGCGGAAGGATTTGAACAACCCAAGGACGCGCCCAAGACTTTGGATGTGTTGGCGCTTTCCGTGGGAACGGACTCCTCGCTGGCGCTGCAAACGAGGAAGGGCACGGGCTACTACAAGGTGCCTTCCCTCAAGGGTGTCTGGTACCGCAACCGCTATTTGCACGACGGCTCGATTGCGACGTTGGAAGAAATGTTCGACCCGGGGAGGCTCGAGGATTCTCACCTGCCTGGGGGATTCCGGCCGCTAGGGACCACGACGCGGGCGATAAAGGGGCATACCTTCGGACTGAAGCTGAGTGAGGTCGAGCGGGAGGCGTTGGTGGCGTTTTTGAAGACGCTTTAATTAGGAGGGCGGAAGTGCGCCAAGATCGAGATCCAGAAATCTTGATAGCCAAGAGAGAAATCTGGGAATATCGCCCTCCGATTTCGAAAGGTCTCCACGTGAAATTGCTTCAGCGGGGCCTGGTGGTTCCGGGTGAAGGGCAAGCCATGTTCGATAGATTGCTTTTGGCCGGTTCGGTTTGGGCTGGAGATCTTCGGCGAGAATTCCATCAATGAAGGTTTGGCTGCGAGCGAGTTTCCAATCGCTAGGCGGTATGGCGCTCAGGTAAAAGTCTTCGATCATACCGGGTTTCGCGTTCGAGGGCATGATCCAAACTCCTACTGTCTTCCGTCCTTGTTGAGAAACAACTAGACCTTCGGCCGGAAAAGAATCCGGGAGATTGAAAAAGCCCGCCGTTAACAGCACTGGTTTCAAGGCCGCCCAGCGCAGAGAGGCGTCTTTCCCTTCCGCATCGCAGATCACGCAAACGTGACTGGTGGGACCCGAAGCCTTCAGCGCAGCCGATAGCCGCTTGGAAATTGTGTCGCCGCCAGCTGCGAGGGTGAGGCCGTCGGAATCCGATTGTTTCAAATCCTTAGGGGGACTGGGAAAGAGCTCTTTCACCTTAGGGTGGATGTGCCGCAAGAGATGCCATTCATCGGTGCCTTCCAGTACAGGATGAACGTGACTCATCGAACTTCAAGACCGTCAACGGCGGCGATGTAAGCTTCTTCTTCGGTGAATTGGACGGCGTGCACGCTGCCGTCGCGCATTTCGAGGCGGGTGAGGATGCCTTCCACCTGCGGATTGGCGAGGGCGGCTTTCGAGAAGCTATCCGCAGCATCCTGGCTGTGGGTGGTGGCAAACATCACAACGTTCAGGCGGGCACAACTTTCCAGCAGGAATTGCCACAATTGAGGAAACAATGTGTAATGAAGGCCGTTCTCGATTTCGTCGGCGAGTAGGAAGCCAGCCCGCGCATTGACCAAGGCCAAGCCTAGATTAAAGAGCACGGTGAGACCGTCGCCAAAGCGAGTTAGCGGTTCAAGTTCGTTCTTGCCAGCTAGCCGAAGTTGCGGAATCGCAGAGTTGCCCGTTGTAGGTATTACGACTCTAGCGATGCGTGGCTCCAAGATCCGCAGTATCGCAACCAAATCCTCTTCGGCGGGAAGACCCTGGATCTTGTCCCAAAGCAATTTGACCCGATGCGGGTCGCGATGTAAGTTGATTGATTCCTGGCATGGAATTGTTGTTGGCAGGATCTCTGCATCAACTCGATAGGTGCCCGAATATGCAGCGTGCCTCGTTTCCGAAGAAATATCGAACTTTACAGATAGTGCCGGCTTTTCAAGGGCCAGCCACCAACCGCCTTCTCTATCTGGCTGTTTTCGGTAGTCTCTGGTCGTGGGGAACCCGTCTTTGTAAAACGGACTGTGAATAACTTCCAGCGTTTCTGATCCGACCCTGATTACTCCGCGTACTTGCGGAAACATGTCCTGCAACGATTGATAAATCTTCCCTTCGTCGATGGCATTCTCCCGCTCATGGAGAGTATCGAACAGGGCCAAGGGATCACACCCTGAAGCAAGAATACGTATGGCTTCTAGTAGCGAACTCTTACCGACGTTGTTCTTGCCGGCAATCAGATTTACACGGCCGACTTGAGGCATCACGAGATTCTCGAAATGCTTAAAGCCAACTACGTTGAGCGAGACCGCGTTGCCATGGAGATCCATCGATCTCTCAGTTTAATGCGAATGGCTCGCAAGGAGGCGGCGGAAGCGCGCGGCGGCTTCTTCGAGGTTTTCGAGGCTATTGGCGTAGGAGAAGCGGAGGTAGCCTTCGCCGTATTCGCCGAAGGCGGTGCCGGGGAGACAGGCGACGCCGGCTTCGTGGAGCAGGCGGTGGGCGAGCACTTCGCTGGAGAGCCCGGTGGAGGAGATATTGGGGAAGGCGTAGAAGGCGCCGGTGGGGATCCTACATTGCACGCCGGGAATCTCGTTCAAGAGCCCGACGAACGAGTCGCGGCGGCGGCGGAATTCTTGCATCATATTGGTGACCGGCGTTTGGTCGCCCTCAAGAGCGGCCAGGCCCGCGCGCTGCGTCATGCTGGCGGTGCAACTGACGGCGTTGACCAAAAGCTTCTGCATGGCGTCGATTAAGAACTCCGGCATGACGCCGTAGCCGAGACGCCAGCCGGTCATGGCATAGGTCTTCGAGAAGCCGTCGAGGAGGATGGTGCGATCCTTCATGCCGGGTTCGCTCAAAGGGCTGCGCGGAGGGGCATCGAAATACATACGCGAATAGATTTCGTCGCTGAAGACATAAAAATCGTGGGCAATGGCGAGGCGCGCGATTTCGGCCATGTCCTCGGGAGGGATGGTGCCGCCGGTGGGGTTGGCGGGCGAATTGAGGATGAGGAGCTTCGTGCGCGGGGTGATGCTGGCGCGGAGGCGGGCCATGTCGAAACTGAAGTCGTTGGCCTCGATGAGGGGGATGCTGATGGGGATGCCGCCGGCAAAGCGAACGGCGCTGGCATAGGTGGGGAAGCTGGGGTTGGGCAGGATGACCTCGTCGCCCGGTTCGACGACGGCCAGGATGGGGAAGAAGATCATGGGCTTGCCGCCGGGGACGACGCAGACTTCGCGCCAATCGACGGGGACTTGGCGGGAGGCCGAGACGTGGGCGGCAATGACGCGGCGGAAATCCTCATAGCCTAGGGTGGGGCCATAGTGGGTCCATTGCTGGTCGAGGGCGGACTTGCCGGCTTCAAGAATATGGCGGGGGGTTTCGAAATCGGGCTCGCCGATTTCAAGGTGGATGATGTGGCGGCCTTCGGCTTCGAGGGCGCGGGCTTTTTGGAGGACGGAGAAAGCGCCCTCAAGCTGGAGGGTGTCGACGCGGGAAGCAATTTTCATGAGTTTTCGAGGGTGTAGAAATTCGTGTTTTCCAGGGCCACAACCGCGTCGCCAATGTGGACGCGGGGGCCATCAATGCGGACCAGTTCGCGGCGGCCGTCGGCGAATTCGACGAGGGCGATCTGGTAGGGGGCCTGGGAGGCGAATTGCTCGGGAGCGGAGTGGACAACGGTTTCGGTATAGACGAGGGCACGCATGTTAGGAACGCTCCAGGATGGTGACGACGCTGGTGGCCCCGGAGCCGCCGAGATTCTGGGCGAGAGCGCGGTCGGCCTTTTGGACTTGGCGGGCGCCGGCTTGGCCGCGCATTTGCAGGGCAAGATCGCACAATTGAGCAACCCCCGTGGCGCCGACGGGATGGCCTTTGGCCTTGAGGCCGCCTGAGGTGTTGACAGGTAAAGACCCGTGCAGGGTGGTGGCGCCGGAGGCGACCCAGGGACCGGACTCGCCCGGGGGGATGAAGCCGAGGTCTTCGAGGGCGATGAGTTCGGCGATGGTGAAGCAGTCGTGGACCTCGGCGAGGTGGATGTCGCGGGGCTCGAGGTTGGCCTGGCGGAAGGCTTTGGCGGCGGCCTGACGGGTGGCGGAGAAACTGGTGAGGGTGGGACGGTCGGAGAGGGCGACGGGGCCGGAGGCTTGGGCAAGGCCCGCGATGCGGATGGGCGTTTTTTTGCTGGAAAGAACCAGGGCGGCGGCGCCATCGCTAACGAGGGAGCAATCGAAAATGGTGAAGGGCTCGGCGACGGGTTTGCCGGCGAGGGCTTGTTCCAGGGTGATGACCTTCTTCAAGTGCGCTTGCGGGTTCAGGGCGGCGTTGGCGTGATTCTTGACGGCGACAGCGGCCAGGTGTTCACGAGTGGTGCCGTATTCGTGCATGTGGCGACGGGCGATGAGGGCGAAGATAGCGGGGAAGGTGGCGCCGACGGCGGCTTCCCGGGCGGCATCGCCCGCGCCGGCCAGGATCTCGGCGACTTTCGCGGTGCTTTGGCTGGTCATTTTTTCGACGCCGCAGACCAGGACGGTTTCATACTGGCCGCTGGCCACGGCCAGGGCCGCATGGAAGAAGGCGCTGCCGCCGGAGGCGCAGGCGGCCTCAAAACGAGTGGCGGGGAGGCCGTCGAGGCCGGCGGCACGGGCGACAAAGGGGGCGAGATGGTTTTGACCGGTAAAGCGGGGGCCGTCGAAGTTGCCAAGATAGAAGGCTTCGATGGCAGAAGGGGGGAGCACGGCGTCGGCGAGGGCGGCCTCGATGGACTCGACGGCGAGGGACTGGAGGCTGCGGTCTGGAAAAGCGCCGAAGGCGGTCTTACCGATGCCGGCGACGTAGACCGGTTGCATATGGAACTATCGTAGCGTTTCGTGCTTGGAATGGTTCGAGGCTAGAATGAAAGGGATTGCACGGTTTGCCAACGGCGAGCGTCTTAGCTGACAAGTGAAGGAATCCGCGCAATCTTACGCGATGGAAGGCCACCTATCCCCGGTCACGACGGAGGCGCGCGAGGCGCAGGACGCGTTTGTGCGGGAGAATCTGCGGCGGATATTTGGCCTCATCTACCGCATTGTGGGGAATGTGGCGGATGCGCAGGATTTGACGCAGGAGACTTTCATCAAGGCGCTATCGCGGGCCGATCAGTTGAAAGACCGTGAGAAAGCGGCGCAGTGGCTGGGGCGGGTGGCCTCCAACACGGCGATCGATTTTCTGCGGCGCAAGGGGCGGGTGCAGTTTACGGAAATCGACGAGGTGCTGGAGCCGCTAGCGGCGCCGGCGGGGAGAAGGCCGGACGCGGAACTGTTGCGCGGGGAGCAGAGTGCGCGGCTGGAATACTGCATGGGAGCGCTGAGCGAGAGGGAGCGGACCGCGCTGATGCTGCGGGACGTGGAAGACTTACCGGCACGCGAGGTGGCCAAGGTGCTGGGATGCACACCGGCAACGGTGCGCTCGCATATTGCCAATGCGCGGGCCAAGTTTAAGAGCGTTTTCGAGAAGTTGGAGGGGACGCGGTGAAGCATTTAGGGGTGAAGCACTTAACGGAAGAAAAGATCGCGCTGCTAGCGGGGGGCGAGCGAAGAGTTTGGAATGCGCCGCTGGAAGTGTTGCACCTGGGCGTATGTGGAACGTGCCGTCGCCAAGTGAGCGAGTACCAGGCACTACGGCAGGCGGTGGGGCGCAATGTGGAAGCCTTTGCGCTGCCGAAGGGCTTCGCGTGGGCCGAACTGGAAGCCGAAATGCTGGGCAACATTAAGCTGGGCGTGGAAGTGGAAAGCATTACGCCGTCGAGGCCGCCCGAGACGCAAGCGGTACTGAGTTGGCGCGGCATGGTGGCGGTGGGGGCGTTGAGCGTGGTGGTGATGACAGGTTGGTTCCTGACGGGGCCGGGGACGAAGCCTTACTTGCGGCTGGCGGGGTGGAGCATTGCCGAAGTGGAGGCCGGGGATACGAAGCTGACCGCGAATCCGAACGCGATGGGCCTGGAACGGGGCGGGAACGGGATGTTCTTCCGGACTTCGATGCCCTCGACGGCGCGCTTGGAGGTGGGGCTGGAAGGTAGTTTACGGACGGCCTCGATGGACGCGGATTCAGGGCAGATTACGGTAACGACGGTATCCGTGAGCGAGGTTGACGATGCGCAATAGCGCGATTTTGGCGCTGCTGGCGGGGAGCGTATTCGCTCAGACGACGAACCATCGGCTGGACGTGGAGATTCCGGACGGGGCGCAGATTTCGGTAGTGAGCTCCGGGTGGGGCGAATCTCGGACGTCGGCGCGCGGGGCGGCGTTGATGATCGATTTAAAGACGTCGCTACGGCTGAAGAACACAGGGCGGTTGCGCATCCGGGGCGTGAGCCTGGAAGTGCGGGCAACGGGCGTGGCGACGGATCTGGCGGCAGGCGGCAAGGCGAGCGTGAGCGTGCCGAGCCTGGATGTGTACCCCGGGCAGGAGTTTCCGGTGCGCGTGGATTTGCGGCTATTGCAGCCGGGGGCGGCCAACGGCCAAGCGGCCGTGAAGGTACAGCTGGACGGGCTGCTGTACGAAGACATGAGTTTCTTTGGGCCGAACCGTTTGAATTCGCGGCGCACGCTGACAGCCTGGGAGATGGAAGCGCGGCAGGACCGGCAGCGACTGCGGCAGATTCTGGCGCGGCAGGGCGAGGACGGATTGCGGCGGGAGATGTTGGAGACGCTGGCGCGGGACAACCAGCGACCTCACTTGGACGTGCGGGTGGCGCGGGGACCAAGTATGCTGCCGGGTACGCTGCCGAACTCGCAGGCGGTTGAGATCGCATTTAGCCGCCAGCCGGACGGCCCCGTGGAAGGACAGCGGGGAGAAGCTTCCAAGGCGGGCAACGAGATCCGTATTCCGGCGTTGACGGTGGAGAGCAAGACGAGCCGCGAGGTGCGCTTTATCGAATATACGCTGATGGCGCGCGACGCCCAGGGGAAGCTGATGGCGGCCGGAAGCTTGCCTGCGACCGTACGCTTGAAGGCCAACGAGAGCGTGACCTTGCGGCCGAATATCGCGCTGCAGATCTTGCAGATGCAGGGCGCGCCGGTGGACGTGACGGGGCTGATGGGCGTGCTGAGCCAGGTGGAGTTTGCAGATGGCGGGGTGTGGATCGCAGGGCGGGCCGGGCTGGTCGGGGCCGGAGTGGCCGATGCGATGCCGGCGAGCCTCGAATTGCAGCGGCTGAGCGACCTTTACCGCAAGAAGAGCATGACCGCGTTGGTGGAGGAATTGAAGCGGTTTGATTGATTTGATCGGCCGGGCGCCGGAGGAAATTCTGGCCAGGGAGCGGGCGGAGGCAAACGGGTTGTGGGTGGCGCTGGAGCTGTACGACCCGGTACGTCTGCCCTTGCGCAAGATTGCGGCGGTGGGGCGGAATGCGCGCGAAGCCCTGAAGGCGCTTGAGGCGCGGGGCGAGGCCGTGGGGCGCTACGAAGTAGTGAGGCTGCGGCTGGACTAGTTAATCGTCGTGCTTGGAAAGATAGGCTAGTTCGCCCGTGGTGGGGTCTTTTTCAAAGCGATAGACGTCCCATTCGGTCTGCTTGCCGCGAGGCTTTTCGATTTTTTGGGCCACAATGGCGCGTTTGCCGTCGGTGCGTAGATTGATAGCGCCGTAGGTGGCGACGCTGCGTTCCAGATTTTTCTTGATCAGGGCGATAGAAGCATCGGCCTTTTTGCGCTCAGCGGGAGTGGGATTGCTTTCGAGGATGGCGATGAGGCGATCGAGCTCGGCGTGGAGTTCCTGGGGTCGCTTGATGCGTTCGGGAGCGGAACGCGCAAGTTCGGTGGAGAAAATGGCGGGACGGTCTCCGCGGGAGTGCTTGCCGATGGTGCCGAGGGTGTCGGCGCGGGGGTGAGAGAAGGCTTCCTCGTCGCCGCTGGAGATGACAGTCGCCAGGGGGTGGAGAGCGCTGAGGAATGCGCGAGAGACATCGGCGGAGCCGTGGTGGCAGGCCTTGGCGAAGTGGGCGGAAAGCTTAGGGCGGGCGGCCTCGGCGAGGGCAAGGCGTTCGGCTTCGGTGGCGGGAATTTGCGCGGCGCCGGCGTGGTGGGCCAGGAGCAGGGATTCGCTGGGGATATTGAGATCGCCGCCAGCGAAAATTTTGATGTCCCCATAGTGGATTCTCACGACGACGGAGTGGCCGTTTTTGGTTTTGCCGGGGTCGCCGAACCAGCGCAGGGCGGGCGCCCCGTTGACGGATTCCGGGACCGGGCCGAGGACTTCCATAACGAGGGGGCCGTCGGCGGGGGAGAAGCCGGGCACGAACTGGTTTGAGACGGAGAGCGCCTGGAAGTGGGAGAATTTGCCCTCGTCGAGGGCTTTCTTGAGCATGGTGGGGTACTTCTTGCGGGAGAAGTTCGCGGGGGCGGCAAAGAAGTTCTGGAGCGAGGCGAGGTCAGGCACGAGGTCGGTGATGTATTCGACGCCGGCATGCTTTTGGCGGGGGCCGAGGATGTCGTCGTCCTTGGCGGCGGCGCGTTCCATGAAGCCGTTGGTATAGACGTTTTTGAAGAAGAGGTTTTTCTGTTCGAAGAGTTGGGCGAAGCCGCCGTAGTGGTCGAGGTCGGAGTGGGAGAGGATGGCGGCTTCAAAGTCGATGCGTTTGAAGAAGCCACGGAAGCGCCAGGCGAGAAAGCGGGCCATGTTGTCGCCGGCGCCGGCGTCGATGACGACGATGCGGCCGTCGGGAGCGACGAGAAGGCAGCCGTCGCCTTGGCCGATGTCGACGAAGATCAATTCGAGGAGGGGGTCTTTCTGTAGCTCCGGCGCGGCGACGAAGCCTTTGGTGCCGCGGACCTGAACGGGGAAGAAATCACCCTGTTTGGGGCCGGTGAGGCTAACCCAATCGCCCCAAAGCAATTGTTTAAGGACCTTGGAGGGACGGGCCTTGGAGGGTTGGTCAAAGACGCGGGCCGTGGGATAGGCGGCGTAGCGGAATTCGCGGGCATCTGGGTCGGGCATGGGGCTTCTTCTAGAGTATTGGCGCAAGGGGCGCGGAAAGAGCGACACCGGCGTGAGCGCGAGCGGGAGATAATTGAGGATTGGAACTCGAAAGGCACATCTTGCGCAAGGTCGGCGAAGCGGTGACTCGCTTTAAGATGATCCGTGAAGGAGACCGCGTGGCGGTGGGCGTGTCCGGGGGCAAAGACTCGGTGACGCTGCTGGAGACGTTGCTCGCGCTGCAGCGGCGGGCGCCGATCGATTTCACGGTGAGCGCTTTTACGATTGAGCAGGGGAAGTTTGTCGCGCCGATTCAGCCCTATGGGGAGTGGCTGAAGGCTCGAGGCATCGATTGGCACTATTTTGTGGACGGGCCGAGCCTGCGGCTACTTGAGGAGGACCCGGGGCACGGGTGCGACAAATGCTCACGCTTCCGGAGGCGGGCGGTTTACGACGTGGGTAAAAGAATGGGGGCCAACGTAATTGCGCTGGGGCATACGGCGGACGACTTCTGCGAGTCTTTCCTGCGGAACGCGATGTTTACGGGAGCGTTAAGTTCGCTGCCGCCGGTGACCTATTCGCGGGAGAAGGACTTCCGGCTGATCCGGCCGCTGGTGTATGTCGGAGAGTCGCTCACGAAGGCTTATGCGGCCGAACTCGGATGCCCGGTAATCCCATGCGGGTGCTCGCAGAAGACGGGTACGGTGCGGCGGAGTGTGCGGGACTTTTTTGCCGAGCTGGAGCAGGAGCACCCGAACCTGAAGGAGAGCATGATCGGCGCCATGGGTAACATTCGCGTGCAACGATTGCTAGACCAGCGTTTCTTCGATCCGGACGCCGCGGATGAAGAGCTAGCGCCCGAGGTGAGCGGATCGCCGGCGCTGCCGATTATACAAGGCTAAGGCGACCAAGCCCGCTCCCAGCGTGGCGAGCGTGCCGGGTTCCGGGACCTCGGGAACCGGGTCAACGTTCATCGTGGAAAACTCATCCACCACAGGAGCGCCGGAAGGCGGTATGTCTAGGATGAAGTACTCGAAACCCAGGCCGGGGCTATCTTCGGAGATAAACGTCGAGAAGCTCCAGCCGTCGCCGGAACCAGCGCCATTTACATCCGCGCCCGAGAGCGTGAGCAGGAAGCTGATCGAAGTGCCGAAATTCAATGCGTTGATGTCGTAAAAGCGGGCGGTATCGACGCCGCCAAAGGTGACGGTGGAACCGGTGCGAACGACATCCAAGGCGGGCGTGCCCACGCCGAAGTCGTAGGAACCATCGGTGAAAGATAGGTTAGAGACGATGGCGGTGACGTTATTGTTGGGTGTCCCGAAGGTAGAAAGCGAAAAAGTGATGAGGCCGGGGCCAGACAAGCCCGTAAGGTTGCCTGTGACTTGGTACTGCAGCATCGCGGCGCTTAGTTGTAGGCCGGCGAGGAGAAGAAGGATAAAAAGACGTTGCATGAATCTCTCCGAACGAAAATCCCAGTTAGCAGGGAGCAGAAAGCGCTACCTGTGAGATCTATCGACGGAGCGACATAGGCTGTATAGGAGTACTGGATCGAATTTTGGGGAATAGCCGCGAGAGGGTAAGGCAATAGCCCCCAAAGAGGGGGCTATTGTTGGGCCGGAGTCGAGATCGCTAGGGAGAACTCTTAGTTGCGGCGGCGGCGCAGGCGGAAGACCACCGCACCGACGGCCAGGCTGAGGACGGCCACGGCGGAGGGTTCGGGGACAAGGGAGGCGGAAACGCCGGAAGTGGCGGTGAGGACGGGGTCGTCTTCGGCCGCGAAGTCAATGAGCAACAACTCGTAATTGTTGGGAGCGTCATCCTGGACGGCGAAGAGGGAGAAAGTCCAGCCATCCGTGGAGGGGCCGACCGGAGTGGAGCGATCAATGGCCACCGAAAAACTGAGCGAGGGGCCGAAGGAGAAGACAGGGATATCAAAGAGGCGGCTGGGCTCGGTGCCGCCGAAGACGGTAATGGACTCGTCGCTCAGCACGTCGGTGGCAGGAGTAGCCAAGCCCGCGCCGTAGGTTCCGCCGTTCAGGACGAAATTGAAGACCGAGGCGGTGGCGTTGAAATCCGGGGTGCCATTGGTGTTTAAGGCCAGGGAGAGGAGACCGGTACCGGACAAGGCGCTCAGGTCGGCATTGACCTGGTAGAGGACAATGTCGGCACGCGCAGGCAGCGCGAGTAGCGCGGCGAAGGCAGAGAGGGCGAGGAGACGGGAGAAAGAAGGCATGGACATGATTTAGAAAACTCCTGAGTAGAACTTCGGGTTGTAGACGAAAGACATACGACCGGGGTTAGTGAACTGCAATTGTATAGTAAGGCTGGCTCCGGCGGCGAGCGGAGTATTGACGGTGATGTATTTACCTTGGAGATTGGCGCCGGTCGAGTTGGCCAAGGTCACGTTGGCGGCGGGATCGGGGATCACGATTTGCCAGGGCGCGGAGAGGGCTGTGGAAGAGCTATTCGTGATTTGGAGATTGGTGATAGTGCGTTGGGTGGCGGGGTTAAAAAAGCCGCCAAAGCGGGAGAAAGAGATGCCGGAGCTGAGGGGCTCGGCGGCTAGGAGGTAGAAGAGGACGGCATCGTGATCGGTCATGCGTTCCACACGGGTTGCGTCGTCGGAGAATTGAGTCGGGAAGTCTGAACCGAGCCGGACATTGGCGGCGCGGCTCAAGCGGTTCTGGAGGCCGGGGGTGTAAAGGATGTGATCGAGGGCCTGCGCACTGCCTTGGAAGACGAAGGAGTAGCGATTGCTGGCGGGCAGAGTGTCGAGGGTGTTGTTAAGGGTGGTGGCGTTGAGGTTGTCGGCAACGGTGACGACGGAAAGGCCGGGAGCGGCGGGGACCCCGCGGATGCCGTTGATGACGTCCACATAGCCGTCGTTGAACTGGAAGGCGTTGAAGTCGCCGACCATAAAGATGTTTTCGGCGGGAGTGGCCGTGAGCCGGGCTTGGAGCAACTCGGCCATGGCCTCGGCCTGATCTTTGCGCTTGGCGCGGCGGCGGGGCGAGGTGGGATCGGGATCGCTATCGATGTCGATCAGGGAGAGCAAGTGATTGCCGATGACGGTGAAAGGAATCTGCTTGCCGCCGCGAGTGGCAATGGCTTCGAGGATGAGCGGGGGGCGGTCGAAGGTGATGTCGCTGGAGCCGTCGGTGGGATCGGTAAAGCGGCGGTCCGCCAGCGCCTGAGTGGCCGAGACGATGGTGACGTCCGACTTGACGAGGAAGCCGATGTTCTGCTGGCCAGGGTTGGGGGGAGTGACGATGCGCGTCTGGTAATTGGGATTAGGCTGGCCGGCGGCGACGGCGTCGGCGTTAACTTGGGCGGCCAGGGCGACGAGGGCCGCGGGCTGATTCATTTCGATGGTGGCCAGTACATCGGGGAAATTGAGGAAGTTGCGGATGGCAAGAGAGGCTTTGGCCTGCTTGGTCGCGGTGCCCGTGTAGTTTTCAAAATTCCAGGAGCCGACGATGATTTCGCCGGCGGTGGGCGTGGGGGCTGGAGTGGCGCTGATATTACCCGTGACGCCGATAGCGGGGGTGGGGTCGGCCACGATGGTGTAGAAGCGATTCTCGTAGTTCAGGACGCCGGTAACGCCGGTGAGCGTGGCGCCGAAGGTTGCGCCGATGCCGGCGGTGGCGGTGTTCTGGCGGAAGGTATCGATGCGGACCAGTTCTGGATTTCCGTCGAAGGTAGCCGGGGTGCAGGGACTGAAGTCGCAGGCGGGGATGGGGCTGGTGGAGGCCTGGATGCCAGGTTCGCGGAAGGGCCGGGCGGTGCCCGGGAAGACGCCGTAGAGGATGCCGTTTAAAGACTGGTTGCTGGTGCCGTTGGAGCCGCCACGGATGACGGTCTCGCCGCCGGTGGGGCCGGTGACGGTGAGGCTAGGCACGGTGACGCGCATGCCTTCGAACCTTTCGGCTTGGAAGAGGCCGCCGTTGGGCAGGAAGGAGGTTGAGCTAAGAACAACGGGTTGCGGCAGGGGGTTGCCGGTGGAAACCTGCGCGACGGAAGGGTTGAGGATACGCGTAATGGTTAGGTTGTTGTTATCGGCGCGGTACTCGTCGACGGTGCCGGTGACGGTGAGGAGGGCGCCGAGGACGTTGGCGGCGGCGGGGGGCGTCGAGGTGAACTGCAGCAAGAGGCCTTCGCTGGTATTGGGGTCGTTATCGGCGCTCGCGTCGGGGGACTGGATAAAGATGCGGCCGAGGCGGTTGGTCATGGTGACGATGCCGCTGGTGGTGACAAGCTGGCCGGCGAGGGGCGAGGTGTTGCCGTTGCCTTGAATCGAACTGATCGAGACCGGGGGGCCGGTGACGGAAAGGGCGATGTTCAGAGTGCCAGAGAGGGCGGCGTTATCGGCGATGGTGACGGGGAGGAGCTTATTGCCCGTGGTACCGGCGGTGGTGGCGTTGAAAGTCCAGAGATTGCCGCCTTGGTTCGAGAAGGCTTGGGTGGAAGAGCCGCCGATGGAAGAGAGGTCGCCGGTGACGCTGGCAACGGGGTTGGTACCCGGAGTGACGTTGACGCTGAGTAGAGTGTTCTGGCCCAGGGGGACAGAAGCCGGGGAGGCAGTTCCGGTGCCGGAGGGAGGCAAGGGATTGGTGACTAGCAGGGCGATGCTGGTGGAACCAGTGAGCGCGGCGTTGTCGGCGATGGTGACGGGGAGGACCTTGCTACCAATGGTGCCGGTGGCGGTAGCGTTGAAGGTCCAGAGATTGCCGCCCTGGTTGGCGAAGGCTTGGGTGGAGGAACCGCCGATGGTGGAGAGGTCGGCTGTGACAGAAGCGACAGGGTTGGCACCCGGAGTGACGTTGACGCTCAAGAGGCTGCTCTGCCCAAGGAGAACCGAGGAGGGAGAGGCGGAGCCGACGCCGGAGGGGGGAGTGGGACCGACGACACCGGCGCTGAGGCTAACGTTTTCGATACCGACCCATTCGTCGGAGCCGGCGGCATCCACACTAAGGATCCGGATCTGAAGGATAGCCTGGTTGGCGGCGGCGGCCGGGAGGGAAAAGGTGCGGGTGGTGCGCAAGCCATCCATGGCGGGGCCCTGGGTGGCATCGGCAATGTAGCCGTCGGCCAGGTTGGTCCAAGCGCCCGTGGCCGCAGTGCGATAGTGTACGGCAACTTGCTGGACGGCGTTGTCGTTCAGGTCCAGGTCCACTGCGGTGTAGGAAAAGCTAAGGTTTGAGGACCCTAGGGTATTGAAGTGAAAGCGGAGGTAGGGAGCGTCGGCGGTGCCGCTGCCCTGAAGGGCGTAGATGGTGCGCGCACCCACGAGAGAACCTACACTGGTGCCAGAGAATTCCGCAACGCCGCCGGTGGTGAAAGTAGTGGTCTGGCCGATGTTGACATCGACGACGGGGGCGGTATCATCGGCCCCGAGGACCGTCTGGGCGTTAGCGCCGGTGCTGGCCAAGGTATCGCCGCGGAAGCCGATGATGCCGGGAACGTTATCCCAGTTGTCGTTCAGCGTGATTAAAGAATCATCGGCGGTGACGAAGTTATAGGGGAGAGTCTGGGGAGTTGAATTGGAGCGCAGGGGAGGGGCGCAAATGATGAGGGCGGCTAGTAGGGCCAAACTTTGGCGCACACGTTGGGCGTAAAAAAAACGAAACACGAGGAGTCCTCCGAATCGGTAGAGTATCAGCGCAATGTTTCTTTTGGGATACAGAATTGTAGAAGAAGTACCAGGGGTTTGCTTCAAGGGCTGAGGCGCGTTTTGAAGAGGGCGGATTGGCGGCGGGAGAGTTCGACGCTGAGGCCGCCGCGGAGGGTGGCGATGAGGTTATCGTTGGGGGCCAAGTCGATTTTCAGGATGTGTTCGAGATTGATGACGTGCTTGCGGCTGGCGCGGAAGAACTGAACGGAGGAGAGGCGGTCGGCGAGGGCTTGGAGAGATTTCAGGATGAGGGGGCGCTCGGCACCGAAATAAAGGCGGGTGTAGTTGCCTTCGGATTCGAGGAGAGTCAGATCTTCGGGCTTGACGAACCAGCAGCGGTGGCCGTCTTTCACGAAAAGATGCTTCAGAGGCTCGCCAGTGGGGGCGGGAAGGCGATGGAGGGCCTGGGCCAGACGCGCGGGAGCGATGGGCTTGACGAGGTAGTCGAGGGCGGAGACCTCGAAGGCTTGGAGGGCGAATTGGTCGTAGGCGGTGGTGAAGACGACGAGGGGCGCGGCGTCGAGAGACTCCAGGAGCGCAAAGCCGTTTTCGGCGGGCATTTGGATATCGAGAAACAGCAGGGCGGGCGAAAGACTTGCGATGAGGGCGCGGGCCTCGGCAGCGTTGGCGGCTTCCCCGACGATTTCGATTTCGGGATGGGCTGCCAGGAGGCGGCGGAGTTCGACGCGGGCCAGGCGCTCGTCGTCAATCAGTAAGGCTTTCATAGCGGCAGGGAAATCGTGGCGATGGCTTGGGCGGCATCCACGGCGACGCTGAGGCCGGCGCGATCGCCGGCGAGGAGGCGGAGGCGGGCGCGGACGTTTTCCAGGCCGGTGCCCGTGGAGGGGGCGGCAGTACTGGAAACGGGGCTAGCCACGGGATTGACGACGCGGAGGAGCCAGCCGTGCGGCTCCAGACGCGACTCGATGAGCAGTTCCCCGCCCTGGGCCAGGTTTCCGATGCCGTGCTTAATCGCATTTTCAACGAGAATCTGGAGGGACATGGGAGGAAGCCGAAGCGGCTCCGTGGCGGGATCGATGCGCCATTGGACGCAGAGGCGGTCCTCCAAGCGGAGCTGTTCGAGGGCGAGGTAGTCGCGGACGGCGTCGAGCTCTTCCGACAGCGGCACGTTGGGACGACGGGACTGCGCCAGGGAATAGCGCAGGAGTTGCGAGAGCCGAGTCACCGCATCTTGGGCGGAGGAGGGGTTTTCGGCGATCAGCGCGCGAAGGCTGTTGAGGCTGTTGAAGAGGAAATGCGGATTGATTTGCGATTCAAGGGCGCGGAGTTGGGCCTCGCGCGAAGTGATGTTTTGTTGGTAGGCATGAACGGCGAAGTAGATGGAAAGCCAGATGGCGATGAGGAAGTTCATGTTGAAGTAGGTGCCGATGGCGATTTGAAGGACGCTGACGCCTTGAAAGTTCCCCGCGGAACCGGTCCAGAGCAGGAAGGCGAGCATGATCGCAAAGGTTAAGAGAAGCGCAAAGCCCGGCACCAGATAAAGGCAGGCGATGACGATCTGGCGGGGTGAGTGGGAGGCTAGGCGGCTGCGATGAATGTAGGCCCGCAAAGCATGTGTGACGGCGATGCCGAGCGGGCCGTAGCTGAGGACTCCGAGCACACCCCGCGCGGGGAGCGATGTGTAGGAGCTGATCAGAAAGAAATTGCCCAAGGCGTAGAGGGACCAAGCGCCGATTTGGCAGAGCCAATAGGCTTTGTTGCCGAGCATGGAGTGCCTTTATTGTAGGGGCTGAGCGGCTAGAAATTTTTCGACGGAGGCCAGGAACCAGGCGGGTTCATCGAGCATGATGAAGTGCTTGGCGGTGTCGGAGACGAGGATGGTTTTGGACTTGAGGGCGGCGTATTGTTTTTCGACGAGGGCAAGGGAGGCTTCGCGGGTGCTGACGTCTTTGTAGGCAACCCAGGAACTGAGCACGAGCGTGGGAGAGGCGATCTTGGCAATGGCTTCGCGCAGGTCGGTGGTGTAGAGGTCGAACATGGCATTGCCGACGGCGACGGGGTCCGAGGCGAGACTCCATTTCATAACCTCGGGGAGGCCGGCGGGACCGACGAGCGTGTCGAGCATTTTCGAATTCTTAAGGTAGGCGTTGTATTGCTCTTGGGTCTGCGCGGTGATCATCAGGCGCATGCCTTCGGCTTGCTTGCGGAGAGCGGCGGGGTCTTCGTTCATCAAAGCGCCGAGGTGTGGGAGGGAATCGACGACGACCAGTTTTCCGATGCGGGCGGGCTGCTCGGAGGCGAGCCAGAGGGCCATGTGTCCGCCGAGAGAGTGGCCGATAAGGGTTGGTTGAGCGAGCTTGTTCGTTTGCATGTAGGCGGCGATGGAGTCCTTGACGGTTGCCAGGAAGGGCCCATCCCCAAGGCGGGGTTGACCGGCGAAACCGGGCAGGGTGAAGACGTGGCAAGAGAATTTCGCCTTGGCACTGGGACAGAATTTGTCGACGCTGGATTTCCAGACGTCGCTGGATGAGGAAAGGCCGGGGATGAAGAGGAGGGCGGGGGCTTTGGGGTTACCGGAAACTTGGACGGCGAAGGGTTCAGCGGCGCTGGCGGCGAGGCTTAGAAGCAGAAGGAGGATCGGTTGCATGAATTGAGCATGCAGCCGATCCTCTGTCCGTTAGACAGGATTCGGATGAGCGGTCTGAAAGAGGGATGAATGGCGGCTAGGCGGAGCGGTGGCGACGGCGGCGCAGGACGAGGACGCCGCCGAGACCGAGGACTAGAAGTCCCAAGGCCGTCGGCTCGGGGGTGACCACCGAGCTGGACAGATTCGGGACGTCGAAATCGGAAGAGACGCTTCGCCCGCCGGACGAACCTATTTGCAACACATCCTCAAGCGGGGCCACCGAGACGGGGCTGACGGAGCTTTGGGGAGCCGCCGCAGGAAGGTTGGTTTTCTTGAGGAAGGAAATCAATGAGTGCAAATAGGGGGCGGCGGGACCGTTGGCCCGGTAGAACGAATTTGCCCGGAAATGGATGGTCTTCGATGTCTCGAATAGCACCGAGATCTCAACGGGAATGGTGAAGCGGTACCGGATGCTTTTGGGGCAATCCCGAGGAGGACTGGTTTCCGGAATGGGCGAAGTCGGCCCAGATTGCGGGCGTCGCCAGGGCTAGTAGAAGCACCAGTTTTAGTGGTGAGGATCGGTTTTTCAAGGGTAACTCCAGAGAGCGAAAGTATCGCGATGCGAATGAAAGCGAATCTTCACCTTTCATCCCTCTGCAGATGGGATCGCGGAGACCCGGGAATGTTGCCCTGGGGGCTGCACGCAGGAGTCGGTTTTGTACTAGGGATACTAGCTGGATCTAGTCTTCGCTGGAGAAAATGCCGCCCAGGACGTTCAGTGGGCCGCGTTCGTCGCCGCCGGCGCTCATGACGCTGAGTTCGCGGCGGAGTTTTTCAAGGGTCATCGATTGGATGATGACGCGGCCAGGGCCGGTGAGGGTGGCCAGGAACAAGCCTTCGCCGCCGAAAATGGCCGTCTTGATGCCGCCCACAAATTGGATGTCGTAATTGACGCCTTCGTCGAAGGCGACGATGCAGCCGGTATCGACCTGGATCATTTCGCCCGCGGCTAAGTTGAACTCGACAAAATCGCCGCCGCCGTGGATGAAGGCCAGGCCCGGGCCCGTGAGCTTTTCCAGGATGAAGCCTTCCCCGCCGAAGAAGCCGGAACCGAGCTTTTTAACAAGGGCAATGTTCAGCTGGACGGTGGTTTGGGCGCAGATGAAGGAATCGCGCTGAACCAGGATGGATTGGCCGCCGCGGAGGTCGAAGGCCTGGACGCGCCCGGGGTAGTTGCCGGCAAAGCCGACTTCGCCGGGCGCGCTGGCTTTGAAATAGGTGAGGAAAAGGCTCTCGCCCATCAGCTTACGCTTGACGGCGCCCCAGATTTTGTCGCCGAGGGAGTTGCCTTGCATCTTGGTTTCCCACTGAACACTGGCGGTTTTGTAAACCATTTTGCCGGCTTCGGCAAAGAGTTCCTGGCCGGGCTTCAAGTGGCAGCGAATGATCTGGAGATTGTCGCCCTGGATGTCGTAGGAGAGGGGCGAGGCGGATGTGTTAAAACCGGGGTAGCTGCTGGTGCTGGCAAGCCCCGTCGAAGCCGGGACAGCCGCCGCTGCAGAATTTCCCGCCGCCGGTCCCGCAACAGGCGTCCCACATTTGGGGCAGAAGCGTGCCGCGTCCTCAATCTGAGATCCACAGTTGGTGCAAAAGGCCATATTCATGAATGCTACTAGAAGTACGTTACTGGCGCGTGTGAAAGTTCCCGCGGCTTGGGCGATGATTTTGCTGCTGGTTCCGGCGGCGGAAGGCAAGCGGGCGGAGTCCAGCTGCGGCACCTATCCGCAGCGTCTGGCGGAGGAGATTCTGGCCCACCGGATCGGCGTAGCCGAGAGGCGAAACCTAAAGAACTGGCGAGCCTTGAACGGATTGGCCGCGACAGAAGACACGCGGGGAGCAAGCCAGGATGTGGGCGAGATCGCCGTGCTGGAAGAAGACGCGGGGATCGTGAGCCGGCGGAACCTTTTTAACCTCGAAGGGCGCACCTTGCGCTTCACGCCCGGCAGCGGAGGCTACCGCGTCCAGAACGTCACGGGGGACTATAGCGACGCCGAACAGCAAGGGGGTACGGTGGTGGCGGCGTTGGGCGACGACGACACGCGCGAGTTTACGCTGGGCTTCGAGTTTTCGTTTTTCGGCAAGAGCTACCGCCGCTTGTTCTTGAACAGCGACGGCAACCTGACCTTCGAGGGGGGCGACGTTTCCACCCGGGAGCGGAGCCTGGGGAGGCTTTTGAGCGGCCTGCCGCGGATTGGAGCTTTTTTTGGAGACTTAGACCCGAACCGCGCCGGGAGCGTGCATGTGTTGTCGAGGCCGGATCGGCTGGTAGCGACCTGGCTCGCGGTGCCGGAGTACTCCGACTTTGGCATTGGACCGCGGAGTACGTTTCAGGTGCGGCTGCTGGCTAACGGCACGATCGAGTTTGCTTACCAGAACGTGAGCAGCAGCGAGGCGATTGTGGGGATTGCGCCGGGGATGCTGGTGGGCGGCAGCACAATTGTGAGTTTCGCGGCGTTGACGGGCGGAGAGACGTTTCCGGCGGCAGTGGCTGAGCGCTTCCGCGCGCTGGAGGAGATCGATACGGTAACGGTGGCGCAGCGATTCTTTGAGACGCACGACGACGCCTACGACTACCTGGCGATCTACAACGCGCTGGGGATTACGCCGGGGCCGGGGGTGGTGGCTTTTGAGGTGACGGTGCGCAACAACCGGACAGGCTATGGCGATACGGAGGTGGAGGCGGGCACCGAGTACGGAAGCCCTCGGCGGCTGCAGGCCGTGCTGAACATGGGCCAGATTACGCAGTATCCGCGGGACCCGAACGGGATCCTGCCCTCGCGAGCGACGGCGCGCGATACGCCTACGACGGTGCTGGCTCACGAGGCGGGGCATTTGTTCTTGGCCTTTGCCAGCGTGCGGGACCCCAACAACCCGACAGTGCCGCCCTTTCTGGGGCGGCAGAGCGCGCATTGGGCTTTCACATTCAATAGCGAGGCGAGCCTGCTTGAGGGAAATCGGATTCAAGACAAGGGGCCGGGGGTGAGCCCGCGTTTTGAGACGGTGGCGGTGACGGAGCAGTATTCTCCCCTCGATCAATACCTGATGGGGCTGCGGCCCAAGGAAGAAGTGGGTGGTCTGTTTTACGTGACCGCCAGCGGGATTGGCGGATTCTTTCCGCCCGCGCCGCAAGTGGGCAGGACCTTTGACGGCGTGCGCAACGATGTGACGGTGGACGACCTCATCGCCGTGCATGGACGGCGGACCCCGGACCACACGGTAAGCCAACGAAGGTTCCGCTTTGGGATTGTGCTGATTGCCCCGCGCGGGGTGAGCCTCGATCCGGCCTGGGTGGAGCAGGTGGAGGCCTATCGGCAGAGTTTTCAGAGCTTCTACAACCGGGCGACGGGCGAGCGCGCCCTGGCCGACACGACGTTGCGCAAGCGTTTGGACTTGAGCGTGTGGCCGGCGGCGGGCGTGGTGAACGGCCGAGAGACGACGGTGACGCTAAGGATCTCGAAGGCACAGGCCGCGGGGTTAAACGTGGCCTTGCGTTACCGGAACGGCGTAGCGGCGGGTCCGGCGGCGGTGACGATTCCGGCGGGGCAGACGGCGGTATCGTTTGCGCTGCGGGGCGCAAGGGCCGGCGTGGAGGAATTAACGGCGACGGCGGCGGATGCGGCCTTTGAAATGGCCGAGGCGCGGGTGCAGGTGCTCGAGGCGGCGAGCGGCCTGCGCGTGCGGGTGGTGAGCGGGGACCGGCAGACGGCGACAAGCGGCTTTTTGGCGGAACCGGTGGTGGTGCGCGTGGAGGATGAGAATCGCTTACCGTATCCGAGCGTGCGCGTGACGGGCGTTGCCGCGGGCAACGGGGCGCTGGAGTCGGCCAGCGTGCTGACGGACGAGCAAGGGCTAGCCAGCTTTCGCTGGCGGCCCGGGGCGGCCCCGAACAATCGTCTGCGACTGAGCGTAGAGGGCGGACCGAGCGTGGAGGCGACGGCGGCCGGCAATCCTTTCTTTACGAGCTCAAGCGTGGGTAACGCGGCTTCGTTTAGCCAAGGCATTACGCCGCTGGCGCTCCACACGATGTTTGGAGCGAATCTAAACTCTCGATCGGTGGCGGCGCCCTTCCCCTGGCCGCTGAGCCTGGATGGCCTAACTGTAAAGGTGAACGGCCGCGAGCAGCCGCTGGTTTTCTTGAGCGAGACGCAGTTGAACTTTTACTTCGCCGACCCGGTGGCGGGCACGGAGGCGACGGTGGAAGTGACGACGCCGCTGGGGACGAGCGGCGTGGTGAGGGTGCCGGTGAGACGGCTTTCGCCCGGAATTTTCTTCGACACCGCGAGCGGCGAAGGGGCGACCATCCGAAACGGCAATACGCTTGAGATTTATGCGACCGGCTTAGGCGCGGTGACGCAGCGCGAAGGCTTCCAGGTGGCCGATGAGCGCGTGGAGGCGCTGTGGAACGGCGTCGCGATACCGGTCGGTTACGCAGGCATGGCGCCAGGCTACGTGGGCTTGTATCAGGTGAATGCGACTCTGCCCGCAGGCGCGGCGGGCACGAACCGATTGCGTTTGCGCGTGGGCGGCGTGGACTCGAACGAAGTCCGAGTGATCCTGCGCTAGCGCTACTGCTTGACGGCGATGGTAACCGGAGTTCCGCGGCGGTTGGGCGAGGAATTCAGGAAGACCAGTACGGGCACGGCGGCGCCGGGTGGCACCGTATCGGGAATCTTGACGTTGATCTGCCAAAGACCGACAAAGCCGGGGGCAAGGCCCGAAAAGCTAATGTCTTCCGGCTTCACATTAGCCAATAAGTTGAAGCTAACGTCGGGACGAGTGCCTTCCGCCAAGGGCGAAGTAGGCGCGGGATCGCCGTCGGTGGGAGCGTTGGAGACGCGGCCTAGGCCGGTGCCGAAGAGGCTGATTACCTGGCCGCGAGCAATGGGATTGGCGGGCGTATTGACGGTGCCGTCCTGGTTGATGGCGGCCACTTGACCCTGGCCGGTGGACGTGGCCGTGAACAGGCCCGGCGAGCCCGTGTCCATCTGGACGCTGCCGGAGGCGATGACCTGGCCATTGGACTTACGTACAACCAGCAGTTCGAGTTGGCCGTTGGTGGCCACGTCGCCGGGGACGAAGAAGTTGATCTGGCCGGGACCGACGAAGAAAAGCGGTACGGCTTTTTCGTTCAGCAGGACTTCGGTGTCGGCCAGCACCTTTGGCAGGGGCAAGGAGGAGAAGACCCCTTCAGAATCGGCAAAGGCGCCGCCTTGAGCAAAGATGGAAGCGATGGTGTTGGGGGCCAGCGTCGTGGTTTGGAAGTTGGCGCCATTGATCGGCGAAGCGACGCGGTAGTAGAAGCCGACGCGGTTGGTGCTATCGGAGATGACGACGTTGGAATTCTGATCGATGCGGATGTCCAGGACGCCGACGGGCGAGGTCAGCACGAGATTGGAACGCGGATTGATCGATAGATTGGCGAAAGCCGGAAAACGGACCGCGAGGCTTTGGCCGGTATTGGCGACCCAGATCTCGGCGGTGCGGGGATCGGCGGTGACGCTGGAGGGGCTGCTGAGGCCGCTGAGCGTGAGCGCGGGCGAGGCGTCGGGGCCGGCGAGGGGCACGCGGTTGTAGATCTGGACGCGATTGTTCTGGCTGTCGGCGACGTAGAGACGATCGTCGACGTCAACGGCGATGCCGCGCGGGGCGTTTAGGCGATTGCCGGCGCCGGAGCCAAAGCTGGTGACGAAGTCCGGCTGGCCAAAGACGTTCGCGGCGGCTTGAAAATTAGTGAAGTCCCCGCCGTTGGGGCGGATGAAGTAGAGAACGCGATTGTGGAGGAGATCCGAGACAAGCAGGCTGCCGTTGTTAGTGAAAGCCAGGCCCACGGGGAAGCTCATGTTGCGGGGCGTCGGGTCGGTAATCTTAAGCGCGAAATTCGGCTGGCCGAGGACCAGATTGGCGCGCTGCGGGCCGGGGGTGTCAAAGGGCCTTGGAAAGCGGAGTACCCGGCCATTGCCGGAATCGGCGACAAAGAGGTTGCCTTGGGCGTCGACGGCGACGGAGTGAGGCAGGTAAAGGCCTTCCTGGCTGGGACTGGTGGTGCGCCCGTTGGGAGAGTTGGGCAGGCTGCGGTCCGGGCTGACTTGCCCGATGATCAGGTCCGCCGGGCGGCCCAGGCTAATGGCACGGATATCGCGGAAGCCCAGCACGCGGTTATTGAGGGTATCGGCCACGTAGAGGATGTTGCCGTCGAGCGCCATGCCGCCGCCGCGATAGGTGACGCCCAGAAGGCTGCCAATGAAGAAGAATTCCCGGCCCTCGATTAGGTTGGGACTATTGGCGTCGAAGAGGATCTGGCCGAAGACTTTGTTGGCCGGCTGATTGAACGGCGCGCCGCCCGGGATGACCACGACGCGGTTATTGTCGGCATCGACGACGAAGAGATTATTATTGAGGACGGCAGCATCGACCGGCTGATTCAGGCTGAAAGAAGTGGGACCGGCGCCACCGCGATTGGTGTCGCCGCCGTTGAAATTGTCCTGGCCAATGACGTCGCGCGCGGGGGGCGAGAAGAAAGTGAGCGATTCGGGCGCCCAGGTATCGGGGCTGGGGAAGCGCAGGATGCGATTGTTGCCGGTATCGACCACGTACGGGGTGCCGTCGAGCACGAAAACCGACTCCGGCGTGCGGAGATTCGTGTCGTTAACGGGCTGCGGCGTGGGCTGGCCGGGAGCCACGATCAGGAAGCCCAGGACACGCTCGGCCTGCTGCGCGTTGTTGCTCGGGTTGCGGTAGACGAGAACGCGGTTGCGCGAGTCCGTGACGTAGAGGCGGCCATCGGGCGCCCAGTGTAGGCCGGACGGCGTGTTGAGCTGTAGCTTTTCGCGCGCATCGCCGTCCCAGCGGCGGTTCGAGACGAAGTCGAGCTGCCCCAGCACGAGATCGGCATCGGGACCGAAGCTGCCGCTCACGAGGACGCGAGCAGGATAGCGAAGCACGCGGTGGTTGCCCGAATCGCAGATCCAGAGATTGCCTTGGGCGTCGAAGCCGATGCGGGTGCGCAGGACGTTTTGGCCGAGGTCGCTGAGGAAGAGGGTATTTGCGGAAGGCACGACGCGGCCGCGGTTGGGCAGGCGTCCGACGGTGTTGCTGCTTTGGCTGCCGAAGGTTTCCTGGCCAAGGATGACGTCGGGGAAAAGGAAGTCGACAGGCTGTTCAAAGGGCCTAGGGTAGCGAAGCACGCGGTTATTGTTGGTGTCGACGACCCAGAGGTTGCCATCGTTATCTACGGCAAGTCCGGTGGGAGAGGCCAGACCTACGGTGAAGTCCGTTCCGGGGCCGTTGCGGGCGCTCGTGAAGCGGGTGCGTTGCCCGATGACGAGGTCGGCCGTTGCTCCGTTGACGGCGCCGAGAGGGTTGCGCCAAGCCAGAACACGGTTGTTGCCGGTGTCGGCGACATAGAGAATGGGGCCCGCCGCGGTGCGATCGAAGGCCAGGCCTTGGGGGGTGGTTAATTCCCTGCCCTCCAGCCAGTTGGGAGCGGCGGTTACAAGGTTGCGGTTGGGATGGCCGAGGACGCGCGAGGCGTTGTCGTTGATCTCCACGCTGACCGGAGCCTGGGCGTACAAGGGGCAGACGGCGAGGGAAAGGGTCAGCAGACACAGATGGCGCGGGAGTGCGGCAATGGATTTTGAAGTCATGAAATAGATCCCATGTAAGGACTGGACGCGGGGCGAGACGTTACGCTCAATCCCTATGATGGCAAAAAACCGTAGGCCAGCGGCGCGGGAAACGAAAGCTAATGCAAGGGCGGCGGTTAAACTAAGAGAGATGCCGTATCGATTGTGGACGACGATGAGCCTAGCCGCGACGCTGTGGGCAGGAGCGATGGAAGAGGCAAGGGACCAGCAGGACCGGGCGGCGCTCGCGGCGGAATCCGCAAAAGCGGCCGCGGCCCTGGGTAAGGCGCCGGAGAACGCGAAGTTGCAGTATCGCTTTGCCCTGGCCAAGAGTATGGAAGCCGAAGTGGCCATGGAAAAAGGCGACAAAAAGGCCAGCGCGGCGGCCGCGGAGGCGGGAATCGAAGCCGCCAAGAAGGCGGTTGCGGCCGAGACGGCCAACGCCGAATACCGGCGGCTGCTGGGCACGCTGTGCGGACAGATTATTCCAGCCAATGTGATTGCGGGCTTCAAGTACGGGCGCTGCGCGCTGGACGAAGTGGCCAAGGCGATCGAACTGAATCCCAAGGCGGCCGAGAACTGGATGGCGCGCGGGGTCGGCAATTACTATTTGCCGCCCAGTTTCGGCGGGGGCCTCGATAAGAGCCTGGCGGACCTGGATAAGGCGATCCAGTTGAACCCGAAACTAGCCGACGCCTATTTGTGGAAGGGCATCGTGCTGCGCAAAGCGGGTAAGAACGGCGAGGCGCGCAAGACGCTGGCCAAGGCGCTCGAATTGAATCCGAAGCGGGTGTGGGCCAAGACGCAACTCGACAAAACGCCGGCCGAGTGAGCCGGGGGCCGAGTGAGCAAGCGGCGGTGACGATTTCGCGGTGGTGCCTGTTTTGGCTGGCGTGGGTGGCGGCGGCGAGCGTACTCGTATTCCCCGGGCGAACGTATTTGCATAGCGACACGCAGATCTACGTGCCGCTCTTCGAACACTTGGAAAACACGGCGCTGTTGCAGCGCGAATTGATCGTCGAAGGCGCACACCTGAGCTACACGCTCTATGACGAAGTAACGCTGGCGCTGCGGAAATTAAGCGGGCTGGACTGGGAATGGGTGCTGCTGGCGCAGCAGTTGTTTTTTCGCTTTGTAGGCGCCGTCGGGGCGCTTTTGCTGGCAAGATCGGCGGGCCTATCGGAGCGCGCCTCGATATTCGTTAGCGGCGTGGTGTGGCTGGGGGCCTTTGTTTATGGGCCCGCGGTGAACACTACCGAATATGAACCGGTGCCGCGGGGCTTTGCCGTACCGCTGGTGGTGTTTGCCTTGGGCGCAAGGGCGGCGGGCTGGAAGTGGTGGTCGGGACTGGGCCTGGGCGCAGCGTTGCTTTACCATGCGCCGGCCATTTGGCCCGTCCTGCTGGTGGCGCTGTGGAAGCGAGACCGTTTTCTGCTGGGGCCGGTGGCGGCTGCGGGGGTCTTGTTGTTTACGGCGGCGAAAATGCAGCCGGGCGTGATCGATGCGCAGCCCTTTTTCAGTTTGTTGGACGAGGCGCAGCGGGCCATTCAGCGAGTGCGGGCACCGTACAACTGGACGGACCTGTGGCTGGCGCGGTATTACTGGGCCTTCGCCCTCACGGGGGGAATGAGTTGGTGGGCCTGGCGGCGGCTGCGCGAAGAACTGCCGGAAAGCGTGCGGCTGTATTTTGTCGCGATTCCCGCGCTGGGCTTTGCGACGGTGCCGCTTTCGATGTGGCTACTGGACGGCCTGGGGTGGGCGTTGTTTCCGCAAGTGCAACCGATGCGGGCGCTTTTGTACTGCCACTTGTTTTGCCAGTGGCTGGGGGCGGTCGCGGCGGCGTTGTGTATCCGGGAGAGCAGATGGAAAGAGGCGGCGGGCTGGTTAATCGTGCCGCTGAGCCTGAGCCTGCGGGGCGATCTATTGCACATCGACGGGCGCGATGCGGCCTTGCAGCTTGCCTTGATCGCGGCGCTGGGGGCAGGCTGCTGGTGGGCGGCGCGGACGCGCGAACCCAGATGGGCGCTGGCGCTGTTGGGCGTGCCGTTTTTGTTTGCCTGGCTGGGGGACGGCGCAGCGGCGACACTAGAGACGCGAGACTTGCGGGCCACGGCCGAGTGGGCGCAGAAGCAGAGCGCCGTGGAGGCGGTGTTCTTTTTTCCAGACCTGGGAAGGAGGCTCGAGCCCGGCATCTTTCGCGCCCGGGCGGCACGGGCTGTGTATGTGTGCTGGAAACAAGGCGGACAAGTGAATTACTTTCCCAAGTACGCCTCGATCTGGTGGGAGCGTTGGACGCGATTGCTGGCCCCGGGACACGCGGACTACGACTACGGGGAACTGCGGCGGCGGGGCGTGGACTACGTGGTGCTGACAAAGGAGCCGCCGATGGAAGGCCTGCCAGCCGAGTATGTTTCGCCCGATCAGACCTACCGCGTCTACCGGTTGCACTAAGACGAGAGGTTCACGCCTAGCTTCTTGAGTTCCTCGCCGTAGTAGCGCTTGTGAAGGATTTCGTACTCTTCGCTGCCTTCGAGAATACCCTTCTTTTGCGAGGTCACTTTGGCGCGGGCGTCGCGGTCGGCCTTTTCTTCAATCTGGAGGATTTCGGTGAAGCCTTTGACAATTTCCAGGCGCACGTCGTTGAGATCTTTCTTAACGCGGGCGTCGCGCTGCTTACGCAAAGCCGTGGCGATCTTGTGGGAAAGATCCGTAATCTTGTCGCGCGAGAGTTTCATGTTGTCGCCGGTATCGCGGCCCGAAGCCCGAATGATCTTGCGCTGGGTAACCATGGTGTTCTTAATCCGGCGGAACATCTCCTGGTAGGAGACGCCCTCTTTGCGCATGTAGTCGGAATATTGCTCGAGCAGGTCGCGGACTTCGTCGTTGAGTTTGTCTTCGATTTCCAGTTCTTCGACGATCATGCCGGCGACGGTCTCGGCGAAGGTTTGCGGATTTGCTACGTCGATGTAAACGGGCACCAGGCGCTGGACGAGGCGCCGGGATAGGTAGCCGATGAGTTCCTTGGCAAGCAGCATTTATGGGTAACTCGTAGTGTATCCATAGCGGAGGCGGGAGCGCCTTAATTCTTGCGGGAGGGACTCAAACCGCACTCGGCGCAAGTGCCATAGAGAACCAGTTCGTGCGAGGTGGCCGTGAAGCCGCGCGGCAGGGCGGGTTTCACAGAAAGTGAGCAGCCGGGAAGCTCATAGACTTTGTCGCAGGCGCGGCAATGGAAGTGGTGGTGGTGCTCCTTGCCGGAGACTTCGTAGCGCGCGGGCTCGCCGGGGAGTTCGACGACGGCCAGCCAACCTTCGTCGACCAGCGTCTTGATGTTGCGGTAGACGGTCGCGATGCCGAGGCCCTCAATGGCAGTGGCGGCACTAGCGAGCACTTCCTGCGGGCCCATGGGGCGGCCCGTCGCCAGGAAGACTTCGCGAATGGCCGCCTTCTGCCGCGTGTTGCGTTGGGCGGCGGATTTAGACGGCGCCTGATGGGGCGCTCTATTGGACGACGGAGACGGCGCCATGATGATCGCAGTGGCCCTCGTGGGGGTGGTGCAAATGGCCATCGACGAGGTAATCTACGTGATCGCCGTGAGGAACGGCTTCATGGCCGCAGCCGGGGCCGTGGATGTGCGTGGGTTCATGCGAGGAACAGGCGTGCCCGCCGGTGCAATCCGCCGGATTGTCGGGGCCCACTTCCAGGGCGTGTTCGTCATAGTGGCCCTCGTGGGCATGGTGCAGGTGGCCGTCATGGATAAAATCCACGTGGCCGTCGTGAAGGATGGCGGTATGGCCGCATCCGGCGCCATGCTGGTGGGAATGATCTTCGTGAGTGTGGTGGTTCATGATTTTCTCGCTTTGAGTGGTTTACCGGGCGCGGACTTCTCGGTCGCGTGCGCCAGGGCGTTAAAGATAAGGCCGGAGACGTGCTGGTCGGCCAGGGAATAAAGAATGTGTTTGCCTTGGCGGCGGCGGACCAGCAGGTTCTCCGCACGCAGGACGCGGAGGCGCTGACTGATGGTGGAAAGCTCTTCACCCGTGACGGCGGCGATTTCCGAAACGCAGGCCTCGCCCTGTCCCAACATGGCGAGGGTGCGCAATCGCGGCGGATCTCCCATGGCGCGAAAGATGCGCGACGCCGCGTCGAGGGCGGCCTCGTCCACCGGCACGCTCAGGCGCTTGCGGTGGGCGGGATCGTTCGGGGCGCAGATTTCGGCTTTGGCTTTTGTCTTCACTTGAACAACTGTTCAATTGAAGTATAACCTAAACGCCGCGTTTGTCGCCCCAAAGATAAACGTGGAGACGAGGCGTGAAACGGTAGCCGCTGCGTTTGGCGATATCCGCCAGCCACAAGGAGCGCGCGTGAAGTTCGGCCTCGGTGCGGCCTTCGGGCATGAGCAGGATTTTGCCGGCCGGAATCGGGCCGGGCAGTCGGGCCAGGAGCGCTTCGATCTCGGTCAAGTCCTCCGGAGCGGCGACCACGAACTTGAGCTGGTAATCATAATCGGCCAGAAGGCGCGCCAGCACGGATGGCTGCAGGCGCAACGCCTCGTGCTGCTTCGCCCAGTATGGGTCTGCGTGCGGAGTGGAATTGGAGAGCTTGGGGGACACGCTCATGAGGTCGCAAGCGACGGGCTGGTAAATTGTGCCCGCGGTTTCGACGGTGATATGGAAGCCGCGCGTCTTCAGGGCCGTTGTAAGCGCGACGGACTCGGGCAGCATCATGGGCTCGCCGCCCGTTAGGACAATGTGGCGGCACGGCGCGCCGGCGAGCACCGTGTCTACCGCGGCCAGAATTTGCGCAACCGACATGGCTTCGCCTTCGGGATGCCAGCTGGTATAGGGGGTGTCGCACCAGACGCAGCGGAGGTTGCAGCCGCTGCTGCGGACAAAGACGCTGGGGACGCCACTAAGCAGGCCTTCACCCTGGACGCTATAGAAGATTTCGCTAATCTTCATGGGACCGGGGGCCGGGCGGCTGGTAGGGAATGGGATCCGAGAGCCCGGCTTCGGCAAAGCCCTTCAGGCGGAGTTGGCAAGCGTCGCAGGCGCCGCAACTGCGGCCTTCGGGGTCGGGATCGTAGCAGGTAAGGGTGAGAGAGAAGTCGACGCCGAGCTCGTGGGCGAGCTTCGTGATTTTGCCTTTGGACAAATGAATCAGAGGCGTGTGGATCTTGAGGCGGTTAGCACCCTCGACGCCGGAACGCGTGGCGAGATTGGCCATGCGGGTGAAGGCTTCGATGTATTCGGGGCGGCAGTCCGGGTAGCCGGAATAGTCGAGGGCGTTGACGCCGATGAAGATATCCGTCGAACCGAGCACTTCGGCCCAGGCCACGGCAAAAGAGAGAAAGATCGTATTGCGCGCCGGGACATAGGTGACGGGGATGCCTTCGGCCATCGCGCCGGGGTCGCGGCCTTTGGGAACGCTGAGATCGCTGGTAAGGGCCGAGCCGCCAAAGGCGCGCAGATCGATGGCGACAATGCGGTGATCGATGGCGCCCAGACGGGCTGCGGAGCGCTGCGCCGCTTGGAGTTCAAGGCGATGCCGCTGGCCGTAATCGAAGCTGAGCGCATAGCAATCGAAGGACTGGCGGCGCGCATAGGCGAGGCAGGTGGTGGAATCGAGGCCACCGGAGAGGAGGCAGACGGCGGGCCGCGGTGTGGCGGGGGAACTCATGGGTTAGCGGATAATTTTAGTGTAGATGGCGATCTTGATTGGGATTCATCCAGTGCGCGAAGCATTGGCGGCAGGCAGGGCCCTGGACCGGGTGCTGGTAGCCAAAGGCGCGGGCGGGCCCAAGATTCAGGAAATTGTCGATCTCTGCCGGACGCATAAAGTGGCGCTGCGTTTTGAAGGGCGCGAGGTACTCGATAAAGCCGCGGGGGGCAAGCACCAGGGCGTGGTGGCGTTTGGGGCTGAAAAGCAATATTCGGCTTTGGACGACGTGAGCGGCGCCCCGTTGCTGGTAGCGCTGGACGGCGTGGAAGACCCGCATAACCTGGGAGCCATTCTGCGTACCGCGGGGGCCGTGGGCGCAGGCGCGGTGATCATTCCGGAACGGCGCGCGGTGGGCGTGACCGAAACTGTCGCGAAAGCGGCCGCGGGGGCCTTGGAGCATGTACCGGTGGTCCGGGTGGTGAATCTTTCGCAGGCGCTCACGTCGCTAAAGGAGGAGGGCTACTGGATGTACGGCCTGGATGAGCGCGGGGACCGCGAGTATACCGACGCCGATTTCGCGGCCAAGAGCGTAATCGTCTTGGGAGCCGAAGGCCATGGGCTGCACGAGAAAATCCGCGCGGCGTGCGACTTCCTGTTGCGAATCCCGATGGAAGGCGCGGTGCCAAGCTTGAACGTGAGCGTGGCGGCGGGCGTGGTCTTGTTCGATTGGAAGAGGCAAAGGAGCACTCAGCGGCAATGAAAACGATTTGGTTGATCGCCCTGGTGGCGGTATTGAACGCGCGGGAGCCCGTGCGGGCCAAGAAGGCCATGGTGGTAGCGCAGGAGCCTTTGGCGACGGACGTAGGCGTCGCGGTCTTGCAGCGCGGCGGTAACGCGTATGATGCGGCGGTCGCGGTCGCGTTCGCGCTGGCGGTAACGCACCCCACGGCGGGCAACATCGGCGGCGGCGGCTTTGCACTGGTTCGCAGTGCTGCGGGCGAGACAAACTTGATCGACTTCCGCGAGAAGGCCCCGGCGAAATCGACGCGCGACATGTACCTGGACGCGGCGGGCCAGCCGACGCGGGACAGCATCGTGGGCTGGCGCGCGAGCGGGGTACCGGGGACGGTGAGGGGTTTGGAATTGCTGCATAAGAAGTACGGGCGCTTGAAATGGAAAGACGTAGTGGCGCCGAGCGTGAAGCTGGCAAAGAATGGCTTCGTGGTGTCTTATGCGCTAGACCGGAGCCTGCGCGGCAGCCGGAATCTGCCGCAGTTTGCGGACTCCAAACGGATCTATCAAAAAGCTGGCGCGTTTTGGGAAGCGGGCGAAACGATTCGACAGCCGGAACTGGCCAAGACGCTGTCCCGGATCCAGAAGAAGGGTCCAAACGAATTTTATGAAGGGGAAACCGCGCGCCGGCTGGCCGAGGCGATGGCGGCCAACGGCGGGCTGATTACGCGCGACGATCTAAAGAGCTATCAAGCGGTGGAGCGCAAGCCGTTGACGGGCAGCTATAAGGGGTATGAATTGATCGTGGCGCCGCCCCCGTCGAGCGGTGGTTTGGGTCTGCTCCAGATGATGGGCATGCTGGAAAAACTGGGCTATGAGAAGACGGGACTGGGCAGCGCGCAAGCGGCTCACCTGGTGGCCGAAGCCATGAAACGCTTCTACGCGGACCGGGCGGAGCATTTGGGAGATCCGGATTTCGTGAAAGTACCCGTGGCGGAGTTGCGCAGTGAAAAGTACATCGCGGCCCGGGCGGCCTCGATTGATCGCAGCAAAGCGACGCCTGCCGCGGAGCTGAAGCCTGGCGTGGCCGCGCCGGCCGAAGAAAGCCCGGAGACGACCCATCTTTCGGTGGTAGATGAGCAAGGCAACGCGGTATCGCTGACGCACACCCTCAATGGAGGCTACGGCAGCGGTGTGACCGTCCCGGGCTTGGGATTCCTGTTGAATAACGAGATGGACGATTTTTCGGCCAAGCCGGGCGCGCCGAATATGTTTGGGGCGGTCGGCGGCGCGGCCAACGCGATCGCGCCGGGCAAACGCATGTTGTCGAGCATGACGCCCACCATTGTGACGAAGGGCGGCAAACTGTTTTTGGTGATCGGCGCCCCGGGCGGGACGAGAATCATTACCGGGGTAATGCAAGCTATTCTCAACGTCATCGACTTCAAGATGAACATCGAGGACGCGATTGACGCGCCGCGCTTGCACCACCAGTGGGCGCCGGACAGCCTCTACCTAGAAAAAGGATGGAGCCCGGATACGGCGGAGTTGCTGAAGAAGATGGGACACAAGATTGCGGCGTCGCCAGGAGTCGCCAATGTGCACGGGATCCTGGTGGAAGAGAAATGGCTCAGCGGCAGCGCCGACGGACGATCTAGCGGCAAGGCGGCGGGCTACTGAGGCACTAACGGTAGGCCCCAGGGGCAGCTTTCCCTCCGGGTCCGCGTGGGGGCCCGGGGGGATGCGGCAGCAGAAAAATGTTGAGTAGGATTACGGCCAGGGTAAAGCCAATGAGGGTGAAAGCGACGATAAAAAGACCGGTGGAGGTATCTAGAAAGTAACGGGTGTGGCGAGACATTCGTTTTGCATTCCAATTACTACGCGAGGAATGTGGGGGAATTCGGATCGTGTCGTCCGGACGGGGCGTGGTTGCCGCAATGGCGGATGAGGCTTAGACTCGGAGGCAGATGAAATTTACCCTTCTATTCCTCTCGGCGTGGCTATTGTTGGCGCAGAAGCGCGATCTGATTCTGGCGCCGGAGGAAGTGGACCTGCAGTCGCCGGTGGAGGTGCCCCGCGGCTATGCGGTCATTATTGGCGTGGGCCAGTACGCGAAGCTGGCCAAAGACATGCAACTGCGCTTTGCCGAAAGCGATGCCCGGGCCATTTACCAAAGCGTGATCGCCAAAGAAGGCGGGCAGATCGAACCGGAAAATGTGCGGGTGCTGACCGGGGCGGAGGCGACGCGGGACAAGATTCTCTATGCGCTGGAGGTATGGCTGCCGGCCGTGGCCAGACCGCAGGACCGGGTAATCGTATTCTTTGCGGGACACGGCTTTGTGTATCAAGGCAAGGGCTATCTTGCGCCGCATGATTTTTCTATCGAGAACCCGGCGGGCACGGGCTATGAGATGGCGCGCTTTGGGGACACGCTGGCCAACCGGGTGAGGGCTAAGCAGAAGATCGTGTTTACGGACGCCTGCCATTCGGCGAAGCTCCTGCCGAACCTGACGGCCAAGCAAATCAACGATCAGTTCAAGATGCTGCCGGGGGAGTTCTTTACGTTGGCTTCGAGCCGGGAGGCCGAGTCCAGCTACGAGGATGCGGCCTTGGGCAATGGCTATGGTTTGTTCACGTGGTTCCTGACGCAGGGCTGGAAGGGCCAGGCGGATGTGGACCCCGAAGACGGCATTGTGACGGCGGATGAACTGGTGCAATACGTGCGGAGCCAGGTGCGGCACTACGCCAAGGCGAAGGGGCAAAGCCAGAATCCACAGGAGAGCGGCAGTTTTCCGGCCGATATGACGCTGGGCTTCTTGCCGCAGCGGCGCGAGAAGGTGAAGGCGGCGAGGCCGGTCGCGGAGGGGACCGTGATCGTGGTGTCGAACCTCGAAAACGTGGAGGTGTATCTCGATGGGAACCGCGTCGGCACAACGGGCAAGACGAAGCGGCTGACGCTGCCGGGCCTGGCGAGCGGCGAGCACGAGATTCGCGGCGTGCGGCAGGGCTACGATCCGGCCGAGCGCAGTGTGACGCTCCGGCCGGGGCAGGAGATCACGGTCGAGTTGCGAATTCAGTTTCAGCGGCGCATCGGCGCGGGCGCGGCGGAGGAGTTTCGCAAAGGGCAGGCGATCTATGCTCGGCGCAAAAGCGCGGCGGATTTGACGCGGGCGGTGGGGCATTTTGAAAAGGCGCTGTCCATGGAGGCTAAGTACACGGAGGCGGCCGAGTATCTGTGTCTCACGAATCAAATTCTGGGTAAGACGAAAGAGGCGGTGAAGGCGTGCAAGAAAGCCGTGGAGCTTACGCCGGACGGAGTGGAGTTTCGCACTTACTACGCTTCGTTACTAACCGAGATGGGGGATTCGAGTGAGGCGATCCGGCAGTTAACGGGGGTGCTGGAGCGCGATGCGCAATGCGCGGAGGCCTATGTGATGCTGGCGGACGCCTATTTGTTCGCGCAGGAATTCGACAAAAGCGAAGCGGCGGCGAACCGGGCTCTTGCGTTAAATCCGAAGGATGCGCGCGCCTACTTATTCCGGGCCGATGCGCGCCGACTCGCGATGCGTTACGCCGAGGGGATGGGCGACTATCTGACTTACTTGCGGATTAACGATTTCCGGGCGAGTGGGGCGGAGCTTATCGGCTATTACTTCATTGGGAGCGGCTTGTCGAAGCGGAATGCGGGACAGAAGCGAGTGCATGCGACGCAGCAGTGGAGCGCTTGGTTTGGTGTTTGCGACTGCGCGCGGGGAATGGACGAGTACCCGAAAGCGGTGGGGGCGTGCGAGCGGGCGCTAAAAATCGACGCTAAGGACGCGGGCACCTATTTTCTACTAGGTAAGGTTTATACCGAATGGTTTGATACCCGAAATTCGCGGGATACTTTACTTAAGGCCGAAGAGAAACTGGAAGCTGCCCTCCGTCTCAACCCGGACTTTGAATACGCGCCCGAGGCGAAACGCCAGCTTCTGATGATTCGTGAGATCAAATCGGCCATGCGATAAGGAGGCTTCTCGCGTGCGCGAATATTTCAACCTGGCGCGTTGGCAGCAGGAACTGTATGCCAATGAGGCGCGGCTGGACAAGTTGCGGAAGTCGACGACGGACGAGGGCTTTCTGAGGAAGGCGGCGGTGGGGGCTTGGTCGGCGGCCGAGTGTGTGGATCATCTGGTGATTACTGCTCAGAGCTTTCTGCCGTTGTGGGATGATGCGCTCGAGGGGGCGAAGCCGGGTCGCGGCGATGCGAAGTATGCCTGGTGGGAAAAGCAATTGATGGCGTTTCTCGAGCCGCCTTACCGGCTCAAGTCAAAGACGCAGGCGAAGTTCGACCCCAAGGAAAAGCGCACGCCCAAGGAAGTGGTGGAGCTATTCCTGGCGGCGCATGCGCTGGTGAACGAGCGGGCGGAGCGCTTGAGCGAGCTAGCGGTGGAACGCGTGACGGTGACGTCGCCGTTTGCGAGCTGGATGAAGTACAACGTCGCGTTTTCGTTCGACTTAGTGCTGGCGCATGAGCGGCGGCACTTGTGGCAGGCCGAGCAGGCGGTAGGGGTGGGCGCGCAAGCGCGGGCCTCAGAAGCTAAAGCGCAAAGCGAGCTGGATCTGGCGACCTTCGAAGGCGAGGGTGGAGCGTCCAAAGTTGACGTTCGACCAGCGCTGGGTAGTGGCGTTGAAGGTGCCAAGGGAGTTCGTGGGGGAGCGTAGGTTTACGCGGTTGGTGAGGTTGAAGAATTCAGCGCGGAACTGCAGGCGGCTGCCTTCAGCGTTGATCCAAGGGAGGCGGAAGGCCTTGGATAGGGAGGCGTCGACGGCGCCAAAGTTGGGACCGCGGAAAGTGTTGCGGCCCAGTTGAGAGACCGTGCCGGTGGGGGCGACGCGGAAGAGCTCGGTCCAGCGGGCGGCCTCCCCAAAGGCACCATCGGAGAAATTCTTAGGAGACGAGCCAGTGAGGGTGGCGGTGGAACCGGCGAGATTGGGACGGTCTGTGAAGACGCCGTCGAGGTTGGAGTCCTCGCCCGTCACGACCGTGAAGGGGAAGCCGGACTGGATGGCCGCGATCCCGCCGAGTTGCCAGCCGCCGAGGATGGCGTTCTGCTTGAGGAAAGGGATTTCCCAGAGGAAATTGACGGCGAGGCGGTGCGTCGCGTCAAAGGCCGAGAGGCCGCGATCGAGACGGAGATTGTTGACCTCCTGGGTGCCTTGGAGTTCGCCGGCGCCACCGCCGAAGGGCTCGGAATCCGTATCGACGGACTTCGCGAAGGTGTAGGCGACTTGCGCCAGGTAGCCTTTGGTGAAGCGTTTGGTGGCGCTGGCCGTGAAGGCATGGTAGGAAGACGAGACGGCGTTATTGCCCCAGATGATGGAGCCAAAGCTTTGGTTGACGCGGTTGACGGTGCCATCGGCGCGGTCGCCGGTGAAGCGGTTGATTTCGTTGCGCAGGAGAAGCTTGCGGCCGCCATTACCCAGGTAGGCGACTTCGCCGCGCCAATCGCCAGGAAGGCGGTGGCCGATGTTGAGAGACCACTGCATGTTGTAAGGGGCGACGATCGTTTGGTCGATGGCCTGGAGGGCGGGGCGGAGGGCGGTGGAGCCGTTTTTGTCGTCGAGGGGACGGGCGAAGGCGGGGTCGCCCGTGAAGGGGATGCGGTACGATGCCGACGGGTTCTGGCCGGGAGTGAGGGCATTTAGCGTAACCGGCAGGGAGAAAGGCGTGTTGAAGCGCGAGTTACCGGTGAAGTTGGACCAGAGGCGGGAATAAAAGATGCCGAAGCCGCCGCGGATGGACCAATTGGATTTGCCAGTGGGGTCCCAGGCGAAGCCGACGCGGGGGGCCCAATTGTTGTTGTCGCGGCCATAGAGGGGGTTGGATTCGATAACGCGGGCGTTGGCAAGATTGGGGTCGGGGAAGACGAGCGTGGACAAAAGATTGTTCTTCTCGCGCAGCGGGCCGAAGTTGTCATAACGCACGCCGAGGTTGAGCGTAAGGCGAGGCGTTATCTTCCAATCGTCTTGGAGGAAGAAGCCGAATTCACGTTGGCGGAAATTGCGGTAGGTGCCGGTGGGGCGTCCGGTCGTGGGGCTGACGCGTGCGGCGATGGAGAGGACCTCGTCGTCGGCGAAATCCATGAGATCAAAGAAGTTGACGGTGGGCTTGAGGTTGGTGGGGAAGTCGGAGTTTTCTCCGAAGGAGCGGTATTCGCCGCCAATTTTCAGGGTGTTGCGGCCTTGAATCCAGGTGAAGCCGTTGTAGGCGTGGTAAGCGTAGGTGCGGATGTCGAGAGGGAAAACGAGGCCGTCGGTCTGGGAGAAGAGGGCTGCGCTGCGGCCGGCGGTGGACATAGTGACGTAGGGGATTTCCGGGAAGTTGCCGTCGGTGTATTGCGGGTCGGAATTGTAGCCGAGGCGGAGGTCGTTGATCATGGAGGGGCTGAAGACGTGGGTAAGGTTGAGGCCGATGTTCTGGTCGAGCTCAAGGGTGGTGGCTTCAAAAGCGCGGACGCTGTTGCCGGAGGCGGACTGGCGGTTCTGGTCGTTTTGGGAGAAGCGGAAGTTCAGGTTGTCGCGGCCCTGGTTGAAGTTGTAGTCGGTGCGGACGCTGAATTGGTCGTCATTCGTATAGCCGCGCACGGGGATAAAGACGTCGCCTAAGTCCGGGATGCCGTCGGCGGGGCCGGCACGCTGCACGCCCGGAGCCGGGCTGCCGATATCGCGGATGTTGAAGGTGGGGTTGGCCAGGGGCGGGAAGTCCCGCAGGAGGCGCGCGGCGAGCGAGGTGGGGCGGGTGCGGAGGACAAATTCCCGGAACTCGGGGGTTTCAACGGTGGCCTGGCGCTGCTGAGGCTGGCGAAGACGAAGGCCCTGGTAGGAGAGAAAGTAGAAGAGACGGTTGCGGACGATCGGGCCGCCAAGGGTGGCGCCGAACTGGTTGCGTTTGAACTCGGGCTGGGCGCCGGCGCGGGCTTCAAAGGTGTTGGAGGCGTCGAGGTTGTCGTTCCGTAGGAACCAGAATGCTGAACCGTGGAGGTCGTTGGTGCCGCCACGGGAGATGACGCTGATCAGTGCCCCGGAGGAGCGGCCGTATTCGGCGGAGAGGTTGTTGGTGACGATGCGGAACTGGTCTACGGCGTCGGGGTTTAGCGTGATGGTGGTGCGGCCGCCTTGGCGGTCGTTGTTATTGGAGACGCCGTCGAGCAGGATCTGGTTGTCGCGGAAGCGGGAGCCGGCCGAGCCGATGCGCGCGTCAGTGGTTTCCGATTCCTGGAGGCCGCTTCCGGCAACGCGGATGACGCCGGGCTGGAGTTCGGCAAGCTGGAAGACGTTGCGGCCATTGAGCGGCAAGTCGACGATCGCGCGGCGCTCGACGACGCTCGAAGTTTCGCTCGATTCGAGGTTCAGCGAATTGGTATCGGCCAAGACGGTAACGGCTTCGCTGACGGTGCCAAGCGCGAGAGCGAAATCAAGGCGCCGTACTTCGCCGACGTTGAGCACAACGCCGGTGCGCTTTTCGGGGCGAAAGCCGGATGCTTCGAGGGAGACTTCGTAGGCGTCCGGGCTGAGGCCGACAAACCGAAAGGAGCCGTCGTTGGTGGATTGGGCCTCGAGGCGGCGCTTGGTAGTTTCGCTGGTAATGCTCAGGCGGGCGTTGGGGACCGGTGCGCCGGCGGGGTCGGTAATGGTGCCGGTGAGTTCACTGTTGATGCGCTGAGGGAAGGCAGTGAGGGCGAAAACGCATAGGACAGTCAGGGTACGAAGCATTTGTGACGAGGTTAGCAACATGAGATTTCAGGGAGATTACGGAACATTTAGGGTGTGGCAGTGAAGCTACTTTGGAACGCGAGAAAAAGCGGCGGAGAGGCTCAAGGCGGGGCTTTTTCAGTCATCCTCGAAACGATCTGTTCAACCAGGATTCAGATGAAAGCAAAAAGCCCGCCGAGAGAGGCGGGCTTCTTGCACAAGCTGGTTGCGGCTAGGCCGCACCGGCCGGTAAATCTTTCCCAAACTACATCTTGTTCATCGGGGGCAGGATCACCGCGTCGATGACGTGGATCACGCCGTTGTCGCAGGCGATGTCGGCCTTCACTACATTGGCCTTGTTGACCATGACCTTGCCGCCCTTGGCGGTGAGGTTGATGTTGGCACCGTTAACGCTCTTCGCCGGACCGGTCTTCACGTCGGCGGCCATGACCTTGGCTCCAACAACGTGGTAGGTCAGAACGGCCTTCAGCTTCTCGGGGTTGGCGGCGAGCTCGTCCATCATGGCCTTGGGGACCTTGGCAAACGCGTCGTCGGTGGGGGCAAAAACGGTGAAGGGGCCCGCGCCCTTAAGAGTATCTACGAGACCGGCCTTGCCCAGCAAAGAGGCAAGCGTCTTGAAGCTGCCAGCGGCAACAGCGGTGTCGACGATGTCAGCCGCGAAGCTGAGGCTGGCCGAGGTCAGAAGCAGAAAGGTAGAAAGAATCGCCTTCTTCATGAAGTTCTCCTGTGAATTGAAGGAAGCAGTCCGCTTCCTCACCTTCGGATGAGCGCATGCTGGAACTCGCGCTATTTATTTCGTGGAATGCTGCGATTCCGGGCGGATTGTACCCAATGCGTAACTTCCTGACGGGACTGGGAGGCAATGCGCACTTCTAGATCTCTCCGATCGGAGGGATGTAACGCATACACATACTCGCCCCGCAAAAATTCATCCGCGCTAAAGTTGACGCGTTCGCCCGCGACGAGGAGATAGGAGGATGCGGCTTCCTCCGGCGTTAGCCCGTTTGGATTCCACCGGATCCGTAACCCTTCTGGCGCGGAAGAGACTTTCAGGTCCAGTTCCGGCCCCGGCAGGGAGGCGTCGATTTGCAGATATGCAATCGAGAACGCGAGCAGCAAGAGAGAGGCGCAGGCGTAGAGCAACCAATGGCGCAAAGGCATCACGAGGCGCGCGCCTTCGCGGAGCCCGTGGGCAATTTTCACCTCAGGCAGCGAATCCGGGTGAAAGATCTGCGAAGAATCGACCGGGCCTGGTTGGAGCGGGAAAACGGCCGAGGGGCGGCGCAACTCGACGTCATTCGCCTCATTGCGGAGGAAAAGTGTGGCGACGGTCGGTTTTTGCCGCGCGGGGCGGATGCTGAGGATGAATTGCCAAGGCGTGGGAAAGAATCTTTCGTGCAACTCGAGGTCTTGCGCCTCCAGAGGCGGACCGTTCCGGCAAATGGTACGGAACCAGCCCAGCGGAACTTGGTGAGCGGGAACAGAGCGCTGCGTCTCCGGGCGAAGGAGACGGGCGAGGTAGCGGCGTTCTATGTTATTCAGCGAGAAAGTGTCTGTCGCGGCGGCTGAGCGCAGGAAGGGCTTCCAGGCTGTGATCTCAAGCGCATCCTGGACCCGACGGCCATAGAATACTCCGCCCATTTCGACGCCTTTTTCATAGGCTTCCAGAGCGAAGGCACGGATCTGTTCCAGAAGGCCGGGCCGCCAGGCGACCGAGTAGAGACCGTGAGCTCCATCGAGGTCCAGGCGAACCTGCGAGAAGGAACGGCGGGTGACGGGAAGGGACCGGGCTGAACTTTCGGGCGTCAAAATTTTCTCTTTAGTCGAGATTCTAGGTAAATTCCCTGAACCTTAATCTTCTTTTTATACCCAAGATTCGTCAATAGCCTATCCCGTTATGAGGGGGATAGTTATAGTACGACCTGTTTAGATGATCGAATAGTTCTCGATTCGTTACACTAGGCAGAAACCAAAATTATGGACACGAAAAAGCTAGGTCAGAGCGATCTCGACATCACGCCGATTGGGGTAGGGGCATGGGCGATTGGTGGCGGCGGATGGCAGTTCGGGTGGGGACCGCAGGATGATCGGGAATCGATTGACGCGATTCGGGCGGCGATCGACGCGGGCATGAATTGGATCGATACAGCAGCCGTTTACGGTTTGGGCCATTCGGAAGAAATTGTCGCCCAGGCTCTGGAAGGGATGGCGAAGAAGCCCTACGTTTTCACTAAGTGCGCAAGGATCTGGGGGGAGGACCGGATCATCGGCAAGAGCCTGAAGGCGGATTCTGTGCGGCGGGAGTGCGAGGGAAGTCTCAAGCGATTGAAGCTGGACGTAATCGATTTGTACCAGGTGCATTGGCCCGAGCCCGACGAGGATATCGAAGAGGGTTGGACGGAATTGGCCAAACTGCAGCAAGAGGGAAAGGTGCGCTGGATTGGCGTGTCGAACTTTAATGCGGCGCAAATGGCCCGAGCGCAGGCGATAGCGCCGATAACTTCGCTCCAGCCGCCCTATTCCCTGGTGCAGCGTGAAGGCGAAACCGAGATTCTGCCTTACGCGGCGGCTCATAACATTGGAGTAATCGTGTACTCTCCGATGAAGAACGGACTCTTGAGCGGGCGCATGACCAAGGAACGGGTAGGCGCATTTCCGGAGGACGACTTCCGCAAACGCAGCCCCTATTTTCAGGAGCCCCGGCTTTCGGCGACGCTGCAGCTGGTTGAGGAGTTGAAGCCGCTGGCGGCCAAGTACGATGCGACGCCGGGCGAATTGTCGATTGCCTGGACGCTGCATCATCCGGCGGTGACCGGCGCGATTGTCGGCTTGCGCAACGCGGGACAACTCGACGGCGTGCTGAAATCCGCTACGCTCAAAATAGAGGACGGAGATTTTCAGACGATTGAGAATCTGCTGGCCAAGAACGGACTCTAACTGAGGGGCCACTTGCTTTATCAACTGAGAACGACACTGGGACTTGCCTTCGATTCGATCCGCGCCCACCGGCTGCGGAGCTTTTTGACGTTGCTGGGGGTGGTGATCGGAGTGGCGAGCGTGATTTTGGTGGGCGCGGGGATCGAGGGCCTGGGAGTGACGGCCGAAGAGACGACCTCGAAGGCCTTCGGCACGGAAAGCTATCTGGTGGCGCAAATCGCCAATGTGGGCCGGCTGACGCCGAAGCAGCGAGCGGAAAAGCTGCGGCGGAACCGGCAATTGCGGCGCACGGATTTGACTTACCTGCGGGAGTCCACGGGCGAAGAGGTGCTTTATAGCCCGTATCTGCAGCGCTCGGACGACGTAAAGCGCGACGAGAAGATCATGGAGGGCTGCAGCATCATCGGGACGGCGGCGGCCATTGCCGAGATCCGCGATGTGGCCGTGATCGATGGGCGATTCTTCACGGAGCAGGAAGAGCGTAACAAGCTGCAGGTGGCTGTGGTGGGGGATGAGATCCGGACGACTTTTTTCCCTGGCACTTCTCCTTTGGGACAGACGATCAAGATCCGGGGCTACGACTTTACGATCGTGGGCGTGCAGGAAAAGCTCGGTTCGAGCTTTGGGCGCAGCCAAGATAATGGCGTCTACATTCCCGATACGACCTGGGAGAAGCTCTACGGCCCATCGCGCTCGATGGGGATCTTCGCCCGCGCAAAACCCGGCACGGGCCTTAGTATGGACGAGGCTATTGAGGCCACACGCGGGGCGATGCGTGTGAAGAATCATTTGGGGCCGAAACAAGACGATAATTTCGACTTTTTGACGCCGGATTCGATTCGGGGCTTTGTGGATAGCATCCTGGGAACGATCCGGATTGTGGTGGTGCCGGTGACGCTGATTTCCCTGGTGGTGGGCGGCATTGTGATCATGAACATCATGCTGGTAAGCGTGACGGAGCGGACCAAGGAGATTGGCATTCGCAAGAGCCTGGGGGCGACGCGCAGCAATATCCTGGCGCAGATTTTGACCGAGAGCTTTCTGGTGTCCGCCATGGGCGGAGTGATCGGGATTGCGCTGGCCTGGGGTCTGGTGGTGGCCTTGACCAGCTTTTTCGATATCAAGATGAAGATCACGTCGGCCTACATTCTGCTGGCGGTGATCGTGTCGTCGGGGGTGGGGCTGATTTCCGGCTGGTATCCGGCGAGGAAGGCGGCGTCGCTCGATCCGATTGAAGCGATGCGGGCCGATTGAGGACAGGCGATGCAGATACCGATTGGCGAGACTTTGAAGCTGGCGGCGACGAGCGTATGGTCGAACCGCTTCCGCTCCGGATTGACGATTTTGGGGATCGTGATTGGCATCACGACGGTGATCACCGTGGCCAGCCTTTTGACCGGACTGCGCAAGGGGATCGTGGTGTTCTTCCAAGAGTTTGGGCCGGACAACATGTTCATTTCGCGCTTCAGCGGAGATCCGTCGTCGCCGGGCTTGCCGAAGGAGCAAAAGCGGCGGCCGATTTTGGAAAGCTACGCGGACTTCATCGAACGGACGAGCCCGTCCGTGGAGATGGTGAGCGCGACGTTGTTCATTCCCACGGTGCAGGGGGGCAAGACGCTCACGGCGAAGGTGCCTGGCTACGAGAGCAACACAATCGGGCTGATTGGCCGGGATTCGAAGCATTTTTTGGTGCAGCCGCGCGAAACCTTGCAGGGGCGCGTGTTTACGCCGGACGAAGCCAACCGGGCGATGCGAGTGTGCGTACTGGGGGCGAGCGTGGCGGAGGCATTGTTTCCGGATGGGAAGGCGGTGGACCGGATGCTGATGGTGGATGGCACGGAGTACCGGGTGCTGGGCGTCTTTGACAAGGCCAAGGGCGGCTTCTTTGGCGAGAATGGATTGGACCGGAACATCGATATTCCTTTTGCGACGGCGAGGATCAAATACCCGTTTGCCGATAACGTGTTTCTGACGGCAAAGGCCAAGGAGGGGCAGCGGGAGCAGGCCCTCGAGGAAGTGCAGGCGGCGATGCGGCGGGTGCGCGGCGTAAAGCGAGGCGAGGAAAACGATTTCAATTTGTCGACGGCGGACCAGATTGTGCAGCAATTTGACAAGATTACGGGGCTGGTGGTGATTGTGAGTATCGCAATCAGCGGGTTGGGGCTGCTGGTGGGTGGCATTGGCGTGATGAACATCATGCTGGTGAGCGTGACGGAGCGGACGCGCGAGATTGGTATCCGCAAGGCGCTGGGCGCGCGGAAGCCGGACATCGTGATTCAGTTCCTGATTGAGGCGACGAGCCTGACGGTGCTGGGAGGGATTGTGGGGATCGTGTTTTCGGTGCTGACAACGTTGCTGGTGAGCGTGCTGGTGCCCAGCCTGCCGAGCGAAACGCCGGCCTGGGCGGTGATTGCGGGATTGGTGACGAGCGTGGTGACGGGGATCTTCTTTGGGACGTGGCCGGCGATCAAGGCGGCGCGTTTGGACCCGGTGGAAGCTTTGCGCTACGAGTGAGCCGAGGCCGATAGTGGCGGGGGAAGGCGGGTGCGGCTGAGAGGGGCCATTGTGCCCGTAACCCTCTGATGGGGTTGGAGTTGGGCCGTTACCTTCGTTGGGTAAATTTTCGTTGGGTAAGTTTGCAGGGGGTAGATCTGCAGTGGGCAAATGTTCGAGGCGGGATTTGGGGTTGCTTTTGCGGTGAGCCTCGAGCATTTTGATGGCTTGATTGAAGGTGCGCTGGTGGTGGGCGCGGTATCGGTGGAGGCTCCGCAGGGAGGAGTTGCGGCTGTCGAGGACGTCGAATGCGAGCCAGTTGTGAGCTTCAGGCGGGACGTGTTTACCGGTGGTGGCGGCTTCGACTTGCTGGCGACCGATTTCAATCGAGAGGGCGGCGTTTTCCATTTCGTTCGCGCGATCTAGCTGCCAACGGGATTCGATGGCCTGGTTGACGAGGGTGGCTTCGAAGATGTCTTGCGGCGCATAGAGTTCGTGGTACTGGCGGTGTAGGGAGTAGAAATCCCCGGGGTTTTCCGTGGGGAGGACAGAAAATTTGCGCGAGCGGAGGCCGTGTTTGGTGGCGTTGCGGGCGCTGGCTGCTCTGCCGGATTCGGACTTTTGGTTGCGGCCTTGGCGGCCGTTGATTTGGCCCGCGCGGCGGCGGGCGGCGGACTTCTTGGACATGTTTTGGATGCTCCTTACGGGCTTGAGTTTGGCAGAAGGGGAGGGGCGGAAGAGGCGGGTACGGAGGTGGAGGTGTTGGAAATAAGACAGATGTTTCGTTTTTCGGAGTGTGAAGGGAGGAGATGATTGCGAGTTTCGTGATGACTGCCTCGCTCGGACGACCGGAAGCACCGGAGTGCAAAAAGCGACAAGAAATCAGAGTGGCCGATGTCAATTCTAAAGAAGTTGCTAGGTTGACTTTCGTTGATTGAAAGTGTAAGTCATTGATCTTCTGGATGGTTAGGGGCGGGACGGGTCAGGCTGTCCCCATTCCGTCCCCATTCCCCATTCCCCATTCCCATCCTCAGGCAAACCGCCGGGACTGGTAAACAAATAGCATGGGCCGACAACTTACGTTTCACATAATGCCGGACGAACTGGCGGAATTCCTAATGCACGCGAATGAATCTCTTGGATTGGATTCCATCGTGCGCAGTAGCAAGACTCCCATTCCAACAATGCGGTCGTGCGATGAGGCCTGCGCGGACGTCATGCTCCTATGGGATCGCAAGCAGATGCCCAATCTTGCAATGGACCGAATCTCGCGCTCAGGACATGACGATTACTTTCGTCCTTGCGATGAAGAAATCATGGTCGAGGTAACACCGTGTCGGGAAACTGTTTGGGATAGAGTGGTGTCTCTCTTGCAAGGAAGAATCTACTTAGCAAGCGTTGCGAAGTCGAAAACTGCCGCCAAGCATTTCCAGTCTTTGCGGAATTGGCTCCTTAAGCGTTTGCAGAAGAGCAAAACCTCAATTCCGTCAGGTTACATATCCCCTGGGGCGATTGCTTGGGCCAGAACTACTGGAGGCTTGCTGCTCCCGATGCTTGCACCGCCACCGACGAATGAATGGCGCGAAATTCTGGCGGATCAACGTAGGCAAATTTAAAGGAGAAGTTGACGGAGCCGGATCGGGTGGGGCACGGGGACAGCCTGACCCGTCCCATCCGTGTTTTCATCCGTGTTTTTGTGGAAAGATGGCTAAGTTCGCCCAGTTCACGCACGCAACGATTGTTCCGGTATGGCCTGGGCCGCCAGGGGCGATCTGACAGCGGATTGCCTTACTTAAGCTAAACTCAAGCATCAGAATGGTCTGCAAGCGCTAAGGCCTTATGAAGCGTGGAAGCGTATGCTCTGGTTTGGTGGGCATTGTGGGTGGGACGGGTCAGGCTGTCCCCATTCCCCATCAGGCTGTCCCCATTCCCCATTCCGGCTGTCCCCATTCCGTCCCCATTCCAGATTTTTGGCGATCTCTTTCGAAAAAAGTAATGACGAAGCCCTATAGTTCCGCCTCCGAAGTAGGATTTGAGGGCCGAGTGATGGCCATTCCTCTGGGAAGTGGGCAATTTGGATATTGTCGTGCCCTTACTTTCCCCAATGCGGAGTTCTACGATTTGCGTTCCGACATAGTCCTGGATGCAAACAAAGTTGTTGAAGCACCGGTTGCCTTCCGGATTTGGGTAATGAAGTATGCCTTTACTGGGCGGCGATGGAAGCGACTTGGAAATGTGTCGTTAAGGCCGACCGAAACTGGAAAGATTTGGTGGTACTTCAAAGACCACGATAACGGCGAGTTTTTTCGAACACGCGATGGGCTTGAAGAAATTCCCGCTAGCTGGAGTGAGGTGCAGCATCTAGAGTGCGCTGCGGTTTGGGATCCGGAACATATAGAAGATCGCTTGCGGGATCATTTCGGTGGCAGGCCGAATAAATGGGTCGAATCGTTGAAGCCTAAAGCAAAGTAGACCATCTCTTAGCATCGGACAGCACTTGAGTAGTCCGTATGGATCGTGTCTACTGCTGGCAATTTGGACGACGGGGGCGAGTATGCGGCGCATGGGGCCTTGGCGAAGTGGCAGTTGGGGAATGGGTTGTGGGAGGTGGCGCAGTTTAACGATCGCTTGCAGATGGAGCGCAAGCGGATTAGGTTGACGAATGCGGCGCAGGCTTGTGGGGTGGCTGCGGATGACGAGTTGTGTTTGGAGTGGGGTTATGGGTCGGCGTCGGCCAACAACGGGAATGTGATGGAGGCCAAGCAGTGGTCGAAGAAGACCGCTGGGGGCTATCTGAATTTGCAGAGCACCTTTACTTATGACGGGCGGAATCGGCTGCATACCTTTAACGAGAGCGTGTTGAGCGGTGGGACCTCTGGTGGGGCTTGGGGTCAGACCAATGGTTATGACCGTTATGGGAATCGCTGGGCGACGACAGCGGGGATCTAAAGCGGGCACGGGGACAGCCTGACCCGTCCCATCCGTGTTTTTGTGGAAAGATGGCTAAGTTCGCCCAGTTCACGCATGCAACGATTGTTCCGGTATGGCCTGGGCCGCCAGGGGCGACCTGGCATCAGATTGCCTTACTTAAGCTAAACTCAAGCATCAGAATGGTCTGCAAGCGCTAAGGCCTTATGAAGCGGGGAAGCGTATGCTCAGGTTTGTGGGGAATTGTGGGTGGGACGGGTCAGGCTGTCCCCATTCCCCATTCCGTCCCCATTCCGGAGATTCCTTCGTCTAAGATCGACTTAAATCGATTGGTCCTCAGACTGTATCACAAAATAGTCACCGCGCGTAGCAGCAGATGTTGCTAAATCCCCTTGCTGGAGGATATGTGGAAGTGGCGAACCCGCTTACCGGACTGCTGGTTAAGCGAGTTCGGCACAACCGAAATCGCGCGCTGCAATTCCTGAACGGAACGTTAGGTCATACTCCGTCCCTCGAAGGTGACCGTCAACGTTCCGGAGGCCAACACCTCCTGCAGGACATCTAAGTGAGTCTGCGAGTACGCCATTACATCCTGCTTTCAAAACCGTCCCCAAGTCCGACGTCTTGACCCGCGCGCCTGGGGTTGCGGCTGCGGACGCGATCCCGCCGGAGCGGACGGAGATGGAGTCTCCGGAGTCTTCGGCACTCCCATGTGGTCTTCGATTGCCTGCCAGTGTTTCTACTGGTAGCGATTCAACCCGATCCGACTCGCCGCCGCCCGAGCGTAGACCCTGCAATCCAGCGCCTCGTTGCGCTCTCGCATCTTCTTGCACTCGTGCCGCCGGTAGCCCTTGTGGCCAGTTGCTCGGCGGTAATCTGCTTCAACTACTCTTCGCTGGATCGCGGGAAGTGGCAGTAGTCGGGTGGTAAGGATTGCCGTTGCTGGAGGTCTTCGTCGGTGGGTCGTTCCAATCGCAGCCAGCGATGCAACACTTCTTTCTACATGCCGGAGTTGACCGGCCAGACTTTTACGCCCCGCTTGATCTTTGCGCCGAGTGGTCCAATTTCAATCGGAGCAGGTTTGCCCAGAAGCGCCATGGAAGAAGGAAAGCCCGGCGTCCCCGGTGTTAAGAATTGTTAGATGCAAAAGAACTGTGTGTTTTGCGGACAGCGGCCCGACAACAAAACGAAGGAGCATGTTATTCCGCGCTGGCTCATTGAGGCTACCGGCGATCCCAAACGGATGGTTTCGTTTGGTACCCACAAGTTGACTCCCGAAGATTCGAGTCCCAAGAGATTCGCGTTTGATCAACTTTCGTTTCCTGCTTGCGCATCTTGCAACTCCCGTTTCAGCAAACTGGAAGATAAAGCGAAGTCAGTTATGGAAAGCCTGCTGGGGAAAAAGTCTCTTAGGATGTGTGACTTGGATGTCCTGCTTGACTGGCTTGATAAGGTTCGAACCGGAATGTGGCTTGGCCTAATCATGCTTGAGCAGAATCCGTGGGGGATTAAGCCAAAATTTCATATCGCAAATCGAATCGGCCTGCGGGACCGCTCCGTTGGTATCTGCTTGATCGAAGGTAGAAGTCCTGGACTTAACCTGATTGGCCCTGAATCGCCATGCTTTGGACTTTCGCCCACGACGATGTGCTTGCTCGTCAACGACATCGGATTGTTTAGCTCCTCAACAATCGGATTATGCAGTAGAAGGTTGGGCTTCCCATTTCCAACTAACCCAATTTCAATGGAAGGCGGTAATCTTGAGTACGACATTGAACCTGGACTAGAGCGCGTTCTAAGGCCCGTCGAGCCCATTGGGCCTCTTCACTCCCAACCTTTCATTTATCAGCCGATCTTTGCAACGGAGTTAAAAAGCCACGCGGCGGAGGCGTTCAATACCGCATACGTTGCGGACAACTCTTTCGATTTCAGCAATGGGAAGGCAGATCTTTTCATCCAAAGGTCAGAAACGCTTCTAAAATACAGCGAAGCACCGTCGATGGCATGGGTGCCAAAGCAGCCCCTATCGCTTCGAGAAACTTACCTTTTTGGAAGACGGTGGGCATATAAGAAGCTTGAGCGGCACTACGCCGAACAAACTGACGGCACTGATCCATTTCGTGGTGGTTGGGGAACAATTCACAAACGCCTACTTTCGTTCTATGAACGCGAAATGGCGGGCGCTTGAAAAGCGTGCCCGCCATCGGCTCAGTGTGAACTGCCTAACTAGCAGGCGGCCATTCGACGAGGTAGCGTAATGCTAACGCGACCGCTGGCGCCGGGACAGCCGGGGATCCGCAGGATGCGCTGCGTTAGGATGAGGCGATGGTGGCGCGGAGATACCTGGTTAGTGGCAGAGTGCAGGGGGTGGGGTTCCGGTGGTTTACAGAGCGCACGGGGCTGCAGTTGGGGCTGCGTGGGTGGGTAAGGAACCTGGAAGACGGACGGGTTGAGGTGTTGGCGGTGGGGGACGAGAAGGCGCTCGAGGAATTGAAGGGGCGACTGTATGTGGGGCCGCGGGGGAGCGAGGTGCGGGGGGTCGAGGAAATTGAGGCTGCGCCGGAGAAGCTCGCCGGGTTTTCGATCCGCTAGGGACGGCTTAGCCAGCGTTCGTACCAACGGCCGAGGACGTCCATGGCGGGCTTGCCCCAAGGGGTCATGCTGCGATCCAGGGGTCCGCCGCCGCCGTGGGTGGCGACTTTCCACCAGTAGGCGCCGTAGAACCAGGGTTGGCCGTCGAAGGTGCGCAGGATGGCCTCGTAACAGCGGGCTTGGTCTTCGAGGTTCGGCTCGCGGAAAGGCTCGCTCCAGGGTTCGCGGTGGGGATGGGAGACGCTGGCGAAGCCGGCCTCGGTCAGAAGGAAGGGCTGGGGGAACTTTGCGCGGACGGCTTCGATTTTTTTGAGGAGGGGGCGAGTGTCGAGGCCGTCAGGCAGGGGGTAGTAGTTGTTGAGGCCAATGTAATCGAGGGCGTCCCAGAAGCGGAGGTTCTCGAATTCCTCGCCTTGCGTCGCGGCGTAGACGAGGGGGCCGGGGTAGATGGCGCGGACGCGGGCGATGACGGCACGCCACTCGGCCTCGTGCATGCTGAGCTTGACGAATTCGGTGCCGACGCAGAAAAGATCGGCGTGGATGAGGACGGCGAGGCGGGCCCAGTCTTCGATGAACTCCGAGTAGCTTTGAAACCAGGCGCGGCGGCGGGAGGGGTCGGGGATGTCGATGTTGCCGGGGAAGCCGCGGGCCCAGATTTGGGGTTTCAAGAGGACGCGGATGCGGCGGGCGCGGGCAAGGTGGCCGAGGGATTCATAGAGGGGCCAGGATCGGTGCTCGCGGTCGAAGCGGACGGGTTCGCCATCGGGGCTGCTGCTGCCGTAGGGGACGAGGGCGATGGCGTTGACGTGGTAGCGGGCGAGGCGGTCGAGGATGTGGGCGCTGGGGGCGGGAAAGTAGCCTTCGCGTCCGTCGCCGAGGAGGCTGATGCCGCGCTGGAAGAAGAGTTTGGGATAAGCAGCGGGGGCGGGGACGCGGGGGACGGCGGCGTGTTGGCGGTCCAGCTTGGCTTGGCGTTGCTCGCGGGCGAGGCGGTCGCGGTGGGAGGTGCCGCCGAGGATCAAGCCGGTGAAGAGTAGGGGAGCGAGGAGCCACGAGGCGCGAGGTTGAAAGGCTTGGCCCCAGGGACGGCCGATGCTGGCGGCAAGGGCGGCGAGGAGGCTTAGAAGCAAAGCGCCCGCGGCGAAGTACGCCGCGAAGCGGAAAGAGCGGACGGTGGAGGAACAAATGACGGCCAGGGGGAGGCCCACGGCGAGAAGGGCTTCGAGCAGGCGGAGGGGCCAGGTGGGGGCCGTGAGGAGGGAGCGGATACCGAGCGAAGCGGCGAGGACGCAGGCGAGTGCGGAGGCAATGGCACTGGGAAGCCCCAGGCGGAAGCCGTCGGTAACGAAGTGGAAGGCGGCGGCAAAGGCGACGGCGCTGACGGCGAGTCCCGAGGCCGTGGGGCGCTTACGGAAGAGATAGGCGAGTGCAGCGGCCAAGGCGGCGGCGAGCAGCCAGCGGGGGCCGGGATCGCGCAGGGGCGGTCCGGGGACGAAGCCGAGCGCGGAGACTTCTTCGATACGCAAGGGACGACCGCTGGTCCAAGCCGAGAGGCTGTACAGGGAGACCGAAGCCAGCCACCAGGCCGGGTAAAAGCAGAGGGCGAGGAAAAGACACTGGCGAAGGCGGCTCCAGGGCATGTGTTGTCGATTGTATAGAAGGCCGGAGTTATGCTGTGGGGTGATGACTATCAAAGAGGCGATTGAGCAAGGAGATGCGGCGGCGCTGGGAGCACTGCTAGAGGAAGAGCCGGCAAATGCAAATGAGCTGATCGTGTGGGGGATCAACCGCGCGCATCCGTTGCATTATGTGTCGGACATGCTGGCGGAAGGAAAGCTGGAGCGCGGGAAAACGGTCGCGCTGGTGGAGGAGCTGCTAAAGGCCGGAGCGGACGTGAACTATCAGGCGCCGAACGGGGAAACGGCGCTGATCGGGGCTGCCAGCCTGGGGGCGGAGGAGGTGGGCCTGCGGCTGCTGGAGGCGGGCGCGCAGGTGGAAGCCAAGGGGATCTTTGGCGCGACGGCTTTACATTGGGCGGCGATGCTGGGAATGTCTGCCTTGGTGGCGGAGTTACTGAAAAAGAGTGCGGACCCGCGCCTAGAGGATACGCGCTATCAAGCGACAGCGTTGGGATGGGCAAGGCATGGGATGGAGAATCCCCCACCGTATCACCAGGGCCAATACAGAGAAGTGGTGGAGCTATTAGAGCGCGCGTAAGTATTGATTGGGAATGCGCGGTGCGACGCCGAGGGCGCGGGCGGCGTGGATGGGCCAATAGGGCTGGCGCAGGAACTCGCGGGCGAGCAAGACCAGATCGGCTTGGCCGGAAGCGATGATTTGTTCGGCCTGGGCGGCTTCCGTAATCATGCCGACGGCGGCGGTGGCGATGTGGCCGCGATTGCGAATGGCGTCGGCGAAGGGCACCTGGTAGCCGGGGCCAATTTGCATTTTGGAGTCGGGGACGAGGCCGCCGGAGGAGCAATCGATCAAGTCGACGCCGAGGGCTTTGACGATGGGGGCAAGGGCGACGGAATCCTCGATCGTCCAGCCGCCTTCGGCCCAATCGGAGGCCGAAACACGGAGGAAGAGAGGCAGGTGCTGGGGCCAGACGCCGCGAACAGCCGTGACGACTTCGCGCAGGAAACGCGTGCGGTTTTCGAAGCTGCCCCCATAGGAATCGGTGCGTTGGTTGGAGAGGGGGGAGAGGAACTCGTTGAGGAGGTAGCCGTGGGCGGCGTGAATTTCAATCACTTCAAAGCCGGCGCGGAGGGCGCGCTCGGCGGCGGCGGCAAAGCTTTCGATCAGCGTGGCGATTTCGGGGACGCTGAGCGCATGCGGGGTGGGCCAGGTGTCTTTAAAGGGAATGGCGCTGGGGGCGAGAGCGGTCCAGGGTTTCTCCTGAGGCGCTAGGGGGCCATCTCCGAGCCAGGGGAGTTGCGTGCTGGCCTTACGGCCGGCGTGGGCGAGTTGGATGCCGGGGACGCAGCCGAGGCTTTTGACGAGGCGGGCGATGCGGGCCATGGGCTCGAGGTGGGCTTCGCTCCAGAGGCCCGTGCAGCCGTGGGTAATGCGGCCCTCCGGGGAGACGGCGGTGGCCTCGACGAAAACGAGACCGGGCCCGCCGGCGGCGCGGGCGCCGAGGTGAGACAGATGCCAATCGTTAGCCAGGCCATTGGTGGCCGAGTATTGGCACATGGGGGAGACGCCGATGCGGTTGGGGAAGGTGAGGCTGCGCAAGGTGAAGGGGGTAAAGAGGGAAGCTGCGCTCATACCCGCAGTATGCCCGTGCGGGGGGCGTGTAGTCAAGTAGTTATTTAACTATAAAAGTATTTGACCAGAAAGGCAGGGCGCTATAGAATCGGGGGCATGGCGGGGAAGCGCAGCGCGAGGATGACAGCGGCCGAGCGGGCGCGCGTGTTTGCGGCGCTGGGGGACCCCTTGCGGGTGCGGCTGATGGAGGGGCTGAACGGCGGGGAGGAGCGAACGGGCAGCGAACTGGCCCAGGAGCTGGGCATTAGCCTCGCGCTGCTGTGCCACCACTCCAAGATTTTGGACGAGGCGGGCCTGGTGGAAAAACGCAAGGCGGCGCAGACTAGTTATTATAAAGGCCGGCCGGAGGTGCTGGCGCGGTTGCTGGAGCAAATGGGCGGGCGCTAGAGAGTGTGGACGGTTATGTCGCTCGCGACGGTATTCACCAGGCCCGCACGTTGGAACTGGGCCCAGACGCGGTAGCGGCCCGGGCGGGGGAAGATGAGATTGAACTGGAGCAGCTTGTGGGAGCTGGGTGGGGAAGCCAGCCCCCCATCGATCAACGCGGGGTGGGTGTGGACGAGATCAATGAGGTCTTCGCTGGCCAGAAGCATGTGGCCCTCGGCGCCGAGATAGGGTTCGAAGTTTTCGCGCGGGGTGATCTGGTAGAAAAGCAGCGTTTTTTCCCCGGCCAGGGGCTGTGTGGGCTCCAGGGTGAGAAGGGCCTCGAGGTTACGGGCCGCCGGGGCCGGGGGCGCCGGGGCGGTGGGGGCAAGCAAGATGGACTTGGCAATGAGCTGGGGCGTAGCGCCGGTGGGGAAGAAATCGCAGAGGAGGCGCCAGAGGCCACCCTGGGCGAAAGTCCAAACGAATTCAAAGACGCCGGGGGCGACGGCGACGGGGTGCTCGTGGGCGAAGTGGTTGAGGTCTTCGCTGATCAGGAAAAGATGAAAGGGGCGCTCATGGAAGACTTCGAGCTCGGGCACGGGGCGGCGGGTCTTGGGGTGGAGGATGGTGAAGCGGAGCCGGACGGGGTGGCCGGGACGGGGAACGCGCGGGGAAAGCGTCAGTTGGACGGGGTACTCGACGGGATCGGGCAGGCCGGGGAGGAGCTTCATACCGCAGCGGGGGCAGCGGCCGGGGCCTTTCTCGCGCACGTCTTTGTCCATGGGGCAGAGGAATTCGACGGGGGTTTCGCTAGGGGCCTCTTGGGCGGCGGCGGAAAGGGCGAAGAGGGCTTGGCGGCGCGTCAGCGTGGGCGTGATCATGCGGGTTCAAAGGGCCAGAATTTAGTGGTGCTGCTGCCGCCGTCGACGGCGATGATTTGGCCGGTGATGTAGGCCGCGCCCGGGGAGGCCAGGAAGACGGCGAGGGGGGCGATGTCGGCGGGGGTGCCGGCACGGGGGATGGCCTGGGTGCCCTCGAGCCAGGATTTCATAACTGCGGGTTGCCACATGTCGCGATTGAGGTCCGTGATGATGAAGCCGGGGGCAATGCAATTCACCGTAATGTTGTGACGGCCCCATTCGGCGGCGAGGGTACGCGTGAGGCCGGCGAGGGCGGACTTAGTCATGCCGTAGATGGCGAGATAGGGAAGGCCTTGGAGGCTGGTGAGGCTGCCGATGTGGATGATGCGGCCTCCCTGCCCTCTTTTGAGCATGCGCGCGCCGACCTTTTGGGTGAGGTGCGCGAGGCCGTGGAGGTTGGTTTGGAAAATCTTGGTGTACTCGGCTGGGGTGTAGGCTTCAAAGCGCTTGCGGATGTTGGTGCCGCTGACATTGACCAGGACGTCCCAATCGCCGGCGTGGGCGGCGGCATCGAGCGAGGAGTGGTCTTCCATGTCCAGGAATTGGGTGGAAGCCTGGTGACCCAAGGCGCGAAGGGCGGCGGCTTCGGTCTCCAGGGCCGGGAGAGAGCGGGCGGCGAGCGTGGTGGCGGCTCCGGCGGCGGCCAGAGCTTGCGCGATGGCAAGGCCAATGCCGCGGCTCGCGCCGGCAACGAGGGCCTTCTTGCCCGCCAGAGAAAAGGGCGAATCCGGCATACCTTGATTTTATCGCGACAAAAAAGTTAAACCTTGCCTCGGCCGGACCGAAATGGAAAACAGGGAGGCCATCCAGAAGCCATGGCAATGGACGTACTGATTGTGGACGACTCGGCGGCGATTCGAAAGATCCTGCAACGGGTATTGCGGCAGACCGAGATGCCGTTTGGCAACATCCACGAGGCCGGAGACGGCGTGGAAGCGTTGCAGTTGTTGAGCAGCCAGAAGGTGGGATTGGTGTTGAGCGACATCAACATGCCGAACATGGACGGCCTGGAGTTCCTGAGCAAATTGAAGGCCGATGGGGCCAACAAGGATCTGCCTGTGATCATGATCACCACGGAAGGCAACCAGAACAAGGTGCTCGAAGCGGTCAACCTTGGCGCTTCGGGTTATGTACGGAAGCCCTTCACGACGGAGCAAATTAAGGAAAAGCTAACGGGGCTGGTGTAGGCGCCGGACCCCTACACCGTAGGGGGGAAAGATTTCAGAATCGAGGGAAACGATGCCGGTAGGATCAATGATAGAAGCGCCGACGAAGGACGAGATCGTCGCCTGGGTAACAGCGGCAACCAACGAGGTCTTCCAGACCATGCTTGGCATGGAGGCCTCCAGCCAAGAAAGCTTTGTCGAAGCGCCGGGACAAGGATTGTCGATGGGTGTCATCGGCATCATCGGCTTAGTGGGCGAGTGGACGGGCACGGCCGTGGTGAGTTGCAGTTCTGGTCTGGCCTGCAAGATCGCGGGAACGCTATTTATGGCCGAGTACCCTAGCGTGACCGACGAGGTGCTAGACGCGGTGGCGGAAATGACCAACATGATCATCGGAAATCTAAAAAATAGCCTGGAGGAGCGTCTAGGGCAAATGGGGCTCTCCATTCCAGCGGTGGTTTTCGGCCGCAACTTCGCGACGCGACGCAGCGGCAAGGAGAGCTGGTACGTAATGACCTATAACGTCAGTGGCGAACGCTTCGAAGTGCAACTGTGTCTAGCGCCTTCACAGGCGGGCGCATTGACGGGCAATGGCGTGCCGCGGATTATGACGCTGAACTAGCTAGCGGCTTACGGGCGTAACCGTCTGCCCAAAGCCGATCATCATTTCTTCCCAACTCTGGTCGCCCCATTTCACTTCCTTGGAAGGGTCGGGATTAAACTTGTTGTTCGGCGAGTTATCGAAGTAAGCGATGCACTCAATAACCGTGCCCGCCGGCAGCAATTTCGGCTGGGTCAATACATAGGTGTGTTGCCAATTAAAGTCGTAGGCAGGAACTTTGAGCAGGACCTCCTGCTCCCCGCTTGGGTACTTGGCGAGGTACTCAAAACTCTTGCCGCGCAGGTGCATGTGCGGCGTGAGATTGGTGAGCGTCACTGCCTCGCGAACGGTGAACTGGGAGCGAACTTCGTGGTGGCCGGCGCCGGGCGGGATCACAAAGCGGCCATTGGAAGCCGCAAAGCCCCCGATTCTTTCCGTGGGGGGCTCTTTGGCAAAGATTAGGCCGACCTTGGTGTGGTCCGTGGCGGCCTGCCCATTAGTCGTGTAGTGCATCTCGAGCACGACCTCGGACCCGGCCTTTACCAAAAGCGCGCGACCGGGCGTGGGAGGGCTCTGCGGCACCCCGGGGGCATAACCGGCGAGCTGGCCGCGTGGCCCGCTGTCGCTCTTGGCCACCTTAACCACGGGGGCGTTCAGCGGCGCGCCTTCCAACCACTTGCTGCCGGGCTCGCGCAGATAAGCGATCACGTGATGCACCACGGTGCGATTCCCGGGGCGCACTTCGGCGGCGGCAACCCATTTGTCTTCGGTGAAGTTCAGGGGCAGAATGAAACGGGTGTATTCGATCGTGCCGGTCGCGGGTACCTCGTAGGGCTTGGGCATGGCCACTACCAGGTCCGGCTGGCCAATGTTCCAGCCCTCTACCCAATGCCGCGGCGCCGGTGCGTCTTGGGGCCGTCCGGCGGGCGCTTTGGCGGCAGCCCACGTGGCTAGAGTTTGCCGCTGCGCCTCGCTCAGCGTAGGGTCGTTTTGAAACTCCCCGTGGGCCGAATCTGCGCCCCAGGGCGGCATCTTTTTCGAGAGGACGGACTCGCGAATCGCCGCGGCCCACGGCCGAGTTCCCTCGTAAGTGAGAAAGGACATAGGCGCCGCCTCGCCGGGCCGATGGCAGCCTTGGCAGCGTTCCTGCAGAATAGGAAGAACGTCTTTATAAAAAGTGGGCGGGGCGGCTGCGAGCGGTAGCGAAAGCAGCAGCATAGCCAAGGGCAGGGAAGGACGGCGCATGGTCCTTAGTTTCGCACGCCCTCCTAGCGCGATTTAGGATATCCGGCTGCGGATTGCACCTCGCGGAGTTGCTCCACGTGGCGCTGCGTATGAGCCGCCAGGAGCAAAAAGACCTGGTAGGCGTCCATACCGAAATTCGGCAGGATCTTCTGGCGAACCCCGTCGTCCTGGTTCGTTTCTACAAACTGGATGTTGCGATCCCGGCGTTCTCGGAAGGCGTTCACGGCTGCGGCAACCGAGGAAAAACTCCGTTTCGGCACGGCTGGCTCCGGCGCCTGCACCTTCTGGTCGCGGCTGCGGATGGCCTTCAATAGCTCTTCGTCCGTCATCGCCGCTTTTTTGGAGGAATCCGCCGGCCCAGCCACCGCTTGCTTATACACGCCAAAAAGCAACTCTTCCGTCAGAGCCAGATGCTCGGCGATATCGGCGATCGACCATTTTCCTTCTGCCGCTTTGAATTCCAACTGGGTTGGGGAAAGCCCGGCAACGGCGTCCAGAAATAGCTTCCGAGACGCGTGTAACTCGCTCATCGCCCGATCGCGCTCGCCTTTCGTCATTGTTTCCGCGCTAAGGGGCAGCGTGGCCAGGAGGAGAAACAGAATAGGGACAGAACGGCACATATCCCCTTCATCCTAGTACTTTTCCACGGTTCCACCACTAATGAAAGTGCTCTGCCATGCCGAAAAAGGACCTAGGTAGGAAATTGGCCAGTCTCATCAGCACCGCTCCCTTGGCTGCAATTGGCGAGCACGTCGAGCTATTCACGGTCCCCGACGGGCCCGCGAACATTCTGCTGGTGGACGGCGTGGATCTCAACCGCCGTATTCTGAGGGCCACGCTCCAGAGCTTAGACTGCCAATTTATCGAGGCGCGCAAGCCGAGCGAAGCCTATGAAGTCCTGACGAGGGAACGCGTAGACCTTGTCATCTGCGACATGTTCCTGCCGGAACAGAATGGTTTCGAATTCTGCCGGCAACTTAAGGGCGACCGGGCCACGCACCTCTTGCCGGTCCTGATGCTGACCAACGTGCACGGGGCCGAGCACGAAGTGGAGGGCTTCCAAAGCGGGGCCGACGAATACCTGCAACAGCCCGCGCATCCGAGTATTCTGCGCGCGCGCGTCCAGTCCATGCTTCGCCATAAAGCGGCGTTGGATTCCCTGGACGAGGTGGAAAGCATCCTCTTCACGATGGCGCAAGCCGTGGAGGAACGGGATAAATGCACGAGCGACCACTGCCGGCGGCTCTCGTACTTCAGTGTGGAACTGGGTATCCGCTTGGGGCTGGGGCGCAATGAATTGCTGGCACTCCATCGGGGCGGCTATCTGCATGATATTGGCAAGATTGGCATTCCCGATTCGATCCTGAACAAGCGCGGCCAATTGACGAGCGACGAATGGCAGGTAATGCGGGGGCATGTGCTGCGGGGCGAAGAAATTTGCCGGCCTATGAAGAGCCTTGCGTCTGTGTTGCCAATCATCCGGTATCACCACGAAAAGTGGGACGGCACGGGCTACCCGGACGGCCTGAAAAAAGAGGAAATCCCGTTGCTCGCTAGAATTCTGCAAATCGCCGACGTTTTTGACGCGCTGACGAGCGTGCGCTCTTATAAGAAGGCGCTAAGCGTTACGGAAGCCTGCAAACAATTGGAAAATGAAGCGCGGGCGGGCTGGCGAGATCCACACCTCGTGCCGGTATTTGTAGAAATGCTCCTGGCGCGGTCGGATTCCGAACGGATGACCAGCGGCTTGCGCGCTATGGCGGGCGGCGTCCAGGGAAGCTGAAGCGTCGGGCCCGGCTGTGGGGCTTCCCTATGGGGCTCAACGAACAAAAGACCACCGGGCTGGGCGAGCGGGCTGACGAACCGGCCAGCCTCGCTGCCTGGACTTGGTAGCCAGGGTGTGGATTCAGGCCGTCGGTGTGGACTGGCGGCGTGGACTGGCGGCGTGGACTGGCGGCGTGGACTAGCGGCGTGGACTAGAAAACCTGGCTAGTGGATTTCAAAAAGGGGTCGGCTTAGCAGGCTGGACGGATCGGCCGGGCTAGCAGGCCGGATTAGTGGGCTATATGTGAAGCCAAGCCGTCGGATCAGACTGGCGTACTCGACTGGCGTACTCGACTGGCACCAGCTCCTATTCCGGCGGCACCAGCCGGATCATCCCAATATTCACCGACAAATCCCGCTCATCGTTGGCGGGCCGCCATACGGGTGAGACTCGAATCTCCAAGTCATAGCGGGCGGCGGCGGATAGATTGGTTTCCAGGGCAAAAAGCCCATTCCGGTCCAAAGTCCACGCCTTGTGGGGGAGTCCATTGACGAAGACTTCGACCACCGGCTTCGGATTGGCCTGAAAAATTGCCTCCGGCGCAAAGCCCCGCAGGCGGAGACGCTGTTCCCCGCCCTTCACATTTTCCAGCCAGGCGGAAGCGCGCGCGCCAATCCAGCGGTATTTATTCCCGTAGACGCCCTCCACCTCGTACCATCCATGGCCCAGGTGTTGTTCGTGGGCGGGCAGCGAGAAATCGACAATGTCCCCGCGATCTCCCGGATACAGTTCGCGTTTATCGTGAGAAGGGAGCAAATTGTAGACGCCCTCTTGACGAGGGGCCTCATAGCCGCAAGACACGCAGGACAGGGCCTGCAGTGGCCCGCGCGTAAATCCGCCGCCACAATCCGGACAGCGCAGCACCTTTTCAAATCGCCCCGCCTCGAAGTCGAGGGCCGGAGCGTGGCCGGCTTTCTTGGAGATGGCGGCCAAGGTGCCTCCCATCAGCCGCGCGGCCCGCCAATCGGAGCGATAGGGGTCTAACCGCACCGCTGCTTTCTTGACTAGCTTTTCCGCCCAGCCCCGCTCGGGAACAAAGAGCTGGTAGCGTTGTTCTGTAAAGTGCTTGGTGAGCAGGCGATGCCAGTCGCTCAGATACATCCGGTGGTTTTGCTTGATGCCGAAACTCTCTTCCTGGTGGGCGCCAATCACGTCCTTGACCAGAAAGCCCAGCAGGCCCCAATCGGCCAGCTTCCGTTCCCACGGCTTCATCGTGTCGTAGTAGGGGCAGCGGTAAAGGCGCGCCGTCAGCAGGCGGCGCATCGGTTCTTCGGCAAAAAAGAAAACGCCGCCGGGTTGGAGTACCCGCTTCACTTCCAAGATGACGCTTTCGATATCCATGAATTGCGAGAGCATCTGGAACGCGCAGACCATGCGTAACGAATTGTCGGCGAAGGGCAAGTGCAGCGCGTCGCCGGCCACCAGCACGGGCCCTTTCGGTAGATTCCAGCGCTCCTGCAAGGTGATGCCGTAACGAAGGGAATCCTCCGAGATATCCAAGGCAAAGCCTTCGGCTCCATAGTGATTGGCCAGCATATAGCTGGAATGGCCGGCATTGGCCCCGATCTCAAGGAATGGTGTCAGCGGCCCGACAAAGTCGAGGTGTTGATTGAGGATGGCGCCGCGCCGCTCATTTTCCTCGGCATAGACACGCTGGGCGCGCTCCGGCTCGCCCAGGCTCGCGAAATTGTGAAACTCGACTTCGGCGCGTTTGACGGAAAGCGATTGAGCGGCGTCTTCAGTTCTTTGCGACATCCGTCCATTCGCCCGCTTTCATCTGGCGAACCGGGCTCGCAAGAAGACTTGGATTGTCCAGCGGATTGCCGCTTAGAAGAAAGATGTCCGCGTCGGCGCCATAACCAAGCACCAAGCCACCGCGACCCGGGGTGACATAGAGGCCCGTCGCGTTGGTCTTGATGGCGTTGGCGGGAATGGTCACGGAGGCTGCCGGCCCAGCGGCAACCACCTTGCCGTTCTCCACCACCACCGCCGCATTCGTCTGGGGTGGACGGGGCGAACCGTCAATCAGCGTGCCGCCTACGATCGCCTTCGGCGGAGGCGCCGGCGGCGGGGCGGGTTCCGATGAACAGCCCGAATAACTGAAAACGAAGAAGAAGGCGGCTAGGGCACCCGAGGCGCGAGGAGCAGACATCAACTTTTTATTATCTCCAATGGAAAGTCGTCCATGGTGTCTAGGAGAAAATCGGGCGCAAAGGCGGCGAGTTCTTCCCGCGACATAGGGCCGGTGGCTACGCTGATAACGGGAATTCCATTTTCCTTGGCGGCTCGGATGTCATTCATGTGGTCGCCGACTAGAAAGGCCTGCTTATGCCGCGGCGCTTGGCGCAGCGCCAAGCGAACGAGATCCGAACGCGTTCGCCCCATTTCGGCGAAGGCGCCAAAGCGGAAGTACGCCCGCAGGCCGGCCTTGGTCATTTTGTGCCAACCGATGCGCGAGAGATTGCCCGTTACTAGTCCGCAAGGTATCTGCGCGCGCCGCAAACGCTCCAGAAAGGCCCGCATCCCGGGCGCGATCCGGGACTTGAGGTCCGGGCAGAGACGCGGGTAGAGTCGTTGGGCCTCGGCGACGATCTCAGGCAGCAGCACTTTAATTCGCTTTTCTCCTACTCCCGCCCCGCTCAGCATCAGGCGCAAGATATCCCGATCGAGCATACCGGCCACGGGAACGCCCTCCGCCGTGACCGGGCGCCCCGCCCAGCGACTGCTGGCCCGTTCCAGCGCCATCCGGTGCGCGGGGCCCGCGCGGCGCAGAATCGTTCCGTCGATATCAAAGAGAAAAACTTTCGCTGAATTCGCCAATTCTCAAGATAGTAAACTAAGGCTAACGATGCAGGTATTGCAGGCTGGCGCGGAGAAGTACGTTCTGCTGGAATTGGAAGCGGAGACCATTGAAACCATTGCCGGACAGGTGGGTTTCGAGGCGCACATGCAAGAGAACTCCCGTTCCGTCACAGTAGACGTGACGGCCATGGAACGCAACGTACCTTTGTTGCTGTTTGACGCGGCGGACCCCGCGAACCTGGGCTGGTTCAGCCGCTGCCAGTTTTATGTCGACGGCGCCAGCGGGACCGTGCTGCAAACGCCGATCGCCATCGCCAACGTCCGCGATAAAAAAGGCAACGTTGTACCGCATAGCTTACGGGTGCACATTGCCAAGGAAATTCCCCTTCGTTTCAAGCTACCAGGACGCGTGGGCGTGAGCGAGCAGGTTATGTATCAGGTGCTTTATAACTTGCTTCACGCTTTGCAGAATACGGGCGTCGGCCTCTGTGGGGGGCCGAGCGTCAAGGCGCTGGCCGGCCGCGCCGAACTGGGAAATCTCCGGACCTAGCCCTTGCGCATTTCCATCGTCGTCCCGGTCTTGAACGAGGCCGCTACGATAGAAGCCTTCTTACGCATGGCCTGGGACCTAGGCCCGCACGAAGTAATCGTTAGCGATGGAGGCTCCGTCGACGGCACGCGGGAGCGCTTGGGCCGGGCCACACTGGTCCAGAGCACGCCGGGCCGCGGGCCCCAACTCAACGCGGGCGCGGCCGTCGCCACCGGCGAGGTCCTTCTTTTTCTGCATGCCGACGTGAGGCTCGAACCGCGGGCCCTCGAGGCTCTCCGGCGGTCTTTAGAGGATCCAGCCAGACAAGGCGGCATCTTCGATGCGCGCTTTGAGGGGGAGGACTGGATCGCCCGCGCCTTCGACACCATCTATCATTGGCGCAGATATGTAGGCATCTTTTACGGCGACGCGGGCATTTTCGTCCGGAGGGACGAGTTTGCCAGGCTGGGCGGCTTTCGTCCCTACCCGATCCTGGAGGATTACGAGTTCGGGCGCCGCCTCTACGGCCCGCTTTGGAAGTTCGGCCGGCGCATGGCCTTTCTCGAAGAACCAATCTTCATCTCCGACCGGCGCTGGCGCAGGGGCGGACTGTTGCATACGGTGTGCGTCTGGGTGATTATTCAAACCCTTTTCTGCCTGGGATTTCCGGCGGAACGATTGGGCTGGCTTTATCGTCAGATCCGTTGAGGTGAAGATGCAACTGTTGCTTTTGCTGGCGGCCGCCAGCGTCGCCCTGCTGGCCCAAGACCCGAAGGAAATTGTCCGGTTGTCTCTGGAGCGGGACTGGCGCAACGTGGACGCTTTAAATCGCTATGCCTATGAGAAGCGCTCCGTCGTTCAATCACTCGATAAAGAGGGGCGCGTTAAGGACACGAAAGACCGACTGGAGGAAGTGATCCACATCGACGGTACAGAGATCGAGAGGCTGGTGGAAAAGGACGGCAAGCCCCTAAGCGCCAAGGAAGCCGCCAAAGAGCAAAAGCGCGTGGACGAGCAGATTGAAAAAATCAAGCGTGAAAGCGCCAAAGACCGGGCCAAGCGCCGGGGCGAGACCGATAAGGATAAGCGCGAAGAGCGCGAGGCGCGGCAGGAGGTGCTGGAGGCCTTCGACTTCCGTTTGCTGGGCGAAGAAGTGAAAAGCGGCCATGGTTGTTGGATTATCGAAGGCCAGCCCAAGCCGGGCTGGAAGGGCAAAGGGCGCCGCGCCGACCAATTCAAGGCCTTGGCGGGGCGCCTCTGGATCGACCAGCAGAGCCATGAATGGGTGCGCATGGAGCTGGATTCCATCGACACGATCTCCGTCGGATGGTTCTTGTTTCGCCTGCAAAAAGGCGCCAAGATCGAGGTGGAGCAGTTCCGCGTGAACGATGAAATCTGGGTGCCCAAGCACGTCGATGTCCGCGCGGACGCCCGCGTGCTGGGCAAAATGATTCGAGTCGATATCAACGTGGCCTACGCCAACTTCCGCAAGTTCTCGTCGGACTCGAAACTGATAATTGGAGAGGTCTCCGAGAGGTAAGTCCGCTTACTGAAAACGGGCGAGCGTTTTTTCCATATCGCTGCGATACTCCGCCAGCAGTTCGGGCGTTTCCGCTTCGAAGCGCATCACCAGCACGGGCTGCGTGTTAGAGGCGCGCAGCAGGCCCCAGCCCTTGGCGAAGTTGACGCGCACTCCATCGACGTCGATCACATCGTGCGTCTGCCGGTAATGCGCCTTCACTTTTTCGACGAGGCCGAACTTGGTTTCGTCGTCGGCGTCCAAGCGGATCTCGGGTGTGTTGACCATCTTGGGCAGACCGGCCAGCTGATGCGAAAGCGGCTGGCCGCTGGCGGCTACAATTTCGATCAAGCGGCAGGCGGCATAAAGGGCGTCGTCGTAGCCGTAGTAGCGGTCGGCAAAGAAGATGTGGCCCGACATTTCTCCAGCCAGTTCGGCGTGTTCTTCCTTCATCTTGGCCTTAATGAGGGAGTGGCCGGTCTTATACATGATCGGCTTGCCGCCCAGACGCGTGATCTCGTCATACATCAACTTCGAGCACTTGACCTCGCCGATGAAGGTGGCGCCGGGCTTGCGCGTCAGGATCTCGCGCGCGTAAATCAGCATGAGTTGGTCGCCCCAGACCACCGTGCCGCTTTCGTCCACCGCGCCGATGCGGTCTGAGTCGCCGTCGAAGGCGATGCCGAGTTCCGCGTCGTGGGCCTGCACGGCGGCCTTCAGATGGTCGAGATTCTCTTCGACGGTGGGGTCCGGATGATGATTGGGGAAATGCCCATCCATGTCGAAGTACATCTCGACGGCTTCCACATTTAGCTTCTCTAGCAACCGGTGCAGAGTCGGACCCGCTGTGCCATTGCCGGCATCGAAAACCACCTTGATGCGCTTTGTAAAGTTGAACTGCGCCGCGATCTCTTCTACATACGGCGTGGCGACATCGGCTTCCTTTAGCGTGCCCGCCCCCTTTTCAAAATCCCCGGTGGCAATGAGTTGATAGATGTCCTGAATATCCTGCCCATAAACGGCGGCTTTACCGGCCATCATCTTGAAGCCGTTGTAGTCGCTCGGATTGTGCGAACCCGTAATCATCACGCCCGCCTCAGCGCCGAACTTATAGACGGAATAATACAAAAGCGGCGTGGGAACGACGCCGATATCGGTTAGTTCGGCGCCCGTCGATAGCAGCCCTTCGAGCAAGGCGTCGTGCAGTCTTGGGCCCGAAAGACGGCAGTCCCGCCCCAAGTTAATGCGCTTGCCGGTGCGGCGAATCATGTAGGTGCCGATGGCCCGTCCGAGGTCGACGATGTCGGGGCTCAGCAGGTCCCGATCCGCGATGCCGCGAATGTCGTATTCGCGGAAAATAGTCTGTTTTAGCATGCCTTTCTCAAGGTAGCAAAGGGCGCCGACTCCGCAGGCGCCGCGACTAGAGCAGTTTCTCGATGGCCGCGCGCACTTGCTTTAAATCCGCTTCGCCCGTCCAGGATTTGGCCTTCTTACCGGTCTTGTCGTAGAGCACCAAGGCGGGCAGCGCGCCGGACCATTTGGGGTCGATCGAGTTAATGAACTGGTCGTCGTTTTTCGCGCGTTTCAGATACGCAGGACCGCTAATGCCGGCCTTCTTCAAGAATTCCAGCGCAGCCTTTTCGTCTTCGGGCTCGTCGGCGGAAATCGTGACCAAGGCAAAGCCCTTGGCGGCCAGCGCGGACGTCAACTTGGCTAGCTCCGGCATTTCCTTCCGGCAAGGCTCGCACCAGGTGGCCCAGAAGTTCACCAGCACGGTCTTGCCTTTGAGAGCGGCCAGGGTTTTCGGATAAGAGGCTTCGTCGACCGGCATCAGTTGGGCCGGCGCCGTGGCCGCCCAGGCGAGCGTGCCCAGCAACAGGAGGATCTTCATGCTAGCTCTTGCGCGCGCGCTTGATCGTGCAGCCGAAGGCCTTGGTGGTGGGTTGGGCTACGGCTTTGCCGGCGAGCACCGCGTCGAGGGCATTACGCAGCCCTTGGGACTGAATACGGGCCGGATTGCGCGAATCGTCGATGTAGCCGCGGTACTGCAGTTTGCCCGCTTTATCGAAAACGAAGGATTCGGGCGTCACTTGCGCACCGAGAGTATCCGCGGCGCTTTCGTCCTTATAGACTTCAAAAGGCCATCCGGCGGACTTCTTATGTTCGGCAACCACCGCGGCCGGTTCCGTTGAGTTCGCGTTGACGAAGAAAAACTTGACGCCCTTCGCGGAATAGTCTTGGAACACGGCGGTCATGCGGTCGTTATAGTCGTTGGAAATCGGGCATTGAGTCGAGACAAAAGTGACCACCACGGTTTCTTTGCCAGGCGCGACGTTGACCGTTTTGCCGGCGGCGTCTTTCAAGCTAAAGGGAGCCACGCTGGAGCCAATAGCGGCGTCTCCCGCCAGCAGGGCCGAAGCGGAAAGGATGGCGGCCACGGCCGCATTTGCGAAGGTCATGAGAATACTCCTCAATTCTTTTTCGGTTCCAGTTTCAGGTTGATAACGGCCATCTTGCGATTGTCGTAGACGGAAAGAATTTTGGTGGGGCTGGCCGCTCCATCCCGGGATTCAGCCTTGATTTCATAGTCGACGCCGCTGGAAAGACCCTGAAAACTGTAGGCCCCGTCGTCCTTGGTGATGAACGAACGGATGGCCAGCGTCTTGGTGTCCTTGATCTTAACGATGATGTCGGCCGCCAGCGCATCCCCCGCATCGCGAACGGCCCCGCTCACACTGCGCGAACCATCTTCTTTCTTGGGCTTTTCACCCTTGAATAGAGGAGGATTGGGCGTCTGCGGTGCGGGCAACTGCTGGGCGGCGCTCACCGCCACGCCAACGACAAGGGCGGCGAAAAGAGCGGGCAGGATACGGCGGGTCATCGGGTCTTCTCCTTAACGGGCGCGTTCGAGCAAAAAACTCAGGTCGATGCGTTCGTCACCTACTATCTTGACGTCTTTCGCCTCCGGCCGGTAACCGCTGGGGGCCAAAGAAACCTGGTAGGACATTTCCGCAGCTGGTACCCGAAAGACAAACTCGCCCCGGGGCGTGGTGGGCATGGACTGTTTTTTGAATCCTTTGCCGGTCCGGGAGGGCTTCAGATCCACCAGCACGCCCGGAAAGGCAAGGCCGTTTTCGCGAAAGACCGTACCGGCGATCAGCGCGTAAGCCGTGGAGTTCTGCGCCCCGCCCACAGAAGCGCCACAGGCTAGCAGGAAGAGACGGCGGCTAATTCCAGTCGTCTTCTTCTTCCTCTTCCTCTTCTTCGTCCTCGTCGTCCTCGTCGAATTCGTCATCCTCTTCTTCTTCCTCGTCCTCGTCCTCAAAGTCCTCGTCGGTATCGGCGGCGAATTTCTTATCCTCTTCCTTTTCGAGTTCGAGCGGGCCCGTGCTGGCTACGCGGATAGAGCCCGCGCATTCGTCGCAGTTAAAGACGTCCCCTTCGTCCAGTTCGTCTTCATCAATATCGAGCGCGGCGGCGCAGAGAGGGCAGTTGATCATAGGAGCTCCGGAAGGTGCAACGGTACTAGGTTGCCATAAAAAACGGCACTTTGGCGCAGGGAGCGGCCAGAGAATAGCGAAGGGCTCAAATGCATTCTTGCGGGGACGAGTGGGAAAGATTTGCACTTCCGGCCGTTCGAGTTTACTCTCGATGAATATGCTTTACGGGTCTCGCTTGCTGTTGATTTCTTTGTGCTTTGGTTTCGCGCTCGGCCATGCGTTCGGCCAGACGACCGACGCCGCCATCCGGGGAACGGTACGGGACGTCTCGGGCGCGGTTCTGCCCGGTGCGACGGTGGAGGCGCGCAACAAGAACACCGGCATCGCCACCCGCGTACAGGCCAACTCGCAGGGGCTCTATGTTTTGCCCGCCCTCGGCGTGGGCGAATATACCTTGAGCGGCGAGGCGGCGGGATTCCGCAAGTCCACGCTCGAAAAAATTACTCTCGAAGTAGGCGCGCGCTTGAACTTCGATCTGACGCTGGAAATCGCCACCACGGCGGAATCCATCGAAGTGGTTTCGGACGCGAAAATGGACCTCGCCTACGCCACCTCCTCCGTGGGCGGAGTGGTGGAGGGAAAGCGCGTCCTCGAATTGCCGGTCACCAGCCGCAATGCCCTGACCTTGGCCACGACCCAGGCCGGCAGCTACGGCAGCTACTATAGCGGCGCGCGCATCGGCACGCTCAACATCCAAGTGGATGGCGTCAATATCCAGGACGCCCGCATTAATCAAGGCCGCAGCTCGCCCTTCTTCCTCAGCGTGGACCGCATTGCGGAGTTCCGGGTCATTACCTCGCCGGCCGACGCCGAACTGGGGCGCGGCAGCGGCCAACTGCAGCTACTCACCCGCAGCGGCACCAACGAACTGCACGGCAGCCTCTTTGAGTACCACCGCAACACGGTGCTGAACGCGAATACCTTCTTCAACAATCTGCAGGGCTCCAGTGAAGACGGCACGCCGATTGCGCCCCGCAATGTACTGATCCGCAACCAATTCGGGGGGCGCGTGGGCGGACCCGTAGTGTTGCCGAAAATCTACAACGGCAAGAACAAGACCTTCTTTCATTTCCTGTACGAAGCCGAGCGCCAACGCCAGCGCAACCGGGTTACCCGGACGGTCTTTACGCCGCAGGCGCGCAACGGCATCTTCCGTTACTTCCCGGGCCTACAAAACGGCAACGCGAGCGCCCTGGTGCCCACCGTCGATTTCCAAGGCAATCCACTGCGGCCGCCCACGGCGACGGGAGATCTGCAGACCGTCAGCGTGTTCAACCGCGACGCGCGGCGCATGGGGCCGGATCAGACCGGCATGGTCAAGCAAATGCTGGACCTGATGCCGGCGCCGAACGTGTTCAATGTGGGCGACGGCTTAAATACCGCGGGCTACTCCTGGATCCAGCGTTCGTCGAGCGACCGCGACCAGTACAACGTCAAAATCGACCATAACTTCAACGACCGGCACCGGGCATCTTTTAGCTGGAACCGCGAGGGCTCCAGTTCCTTTAACGGCTTCCAGAGCCAACGCTTCCCGGCCGCGCCGGGCGGCAACGTGCTCTCGCCGGATTCCAGTTATGCGTTGAAGATTTTCAGCGTGTTCAAGAGCAACATCACCAACGAATTCAGCATCGGCATTTTGCGCAGCCGCAGTCAAAGCCTGGCGCCGTGGGAGGTGCCGGGCGGGCTGGAAGTGCTGCCCAAGATTAACGGCACTCCGTACCTGCTGGATTTCGTGAGTGTCACAGATCCGATCCTGACGGATAACGACCCCCAAGGGCGCTTCTCCCCCAACTACCAGTGGAGCGACAACCTCAGCTGGATCCAGGGCAAGCACAGCTTCAAGGCCGGCGCCTCGGTATGGTTCGTTTCGACGAACGGTTACAACTCCTTTGACGTGATGCCCCGCGTTAACCTGGGCCAGGGCATCACCCCGGTCGCCAACTTCGCGGCGATTCCCGGGATCGGACGCAATCAGGCGGCCGCGGAAAACATGCTGAACGATCTGGCCGGCAGCGTGAACCAGATGATCCAGGCTTTCAATTCCCCGGGCGGCGCCAATCCGCAATACTTGGCCGGCGAGTACAAGGCGCGCGTGTGGAAGAGCCGGGAGCACTTTTTCTTCTTTAAGGACGACTGGCGGGTCTCGCGCAACATCACCCTCAACCTGGGGCTCCGCTACGAGTACTACCAGGTTCCCTTCGACAAGAACGGAAAGACGGCCAACGTGGTGGGCGGTACCGCCGGACTGTATGGCATTTCGGGACGGGATGCCAGCGCTCTTTTCCGGCCCGGCGCGACGGGAGGCTCTTTGACTGGGATCGAACTGGTGGGCCCCCGCACGGCCAACCCCGACCGCGGCTTGTTTGCGCCGGACCGCAACAACTTTGCGCCGGCCGTCGGGCTCAGTTGGGGGCTGCCCTGGTTTGGCAAGAACAAGACCATTTTGCGCGCGGGCTACAGCATCGGCTTTGAACGCAATTCGCTGCGGGTGATTGACGTGTTTAGCGGCGACCAGCCGGGATTGCGCAATCGCGTGGTAAGAAATACCTCCGCTTATACCAACCTCGGGGCCGTGCAATTGCCGCTGGCGCCTACTGAGGCGCCGCTGGCCACGGTGCCGCTGAGCGATCGAAACCAGGCGGTGCGGGCGATCGACGACCGCCTGCGCCAGCCTTATGTGCAGAATTGGAACCTTAGCCTCCAGCGGGAGTTGCCGGGAGGCCTTTTGCTGGACCTGCGCTACGTCGGCAATAAGGGCACCCGCCTGTTACGGGCCACCAATTTGAACGAAACGAACATCTTCGAGAACGGTATTCTCGACGCTTTCCAGCTGGCCCAGCGCGGGCAGGAGAGTCCTCTGCTGAACGATCTCTTGCGCGGCCTGCGGGGCAACGCGACCGGTTCCACCTTCATGCGCACCAATGCGACGCTTGCCGGCTACCTGGCCAACAACAGCGTCGGGGCCTTTGCCAACTACGTCAATACCCAGAACGTGGGCGGACGCAACGGTGGTCTGCTCAGCACCGGCGGGCTGCCGGAGAATTTTGTGGTGGTGAATCCGCAATTCGCCTCCGCCACGCTCCTGGGCAACTATGCCAGCTCCACTTATCACAGCTTCCAAGCCGACGTCAGCAAGCGCTTCTCCAAGGGTCTTACCCTGCAGGCCAATTACACCTGGTCCAAGGCGCTTGGCGAGGAGGAAGGCGCCGGCCAGGAGATGTTGGATAGCTATCGCACGCTGCGCGACCGTAGCATCGAAAAGCGCCTCTTGAGCTTTAGCGTGCCGCACATCTTCCGGAGCAATTGGCTCTACGACCTGCCCTTCGGACCCAAGCGGAAGTTTCTGGGATCTTCGCGCGGCGTGTGGGGAAAGCTGCTGGAACACTGGCAGGTGGGCGCGCTCTTCAACATGTTCGCGGGCGAGCCGATTTCCTGGTTCAGCGGGCGCAGTTCCTTCAACAATTTCTCCGGCGATAACACCGCTACTTTCACCGCTCCTTTGGGCAACAACGTGGGGCGCCTGGTGAAGCGCGGCAACGGCGTATTTTTCTTTCCCGATTACGAAGTCGTTCCAGACCCACAGGTGCAGGGCATCACCGCGGCCAACGGCGTGCAGGGCCGCAGCATCCTGCAAGCCGTACGCGACAAGAACACCGGCGAGATCGTCGCCGTCAATCCCGCTCCCGGCACGCTGGGCAGCGCCCCGCTTACCTATTTCTACGGCCCAGGTTATTTCCTGCTCGATATGAATTTGCTCAAGACCATCACCATCCGGGAGAAGTATCAATTGCAAATCGGCGTAACGGCCGATAACGTCTTGAACAAGCCCTTCTTCACGGACGCGTCTCTGCTGCAGACCAGCATCAACGCGACCAACTTCGGGCAGATCACCGGCACCGACAGCGGTCCGCGCGTGGTGATCCTGAACATGCGGCTCACTTTCTAGAGTCTAGAGATTGGCCTTCAGCCACTCGATCATCTTTTTCTTGTAGGCCTGGAAGCGGGCCTCTTTCTCCCAGGCACCCACGCCGTGCGCGCCGTCTTCCACGGTAAACACCTCGCAACGGGCTCCGGCTGCCTTGAGGGCCTCGCAAAGCCGCGGGGAATGCTCATAGGGAACCTGCGTGTCCCGGGTGCCATGGAGAAAGAGAAAGGGCGGCGCGTCCTTGGCGGCATAGGTGATGGCGGAAGCCTTGGCGCGGCTGGCCTCGGAATCGGCTAGCGGTCCCAGCCATTGCTTGGCGTTCTCGCTCAATTCACCCTTAAGATTCAAGTTCAAATTCCAGTCGGCGATGCCATAGAAATCCACGACCGCCTTCGGCTTCATAGAGCCCTTGGCCGTCATACCGTAGTAAGCGACAATCGTTCCTCCCGCGGACTCGCCCATCACGGCGATCCTTTGGGGATCGATGCGATAGCGCTTGGCGTTCTTTTTGAGAAAACGCATCGCCGCGCCCAGGTCCTCATGCGCGGCGGCAAATTGATACTGCGGCGCCAAGCGGTAGTTGATGCTGAACCAGGCAAAGTTGGCTTCCGTCAGCGGCGGAAAGAGCGGCGGAACGAAGGTCTGCTTGTCACCGCGGATAAAGCCGCCGCCATGCACGATGATGACGGCCGGGTGCGGACCTGGGCCGTCGGGAATGCTCGCGTCCAGGGTGAGCGAAAAGCCGCCGGGTTTGGCGAATTCCACGTCTTTCTCAACCGTGGCGGCGCTGCCACCTAGGACCGCCGCGTAGAACAGGAGTGCAAGTTTCATCTACGCCACAATAACGGATTTAGATGCACTCCGCGCGGTTACAGAGGGTACGAAAGACTCTCCATCAGCCAGTCCCGATTCAACTGAACGGCCTCGCGCAGCGTTTTGACGAGTTCCTCACGGCGCGAGAACAGCCGGTAGCCTTCCCGGGAGCGCAGGTAGCCGCGCGCCTTGGGCTGCTCCGCGAAGAGCCGCTCCTCCCCCACTTGGGCCGCCTGCGCGGCGTAAGCGGCACGGTTATCCAGCAGCGCCTTCACCAAAAATGGCATGAGGATTGAATAATCGCACTGCATGCTCTCCGTCGCCTCTGTGTAGGTGTCCTTATCCACCTTGCCCCAGGTAACCGCTTCCGCGGGAAAACAACTGGAGAGCGAACCATCGGTGACCGGCGAACTGACAATCTGGACATCAAAATTGTAGCCGCGCACGTTGGGCAAGCCGAGGATCTGGCCGAGGGCTGGTTCGGGTTGCAGGTTGTAATTCTTGGGCACGCCCCCGCCCAGCACCAACGTCGCTAGCGCCTTCGCGTCGCTCTGGAAAAGGCCCCAGTAGTGATAGGCGCAGGACTCAAAGACCTCGGCGTGCAAATCAAGATCGAACGCGTAGTCCTCGAGCAGGCCCGCTTGCTTCATCGCCCATAGCTTCACTGAGTTCAGGAAAACGCTGCCGTCCCCCGGTGCGCCGACAAAGATGGGCAGCGCCAAACTATGGCAGGCGGCCAGCAATCCCTCCTGCGCGCCATTGCGCTTTTCGAGCCTTGCATAAAAGGCTCCCAACAGGTTGCGCATTTCCGTGCCCGTCATGCGGCGCTGAAATTCCGGCGTTTGCAGGATGGCCGACAGGAAGCGGTCCTGATCCAGCAGTACGTCTTCGTCAAAAGCCATGTCCGTCACCCGGATGGTGCGCTCGTCGCGCAAAGCGCCATCGTCGCCAAAGATTGGCACCTCGTGCACGGGCTCGGCGTGGCCGCTAAGGCTGCGGTGGCCGTCGTGGTAGCAGACGGCATCGGTGGTGGAGAGATAGGCGATCCAGCCGGTCTCCAGCAACGGAATGAGCCAGGTTTGGTGCTGGCCGCTTACCGTTACCGGGCCTGCGATAGAAAGCGTGATCGGGCATCCCAAGCCGATGGCCGTATCGAGGATCGAATAGATGCGGCGAAAGAAGGCGCCCCCGAAGGCGGGCAGACAGTGGCGGATCAGTTCGTCGAGCGAGGAGACTTCGTCCACGCGCCTGGTGCGCACCGTGCGCTTGGGGGCGGCAAATGGGGAATGGTTCATGAGTAGCGGAGCTCCGTTATCTGGGCCAGGATTTCTTCAAGCAGGGGCGTCTGCGGGTAGGGATGGCCCCGGTAGCGGCGGAAGCCTTCGCCAAAGGCGAAGCCCGCTTCCCCGCCCCGCTTGGCCGTCCATTGCGCCGCGATTTCGACATAGTCTTCCAGGCCGTGCTGCTTTTTCAACCACGCCCGCTGGCTCTCGTGGCAGCCGATCAGAGCCTTCTTGAGATCGATGACGCTCGACACGTCCACGGTGAACTCCGGCTTCAGGTAGCGCCCGTCGCGGTCGATGCCTTCGGTGGAATCCATGAAGTAGAGATGGGGGATACGCTCTAGTGCGGGCGCGTCGCCACTGCGGTAGTTGGGGGCGGAAGCGCCAAAGCAGGCGTCGCGCACCAACAGATGCGTGGCCTCATGGTCGCAATGGTAGTCGGGCGTGTTCGCCGTAAGCACAATATCGGGCCGCGCGCGGCGCAGGATCTCCGTGACACGGCGACGGGATGCGTCGTTGTTTTCAATCGCCAGATCGAGAAACTCGGCGCAATGGTATTCGGCCCCGATCAGCATGGCGGCCGTTGAGGCTTCCAGGCGCCGCACCGCCGAGATCTCCTCGGGGCCCATCTCCGCCGTGCCGCAATCGCCGGCCGTCATGGTGCAAACGCTCAAGGCGCAATCGGTGCGCGCCAGCAGGGCGAGGGTGCCGCCCGCCAGGATCTCCCAATCGTCGGGATGGGCATGAATGGCAAGGATTCGAGTCACAGGCTTTGAGGGGAACTTTTAGTTTCGCATGGCGAAATTCGCGGGGCAAAAAAGGTCAAGGTACTTGATATAATCGCGGCATTATGGCGCTCCGTAGCTACACCATCACCCAGGGCCGGGACCGCGCTCCCGCCCGCTCCATGCTGAAAGCGATCGGTTTCACCGACGAGGACTTGCGCAAGCCAATCATCGGGATCGCCAACACGTGGATCGAGACCATGCCGTGCAACTACAATTTGCGGGAGCTGGCCGCGCACGTCAAGGAAGGCATTCGCGCCGCCGGTGGCACGCCCATGGAATTCAACACGGTCGCCATCAGCGACGGAGTGACCATGGGCACCGAGGGCATGAAAGCCTCGCTGGTCAGCCGCGACATCATCGCCGATTCCATCGAGCTGTGTGCGCGCGGCTACATGTTCGACGGGCTCATTTGCATGGTGGCGTGCGACAAGACCATCCCCGGCGCGGCCATGGCGCTGTTACGCCTGAACATTCCGGGCGTCATCTTCTACGGCGGCACCATCATGCCCGGCAAGCGCAACGGGATCGACCTGACGCTGCAGGACGTCTTTGAAGCCGTGGGCGCGAACGCCGCCGGACGCATCAGCGACGAAGAACTGCTGGATATCGAAAACAAAGCCTGCCCCGGCGCGGGCGCCTGCGGCGGGCAGTTTACCGCCAACACCATGGCAACCGTGATGGAACTGATCGGGCTCGCGCCCATGAACACCGCCAGCACTCCGCAAGTGGACCCGGCCAAGGACGCCGTCGCCAAACGCTGCGGTGAAATTGCGGTGGAAGCCGTAAAGCGGAACCTCCTGCCCCGGGACATCTGCACCCGCGCGGCTTTTGAAAACGCCATCGCGAGCGTCGCCGCAACGGGCGGTTCGACGAACGCCGTCCTGCATTTGCTGGCCATGGCGCAAGAGGCGGGCGTGCCCTTGGTGATCGACGACTTCCAGACCATCAGCGCGCGGACGCCGTTACTGTCGAACCTCAAGCCGGCCGGCAAATTCACCGCGGCCGACGTGCATACGGCGGGCGGCATTCCCGTGGTAGCCAAGCGATTGGTCGAGGGTGGCTTTGTCGACGGCAGCGCAATCACCGTTACCGGCCGCAGCTTCGCCGAAGAAGCCAACGACGCCCAGGAGACCCCCGGCCAGGAAGTGATCCAGACCTTGGCTAATCCGATCAAGAAATCGGGCGGCCTCGTGATCCTGCGCGGCAGCCTGGCCCCCGAAGGCTGCGTTATCAAGGTTACCGGGATTGAAAGAAAAGGGCAGCGCGGCCCGGCGCGGGTTTTCGAACGCGAAGAAGACGCGATGAAGGCCGTCACGGGCGGCAAGATACAGCATGGCGATGTTGTGGTAATCCGCTATGAAGGCCCCAAGGGCGGCCCCGGCATGCGCGAGATGCTGGGCGTGACCGGCGCGATCATGGGCGCTGGTTTAGGCGATACCACGGCATTGCTGACCGACGGGCGCTTCAGCGGCGCCACGCGCGGCTTCATGATTGGCCACGTCGCGCCCGAGGCCGTCGACGGAGGGCCGATCGCGTTTGTCGAAGACGGCGACATCGTGGCCATCGACATCGAGAAGCGCACGATTGAGCTAGAGGTGGAGGAATCGGTGCTGGCTGCGCGGCGCGCCCAATGGATAAAGCCGGAGCCGAAGTACAAAACCGGCGTCTTCGCCAAATACATCAAGACCGTCGGCTCGGCCAGCGAAGGCGCGATTACGTCGAAGATTTTCTAGCCCCAGATTTCGCTAGGCTCGATCGCCAAGGCATGGCCGTCCAAGGTGCACTCTAACTTCTCTGCACGGCGAACAACTTTCAATCCACGATAAAGGCCAAGTTCTGGATCAGAGTAGAGCTCCGTCTCGGACGTTTGCAGATTTACAACCCAATAAAGCGGGATGCCTGCGGCGGCATAGATGTCGCGTTTCCATTCACGGTCGCGACGCGCAGTAGTGTCGGCAACCTCCACCACCAGCAACACTTCGCTCGGCAAAGGATGACGATCAAGGAAATCCGCATCCTCTCCGCGGAAGACGCAAATGTCGGGCTCCGGCTCGCTGTCGGCCAACGTAATTGGATTTTGGCTTCGAATTCCCAAGCCTGCCGGCAGTTTGCGCAGGAGCGACTTGTATAGAATTTCGTTGACACCGCTGTGCCGCGAGTTCTTCCCTATTTTCTCCACCAAATATCCTTGCAACAATTCAACCTCGGGACCCTCATCGAAGAAGCCGACGGAGACGAGTTCGTGGTAGGCTGCGACGCTGATTTTGGCGGGGCGGAAATCCGGCGCGGGCATGGCGGCCGACGCTGGACGGAGAACCATTTCCATGCTTTAAGAGTAACGCTCTAAACCTTCTTCAGGAACGTGAGCCGCCCGTCGCTGATCCACTCGGCCACGATAATGTTGCCCTTCTTGTCGACGATGGCGCCGTGCGGCGAAATGAACTTGCCCAACACGCGTTGGTCTTTCGGCAGATTCGGATAGCCCTTGATCTTGTTCACGCCCTCGTTGTCGCCCAAGTGCGTGATGAGTTTGTTTTCCTTATCGAAAATCGTCACGCGGCCATGGAGGTCGGGAATCACGACGTAGTCCTTGTGCGGGGCGAAGTGGCAGGGATAGCGCAACTCGGCCGTCGTGTAGCCGATGTGCTTGCCTTCGAGCGTAAAGTGCTGCAGCCGCACGTTGGCGCGGTCGGCCACCGTCAGGATCGGGCTGCCCGACCGCTGATCCACCCAAAGGCCATGCGGGCAGTTCATCTGGCCGGCCTCCTTGCCTTTGCCGCCAAAACTGCTTTTGTAGGAGCCATCCTTCGCCAGGATGTGGATAAAGCTCGAACCGTAACCGTCGCCAATGAAGACCTCTCCGGACGGAGCCACTGCCACATTCGTCGGGGAATACTTCATCCCGTCTTTGTAAAGGCTCTCCGCGCCTTTAGGCACCCCAACGACCTCCCAAACCTTCTCCCCGCCAAGCGTGTACTTGGCCACCACACCGCGCTTGGTGTCGCACAGGATGAAGAACTCGCTCGAACCCTCGCGCACGTAGTGCATCCCGTGGGCGCCTCCGGAGAATTCATCGCCCCAGCTCTTCACGAACTTGCCCTTCTTGTCGAGTTCGACTACGGGCTTCTTGCCGGTGTGGAAGATGTGGATGTGGCCCGCCTTGTCGATGGCCGCGCCGTGCGTATAGCCATATTCGGTCCCTGCCGGCAACTCCATGCCCCAGCCGGCGATGGGTTCGTACTGGTGCGCACCCGAACCCAGCAGAGGCGCCTTGTCTTTCGACCAAATCATCGGCGCGGCGGCGGCACTGAGGCCAAGCGTACGAACGAAGCGGCGGCGCGTGTCGTGGAAAGCGGAGTTCTGAACCATATGCGGCGATATTATCAAATACGAGATCGATCCGATGCCACTCACTCGCCGCGCCTTTCTAGGCGCCACGCCGCTGGCCCTAGGGCAAGCAAGCCAACCCTCTAACATCCTTCTGATACTGATGGACGACCTCGGATACCCCACCCTGTCCTCCTACGGCAACAAGCTCGTCGCCACGCCCCATCTCGACGGCCTGGCGCGGGAAGGCGTGCGCTTCACCAACGCCTATGTGACGCCACAATGCACGCCGACACGCGCGACGATCCTCACCGGTCAGTACACGGCCCGCAACAAAATGTGGCACGTGATCCCCTGGTACGGCTATCCGTACGCGCGGATGGCCGAGGAGCAGTTCAAGGAGAACCTCGCGCGGGAAGACTTCAATCTCGCCAAGGGACTGCAAGCGGCCGGTTACCGAACGGGCATCTTTGGCAAATGGCACCTTACGGCGAACGCCGATGGCAACTACACGAATCTGCGCGCGGAGGCCAGCCGCCACTATGGTTTCGATACGGTCAGCCAGCCCCCAGCCATAGCTAACGAACAAAATACGGGCGACAAGGCCGTGGACCGGCTCACGAACGAGGCGATCGAGTTTCTGAACGCGGAACGGGGCAAGCCCTGGTTCTGTTACCTTTCCCACCATTCCATTCACAACCGGGTCAGCGCTCCAGATGCCTTGGTGCGCAAGTACCGCGAACGCGGCGCGCCGGAAAAGGGCCTGGGCAATGCCACCTATCTCGGCGCTCTGGAGCACATGGACAATTCCGTGGGGCGCTTGCTGGGCGCCCTTAAGGCGTCGGGGCAGGCCGAAAATACGGCGGTCGTTTTCTTGAGCGACAACGGGGGCGTCGCCCGCAATCATTTTCCCGGTCCCAAACCGGATCCAGACGGTATGCTGCGCCCCCGAATCAACAGTGAGGAATTCCCCAGTACACCGCTGCGCGCCTGGAAGGGCTCCGCTTATGAAGGCGGCATCAGGGTGCCCATGATTGCGCGTTTCCCCGGCCAGAAACGACGGGGCGTGACCGATTCCACACCCGTCCACGCTGTCGATCTGCTGCCCACCTTTTTTAGCTTGGCCAGAGCGACTCCGCCTTCGGGGCACGCCCTGGACGGCGCGGATCTCGGGCCGAGGATTCGCACAGGCCGCCCGTTGGCGCAGAGAGATCTCTTCTGGTACATGCCTTTCTACGACATGATCTGGCTGGCCACGCCCAGCGCGGCCGTTCGTTCCGGCGATTGGAAGCTGATCGAGTATTTCGGCGATTGGGTTGAGGAATCCACGCGCACCTATCGAACAGGCCACCGGGTTGAGCTGTACAACCTAAAACGGGACTTGGGCGAAACCCGTGACCTAAGCGCAGCCGAGCCGGCCCGCGTCAAAGACCTACTCGCACGCCTACATCGGTGGATGGACGAATGCGGCGCAAAAGTTCCGGTCGAGAATCCGCGCTTCGATCCCCCGCGCGCCCTGGATACCGAAAACCGGCGTCGCGCCTAAAGCGAAACGTAGCCCCGGCGGATGCCTTGCGTGACCGCCTCGGTACGGGAACCCGCAGCCAGCTTCGTCATCAAGGAACTGACGTGGAATTTCACCGTGTGCTCCGTGATGTGCAAGCGCCACGCTATTTCTTTGTTGCCGACACCCTCGGCCAGCAAGCCCAGCACCTCTTTTTCGCGAGCCGTGAGCAAGCTATCGCTGCCCGCGTCGCTTACCGCGTTTTGTGTCACGGTACCCATCGAGGCCGGGACATAGGTGGGCGCCTGGAACGGCAACACCATCAGACCGGCTGCGGCGGCTTCCAAAGCCGCTCGGATCTCTGTCCCAGTGGAGTTTGGCGGCAACACTCCGCGCGCCCCTTGCTGGATTAGGCTAGTCGGCGGTTGGTGGGACAACATCACGACCGGAACCGACGGAGGGTCCTGGGGAATTTCGCTCCAGTCCCGATCGGATAACAAGACGTCCGCAATCTCCCCGGACCGCGCCGTCTCCATGCCCATCTGCTGCTCCAGGAGATTCCGCAGGCCCGCTTCCACTACCGGACTGGTTGCACTGATCCGTACTCTTGTCATGCCGCGCTTTGCGTTCTCCTTTGCCCGCCGATTTCATGCCCGCCGACTCCATCCAAAGGGATAGCTACCACTCGCGGAACCGGCCGACCGCCCCGCAGAAACTCCAGTTCTAGCAGGCCTCCTTGTGAGAGACGTTCGCTAAGGTCGGCAGTTCCTTCGAATTGCTTTCCGTCAGTTCCTATTATGACGTCTCCCACAAGCAACGAAGCCTGCTCAGCTCGTCCCCGGGGACTAATTCGTTGGATGCGCCATGCCGGGCGAAGATTCTTACCGAGCCGTAAGGAAACGGGTTCCACCTCTACCCCCAGGACCGGAGGCCGCTGAGGCCGGAGCGCCCGTTCCGCGAACGCCCTGACCTCGTTGGACGGGATCGCCAGCCCCATGCCTCCGGCGATCATGGAATTCACCCCCACAATCTCGCCGCGCGCGTTAGCCAAGGCTCCGCCGGAGTTGCCCGGAGCTAGGCGAATGTTGGCCTGCACCCAACGCCGCGGCCCAAGACCTCGGACCGGTCCCAGCGCGTGCACGATGCCGGTCGAGAGAGCACCGACAAAACCGAGCGGGTTACCAACCGCAACCAACAGATCGCCTGGCCGAAGTAAGCTCGAATCGCCCCAAGCCGGCACGGCCACGTCGTCCCGCTCGGCGCGCAACAATGCGAGATCCCGCGCGGAATCCCTGTCCAGAATCTCCGCTACCACCCTCTGGCCATCCCAGGTCTCCACCGCAACCGGCCCTCGTCCGATGACGTGCGCGTTGGTAACGATGAGGCCTTGTGCATTCCATACCACGCCTGATCCGGACGCATGGCCGGCCGTACGCACCACGACGCTCGCGCGCCGCACCGATTCCGCGATCTCGCCGAATCCCGTGGCATTCATCGGCGTTCTCCAATTTCAATTTCGAGTTGCAGGATTTGACCAGCTCGCTGCACCTCAAGCGGAATCTTGTCGCCGATCCGGTCGGGGTCCAACACGTTCTGCACCTCGGCTACGCCTAGGGCCTCCACCTCGCCAATGCGCAAGATTACGTCACCCACCAAGAGTCTCTCGGCCGAGGGAGAAGCCGGCTCCACGCTTAGAACAATCATGCCGCGCGGCGCTTCCACGGCTTGCAGGCCGACGCCTAGATAAGGACGTCCCCTTCGCCCCAGCCGCTCCACTCTATCGGCAAACGCAAGCAAATTGGATCCTGGTACCGCGATCACACTATGCCTGGACAGAACTTGCGTGGCCAATCCGATGGCCAAACCATCCATCCCCACGACGAGGGCGCCGTTCAGCCCGAGGGACGCAGCAAGGTCTAGTCGGATCGTTTTTTCCAGCTTGCCCCCGCGCCAAGTCCGTATGCCTTCGCCCACGGAGGCCACCATTCCCCAAGCGGCACTCAGCCCCGTATCCGGTGAGAGGGAGACGGCCAGTGCAAAGTGGCCGGGCCTTAGGTCATCGCTGAAATGCAGTTCACTTGGGGGACCCGCCTCGCCCTCCACTTGGGCAATGGCAAGATCCACACCGGGGTCGCGGCCGAGGAGGGATGCAGCCGCGACCTTACCAGTGGGAAGGAGGATTTCGAATCCTTCACTTCTTTGGACGGCGTGTTCGGCCAAAAGGATTCGTTTTCGGTCCAGCCAAAAACCACTGGACCATTGCCCGCGCCGTCCCGGCAACGCCACTACCCGCTCGGCCATTTGTGCCACCAGCCCGGCAAGGGCTTCCGACATTTCCACGAGTGCGCTTGTCATCACGCCACCAGCATGCGGCAACTCAAGGCCGGAAAACCTCCCGCAAAGGTATAGGGCGGGCCCTACCCGATTGGCCAGCCTCCCGTCTTAAACTGGAGAGGAAACTTATGGCTGTCGAAACGAAAAAAGAGGCCGCCGCCGCGGCGCCGCAAAAACAAAACTGGGTTATGCCGGTCCTTCTGACTTGGATCGCGCCCGGCTCCGGCTACTTTGTCCTGGGCAAAACCGGCCGGGGCGCGGCGATGACGGCCGTGAGTGTCGTAATGTTTTTGACTGGCCTGATGATGCGAGGTACCTTCTTTGAGGCTAAAACCGAAGACCTCCTGACCACGGTCATCTATACCGGTGGCTACCTTTGCCATCTGGCCGCCGGCGCCTTGTATTTTCTTGCGCAGGCCTTCGGCTATACCGCGCCGGATGTAGCCAACCATGTAGTCGATTACGGAACCAAACTCATTGTCGGAGCGGGCTTGGTCAATGTGCTGTCGATGGTCGACGTTTTTGAAATCGCCACGGGCAGAAAGGCCTAGTTCAGCATGCCCAAAATATCTCTCACCCACTTTGAAATGACGATCGTCTTTGCCCTGCTCACCTCGGTTGCCCTGGGTATCAGCGGCAAGACGGGCCGCAAAGAGCAAATCCAATACATCGTCTATTGCTTCGGGTCGTTTTTACTGGCTGTCTTCGGTCTCGGCTGGCTCATGTACCTCGGCCACGGCTAAGCTAGCCGTCAGGGCTTCGGGACTTCCCGCACCCGTTCGCCCACTTTTTGATAGGCGCCCAGCTTGCTATCGGTCACGTCCGGACGCCGCACTGAGAAGGATTCCACGACCGTGTTGCCTGGACCTCGCTTGGTTTCTAGCAATTGCTGTTCGCGTACCTTTAGCTTGCCGTCCGGTAATCGGCCCGGTGCGGTCACCCCGTAGATCGTGATCTCGCTCGTGGATGAGCCGTCGGGGTGCGCCACGGAAACCGTGACTTTTTGCTGGCTTAGTTCCAGTTGCCCGGTTGAGGCGTTTTGATAGGTAGTAACCGTCTCCTGCATCTTGCCATTTACGCTGGCCTTCTCCACGCTTTCCCGCACCGCCTCACTCAAGCCGCCGCTTGCGTTCGCGCGAAAAATGCTGCGGCTCGTTACTTCTCTACCGTTTTGTATGGTCGTCTCGGCGGCGGCCTTCTCTACCACCGACAGCGCTCCATTTACGCTCGGCCGCTCCACTACGGTGGTGGTGTTGGTCTTGTCGCCCGCCTTGGCCGTACTCAGAGTGGTCTTTTCCGCCAGGGAAAGCCGGCCATTGAAATCCGCCCTATAGGTCAACGTCTCCACAACCGTCTCGCCCGCCGGACCCGTCTTTTCCATCGTTCGCACGCGTTCTTCGGGCAGCGGATTGCCGTCCGGGTCCTTGCGGCGCACGATTTCCTCGATCACCCGGCCGTTGGGACCCTCCTCCACCACCCTCGTCCTGCGGTCTTCACTCACCGACGGCAGCACTACGCGCCGCCCGTCGGAATCATAGGTGTAGGTCTGAGCCGCGAGAATCGAGGCGATGAAAAGAAGAAGTATACGCATGGAGACCATCCTTTGAACGTAATCGACCGTTCCCCGCGAAAAGTTCAGTCCCGAAAAAACGGCCGAGAACGGAATGGCGGCTATCTATAATGAAAGTTTGAAGAAGTTTTACCTCGAAACCTTCGGTTGCCAGATGAACGCCCACGACTCCGAGAAAGTCGTGGCGACCCTATCGGCGCGCGGCTACGGCCAGGTCGAGACCGTCGAAGAGGCCGACCTGATCCTCTATAACACCTGCAGCATCCGCGACAAGGCGGAACAAAAGGTCTACACGCGCCTGATCGAATTCAAGAAACGCTCCAAGGGCAAACTCGTCGGCGTGCTCGGTTGCGTCGCCCAGCAGGAAGGCGAAAAGATCTTCGAGCGGGCGCCGCACGTCAACCTGGTCGCCGGCTCGGCCAGCTATAACCAGTTGCCGCAGATGTTGATCCAACTGGAGCACGGCCAAAAGCGCGTCACCGGTTTAAGTCTCGACACCGAGGACACCTTCGAAGTTCCCTATACCCGGCGGGACAATCCGCATAAGGCCTTTCTGACGATCATCGAAGGCTGCGACAAGAGTTGCGCTTATTGCGTGGTGCCCATGACGCGCGGGCCGGAACGCAGCCGGACTAGCGAAAGCGTGCTCACCGAAATGAAGGAGTTGGCCGCCTCCGGTTATACGGAAGTGACGCTGCTGGGCCAGAACGTGAACAGCTACCGCGACCCCAGCGAGAAGGCCCTGGACTTTGCCCAACTTCTTCGCCGCGTGGGCGAAGTGGACGGTATCCGCCGCGTGCGCTTCACCACCTCACACCCTCGAGATTTCGTGAAGGACATCGTCGACGCCATCGACGAAAATCCCGTCCTTTGCAACCACGTCCATTTGCCGGTGCAAAGCGGCGCTACCAGCGTCTTGGACCGCATGCAGCGCCTCTACACGCGCGACGAGTATCTGCGCAAAATCGACTGGATGAAGTCCACCCGCCGCGACATCGCCATCACCACCGACATCATTGTCGGCTTCCCGGGTGAGACCGAAGAGGAATTCCAGGCGACTCTCGACTTGCTCGAACAAGTGGAATACGACGCGATCTTTAGCTTTAAATACTCGCAGCGCCCCAACACGCCCGCCTTGCGTTACCAAGACCATCTGAGCGAAGAGGAAAAAAGCCGCCGCCTAACGGCCGTGCAGGAAAAGCAGCGGCAGATTCAAATCCGCCGTAACTCGGGGTACGTAGGACGGATCGAGACGGTTCTGGCGGAGGGCTTCAACCGGGCCACTGGGCAATGGTTTGGGAAAACCACGCAGCATAAGACGCTTAACTTCTCCCATCCCGCCTCCGAGGGCCTGGAGGGAACCTACTGGCCCGTAAGAATCCTTCGCGCCGGACCCAACTCCTTGGCTGGCGAAGCGGTCGAATAAGCGCCCTGCTCTATCGTCGAGGTTTCGCCGATAGGAAACTTTGTTGTAATGAAGACAGGAAAGTCGAGGCGCGCACGATGGAAGTTGAAATGAAAATCCGCACGTTGATGATGGATCCGGTTACGCAGATGCCCATCGTTGTGTTGCGCGACGTGAGCGGCGAGGCGATTCTCCCTATCTGGGTGGGCGTATACGAAGCCAACGCCATTGCCCTCGAAATCGAAAAAATCAATACGCCCCGGCCGCTTACGCACGACCTCATCAAGACCATGCTCCAGGGCATGGACACCCGCGTGGACCGGGTGGTGGTGAGCGAGCTAAAGGACGATACTTTCTTTGCAGTTATCTGGCTCGAAAAAGACGGCAAGATGATCAGCGTTGATTCGCGTCCCAGCGACGCCCTAGCATTAGCGCTGCGGACCGATTCCCCAATCTACGTCGAAGACGCGGTGCTCGCGCACTCGCGCCTTTCAAGCAACCAGGAAAAAGGTACCCAGAACGAAGAGCTGCGCCGATGGCTCGAAAATCTCAACGAAGAAGACTTCGGCCGCTACAAGATGTAGGCTGCCGCCCTTGGAAGATCTCTTCGCCCGCCTCGTCGAGGCCCAAATCGAAATCCTTCCCGTTGCCGAACTAGAGCGTCACTTCGTTCTCGGCCGGGATGGATTCGCCGCCCTAGTAGAGCGGCGCGGCGACAACTTTGGCAAGGCTGGCGCACCGGGCCTCCTCACGGAACAGGGCCTTGCGCAACTAATCTGGCGCGGTGGCCTCGCCTACTTCGTCACACGGAATTGGGAGCGCCCCGCCAGCCTTGAAGAAGTCCAAGCGCTACGCCGCTTCGCGGATGACCTGAAGAATTCTTTAGGATAGACTCTTCGGCATGGATCGCCGAGTCTTCCTCTCCGCCTCTCTAGCCGTTCCCGCTTTCGCCGCCCTTCCTCCCGCCGAGCTCCCGGTCGGCAAGAAAGGCAAAGGCCGCCCCAAGTTGGGCACGCAGCATAAGCACGACGAGGCTTCGCTCACGACTTTCGCCTCCTTTGGCGTAAACAATATCTGCAGCGGCAAACCCTCCAATCAACTGGATCAGGCCTGGAGCGTCGAGGGCTTGACCCAATTGCGCGAACGCGTCGAAAAACATGGCATCCGCCTCGAAATGGTGCCGCTGCCCTTGAGTTCTTCCCCGATTGCCAAGGTCGAGTACCCGGACATCCTGCTGGGCAAAAGCCCCGCGCGCGACCGCGCCATCGACGACATCTGCACGATGATTCGTAACTGCGCGCAGGCCGGCATCCCCGCCGTGAAGTACAACATGAGCATTCTGGGCGTGGTGCGCACGCCGAAAACGCTCGGCCGTGGCGGGGCGGAACTTTCCACCTTCCGCTACGCCGAGGGCAAGCAGGATCCGCCGCTCACCGAAGCCGGGCCCGTCCCGGCAGACCTCTATTGGGAGCGCATTACCTATTTTCTCGACCGCGTCGTCCCCGTTGCCAACGAGGCCAAAGTGCGCCTCGCTTGCCATCCCCACGACCCCGGCATGCCCGTGGGCAAGGGCTGGCGCGGCGTCGAAACCGTCCTCGGCAGCGTCGATGGTTTGAAGAAGTTTGTGTCCATCCGCGAGTCTCCCTATCATGGGCTGAACTTCTGCCAGGGCACCGTGAGCGAGATGCTCGCTAAGCCGGGTCAGGAAATCTACGACGTTATCCGCTGGTTTGGCACGCGCGGCAAGATCTTCAATGTCCACTTCCGCAATATCAAGGGCGGCTTCCTGAATTTTCAGGAAGTCATGCCGGACGAGGGCGACGTGGACATGATCAAGGCCGCGCGCACGTACAAGGAGGTGGGCTATAGCGGCATGCTGATGCCGGACCACGTCCCCCACGTGCAAAACGACCCCGGCGGAGAGAAAGCCTTTGCTTTCGCCTTTGGCTATATTCGCGCCGTTCTGCAATTGCTCGAAAGCGAAGGCTAGTCGCGGCGGCTGGCCCCGAGGCCTGCGGCGGCTATTTGGTGAAACGCTCCAGCAGCCGGTTCCACTCCAAGTGCACGGTGCCCCCACTTTCGCGATAGGTGCTGCTCCAATCTCGCATCAGGTCGAGACACGAGTGATCGATATAGTAGAGCTTTTCGAAATGGATATGTACGTCGGACTGCCGCGGCACGCGATCCAGCGTGTCCGCCAGGTAGGGTAGGCGTAGGAACGTCGCCGAACCGTCCATGTACAGATCGTTCCGGCCCGAATGATGCCCCACCAGTTTCAGTTCCAGGCGCGAAGCCTTCCAAAGCATCTTTCCGACCGTCAGCGCAATACCCAACAACACTCCGGTCAATAGGTCCACCAGCACAATGCCCATCACCGTCACACCGTAGATGAAGACGGGAATGCGACCGTAGGTGCGCAAGCGCCTTACGTGATCGACGCTAACGAGCTTCCACCCGGTGAGTACCAGGATCGCCGCCAGCGCCGAAGTAGGAATCCGTTCGAGTACATGGGGAATGATCAGCACGGCGGCCAACAACCAGAACCCGTGCAAAACTGTCGATAGGCGAGTCTTGGCTCCCGCCTGAACATTCGCGCTGGAGCGCACGATCACCCCCGTCATGGGCAGCGCCCCAACCAAGCCGCACAACATGTTGCCCGCACCCTGGGCCTGGAGTTCCCGGTCGTAGTCGGTCCGGGCGGACACCAGTCCGCTGGCGGCCGTCATCTTGTCGACGGCTGAGGCGCTCAACAGCGTTTCTGCGCTGGCGATAAAGGCCACGGCCAACGCTTCAGCCCAGAATTTCCACTCCTTCAGTCCCCCCAACGTCTCGAGGTTAATCAGCCGCAAGCTCGCGCCCAGGTTGTCCGGCACATTCACGTGCTTTATTTCGGGTCCAAATGTGACGCTGGCCAGTGCCGCCGCCACCACCCCCAACAGGGCCCCGGGCAAGAACTTCAACCCCTCCGGCCGGAACTTGCTCCAGAGCAGCATCACCGCCATGGTCAAAAGACCCGTCAGAGCCGCATGCTCGTGCGGACTGCCATCGAGCGGAAAAATTCCATTGAAGATCGCCTGCGGTATCGAAAAGATGTTTTGAATGCCCGAGCCCTTGGGGGAATCGTCCACCAGCACATGAAATTGCCCCGCCATGATCAAAATGCCAATCCCCGCCAGCAGTCCATAAACCACTGCCGGTGAAATGGCCCGGAACCAATTACCAATCTTCAGAAATCCCGCCAGCACTTGCATCACGCCAGCTAAGAGCAGGATCAGGCCAAACGACGCCAAGCCATGCTCTTTTACCAGGTCGAAAACCAGCACCACCAGGCCGGCCGCCGGTCCGCTGACCTGAAGGGGCGAGCCGGCAATGCTACCAACGACAATGCCGCCAATAATTCCCGTTACGATCCCTAGCTCCGGCGGCATGCCCGAGGCGATGGCTACGCCTAGGCAAAGCGGCAGGGCCACCAGGAACACCACGAAGCTCGCCAGAGCGTCGTCTTTTAAGTGCGCAAATAGCTTCATGGGCCTAGGTTCTCCGCACGCGCTTCGGCGTGGCTTTCGGGATGTGATTCTCGCCCATGGGCACAAACTCCCCGATGTCCCCGTCATACCCGAACACATGGCCCGTGGTGATATCGAAGACCCAACCGAAAAGGTCCAGGTCCGCCTTGGCCAACGACGCCGCGACGCTCGGGTGCGTGCGCAGGTTGTCGAGCTGCACCAATACGTTCTCTTCCACCAACGCCATCTCTCTTGCTTCCGGATTGAGATGCCCGCAGGATTCAATCACAATCCGCCGCGCGGCCTCCGAATGGTTCAGCCAGCTCTTCACAATCGGCATGTGGGCGATCGATTCCGGGTTCAGGATCGCATCCATCGCTCCGCAGCGTGTGTGCCCGCAGATGATGATGTTCTTCACCTTCAAGACCATCACCGCATATTCAATCGTCGCCGAGACTCCCCCCACGGCGTCCCCATACGGCGGCACAATGTTGCCCGCGTTCCGGATTGTAAACAGATCGCCCGGTTCGGAATCCGTGATCATGTTCGGAACAACGCGGGAATCCGCGCATGTGATGAACAGCGCCCGTGGGTATTGTTTGGCAATTAGCTTGTCGAAAAACTCTTTGCGCTCCGGATAGATTTCCGTTTCAAAACGAACTACACCTTGCGTTAACTTATCCATGGCTCTCTGTGGTCCTTGTCTGATGCCGAGTCTGACCCGATGCTACACTAACGGTTTGCCAGGCTTTGGGCTCCGTGCAATGGGCGGCCGCAAACCCCGCCAGGTCCGGAAGGGAGCAACGGTAGTGGTTTAGCCCGTGTGCCGCGGATCACCCGAAGTCTGGCTTAACCAGAGTAAACCACGTCCCGGCCCTCACCTCCTTGTACCAGGTAATCGCCCGCAAATACCGCCCCCACGACTTCGAGGCCCTGATCGGCCAGGAGCACGTCAAAACTACTCTCGATAACGCCATCTCTCAGCGCCGCATCGCGCACGGTTACATCTTCGCCGGCCAGCGCGGCACCGGCAAGACTACGGTCGCCCGCATCATGGCGCGCTGCTTAAATTGCGTCGAGGGCCCCACGGCCAACCCCTGCGGAAAATGTTCGTCCTGCCTGGAGGTCCCGCAAGGCAACGCGATCGACGTCATTGAAATCGACGCCGCCTCCAACCGCGGCATCAACGAAATGCGCGAGCTGCGGGAGAATGTGCGCTTTCGCCCGGCTCGCGACCGCTACAAGGTCTTCATCGTCGACGAGGCTCACCAGATCACCAGCGAGGCCTTTAACGCACTCCTCAAGACGCTGGAAGAGCCCCCGGAATGGGCCGTTTTCATCCTGTGCACAACCGAATCTCATAAGATTCCCACCACCATCGCCAGCCGCTGCCAGCAGTTCAGCTTCCGCTCGGTGGACTTTGCCGAGGTGATGGAGCGGATGCGCTTTATCTGCCGCGAAGAAGGCATCGCGGCCGACGACGAGGCGCTTTCGGTGCTGGCCCTGGCCGGCGAAGGCAGCGTGCGGGATTCGCTCTCGGCGCTCGACCAGGCCATCGCCTGTTGCGGAAACACGCTGGAAGCCGCCGAGGTGCGCAAGCTGCTAGGGGTCTTTGGCGTAGATTCCCTGGGAGAAGTGGGCCTGGCGCTCGAAAAACAAGACGCCGCGCGGATGATCGAAATCGTCCTCGAACTCGAACGCAGCGGCCAAAGCCTGCAGCACTTTTGCCGCGAGCTGGCCCGCTACTTCCGCAATCTGATGGTGGCCAAAGTGGCCGGTCCCTCCACGCGCCTGATCGCGGCCTCGCCCGCGGAAATCAAGAAACTGGCCGATACCGCGAGTAAATTCTCCGAGCCCGACTTAACGCGCTACCTGCAGTTGACGCTCGACCTCTTTCGCGATTTGCAATACTCCCTGCAGCCGCGCCTACACATGGAACTGGGCCTCGTACGCTTGGTGCAGGCCGGTAAACTGGCCAATCTCGAAGAAGCTCTAGCCGGGCTGCCGCAGGCCAAAACGGTCGCCCTCAGCGCCGCGGCCGGCGCCCCGCGCGAGCGGGCCAATTTGGTGCAGGCGAGTTCTGCACATCGGGCCGCCCCGGCTCCCTCCCAGGTTGAGCGGGCCGAGCCCACTTCGGGCAACCTGCAGGAGCGCCTGGTCGCGCACCTGCTCGAAACCAAGCGCAAGTTCTCGGCCGACGCGGTGGCCGCTTCCCGGGTGGAAGAGTCCCCCGGCACCGTCCGCTTCCATGCCTCGCGCGCCTATTTCCGCTCGCTTCAAGGCAAAGAAATCGCCGCCGCCGTGCAAAACGTACTGGGCCGCGCTGTCAAGATTGAGGTGGCGGAAGACAACGCCATCGCGCCCGCCTCTGCCCCTTCTGCTACTGCCACTACCCCAGCACCGGGCGACGACGAGGCGACCCGGGCGCGGGCGCTGCAGCATCCCATGGTGGAACTCTACCGCCAGCTTTTTCCCGACTCGACGGTGCGCGGCGCCAGGGATCTTAGATACCTTAAAGATTCCAACCCTGATTGGAACGAGGAACCGAACTGATGAAACTTCCCGGCAACATGCAATCCATGATGAAGCAGGCCCAGGCCATGCAGGAAAAGCTGCAGCAGGATATTGCCGCCATCCGCACGGAAGCCTCCGCAGGCGGCGGCATGGTCACCGTCAAGATGGACGGCCAGAAAAATTGCCTTGGCGTTGTCATCGACCCCGAGGCGGCCTCGGACGTCGAGATGCTCCAGGACATGGTGATGGCGGCCTTCAACGAGGCCGTTAAGAAGATCGAAGCCGAGAGCCAGAAGAAGATGTCCGGCATGCTGGGCGGCATGGGCTTGCCCCCCGGCATGTTTTAGGGCTACCCGCCGATGCCCGATTTCGCCGAGCCGCTCGAGCGGCTGATCGCCGAGTTCAAGCGGCTGCCCGGCGTGGGCCAGAAGTCCGCGCAGAGGCTGGCTTTTCATGTTCTGCGCGCGGACCGCGAGGCGGCCGGCCGTCTTAGCCAAGCCATCCTCGACGTCAAGGACAAGCTCGGCCTTTGCGCCGTTTGCAACAACATCAGCGCCAGCGAACTCTGCCCCTTTTGCTCGAACCCGAACCGGAATCAAAACGTCATCTGTGTAGTGGAAGACGCCCACGGCGTGTTGCCCATTGAGACCACGCGCTCCTTTAATGGCCTCTATCACATCCTCCAAGGCGCCATCAGCCCCTTGCGCGGCATCGGCCCCGAGCAACTGAAAATCAAGAGCCTGCTGGCACGCTTAGGTTCGGGCACGATCGAGGAAATCATCCTGGCCACCAACCCGACGGTCGAAGGCGAAGCCACGGCCGCTTATCTCAGCCGCTTGCTGAAGCCTTTAGGCTTAAAGGTGACGCGCATTGCCATGGGCATCCCCGTCGGCAGCGATCTCGAATTCGCCGACGAAGTGACGATGCTCAAGAGTCTCGAAAACCGGCGCGAAGTCTAGGACAGTTGCACTAGCGGCAGTTGCACTAGCGGCAGTTGCACGAGCGGATCGGCTTCCCGCATACCGCGTCCCGACAAGCCGCCCAACTTTAGATCGACTATCCGCTGCGGCTCTCGCCTCTGCGGATCGAGAGGGCCTAGCAGTTCCACGCGAATGTAGTTTGTCGTTAACGCCAAGCCACCCTCCATCGTGACCGCCCGAACGCGGCGGCCAGACTGGCGCTCCCGGAAAAGCCGATTCTTGCGCGCGCTTAGTTCTTGCAGAATGCGATTGCGTTCCCGCCGCACTTCCATCGGCACCGCAGCGGGCAGGCCCGCGGCCTTCGTATCGGGCCGCTCCGAGTACGTGAAGACGTGCAGGTAGGTGAAGGGAAGAGCTTCGATGAAGGCTAGCGATTCCGCGAATTCGGCCTCGGTTTCGCCCGGGAAGCCCGTCATGACGTCCGCGCCCAAGGCGGCGTCCGGCATCAGCCGCGCGGCCAGGCGAAGACGGTCTTCGTAATGGCGCGGGCGGTACTTGCGGTGCATGCGCCGGAGCACGGCATCGCTGCCGCTTTGGAGCGGCGCATGGACGTGTTGCGCGATCCGGTCCGTCGAGGCCATCAGTTCGAGCAGCGCATCGCTAAAGTCCATCGGCTCCACACTCGACAGCCGCAGCAGCGGAATCTCCGTCTCGGCTAGCAAGCGCCGCAGCAAGTCCGGCAGCTGCCGCCCGGCGCCCCATTCCCGGCCCCAGCGGCCGAGGTTTATACCCGTCAGGACGATCTCCGGAAAACCGGCGGCGGCCAGGCGGCGGGTTTCCTCGATCACCCAGTCCGGCGGCGCGCTGCGGCTCTGTCCGCGCACGCTGGGAATAATGCAAAAGGAACAGCGGTTGTTGCAACCGTCCTGGATCTTCAGGTTGGGCCGGCTGCGGTCGCCCGCCGGACCTTCCACAGGCGCCGTGAAGAACTCGCCTTGCGCCAAGATGTCTCCCACGTGGACCTCGGCGTGATAAGGCGCCGCGCCTTCTGCCACAATCTGGGCCAACTGGCCTTTATGGGAATTCCCTACCACCCAATTCACGCCGTCCATTTGGGCCAGTTCCTCGCTGGCGCGCTGGGCATAACAGCCCGTAACCAGAATCTCCGCTGCGGGATTGGCCCGCTTCACCCGGCGGATCAACTGCCGGACATCCTGGTCCGCCGAAGCTGTCACCGTACAGGTATTCAGCACGACGAGCGAGGCTTCCGAAGCCTGGGCGGCTCCGCCCATGCCTGCGGCGGACAAACTGGCCTCGAGCGCGGCTCCGTCGGCCTGGGAGGCGCGGCAGCCGAAGTTCTGTACGAAGAATGTATTCTTTTCCGGCACTTCTACCTCTAGTTTATCGGGTGGCCTACTCATGAGAAAGCCGATGCTCTCCGATTGCTCCCCTAGTGTCAGACCGCGTTCTTTCCCAGCACGAAATCGACAACATGTTTCAGGCGTCGAGCGAAAACGCTCGCCGTTCGGAACTCGCGCGCCGCGCTCAGCCCTACAACTTCCGCCGGCCGGACCGGATCGCCAAAGACCAACTGCGGTCCATTTATGTGCTGCACGAATCTTTCGCCCGTTCGCTCGCCAGTAGCTTATCGGCTTATCTGCGCGCCTATGTGGTGGTGAATCTCGTTAGTGTCGAGCAGTTGAGCTTCAGCGAGTTCCAACAGGTGCTGCCCTCGCCAACGGTCGTCGCCACTCTGCGGCCCAAGCCATTCGACAGCAGTTGCTTGATGGAACTCAATCCTTCGATGATTTACCCGATCCTCGAACTGCTTTTGGGCGGCTCCCAGGTGACGCTGACCAAGGTAGACCGCGAGATCACCGAAATCGAGCAGGCGATCCTTGAAAATGTCTTCCGTTTGATGCTGAAGGACCTGCGCGAAGCCTGGAAGGGGATCGCGCTCATCGATTTCGCCATCGACGGCTATGAGACAGAGCCGCAGTTGATGCAGATTTTGTCGCCAAACGAAGCCGTGGTGGCCATCAGCGTCGAAATCCGCCTGGGCGAAGTAAGCGGCATGATGAACATCGGCATCCCTTCGATCATCATCAAGATGCTTAGCCACAAGTTTGCCGAACAGTGGACGATCCGGAAAACCGAGCCGACGGAAGAAGAGCGCATCCGGGTCTACCAGCGTATCGGCGAGGCCACCATCGAGGCCGACGCTCGTTTGCGGGGCCCTAAGTTGACGCTCGACGACCTCTTGCGGCTGGAAGAAGGCGACGTACTGGCGTTTGACTATCCCGCGGAAAAGGCGCTCACAGTGGAATTAAACGGCATCCCAAAGTTCCAGTCCCACATTGTGGTCAGCAACAAAAAGCGCGCGGTTAAGGTTTTAGCGAAGACCCTGGATGGGGAGTAGCTGGCGCAATCCCGCGCGTAATCAACCGGGCGCCGCGATTGTAACTGAAGTAGTCGAAGCCCCAGCGGATGGCCACGATCAGACGGCTTTGGAAGCTGACCAAGTACAAGATGTGGATAAAAAGCCACATTAGCCACGCCAGGTAACCACTAAATTCGAGAGGCCCCACCTGGGCAACAGCCTTGTTGCGGCCGATCACGGCCATATTGCCTTTGTCAAAATACCGGAAGGGTGGCTTCGTTTTGGCCGATAGCCGAGCGGCGATCAGCTCGCCCACGTAATCGCCCATTTGCATGGCCGGCTGGCAGACGCCCGGCAGCGGCTTGTCGCTATCGTGTTGAAAATGAGCGAGATCGCCGATCACAAAGACCTCCGGGTGGCCGGGAAGGGTGCAATCGGAGGCGACCGGCACCCGCCCACCCCGTTCCAGCTTGATGCCCCCGGGGCTTGCCAACAACCCGCCCAGCGGCGAGGCGGCCACCCCTGCGGCCCAGATCACCGTGCGGGAGGGGATTAACTCTCTTTCACCCAACTGATTCTCCACCAGTGCGCCTTCGGCGTTTACGTCCAGCACGCGTACGCCTTTGCGGCAAAGGACGCCCAAGTCGATCAACTGGCTCTCGGCCGAACGGCTTAGGTTCTCCGAAAACGAACCCAAAATCCGGGGTCCGGCATCGAGAATCAGGATACGGGTATCCTCGGTGCGGATGTGGCGGAAGTCCTCCCGCAAAGTGTCATTGGCGAGTTCTCCAAGCGCGCCGGCGAGTTCGACGCCAGTTGGGCCCCCGCCTACCAGGAGAAAGGTCAACCAGGCGCGGCGGCGTTCGGGGTCGCTTTCCTTTTCGGCTTCTTCAAAGGCGCTGAACATGCGCGCCCGCAGTTGAGTCGCGTCTTCGATGTTTTTGATGGAAGGGGCGAGTTCGCTCCAATGATCCTTGCCGAAGTACCAACTGCGGGAGCCGGCGGCGACGACCAGGGAATCGTAATCCAGGCTGCCGGTATCGGTTTCCACTTTCCGGCCGTCGAGGTCAAAGCCCACAACGTTGCTCATGATGACGCGCACGTTCTTTTGCCGGGCAAAGATGGCCCGTAGCGGCGCGGCAATCTCGCCAGGACTTAGGCCTCCGGTGGCCACCTGGTAGAGCAGAGGCTGAAAAAGATGGTAGTTGCGGCGGTCGATTAAAGTGATTTCGACGGGCGCTTTCCGCAAGGCCCGTGCGGCGTGCAGGCCGCCAAAGCCGCCCCCCACAATTAGCACCCGGTGCTTTCTCATCGTTCCACCTCGTCGGCCTAGCGGTTGCGGGCGGCTAGCCAGAGCAGAACGCCGGCCCGGCCCGTCCACAAGACTGTTCTTATCCAATTGGATGCCACCAACTGCCGCCAAGCTTCCCGATCCCAGCCATGCCGGAGTCTTTCGTGGAGCGGGACCTGCACGAGGAAGGTCGAGATCCAAATGGCGAGCGTCATGCCGGCAAGTAGCCAAAGAGACCGCGTGGATAGGCCAGCGGGCGCCGAGGCGGCCAGCAGGAGGGATGCGGCCAATTCCAGCACCATCGCCGGCCCTACCACGCGGCCGGTTAGCGAGGCATGCGCCTCTGCATACATCGCGAAATCGGCAGGGCCCAAGCGCTCAAAAAGGGGATAGTGAACGATCTGCACAAACCAAATGAGCCCGGTCAAAAACAGGGCGCAGGCGAGGTTTATCCAGAGCAGCATGCTAGGCCGGGATGGCTTCCGCGGCGTGGCGGCCGTTGACGAGCGCCGCCTGGATACTGGGGAAGAAGCGGTGATCGCCGCAAACATAAAGGCCTTCGGCTAAGCGCACCGGCAATTCGGTGGCGGTAGGCGGGTTCGAGACCGGATGCCCGTGCGGGATCCGGTAGATGCGCAGCAGGCGCCAGGCGCGCGCGGCCAGGCCAAACCATCTTTCCAGTTGGCTGCGGACGCTGCCTTCCACAAGCGCGTCCTCCTGCGCGGGTTCACCTAGAACGGTCACGCTCAGTAAATGCCGCCCGGGCGGAGCGTAGGTGGGGCACACGACACTGGGGACACAGAGATTGTGGATGGGCCATTCCAGGTTGCCATTGAAGGCAATGATGGGTTCGGCCAGGGGCGCGGCACCCTCAACCGCGAAATAGAAAGTCATCACCTTGCGGCTACCCACGGGAGGCAGCGTGGGAAGGAGCCGGACGGCCTCTGGACCTTCGACGGCGACCACTACCGCCCGCGCGGGCAGGTCTTCCCCGCCCTCGAGCGTCAATCCGGCGGGACGGACGCTCAGCACGCGACGCTGGAGACAAAGCGCGCCCGCCGGCAGACGGCCCGCCATTTGGAGCGGAATCGCGCCCATACCTTCCGCCGGCAAAACCGTATCGCCCGCAGCCATCATGCGGAACACAAACTCGAGCATGCGCGAGCTGGAGCGGAGCTGCGCATCGAGCATGATGCCGCCGAAAAAAGGCTGAAAGAAGCGCTCGATCATGTTCTCGGAGAAGCCGTAGCCGCGCAGCGCGTCCATCGCGGTGCTTTCCGGTTGCGCCAAGAGATCTTCGGGCGTGCCCGCCATACAGGCGGCGCGCAGCCGGGCGACGCGCAGCTTGTCGGCCATGTTGCCCACGGGGTTAAGCAGCGAGGAAAGCGCGGCAAAGGGTTCCCGCCAAGGGTCCATGACCCGGTGAAAGCGGCCGTTCAAGCGCACCAGCGCGCCGGGCAGGAAGCGCCCCCAGCGCAAAGCGGCGTAATCCAATACGCGTGGGCCTTCGGGGTAGGCGGTGAGGTAGACCTGGAAGCCGCGATCGAGGCGGAAGCCCTCCACGATATCGGTACGGACGCGGCCACCGGGCGCATCGGAGGCCTCGAAGATGCGGAAGGGAATCTGGCGCCGTTGGAGTTCGAGCGCGCAGGCCAGCCCAGCGAGCCCCGCCCCAACGATGGCGACAGGCGCTGTGGAGGGGCCGGTCACGCCCGTTGGCCTTCCGGTCTCTGGTGGCCCAGGTTCCGCAACATCAGGAATTCGTTCAGATTTTCTTTATTTACGATGCCCAGCAGGCGTTCTTCATCCATGACCAACGCTGTGTAGTCGCTTTCGGCCAGGCGGGCCAAGGAGCTTTCCAGCTCCTCCTCCGGGCCCAGGCGAAGAAAATTCCGTTCCATAATGCTCGAGACATAGGTCTCGGGCCCTTCCTGGGCGAGGCCGGACAGCAATTCCGCGCGGCGCAGCAACCCGAGAACCTGCTCGCCATAGAGGACGGGAAATTCCTGCTGCGAGGTATCGAGCAGTTGTTCCGCCGCTTGGCGAATGCTGGCGCCGTGGGGCAGCGAAATGAAATTTGTGATCATGGCCTCGCGAACGCGGGCGCCCTTCATGAGACTGGAGCTTTTCTGCGCGAAGTATTCCTGCTGGGCGCCATTGAAGACAAAGAACGCAATGAGAGCGAGGATCCATTGTCCCTGCCATATGCCGTAGATGCCCATCATCACGGCGAGCCCGCGCCCGATGGCGCTGGCGATTTGCGTGGACTTGAGGTCGTCGTAACGAAAACTGAGCAGGCTGCGCAGGACGCGTCCGCCATCCATTGGGAAGGCCGGCAGCATATTGAAGGCGGCCAGCGCCAGGTTGGCGACCATGATCTCGGCCACGATCTGCGAATTCTGCCGCATGAGAAAGAGGTACAGCAGGCCCGCGATTACCACGTTTACCGCAGGCCCGGCCAAGGCAACCCAAAGTTCCTCCCGCGGCTTCAGGGCGCGCTCCAGGCGTGCCACGCCGCCGATCAGGTACATTACGATCTCGACGGTTTTCACCCCATAGCGCCGGGCGGCGAAGCTGTGACCCAGTTCGTGGAGGATCACGCAGACGAAGATGGCCAGAATCACAATGGCCTCGGTCCAGGCGTCTTTACCACTAAAGGAAATGAAAGCGAGAAATCCCAGCAACAGCAGGAAGCTGAAGTGCAAGCGGATGGGAATGCCGCTGATGACGAGAAAAGAAATGGTTCCTGGCATTTAGCGGCTTCGGGTGTCCGGCACTCCCGCAATGTCCCTGACCATGGCCAGGTAGTCGGGGCGGTCGGCGGCGCTCCGGTGGCGGTATGCCTTTAGGATCTCACCATGGAAGACCAAAAACACGCCCGGCATCTGGGTGACGTCGCCTTCGGCGGACCCGATGCCGTGCTGGCCAAGCAGGCCCACCTTAAAGCCGCGCAGCCACACTTTAGGGCCGAAGAGTTGCCCAAAGTTTCCATGCTCCAGACCGAAGGCGTTATATAAGGCCAGTTTGGAATCGGCCACGCGCGGAATATCCTGCAGTTTGTATTTCGCCAGGATTTGCTCCGCGGCCTCTTCCCGGCCCATGTGCACCAACACCAATTGGCTGCCGGTGGCCTCGATCTCCCGCCGCTGGGCGGAGAGATCGCCCAAAGCCTCGCGGCAAAAGGTGCAGCCAACGTGCCGGAGGAAGACGAGCAGGACGGGCCGGACGCGGGAGTGATCGAGGATCGAAATACCAAATTGCGATTGGGCGCGCATAGCCCAGGATTGAATTTCCGGCGAGGTAAGGCGCAGCGCTTCATTACTCTGACGGTAGGCGGTCAATAGGATGAGGGCGAAGGGAATCCACCAGATGACGTCGTTAGGGATGGTGAACCACAAAAATTCGGGCGTGAAACGCTTCTCGTAGACCGCCTTGGCGATGCCCACAGGTGCAAGGACCTTGCCTAGCAGGCCAAGGAAAGTAATGGGCCAGTGCCGCAGGGGGTCTCCGGAGGCAATCCAGTAGCCTAATCCGAAGATGCCAATCAGGAGGCCGCTCGCTTGCCAAAGCTCGGGATAGTTTGGTTGCGCCATGCCGGCCCAGTCGAATACCAAGGCCGGGTTGACGATGATCAACGCGCCCCAGATCAGGTTGTAGAAGCCCGCTGCGGCTAGGGTCAATTTCATCCATGCGGGAAATGAGGCGTTCGACATCGACACTTACTCTATATGAGAGGATGCGTCGCTTCGCGGAGGCGATCCTTAATCTTCATTGCCATCTTGTTCCCCAACATCTTCCCCATGCTCGTTTCCTACCGGCCCGAAGGCATCTATCTCGAAGCACTGGATTTATGGCTGGATCCGCAGCTTTCCCAAAGCTCCGCCTGGCTGTCTCATGCTCATTCCGACCACGCGCGTTTTTATTCCCAAACCGCCTTGGGCACTGCGGAGACGCTGGAAATTTACCGGATGCGATGGCCGGCCCAGGAAGCGACACCCCAACGTCTGGTGCCCGTGGCTTGGGGCGAAAGCTGGGAATGGCGGGGCGCGCGCCTGACGGCCTATCCGGCAGGCCATATCCTGGGCGCGGCGCAACTGCTGGTCGAATTTGAGGGCGAGCGTCTGGTGTACACGGGCGACTTGAAACTGCGGGCGCCGCTGTGCGGGGCCGCGACGGAGATCGTACCCTGCGATCACTTGATCGTCGAGAGCACCTTTGGGCTGCCCATCTTTCATTTTCTCGAGCGGGAAGAGGCGCAGGCAAAGATCGTCCGCTTTGCCCAGGAATGCCTGTCCGATGGCGCGACGCCCGTTTTTCTGGGCTATCCGCTCGGGCGCGGCCAAGAAATTGCACACGTGCTGTGCCAGGCGGGCGTGCCTACGGCCATTCACGGCGCCATGCAGAAGTTTTTGCCCCTCTACGAGCGTCACGGATACACCTTTCCGGGTTGGGAACCCTATGGCGCCAACTCGACTGAAGGCAAGGCCTTAGTGGTGGTGCCAGGGATGCGGCGGAATCTGGAAGCCAAGGGGAAACAGATTCGGGTGGCCTACGTATCAGGGTGGGCGAGCCTGGACAACGCGCGGATGCGCTCGGGGGCCGAAATGTTGATTCCCTATAGCGACCATGCCGACTTTACGGAGTTGCTGGAGTTTGTGGAGCGGAGCGGGGCGCGGCGCGTGGACGTGGTGCACGGCTACACGGAAACTTTTGCGGGAATCCTGCGGGCGCGGGGGCTGGACGCCCGTGCGCCGCGCGAGGCGGCCGCAAGAGAGACCGAGGAAGAAAGCGCCTGATGGATTCCCTCGCATTGGTGCTGGAGGCGGTGGCCTCGACGTCGAGCCGTAACCGGAAGCTAAGCGCGCTGGCCGAATGGATGAAAACCCTGGACGACGCCGACCTCGAACGGGCGGTCCGCTTTCTGAGCGGCACCCCGGTGGTGGGTACGGAAGGCCGCAAGATGAGCGTGGGCTATTCGGTACTGCGGGAGGCGGCGGTGGCCGCCAGCGGATGGGATCACGAGATGGTCCGGCTATGCCACAGGGAGGTGGGCGATTCGGGGGAGGCGATCGGGCTCCTGCTGCGGGGCAAGACGAGGGAGGGTCCGCTGAGCCTGAAGGAGGCCGAAGTCTTATACCAGCGGATTTTCCAGGCCCGCAGAGCCGCCGATAAAGTGGAATTGTTGCGTGCGGCCTGGCTGGGCATGCGGCCTTTGACGGTGAAGTATTTTGTAAAGGTCATTACCGGAAACTTCCGCATCGGCCTGCAGACCAAGCTGGTGGAAGAGGCGCTGGCCCAATCGGCGGGGGCGAAACTGAGCGTACTGCGGGAGGCGAGCAATCGCAGCGGGGACTTGGCGGCGGTGGCCATCGCGGCGCGCCGGGGCACGCTGGACAAGCTGGAGGCGCGGCTTTTTCATCCGCTCGAGTTCATGCTGGCGCGCCCGCTGGAGGCGGTCGAAGACTTGCCCGAGCCCCAGGAATGGTTTGTCGAGGACAAATACGACGGCATCCGCAGCCAGGTGCACTTCGACCATGGCCGCGTGGCTATCTTTACGCGAGGACTGGAGGAGACGACCGCGGCCTTTCCGGAATTGACCGAAAGCTTCGCGCAATTGGCCGGCAGCGCGATTCTCGATGGCGAGGTGCTGGCGATGCGCGACGGGCGCGCGCTGAACTTCGCGGTGCTGCAGCAGCGGATCGCACGCAAACAAGTGAGCGCGGCCCTGCGCGAAGAAATTCCCGTCAGCTTCATCGCCTACGACCTGCTTTACCGCAACGGCGAACTGTTGCTGGGGCAAGGCCTGGAAGAGCGCCGGCGACGGCTGGACGCCATGCCGGTCACGGTGTCGCCGCAAGCGCGGCTGCGCTCGCAAGACGAGATAGAACCGCTTTTTCTCGCGGCGCGCGCGCGCGGCAACGAGGGTCTGATGCTGAAGCGCGCGGGCAGCCTATATGAATCGGGCAAGCGCAGCCTCGAATGGTACAAGGTGAAGCGCCCCTATGGGACCTTGGATGTCGTCATTACCGCGGCCGAGCAAGGCTCCGGCAAGCGGGCGACGTTATTGAGCGACTATACGTTTGCCGTGCGCGAAGGCGAGCGTTTTTTGAATGTCGGCAAGGCGTACTCGGGGCTGACGGACGAGGAGATTCGCGCGTTGACGCGGATCCTGAAGTCTCTCGCCACGGAGCGCTTTGGCCGGGTGACCCTGGTGCGGCCCGAGGTGGTGCTGGAGGTGGCCTTCGACGGAATTCAAAAGAGCCCGCGCCATAAGAGCGGCTATGCGTTGCGTTTTCCGCGCATTGTGCGTTGGAGAACCGACAAGGGTGCGGGCGCGATCGATACGCTGGAGCGTTTGCAGGAGATGTATGAAGCGACGCTCCGCGCTTAAGCTGCACGCGCCGCTCGAGCGCTGGTTTTTCGACCGCTTTCCGCGCTGGAGCGAAATTCAGGAACTGGCCTTGCCGCATACGCTGGCCGGAGAGAACACGCTGATTTTGGCGCCCACGGGCAGCGGCAAGACGCTGGCGGCCTTCCTCAGCGGCCTGTCGAAATTGGGCGAGATGGCTGGCGAAGGCAAGCTCGAAAACGCCGCGTATCTGATCTACGTTTCCCCTTTGCGCAGCCTGAATCGCGACATTGAGCGCAACTTGCGGGGGCCGCTGGAAGCTTTGAACCGGAGCTTGGACGGGGCGCGGCAAATCCGTATGGAGCTGCGCACGGGCGACACCTCGCAGGAGGATCGCAACAAGATGGCGCGACTGAAGCCGCATGTGCTCTTGACGACGCCGGAGAGTCTATCGTCTCTACTGAGCCAATCGGCGTGGAAAAACGGCTTCCGTCCCGTGTGCGCGATTGTCGATGAAATCCATAGCTTCTGCGAGAGCAAGCGGGGTTCGCTGCTGGCCATTACGCTCGAACGGCTGGCGCCAGAGCAACGAATTGGCTTGAGTGCGACGGCGGCGCCGGTGGAGGCCGTCGTGAAGCTGTTGGTCGGCGCGCGCCCTTGCGCGGTGGCCGAGGCGCGGGCCGAGAAAGTGCATCGCCTGGAAATCGCGCCCCTTCCGCTTGGCACCAGCCTGCCGGCGGCGGGCTTCAATCCCTACCGGGTGGCCCATGCGACGGCGGCGTTGGTGGCACAGGCCGAGTGCAGCTTGGTCTTCACGCAAACGCGCAGCGCAGCGGAAAAGCTGGGCTTGGCCCTGAAGGTGCTGCTGCCCGAGTGGGACGAGAAGATCGAGGTGCATCATGCGTCGCTCGACCGCGAGAAGCGCTTATGGGTGGAGGATCAACTGGCCGAGGGCAACTTGAAGGCGGTGATTTGCAGTTCGAGCCTGGAGATGGGCGTGGACTTTCGCGGCGTCGACCAAGTGCTCTTGATGGGCGCGCCGCGAGGGGTGAGCCGTGCGCTGCAGCGTCTGGGACGCGGGGGCCATCGCGTGGGCGGTGTGGCGGTGGGTGCGCTGGTGCCCCTGAGCCTGCCGGATCTGCTGGAGTGCATTGCCATTCGTGCGGCGGTGCAGGGCGGGCGTTTGGACCTGCTGCGCACCCCGCGGGGGCCGCTGGATGTATTGGCGCAGGCTTTGCTGGGGCTGGCCGTCGAGCGGGAATGGAAGATCGCCGAGGCCTTTGCGCTGATTAGGCGGGCCGGGCCTTACCAGCAATTAAGCGAGCAGGACTTTCGCGCGGTTCTGGATTACCTGGCGGGCGGCGGCAAGGTGTTGGGCTCGGCTGAGGACTACGGCAAGCTGATTGTGACGCGGGACAGCTTTCGCGTCGCTTCGCGCCGCGTGGCGCGCCTTTATTACCAGAACATCGGAACGATCAGCGACGATTATGCGGTGCGCGTGGTCACCCGGTCCCAGCGGCGCTTGGGCGACGTGGAGGAAAGTTTCGTAACGAGCCTGCAGCCGGGGGAGGCCTTTGTGATTGCGGGCAAGAGCGTGGTCGTGAAGCGCTATCACGCGGGCGTGGCCGTGGTGGAAGAAGCCAAGGGCGAACGCGTGCGCACGCCGCGCTGGATGGGCGGCAAGATGAGTTTAACCGCAAGGTTGGCCCAAGAGGAACTGCGTTTACGCAGAGACTTGCGCGGAACGGCGAGCCCGGAGGAGTGCCGGGCGCTGCTTGAAAAGAAATGGGGCGTGGGACCGGAAACGGCCGCGCGGGTGGCCGATTATGTCGAGCGCCAACGCCGGGCCGCGCCGATTCCGGTGGACTCTCCGGTGCAGGTGGAGCGCGTGCGGGAGCAACGCTCGCTGCTTTATATCTTTCATCTGGTGGCGGGGCGGGGCGTCAACCGCAGCATGATCTGGACCTTGAGCCATCGCCTGGGGGAGCGCTATGGCTCGATCGTCGGCAACTTCGACGACCATAGTTTTTTGTTGAGTTTTGGCGCGAAGCGCGCGCCGGAACTGGAGGTCCTGCGGGAGGCGTTTTGTCCCGATGGATTCCCGGAAGACTTGCGGGCGGCGCTGGAAAAGACCGAATTGCTAGGCAACAAATTCCGCCCGATTTGCGAGACCGGCCAACTATTGCCCCGGCGCAACGCCGCCGTGAGCGGTGGCCAGAAAAGAGCGTCGAGTTGGAACGGGCGTCTGCTCTACGAAACCTTCCGCAAATACGAACCCGAACACCCGCTGTTGCGCGAGGCCGTCCGCGAGACGCTGGAGGACGATCTGGACGCGGGCAAAGCCGCCGAGGAAGCCGCGCGCGTCTACCGTTGCGAATGGGAGGTTTACGATCTCGAACGGCCTAGCCCCTTTGCCCTGCCCCTCTTTGCCGCCTTCAATCGGGAGACGCTGGTGGCCCAAGACCCCGACCGGGCGCTGGATGAAGTAGTGGCCGCTCTCTACGAAAAATGGAACTGACGAAGACGATTGGGCCGGGCCGGGTGGCGCATTGCTCCGGCGCGCTGCTGCTGGAAGAGACCGGGACGTTGGTGATCGCCGACGCACATCTGGGCTATGGATGGGCGCAGCGGCGGCGAGGACAGCTCGGACCCATCAGCGACGGCGGCATCGCGGACCGGCTCTTGGCCGTGGTCGCCGAACTGGGCCCGGCGGAGCTGCTTTTTCTGGGCGACACCGTCCACGCGCCTCGGCCGATGGCCGCGGAAAGAGCGTTTATCGAAGGCGTGCTGCGGGGCTTAATGGCCAAGACGCGGGTCCGCATCGTCGAAGGCAATCACGACCGCGCCTTCCGCCGGGACTTTAGCGGCCTGGGCTTGACGGTAGAGCCGCAATGGCGCCAAGGAGGCTTGCTTGCTTTGCACGGCGACAAGCTGCGCTGGGAGCTTCCCGAGGCCGAACATTACGTGCTGGGGCATGTGCATCCCGCCATCGGCGTCCGCGACGACGCCGGCGCCAAGAAGCGCATCCCGGCCTTTCTGGCCGGAGAGCGGGCCACCCTGATTCCCGCCTTCTCGCCTTTTTCCAGCGGGCTGGATATAGGAGAGAACCCGCTGCCCGAAGAGGTACGAGAACTGCTGGGCGCGTGCCGGATTTATGCCGCGACAGGAAAAAGAATCGTGGAACTGCCTATGACGCTACATTGAAGGTAATGTCGATTGAGGATCTCGAAAAGCAGTATCTGCTGCAGAACTATGCGCGCTACCCGCTGGCGCTGCACCGGGGCAAAGGCGTCTACGTTTACGATCACGAGGGCAAACGCTACCTCGATTTATTGAGCGGCATCGGCGTGAATTCGCTCGGGCACGCGCACCCGCGGATCACCAAAGTGATTCGGGATCAAGCGGGCAAGCTGTTGCACACGTCGAATCTGTACTATCACGAGTACCAGGGCAAGCTGGCCAAAAAGCTGGTGGAAGTGAGCGGCATGGACCGCGTCTTCTTTTGCAATTCCGGCACGGAGGCCATGGAAGGCGCGCTGAAGATTGCCCGCGGGCACGGCCGGAAGAAGAGCCCGGAGAAGTTCGAAATGATCGCGCTTGAAAACAGCTTTCATGGCCGCACCTTTGGCGCGCTGAGCGTGACGGGACAACCGAAGTACCGCGCGCCTTTTGAGCCCTTGCTACCCGGTGTGAAATTCATTGAGCGCAACGACGAGGCGGCGCTTGAGGCCGCCTTCAACGAGAACACTTGCGCGGTCATCCTCGAGGGCATCCAGGGCGAAGGCGGCATCCTGCCCATGAACGAGAGCTTCTTGCGCCAAGCGCGGGAATTGGCCGACCGCTACGACGCGATCTTCATACACGATTCGATTCAGTGCGGCGTAGGCCGCCCAGGCGTGTACTTCTCCTACCAGATGTTCGGGCAGCCGGTGATGCCTGACGTCGTCAGCTTCGCGAAACCGATTTCCTGCGGACTGCCCATGGGCGGCGTGTTGATGAACGAGCGCGCGGCCAAGGCAATCGACCCTGGCATGCACGGCACGACCTTTGGCGGCGGCCCGCTGGTGTGCCGCGTGGCGCTGGAATTCTTCGACATCCTCGAGGAGCTGCTGCCGCAGATGCGCACAACGGGCGATTACTTCCGCGCGGAGCTACGCGATCTGCAGAATAGGTTCGGTTTCGTCAAAGAGGTGCGCGGCGCTGGGCTCATGATCGGCGTCGAGCTCGATATTCCCGGCAAACAAATGGTGCTGGACGGCATCGACCGCGGCCTGCTCTTCAACTGCACGCACGATACGGTGCTGCGCTTCCTGCCGGCCTACATCCTGAAGGAAAAGCATGTAGACCGGGCTATCCGCGGGCTGGCCAAGATTTTCGCTAAATATTAGGCGGGCCTAGACTTCCAGCTTCCAGGGTGCGCGGTACTTGGCCTTCAGGTGCGGCACGACTTCTTTCTGCTTCACGGTCCAGTTCTTTTCGTCCCAATCCAGGCGCGTCTTGAAGCGCATCGAAAGATTGGCCAGGATGCAAGTAGTGGAACTGCGCACGCAGGTTTCGATCTCGCTGGTAGGCGCCTGACGGCTCTTAATGCAGGAAAGCCAATTCTTCCAGTGCGGCACATTCATCTGCACCATGTCGGGGTGCGATTCGCGATCCCAGGTCTGAACCGGATCGCCCTGTTTGTTCGGGATGATCCAGCAGCCGGAGCGGTTTACGAGCAGGCTGGCTTCCGAACCGTGGATCATCGTACCGGCGCCCTGGTTGCGGCCAAACATCGGCAGCGGGTTGGCCGTGCGCGATTCGTAGCTGGACATGAACTTGGGATATTCGAAGGTGGCTAGCATGGTGTCCGGCGTGTCGCGATTGTCGGTGACGTAGTATTTCTGGCCGAGCGCGACGATGCTGGTGGGCATGATTTCGTCCAGGCATTGCATGTAGGGGTCGATCAAGTGGACTCCCCAATCGGTCATCGCGCCGCCCGCGTAGTCCCAGAAATAGCGGAAGGTGGGGAAGGTAGTGACCGGGACGCCCCAGCGGTTCACGTTGAAATCGACTTTTTCGGCCGGGCCGAGCCACATGTCCCAATCCAGGCCCGGAGGCGTGGAAGAATTCGGCGGCGCGCCGTAGCCCTTTTTCGGCGTCATGCCGGATTGGAAGGTGTGGATGAAGGTGATCTCGCCCAGGGTGCCGGCTTTGACGATTTCTTTGGCCTTCTGGAAGAAGCCCCCGGAGCGCTGCATGGTACCGGCCTGGACGATGCGGTTGTATTTACGCGCGGCTTGGACCATCTTCTGGCCTTCCTCGACGTAGACGCTGGCGGGCTTCTCCACATACACGTCTTTGCCGGCTTTGCAGGCCTCGACGGTCATGTAGGCATGCCAGTGGTCGGGCGTGGAGATGCAGATCGCGTCCAGGCTCTTGTCGGCGATCAGTTCGCGGAAGTCCGTCTTGCCCTTGATCTCAAAGCCGGCCTTGCGCGCCGAGGCCTCCGCGCGTTCTAGATGCGGCTGGTATACATCGCACAGCGCCGCGGGCTGCAAGCCCGGCACGGAGAACGAATAGCGGAGATTTCCAGAGCCCATGGCGCCCAGGCCAATGAAGCCGACGGCGACTTTGTCGTTCGCGCCTTTCACTTGGCCCGTAAAGATATTCGTGGTGAAGGCGGCGGTGGCGGCGAGCTGCGCGGCCTGGCGGCGGGTGGAGGTGTTCATAAACTTCACCCGCATTATATAGAATCCGATGCATGAAGCAACTTCTTTTATGCTGTCTCTTCGCCACCCTAGCCGGGGCGACGGAAGCCGAAATAAAAATGGCCGAGACCCGCTTCTCCAAGGCGATCCTCGATCGCGATGTGCAGACGCTGGAGCGCCTGCTGGCTCCGAAACTGGTATACGCTCATGCGACCGGGAAAATTGAAACCAAACAGATGTATCTGGACCGTCTGAAAGAAGGCAAGCAGCGCTACGACACCTTCATGGCGGAGCGCAACGACATCGTGGTCTATGGCAAATCCGCGACGAGCCACCTGACGGTGCGCGTGACCGGCCAGAACGACGCAGGGCCCTTTAACGACCACGTATTGATGCTGCATCACTGGGTGAAGGTGAAGGGGAAGTGGTTACTCGCCTCGCACCAAACTGCTAAGATTCCGTAAAAACAACATGAAACTTCTGGTTCTTTTTTTCGCCCTCAACTTAGCCGCACAACAGCGGATCAGCCTGCACTGGCTCGTGCGCGAGGACGTCTTTGCGGGCTTGTTGGCCAACGACCGGGCGCGTCTGGAAAAGGGCGCCAAGACGCTGGACGCCGTGGCCTCGTTTTATGCCGAGGAGGATGTTCTGGCGTGGAAGTTTTCCATGGAGTTGATGCGGGCCGTCTGGGCGCGGGAAGACGGAAACGCCGAAGACTTCCGGCGTCACTACGCGGTTTCGATGACCTACATCGACCGCTGCCGGACTTTGGCCAAGGGGGCGCGAATGATCGTTCCCGAGATTTTCGAGGGCGCAACGTACGTAGTCGTCGCCGACCGTTTGCCGGAAAACCTGCGCAAAGGGGCGTGGGAGCGCGCCTACCAGTCCTACAAGAAATTGAACGAACTCGAAGCGCCGCGCCTGGACAAGCTGCCCACGCACATGAAGGGGGAAATCCTTGCCGGACTGGCTGCGGCGACGCAGCGCACAGGGCGGCTCGAAGAGCTTCCGGTGGCCCTCGAAACGATACAGCAAAAGCTTCCCGGTACCGTTTACGCCACGGCCGCCAAGAAGTGGATGGCCGATCCCGAGTCGGCCGCCAAAGTAAAGATGGCCTGCCTAACCTGCCACGAACCCAATACCCTGGGCCCGAAGCTCAACGAGTTGCACAAGACAAACTAGCTTATTTACGGCCCACTTCCCAGGCCAGATGCTCCAGCTCGGGCTTAAGCAATCGGGTCCAGGCGACTTCGACGGCGTTGGTCGAACCGGGCGTCGAGAAGACTACCTTGCCTCTGTAAGTTCCCGCCGTGGCGCGGGAAAGCATGGCCGCGGGGCCCACGTGCTCCTGGAAGCTAATCATGCGGAAGAGTTCGCCGAAGCCGGGCAAGAGCTTTTCCAGCTTGCGGCTCAAGACGTCATACGTGGTATCGCGGGGACTGATGCCCGTGCCGCCGTTGAACAGAATCAAGCGGCAGCCGCTCTCGGCGCATTCATCCAGCACCGCGGCGACCTGATCCGGCTCGTCCTTGATGATGCGGTAGAGCGTCACCGAATGGCCCATCGCTTCGAGTTCCGCGCGCAGATACTTTCCGTTCAGATCAGTCTCGGGGGTGCGAGTATCGCTGACGGTAACGAGGCAAACCCCGATGGGGCCCTGGCCCTTGGCCAGTTCCTTATGCTGCTCGGTGGACATTAGGGTAGCGTGATGGTGGTGGTGTGCTTGCCGGCCTTCACGCTGTCGTAGGTGAGCGTCACCGGGCCGGGCCGAGCCTCGACGAGGAACATCAGCGTCTTGGTTTCCGTGCCGCCGATGCCACCATTGACCATCAGGCGTTCCGGCCGTTCCTCTTGCATCTGGACGCGATTGAGGAAGCGATCCTGGACGATGCCGCTGGCGATCACCTTGCCCGAGGAAAGGCTAGCCATGTCCTGGCGATGCAGTTTGTTGGTGGCGACGACGGCCGCGGTAGTGGGAATCATCCGTTCATTCAGAATCGGCTGGTGAATACGGTAAAGGCCGTTCTTGACCTTGATCACTTCCGGCGTCTCAAATTTGAGCTTCGGCAGATGGTACGCGTGAAAAAGCGCGAACATCGCGTTGCGGTGGAACTCTTCAAGCGCCATGAAGCCCTCCGGCGCGCGGTTCGTATCGTGGCGGTAGCCGCCGATTTCGATGTCGCCATAGGTGGGATGCTTGTAGGTTTTCCAGGGGACGAACATGCGGCCTTGGGTGAGCTCATCGTTGAACTTCAGGTTTTCTTCCTGGGCATACTGGGGCTTGCCGTCGTAGTCCTGGGGCGGGCCGGTTAACTCGATCACCGTCGAGAAGGCGCCGTGGCGGCCATAGAAATGGTCTGTCGTGTCGCCGTAGCTATCGTAGAGCAACTGCCAGGAGGAGCCGTACTTGTACTGCGGCAGCATCTTTTCGCCCTCTTTACCAAGGAAATCGTGGACGCGCACATCGGCCTGGCTCATCGGGCGCTGGCTTTTGGCGCCGGGGCCGCGCAAGATCCAGCGGCCGAAGTTGTGATAGCTGAGCACCACGTTGATGTTCTCGTGGCTTAAGGCCCACTGCGCGATATTGCGCTGCTCGGGATATTGCAGCGGGTACTCGCTTGAGCCGGCCTGCACATAGCGCGGCATCCAGCCCTCGCCCCAGGCCCGGTTGGGATCGATGTAGCCGAGCGTGTCTTCGTTTACCTGGCCATCCCCGTCGTTGTCGATGCCTTCCGTGCCCAGCATGTTGTAGTCGCCCAGTTCACCCGGGGCTACCGGAACGAGAAGGCGCGAGTCTTTCGGATCGAGCTTGAAGCGGCCCTGGCCCAGCGGGACTTTCTTGCGCATCATGGTGATTTCGCCGTCGCCGTCCAGGTCGTCGAAGCCATCCTCGTCGGCCTCGCCGTCGCGGTCGTCGTCGATATTGGCGGGCAGGGTGCGCGGGAAGTTAGGCGTGGAAGGCTGCGTGAACCAACGGCCCCGCGAATCGAAATTCATCATGGGGATGGCATAGACGGCGGCGCGATCGAGGAACTCGGTTACGCGCGGCGCCTTGCCGTAGTTCTTCAGCAAATAGGCGATCGTGTAGAGGCAGACTTCGCTGCCTTGGGCTTCGTTGGCGTGGGTGGCGCCGTCCAGGTAGAGCGCGGGCTTGGAGGAAGCGGGGCCGGTCTTGGGGTTATTGATCGTCAAGAGCCACGTGTCGCCCCCCAAGCCGGTTTTGCCAAGGGATTCCATCTTCACCCAGTCCGGGTAAGCAGCCGCGAAGCCGCGCATGAACTCCACCATCTTGTCATTCGGGTAGAGGCGGTCCCAATTGGGATCGGGAGGGGTCACCTTCGGCTGCAGGGGCGTGGGAGACTGCGCCCACGTCAGCGTGGCGCAGAGTAACAGCGAGAGTAGCGATTGAATTCTCATTACGGCAGTACGATTTCCTTCGAGTCTTGGCCGGCGTTCTGGGTCAGGATGCGAACGGTGAGTTTTGCGCCGGGTGCGGCGTTGACCATCCATTCGGCTTTGTGCGTGCCGCCGGAGCCGCCGATGCGCTCATTCGCCGAGCGCTTGGAGCCTTGCACCAGGGAAGCGCCGGCGGGCAGCACCACTTCGAGCCGAGCCGGCAGGAACGAGCGGGTCCGGACTTGCAAGCGCGTGGCCGTCGGCAGAAAGCCGTCGTTCGCCGCCGTCGCCGTTACCTTGTAGACGCCGCTGCCAAGGGATTTGGCCTCGACGCTGGCGATGGAGACCTGCGCCAGTTTCCCGCTCATAAACAAGATCGCGTCGGCATGCGCGTCCGCGGCTTTGCTTAGGATGTCAGGCGGCGGAGCGATAGCCAGAAAGGGGTCTACGCCGCCCACTTCGGCTTTCTTGCCGTCGGGGAGCGTCACGGCAGTCCAAGGCACGAAGGCGTCCTTAGCGCTTGCGTCCACATAAGCGATAGTGTCTTCGTCGGGAGTGGTAGCTCCTGCAGCGGGAGACGCCGTGGCAGCCGTGCCGCCAGATGGACGGGCACCTTGCGAGCGCATCATCGTCACCATCTGCGCGGGTGTCATCCGTCCGGACGCGAGACCTTGTTTGATCATTTGGGGAGTGGCCATCGCGGGGGCGTTCACGCTCTTGAGAAAAGCCGCGAGCTTTTCGTCGTCCAGCGCGCCGATCTCGGCCGCGCTCATTTTCTCGAATTGATCCATCGACAGGGCGCCGCTCGACGCGCCCGCGGGGCGAGCCGCCGCTTTCTTGGGCAGGCCCCAGACATCCAGTTCGATGGCGAGAATGCTGAATTGATAGTAAAGCCAGTTCTGCAGCCCGCCGGCGCCCGATTGGCCACCGCTGCGCTTGGAATCAAGACCCGCCTTATCGAGAATTTTCTTGTACTCGTCGGCGAAGTTCTGGTAGTACTTCAGGTCTTCCGCGTCCGGAGCCATCGCGGGTCCGCCCCCGAGGAACTGGGCCAGCTGCTCTTTGGTTAAATTTTGCGCGCGGCCCATCGGAGTGTCTTTGACAACCTCAAAAACCTCGTCGATGGTGTATTCCTTGTCGGCATCGAGGCCCGTCGCGTTCGCAATTTGACGTGAGACCTTTACCTTCTGGCTGCCCACGTCGCCCGTACGACCACCCGCGCCGCGAGGCATTTCCAGCAGATTGTTGGCGGGGCCGTAGACAAAGGCCAAGGCCACGTTGCGATGACGGAGAAAGAAGTCCATCAGGGCTTTGCTTTCGGGATGCGCACTGGGCCAGGGTCCCGCCTCGGGGTCGGCCTCCGGCCAAGCATGCGCGAAATTCTTGGCCGGCACGTAACCGCCGGGGCCGTCCTCGTTGAATAAGCCGTCCTTGTCGTCATCGATGCCTTCGGCCATCAGGCGATACTTGCCCTTTTCGCCTTTCATCGGGTCGGCGCGGCGCAGAAGGCGCGGGTCTTTTTCGTCGGCCATCCACTCGCCAGCCGGATCTTCGATGCGCATCTGCGTGATGCGCCCATCGTTATTCAAATCATTGGGGCCATCTTCGCCGATGAGGCCGTCGCGATCCCGGTCGACGCTGGCGCCGTTGGCCGAGCGGCGGTACTTGGGCGCGCCGAAAAAGCCGTCGTGGGCATCGGGATTGAGCATAGGCGCAATGTAGAAGGTGCGCGTTTCCAGCAGTTTCTTCACCGCCGGATCGTCCTTCTTGGCAATCAACTTTTCAGCGAAAGCGATGGCGGCTTGCGTTCCCGCGTTATGGAAGCCCACGAGATTGGCGCCGAGAAAGACCGCGGGACGGCTTCCCGCGGGGATCGCACCTTCGGCCGCGACGGTTAGAAGGTGCAGTTTTCGGCCGCCCGCGGAGTTGCCGATCGAGTCCAATTTGACTAGCGTCGCGTTCTGGCTGGCAAAGGAGGCCAGCTTTCGCTCGCCGTCTGCAAAAGTGGCGTAGCCTGCCGGAGCTTGCGCCAGCGCAATCCCCGCAGTAACGCTTGCGGAGAGCGCAAGCAGGGTGAATTTCAACAAAATGGGTGCCTCGTTCCGATTCGGTCTCATCTCGAAGTTTCAAGTATAAATGAGCTTTTCGCCGCCTGGGATCGCCCGCATTGCCAGTGAGCACAAGGAATAACGGCCCAGGGCCGGAAGGGGTAAACAAAGCCGTGCCGCCGCCGTATGTGCTAGCGAAAGGCGGACCGAGTGCATGACTTTCCCCGCAAGACGAACCCTGTATTGCTTCGGCGCGGCGGCCCTCGCGGGCTTGGCGCAGGTATCCGAGTTTGACGCCCAGCCCTATCGCGAGAGGCAAAGCAACCGCATACCGGCGCTAGGCATGCCGATTTCAGGAACCATTTTGGCCTCGAGCCCCAGCGACCTAGCCGGGTTGCAGGTGCTTCTCCTGGAGGCCGCAACCAAGATGCCGCAGTCGAGCGCGCCTGTGGCCGCAAACGGCATGTTCCTGCTGACGGGGGTGCCGGCAGGCCAGTATGAGCTTCGTGTTTTGGATGCGATGGGCGCCGTTGTTTACAGTCTCGACTATCACAGCGGCAGCCCGGGGCACCTGACGATCCCGCTGGCCACCCGATTGAGCCAAGCGGGAGGGTCTGTATCGCTACAGCGACTGGGACACGCAATCCCGAAGCAGGCACGCAAGCTGATGGAGCAAGCCCGCAAGAAGTTTCAAAGGGCCAGCCTGCGAGAAAAGGAAGAACAGGAAGCCGCGGATCTGCTAGGGAAGGCCCTGGCAATCGATCCGCAATACTTCGATGCTCTCGCCGGCATGGGCGCGCTGCAACTGGCTCGCGGCGAAGCGCAGCCGGCCCTGGACTATCTTTTGCGGGCCCAGGCGATCGATCCCGGCTCTGCCATCGTGGCCACGAATCTCGGCGCGGCCCATATACTCTTGCAGCGCTATGCCGAGGCCGAAAGTGCCGCTCGGCGGGCGTTGGCGTTGAATCCAGCCGACGCGCGCAGCCACTACATACTCGCGATGAGCCTTTTGCACCAGAACAAAAACGAGCCGGAAGCCAAACGCCATCTGGAAAACGCGTGCAAAGAAATTCCCGCCGCCGCCAAGATTTTGGCGCGGCTGCAGCAGGGGCAGCCGCAACCTTAGCCCTACTTCGCACTTTAGGACTGCTTCGCACCGTAGGACTGCTTCGCATCTTAGGACTACTTCGCAATAGACCCGATACGAAAAACTGATACGTGCATCCCAAGAAGTTTCGATAAGATAAATCGTGGGGAGGCGTGATCCCCGTTCCCGTCCTAGCGCTGCCGTTACAGCCACATGGAATCTAACATAAACGTCATCCCGCTGTAGCTTCTACATGCTGTAATTAGATTGCGGTCCGGGGTGTTGTTCTCTATCCGTCCTTCTGAAACCTCGCAGTTTCTGCGATCTCCATCGCGACATCGAATCGGTAGTTCATAACTAGAAAGCGAGGAGTGTATGTGCACTCATTTGGTCTTGTTTAAGATCTTGCGCCAGACGTGTATCTTGGCGGCTCTATGCCTTCCCATTGCGCCGCTGCGGGCGCAATATCCCCAAGCGTCTATGCAGGGATGGGAGGGAGGCGTCACCACCGACGCGGGCCCCATGGACCGGCTTAAAATTTCGGTGCCGCTGCAGGGCAAATTGGAGGTGGCCGAAACCGTAAATGCCAGCCAGCTCAGGGTTCTCCTGGTGGACCCGTCCCGGCGGATCGTAATGGCCCAAGCGATTCCGTCCCATTTGGGTAACTTCGACGTGAGCGCGCTTGCCTCGGGCGTCTACGAGTTACATGTAGTGACTCAGCATGGCGACATAGTACATGCCGAGACAGTAAGTCTACCCATGATCACTAATCTGACCATCAGGCTGACTTCCAAGGCCAACCAACTCGCGTCTAAGTCGGTTTCCCTAAAACGCTTGCAGCACAAAGTACCGAAGAAAGCGCGCAAAGAATTCGAGAAAGGCCTGGACGCCGTGCGCGAGGGAGACCGGGCCGAAGCCGAGGAACATTTGGAGCTAGCTATGGAGATCGATCCCGACTATTTCGACGCGGCCAATCAACTGGGCATCGTCTATATGGAGGCAAAGCGGCTTCCGGAGGCCAAGACGATGTTCGAAAAAGCGGTAGAACTCGACGAGAGCGATGCCGCCGCGCAGACGAACCTGTGCTTCGCGCTCCTGCATCTGCGCGAGTTGCCCCAGGCGGAAGCCGCCGCGCGCGCCAGCTTGAAGTCGGATGCGTCTAATGTCCGCGCTCATTTCCTGCTGGCCGTGAGCCTGATCGAGCAACGCAAGGGACGGCAGGAGGCAATCCAGCACTTGAGCCGGATTAAGGAAGAGTTTGTCCCGGCTCAGAAGCTCTGGGCGGCCCTCTCAAGCGGAAAAGCCGCGACGGCCGCCAAGAACTAGCGGCGCGAGCGCTGCTTGCTAGCCTGGGGCCATGGGTGGAATTCGCTTGCATTCCTGGGCTAGCCGGTTTCTGGCAGCAAGATGGTTCGCAGGGAGATGGTTCGCAGGGAGATGGTTCGCAGGGAGATGGTTCCGGGCTACGCTTCTCGCGGCCGTTTGCCTGGCGTTGCTGGTGCTGCTGCTTCCGGCAATTCTACTTACGAATCGCGCGCTCCAGCGCCCTTTCCCGCCACCGGGACCGCGTTCGGATCCGCATCGCGTGCAAATTCGGGCGCGGGATGGAGTCAGCCTCGCGGCCAGCTTTGTGCCTCCGAGTGTTCTGTCCGCAACGTCGCCGCAGAATCGCGGCTGCCTGGCGCTCTTGCATGGCGTTGGCAGTCGACGGCAGGAGATGCCGGGCTTTTTACGCGACTTTCCCGCGGCCGGTTTTCATGTACTAGCCATCGATAGCCGCGCGCACGGCGAGAGCGGCGGAGAAAACGTAACCTACGGGGTGGTGGAGCGCGACGACATGCGCCGCTGGTACCAATGGTTGCGGGAGCGGCCGGTATGCCGGGCGGGCGTTTACGCCTTGGGCTTATCGATGGGTGCGGCGATTGTATTGGAAAGCTTGGAAGGAGAAACGGGCGTCGTCCGGGCTGTAGCGGAAAGTCCCTTCGCCAGCATGGAGGAGATCGGCCGGGACCGTGTCCATCAGTTAGCTCCGGCACTTGGGTTTCTGGCCGTGCCGATGGTGCGTTCGGGCTTGTTGTGGGCGCAATGGATACGGGGCGTTAGCTTAGAGGAAGCCTCCCCGCTGCGGGCGGCCGAACGCATCCAGGTGCCGGTACTGCTGATCCACGGCACGGCGGACCGCAATGTCGGCATCCGCCACTCGGAGCTCCTTCTGCCCCGCTTGAAGCAAGCCCGGCTCTGGAGAGTTGAGGGCGCTGGGCACGTGCGGTGTTACGGCCAAAACCCGCGCCGTTATCTGGAGGTGGTCCTCGGCTGGCTGGCCGGCGGCGTGGGCTAAGGAGGCGGGTGTTAGGATTGAGGTGCGGAGGTAGCAGGTCGGAATGACGCGCCGTTTTAAGCTCTTTTTCGTTTCATCGTCTTTGGCGATGGTGTTGATGCTCCTGGTGGGCGTGAAGCTGGGCCGTAGCGCCAGCAACAGCGACGATCCCTATAAACATTTCGGGGTCTTTAGCGAAGTAATCACCCGGATCAAGAGCGACTATGTCGAAGAGCCCGACATGAAGAACGTGACCATGGGCGCGCTGAACGGGCTGCTGGAATCGATCGACCCTTACGCCAGCTACCTCAACGCCGAACAGTATAAGCAGTACCAACAGTCCAAGACCGGGCCGCAGGGAGACGTCGGTCTGGTGTTGACGCGCCGCTTCGGCTACGTGGCCGTGGTGGACGCGGTGGAGGGCTCCCCGGCGGAAAAGGCGGGCCTGAACACGGGCGACATGCTGGAATCGATCAAGGGCATCGCGACGCGCGACATGCCGCTGGCCTTTGCAGAAATGCTGCTGCTGGGCGAAACCGGTTCGACCATTGAGCTGCAAGTGCTGCGCGCCCGCAAGCCGGAGCCGGAAAAGCTGGCGCTCACCCGCGTAAAGGTAGCCTACCCGCCGCCGGTTGTGAACCTTTTGCCCGACAATACTGTCCATCTAAGCATCCCCTCGCTCGAGGGCGGGCTCCCGGAAGCCGTCAAAAAAGGCGTGGAAACGGCCCTTGCCAAGGGCGCCAAGAAACTGGTGCTCGACTTGCGCAACTGCGCGACGGGCTCTCCGGAAGCGGGCGTCGAGCTGGCTAAACTGTTTCTGGAAAAAGGAAAGATCGGCCACTCCGAAGGCCAGCGCGTTAGCAAGGTGGAATTTAACGCCGATCCAACCAAGGTCCTTTGGAAGAACGGTCTGGCGATCATCGTAAATCGCGGCACGGCGGGCGCCGCCGAAACACTGTCCGCCGCGCTACTGGACAACAAACGCGCCGACGTGATCGGGGAACGGACCTTCGGCAACGCCGCGCAGCGCAAAGCCCTCACGCTCGACGATGGCAGCGCTGTACTTTTGAGTGTGGCCAAGTTCTATGCGCCGAACGGCAAGGCCATTCAGGATACCGGCGTGGTGCCGAATCATCCCATGAACGACGCGGGCGCCGGCGACGACGACCCGGATGGCGACGGTCCCCAACAAGCCGCCGAAAAGCCCAAGGAAGACGTTCTGCTCAAGAAAGCGATTGAGATCCTGAACGGCGTCAAGACCGTGGCGGGCCTCGACCCCACTGCGGCTTTGCGAAAATACTAAGGATGCCGATTTACGAATACCGTTGCCAGGAATGTGGCAAGACATTCGAAGCCAGACAATCCTTCAGTGCGGAACCTTATCGCCGCTGCGGAGAAGCCGCCAATGCCGCCTGTGAGCGCCAAGGCGAAGGAAGCGTGGAACGCTTGCTGAGTTCGCCCGCCTTTGTTTTCAAGGGGAGCGGATTTTACATCACGGACTACACCAAGAATGGCGGCGACAAGGCGAAGTCCGCCTCGGGGGAAGGCAAATCCGGGTCGAAAGCTGAGACCAAGTCTGATACAAAGTCGGACACCAAGTCCGAGGCGAAGCCCGCCGCTCCAGCCAGCGCCAAATCTGATTAGCTTTCTAGCGTTTTCATGGAACGCAAACCTGTCTCGCTGTAAGATGGCGGGATGATGCGTACGCTTTTTTGCCTCCTCGCGCTGGGATTCACGCTCGCCGCCCAAACCAAAAAGGTCGTCGTTGTGCGGACCGCGCCCCGGCTGGTGGCCGAGTGGCAAGCCGCTACCGATAAAGTAAAGCTGGTTCCCGTTGCTGACGAAGCCACCCTGGAGCGGGAGATCGTGGATGCCGACGGTGTAATTGGCGAGGTGCCTCCCCGCATTCTGGAACTGGGCAAGAAGCTCCAGTGGATGCAGATTATGAGTGCCGGCGTCGAACGCGTGCTGCACCTTTCGGGTTCGAATTACCTGCGCGATTCCAAAATTGTTCTGACTAACAACCAAATTGTGCAAGGACCCGAGATCGCCGATCACGCCATGGCGATGCTGCTGGCCCTATCGCGCAACCTGCCCCTCTACTTCCAAGACCGTAAGGATCAAAACTGGCGCCGGGAGCAGTTCCGCGGCGTGGAGCTGAATACAAAGAAAGCGCTGGTGATTGGCTGTGGCGGCATCGGCCAGCAGATTGCGGTGCGGGCCTGGGCTCACGGCATGAAGGTCACCTGCGTGGACCCCGAAGACATTCCGTTTTCGCCCTTCATCGTGAAGACCGTTAAACCGGATTTGCTGGACGCGGAATTGCCCGATACCGACGCCGTCTTCATCTCCGCGCCGCATACTCCCAAAAGCCACAAGATGATGGGCGCGCGGCAATTCGAATTGATGAAGCGCAATTCCTACTTCATCGCCGTCAGCCGCGGCGGCATCTACGACCTGCCCGGCCTGGTGAAGGCGCTGGATGAGCGCAAGCTGGCCGGCGCCGGCGTCGACGTCACAGACCCGGAGCCGCTGCCCGCCGGGCATGCTTTGTGGAAGTTCGACAACGCCATCATCACTCCCCACATCGCGGGACGCAGCGACCTGGACGCGGGCCGCATGCAAGGCATGGTCCAGGAAAACATCCGCCGCTTTGGCGAAGGCATGCCTCTGCGCAACGTTGTAGATAAGGAAAAAGGCTACTAAATCGCCGGAGAGGGCGATAGGCTGCGCCGGGGCACCGCCAAGTCGACACACTCGGCATAGTGCCGATAGAGTTGCTCGAAGACGTCATCCCAAGTCTGGACGAACTGCGAGGCGAGGGCGCCCTGGCGCAGCCGGTTCAGCGAATCCGGATGGCGCGCCACGCTCACGGCCGCCGCTGTAAACTTGGCGTCGCTGCGGGCGATGACGCCGCTCACTTCGTTGTCCACCAGATACTTCGGCCCGCCGCCGGAGGTAACCACACAGGGCACGCCGCAGGCGAGCGATTCGAGGATCACGTTGCCGAAAGTGTCCGTCCAGGAAGGAAACAAAAACAGATCCATGTTCGCGTAGGCTTCGGCTAATTGTTCGCCGCGCAAAACGCCAGGGAGATCGGCCCGCTTCATATTTTGCGCCAGCCACTCGCGCTCGCTGCCATCGCCCACGATCAGGAAGCGGTAATCCTTCATGCCTTCGGCGATCAGCATTTCTTCAATCTTTTGCAGCAGCCGGACGTTTTTCTCCGGCCGCAGGCGCCCGCAAAAGCCTAATACGACTTCGCCATCCCGGCGCGTGCGGCGGTTCGGATTGAAGAGGCCGCGATCGACGCCGCGGTGCATCAGGTGGCAAGGCCGCTTGGTCTTTTTCTCCAGCATCACGCGCAGTTCTTCATTGGGGGCCAGCAGCAGCTTGCCCATCGCGTAGTAGAGCGAGAGCACGTCGAGCGATTTGGCTTCCGACAGACTTTCCATCTTCGTGCGCAGCGAATCGCTCACGAAAGGAGAAACCAGGCTGCCCAGCCGCGAACCCGCGTATTCGTGCAGGTTGGTGTGCCAACTGGCCAGTACGGGAATGCGCAAACGGTGGGCAAGCCAAGCGCCCAGTATGCCCACGTCGCTGGGTCCCGTGATGTGCACCACGTCGGGCTGAAAGGACTTGAGGGCTTCGAGGGTGCGTTCCCAATGACGCAGGAAAAAAAGGTCGAAGCTCATATTGTTGTCCAGGGGAACGCCGGCGGGCGTACGGGCGAGGTTGAGCTCCACATGATGCCCGGAATGAGTCAGCTGCGTTTCCGGTCCGGCGTGGACACTCAAGAAGGGCAGATTGCGGCGGCGTGCGAAGGCATCGAGATTGCGGCTGGTGTGCGCCACGCCGTTAATCTCGTGGAAGGAGTCGGTAAAAAAAGCGACGCGCATCGATGCCTCCGATTATCGCGTGATCTTAAGGTTACGGTTCGATGACCATAGGTTGCGTTTCGCCGAGCGCCAAACGGAGCGCGCTGCGGATGCGCCGGGACTGCAGAAATTGCATGAGCGATACATATTGGCCGATGACATCGGGTCCATTACCCGTCCAGACGTCGGAGAGGCGGCGAACGGTTCCATCGGGGGACTGATAAAAGATGCGATCGGACCAGCGGCGGCGCTCGATCGAGAATTCGTCATAGGTGCGGAGTACGTCGCTCATCACCTGCAGGATGCGTACCCGCATCGGCTCGCGGTACTGATCGAGATAAACCGTGTGCGTGGGTGCGCCGGAGCGGACCTCGGCCGCAAAGCCGGCGAAGGTGCTTTCGCGCGACAGATTCACCAGAGCGTTCGGCTCACAGCCGTGCCGGTCGCCTCCTCCCACCACCGGAAGATCGAGTTCCTGGGCGAGCCGCGTCACATTGCGGTTCTCTCTCCAGTGGCGCAAGCCATTCAGCTCGAGGGCATGAATGTAGGGACGATAGCGTTTCAGGAAAGCGAGCAATTGGCGGTCATGGTGGTCCTGGCCGAAACGTGCCTCGTCCCACAAGGGGTGGTTAATCACCACCAGAACGCCGGGATCCCGCGATAACTCATCGAGCATCGCTTCGATGGCGGACTCCGTCGGCTGAGCCGTGGTCTCGCTCATCGCATCCATTAACATGCGGGCGCGAGCCGCATTCAAATTGTGCACACCCAAGTGCAGGAAGCTGTCGCCCTGGGCCTTCCCGCCCAAAGGCACGGTCCACTCCGTCGAAATCGGCGCGCCTTCACACTCGGGGAAGAGCTCCAGGGCGAAGCCCGCTTCGATATTGTCGTGATCGCTCAGGGAAACCAGAGCGGCGCGACCCAGACGGTCTTCAATCTGACGGCGCTCAAGATCGAAGGCGGCCTTCGGCTCAAGCGGCGGGTTCCACCAAACGCGGCTGTAGTCGAAGGACTCGCCGTGGTGCTTCCGGTAGGATGCCTCCAGCGAGCGGATGCGCCCGCTCAGGTACGGCACCTTATCCACATAGCGCGGAATGAAGGACATCGTCTCCCGCGATCGGCTAGTGTGCGAATGAAGACTAACGCCCGTGGAAAGATGCGCGGGAAGCGCGTCCCGCCAGGTGGCGTATATCAGGGAACGAGTCAAGTGGTCTCCTTCGGGGAGGCGGTATCCATCGGCTCAAGAGTGAGACGAAGCCAAGGACGGGGCCAATATTCGACTTTTTCGGGCAAGGCCAGCCGGCCATTCTCTCGGAATGTAAATGAGAAGCGATGACGACCCCTCCCCTGTACGTCGGCCGCAATGCTGCGTAGGCCGGCGGCCGGGGAGCTGCGTTGGGAGGTGAACGACAGTAAGCGGTCACCGTAATGATACTGGGTTTCGATGCGGGCCGAGGGGGATTCGACAGCATCGATCAAGGTCTTGAGGAAAGTACGACTGGCGGAGGGCTGAGAATCTCCCGTCCGGCAAGAGGCCTGGCAGAGGTCGTTCAGCGCGCCTTGCATGAGCGTGCGCAAGCGGGGCAGCTCCCCAAAACAGGCATTGGGCGGCAGGGTGGCGTCGTAGGTCTTCCGGAACTGAAAGCGCTGGCGATCTAGCGAGCCATCCACCGCACAGCAGGTATGACAATTGGCGGGTACGGCTTTCTTGCCGCCTTCCGGCGCTGCCGTAAGGAATCCAAAGTAACGGCTGAACGACAGTCCGCCTTGTTTTTCCTGCAGGGCTTCTTCGAAATGGCCCAGTTGCAGAATGCCACGCGTGCGCTCAGGGTGGCTGGCGCCCATAAACTCAAAACTCACGTCCCGGCCTTGCGCCGTGGCTTCCGTATCCAGCCGGGCCATGGCCTCGCCCACGTTGCGCCGGGAAAAAATGGGGGCGCCAAACGCGGTGATGGTCGCATCGATGCGATAGTGGCGTCGTTGCGAACTGGAGCTTGCAGCCCAGGTTCTGGCCAACGGCGAAGCGGCAAGGGCAGCCAAGAACGAGCGGCGGGGGAGACCATTCGTCACTACTTGAGCATGAAGCGCTTCGTTTACAACTCGATTTTCGCTGCATGAATAGAGTATGAATAAAAAACAGAACCGTGTTTATTTGTTTTACGCTAAGGCTTTTCCCTCCTCTAGCTACCGCTGACCATCGCGTGCGCACAGGTGGCGGAATCTGCTAGCCTCTAGGGCGATTCGAAAAACGGAATATGCCCCGCCTTAGCCCGAGAGTCTATACCCTGATTTGGCTGCTGCCACTGTGCGCAGACGCTGCGGACCCCCAGGAAATCCTGAAGCGAATTCGCGTCAACGATACCGCCTGGCTGGAGGCGAACCTCACGGGCAAGGCCGACGCGGAAACGCCCGACAGCCGTCAATATACGCCGCTGATCTGGGCCGCGGCACTGGGCAGCCCCGAGGCGGTGCGCATCCTGATCCAAAAAGGCGCGGACGTAAATGGCGCCAGCCCCCTCGGCATTACGCCGCTCATCGCCGCGTCCACAGACCCGGCCAAGGTGAAGCTTCTGCTTGCCGCTGGCGCCCAGACGGGCCCCAAGACAAAAATGGGCCATCACGCTTTGTCGGCCGCCGCCAGCGCTCCACGCTCCTCCGAGAGCCTCCGTGCGCTGCTCGCCGCGGGCGCCAAAGTGAACGAACCCGGCGCCATCGCGATGACGCCGATTCTCGCGGCCACCTTTTTTGAATGCGGCGAGACCAACGTCAAGACGCTGCTGGCCTCCGGCGCCGACGCCAAGGCCGTCGGCGTGTTTGGCTTCGGCGCCGCCCACGGGGTCTCTAGTTGCGGGCCCGCCACCATTGCAGACTTGCTGGCCCGGGGCGCCAATCCCAATCAGCAAAACAAAATGTTGGGCCAAACCCGCTTCGGCAATGTACAAATCCGCGGCGTCGCACCCCTGCACTTGGCCGCGGCCCATGGCCCAACCACGCTAGTCAGGCTGCTGCTCGACCAAGGCGCGAGCGTCCACCTCGCCGACGAGCGCAAGATGACCCCTCTGCTGGCCGCCGTATCGAGCGAGGACCAGAATGCGGCGACGGTCAAACTGCTGCTCGAAAGGGGAGCCGATCGCGAGGCCAAGGACCAGTTTGGCCAGAACGCCCTGGATTGGGCCCGCAAGTTCAACAACCCCGCCGTCCTTGCGCTCTTGGGGGAAAAACCCGCCCCGCGCGAACTGGCCAGGCTGGATTCGCGCGGGCCTGGGGCCGCGGCCGCTCTTTCGCGCCTGGAGACCGGGGCGGAAGACTTCTTCAAGGCCAGCGGCTGCCTGGCGTGCCACCATTCCAATCTCAGTTCCTTTGCCCTGGATCGCGCCGCGAAGGCCGGTTTAAATGGGAACCCCGAACTTCTTCAAGCCCGCCGGCAGCGCTTGCGGGGCATGTTGATTTCCTATGTCCCCACTTATCTCCAGCAAATTGGCCCGCCGGGGGACTTGGATTCCGTCCTCTACTCGCTGCTTGAAGCCAACGCCTTGGGCATCGCCGATAGTCCCGAGGTGGAACTCGCGGCGAAGTATGCGATGAGCCGCCAGTTGGAGAACGGTTCTTGGTCGATGCGAGGCATCAGCCGCGCGCCCATGGAAGAAAGCGACTTGCACCGCACCGCGCTCGCCATCTGGCTCCTACCCCGTCTCAGCGTGGCGGCGCAGCGGGCGGAGGTGCGGGCCCGGGTGGCCGAAGGCCTGCGCTGGCTCTCGGCCCAGCAACCCCGCAACACCGACGAGTTCGCCTCCAAGCTCCTGGGGCTGCGCTGGGGCGGCGCCGCGCCGGCCGAAATCGAAAAGGCCGCTCGCACGCTCGAGGCGGCGCAGGGCAAAGACGGCGGCTGGGGCGGCAACCCACATCTCTCCTCGGACGCCTATTCCACCGGCCTGGCTTTGTTCGCCTTGCGGGAAGGCGGCGCGCGGGCCAAAGACTCCAAGCCCCTGGCGGCCGGCGTCCGGTGGCTGATTTCGCAGCAAAAGCCCGACGGCACCTGGTACGTCAAGAGCCGCGCCGTCAAGTTCCAGCCCTACTTCGAAAGCGGCTTTCCTTACGGCCAGGACCAATGGATTTCGGCTAGCGCGACGGCATGGGCCTTGGCGGGGCTCTCCGAGGTGGGCGCGATACAATAGGGCTGTTTCCATCATGCCCAGCAAGAACTCGTTCGGGGCCGCCGCCACGTTAAGCGCGGGAGGCCGCAGCCACCAAATCTTTCGTCTAAGCGCCCTAGAAAGCGCCGGCTTCAACTTAAAGCGCGTGCCGGTCTCCATTCGCATCCTGCTGGAGAATCTGCTCCGCTCCGAAGACGATCTGACGGTGAAAAAGAGCGACATCGAGTATGTGGCGGCTTGGGACCTCAAGGCCACCCCGCGGGAAATCAACTACCGCCCGGCCCGCGTTCTACTGCAGGACTTCACCGGCGTTCCCTGCGTCGTGGACCTGGCCGCCATGCGGACCGCCCTGGAAAAAATGGGCGTGGACCCGACACTGGCCAATCCTCTCATCCCCGTGGACCTGGTCATCGACCACTCCGTCCAAGTCGATAACTATGGGGCGAAGGATTCCTTCGACCTGAACGTCCTGCTGGAATTCCAGCGCAACAGCGAGCGTTATGCGCTCCTGCGCTGGGCGCAGAAGGCCTTTCGCAATTTCCGCGCCGTGCCCCCCGGCACGGGCATCGTGCACCAGGTGAATCTAGAATATCTGGCGCCGGTTGTCTTCGCCAATGAAGAAACCGGCGAGGCCTACCCCGATACGCTTGTCGGCACGGATTCCCACACCACGATGATCAACGGCCTCGGCGTGGTCGGCTGGGGCGTGGGCGGCATTGAAGCGGAAGCCTGTATGTTGGGCCAGCCGATGTCGATGCTGCTGCCGGAGGTGATTGGCTGCGAACTCACCGGCAAGCTGGCTCCGGGGGCTACGGCGACCGACCTGGTCCTTACCATTACGCAAATGCTCCGCAAGAAGGGCGTCGTTGGTAAATTTGTCGAATTCTTTGGCTCGGGCGTAGGCGAACTGTCCCTCGCCGACCGGGCCACCATCGCCAACATGGCCCCAGAATATGGCGCCACCATCGGCTTCTTCCCCATCGACAACAAGAGCCTGGATTACTTGAGGCTCTCTGGCCGTCCCAAGGAACTCATTGCGCTCGTGGAAGCCTACAACCGGGAGCAAGGCCTCTTCCTTGAGCCTGGCACGCCCGCGCCCGAGTTCAACGATACGCTGGGCCTCGACCTGCGCGAGGTCGAAGCCTCCCTGGCCGGACCCAAACGTCCCCAGGACCGCATCTCGCTGGCCGGCGTGAAATCGAACTTCCTCGACATGCTGGCCAAGGAGCCGAAAAAAGCCGGCCATGGCGTGAGCGTCACCATGAACGGCGAGACCGCCGAAATGCCCGAGGGCGCCGTGGTCATCGCCGCCATCACCAGTTGCACCAACACCTCCAACCCCAGCGTGATGATCGGCTCCGGCCTCTTGGCGAAAAAAGCCGTCGAAAAGGGCCTGCGCTCGAAGCCGTGGGTGAAGACTTCCCTGGCGCCGGGCTCTAAGGTCGTTACGGAGTATCTGCGGGAATCCGGGCTCATCGAGTATCTGAACGAACTGAAGTTCAACCTAGTCGGCTATGGATGCACCACCTGTATCGGCAACAGCGGGCCCTTGCCAGAGCCCGTGAGCCAAGCCGTGGCGGACCATCAGATGGTGGTCGCCGCCGTCCTAAGCGGCAACCGCAACTTCGAAGGCCGTGTCAATGCGCAGGTGCGTGCCAACTATCTCGCCTCGCCGCCCCTGGTCGTGGCCTATGCCATCGCCGGGCGCGTCGATATTGATTTGACAAAAGAACCCTTGGGACAAGGCAAAGACGGCGAGGATGTCTTCCTGGCCGACATTTGGCCCACCCAAGAAGAAGTGGCCGCCGCCGTCGCGCAGTATGTAACGGCCGAACAATTCGAGCGCGAGTACGCCAGCGTGTTTGAAGGAAACGACCAGTGGAAGAGCATGAAGACGCCCCAAGGCGAACTCTACCAGTGGGACCCGGAATCCACCTACATCCAGCACCCGCCCTACTTCGAGAACATGCGCGACCCCGAGGCGCCCCTGGAAAACCTCGCCGGCCTGCGCGCCCTGGCAATTCTGGGCGATTCCATCACCACCGATCACATCTCCCCGGCCGGCAGCTTTAAGAAAGACGTGCCCGCCGGACAGTACCTGCTGGGCCTAGGCGTGGCGCCGGCCGATTTCAATGGTTACGGCGCCCGGCGCGGCAACCACCAGGTCATGATGCGCGGCACCTTCGCCAACGTTCGGCTCAAGAACGAAATGTTGCCCGGCGTCGAAGGCGGTTACACCAGGCACGTGCCGAGCGGCGAACAGATGAGCATCTATGACGCCGCCCTGCGCTACCAGTCCGAGGGAACTGGATTGGTCGTAGTCGCCGGCAAGGAATACGGCTCGGGCTCCAGCCGCGATTGGGCCGCCAAGGGCACGACCCTGCTGGGCGTCAAGGCCGTGATTGCCGAGAGCTTTGAGCGTATCCACCGCTCCAATCTGGTTGGTATGGGCGTGCTGCCCTGCGAATTTATCGGCGGCCAAAGCCGACAGACGCTGGGCTTGACGGGCCTGGAAAGCTTCGCCTTCGATGGGGTGGCCGAGGCGGTCCAAGGCGCGAAACTCGCGCACGTCACCGCGACCGCGCCCGATGGCACGTCCAAGTCCTTCGACGTCCGCGTGCGCATCGATACGCCGGTCGAGGCGATTTACTTCCGCAACGGCGGCATTCTTCCCTATGTGCTGCGCCAGGTAGCGAAGGTGGAAGCCCGCGCGGCCGTCTAAGGTCGGCGGCCACTCTCCCAGCAGATGGGCCTTTGCCGAACACCGGTCCCGGATTATAGCGACGACAATCCAAGCGTGATGAAGTCCGGCGTGAACTCTTCCGGAACCGGCGGGCCGGAGGGCTCCCGGCGCCCGCTTAGGTCGGAAATCGGCGCCGGCGTGGCCGCGCTGATCATGTCCCAAACCCCGCCGGATACGCGCGCATAGCGCATCGCTTCGTCGTTATTGTAATGATTGGCCCGCATCACCACGTAGGTCAGCGCACCCATCGGATTGCTGCGCAGCAGGTTTAGCTCCGAAAGCATCCGCTCGGCCGGCGAGGGTGGCGGCGCTCCGTGATACGTCGCCCGGAGGCGGCGGTTGTATTCGATGCTGGCCGCCGATTCCCGCCCAATACTAGGCCCCGGCTCCGGGTCGAGCGGCGGCACGTCGTAGCTGCGCCAAAAATCGCGTACATAGCGGCGCTCCAGTTCCGCGGGGCTGGGTGGATCGGCTACGTCTGTAATTTCAGGGAAATCTCTGCTAATCAGCTCGCACACCGTCGCGACGTTAGACAAATCGTAGGGCCCGCTAGCATAGCGCTCATGAACGTATACCATCAGTCGGGCAAGCTGGCCGGCGGTGATCGTCATGGCTGCCTTTCTAGCTTAAGGGAAACGGGAGACAGGGCCAACCACGCCAGTGCATAGCGCCTGCCGAACTCATACAAGCTGGGCGTGTCGAAGTGCAGCGCGTCTCCTTTGTCGCGCAACCCTTCCGAGGAGACGAAGCCCACCGCCGGCAACGTCAACGGCAACAGCGCCAACTCTTCGTCCACAGCCCTGGCGTAAGGGCTGGGCGCGCCGGGACGCTCCGCTATAAACCTTCCCAATTGCCCCACCACAACGGGTAGGGCGGGCGCGTTGAGTTCCGCCCGCAACTGGTCGAGGAAGACCCCAAAGCGATAACGGTAAGTAGCGGCATTCTCCGGGCTGCTGGAATCGGCCTCTCCCTGATGCCACAGGACGCCGCGCAGGCGCGCCTGGGGTCCGGCGGCTCGCAGCGCCTGCCGGGCACGGTCCACCGCGTTCCGAAAATGCGCAGAACCCGGCTGCCACTCCGCTAGCGAAGACCCGCCAAAGGCCGCCGGGATCAACCCTACCGACCGGGTGGCCCCCATAGCCAGCAGCGTTCGCGCGAAACTGCGCCCGAGCCCCACGCCAATCACCGCGGGCCGGTCCCAGTGCAGCGGATCCACGGCGGGCTTCCAGGCCCCCTCCCGCCCAAACACGAATACGCCCTCTATCGGCGCCTTGTCGGCCTCGCTGGGCACGCCGCGTCCGGCCATATTGGACTGTCCCGCCAGCAGGAACAAATCCACAGGCTGACCCTGCAAGTTGAGCGCAAAGGCCGCCGCCATACACGCTAAGACACGCATACGCTGTATGTTACGCTGAAAGTTCGCCGCCGGGGAAAGCCTTTTCGTCCAACCGTTCCGGTCTCCATTTCCATGTCCATCCAGATCTTCGTCGAAGGCAAAATCGCGCCCCGCCCCGAGTTCTTGCGCCCCACTTCCGGGGACGCCTCGGCATCGGAGTTTCTGGGTCGCCATCTTTATCTCAGCCTTGCCGGCGAAATGATTCCACGGGCTTTGCTGGACAGCTTGGGCCTTTCCCATATGCTGCTCGGCGCGGCCAGCGGCTCCGGCTTCTTGCTGCTCCTGGCCGAAGAGGTCCGCTCCACGGCGGACGCTTTCCTCGCCCGCACCGCCGAGGACATCGCGGCGCTTAGCGGCGGGGAGCTCGAGCTCCATTGGGCCATTACGGAAAACCTGGGCGAATGGAGCGTCGTGCGCAAGCGCCTCTTTGAAGAAATGCAGCGCAATCGCGGCACCCGCGCCAGCATGGCCAGCTTTGCACCCTTCGACGAAAGCGGCGCCCAAGCCGAAGCCAGCTACTTTTCCGCCCTCGCCGCTGGAGCCGAAGCCTCTTCGCAAATCTCGCTTTCCCTCGCACAGCCAGGCCATTTCCTCTTTGGCCCCGGAGAGCGCACCTACCGCTTGGGCTACGACGGAGACGCCGTGCCCTGGATGGCCCACCTGGATTTGAGCCAGTTAAACCGGCGTCGCGCCGCCGCTCTGAAGGTAGCCGTCGATTCCCTCGATATCCGCCTGCGCCGCGCCGCGAGCGTCGAAGATTATCTCCGCCTCACGCACCTTTACAAAAACTTCTTTGCCGGCGAACTGCAAACCCTGCTGCTTCGCCTGCCGGACTGCCACGGCAAAATCGCCATTATCGACAGCGGGATGGAAGGCTTCACGGTCTACGGCGAAATTGACGCCCTGCTCAAGGTATCCCTCGAAATCCATCGTGTTTTTGAGACCATGGCCGAGGTAGCCTTGCGGGACGACGCCGGTGCCGAAGGCAAGAGCCTTTCCTGTGCCCTCGTGCCCGGGCGGCAAGCCGAAGCCGTCGCTGAAGCTACCGAGGCGCTCCGCCTGGCCCAAGCCACCAGCCGCGACGCATTCTTTGCCTTCGGACGCGTGCTCGATTGGAAGCAAATCCCCGATTCGATCGAAATCCGGAATCTTTGCCTTAAGATGGTTTCCCAGCACGCCGCTTCTCCGCAGTTTGTTACCGACTTGAGCGCCTTCTTTCGGGAAAGCGCCTATCAGAGCCTTCGCCGCAAAGTGGGCCGTTTTGAAAAACCCTGGCGGCTCTATCGCCGCATGAATCTGGCCCTGGAAACCGAACGGCAAACCAAGGAATCAGAAAAAACCAAGCACCGCTTGCTCGCCGAATTCGTCGGCAAAAATGCGGGCCAAGCCCGGCTGCGTCCCTCGGGGCGGGTCGGACTGGAGTTGGCGCGCGTTGACCTGGACGCGTAAGCTCCACAATGGATGAACCCTGGGAATTGAGGATGATCTCATGTCTGACGAAGTAATCGAAAAACCGGCGTCCGAAGAAGTTCCGGCCGAACAGCCCGCTGAAAAAGCCACAGAGAAACCGGTGGACAAGCCGGCTGAAAAGCGCGAAGAGCGGCCCCGCCCAGAGGGCCGGCAGGACGCTCGCCCCGAAGCTCGCCCGGATCGTGGCCCTCGTCCCGAGGGTAATCGTGAGGGTAATCGCGGACCCCGTCCCGAAGGCGACCGTCCTCCCCGCCCCGAAGGCGAACGGCGCGGCCCACGTCCCGAAGGCAATCGCGGTCCTCGTCCCGAGGGCGGGCGCGGTGGCGATCGCGGTGGCGATCGAGGTGGCGACCGGGGCGGTTACCGTCCCGACGTCATGATGGACATCGACATCGACAAACTCATCGCCGATAGCCTTTACCTCGACAACCAGGCCCACGCCGTCGTCGCCCGCCTGCGCGACATGGATTCGGGCACCCGCAGCCAATTGCGCCGCTTTTACAACGCCGTCCGCCGCGCCTGCCGTGCGCCGGAGGGGGAACGCCAGCACGAGTTCGTCATGCTGCGCGCCCGCTTGGCTTACACCATCGCGCGCCATGGCCTGCGCAGCCTCGACGTGCTCGAAAAGCTGCTCCTGCAAGTCACCCGCAAAAACGACCAGAAAGGCTACGAGCGCTTCCGCGATCTCTTTGAAGCCATCGTCGCCTACAACGAATAAGGATTTCCCGCCATGAGTTCACATACCGCACAGACGGAATTGAAGTTTTTAGGCAAGCTCGTGCTCGAGGGCGAGTTGCTCTGCCATACGGGCCTCCACATTGGCGCCGGCAAAGGTACGCTCGAAATCGGCGGCGCCGATAACCCGGTGGTCAAAGACGCCTTCGGCCGCCCCTACGTGCCCGGCTCCAGCTTGCGCGGACGCTTGCGCAGCCTCCTTGAACAGGCCCTCGGCCTGGCCGTGCCCGCCGAACTGGTATTCGTTTCCAAACGCAAGGGCCAAGAGGTTCGCATCCACTCCAGCGACGCCCCCGGCGACGAAGTCTGCCTTTTGTTCGGTCGCGCGCCCGGCCGCGTGGAAAAGCTTTCGGGCGAGGCTTTGAGCCAAGCCGCCATTTCGCCGGCGCGCTTGAGCGTCTACGACGCGCCGCTCGTGCTGGATTCCATCACGCCCCAGATGCGCGAAAGCCTCGACGACGAATTGACCGAGGTGAAGAGCGAAAGCGCCATCGACCGCATCACCGGCCAAAGCCAGGCCCGCACGCTCGAACGGGTGCCCGCGGGCGCCAAGTTCCAGTTGCGTCTGGTGCTGGATGTGCTCTGCGAAGAGGATAAAGAACTGATTCCCGTCCTCATCCAAGGCCTCAGCCTGCTTGAGGACGACACCCTCGGCGGCGGCGGCAGCCGCGGCAGCGGCCGCGTCTCGTTCGCCAGCCTGAAACTCACCTGGCGCGGCGCATCCTTCTATAAAGGGGGCGCGGAAGTCGAAGTCGCCTCCGGCGCCGACCTTGCCGCCCTGCGTGCAGCCGCCGCGGAAATCGCCGCCAAACTCGAAGCTTGATCCGAAGTCTGATACGGGAGCTCATCTAGAATGCCAAATACCTTGGCCTTACCGGCGCTGTTGATTCGCCTGCGCCCCACGGGGCCTTGGCGTATCGCGGGCGACTCCGGCCGCCAGGACGATCTCAGCCCGATTTTTCCCTCCGATCGCGTCTTCAGCGCGGTAACTAGCGTCTTTGCCCAAAGCGGCGCCGCGGAGGAACTGGACGACTGGCTTGCCGCGACGGCCCGGAACCCCGAGCCCGCCGTCCGCTTTACTTCTCTGTTTCCTTTTTATGGCCGCCAGCTTTTCGCGCCGCCGCCCGTCACCGTGTGGCCTCCAGAGCGCGCTTCAAGCAAAATGAACTGGCAGGCCGCCCGTCTTGTGCCGCTCAGCGTCATCGATGAATTGCTCGCCGGTGAGCCGCTGCGCGAAGACCGCTGGGAAGTGGATGGCCTCAGCGGCTGTTTATTGCCCGCCGGATCGCAAACCCCCTTCCGCGAACGCCTGCGCTCCACGGCGCCCGTCGATCGCCTGAACGGGGCCAGCGATGCCGCCTACTCCGCCGCCTGCCTGGAATTTAATCAGGGTGTCGGCCTCTGGGGCGCCATCGTCTTTGCCAGCGAAAGCGCCCGCGATCGCTGGGACCCGGCCGTGCGCCTGGCCCTGCGGCGCCTCGCCGATTCCGGCTTTGGCGCGGAACGTAGCCGCGGCTGGGGGCGCTCGGAAAGTCCCGAGTTCCAGGCCGGCTCCTGGCCGAACCTCATCCTGGAAAACGCCGCGCCCCCCGGCGCCGCGGAAGGCGGCCACTGGCTGCTTTCTTCTTACATCCCCGCCGAAACCGACGCCGTGAATCTATCCACCGGCTTTTACGAGCTCCAGCGCCGCAACGGCCGCGTGGAAAGCACCGCCGGATGGGGCGCTGCCAAGCGCAGCGTAAATATGATCCGCGCCGGCGGCGTGATCGTCGCGCCCGCCCAGCCGCAGGGTCGTGCGGTCGATGTAGCGCCCGATGGCTTTCCCCATCCGGTCTGGCGCGCCGGCTTCGCCGTCTCCTGTCCCATCCCTTGGAAGGCACCCAGCTTCCAGCTGCCCGCCGTTCCTGCGCGGGTGGAGGCTGTTCGCAAGCCCGAGCCGGAGGCCGAAACCGCCCTTGCCGACATTTACCTAACCGACCCCATCATCGTCGAAGAAGCCAATATCGTCGAGGAAGCCGTCGTCGTCGAAGAGCCTCGCTATGTCGATTTAGACGCGGCTCCGGAGGATGCACCGCAATGAAGTACCGCGTCACTGTCTTAACGCCCACTCTCATCGGCAACGGCCAGGCGCTCTCGCCCATCGATTACATGGTTTGGAAGGACCATGTAAATGTCCTGGATCAAAGCAAGATTTTTTCCATGATGGCCAAGCGCCCCGTCTTTGAAGGCTATCTTTCGCAACTTCGCAAAGCCGAAAAATTCGACTTCCAGAATTGGGGCGGGCTCGCCCAAAGCGCCGCCCTGCGCCGCATTCCTTTCGAGAGCGCCGCTTACTCCCCCATTTGGGATCGCGCTCACGCGGGCGACCTTTTCATTCCCACCTTTCTCAGCGGCCCGCAGGGACACTATTTGCCCGGCACCGCCTTGCGCGGCGCCCTGCGCACCGCCTTGGTCCACAAGCTCTGGACCGAGCGCGGCGAGAAGCTCATGGCCGCCTGGAACCAACAGTTTCAATCCGAACGCGGCTACCGTTACGCGGCCCAACAGGAAGAAAACGTCGCCATCGGCCAGCGCAGCCAGGATAAGCTCCGTGCGGTGGCGATGGGCGACTCCCGGCCCGTGCCGAAGGAAAGTTTTCGCGTCTATCTGACGCGCGTCTCCACGCTCGTCAAGCAGGGCGAAAAGCTTTCGCTGGCCTGGAAATCCGCGCCGCGGGGCAGCGTTGAACCGAAGCGCGTCCTCGATAGCGTCCCCACCTTTTGCGAAATGGCCGTGCCCGGCACGCAGTTTGAAGGCGCCTGGCAGGACCGGCCGTTTTTCTCGCACCCGGAAATCGTCAAAGCCCTCCGTGGGCAGAAGGCCACCGAACACCGTATCCTCTCCGAGGCCGCCAATCTCTGGGCCGCCTCCCAGTTGAATCTGCAGAAAATCTACGCCCAGCAGAGCGCCCTCCCTGTCCTAAATCAGATCCTCACCGAACTGGAGAAGCGTCTGGACACGATCCGCCACTCCGGCCGCGGTTGCCTGCTCCAGATCGGCTGGGGCGGCGGCTTTGCCTCCAAGGCCGCCCTGGGCGATACCCGTCCCCCCGAATACCGCGAGATTCTGCGCCGCATGCCTTTCTATGCCTCGGCCTTGTCCACGGGCCTGCCCTTCCCGAAAACGCGCCGCATTGTGTTCCTGGAAAACACGCCGGCCGCCCTCCCCGGCTGGGTGCACGTCGAATGGGCCTAAGCGCCGGGTCCGCGCCGAAGCCCATGCTACGATTAGGTGATTTGACGAGGCTTTTCTATGTATAACGGCTTCTTTGGATTCACCGAGAATCCGTTTAACCTAAGCCCCGACCCCGCTTTCCTCTACCGCAGCACCCAGCACGAAGAGGCGCTGGCCAATCTCATCTACGGCGTCCAGAGCCGCAAGGGCTTCATCGTCATCACTGGCGAAGTCGGCACCGGCAAAACCACCATGCTCGAGTGCCTGCGCGAGTACCTCGAGAATTCCGGCACCGAGTTTGCCTTCCTCTTCAATTCCCGCATCAATGTCGAACAGTTTTTCGAGATGATCGCCTACGATCTCGACCTCCGCTGCCAACGCACCTCGAAGACGGAAGTCCTCTTCGCTCTCAACCAGTTGCTTATCCAGCAGGCCAACGAGGGCCGCACCAGCGTGCTCATTGTGGATGAAGCCCACAACCTCGAATGGGACGTCCTTGAAGAAATCCGCCTCCTCGGCAACCTGGAGAATCCCCGCGTCGGCAAGCTGCTCCAGATCATCCTCTCCGGCCAGCCCGAGTTCGACCGCAAGCTCGACGCGCCCAATCTCCGTCAATTGAAACAGCGCATCGTACTGCGCACCAGCCTGCAGCCGCTCACGCTCAAAGAAACGGTCGAATACATACAGTCGCGCCTCGAACACGCCGGTATGCCCGAACAGAGCGTCTTTAGCGAAGCGCTGCTGGCGGAAATCCATCTCCGCAGCCAAGGCATCCCGCGCCTGATCAACGCCATTTGCGACAATCTCTTGCTGGCCTCCTTCGCGCAGGAAACGAAGACGGCCACCCTCGAAATGCTCGACGAAGTCTCGCGCGACATGCGCCTCGAGTGGCCCGGCAAGCGCAAACTCTCCCGCACCTCGAGCGAGTTCGAGCCCAGCGGCTACTCCTCAACCGGCGGCTAGACGCTAAAGTGAAGGTATGACGACCTTCCCCACGCGCGCCCGGACCGATGCCGACGGCACCCTGCGCGTCTCGATCCCCACCGGCATCGCCGACGCGGAAGTTGAGGTAGTTGTGGTCGTCGAAGAACGAAAATTGAATGCGCCCGGCGGGGAGCAAACGCAACCGCCACGATCTCTAGAGAGTCTTTGCGGAGCATTGGCCGATTTCGATCTGGAGCGCGCAGCCCAAGGCGACTATGAAGTTAGAGAACCGTTCGATTAGCTTGCCGCGCTCATGTTCTTGCTCGACACGAATGTTTGCATTCAGTTTCTAAAAAACCGGTCCCGTTCCGTGAGCTAGAGAGTCCTGGGAACGGCTCCGCGGGCGATCAAGCATTGTTCTATCGTGAAGGCCGAACTACTGTTCGGCGCATTTCGTTCGGCCGACCCGGCTAGGAGCAGATCCGTTTTTGAGGATTTCTTTGGGCACTACGAGTCGCTGCCTTTCGACGATAACGCAGCCTTCCAGTACGGAATCCTCCGCGCACGCCTCAGCGCCGCCGGCACCCCCATCGGCCCCAACGACCTCCTAATCGCCGCCATCGCGTTAGCCAATAACCTCACGCTCGTCACCCACAACACCCGCGAATTCTCGCTCGTCCCCGGCCCTAGCCTCGAAGACTGGGAAGACTGATTCCTCTGTCAGGCGTTCTCGATCGCCCAGCGCCGCGCCGGATAATCCACCGACAAGACCCGCCGCGCAAACGCGTTCGCTCCCAAGATCCCGTCCACTCCCACGCCCAACCGCGCGCTCAACGCGGCAAAAAATCCTCCCGCCGCCAGCGTAAAGTTCACCAGCGTCACCCCGCCCGCCGTTAGCCGCCGCACCCGCGTGAAGAATCCCCCTTCGGCCCCGCCCGCACCCGCTATCGTCGCCTGTTGCCCGCGCGGCAAGCGCAGCAGGTCCACCAGGCGCGGGGAGATTGCCGAATAGGACGCTCCCGTGTCGATGGCAAAACGATACGGTCCTTGCCCCTCCAGGCCTACTTCCACCAGCGCCAACGGCCGCTTCGGCGCCATTTGAAAAGAATATCCCTGCGGCATCGCCGCGCTGCGTTGCCAAGCCCAAGCCTTACTCGCATAGTTTAGAGTCAAGCGGTAATCCTTGATGAGCGGATAGCCGATGTTGGCTTCAATCGCCGCGCCCGCTTGCTCGCTCAGGCGGTCCAAGCCCTCGCTGATCCCGGTCGCTACCTGCACGCTCACCAGCCCGCCCACCTCCAGCCGACGCACCAGGCTGCGATACAACACCGGATTCCCCCCGCCAATTGCGAACGAGCCGTCGTAGCGGTCGCGCGGGTCCATGGGCAGCGCCAAACGCTTCGCGACGCTCAACGCCACCACCAAAGGCGCCGCCGCGTTCCCCGTATCGAGCACTATATTGGCCAGACGCTCCCCGTTCACCACGCCGCTCAAGAGCACCAGCGGCAGGCTTTCGTCCAGCAGATGAAAACGACCCTGCGCGACGCTCTGCGCCTGCACCATGCCGGGCATAGCCAGCGCCACTAGTTCGCGCCGCCGCATCTTCTAGTACGTATTGGCCGCTTCCAGCGGCGCGTGAAAGATTTCCCCGCAACACTTGCCCGTCGGCAGCAGCTTTCCTGGATTCAACCGGCACTCGGGATCGAACAGATTCTTGTAAGCCTTGATGAGATCGAGCGTATCTTCGCCAAACTGCTGCGCCATTAATTCCATCTTTTCCATGCCCACGCCATGCTCGCCCGTGATGGATCCTCCCACCGAAATGCAATAGGCGAGAATCTCTTCCCCAGCCAGTTGCGCCGCTCGCAATTGCCCCGGGACTCGGGCGTCGAACAGAATAATCGGATGCATGTTGCCGTCGCCCGCATGGAAGATATTGGAAATCTTCAGCCCATACTTGGCGCCAATCCGGCTGATCTCGAGCAACGTCTCGGTGATTTTCGTCCGCGGCACCACGCCATCCTGCACGTAATAAAACGGGCTCATCCGCCCCACCGCGCCAAAGGCGTTCTTGCGGCCCTTCCACAATAAATCGCGCTCGGCCGCGTCTTTCGCAATCCGGAACTCCCGGCAATGGCAGGCTTCGCACGCCGCTCGCACCTCGGCCACCTGCTCCTCCACGGCTTCGCGCAATCCTTCCATCTCGATCAGCAGTACGGCTTGGGCGTCCAGCGGATAGCCCGCGTGCGTCGCCTCTTCCACCATGCGCAGCATCTCTCCGTCCAGCATCTCTACCGCCACCGGCGTGATTGCCCGCGCCGTAATTTCCGCCACCGTATCGGCGGCGTCCTTGGTGGTGTTGTAGATGGCCAGCACCGTCTTTACCAGTTCCGGCGTTCGCATCAGCCGCAGCTTCGCGCTGGTCACCAACGCCATCGTCCCCTCGGAACCCGTGATCAGTCCTGCCAAATCGTAACCGGGCAGGTCCTGTTCGTCGCCGCCCGTCTCAAAGCAGTGCCCATCGGGCAGCACCACGTCCAGGCCCAGCACGTGATTTGTCGTCACCCCATAAGCCAGGGTATGCGGGCCACCCGCGTTTTCCGCCACGTTGCCGCCGATTGTGCAGGCCCGCTGGCTGCTCGGGTCCGGCGCGTAAAAATAGCCTTGGCTCTGCACCGCCAGCGTGACGTCCAGATTCACCACGCCCGCCTCCACTTCGATTCGCTCGTTGGGCAAATCGATGCGTTCGATCTTGTTCAGCCGCGCGAAGCTCAGCATCAGGCCGCCGCATCGCGCAATCACGCCGCCGGAAAGTCCTGTGCCCGCGCCCCGTCCCACAAAGCTAAGGTTGTGCTCGGCAGCGACACGGCAAATCTGCCGCACCTGCTCGGCCGTCTTCGGAAAGACCACCATATCGGGCTTATGTTTGTCGACGCCGCCGTCGTATTCGTACAGCGTCAGATCCTCGGCCCGGTCCAGGAGGCCCCGCTCGCCCACGATCGCCGCCAGGGCCCCACGGGCGCCCCGCAGTTGTGCGTGACGGGAGCCTTCGCCCTTAGAGGTAACGCTTAATGTTGCCGATGACATCCGGATCCATCCACATCTTCTCGCCGATAATCTTTTCCACTACCTTGCCGTTCTTATCGATGATATAGGTCTCGGGATACTTGTAGGTCCCATACGACGCTGGGATGTCCGCCTTCCCGTCCCGGTACACGGGAAAGCGAATATTGGCCGCTTTCAAAAACTTCTTATACTTTTCCTCGTCGTGATCCACGCTCACGCCCAGTACCGTCACCCCCTGGCCCTTCATCTCCTGCGCAAACCGGTTCAAGGAGGGCATCTCGTCCACGCATGGCTTGCACCAACTGGCCCAGAAATTCAGCACCAGCACCTTGCCCTTGAAATCGGAAACAGAATAGGTTTGGCCGTCGTTCGCCTTCACCTGAAACGAGGCTGCGCTGTCCCCCTGGTTCACCACGCGCTCCGTCAGGGCGTCGGCGAAAATGTAGAACATCGCCGCCAAACTCATCGCGATCCCGACCACATAAATGCGGTCCATCGAGGACTTCGCCTGCGCCGGAAGCGGCTGCGCCTTGTTCGCTTTTGCCATCTCTTCTATTTTAGAGAATCGGCGCCACTGCGTCTGGCATCCTTTTAGAAGGACATGTTGATTACGCGCCGCGTGGAGTTTTCGGCCTCCCACCGTTGTTCGGTCGCCGAGTGGAGCGACGAGAAGAATCGCTCCGTTTTTGGCGAGGACGCAAACCCCTACGGCCACGGCCACAACTTCGTTCTCGAGGTCACCCTCGGCGGGACCGTCGATGCCGTCACCGGCATGATCGTAGACCTGAAGCTCGTCAAAGAAATTCTCAACCGCGAAGTGGTCGACGTCATGGACCATCGCTTCCTCAATGAGGAAGTGCCCCCGTTCGATAAAGTCGTGCCCACCCCGGAAAACATGGCCCGCGACATCTGGGATCGTCTCCTTCCTCATTTCAATTCCGCATCCGTTCAACTCCGCCAGGTCCGCCTCTACGAGACGGAGAATCTCTACGTGGACTATCAGGGCCAATGATCTCCCTCACCGTCCGCTATCCCTTTTCGGCCTCCCACCGCCTGCATTCGAGCGCCCTCAACGAACAACGCAACTGGGACGTCTACGGCAAGTGCAACAACCCCTTCGGGCATGGTCACAACTACTTTCTGGAAGTCACCGTCTCGGGAGAGCCAAACCCTCAAACCGGCCAGCTGCTCGAACGTCCGCAACTCGACGAATGGGTAGGCAAAGAAATTCTCGCCCGCGTCGCCCACCGCAATCTGAACGAGCAGATGGTGGAGTTTAAGGACCTCGTACCCACCACGGAAAACGTTGCGCATGTCTTCGGCGGCCTGCTGAGCCGCTCCTGGGCGCGTTACTTTCCGCCCAGCGCCCCGCTGCGCTTCGAGCGGCTCCGAATTTACGAGACTCGCAATAATCTATTTGAAATGGAAGCGCATGAAGTCCAGTAGCAAAGCGGCGGCCCTGAAAGTCGTCAAAAATCCCGTGAAGCCCCCGGCGAAATCCTCCCCGAAAATCCCTCCGCAGGTCTCAGGCAAAGAAGAGCGCACCCGCATTGGCGACCACTTCGAAGAGATCCTGCGGGACCTCGGTGAAAATCCCGACCGCGAGGGATTGCTCCGTACGCCCCTTCGCGCGGAAAAGGCTCTCCGCTTCCTCACTAGCGGCTACCAGCGCAACATCCATGAGCTCATCAATGGAGCTCTTTTTGAGGCCGAAAACGACGACATGGTGGTCGTCAAAGAGATCGAATATTACTCCCTCTGCGAACACCACATGCTGCCCTTCTTTGGCCGCATGCACGTTGCCTACCTGCCCGACAAAAAGATCATTGGTCTTTCCAAGATCCCCCGCATCGTCGATGTCTTCGCCCGCCGCCTCCAAGTTCAGGAACGCATCACTCAACAGGTGGCCGATACCCTCATGGAGGTTCTCGAGCCCCGCGGCGTGGCCGTCGTCAGCGAAGCGCAACACTTCTGCATGATGATGCGCGGCGTCGAAAAGCAGTGCTCGTCCACGGTCACCTCTGCCATGCTCGGAGAGTTCCGCCGCAGCAAGGCGACCAAGGACGAGTTCCTGGCGCTCATCCGCCCCAGCCTACGCTAGTGCCGGTTGATACCCTAGGAAAGTCATGATCGAAAATTTCCGTTCCTTCGAAACCGGCCCAGATCCCTTTGGCCGTTCCTGGAAGCTCTGCTTTCTCTGGCAGCAAAACGGGATTTCGATTCGCCACGCCGACACGATCGACGTCAAGTGGGAACTGGAATGCGAAGGCGAGAAGCGGGATTTAGTCGTCGCTCTCCCCCATCCTCTCCTGCTCGCGCTAGCGAAGAACCAGAACCGCCCGATCACGGATTCCTGGTGCATGAAATTAGCCGGCCTGCATGCCGTGCATATGTTGGCCACTTGGGAAGACATGGATAAGTCGCTGGTTACCCTTTCGCAATCCCAACTCGAAGCCCACGCGGGGGGATTGGCCGAAGCGGCTGTGAGCGGCTGAGGACCTAGTACTTTTCCTTGATTCATTTGCGTCCTGGCTTCCGCTATTCCGGCTAGAGCCATGACGACAAAAGAACAACTTGGTTGGGCCTACACTTCCTGGTCCTACGCTGTCGAGCGAGGATACGTCTACGATTCCATTGCCCGCAATGTGGGTAAGGAATGCTTTGGACTCCTGACCGGAGGCCTCGTCGGAATCGTCGCCAGCGTCGGCGGCGTGATGGTCTGCTCTGCCGCTGGCGCAGCCGCGGGAGCCGCCATCGGTGGCTACTTCAGCGCGGGTAATCCAGCGGCCGCCTTTGCCGCCGCGGAACTCGGCGCCACCATTGGCCGCACCATCGCCGAAACGGCGCTGGCCGCCCTCGGTGTGGGCATGCTGGTCTACTACATGGCCGACCATATGTGGGAGATCGGCAACTACGCTATTGCCGCCTACGATATCGCCGTAAACCAGATGCCCGCTTTCTCCGGCACTGCCTATACCTTCCTGCTCGATCTCTCCGCCCGCTGGTTCGCAGAGGCCGTCGGCGTCTTCTGCGGCTTCCTCGTCTTTGCCATCGCCATGCTCTGCCTGGCCCGCTATGCCAAGTCCGAAAAAGGCCAAACGCGCTCCCAGGCCGTTAAAGACCTCTTCGATACCAAGCTCAATGAAATGTGCAACGGCCTAGTGAAGTGGATCATTCCGAAAGCCGAAGAACTACGCTATTCGCTGCAGCCCGCCGGCAAGGCCAAATTCGCTGTCATCAATGGCGGCGTGGGCCCGGACAAGATGGGCATGCTCCAAAAGGTACTCATCTTCAGCCGCCGCTTCATGCCTCGCATCGTTAACGCCTCCTCCCGCATGGTCGTCTTCGAACGCTTTCAGGACATGGACGCCTATCTGCGCAGCGAGGGATTCAAGATCACCGGCGTCGAGGAAGGCTATGGCCCTCCCGGCGGCCAGCAGATCTTCTACGAAAAGGGCAACATCTCCTGCCGCGTCAAAACCAAAGGAGAAACGGGCGGTCCCCGCGAACGCACGCCGCACATTTCCTTCGGTGTCAACGATGGCACCGGCACCACTTGGTACAACGACATGGCCAAGATTACTGCCGACGGCCGCCTTACCTTCAAGCTCAATACCCCCGTCTCGCGCTTCAAACCCACCGAGACCATCACCGACCCCACCAAGCCAACCCAGCAGCGCTACGTCGGCATCCAGGGCGGCCTCGATCCCACCGACGGCAACGCCATGCAGGACGCCTGGGCCCAAAACTGCCACTTCAACCTCCCCGGTCCCTTCGACTGGCGCGGCCTCGAACCCGCCCTCGTCGGCGTCCCTCGCATCGTCAAAGCCAAGTAAATCCCGCCTAACCCATTTACCTTTCGCTGTTCTTACTTTCTTTCCGGGGCTTTGAAGTGATAATCCAGCGTGAAATAGGCGTGGCTGACGATCCGGCTAACCATCTCGCGCCGTGCCGCCTCGACGCTGGCAAACTCCCAGAGCCCTGCGACCGGCCCCGTCCGCTCGTCCACGTCGTAGTAGCGCAGCACCCATTTCCCATCGCACTCCCAAATCGACAAATGGTGCGCTTGGCCAAATTCTTCAATCCGCCAACCCTTCCGCGTCAAATAGTCCTCCACCCGGTCGGCACTTACCTGAAAAACATTCCGGTACGGCGCTGGTTGAATCCGCCGCAGCGCAAACCGCTCCATCACATAGCGAAACTCCCACCGCCCCAAGACCGCCTCCACTTGACGGTCCAATTCGTCACGATCCTCCAAACCCAACGCGGCCTCCGGCATTTCTTTCATTCTGCCCGATTGCCTCTTGGATGAGCCACGCATCCTTCGCGCCTCCCTGATCCAGGGGGCTATCAGTGCTTGCCGGATACGTCTTGGCTCTGCCGTCGGCAAAGCCCCACTCTCTCCGCTCTTCGTGATAGCGTGAACGGGGCAACAAGCCCACCACAGACCAATCAAAGACCACTTCAGGAGACCACATGCCGCAATACCTGGTTGCCGGGTACCTCCCCGACGACTTCGACCCGTCCCAAATGGACGAAGCGACGGGCCGCGATATTCACGCCCTCAACAAAGAGATGATCGCGGCCGGCGTTAGGAAATTCGCCTGCGGCCTGGGGGCCGCGAAGTCCCTGCGCCCACAGCCCAACGGGGAAGTCCTCCTCACCGACGGACCCTACCTCGAGACCAAAGAACACATTGGCGGCTTCTGGATCTTGGAATGCGCCGACCTGGATGAGGCCCTGGCATGGGCCCGCAAAGGCGTCTCCGCCACACGCGGACAGGTTGAAGTTCGCGAGATTTTCTTCAACCCAGCCCCCGAACCAAGCTGAGCGCCTTCTAGCACCGCGTAGGCCGTCGGGCAAACCATGGAACGGGTATAGCTAAGAGGCTTCGCAAGAAACGGATAGCGGTGCCCCTGCCCTGTGCTCACAATGGGCAATATGCAAGATTCACCCTTTCGGGCGCCTCTATTGCTCGCTTGCGATTCGGCCTTGCGGTATCTGGAGGGTCTTTCAACGAACCCCGTCGCGGCCCCTTCCTCCCCGGAGGAACTTCGCTTCCGCCTCAGCAAGAACCTGCCCGCCGAGCCTGTCCGCCCGGAATCGGTGATCGAAGATCTCGTCAAGGACGTCGAAGGCGGAATTCTGGGGTCTGCCGGAGGACGCTTCTTCGCTTGGGCCATCGGGGGCGCGCTCCCGGCTTCCCTGGCGGCGGATTGGTTGACCTCGGCCTGGGACCAGAACGCGGCTATCTACGCCACCGCCCCGGCGGCTGCAATCGTTGAGGAGGTCTGCGGTGAGTGGCTCAAGGCGATACTGCGCCTGCCCGTGTCCGCTTCTTTTGCGTTGGTCAGCGGTTGCCAAATGGCGCATGCCACCTGTCTGGCCGCGGCCCGCAGCAGCTTACTGCGGCAAAGAGGTTGGGATGTCGAACGGCAAGGCTTGAGCGGCGCTCCTCCCATTCGGATTCTGGCCTCCAATCCACATGGCTCCATTTCTCGGGCCGTCAAATTGCTGGGCTTGGGCGAAGGCAACATCGCAAACCTAAGCCTGGACCTCAACGAGCGGGCCATCCCCGCGGCCTTAGAGCAGTCCCTTGAGGCTAGTTCTCAAAATCCCGTCATTGTCGTGCTCCAGGCAGGCGACCTCAACACCGGCAGCTTTGATCTCTACCGTGAACTCATTCCGATTGCGAAACGATATCGCGCCTGGGTCCACATCGATGGGGCCTTCGGCCTTTGGGCCGCCGCCAGTGGCGAGTATCGCCCTCTCTTGGATGGTTTCGAACTTGCCGATTCCTGGGCCACCGACGGGCACAAATGGCTGAATGTCCCCTACGACTGCGGTTACGCTTTTGTCGCGGACCCTGTCGCTCACCGCGCCTCCGTGTCCCACCGGGCCCCCTATCTGGTGCACGCCCAGGACGCCCGCGACCAACTCGATTGGAATCCGGAATGGTCCCGGCGCGCCCGCGGCTTTCCCACCTACGCTGCGCTGCGCCAGTTGGGGCGGCAGGGCATCGAAGAGTTGGTCGAGCGTTGCTGCCGGCATGCCCGGCGCCTTGTCGACACCATCGGCGCCATTCCCGGCGTCGAGGTGCTTTGGAAGCCGGGTCTAAACCAGGGCCTCGTTCGCTTCCTCGATCCCAATGCTCCGAAGGACGAGGCGGCTCACGATAGCTACACCGAGTCGGTCGTCCAGCGCGTTGTCGCCAGTGGCCACGCCTTCTTCATGCCCACCACCTGGCGCGGCAAACGGGCGATGCGGGTATGTGTTTTGAACTGGCAAACAGATGACCAGGATCTTGCGATTGCCGCCACCGCGATTCAAAAAGCTGTCGGCCGATAGCGCGCCACTCCAGGCTGCCCAATCCGCAGCGCCGGGACCTGGCCCTTGCTTGCACGCGCCGCCAAGGATAGAGACCCCATTCCGTAAGCGATGTTTACGCCGGCCAAACTAAGCACAAGCGTCGCGGGCACTCGGTAGAGATCGGATAGCCACGAATGCAGTAGAAGCATAACGGCGCCCGCGCTTAACCCACCGATCCAGTCGATGCGGATCAACTGCGTCGGCGTCACGCCCCTGACCCCCGCCAGAAGGGTTTCCTCAATGACTCGCACATCCAACACCAGTCTCCCACCGCATTAGCAAGTAGCCCTGTCTGCCCAAAGACCCGGCGCCATCACTCAATCCGCGAAGTGGATGTCTGCCGGCCCGAATCATTATTGCCGTCGGGTTCCCTTCCCGCCCCGGTTTCCCTTGGCCGCCTTTCCGTACCACCGGTCGGCGATCCGATCGAGTTCTCTCATCACGCTATCCAATTCCAAAACCCGCTCCGTTATAGCGTAGGTAACTTGGGGCGGCACCGTCGGCTCGTAGTGCCGGCTCACCCAGCCTTCCTTTTCGAGCATCCGCAGCCGCTCCGTCAGCGTTTTAGTGGAAATCGAGCCAAGGCGTCGCTTCAGTTCTCCGAATCTCCTCGGACCCTCGGCATGCAATCTGTGTAACAACAGCATCGTCCAAGAGCTCGCCAGGATCTTCAAAAGCATCGCTAACGGCTCGTGCTCGTTATCCGGGGCCGTCTGTCTGTTTTTCTCCATCACTTTACTTTACTACTCTCACTTTACAATACGTACCTACTTTACAAAATAAACTATAGTCGCCTATACTGCCTCTGTGAGTACCCAAAAGAGTAGTCCGGAAAGCACGGAATTTGCCGGCCAACGAGTGCTGGTCACCGGTGGCACCAAGGGCATTGGTGCGGCGGTGCTGAGGCGCTTCCTTGCAGGCGGCGCAACGGTCCTAACGGCCGCCCGCTCCATCCCGGTTGGCCAGAACGGCCAAAGCATGATTCAGGCGGATGTCGGCACCGCGGAGGGCGCAGAGACGGTGATTCAAGGCACCCTGGAACGGCTCGGCGGACTCGACATCCTGGTCAACTCCGTCGGAGGTTCCACCGCCCCGGCAGGCGGAGTCCTCGCGTTGACCGACGAGCACTGGCAGCAAGCTCTTCAACTCAACCTCTTCTCGGCCGTCCGGCTGGATCGGGGTTTCCTGCCTTCGATGCTCCGGCAAGGCTCCGGAGTAATCATCCACGTATCGTCGATCCAGCGCACCCTGCCGCTCTTCGAAGCGACGCTCGCTTACGCCGCTGCCAAATCCGCACTCAGCAACTACAGCAAAGGTCTTTCGAAAGAAGTGGGTCCGCGGGGTGTCCGCGTTAACTCTGTCGCTCCGGGATATACAGAAACCGAAGCTGCCGTGGAGCTCGTCGAGCGCTTGGCGTCGGAGGCCAGCACAGACGCAGCCACTGCCCGCAACGCGCTGATGAACTCCTTGGGCGGAATTCCTCTCGGTCGTCCCTCTCGTCCCGAAGAGGTGGCGGAGCTCATCGCTTTCCTCGCGTCGGATCGCGCGTCGGCCATCCATGGCAGCGAGTACGTCATCGACGGCGGAACCATTCCGACCGTCTAGCCCCCGGCTCGTGCACCATTATGCTTAGTCCATGGAAGGTCTGAATGTCGGCAATGAACGATAAAATCGCGCTGATCACCGGTGCGAGCAGCGGGATCGGCCGGGCTACCGCGGAAGCCTTTGCCGCCCGGGGCGCCAAAGTTGTTCTTGCTGCGCGGCGCGCAGACGAAATGGCCGCACTCGTGCGCGAGATAGAAGGACGCGGCGGCAAAGCCAGCTTCGTAGTAACGGATGTTGCCGTCGCCCAGGATGTCGAACGCATGGTCGCCTATACGATCGAGACGTATGGACGCCTCGACTACGCTGTGAACAACGCCGGCATCGAAGGGAAATGGGCGCCCATTACCGATCTGCCCGAGCGGGAATGGGACCGCATTCTCGATACCAACCTGAAGGGCACCTACCTGTGTTTGCAGCAGGAGGCGCGCGCGATGCTAGCGGGCGGTCGGGGCGGTGCGATTGTCAACATCGGCTCGGTGAACTCCTTCCTCGGCTTCCCTACCGGCTCGGCTTACGTCGCCTCAAAACACGCGCTGATCGGACTCACCAGTAGCGTTTCCGCCGAACTTGCCCCACAGGGAATCCGGGTGAACTTGGTGTGCCCCGGATTCATCGACACGCCCATGCATCAACGGGCGCGAACCATCCTCGGCGACGACATCTATGACAAGGGCGTGCTACCGCAGGTGCACCTGCGGCGGGCGGGACGCCCGGAAGAGATTGCCCAGACGATCCTTTTTCTGTGTTCCGATGCGGCTAGCTATATCTCCGGCGCCACGCTCACACCAGATGGCGGCTTTACCCTTACAATCTGAACCGGACCCGGGCGCTCACTCCCCCCGCCCCGGCCTCACCAATTGCAACGTCTTCATCCGCTTATGCAGGTTCGTCCGCTCTAGCCCCAGCGCCCGCGCCGCCTGGCTCACATTCCACCCGCACTCGTTCAACGCCTTGATCAGCGTTTCCTTTTCCGCCGTATCCCGCGCCTCATGCAAGGTACTCCGCCCAGCGGTCGAAAGCTCCCGCGCCAGCGAAATCTCCACCGGCACCGCGTCGCCTCCAATTTCTTCCCCCACACTCAAAATCGCCATCCGCTCCACGATATTCCGCAGTTCTCTGGCATTCCCCGGCCAGTGATAACTCGCCAGCGCCTCCATCGCTTCGGCCTGAATCGTCTTCCCGCGGAAGTTATTTCTCCGGCAAAACTCCTCCAAAAAATACTCCGCCATCGGCCGAATGTCTTGCACTCTTTCCCGCAAGCTCGGCACCCGGATCGGCACCACCGCCAGCCGGTAGTACAAATCCTCCCGAAATTGGTTCGCCTTCACCATCGCCGTCAGGTCCTTGTTGGTCGCGCTCACCACGCGCACCTCCACACGGATCGCCTGCTCGCCCCCCACGCGATGAAACTCCCCTTCCTGCAGCACCCGTAGCAGCTTTGCCTGGCTCGCCCCCGCCAGATCCCCAATCTCATCCAGAAACAACGTCCCCCCATCGGCCAGTTCAAACTTCCCCCTCCGCATGGACGTCGCCCCCGTAAACGCCCCCTTCTCGTGCCCGAAGAGTTCGCTCTCAATCAACTCATTCGGAATCGCCGCGCAGTTCACCTTGACAAAGGGCCCACTCGCATACGGGCTCGCCTGGTGGATCTGCGCCGCCAGCAACTCCTTGCCCGTCCCGCTTTCGCCGATCAACAGCACCCGCGCATCCGCCCGCGCCGCCATCGTCGCCTGCTCCAGCACACGCACAAAGGCGGGCGACGCTCCAATCATCTTCGGCCCCGCCGACGCGGTGCCCAATTGCTCCTTCAGCCGCGTATTCTCTTCCCGCAAATTGGACCGCTCAAAGGCCCGCTGGATCGCCAGCAGCACCCGCTCGCGCGCCAACGGCTTCTCCAGAAAATCGCAGGCCCCCGCCTGCACCGCCGCCACCGCGTCCGCAATTGTCGCGTGCCCGGAGATCATCACCACCGGCGCCTCCGGCTGTTGTGCCAGCACCTGCTTCAAAAGGTCGATCCCGCTGCCGTCCGGCAGCCGCACATCGAACAAATACAGGTCCGCGCGCGGTGCCTGCGCAAACGCCGCCACGCAGTTAGCCACCATCACGCTATAGCCTTCCCGCTCCAGAATCAGACGGAGGGAGCGGCCAATGTTTTCTTCGTCGTCGACGATAAGGATTCGTTTTGCCATTCGGTTTCGTATACGCGCAGTTCCGCCGCCGGCAGCTTCAATCGGAACGCCGCCCCGCCCAGCGAACTGGCCGCCAGCTCCAAGTCCCCGCCCATCAGGATCGCGCTGCGCTTGGCGATGGATAGCCCCAGACCCATGCCGCTGCGCTTAAAGGAAATCGTCGGTTGGAACAAACTCTCTCTCGCCAGCAGGCTCAAGCCCGGCCCCGAGTCCTCCACCAGGATCGCCGTCGCACCGCCCTCGCGCTCCACGGCCACCCGAATCACGCCGCCCCGCTGCACCGCATCCGCGGCATTCTCCAGGAGATTCGTCAGCACGCCTTTCAACAAATCCCGGTCCGCCCGCACGCCCAGGCTCGGCGCCGCAAAGGCCCCCCGGTAAATCACCTCCGGGTGCGCGCTCATCAAAAAGGCCATTCGTTCTTCCACAATCGCGCAGGCGTCCAGCGCTTCCAGTTCCAGCGGCGGCTCGCTTGCCAGCTCGCTGAAGGCCCGCACCCGCCGCTCCAGCGTCTGCACCTCATCGGTCACGATCTGCGAAGCCTGCTCGAGAAACGCCTTCTCCTGCCCGCGCGAACGCGCCACCATTTCTTCCACCGTCAGCCGAATCGGCGTCAAAGAGTTCTTCACCTCGTGCGCCATTTTGCGCGCCAGCGCCTGCCACGATTCCACCCTCGTCACATACAGCAGTTTCTCCCGGCTGCGTTCGATTTGCTCGCTCATGTCGTTAAAGCTGGCGATCGCCTCGCCCACCTCGTCGTGGCCCGCCACCGGCAAGGCCGTGCGCTTCCCCGCCCCAAATTCGCGCAGCGCCCGCGTCAGGCTTTGCATCGGCCGCGTTACGCGCGCCGTAAAGTACAACAGCGCCCCCAGCCCCGCCAGCCACACCACACCCGCGCTCAATGCCAAGGTCAGGAAGAAGCCCCGCTTCCAGTCCCGCGCCGCATGCGTCTCAATCCACTCTCGGCTCTGCGCCACCGTCTTTTGCATCTCGACGGGCCGCGCGCCTTCCAACCGCATCCGGTACGCCCCCTCCGGTCGCAGCAACAACAAATCGGAACCCTCAAGAATAAACTTCTCCGGCTCTCCCGCCTCGAGTCGCGGCCCGCTCCAGGCCTCCGCCTTCACCGCCCCGCGCGCCACCCGTTCCTTCAACAGCGTGCGCGACGTCGCATACAGCGCCTTGCCCGCCTGCTCCAGCATTGCCGCGGATTCGGTCACTTCCGCCACCGGCGCCAGGTCCACGCTCTGGCTCAACAGCCTTCCCGCCAACCACATCGTCAAGCCCAGCGGCGCCAGCGTCGCCAGCAAAAAACACAACAGCAGCTTGTCTCGAAATTTTCGGATCACGGTCGAGCCTGCGCTCCCAGCATAAACGCCTGGCTCCTCAGCGTGAAGCGGTACTCCTGCGATCCCGCCGGCCGCGAAAAGATCTCCACCATGGTCGTTAGGTCGATCCCCCCCTCCGGCCGCAACGGATTGGGTATCTTCGCCCCTTGGCTTCGTACCTCGAGCAGCAAGCTCATCGCCTTACCCCGGTCCTCGCCTCGCCAAGGCACCTTTACGCGGCTCAGACACCACGGCCCCAGCGCCTCCAGCTTCAAACGGGTCGCGGTGGCCTTCGGCGTCCGCAACCCCGCCATCGGCAGTTGCACTACGGAGAAATTCTCTTCCCACAGGTCGTAACTCACCACAAAGCGTTCCAGGCTCCGCCCCGCCAGCCGAGGCCCTTCCAGCAATTGCAGCGAAAAGTCGTAGGCCACACTCTGGCCGTTCTTCAATCGCTCCAGTTGCTTGCCCTCAACGAAACGAAAACCCTCCAGCTTGGCCGTAACCTCCCCATCCGATTGCACCGGCGCAAGCGTCGACGCGACGGCATAAAACGCCATCGCCCAAGGCCAGTAGTGCGCAAACGAAATCAAAAATTCATGCCCACCAGAAATACCGGTTCGATCGAGCCTCCCCGTAGCGGAAAGGCCACCATCGCCGTCATGCCCTGCACCGTCAGGCCCACGCCCGCCGAGTGCCGCAGTATTTTGGGACGTCCTTCATCCCAAATGGTTCCACTGTCGTAGCACAAGCGCAAATACCGGTACCGCCCGTCTACACTCAGGTGCGCCATTCTCCCCCCGCCCAGCGGCGCTAGGTCAAAGCGGCTCCACCCCCTCAGGGTGCGCGAATTCCCCAATACAAAGCGGTCCAGCAACGGCGCTTGCCCGTCTATCCCCCCCACCAGCGCGCTCACGCTCACGCTTGCCCCGTCCGGGCCCAAGTCGCTTGCCGCCAATGTGAAACGCGCCTCGCCCGTATGGCGTCGGTAGGAATAGTCGGAACCCAAAGAACTGGCGGCCGCGCGCAGGTCGTAACCTGCCTCTAGCGTTTTCGTGCCAGTAAGACCAAGCTGCCACTGCCTGGAGTAGCGCAGAGTAGTAAACAGAGCATTGGCAGCTTGATCTCTCGCGGCCGGAACTTGCATTTCGAGCTCGTTAAAGCTCAGGCCCGCACGGAGCTCTAGCCCCGGAGCCACGTCGATAATCACCGACGGTTCAATATTGCTGCGCGTGCGATAGATCTCGCCGCGCTCCCGTGTTTGCACATCCCACTGCGCGCGGTAGCTCTCCCCCAGCAGCCCCACCCGCACCCTCCCTCTTCCAATCGGCACCACCACCCCGCCGCGGAAGCCCGTAAAACGCTCTAAGCGCTCATCGTTATCCGTAATCAGTCCCAGGCTGAAGTTCGCATACCTCGTCTCCACATTGGCGTCCGCGCCCAAACTCCCCTTCGAGTTCGTCGCATACAGCATGCGCGGCGTACTCAAGTCGATCACCTTACGATTCCGCTCCAGATCGAACAACACCTTTACATGCTGCGGCCGCGTACCCTTCTCCACATTCCGCGCCACCGAATAGCCGGGAAACTCGCTCTTAATCCGCTTCTCCACCGCATCCACCAGCGCCACGCGAAATGCCTTTCCCTCCAGGCGCCGCATCTCCCGATCCAAGCTCCGCGACACAAATCCGCGCCAGTTGCGCATCCCCACGCTCTCAATCTTGTAGCGGGTATTGACGTTGTTCTCGGCCACCACCGGCACCGGCGCCACCGGGTCTTCCCAGTCTTCGTGAATAAATCCCACGGCCCTCTCGTAGGGGAAGAGTAGGGCCGTGGCCGCCATCGAAATGGCAATGAGGCACTTCATGTGCGCTTCCAGAGTGCAAATCCCTTGCCAATCCAACATATGTTGATTCCAAGGCACTTAACCGGCACCCACTGTGCTCTCCCTCGGCAGCTGTGCTTCACCCGGCACACCCCCGCAGCGGATCAACCACACCTTACAATTTCTTACAAAATCTCGGCTTCCCTGGCCCCTGGATGCGACATCATTCTCGGTGATGAAACTTCCCATCCTCCGCCTCTCCGGCCTGGCCGCTGTTGCCTCCGTGCTCCTCGCGGCCGATTTCTGGCAAACGAAAAAGCCCACCGATTGGAGCCCCAAAGAAGCCGAGAAACTGCTCGAAAGCTCGCCTTGGTCTAAATCCGTCGAGGCAAAATTCAACATGGACCGCATGGGTGCTGGTATGCCCGGCGGCGGTATGGGTGGCCGCGGCGGCATGGGCGGCGGTATGGGTGGCGGTATGGGCGGGCCCGGCGGCGGAGGTATGGGAGGCCCAGGCGGTGGCGGCATGGGCGGACCTGGTATGGGAGGTGGCGGTGGCATGGGAGGACCCGGCATGGGCGGGCCCGGTGGCGGCGGACCCGGTGGCGGCATGTCCATGCCCCCCGTCCGCGTCACCTTTGAAACCGCCATGCCCGTCGCCGAAGCCAAAAAGATCCTCGACCGCACCGACGCCTTCGCCCAACTCCGCGAACAATTCGTCGTCGTCTCTGTCAGCGGCCTCCGCATGATGGGCGGACCGCGCCGCGAACCCGGCTCCGACACCCCACCGCAACCCGATCCCGAACGCATGGCCGAAATGCAGGCTCAAATGCAGCAGCGTCTTCTCGAAGCCACCGCCATCACCACCAAGGAAAAAGCCGCCTTCCGCCCCTCGGAAGTCAAAATCTCCCGTAGCGAACGTGGCTCCGTCGCCTTCTTCGCCTTCGACCGCAAAGAGCTCAACCTCGACACCAAAGAAATCACCTTCAAGACCTCCATGGGCCCCATGGAAATCAGCGCCAAATTCAACCTGAAGGATATGTCGGTGGACGGCAAGCCCGCCCTTTAGCGCGGTCGCGTTCTACCGCTGCTCCCGCACCGTCGCCGGCGCGCTCAGCGTAAAGTTCAATACGGCCTCCGCGCCGATCACTGCCGCGTCGCCTCTGGTCGCCAGCGCCGTCGCCGTGCCCGCGCCGCCCCCCACGCCCGCTCCGATCGCCGCTCCTTTGCCGCCTCCGGCAATCGCGCCAATCGCCGCTCCCGCGCCGGTCATGATGCCGCCGCGTATCACATCCCGCTTCACCGTGCTCTTGGCCACGGCGCCCCGGCTATTCGTCACCACCGCCATTGGCCCGTACTTGGTCGCGATCGATTTCAATCCCAAACTGATCGAGGCCTTGCCCTTCACCCGCCCTCCCGGATTGCTATTCAACACGACGCCGCTCACCGCCGCCCCCGCCGGCGCAATCACCTCCCCGTCCACCGTCAACGGGTCCATCAACGAAGCCTCAAACGGCGTCCCCGCCGGCGCCGTCTTCGTCGACAGCGTATTCGTCGTGCGCACTCGAATCGCCGTCCCCGCCGGCACCACAAACTCCTTCGGCGCCGCCGGAATCACTGGTGCCACCGCATTCCCGCCCGCCGCGGGCGCAGCCGCCGCCTTCAACTCCGCCTTCGCGGCCTCCACCTTCTTTTCCAGGTCCCGCACCAGCTGCTGCCCATTTGGCTGCTCCTTGGCCATCTGCAGTAGTTTCTCGGTATCGGCCACCTTTTTCTCAGCCTCCACCACCGGCGCATTCCGCGAACTGCATCCTCCGGCCAACAGAGCAATCAAGGGAACGAGAAGGAAAGTTGTTTTCATGGTGCTGCTCTTCAACATACTATCGGTCGGCGCGGCCGGCGACACGGACCGTATCGCCACGGAACGAGCCGAGACGCTCTGATTCGTTCGGACCGCCCGCTAGGGGACGCTGGAAAACCAGTCGCAAGCGGAGCGACAACTATTCACGCAGTCCATAGCCAATGCCTTCTCTCTCGCCGGCGCAAAACGGGGTGATATCCAAACTCTGTTATGCCTCAAACAGCCCACCGATATGTGGTCTCGATACCGGCCATCCTGGGCGGTGAGCCGATCATTGAAGCCACCCGGACCCCGGTTCGCGCCATCGTCGAACCTTGGCGCAGCGGCGTTCCAGCCGAGGAGATCACCCTCGATCTGCCCCACCTTACTCTGGCCCAGGTCTTCGACGCCCTCAGCTATTATTCCGATCATTCCGATGAAATCAACTCGCACATCGAGGCTAACCGACGAGTCTTGGTCACTTATAACCGGCGCGATTTCGAACTCCTGGTGCAAGAGTATTGCGCGGGCGGCCGTCCGCACGCCGGTTTGATCGCCGCCGTCCGACGCCCGCCGCGCGGTTTCACCCTTCGCATGCTCTCCCTGTTGAATCGCCACACCGCGGACGAATTCGTGAACCAGGTTTTCTACCGCTAGATTCATCTCCCCCTCCTCACCCCTTCTTCCCACAGCGATCTACTGACGGCGTAGTTAGCCCTCGGATCATCTACATTCTGTAGGTCGACCGCCAACATCCGGATCGCCGACGATTCGGGACTTAAACCTTTATGCTCTACACTCTTTCGTTTTGTGTGGATCTGTCCCATGAACAGACAAAAAACAGCGGATAGTTGTGCCTGCTAGCCTGATGCAATGCACGTCGATCTCAGGGAGCCAGCACCGACCCGTTGGATGCTCACTCCTGAACAGACGACCTGGGCCCTCGATCTATTGGCCACCTATCAGAGGGATCTCGGGCTGCCAGCGTCGTCGGTAAGTGAGATATCGCGTCCACTAGTTCGCGAAGACTATTGGAATGAAATGCAGGGCATCGCGTCGCGAGCGAAGGTCTCATTAGACGATGTCGTTTGCGGCAACCTTTACTACGACGCGCTGAAGGCCGTTCTGGTCGGATGCACAGCGTTTGCTGTAGACACTCCAATCGGGCCGCTGCACGCCAGGAATCTTGACTGGTGGTCGGAGAACGATTCCTTGCGTCGGTACACGGTTTCAACGCGGTTCACAGGAGCACTGGCAGGTGAATTCACGACCGTTGGCTGGCCGGGTTTCATTGGAGTATTTTCCGGGATAGCTCCGGGCCGATTCGCGGTGACCCTGAACGCCGTGATTAGCGACGAGCCTTTACAAGCCGCTTCACCTGTGGTGTTCCTATTGAGGCAGGTTCTTGAGGAGGCGCCTGACTACCAGTCCGCGTTGCGAACTCTAAGCGAAGTGCCACTGGCCTCAGATTCACTGCTTCTGCTAACTGGAATCAGAACAGGCGAAATGGCCGTCATAGAACGGACACCATCTCGCGCTGAAATTCGATCCAGCGAGAACGGGTGCATCTTCGTCACGAACGACTATCGAATGATGCGGACGGGATTGCGAAATGTCGAGTCTGAATTGGTGTCAACGGCTTGCCGGCGATACGACCGCGTCTCGGAGCTGGTCTCAGCCTTTGTACCCACAGATGCGGAGCACTGCCTCACCCTTCTGAGCGATAAGGCTGTACGAATGGGAATCACCGTCCAGCAGATGGTGTTCCAGGCATCCTCTGGCCTGTGCGTGGTGCGCTAGTTCGCTCGATACGTCGTCCACATTCAAGGCTTCGGAGCAAATCAGTCTTGTCGCGCAGTATTGAGCCATCGACATTAGTGCTGGATTACGCGCGACTCGTCAATTGACGGATCGCCGAAGATACGAAAACGGATGCTCTTGGGTCTGCGCGTCGACGTTATTCGGGAGCCTGTTCAGTAGCGAGTTTGTTGCGCGCCGCCCCTCCCCATCGTAGTTTGTACTCTCCCGCCGTTAGTTCAACTGCATCCAGCCATAAGGCACTAAGTTGTTCGGTGGCTTTGTTTAGCGTCGCGGAATCACTGCCCGGGCTCGCCAAAACGCTCTCCAGGCGGCGTGTGAAGTCCTTTGGCTGGCGCGGAAATCGGTCGATCCATCGATTGGCGTTTTTGTCGCTAACGAAGTATTGCCGATTCAACGCAAAGAGGGCGTGAATCAGGAACTGCGCCGCGCGAGTCATACACCCGACGGCGTTACAGACTTCAGCCTTGTCTGCAAAGCCGCGGCAGGCCAGTAGGCTGAACTCGGCACCCCATAAACTTTCCTGCAGAATTCGATCTCTCAGCGGCTCTGGGTATTCAGCAAGCAATTGCTTGAGCTGTGCAATCGTGCTGTCCGGGTCGTAAAGAGGCACACAAATGTGAAGCTCGCCGAAGTAGATGATGCTCCGAAAACCGTAAGGTGGTTGCTGATCGTAGTCGTGGTGCCAGAAACCCCGCTGTCCCTCGCGGATCACGGCACTAACCTGGTCCAGGTTTCGGTAAACAAAATCTACCTTGCCTTCTGGACTGTCGATCCAAGCGCCTCCGTTGACCCAGGGTCCCCATCCATACATTTCGGTGACAACCGGCGCTGAGCCGTTTACGCAGATCTTCTCAGCTACAGATCGAACATCGCTAGGCGAAAATGGGGATGCCTCGCGATAGTACAAGCCGATATCGATATCAGAGTCTGGCCGAGCCAGACCGCTCGCATAGGAACCGCCGAGGACAACCGCAGCTATACCCGGTACATTGCTAAGGTGCTGAACGGCTTCGCCAAGTAAACGGGCTTTGCCCGCAGGAAGGTTGAGATTTGTTGTCACTTCGAAAGGATAACGGTTTGCTCAAAACGGTTGTCACACCGTAGAAAGATTGCGAAGGTCGGTTTCTGGGTCACGCGCTACCCGGTAATTGACCCGCCGTGGAATCCCCTCTTCTTCAGTGACATCCCGTCTATTTTTTGCGGCGCCCGAGTGCGCAATCATATAGGCCCGCCGAACCGAACCGGCCTCCACGAAAGCCGTTGAAAATCACGAAGCCTCCCGCGACGCCATTCCCCCTTATGCCATGCGGCAACCCAGGCGATACCATAATTCAGTTATGCCCGACGCCCCCGCGGACTTCACCCAAACCGTAGCCTCCCGCATCACGGGCACCTCGCGCACCTCCAGTCCTTCCCACGAAGCCACCGAGGGCCGCTTCGCCCCCGGCACCATGCTCAACGGGCGCTACCGCGTCATCGCGCTCCTCGGCAAAGGCGGCATGGGCGAGGTCTACCGCGCCACGGACCTAACCTTGGGCCAAAGCGTCGCTCTGAAGTTCCTGCCCACCCTTGCCGGCGGCGACCCTCGCACGCTGGAACGCTTCCACAATGAAGTCCGCATCGCCCGCCAGGTCTCCCACCCCAACGTCTGCCGCGTCTACGATATCGGCGAGGCCGAGGGCATGGTCTACCTGTCGATGGAGTACGTCGACGGCGAGGACCTCTCCACCCTGCTCCGCCGCATTGGCCGCCTCCCCTCGGACAAAGCCACCGAAATCGCCCGCAAGATCTGCGCCGGCCTTGCCGCCGCTCACGACCGCGGCGTCATCCATCGCGACCTGAAGCCCCACAACGTCATGCTCGACCGCCGCGGCGAAGTGCTCATCTGCGACTTCGGCCTCGCCGCCTTGCCCGATCAGATCAATCCCGCCGAATTCAAACAAGGCACCCCCGCCTACATGGCCCCGGAGCAAATCAAGGGCACCGGCGTCACCGCGCAAAGCGACATCTACTCGCTCGGCCTTGTCCTCTATGAGCTCTATACCGGCAAGCGCCCCTATACGGGCAAGAACATGCAGGAGCTCCTCGCCCAGCAGGAAGCCATGTCGATGACCAGCATGACTTCGCACGCCCAGGACATCGACCCCGCCGTCGAAAACATCATCAAACGCTGCCTCGATCCCGACCCCGCCCGCCGCCCCTCCAGCGCCCTCCTGGTCTCGATGGCCCTTCCCGGCGGCGACCCCCTCGCCGCCGCCCTCGCCGCCGGTCAAACGCCCACGCCCGAAATGGTGGCCTCCAGCCGCAGCCAAGGCCTCCCCCTCCGCTACTCGCTACCTTTAACGGTCGCTCTCATTCTCGGCATTCTTGCCTTCCCCCTTTTGCGCGGTCACGTCGACGTGCTGCAATACACGCCGGCGGAGATGCCGCCGGAAGCCCTCACCGTGGAAGCGCGACGCCTTGCCGCGCAATTCGGCTACACCCAACGGCCCGTCGACCATATCTGGTGGTGGCTCGCCGACACCACCGATGAACTCTCGAAATACGTGCGCGAGAAAACTCCGCACCGCGATTGGTACGCCATCTTCCGCGACGAAACTCCGTTGCGTTTCCGCTATCGGGAAAGCCCCAACGCCATGGGCAAGTCCCCTTACGGCGACGTCGAGTGGGACCTCCCTTCCTTTGAACGGCCCAACATGATTCGCCTCATGCTCGATACCCGCGGCCGCCTCCGTTACTTCGAAGCGATGCCCCCGCGCAATCCGCAGGGCGCGCGAGGCCCGGGCGTCACCCGCGAAGATATTGAGCGCGTCACCGGCATGACCTTGCTCGCCGCCAAGCCCGTCGCCCCTTTCCGTACTCCCACTCCCGCCTTCGATGAGATCCACGCCTTCGAAGGCGTCTCGGGCGCCCTCCTCAAATTGCCCGTACAAGTTCAGTTCGCCACTCATCGCGGCTACCTCACCAGTCTCCACTTCAAATATCCATGGACTCCCCCCGCCGAAGGTCCTAGGCCGCCTCCCACTCTCGCCTCCCGCCTCCGCCAAGGTTTTATCTTCGGCGCAACCCTCATTTTTCTTTTCTACAGCCTCACCCTCGCGTGGCGAAATTGGCGCACCGGCCGCGCGGACCGCAAGGGCGCCTTCCGCATCGCCGTTACCCGCCTGGTCCTGGCCATCCTGGCTTACCTCACCACGCTCCACATTACCTACGAGATCTACGTCTTCTATTTCTTCTTTGAAGCCCTCGGCGAAATGCTCTTCAGCGCCGCCATTACCTTCATGCTCTACATTGCCCTTGAACCCGCCCTGCGCGCCCGCTGGCCCCAATCCATCGTGACCTGGAGCCGCGCCGTCAACGGCCGCTTCCTCGACCCCCAGGTCGGCGCGCACATGCTCACGGGCGCCGGTCTAGGCGTCTTCATCTCGGCCTTCTTTTTGGTGCGAGCCTGGTACGACTACGAGGCTTCGGGCGAGCTGAGCAGCGCCTTCAATCCCATGCTCGGCGGCGTCGGCAACTGGATCGCCCAAATGAGCGTCACCGCCAACGGCGCCATCTGGTCCGGCATGATCATTTTCTTCGCTCTCTTTGGCCTCAAAGTTTTGCTCAAGCGGGACTGGATCGTCGTACTCGTCGGCAGTCTGCTCTTCCCCATTCAGGAAGGCGGCATCGCCACTTCCACGAACCTTTGGATCGATGGGCCGATTTACTTCGCCGTCTACGCCATCATCCTCTTTACCCTCATCCGCTTCGGCCTTCTCACCACGGTCGTGAGCCTCTTCTACATCAACGCCGTCGGCCGCATCCTTGGCAATAACGACTTCACCGCCTGGTACATGCCCAACGCCGTCGCTCTCATGATTCTCCTCATTGCCCTCACCCTCTTCTTTTTCTGGCGCTCGCTCGGCGATCAAAAACTGGTCGGGAGTACGACGTGACCATCCTCGACCTCGAACAACCCCGCTTCGCCGGCATGCCCATCCATCCCTCGCACAAGCCCGGTTACTTCTACGCCCTCCACCGCCGCCACGCGGACGTGCAAGGCTCGCGCCGCACCAGCGCCTCGGGCGTCCTCACCATGATGGAGCATAGCGGCACCCACATCGACGCTCTCTCGCACCAAGCCGCCGACCATTGCCTCTATGGCGGCCGCCCCGCCCACGAAGCCGAATCCGCCGCCGGTTTCTCCAGCCACGGCGTCGAAGAAATTCCCCCCATCCACCGCCGCGCCGTCTTTGCCGACTTGGGTAAATTGCCCCCGCGCTACGAGTTCACCGCGGACGATCTCCAAGCCGCCATCCGGGTCGATATCCGTCCCGGCGACATCCTCCTCGTCCGCACCGGCTTCGGCACTCTTTGGCACAACGAAGCGGAGTATCTCAACGCCGCGGGCGCCCACAAGAGCGCCTCCCTTTGGGCCGCCGAAAAGCAGGTCTACGCCGTCGGCGCGGACAACATGGCCTGGGACCTACCGGGAGTGGTCGACAACGAAACCGGCGTCCAACTCTTCGCCCATTTCTACCTGCTGGCCCAACGCGGCATCTACATCATCGAAAACCTCAACCTCGAAGCACTATCCGCCAGCGGCGCCAACGAATGCCAATTCGTCTGCCTCCCCCTTAAGCTCAACGGCGCCACCGGCTCCCCCGTCCGCCCCATCGCTATCCTGTAGCCAGATGCCCTTTGCCGTTGCCCAAGCCGCCCCGCACTTGCGCTATCTCATCCAACGCACCACGGAATCAGTCACCCAACTCCATCAGCCCTACGCCCCCGGCAAATGGACCCGCCTCGAACTTCTGGGCCATCTGATCGATTCCGCCTCTAACAACCACCAACGCATCGTCCGTGCCCTCACCCAACACACCGTCCACTTCCCCGCCTACGACCAGGAAGCCTTCGTAGATGTCCAGCGTTTTGCCACCGCTCCCCCGGCCGACATCGTCTCCCTGTGGTCGCATTTCAACCTGCACCTGGCTTGGGTCATCGAGGGCATCCCCCCGGAAAAACTTTCCGTCCCCATCACCGTCGGCGCCGACGCCCCCATTACGCTCGAACAGCTCATCCTCGATTACGTCGCCCACCTCGAGCACCACCTTCGCCAGCTCCTCGGCCCCAACTCTCTGCTCTGGTCCGGCCTCGGTTGGGCGCTCTCCGGCCCCATGGACGCGGCGAAAGGGGCGCTACCGCCGCCCGAAGAACCCGTCTAAGCGGGCCCTCTGGGCGGCGTACGCCTCTAGCGCTTCGCTTTTTGGTCCCAGTTGGCCAGAAACTCGTCAATATGCTGCTGTGCTTGCTCCTTCGTATAGCCATAGCGTTCCTGCAGCTTCCCGGCTAGTTGATCAGACTTGCCTCCGATGACCAGCAGGTCATCATCGGTCAACTTTCCCCATTTCTCCTTGGCTGCGCCCTGGATCTGCTTCCAATTACCTTCAAACTGATCCCAATTCATGTTCTTTTTACTCACTTTCTACCGCCCGACTGCGGCGGCCAATCTTGTACCTGCAGGTATAGGGCCAAGCTCCCTACACAGACCGAGTTCGGGTTATAGAAAGTTAACAATTTTTTCCACTAAAACTGCGCACTTTTGAGAAACGCCGCGGTACCCCCAGAGTCCCTTTCGTACGTCAAGCGTGCGGGGCCGCCATTGGCTCACTCGCGCTCGCCCACATAGGCTCGGCGGAACCGAGCACAACACCTCGCGCCCCACGCTTGACGCGGGATTTCATCGCGGACTATTTCCGCTTTTTCAAGCCGCTTTCCGTCGCTTCCGCCTCGGATCTGCTGGCCGCGCCCGCGTTACCCGGCAATTCGGCTTCGCGAAATTGCATCGGCACATCCAGCACCATTTCCACGTCCGTTCCCTTGGCCAGCACCGCGTCCGGTCCGCGCAAGAACAGGCTCGCCACCAGCATCGCCGCCGCCCCTCCTGCCATGCCAATCCCGGCCCCCGCAGCGGGCCGCCGCACCACGCTCGCCAGATCGCCCGCGTCGGAGCCCCCATTCGCCCCGATCGTCGTCAATCCTCCCACCGCTGCACCCGCAGCCGCGCCTATGCCCGCCGCCGTCGCGACATTTTTCGCGTCGTTCATCAGGCCGCCCTTGCCCTTAACCTTCCCCTCGCGGTCCACCACCTCGCCCGTCTCGGAATCCACGCCTCCCAAGCTGCCGCGAAAATCCCGCGACGTCCCGTTCGGCAAAATTAACGTCTCCAGCCGCACCCGCAACTCCGCCCGACCTTTCACTTTCCCCGCGCGCTTTACCTCCAGCACCGACCCCGCCACATAACTGCCACGCGGAATCGCAACCCTCCCCCCGGCCATGATCGGAAAAAGCGTTTCCAGATAGATCGGATCGCCGGCGATCGCCGTCCGCGTACTCACTCCCTTCAGGAAAGTGAGCGGGATTCGCCGCCCCGCCTCGATTTCAAATTTCCTCTCTCCCGCCGCTTCCTGCGCCAGCAGTCCCGCCATGATCCAGATCTCGAGCATGCGCTTAGGACGTGCGCGCCCCGCCCACCCGTTACCTAGAACTGCCTCTATCGCCGCTCGGCTAGCAAGATCCGCGACGGATACAGCGTCTGCACCACGTGCCGTTCCTCGACAATCTGAAACCCGCAGTTCTCAAACAACATGCCCGCCCGCTGCTCCATTTGCTGCCCCCAAAACGCCGGCACCACCTTTGATGCCACGCGGTAAGCCCGGTTGAAGTAAGCCCGGTCCTGCCCAATCAGGATAATCGCGAAGCGCCCACCCGGCCGCAATACCCGATGCACCTCGTGCAGCATCTTCACGATGTCGTTAGAGGCCAGTAGCTCCAGCAGATAGCAGCACACCACCGTATCGAAGCTGCCGTCCCGGAAGGGCATCTGCCGCGCGTCCACCGCCTTCAACGCACAGTTCACCAGCGGATGCTTTGCCCGGATCAGCTTTAACGTTGCCGCCGCCATCGAGGGCGACAAGTCCACCCCTACGTTCAGCCCGGAGGGATTCCGCTCGGCAATCCGCGAGAACATCTCTCCAGACCCCGTCGCAATCTCCAGCATCCGGCTCCCATCCTCGATCTGGCAAAGCTCGAGGGCAATCGCATGGGCTTTGGCGTGGAACAGATGACTGGCGACCGGGTAAACGCGCGCCAGCAGATCATAAACCCGGCGGGTCCGTCCGGCAATGGTCTCCGGAATTCGCTCCGTACGCCAGTTTTCAAGCAGAACTTCAAGTTGATTCAAGGCTTTAGTTAGTTTATTCCACTTACTGGATTCCTGTGTCCAGGAATTTCGATCTCTGTTCGCGTCCCCTGTCCCAAGCGGCTATCGATCGACATCCGGAAGTCTTGCGCATACAGCACTTCCAGCCGCTCGCGCACGTTGTTTACCCCAATGCCCCCATGGCTTCCAGCCTCAAACAGGTCCTCCAGTTTCTCCTCGGCAATCCCCTCTCCATCGTCTTCCACCACCAGCATCAGCCGGCCCTGCGGGGTCAGGCTCGTTTTCAGCCAGATGCTCCCGCCCTCCAATTTGTTCGCCAGCCCATGCTTAATCGAGTTTTCGATCAACGGCTGCAGCAACATCGATGGCACCAGCATTTCGTAAGTGGCCGGGTCCGTCTCTCGCACAAATCGCAGCTTCTCGCCAAAGCGCACCGTCTCAATCGATAAATAGTCGTCGAGGAAAGCCAGTTCTTCCTTGAGCGGATTGTAATTTCCCGTGTTCCGCATCGCCCGCCGCAGCACATTGGAAAGCTTGTAGATCATCGCCCGCGCCCGGTCCGGGTCGATCCGCACCAGCGTTCCGACGCTGTTCAGCGTATTAAAGAGAAAGTGCGGGTTGATCTGGCTCGTCAACGCCGCCAGCCTCGCCTCGGCCAATAAGCGCTGCTGGGCCGAAAGCCGCTGCTCCATCCGCGTCGTATTCCAAATCTTGATCGGCAGTAGAGTGCAAAGAATCGTCGTCCCGCACAGCGCCCCCGCCCACAAGATCCACGCCTCTTCCTGCAAGGTCAAGGGCGAAAAAATCGCTTTGCGCGGAAATAATTTCTGCCCGATCATCCGCAGCGCCTCGGCGCCAATCACCCCCAGGCTGATCAGCAGGCGGTAGGCCCAGCGCCGCCGCGCTTCGGCGTCGCCGATCGCGCGCCACCCGGTCAAAATGTCGAAGACCGGCGAATAGCGCCAGATCTCGTCCGTCGACGGCGCGCAATCCCGCAGCAGCCCCGCCAACACTCCTACGCCCGCATACAAGGGCATCGCCAGCAGTTCCTGCGCGAACATCGCCGGCAAACTCATCAGAATCCCACTCACCATCCCCGTCACATAGCCCCCCAGCAGCCCCCCCAGAAAAGCACCCGCCAGTGTCAGGTCCGCCGCCTCGTAGCTGCCCGTAAACACCCGCGCCGCCGCCCCCGCCCCAAAGATCCCGCCAAACACCATCGCCATCTCCAGCCGTTGCGTCAGGCTCCGCTCCTCCCGCAGCAGCATCCTCTGAAAGACCGGCACCCGCGACAAAATCGACGCCGCGCTGGCGGCCACCGCCAAGTTGAATAGCAGCAGCACAAACGCCGGTTCGACCATAATGGAATTATCCCTGTCTTCAAGGAGTCTATGGAGATTATTCACGCCGCCGAGGCCGATTTCCCCACCGAATACGGCGCCTTCCGCATCCACGGCTTCACGTGGCAACACGGCGCACAACTCGAAGAAGCCGTCGCCGTCGCCCTCGGCGATTTGTCCGGCCCCCCTCCCCTGCTCCGCATTCACTCCCAGTGCCTCACCGGCGACGTCTTCCACAGCCTGCGCTGCGATTGCCGCCATCAATTGGAGCTGGCCCTGGCCGCCATCGCCCACGAAGGCCGCGGCCTCGTCGTCTACGAAATGAAGGAAGGCCGCGGAATTGGCATCATCAACAAACTCCGCGCCTACCAGCTCCAGGACGAAGGCAAGGATACCGTCGAAGCCAACGAAGCCTTAGGCCTGGGCATCGACCTCCGCGATTACCGCCTTCCCGGCGCCATCTGCCACTACTTCGGCATCTCCAGCGTTAAGCTGATGAGCAACAACCCCGGCAAAATCTCCGCCCTCGAACAAGCTGGCGTCCACGTTGCCGAACGCGTCCCCGTCATCGCCCCCCAAAGCGTCCAGGCTCGCGATTACCTCGAAGTCAAGCGCGTCAAGCTCGGCCACCTCATCGCCCCGGTCAAGGGTTAGCCTCGAAGTCTCACCCGAGTAGAGTTTCGAGTGACAACTCGAAGCTGTGCTCGCCAATTCTGAATCGGACTCGATCTCGCGCGCTTAGCATAGATCGTAGCTGATAGCCGTCACCGGCAGGTTCCGAGCAAACGATGAGCGTCTTCGCCGCGGTATCGACAATCCAGTACTGCGCAATACCCGCCCTCGCGTAAAGCGGTGCCTTAATGTTTAGATCCTGGTGCAATGACGATTCGGCCACCTCTATCGCAAGTGCCACATCCTTCGGCCCGGGGTGACAATCGACATAATCATCGTGCGTTCCCCGAATCACGGCGATGTCCGGCTCCGGTTCGCTGTCGTCTAATGTGATCGATTCTTGCACCTGCACCGACCATCCAAGGGGAAGCAGCCGAAAGAACGCATCCACGAATCTCCCCAAGAATCGGCGGTGCGGAGGGTTTTTAGACATTTTCTGGACCACAAATCCATTCAGCAGTTCCACTTGCGGGCCCGCCTCGAAAAAGCCCGCGTCGATCATCGCGTGATACTGCTCCACGCTAAAGCGCCGGGGCACCGCTCCCCGCGGATTCAGCGGAGGATGGGGATCGAGCAGTTGTTCTAAAACGGCCATACTCTTGCCCCATTGTAGTGCTTTACGAAATCTTCGCCTCGAGTTCCGTCCACCGCGCATAAAGCCGCTCCACCTCGCGGTGCAACGCCTCAATCTCGGCATAAACCGCCTGCAGCCGCACATGATCGCTCACCACCGCGGGCGATTCGGCCTCCGCTCGCTTGGCCTCCACTTGGTCCTCCACCTCCGCAATCTTCGCCTCGATCCCGTCGTATTCAATCTGCTCCTTATAGCCCAGCTTCTTCTTCGAAGACTCGGTCTTCACCGCCTCCTTCTTGGCCGGCTCCCCCGCCTTCTTGCGCTTAGCGAAGAGCTCCTCCTCAAACTGCTCATAGTCGGCGTAAATCGTCGACCCGCCCTTTCCGTCCAGACCCAGAATATGCGTCGAGATGCGGTCCAACAAATAGCGGTCGTGCGTCACCAGCACCAGCGCCCCCGGAAAATCCTCCAGCGATTCCTCCAGCACCCCCAGCGTCGGAATGTCCAGGTCGTTCGTCGGTTCGTCCAGCAGCAGTACATCGGCCGGTTCCAGCATCAGCCGCGCAATGTGCACCCGCGCCCTTTCCCCGCCCGACAGCCGCCCCACCGGCTGCTGCAGTTGATCTGTCTCAAACAGGAAGCGCTTGGCCCAGGCATTCACATGAATCGGCCGCTCCTGAAAAATAACGCTGTCCCCCGCGCCCGCCGTCAGGGCCTCGCGTAGCGTGGACTTCGGGTCCAGCGCCTCGCGGTTCTGATCGAAGTACACCATCTTCAAATGCTCGGCGCGCTTCACCGTCCCCTCGTCCGGCTGCATCTGCCCCATCAGGATCCGCATGAGTGTAGACTTGCCCGTCCCATTGGCCCCGGCAATGCCCAGCTTGAAGCCTGGCGCCAAAACGAGATCCAGACCGCGAAACAAGGTCCTGCCCCCCAAGGCCTTGGCCACCCCCTGGCACTCCACCAGCCGCTTCGTCTGCCGCTCGCTGGCCGTGAAGTCGATCTTCGTCGTCGACACGCGCTCGCGCTGCTCCATGTCGTCCAGTTCGGCGATCAGGGCGTGCGCCGAGTCAATGCGGGCCTGCGCCTTGCGCGTCCGCGCCTTGGCCTTGCGCCCCAGCCAAGTCAGCTCCCGCCGCACTACCGCTTCCAGTCCCTCCTTGCGGCGCCGCTCGGCTTCAAAGTACTGCTCCCGCCGCTCAAGAAACTTCGTATAGTTCCCTTCCACGCGAAAGATACCGTTGGGATACACGCTATTCAGCTCGGCCACATCCGTCGCCGTGTTTTCCAGAAACTGCCGGTCGTGCGAAATCAACACCGTCGCAAACGGCGCCTGCCGCAGCATCTTTTCAAGCCAGATAATGCCTTCGAGATCCAGATGGTTCGTCGGCTCGTCCAGGAACAGCAAGTCCGCGTTCTTCGCGCATTCCGCCGCGATCGCCAGCCGCTTCTTCCAGCCACCGGACAACGTCGCCGTCTTCACGCCTTCGTCGCTAAAGCCGGCCAGCCCAAACCAGGGGCTATTCGTACCCAGATAGTCCCCCACCGTGGAGCGTTCGCCAAAGACCGGGTCCTGCGCCACCGACGCAATCTTCACGCCCTTGCGCAGCGCCACCTCGCCGCCGTCGCTTGCTTCCGCACCGGACAGAATCTTGAGCAGCGTCGACTTCCCCGCCCCGTTCGGGCCGATCAATCCCAGCCGCTGCCCCTCCTCCACCGTGAAAGAGACGTTCTCAAACAAAATCGTCGCGCCAAACTGCTTCGACAAGCTCTGGCAGGAAAGTAGCAATGCCATCTCGATCTAGATTCGCAAATAAAAATGCGCGGCCAAAAGCGGGTGGCTTCTGGCCGCGACCTCAGGGAGGTTCAGGGGTGACCGTGTGAAAAAAAGTCCCTAGAATTCGTAGCGCAGCGCGAATTGGAACACCCGCGGATCGCTCGCCCTCGTGAACTGTCCAAACGTCGCCGGCGCCGAAATCGCCAACGAGATATTGGTGTTCAGGAAGTAATGCTGGTTGAAGGCGTTGAACGCCTCCGCCCGAAATTGCAGCGTGTGCCCTTCCCAAGGCAGGAAGAAACGCTTTCCCAACGCGATATCCCAGTTCATGAGCTTGTCCCCGCGCACGATCGCGCGCGTCCCCGTCTGCCCGGGGTATTGGTCGATGAAATTCGAAACGATGGCTTTATCCGGGAAAATCCCCGGTTGCCCCGTATTGTTGAAGCCCACCTTCGTCTCAAAGGGCGCTTTGGCGATAGCCCGGCTGCTGAACCAGTAGTTCGTGTTCCACACCCCGCTCCCGCCCATGTTCAGCGGCAGCGCGCTCCGGTAGCGCATGATCGTCATCAGGCTCCAGCCGCCCACCACCTGGTTCACAAACGCGTTCGAGTTACCCAGGAACTTCCGCCCCTTGCCAAAAGGCAACTCATAAACCGCGTTCGCATTCACGTTGTGCCGGATGTCGAAGTCGCTCGACCCCCGGTTCGCGCCCGGAAAAAATACGCTCTGTAGAATGCCGCCAAACTGCCCGGCCTCGCTCTCGGCGCCCGACCCGTTATCGATCGAATGGCTCCACGTATAGTTGAAGTCGTAGCTGAAGCCCTTCTTTAATGGCCGCCGCACCGTCAGCGTCATGCCGTGGTAGTTGGCGATCCCCGCGTTCATCCACGTCGGCAGGGCCGAACCTTGGCGCGCAAAAAAGCTATGGCACCCAAAGGCGCTCACGCATTGCCCCGCCGTCGCGAAGCCCGGCACGCGGTCCAGCAGATGCAACGCGTCCATGTCGCTGCCATCGTTCTCGTTGTAGAGATGGTAGAAGTAATTCGCCGACGCGTTGCCCGGGAAGTAGTAATTCGCCAGCGTCGGGAACATGTTTTCGAGATACGGAATCGTCGGCATGCGGCCCGGCGTCGCGCGCACCGCTCCCGGCGTCAGCCCGCCCTCAAACAGATTCCGCGTCTGCGTGGCCATATCCAGCCACGTCGCCCCGCTCTTGTTGTCTTTCAAGTTGAGCGGCGTATAGAGGTCGCCCTGCAACAGCAGCTTCCGGCTCAAGCGGCCCGCGTAGCCGATTTCCACCGTGTTCCCGCCCCACACTTCTTTCGCGTAGTTGGCGTTCAGCACGATCGAATAGGGCGTCTTCAGATTCGAAAACATCCCTAAGCCCGTTCCCGCCACCGCAAACACATCCGGGGGCGTCGAAGGGAAGCCCGCCGCCGGCGCCGCGGGCAGGGCCGGGAATGCGCCCGCCGTGGCCAGCCGGGGCGCGTCCGTCATGTTGTAGCTGCGCGGAAAGCCGCCGCGGCTTGCCAGTCCCACGCTGCCCAGTTGGTCGAAGTTTGTGATTAGGTCGCTGCCAAAGCGGTCGTAAACCATCGCCGCCCCGCCGCGCAACACGCCCCATTGGCCGTTCTTCGGGCTGTAGGCGAAGCTGAAGCGCGGCGCCCAGTTGTTGTTGTCCCGCTGCCACCAGTCCCGCCCGTCGTTGGCCGGCCCCGATAGCTGATAACGCAGACGCGCATTGGGCATCGCGTTGCTCGGCACGCCTTGCGTCTGCAGGAACACCCGCTCCCCAAAGTAGGCGTCCAGCGGCGTAGTCGTATCCACCTGCAGCCCGTTGGCCTCATAGGGCACCTGATTGTTGCTGTAACGCAACCCGAAGGTCAACAGCAGGCTCCGCGTCATGCGCCAGGAATCCTGGAGGTAAAACTCGTACTCGTTCGTCTTGAACGTGCGCGCCTGCGGCGCCCCGATCGGAATCGCCTTGCCGTCTCGGTCGTATTGAAAGGTCACGTTCAACGACGTCAGCATGCCCAGGTAAGCCCCCACCGCGTTCTGCAGCGCGTTCGTATTGCGCAGGCCTACCGCCGAGCCGATGCCGTCCCGCGTTCGCAGGTGCGCCAGGATCGCATTCGTGATGTCCGAGCCCAGGCCCAACATCGTGCCCCGGCTCATCCCAAACGCGGGAAACGACGGCGAATAAGAAAAACGGTTGTTCGTGATCCAGCGGAAATTGATGCCCCCCTGGATCGTGTGCTTGCCTTTGATCCACGTCGCGTCGTCCGTTAACTGCCACGTCGGCAGCACCCGCCCAAAGCCGCGCGTGTAGTTCACCGAATCGCTCAACCCGCTCAAGGCCAGCGACGTCCCCGGCGTGCCGGATTGCTCCAGACCCTGCCGCGTCAGATTCACGCCCAGTTGATTGGTCAGGTTCGACTTCAGCACCGCTACATAGTTGGCCCCAAAGCCCTTCGAGTTGTTCAGATTCTCCGCCGCCGCCGCTTGGCCCGGAAACTGCGCCACCACCTCGTCGCGCTTGTTATCGGCTAGCGTCCCGCGCCAATACACATTGTGCTTGGCGTCTTTGTCCAATCGGAAATCGAAACGCGCCACGTAGGCCTTATCGTTGCGCTTAAAGGGCGCGTTGAAACGCAAGCCGCTGAAGTTCAACCCGCCATCGGAGCCCAGCGCCGGATCGTTCCCCACCGGATACTGCGAAAACAAGCTCTTGATAAAGGGGCTCATCCCAATCCGCTGCGGGTCGATCACACTCGTCATCTCCGCCGCCGAGATCGTCCGGTTCACGCCGTCCGAGGTCTGCACCGTCACGATGCCCTGCTTGAAGGCTTCGCTCGGCACCGTACGCGTCTGCGCCTGTGCGCTCGCGTCAATGCGGTTCTCCCAATTCAAAAAGAAGAACACCCGGTCCTTCTTGATCGCCCCGCCCACCGAGGCCCCAAACTGATTGCGGATCAACGCCTCGCGATTCACGCCCGCCCGGTTGCTAAACCAATTGTTCGCGCTCGTCACCGTGTTGCGGTGAAACTCATACGCCGACCCGTGCCACTCGTTAGAACCGCTCTTGGTCACCAGCGAAACCTGCCCGCCGCTACTGCGCCCCTGCGCCGAACCCTGCCCGCCCACCGTCACCCGGAACTCCTGCACGCTATCCAGCGGCACCGGCAGCACCGCCGTAAACGCCCCCGCGCTCTGGTTGTCGTTCACGTCCGCGCCGTCTAGCGTCACATTGTTCTGGTCGCGCCGCGCTCCCAGTACTTCGCCCGTCTGCGTCACGCCCGCCTGCAGGCTCAACAACTCCACAACGTTGCGCGTTACCAGCGGCAACTGCCGCACCTGCGTCTGGTTGAACGCATTCCCGATTGAGGCGTCTTGCGTATTGATCGCCGGCGCCTCTGCCTCCACCGCAATCGTCTGGCTCACGTTGCCTACTTCCAACTTCACGTCCAGCGTCGCCGGCAGGTTCACCTGCAGCACAACATTGTTCGATAGCGCCGTCGCAAAGCCCGGCTTCTCCGTCTTCACCACATAGGTCCCCGGTGGAATTTGCGGAAATTGATAAATGCCTTGCGCGTCGCTAACCGCCTTGCGCAAAAATCCTTGGCTCTCGATGGAAATGGTAACCACCGCTTCCGGGATCATCGCTCCGGTATTGTCCGAAACGCTTCCTCGCAAAGTGGTTGTGGATTGGCTGTAAGCGAGACTCGCCAGCGCGAGCAAATAGACCGGCAGCGCCCTTCCAGGCGCGGCTATGTGACGCATATGTGACCCCTTTCCCGAACTACGGGACCCTGATTACAGGACCATAGACATGCGCCTGGGCTATTGGTTTTGAGAGATGGGTCCAGGCGCGGAATTTGCGGTCCGGAATAGACGCATTCCGGTGAATGCAGCGTCAGGGCTGGGGGCTAATTCTTGGGCTCACACGAGCCCAAACGCGCTCAGGGCGTGATCTTGGCGGGCCGACCGGGTTCCGCCTTAGCTTTGGAATGTAGCAGTTTTGCAATCCGCCTTGCAATAGGCAATTTCTTTAATTTAAGCCCCGCGCCGCAGCCGCTTCAGCCGCTCCCGCGCCCCCTCCAGCGTCTCTTCCTTCTTGCAGAAGCAGAAACGCACCCATTGCGCCCCTACCTCCTTCGTCTCAAAAAAGCTCGACCCCGGCACGCACGCCACCCCCACCTTCTCTACCAAATGCCGCGCAAACTCTACATCGTTCCGGAACCCAAACGCCGAGATGTCCGCCATCGCGTAATACGCCCCCTCGGGCCGCAAGGCGCCAAAGCCCGCCTCGCTCAAGATCTCGAGCAGCAGATCCCGCCTCGCCGCGTAATGCGCGCTCAAGTCCTCGTAATAGCTTGGCGCCGCCGCCAGCGCATGCACGCCCGCCTGCTGCAACGGTGTCGCCGCGCCCACGGTCAGGAAGTCGTGCACCTTGCGAATCGATGCCGTGATGTCCGGCGGCGCTAGCGTCCACCCAACGCGCCACCCCGTCACCGAATACGTCTTCGACATCGAGTTAATCGTCACTGTCCGCTCCCGCATCCCCGGCAGCGTAAAGATCGGAATATGCGCCGCGCCGTCGTACAGGATGTGCTCGTAAATCTCGTCCGTGATCGCAAGAGTATCGTGCTCCTGGCACAGGCGCGCAATCTGCGCCAGTTCCTCCCGCCGGAACACGCGCCCCGTCGGATTGTTCGGCGTGTTCAGAATAATCGCCTTCGTCCGCGCCCCAAAAGCCCGTTCCAATTCCTCCGGGTCGAAGCTCCAATCCGGCGGCCGTAGCGTCACCAGCTTCCGCGTCGCCCCGCACAGTTGCGTATCGGGAAAATAGTTCTCGTAAAACGGCTCAAACACAATCACTTCATCGCCCGGATTCGTCGTCGCCAGCAGCGTCGCAATCATCGCCTCGGTGCTGCCGCACGTCACCGTCACCTCGCGCTCAGCATCGAAATCCGCCCCGTAGCCCCTCCGGTACTTGGCCGCAATCGCTCCCCGCAGCGCTTTCACGCCCCAAGTGATCGGGTACTGGTTGCAATCCGCCTCAATCGCCTCCACCGCCGCCCGCTTAATGTCCACCGGCGCGGGAAAATCCGGAAATCCCTGCGCCAGATTCACCGCCTCGTTCTGCACCGCCAGCCGCGTCATCTCCCGGATCACACTCTCCACAAAGTGCTCCGTACGCTCGGATTGAAAGCGCGTCCGCGCCCCCGTTTGGATCATCCTTACAGCTTAAACGGCCCGCGAATTTAGCTAACGTCGCCAAGCCTCCCCCGTATCACTGGCATGACCCGCTACCGCCTTCTAGCCCTCCTGCTCTCCGCGCCCGCCTTATCGGCCAAAAGCAAACTGGGCGACGCGGCTTGGATGCGCAACTTCAGCGCTTTCCTCCAGGCAATCAATCGCTTCGTCCTCGCCATGAACGACGACCGCCTCGACCTCCAGCAATGGGAGCGGGTCCAGCGCGCCTGGCGCCTGCTCGGGTAGTTCCTAATCCCGCCAACCCCTAGCCCCGCTGCGCTGCCTTCTTAGCCGACTTCTTCGCCGGCGCCTTCTTTGGCTTCGCCACCGCTTTTTTGGGCGCCGCTGTCACCGGCTTCAATACCGGCGCCGTAGCCGTCGCGACAGGCATCGCCACCGCCCCGGCGCTGCCATAAATTCTCCGGTACATCCCCGCGTTCCGGATCACCGCCTGCACATAGTTCCGCGTCTCGTCAAACGGAATCGTCTCGATAAACTCCGCCGGATCGTGATCCTCCGCCAGGTTCCCCCGCGACAGCCACTCCGTCACCCGCCCCTTGCCCGCGTTGTAGCTCGCCAGCGAGTGCGCCACACTCCCGCCCAGGCTATCCAGCAGCCGCTTGAAATAGTAGGTCCCCATTGTTAAATTCGTCTGCGGATCGAAGAGCATGCTCTTCGTAAAGCCGCGCAAGCCCAATCGCCGCGCTAGCTCCCGTCCCGTCGCCGGCATGATCTGCGTCAGCCCGTGCGCATTGGCGCGCGATACCACTCCCGCCGCAAATTCGCTCTCCTGCCGGATCAATCCCGCCACCACATAGGGGTCCAAATCGTTCTTGAACGCCTGCGTCAACAGCTCGTCCTTATAGGGCAACGGATAGGCCAGCTTCAGCAACGGCAGCGTCACCGCACTCAACGGCAGATTCACATACGACGGAAAAATGCTCTTCACATAACGAATGCCCTGCTCCGGCGCCCCCCGCCTCACCGCCATGCGCGCCGCCGCCAGCGCCAGCACATGCGCCTGCGGATGATTTCGCCCCTCGTGCCGCAATTCGAGCTCGGCAAACTCGTACATCGCCCCGCGCGCCAGCAGTTCCGCACGCTCCAGCCTCCGCCGCGTCGCCGCCTCCGGCCGGAAATCCAGTTCCCCCACCGGCGGCGTAAATTTCAGTTCCCGCAATTTCGCGAGCACTGCCGGCGAAGCCGCTTGCCGCCCCAGCTCCCCCGCCTCCAATCGCTCCCGGCATAACTCGGCATAAAAATGATTCGGAAACGCCTCCACCGCCTTGTCGTACCAGGCCCGCGCCGCCGCCCGGTCCCGCCGCTGCTCCGCGGACTTGCCCAAAAAATACAGCGCCGCCGACGCATGCTCCCCCGCCGGGTCCCTCGTCAAATACGCAATCATCTTCGTCTCGGCGTCCGGCCGCCGCAGAATCTGGCTCGCCACCGCCACCTTCCAGTCGCAATGCCGCGCCGCCGCCGTGTCGGCAAACTCGCCTGCGCACGTCTCGTACAACGGCAAACTCTTCGCGCTCTCCCCCATCACCCAATACTGCCCCGCCGCGTTGGCCAATCCTTCCAGGCGCCACGGCGATTCCCGGTGCCGGGCGTTCAGTGCCTCCATCGCCGCCGCCATGGCCGTGTAATCCTTGGCCCGCCGCGCCGCCAGCAACAGGTAAAACAATCGCTCGGCGTCGGCCTCGCGGTTTTGCGGCGTAATCGTTTCCGGCGCCGCCGCCCGCAGTGCCGCCATTGCACTTGCGCTCCGCAAGCGGTACTCGCAGACCCCCATTCGCACCCGCGCCAATTCTCTCTGCGCCCCATCCAATCGAGGCAACAATCCATGCAAGCTCGCCTTGGCCCCGCCCGCATCCCCCAATTCCAGCAGCCGGTAGGCGCGCTCCAGTTGCTGCGCTAGCGCCACCCCTTGCAACATCTTCCCGGCCTCCACGGCCTCTGGGCTCCGCGCTTCTCCCACATACACCTTCAGCAGCTTCTGCTGCGCCGCGCTCGTCTCCCCGCGCATCTGATGCGCCACCGCCGCGTAGAACAATCGCTGCGCTTCCGTCAGCGCCGCGCCATGCTGGGCCAGCACTTCCATCATCGGCTCGGCTTCCCCACGTTCCCGTGCCGCCTTCAGCGCCGCCAGCGCCGCCCTCCCCTCCAGCGGCGTCCCCTTCACTTGCAACACCCGCTCGGCCGCCTCATAAGCCCCCGCCGGGTCCTGCGCCGCCAGCGCTGTGGAGGAAATCATCCAGTCCACGTAATCGGCAATAGCCGGCAACAACGGCCGCGCCGCCTCCAAGCCCCGCCGCCCTGCCGCCGTCGTGTCGCCGTTGTATAGCGCTAGCCGCGCCAGTGCGCCGTCGCTGTCCTTAGGATGCTTCAGCAAGTACGCCTCGAGCGCCGCTCGCGCTCCGGCAGCACCCGGCGCTCCTGCCTTGCCTCGAAATTCCCGTGCGATCGCCTCCAGGCTCCCCGCTTCGGCCTGCGCCCGCGGCCTCTGCCCTTCCAGCTGCGGCACCCCCGCCCCCAGCGCCACTAGCAGAACTAGCGCTTGCCCGGCTTTAGGCCAACGGACCCGGGTAGTCCGGTCCCATGAGTTGCGGATTGTCAATTGCCAAAGTCTCCACCAACTCCGCATGTAAGTAGTCTCTCATGTGGACTTGTCCATCGAGGAACTGCGCCTGGTAACGCTCCCGCGCGCCGTCAATCTCTTCCCGCAAACGCAAGTAGATATTCGCGTCCCGCCGCCCGGATTTCACCGCGTCGTCCTTATACAAACGCATCTCGGCCACCTGCGTCCGCGCAAAGCGCTGCGCCCGCATGTGTAGTTCGCGGTCTTCCTGGCTCAGTTCGTCCCAATTGAAGCTCCGCTCCGGCAGCGCCGCTACGGCCATCGCTCCGGCCGCCCCGGCCACGCCCGCTCCACCTGAACCCACGCCGCCCGCGCCCACGCCCACCGCTTCAAGGCGCAGATCGCCAAACGCGTTCGTCCCACCGTCTTCGCCGTTCATCGCCGAGGCGATGTTCACCAGGCTCGAAGCCTGCGCGGCCCGCGAGGCCCGCAGCGCATGCAACGATAAGCCGGCCGCCGTCGCCAAAGCCTCGACTGTGCCGATTTCCAGGACGGGCTCGCCCTCGTTTTCTCGGCTAGCCTCGCCGCCCGCCTCACGCGGCTCTACGTACAAGAGCGCCGCCACTTCCCCTTGCACCATCACCGGGAATACGTAGCACTTGCCCGGCACCCCGCCTTCGGCACCCGCTTCCGGCCGCAGACTCATGACGTAAGGCGATACTTCGCTATCCCCTCGCAAGGCCACCACCAGGTCTTTCGATTCCTTGGCGTTCAGAAATGCCGCCGCTTCGTGGAACTCGAGGTCGAAGCCCGTCTCCAGTTCGCCCACGCCCCGCACGCCTTCCAGCGTAAAGCGGTCCTTCGTCACCAGGAACAACGCGGTCAGCGCTCCAAACGGCGCGACGGCATTCAATACCGCCTCTTTCCATTCCCCGCCGTCGTTGGCCGCGCGCAGCACCCGCAGCGCCTGTCCCAACTCCTGGCCCATTTGCTGCCGCGTTTCGCGCCGCGCCTGTTCCCGCGCCTGCTCCCGCACCGCTTCCACGGCCTGCTGTTTGGCCTGCTCGGCCAACGGCACAAATTCCGCGTCCCACTGCGCTTTCTCGGCCGCAATCCGTCCGGGAAGTTCCTCGGCCAAACGCAGCGTCAATACCTCGTCCACGCGCTCCGGCAGGATCGCCACTACGCGGTCGCTCACCGCCGCCTCCAGACGCTGCTCGATCTGCGCCGCCACCGCCTCTTCCACCCGCGCGGGCAATACCTGCGCTAGTCGCCGCGTCGTCTCTTCTTCGAGCTTGGCCTCCACCTCGCCCTCCAGGCGCAACGCCAGTTGCTCCTCCACCTGGTGCCCCACCCGCTCTTCGAATTCGGCGTTGATCCGCGCCTCCACGTGCTGCTCAATCTGGGCTTTCCACTCGTCGTTCAGCCGCGCCGCCACGCGCTCCTCGAGTTCCCCCGCCAGCCATTCTTCGTTGGCCGCCGTCAGCTCGCTTTTCAACGCCTCAAAGCGCTGCTCCACCACGCGGGCGATGTTCTCGCGCCACCCGGATTCGAGCGCCTCCGACACCCGGTCCACATGCAGCTTCCATGCCGCACTGAATTGTTCGCTCGCTTGGAGCTTTGCTTCGTCGAGGAGTGATTTCCATTCGGCCATATGAAATGAACTTTCTCTACTTTGATCGCCAGTTCTTTCGCCACTCCGAATCCGGCGAAAACCTTAGTTTCGTTTAAGTAAGATACGAGTACGAGCCGGGGCGGGCGAAATACCTTAGCGAGCGGCCTATTCGCTGCCGCTTTTCTCCAAAAAGTTCCGCAGCCGGTGGCTCCGGCTCGGATGCCGTAGCTTGCGCAGCGCCTTCGCTTCAATCTGCCGGATCCGCTCGCGCGTGACCGCAAAGTGCGCACCCACTTCTTCGAGCGTATGCTCGCTGCCGTCCTGCAACCCAAAACGCATCCGCACAATCTTCTCCTCGCGCGGCGAAAGTGTCTTCAGCACCTCGCCCGTCTGTTCGCGCAAGTTCAGATTGATCACCGAATCCGAGGGCGAACCGATCCGCTTATCCACCAGAAAATCCCCCAGGTGGCTCTCGTCCTCTTCGCCCACCGGCGTCTCCAGCGATACCGGCTCTTGCGCAATCCGCATTACCTTCCGGATCTTGTGCACCGGCAATTCCATGCGCCGCGCCAGTTCCTCCGTCGACGGTTCGCGGCCCAATTCCTGCGTCATCGCCCGCTGCGTCCGCACCAGCTTGTTGATCGTCTCGATCATGTGCACCGGAATGCGAATCGTCCGCGCCTGGTCGGCGATCGCCCGCGTAATCGCCTGCCGCACCCACCACGTGGCATACGTCGAAAACTTGAAGCCCCGCCGGTGGTCGAATTTCTCCACCGCCCGCATCAGCCCAATATTGCCTTCCTGGATCAGGTCTAGAAAATGCAGCCCGCGGTTCGTGTAGCGCTTGGCAATGGATACCACCAGGCGCAGGTTCGCTTCGATCAGCGCTTTCTTCGCCCCCATCGCCTCTACTTCGCTACGCTCCACGATCTGCAGCGTGCGCTTCAATTCCGTCCCCAGCGCCCCCACCTCTTCCTCAATCTCGTGCAGCCGCGTCGTCAAAGCCTTCACTTCCTTCTTGGCGTCGCTGCTCTTGTCCTCCGTCCGCCGCTGCTGGCGCGAAATCTCTCCCTCCAGCGTCTTGATCTCGTCCACCGTCCGGCGCAAAGACGCCGTCAAGCGCCCCAGCATCCACGCGCTCAGTGTCTGCTCGCGCATTAATTGCGATATCCGCACAATGCACCGCGCTAGCGTAAAGCGCACCTGCCGGTGCTGCTTCGGCTTCAGCGTCCGGGACAACACGCTCAATTTCTGGCGGCTCGTATGCGCTTTGCGCGCCAGCTTCGAAATCTCCTCCACGGCCTCGATAAACTGCCCCTCTTCGGGCCGCGGCGCGCTGTCTTCGATCTCTTCAATTTCTTCTTCGGTGATATCGGTGTCGGGACCGGCCGCATCCGTCAGGCTCAGCACTTCATAAATCGATATATAGCCCTGCTCTAATTCTTCGCGCACCGTCAGCATCTCGCGCACCGCCAACGGCGATCGCGACAAGGCCCTGAGCACCAGCTTCTGAGAACGCTCGATCTTGCGGGCCAAGGCGATTTCCCCGTCTCGCGTTAGCAGCGGCACGCTGCCCATCTCCCGCAAATACATCCGCACCGGATCGTTCGTCTTATCGGAAAAATCTCCCAGATCCTCGACGTCGGCCGGCTCGGCGCCCTCGCTGTCGTCCAGCGCAATCCCGTCGCCTTCCCCTTCGCGCTCTCCTGCGCCATAAACGGCCGCCCTCTCGAGCGTGCCGTCGAGCCCCGCATCCAGACGCGTGTCCAGAGGCGCATCCAGCGGCGCGTCGATCGGCGCCAGCGCCTCCATCTCGTCCATGCGCCGGATCACCGCCTCGGCGATGCCCTCACCCATTTCGTCCGGAGATCTGTAGTCTTCTTCCATGACCACCCTTACGTTTCAGCTCGGCCCTTGCTCCTGCGCCGCGCGTCATCCTCACGCCTTCCGCCTTTGAACGCTCACTGTAGCAAAATTGCGCTGCTCTAGCGAGGCGGCGATTTCAGCTTCCGCTCCAGGTTTTTCTCTTGCTCCATCAAGCGCAGCGCCTCGGTCAAATCTCCGCTGCGTTCGGCTTCCCGCACGGCCAGACGCAGCGCCTGCAGTTTCCGCTCCAGCCCTTCCCTTTCCAATTTGGCGATGCAGGCTTCCACCTGCCTCCCTGGCTCTTCTTGCTCTTTCTCGACACTTTCCGTATCGGTGGAAAGCAGCGCGGCCAATAGATCGGCATCCTTGCGCTCTAGCCGCTGCTCCAGCGCATGATAGTCCACCGTCTCGTCCGCCTCGAGCAAATGCAAGGCCGCTTCGAGGATCGCCCTTCCCTCCAGTTCCGGAAAGCGCTCCAGCGCCAAAATCGTGTCCACATACGGCAGCACCGCCGCCGGATGGTGCAAGATCAATCGCAACAAAAGCCGCTGCGTATCCGGCCAGGTCTGCTTCGGCAGGCTCGCCTCCATCCCCCGCGCGGTCGGCCCCTTCTCCGTCGCCGCGCGCCGGAATTGATCGAGCATCGCCCCCTGCTCCACCCCCAACTGCGCCGCCAGATCGTTCACCACCGTCAGCCGCTCCAGCTTCCCCGGCAACTTCAAAATCGAAGGCAAGAGGAAACGAAACGCCTCCAGCCTGCCCTCGGCCTCCTTCATGTTGAAGCGTTCCCGCGCCCGCGCCGCCAGCCAATGAAAATAGCTCGGGCTCCGCTCCAGTTCCGCCCGGTAAGCCTCCGCGCCCCGTTCCTTGGCGAATTCGTCCGGGTCCAGGCCCCCAGGCAACGAACACACCCGCAAGCGCAAATTCTCCTCCAGCAATATCGCGATACTCTTCTCCGTCGCGTTCGCCCCGGCCGGGTCCGGATCGAAATTCACCACCACCTGGTCCGCATGCCGCTTCAGGGCCGCCACCTGCTCCCCCCGCAGCGCCGTTCCGCAACTGGCCACTACCTCTTTCACCCCCGCCGCATGCACCCCAATCACGTCCATGTACCCTTCCACTAATACGAAACGCCCGCTGCGACGCGCCCCCTCCTTGGCCCGGTTCAGGTTATAAAGCACATGGCTCTTGCGGTAGATCGCCGTCTCGGGCGAATTCAAATACTTCGGCTGCTCCTCCCCCAAGGCCCTCCCTCCGAACGCAATCACCTTAGCGCTCTCGCTCCAAATCGGAAACATCAGCCGCCCCCGAAAGCGGTCGAAATAGCCCGGCCCTTGCTCCCGCTTCAAGATCAGCCCGCTCGGCTCCCACATCTCCTCCGGCACGCCTTTCTTTTGGAAGAACCGCGCCAGCCCTCCGCCCGTGTCGCTATAGCCCAGCGCGAACTCCTCGGCCAGCCGCTGCCCTACGCCCCGCCGATTCAGATACTCCCGCGCCTCGCCCCCTCCAGTCCCCAGCAGAGTCTCCCGAAAATATTGCGCCGCCAGTTCCTGCAACTCCTGCAAATCCGCCCGCCGTTTGCTTTCCGGATCGTCCGGCACCCTCTCTTTCGGAACCGGAATCCCGTTGCGCTCCGCCACCAGCTTCAGCGCCTCGTAGAAGCCCATCCCCTCGATTTCCATCACAAAGTTAAAGACGTCCCCGCCTTTGCCGCACCCGAAGCACTTATAAAACTGCTTATCCGCATTCACATTGAAGCTCGGCGTCTTCTCGGTGTGGAAGGGGCACAAGCCCAAGTAACGCCCGCTGGAGCCGATCCGCTTTAGCCGTACATACTCCCCCACCGTGCGCACAATGTCGACCGAGTTCTTTACCTGCTCCTTGAAGCCAAAGCTCACTCCCCGCCCCCCAGCTTCAAGAAATACCGCTCCATCGCCGCAATCCCCCTAGCCACATTCGGCAAATGCACCTTCTCGTTCGGCGCATGCAAATTATCGTCCGGCAATCCAAAGCCCGGCAGCACCGCCGGAATCCCTAAATGCTGCGCAAACAAGCCCACAATCGGAATCGACCCCCCGGACCGCATATACACCGTCTTCGCCCCAAAAACCTCCTCCATCGCCTCCGCCGCCCGCCGCACAAAACGATTCTCCGTTCCTATTACGCACGCCTCGTTGGCATGCAGGATCCGCAGCCTCGCCTCTACCCCAGGCCCTGCTTGCTCGGCCAAGGCCGCCGCCAGCAACTCCTTAGCCAGTTCGCTCCCCACTCCCGGCACCAGGCGCATACTCAACTTCACCACCGCCTCGCACGGAATCACCGTCTTCGACCCCTCCCCCGTAAACCCGCCCCTGATCCCGTGCACCTCTAGCGTCGGCCGCGCCCACAGCCGCTCCAGTAATCCATACTCGGGTTCCCCACTGTAGCCCTTGGCCTTGGCCTCTTCCGTCCTCCATCTTTCGGCGTCGAACGGCAATCCCGCCCAACTCTCCCTTTCTGCTTCGCTCGGCCTTTCCACCGCTTCATACAGCCCCGGGATCAGGATCCTCCCCTCCCGATCCTTCAGCCCCGCCATCATTTGCGCCGCCGCCATCACCGCATTCGGCACCCCTCCCCCATACACCCCCGAATGCAGATCCCCCTCCGCCGTCCTTACCCACAACTCGCCGTACAAGATACCCCGCAGCCCCGTACAGATCGTCGGCAACCCGGGCGCAAACATTTCCGTATCGCACAAAAGCGCCGCGTCCGCCCGCAGTTGCTCCCCGTTCGCCCGCACATACCTCTCAATATGCCCGCCCCCGCTTTCCTCCTCTCCTTCAAAAAGAAATTTCAAGTTCACCGGCGGCCTTTCCCCCCGCCGGTGGAATCGCTCCACCGCCTGAATCAAAATCAGCGCCAACCCCTTATCGTCGGCCGCCCCTCGCGCAAACAAATCCTCCCCCACCACCGTCGGCTCAAACGGCGGCGTCCTCCACAATTCCAAAGGCTCCGCCGGCTGCACATCGTAGTGCCCGTAACACAACAGCGTCGGCGCCCCCTCCACACCCAATAGCTCTCCCCGCACCAGCGCGTGGCCGCCCTCTTCATCCTCCACCACCTCCACCGCCTCTAGGCCCGCCTTCCGGAACAACCCCGCCGTAAACTCCGCCGCCTCCCGCACGCTCTCCCGATACTCCTCCAGCGCACTCACGCTCGGAATCCGCAACCAACCCTTCAGGTCCTCCAAAAACTCCCCGTATTTCATTTCTTCCATTCCCGTTCCAACTTCCTCACCGCCTCGGCGCACAAAACCGCCGCGTGCTTAGACTCCGCCTGCAAGCCCCCCACCGCCGCTTCCACCTCCGCCGCCCCGATCCCCGCCAATTCCTCCCTTCGCTTGCCTTGCAACAGTTCGGTTAACGCGCTCCCGCACGCCATCGACGCCACACAGCCCCGCGCCTTGAAGCCAATTGCTAAGATAGTTTCACTAATTCGTACCGATACTCGTAACTGATCGCCACACACAGGGTTCTCCACGTTGAGGGTAATGTCCGGCGAAGCAACATCGCCGGCGTTTCGCGGCTCGCTAAAGTGACTTAGGAGGATTTCGTTTTGCATCATCGGCTCCCGTTTCTCATTCTCACCCAACCGCCCCGCCAAACTCGGCAGGCCCTTGCGCCCGGACGGAAAAATCGTTTCGTTCCAGTGCGATAAAGTGGAAAGACACTCCTCCGCCTCATGTTAGACGCTGTTGTCATCGGAGCCGGGCCCGCAGGCCTTACTGCCGCCCACGAGCTCGCCCACGCCGGGCGCCGCGTGGCCGTTCTGGAAGCCGATCCCCAATATGTTGGGGGTATCTCCCGCACTGTTGAATACAAGGGATATCGCTTCGACATCGGCGGCCATCGCTTCTTCTCCAAATCAAAGGAAATCGAAGACTTCTGGTCTTCCCTCCTCGGCGACGACCTCCTCGTCCGCCCTCGACTCTCCCGCATCTTCTACAACGGCAAATTCTTCTCTTATCCTTTGCGCCCCGCCGAGGCCTTCTTCAAACTCGGACCTCTCGAGTCCGTACGCTGCCTCACTTCCTACCTCCTAACCAAGGTCGTCCCCCAACCCGCCTCCGTCTCCTTTGAAGATTGGGTCTCCAGCCGCTTCGGCCGGCGCCTCTACGAAATCTTCTTCCGCACCTACACCGAAAAGGTCTGGGGTATGTCCTGCAAGGAGATCTCCTCCGATTGGGCCGCTCAACGCATCAAAGGTCTTTCTCTCACCTCGGCCCTGATGAACGCCATCAATTGGTCTCGCTCGGCTGGCGACATGGGCGAAGACAGCCCTAAAACCCTCATCCGCTCCTTCCGCTATCCCCGCCACGGCCCCGGCATGATGTGGGAACGCTGTGCCGAGAAAATCCGCTCCCTTGGCGGCGAAATCAGTCAAGGCTGGACCGTCGAAGAGATCCACTGGCAAGCCGCCGAACGCCGCTGGCACGTCACCGCCGTCAATCCGCTCTCCGAGCGCCGCCACTGGATCGGCCGCGATCTCATCTCCTCCATGCCCCTTCGCCACCTCGCCGAGCGCCTCCGCCCCGGCCTCTCCCGCCCCGCCGCCCGCGCCGCCGAGGGCCTTCGCTACCGCGACTTCCTCACCGTCGCCCTGATCCTCGACCGCCCTCTGGACCTCGACGACAACTGGATCTACATCCACGACCCCGGCGTAAAAGTCGGACGCATCCAAAACTTTCGTTCCTGGTCCCCACAAATGCTTCCCTCCGGCGGCGGCGACTGCCTCGGCCTCGAATACTTCTGCTTTGAAGGCGACGGCCTCTGGAACGCCCCCGACTCGGAACTTCGCCACCTCGCTGCCCGCGAAATTGCCCACATCGGCCTTGCGGAAGCCTCCTCCGTTCTCGATTCCACCGTCGTGCGCCAGCCCAAAGCCTACCCCGTCTACGACGACTCCTACATGTCTCGCGTCGACGCCCTTCGCGCCGAACTCGCCGAGCGCTTCCCGCACCTCCATCTCATCGGCCGCAATGGCATGCATAAGTACAACAACCAGGACCACTCCATGATGACCGCGCTCCTCACCGCCCGGAATATCCTGGCCGGCGCGCCCCTCTACGACGTCTGGCAAGTCAACGAAGACGCTCAGTATCACGAAGAGCATTCCCCCTCCACCTCCGGCCTCCGCGCCGTCCCCGCCCGCCTCGCCAGCTAGCCATTACCGAGTCCCACTTAACCGGATTCTCACATTTGAGTTACCCTGTGGGTTCAGGCACTCTATTAATTACTCATGGCGCGCGCAGTCTCCGTCGTCGCAGGCATCATCACCCACGCCGGCAAAATCCTCATCGGTCAGCGCAAACGCCGCGATTGGCATGGCGGAAAGTGGGAATTTCCCGGCGGCAAAATTGAGTCCGGTGAAGAGGCCAAAGACGCCCTCGCCCGCGAACTCCGCGAAGAACTCGGCATCGAAGCCCACATCGGCGACGAACTCCAACGCTACGAATTTCACTACGATTCCCGCCCCGCCGTCGAACTCATCTTCTTCGAAGTCCGCCACTTCTCCGGCGTCCCCGTCAACTACGAATTCGAACAAATCCTTTGGGAAGAAAGCGCCCGCCTCTTGGACTACGACTTCCTCGACGGCGATAAAGACATCATCCACTGGCTCGCCGCCCGCAATTACCGCTAACCCATGGTCTTCCGCAGCAGCCGCGCCAAAGAACTCGCTCTCCAACCCTCCATCGCGGAAACCTTGCGTCAATTCGGCCGCGAACGCGCCCAGATCAACGAGCTCCACCTGGAGCTCTGCCGCATCCCCGCTCCTACCTTTTTTGAGGAAAAACGCGCCCTCTGGTTCGTCGACCGCCTCGCTAGCTACGGCTACGACTCGAAGCTCGACCGCGCCGGTAATGTCGTCGCCACTTTGCCCGAAGACGCCCGCGGTCCCTGGGTCGCCCTCACCGCCCACCTCGATACGGTCCTCGCGCCTCGTACTCCCGGCGACATCCGCCTCTCTCCCGACGGCCGCTTCCTCGGCCCCGGCGTCGCCGACAATGGCGCCGGCCTCACCGCCCTCCTCACCATGGCCCGCGCCTACTCGCAACGCCCCCGCGAGGCTTCCTCCCGCGGCCTCTTAATCGTCGCCAATGTCGGCGAAGAGGGCGAAGGCAACTTAAGCGGTATGCGCTATCTCTGCCGCCAAAGCCCCCTCGCCGACCGTATCTCCGCCTTTTTGGTCCTTGACGGGCCCGGCACCGAACACATTACCTCCCAAGCTCTCGGCAGCCGTCGCGCTGAAATTCTCTTCCAGGGCCCCGGCGGCCATTCCTGGTCCGATTCGGCCAATCCCAATGCCCTCCACGCCCTGGCCAAAACCATCGCCGACTTCCTCGATTGCCACCAGCGCCGCACCGCCTTTCTCGAGTCCCGCTACGGCCGCTCCACCGTCAACTTCAGCCTCATCGATGGCGGCACCAGCATCAATTCCATTCCCTCTAGCGCCCGCGCCAAGCTCGACCTCCGCAGCGAATCCTCCGAGGTCCTGACGGAACTCAACGAACTCCTCACCGACTGCGTAGAACGCGCCCTCGTCGCCGAAAACGAGCGCGCCTCCACGCGCCGCGGCGTCGGCCGCCTTTCGGCCAAGATCCGCGAAATCGGCGCCCGCCCCGGCGGCCAACTGCCCTCCACTTCTCCTCTGCTCAGAACCCTCCTCGAAGTCGACGACTACCTCGGTATCGCCTCCCGCAAAGACTGCGCTTCCACCGACGCCAACATCCCCCTTTCCATGGGCCTCGAAGCCGTCTCCCTCGGCGCCGGCGGCTCCGGGGGCGGCGCCCACACCGATTCCGAGTGGTACCACCCCGAAGGCCGCGAACTCGGCCTCCGCCGCCTCTTCCTCACCCTCGCCTACCTCCTACAAGGCCCAGAGGCGTTCCCTTCTCGCTAACTGCATCCGCCGCCCGCGCTCTTCTCCGCCCGCGACTCCATTCACACCACACAAAAATCTTCTCGCCCCCGCCGTTATTGCTCCACGCGCTTGTCATGGCCTTTTTCGCGCTTACCGCATGCTCTGAATAAGCCATGAGCACCCCAGCCCAAATCGAAGCCAATCGCGCGAACGCGCAAAAATCAACCGGCCCTGTCACGGCCGAAGGCAAAGCCGCGAGTTCCAAGAATTCCT
>CAYLXK010000005.1:0-288186 GCA_964387685.1 uncultured Bryobacter sp.
GCGGCCGCAGCGGGCCCGTGATGTGCTCGGGAATTCCCGTTTTCCCATTGTTGCCGCCTTCCACCTGGATCTCGGAAAGCGGGATCTTGTGGACGGGAGATTTGCCTTCGCTTACCGCGGCGCGCATCCCGTAGCGGATATCGCAGCGGCGCCAGCCGGTCCCGATTCTTTGCAAAAGCACAAGGGAATAGCCGGAAAGTTCGTTTTCAATGCCCACATGGGCGCGTTGGGAAAGTTGGCGGGCAATAGTTTCGCTGGCGATTGGCATTTTGTTCCTCCTGGAGATGGTTCATCCAGAGAGGCGCAAAAAGTTTCGAAACTTAGTCAGCGCGCGCGCTGTGATTTCCAGGCCTCAAACGCGACCGGAAGCACCGAAACGAAAATGATGGCCAGGATGACCTTGTCGAAGTACTTCTTCACAAAAGGCGTGTCGCCGACCAGAAAGCCGATGCCAATGAACAGGAGCACCCAACCGATGCCACCGAAAACGTTAAAGGACAAAAAGCGCGAATACGGCATGCGGCCGATACCCGCCACGAAAGGCGCAAAGGTACGCACAATGGGAATGAAGCGCGCATAGATGATCGTACGGCCGCCGTACTTCTCGTAGAAGGCTTGGGTGCGCTCCAAATACTCGCGTTTGAACAGGCGGCTGTCGGGACGGCTGAAGGCGGCCTTGCCCGCTCCTCGGCCCAGCATGTAGCCGACGGCGTCGCCGCTGATCGCCGCCACGATCAAGAGGGCGCTGATGAGCCAGAAATTGAGCTTCCCCGCGCCGCAAAGCACGCCGACGATGAAAAGGAGGCTATCGCCCGGAAGAAAAAAGCCCGCCAGCAGGCCCGTTTCGGCGAAAACGATGGCGGTTAAGAGGGCATAACCAGGCCAGCCGGTCAGCGTGCTTTCGAGCAGGCCCTTCAGCTTCTCGGCGCTCGCCAGAGTCTTGACGAGTTCGAGAAAGTTCATGTCGTTTTGCATGGCGTCGCCTAAACGCCGGAATTCGAAGCGAGCCGCTTCTTCACGGCTTCGTTGATCTTAACCTTGCCGCCGTCGACCATGCTCTTCAGCAGCGTTTCTTCAAAAACGTCGGAGCGCTCGGAGGCTTTCTTGTTCTTGACGATGCTGATGAATTCATTGCGGCGAGCCGGGAACAGGCTCATGTCGGCGGCTTTGGCTTCGATCACTTTGGCGATAAACCACTTGTTATCGACGGTGAAGGGCCCCCAGGAGTGGCCGGGCTGCTTACCGAAGGCGTCCACGACGGCGGACCCGGGTCCGATTCCGTCGGCAAAGCCACTGCGCCCGAATTCCTGGGTCTGCTTGAGCGGTGTGCCGAGGTCCTTGGCGAGTTTGGCGATGTCGCCGTTGGCGGATTTCGCCATCTCGAACGCGCGGGCTTTGAGCGCATTGAACTTCCTCAAGCTTTCTTCGCTTTGGAGCTTAGAGACGATGGCGAGTTTAGCTTCCTCAAATGGAGCCTGCGCTTCCGGCACAATGGAATCGACATGGAAAAGCACGGTCTTGTCGCTAACGGACAAAGGCTCGGAAACTTCACCTTTCTTGAGGCGTTGCACGGTCTGGAACAATTCCGGCTTGGGGCCGAAAACGGGCAGAGGCACTTCGGGCTTACGGTAGGGTACGCCCTGGATACCGGCGCCAACCTGGGAGGCTAGCTCGAGAATCTGCGAAGGATCTTTTGCCACATCGGCGCGGAGTTTCTCGGCGGTGCGGCTTAGGCTATCGGCCGCCATTTGGCGTTGCACTTCCTGCTCGATCTGGGGCCGCACCTGTTCGAAGCTCATTTGGCCCGCCTGTTGGCGTTCGAGCACCTCAATCAGGTGATATCCGAACTCGGTCTTGACGGGTCCCACGAGTTGCTTTAGCGGCGAATTGAAGCTGGCCTCTTCGAAGTTCTTGACGGTCTGGCCGCGCGTGATGAAGCCAATGTCGCCACCGTTGGGAGCCGAGCCGGGATCCTCGGTGTACTTTTTGGCTAAATCATCAAATTTGGCGCCGCCTTGAATTTGTTTCATAACGCTTTCGGCTAGCGCTTTCATTTTGGCGTCTTCGCCTTCGGCCTTGCCTTGGGTTTTGAAAAGGATATGGCGGACGCGGGCGCGCTCGGCGATGCGGTAGCTATCGATGTTGTCGGAATAAGCGCGACGAAGTTGCTCTTCGGAAGGCTTCATGGTGGCGGCAAAACGGGCGGGGTCGAACACGATCACGTTCACATTGCGATATTCGCCATTCTTGTAGTCACCCTTGTGGGCCTCATAGTAGGCTTTCACTTCGGCGTCGGGCGGCGCGGCGCCTTTGCCGACCTCCTGGGGGTCGATAACCGTATATTCGAGCTTGATCTTCTCCTCGGCCTCACGGTAGGCCTTTTCCACTTCGGCCGGAGTGGCGACGGAGCTTAAGAGCATGAGGGTGCGAAGGCGGGTGGTTTCGATGTCCTTCTTCATGCCGTCTTCGAACTCCTTGACGCTAATGCCGGTCTGCTTGAGCATGGACTCATAGGCGGCCGCGCCGACAAACTTGCCGTTCTGCCAGAAGGCGGGAACGTCCTTTTGGATTTTTTCGGCGATTTCCTGATCGCTGGCCACCAGGCCGACTTCATTGGCAAAACAAGCCACACCCTTCACGGCGACCAACTGGTCGATGAACTGCGGGATGAAAATGGCGGCGCTATCCGGAGGCAACTGGGTGCGATTGAGCATTTGCTGCAGCTTGATGCGGACTTCTCTCGAGGTGACGGGCTCGCCGCAAACTTTAGCAACCGCTTCTTCGCCGCCCGGAGCGCCAAAGCCCGCCGACCCGAAGCCGGGAATCAGGGTGATCACCAGGGACAGGGCCACCAGGCCCAACAAAACTCCCAACAAAATGCGCAAGTTGGTATCCTTGCGCCGGAACAAATCAAACATGAACTCTCCTCGCCGAACGGCTACTTAAACTTGAATTATAACGTGCTCTTCCTAGGAATCGACCTCGGCTGGACCGGGCGGCCCAGTGGGGCGGCCGCTCTTGCCGGCAAAGGCCGCCGCTTGGAGCTGGTAAAACTCGACCGGCCTGCGACCCACGCCGCGACCTTGGACTGGATTGCCCAGCAATGCGGCGAGCATCCCTGCTACCTAGGCTTGGACGCGCCGGTGATCGTAACGAACCGAATCGGGATGCGGGAGGCGGACCGGATGGCGCATCGGCTGTTCTCGCGCGAGAAGGCGGGATGCTATCCCGTGAATCTCGGCATGCCGTTCACGGCCAACGTACTTGCTTTTGTGGCTGAGCTGCGGGAACAAGGATTTGCGACCGCGCCGGCCCCGCAGGCGCAGGCGGCCGAGCGGCGGCTGTTTGAGGTGTATCCGCATGCGGCTTGCGTGCGGCTTTTCGGCTTGGACCGGATTCTTCCCTACAAAAAGGGGCCGCTGGCACAGCGGAAGGCGGCGCTGGCGCAGTTGCGCGAACTGTTGGCGAATGGCCTTGCCCGCCGCCATCCATCCTTCGCCTGCCCTGAACTGCCACAAATTCCGGCGACGGGGGCAGAGTTAAAAGCAGTTGAGGACCAACTGGACGCGGTGTTATGCGCGTATGTCGCGGCCCACTATTGGCACTGGGGCGCGGCCAAGAATAATCTCTTGGGCGCGCCCCAGGATGGGTTTATTGTTGTGCCCAGCTTCTAGAAGAGGAGCTTGAGAGCGAACTGCAATTCCCGCGCGGGGAAGGTGCTTTGAATGCGGCCGTAGGTCCCGCTATTGCGAGAGCTTTTGGCGAGCGGAGTCTCCCGCCGCCATCCATTCTTTGCCTGCCCTGAACGGCCGCAGGTTCCGGCGGCGGGGGCAGAGTTAAAGGCAGTTGTCGCGGCCCACTATTGGCACTGGGGCGCGGCCAAGAATAATCTCTTGGGCGCGCCCCAGGATGGGTTTATTGTTGTGCCCAGCTTCTAGAAGAGGAGCTTGAGGGCGAACTGCAATTCCCGCGCGGGGAAGGTGCTTTGGATGCGGCCGAAGGTGCCGCTGGTGCGGTTGGTATCGGCGAGGGAGAGATTGCTGCGGTTGAAGAGGTTGAAGGCTTCGGCGCGGAACTGGAGGCCGATGCGTTCGGTGAAATTGAACTGCTTGTGGAGGCCGGTGTCGAACTGGAAGAAGTTTGGACCGCGGACGCCATTGCGGTAGGAATTGCCGAAGGGCTGGGAGCGATCCGTGGGCTCCAGGGCCCCGGCGCCCAACTGGCTGCAGAAGGGGAAGCGCGTATCGGCGTTCGACAAGCAGGGGTTCAAGTACTGGGTACGGAAGTTGCCGGTACGGAATTCCTCGGGGAGGACAGTCTGGCCGACGACGTTGGGGCGGAAGCTGGAAGAGCCGTCCTGGAAGGCGGCCTGGGGGCTATAGGTGAGGTTCAAGGGGAGACCGGCGTTGAGGGTATGAATGCCATTCAGACGCCAACCGCCGAGGACGGCTTCGACGAAGCTGTTGGCGCCGCTCATGTACTTGCGCCCTTTGCCGAAGGGGAGTTCGTAGACGAAGGTCGTCGTGTTGTTGTAGCGCTGGTCGTAGCCGGTGTAGCCGGTTTCGATGCCCTGGTTGCGGAAGTTCAAGCGGGAGTTATCGCCGCCTGCGGTCTCCAGGTGGCCGGAAGCGTTATCGGTAGAACGGCTGTAGGTAAAGGAGTTGAGGAAGAAGAGCGAGCCGGCGCGCTTTTCGATCTTGACCTGGAGACCGTCGTAGTTCAGGAAGCCTCCGTCGAAAGCGATTTGGATGAAACCAAAAGTCTGGATGGGGCGGCGGGCATTAACGCTGAGGTTTTCCGTGGGCGCATTGGCGCGGGCCTGATTGAAATCGCCGAGGACCATGAGGTTATCGCCGCGGTTGCCGACGTAACCGAGGTCGAGAACAAAGCCACCGGGCAGTTCGCGTTGGACGCTGGCGTGGAAACTCTGCAGCATGCCGCTTTTCAAGTCCTTGGGGATGTAGTTGGCGCGGACGTTCACCTGGTTCACATTGGCAATCGAGAGCAAGTTGTCAGAGTAACCTTGCTCGCGGGTGCGGAAACAATCCTGCGGGCGCTGGGCCTGGGAGGTACAGATGGGCAGCCCGCCGGCGGCGGCCGTAGCCGGCAACTGGTTGATGTTAACGCCGATGATGTTGGGCAGGTTGAAGGCGAGGAGGTTTTCGCCGCCGAGGCGGTTGAAATGGATGTAACTGATGCCGTAGGCCGCGCGGAGCACAGTCTTGTCGGTGAGTTTATAGGCCATGCCGATGCGCGGGCCCCAATTATTGCGGTCGGGATCGATGAGAGCGCGTTCGGAGATGGAACCGTCGACGGAGGCGGGGATCAGGCGGACGCCGGTGGGATCGAAGTTGCTCAGCTTGCCATCGCGCTCCCACTGGGGAGTGCCGTATTCGTAGCGGAGGCCGAGGTTGAGGGTGAGTTTCTTATTCACTTTCCAGTCGTCCTGGAAGTAGAAGAAGTGCATGTTTTGGCGGTAGTTGACGATGGCGGCATTGTTCAACTGGTAATTGCTGCGGGCGCCGTAGAAGAAATCAACCAGGTTGTAAGCGTTGTTGGCCGCGGTGACGGAGGCGGGGCGGCTAAACTGGCCGCCGAAGCCATCGCTGCCGTACTTGGGGTTGAAATCGTCGATTTCGGTCGAGATCGACTGCATTTCATAGCCGGCCTTAAAGGTGTGCTGGCGCCAGATCTTAGAGTAGTTGACTTTGGGGTTCACGACGTAGGGGTTTTGGAATTGCGGATTAGAACCCTGCACGCCAAAACCGGTGTAGCCGTTCACGCCGGAGGAATAGAAGCCTCCCGTGACGCGGGGATCCGTGGGCCCGTTGGGGATGCGGTAGGTGGTGTAGACGTTTTCAAGACCATTGAAGATGGTGGTCTTGCCGCCCTCGGTGAGGCCGATGCCCATGCGGAATTCGAGCAGCGAGGTGGGGCTGAGGGTGAAGTTACCGCCGAAGGCGATTTGCTGATTGAGCACGCGGACGCGGCCGTTGGAGTTGCCGCCGGCGAGGCCAGGGATGGCGGGCGGCTCGAGATTGTTCAGGAGGCGATGGCTATAGCGAACGAAGGCGTTGACCTTTTCATTGAAGTACTGGTCGTAGCGGATGTCGCCCTTGTCATTGCGGTCCGTACGGAGGGGTTGGTCGAAGAAGCTGGTGGCTTGGCCCGGGACGTTGGGTTCAGGGAGCGCGGCGAGGAGGTCGCGGGCGAAGGGGGTGATCTGGCTGGCCGGAATGATACCGTTCGGGATGAGGTCGCCCGTCAAGGGGTTCCGGATGGCGGGGAGGCGGGAGAAGTTGCCGCTCTGGAGGTCCGCTTCGGGAAGGGTGGAGAAGGTGGGCGAGCTCGAGTTACGGCGGAAGCCTTCGTAGTTGGCAAAGAAGAACATTTTGTTCTTGACGATGGGACCGCCGACGGCGGCGCCGAATTGGTTTTGCTTGAGGACGGGCTTGTCGGAGGTGTCGATGCGGCCATCGCGGTTCAAGTCGTTTTTGAAGAAGCCGAAGGCGTTCAATTGGGTGTTACGGAGGAACTCCCAGACAGCGCCGTGGAACTCGTTGCCGCCGGAGCGAATGGAGGCGTTGATGACGGCGCCGCCGGCGCGGCCGTATTCCGCCGAGAAGTTGTTGGTTTCGATGCGGAACTCCTGCACGGCGTCGGGAGAGATCTGCACGACCTGGTTGGAGAAGCCCTGATTGGAGGTGCCGTAGGCGTTATTGTCGACGCCGTCGATGACGAAGTTGTTTTGCGAACTGCGCATGCCGTTCACGTTGAAGGAGGCGTCGCGGCCGGCAAAGGTGAGGAGCGAGCGGCGCACGCCGGGGGCGAGGAGGGCCAAGTCCGCATAGGCACGGCCATTGAGGGGGAGGTTGAGGATCTGTTGGGCGCTAACGACGGTACCGCGCGAACTGGTATCGGTTTCGAGCACGGCGGCGGCATCGGTGACGGTGACCGTTTCGGCGACATCGCCGACTTCCATCGTGAGGTCAACACGCTGACGGGCGGCCACGGTGGCGGTGAAGGCTTCGGCCTTGGCTTTCTTAAAGCCCGGAGCTTCGGCCGATACCTCGTAGCGGCCGATCTTGACGGCGCTGAACTGGAAGTTACCGGAGGAGTCGGAGGTAGTGGCCTGTTCGACGCCGGTTTCCAGGCTGCGAAGGATGACCTTAGCATTGGGAACAGAGGCGCCCTGGCGGTCCAGCAAAGTACCGAGAACGGCGGCCGAGTCGAACTGCGCCAGCATGGAAAGCGGCAGCAGCAAGCTCAAGGTAAGAAGTGTAAACACACGAATCGCGAGAGTATACATAAACAGAAACGACTCCTAGGAGGGGATGCTTTCAACGATAGCGAGTGTGTTTTGCATTTCGGTTTCGTATCGATGAATAACTGATCACGGTGGGCAGAATTCTATGATGGAAGGGATGAGCGGGAAGAAGTATGCGGAATTGCGGGAGAACTATACACAGGCGGGGCTGTTGGAGAGTGAGGCGGATGCCTCGCCGTTTGGCCAGTTTCAGCGATGGTTTGACGAGGCGCTGGCGGCGGAAATTTTAGAGGCGAACGCGATGGCGCTAGCGACCGCGGCCCCGGCGGTGCGTATGGTGCTGTTAAAAGGCTTTGACGAGCGGGGCTTCCAGTTTTATTCCAATTATGGAAGCGCGAAAGCAAAGGAATTGGAGTTGAATTCGGCGGCAGCACTATGCTTTCACTGGAAGGAATTGGAACGCCAAGTGAGGGCACGGGGAACGGTGGAAAAGCTTAGCCGTGAGGAGTCTGAGGCATATTTTCGGGAACGCCCGCGGGGGAGCCAAATTGGGGCCTGGTGCAGCGCGCAGTCTGAGCGGATTGCGTCCCGTGAAACGCTGGAGCAGGCGCAGCGTCATTATGAACAGAGGTTTAGGGACCAGGAAGTACCGATGCCGGAGTGCTGGGGCGGATACCTAATGCGGCCAGAAGAGTTTGAATTTTGGCAGGGCCGTCCTGGCAGGCTGCACGACCGAATTCACTATAGTCGAGACGAAAATCACAAATGGCGCATTTCCCGCTTATCGCCTTAGCGCTGTTGGGGGCGGACCTCAGCACGCAGTTGGCCCAGATTGAGCAGCGATATAACTCGACGAAGACGCTGAAGAGCGACTTCGAGCAGACGGTGTCGATGGCGCAGGGGCGAAAGACGACAGAGAAGGGTGTGCTTTACTTACGCAAGCCCGGACAAATGCGGTGGGAGTATGCGCAACCGAGCGGCAAACTGTTCATCTCAGACGGCAAGAAGATCTATTACGCGAGCGCGGCGGCGCGGCGGGTGGAAGTGAGCGCGGTACGGGAGACGGACGACCTGCGGGCACCGCTAGCCTTTTTGTTGGGCAAGTTGGATTTCAAGCGCGATTTTTCGCGATTCGAGACGGCGGCGGAAGGGGCGGCGACGCGGATTCGCGCGATTCCGAAGAGCGAGAAGAGTCTATTTGAATACGTTGAGTTCGTAGCCAGTCCGGCGGGGGAATTAGGGGTGGTGCGAGTGCAGGGCAAGGATGGGAGCAGGATGGAGTACCGATTTAGCAATGAGGTACGAAATGGGGCCGTGGATCCAGGCTTGTTTCGTTATGTGGCGCCGGAAGGCTACGAAGTGGTGCAGATCAAGGGCGCGCCGTAGCGGGAACGAATTCAAGCCAAGCGTCCATCATTTCGGTGCGCGTGTGTTCGCCCCAACGGACGGCGACCTGGGGATTGGGATTGGCGGGGTTATTGGGAGAGTTATCGAACCAGCCTTCCATCTTGACGACGGTGCCTTGGGGAAGGCGGGGCGGACGGGCAAAGCGGTACATTTCTTGCCATTCGAAGTCGTAGCGGGGGACGTCGAGCAGGATCTGGGGCGGACGGCCTGGGATTTCGGCCCAAATGCGGAAGGCTTTGCCCCGGTAGTGCATGTGGCCCAGGAGACCGAGGAGATCGGCGTCGTAGGGCAGGGTGACGCAGGCGGTGACGCGATGCGCGGGGGCGCCGGGGGGAATGGAGAAATAGAAGTTCGAGGCCTCCAGGCGCTCCAGCGCGCGCTTGGGGGGGGCCTGGGCCAGGACGAAGCCGACCTGGGAAAGGTCGGTTTCGGGCCGGCCCGTGACTTTGGCGTAGTGGATGTCGAAGAGGAACTTGGAGCCGGCGGGGATGCGTTTGGCAACGCCGGGAGGCCAAGCGGCGGGAGACATGCCGGGAACGAAGGAGGCGAGCAGGGCTTGGGTATCGCCATGATCGCGGCCGATGATGTAGCCGCCGTCCGGATGGGAGCAGCCGTCATCCAGCGCGGGGGCAGCGGGATCGATGACCTTGAGGCCGTCGTCGAGAACGAAAGGGCTGGGAGCGCGGCGGCGGGAAGAAGAAGGGGGATGGGGGAGTTGGAGGAAGACGTGGGCGTGGTGAACGATCTTGCGGTTGCCGGGGCGGAACTCGACGGCTTGAACCCAAAGGTCTTTTTCGAGGTGGGGATCGACCAGGATCTTGACGTACTCGTCGGGGCCGGAGGCGGAGACCTTTTGCTCGGCGGGCAAGGAAACGACGAGGCTGGGAGCGCCGATGCCCCAACCATCGGTGAGGGATGGGGCGGCGGCTGGGGCTCGGGGCGGTCCCGGTAGAGGCTGCTTCGCCCAGGCGCGCAAGGTGGCGATCTCGGCTTGATTCAAGCGGCGATCGTTGGAGAAGTGCCCCGCGGGAGAGTTAGCGTGCCAAGGGGGCATGCGGCGGGAGGAGACGCTGGCGGAGATCGCTTGGGCCCAGGGGCGGACCTCGGCAAAGGTGCGCAGAGGCATGGGACCAATCTCGCCGGGGCGATGGCAGGCGACGCAATGACGCTCGAGGATCGGGGCGACGTCTTCCGAGTACGTGGCGGAAAAGAGCGGGGCGCCTAGCGAGAAAAGGAGACTTAGAGCGCGACTAAGTATCTTTGCCATTGGAAACTCCGGAGAGAGTGATGGTAGTTTCCACAATTGTGTCCTCGGTGGGATCGACGTTGACCCATTTCTTCTTACCCTTGACGAGACGGAAACTGATGAAGTTATGCCGACAGGCCTTGCAGCGCACTTTCTTGGCGCCGAGGGCGCACTTGAGCTGCCAGGAGAAGGGGATTTTGTAATAGGTCTCTTCCCAGGTGGAAAGTTCGAGACGGAAGCATTTGGGGCAACGCGAGTAAATGGCCTCATGCAATCTCCACAGGCTTTCGCACCAGCGGTGGGAGCAATCGGTACAGCGCATGGGAGGGCGGCCGGTCCAATCGCTGAGGCGTTCTGCGAAGGATTTGATCTTCGACGTGCGGATGTGGGTACTGCCGCATTCGGGACACGACAATTGCATGGGATTGTGGCGCGGCATGAGCAAGTACGAGGTCTTTCCATGATAGCCGGGAAGCGTCAGAACTGGAAGTAGACAAATGGGATACTCACGTCGGTAACGGCGAAGACTTCGAGGAGAAAAAGAGATAGGGCAAGCACTCCGGCGTAGACCCAGGTGCGGGAGAGGTCTAAGGGGCGCCATTCTTCGACCGCGGCGACGGCCAAGGAAAAGCCGATGAGGCCGAGGTGCCAGGGCTCCAGGAGCCAGCGCCCCGGAGGGCCGTGGAAGAGCGAGGCGACTACGCTGAGATCCGAGGCGCGGAAGAAGACCCAACCGATGGACACGAGGACAAAGGTGATGGGTATGCGCGCGAGCTTTTTCGATTGGCCAAGGCCCAATGCGCGCTCCGCGCAGAGCAGGACACCGTGATAGGCACCCCAAACGGCGAAGTTCCAACTGGCGCCATGCCAGAGCCCGCCGAGGATCATGGTGAGCAAAAGATTGCGGTAGGTATGGCGGCGGTTGCCGCCTAGGGGGATGTAGAGGTAATCGCGGAGCCAACTGGAGAGAGAGATGTGCCAACGGCGCCAGAAATCGGTGATAGAGGCAGCGAGGTAAGGACGGCGGAAATTTAGGGGGAAATGAAATCCAAAGAGCTTTGCCATGCCGATGGCCATGTCGGTATAGCCGGAGAAATCAAAGTAGATTTGCATGGCAAAGGCGAGGGTGGCGCTCCAGGCGCCATAAACTCCAGCGTCGAGGATGCCTTCGGGCCGGGAAAAGTAGGAATCCGTAACTTTAGCGAACTGGTCGGCGAAGGCCATCTTCTTGGTGAGGCCCACGACGAGTAGGAGGACAGCTCGGGAGACGTCTCCGCTAGAGGGGGCGCGCCAAGGGGCGAGATCGGCAAAGAAGACTTTGGCCCGAACGATGGGGCCGGCGACGAGTTGGGGGAAGAAGGCCAGGAAGAGGGCGTAGTCGAAAGGGTTGCGAATAGGCTCTTGCTCGCGGCGGTAGACATCGACGACGTAGGAGATGCTCTGGAAAATGTGAAAGCTGATGCCGATGGGCAAGACGATCTCGATGGCGAAGCGGTGGCCGGTGAGGAAGTGGAAGTATTTGAAAAAGGCGAGGACGCCGAGGTTGGCGCTAAGACTGAGGAGGAGGCCGAGCTTGCGGCGGGCGCCTTGGCTGCGGGCGATCCAGAGGCCGGCGGCGTAGTCCAAGGCCGTGACACCGAGCAGCAGGCCGAGGAACTTCACGTTCCAGGAGCCGTAGAAGTAGTAACTCGCGGCCAGTAGCCAATATTTGCGCCCGCGTTGGGGGAGCGCATAGAAGCCCGCCAACGCCAAAGCCAGGAAGGCAAAGAAGTCGAGGGTATTAAAGAGCAAGCTTGGCCTTTAGCTCCTCGGCCAGCATTTGTCCGTAGCGTGTGGAACCGGCGCGATTCATGTGGAGAACGTCCTTGAAAAGCTCGGTCCGCTCAAGAATTTCGTAGCGGTGCTCGTCTCCCATTTCAAAGCCAAGGTCGCGCAGGCTGGACGTATGGGCAAGAGAGGCGTCGGAGGGCCGCACGAGCGGGCCTCGAGGCAACTTTACGACGATGAGGCGAGTGGGGCTGTTACGGTAGCGTTCGCGAATTTTCCCGAACCATAGACGGCGATAGGCGGAGTAAATTCCGCGGGAGGGAGGGCGAGGGCGGAGCAGCATGGCGGTGACGGCTTCCTTAAAGGCCGCGTCGGCTTCGGGAGGATAGGAGGGGGTGCGGGTGGACCAATCGACGGCGAGGCCGTTGACGTTTTTTTCGCTTTCGAGGTACTCGTAGCTGCCGTTAGGCCACCAGGAGCGGTTGAGCTGGGCTTTGCGGATGCGTTCGCGGGGGTTGCGCAAGAAGGACAGGATGTCCGGTTGGAGCGCGGCGCCCTTGACGAGGGTGGCGCGCCAGGCACCGGCGGCCCATTCGCGGGTGGCATAGGTGAGAGGGTATTCGGGGAGGTCCTGCCAGCGCAGGAGCGGGGTCAAGTATTGGATGTCGTAGGGGTAATCGCGGTAGTCGACGTCGGTTTCAAGGTCGTCAAAGCTATCGACGGGAAAAACGATGGCATGGTAGCGGCGGGCGGTGGGATCGAGTTCGCGCAGGATGTAGTGCCAGCAGCGGGGCGTGGTGCCGGCGACGCCGCCGTGGGTGAGGCGGAAATTCCAGCCCTGGGCGGCGAGGAATTCGTTGACCAGCTTGGGAGAATAGTTCATGCGCGAATCGCCCATGGTCAAAACGAGGGGCTCTTTCCAGGCGGCTTGGTGGGCGCGTTCGCGCAGGAGCGTGAGTTGGAGGATGCCGGCGCTGGAATCGGGTTCAAGGTAGGGCCAATAGAGGCCGCTACGGAAGAGGAGAGCGTCCAGGGCGAGGAAGAAGAGGAGGCCGAGGGTAACTTTTTTCGCGGCAGACACTATCAGGTCATTGTAGTGAGATAGACTCGATTTTTTATGGAAAACACACCCCGCCGGAATTTTTTGAAGGCCGCCGGAGCCGTGGCAGCTCCCGCGATTATCAGTGCGCAAACGGTAACGAACGCGATCAAAGTCGGCTTGGTCGGAGCCGGCGGGCGCGGCAGCGGCGCGGCGGCGCAGGCGTTGAAGGCAGACGACTACGCGGAGCTGACGGCCGTTGCCGACGTGAGCACGGACCAGATAAATGCCGCGCTGCCACGTATTGGGCGCGCGGCGGGCCAGAACGGCGCAGCCAAGATCAAGGTGGCCGACGACCGCAAATATCTAGGCTATGAAGCGTTTAAGCGGGTGGTCGATTCCGATATCGATGTGGTGATTCTGGCAACGCCTCCGGGCTTCCGGCCGTTGCATCTGCGCTATGCGGTGGAGAAGAAGCGCCATATTTTTTGCGAGAAGCCAATGGCGGTGGACCCGGCGGGCGTGCGCCATGTGCTGGAGTCGGTGCGGATGTCCAAGAACAACGACCGGAGCTTAGTGGCGGGCTTCAACTGGCGCTATTCGAACTACATCACGGCGCTATTTGAGCAGATTCACAACGGCATTATTGGGGACATCACGGCCTACTACGCGACGTACTATTCAAGCCCCGTGAAGCCGATTCCGATGGGCACCAAGAAACCGGACGATATGAGCGACGTTGAATGGCAGACGCGCTGGTGGTACAACTTCGTGTGGACCTGCGGGGGCGGCTTTGTGGAGCAGTGCGTCCATTCCGTAGACAAGGTAGCGTGGGCGTTTAAGGAGACTCCCCCGATATCGTGTGTGGCCAATGCCGGGCGCGCTTATCCGGCCGAGGGCGGCACGAATATTCACGACCATATCGAGGCCAATTACCTCTACCCGAGCGGCGCGCGAGCCTTCATTGCGCACCGGCATTACGTCGGCGCGCACAACGAGAACTCCGACTACATTCTGGGCACCAAGGGCAAGATCACCATCGGCCGTAGCCCCATGCCCAAGGTAGAGGACTGGAAGGGCAATATCCTGTGGAGTTTCGATGGCACGCGGAACGATCCCTACCAGTACGAGCATGATGTACTGTTTCAATCGATCCGTAAGGCCACGCCGGTTAACAACGGCGACCGCATGATTCACTCGACCGCGCTGGCGGTGATGGGGCGCTTGGCCGGGGATACCGGGGCGGAGTTGACGTGGGATCAGATGATGAATTCCAAACAGTCCACCTTCCCCGATCCTTTCGATCCCAAGGGTAATCTGCCCGTGGTGCCCGTAGCCGTACCCGGCATCACGAAGCTGATATGAGCCCGCTGTTCTTGCTGGCGTTCGCGGTCGATTTCGATGCGCAAGTGAAGCCGGTGCTGGAGAAGCATTGCCTCGAGTGCCACGATCGACCTTTTTTCGTGCGCAATCGGAGCACGATTGTGGAGACCCTGACGCTGCCGGTGAGCGACGAGCGCGCAATGCCGCCCAAGGGTCCGCGCGTGCCGGCGGCGGAGCAGGCGTTGATTGCGGCGTGGGTGAAAGAAGGCATGACATGGCCTACGGCGGTCAAGGCGATGAACGACGACCTGGAACTGACCAAAGCGATTCGCCGCCAAATTGAAAAGACCGGCAACAGCGCCTTCAAGGCCTATACCGAGGCGATTCCCGGCGCGGGCGTTTCCTTTGAAATGGCGGCGATTCCAGCAGGCAAGTTCCGGATGGGTTCTAATGACCGGCCGGATGAGGGCCCGGTGCACGAGCGGAACATCGAGGCCTTTTGGATGGGCAAGCGCGAGGTGACGTGGAACGAGTATCGGCTCTTTATGTTCGCGATGCTCTCCGGGGAAGCGCCAGGGCAAGACAACGTCCTGGACGCGGTAAGCCGGCCGACAAAGCCTTACACGGAGATGAGCTTTGGCATGGGCATCGATGGCTTTCCGGCGATCTCGATGACGCATCATGCCGCCAACAAATATGCGCAGTGGCTGAGCGCGAAGACGGGGCATTTTTACCGGCTGCCGACGGAGGCCGAATGGGAGTACGCATGCCGCGCGGCTTCCCCGCCCATGCTGCCGCCGCTGGCCGAGGTGGCCATTTACGGAGCGCAGAAGTACGAAAAGGTGGGTACGAAGAAACCCAATGCTTTCGGACTCTACGACATGCTGGGCAATGTGATGGAGTGGACGGCCGATCAATACGAGGCCGACGCGTACGCTCATCCGCAGCCGTGGGTGAAATCGAAGACGCCGTATCCGCATGTGGCGCGCGGGGGCTCTTGGATGGACGCGCCTGCGAAGCTGACGTGCACAGCACGCACGGCGTCCGATCCGAGTTGGAAGCAGCAGGACCCGAACATTCCGCGCAGCATCTGGTACCACACGGATGCGCAAGGCCTAGGGCTGCGATTGGTGCGGCCGTTGCAGTTGCCTTCGCTTGAGGAGATGCATGCCTTCTGGAACAATGGCGTGGCGGAGGATAACTGAGTCCTGGCCAGCGCTGGGGACGGTGGCGCGGGTGGTTTTCTACGGGGAAGACGCGCGCGCGGTGGGGGCAGTAAAGGCAAGGGTGGCGGCGCTGGACCGGATACTTTCCGACTACCGGCCGGATAGCGAATTGAATTGGGTTTGCCGCGAGGCCTATAAACGAACAGTGCGAGTGTCGCGGGAGTTCTTTACGGTGCTGGAATTTGCGCAACGGGTGAGCTTGTTGACGGGCGGCGTCTTTGACACAACGATTGGGGCGCGAACGAGGGGGCGAAGCGGTACGGTAGGTTTTCAATACGTAGCGCTCGGGGCGGGCACGGTGCGGCTGGCCAAGCCGGACATGCAGTTCGATTTTGGCGCGCTGGGGAAGGGCTTTATTGCGGATGAGGTTTCCGCGCTACTGGACAAGATGGGCTACCGATCGCATCTGGTGTCGTTTTCAGGAGACATTGTGCTGGGGGACGCGCCGCCGGGGAGTGAGGGCTGGAAGATTGGATTGGGGAGCGAGGGGAGGCCGAGGCTGCTCGTGCGGCGGGGGATTGCGACGGCGGGCAATACGTTTCAACCGGGGCATATCTTGGACGCGACGACGGGGGTGGCGTACCGGGGAGCGAAGACGGTGACGGTGATTGCGAAGTGCGGATTGGAAGCGGATGCGCTGGATACGGCGCTGCTTTTGCTGGCCGGGGAAAAGCGCGAGGAGCTATTGGAGCATTTCCCGGGGGCTGAGTCTCTACAATGAAGAGATAGATGCCGGATAGCCCTGTCGATCTGAAAAAGACCGTAAACCTGCCGAAGACCGCCTTCCCGATGAAGGCGAATTTGCCGCAAAACGAACCCAAGATGCTGGAGCGGTGGGCGGGGATGAACCTGTACGGCCGCATTCGCGCGGCGCGGGCGGGGCAGCCGATGTTCGTGCTGCACGACGGCCCGCCCTATGCCAACGGCAACATCCACTTGGGCCACGCACTGAACAAGCTGCTCAAAGACTTCGTTGTCAAATCGAAAACCATGGCGGGCTTCGATTCGCCGTACATTCCGGGTTGGGATTGCCATGGGCTGCCCATTGAGATCAAGGTGGATGGCGAGCTAGGGGCGAAGAAGGCGCAAATGACGCAGGTGCAGATCCGGCAGGCCTGCCGGCGCTACGCCGAGAAGTACGTGAAGCTGCAGTGTGAAGACTTCAAGCGTCTGGGCATCTTTGGCCGCTGGGACAATCCCTACCGCACGATGGACGCGCCGTACCAGGCGGCGATCGCGCGGGCCTTTGTGGATTTCCTCGACCAGGGCTACGTTTACAAGGGCCTGAAGCCCGTCAACTGGTGCATCCATTGCAAGACGACGCTGGCCGAGGCCGAGGTGGAGTACGAGGATCATGTTTCGCCGTCGATCTACGTGCGCTTTCGGATGACCAGTACGCCGGAGGCGGTGCATCCGGGACTCGCGGGCCGAGCCGTGTATGCGCTGATCTGGACGACGACTCCATGGACCATTCCAGCGAACCTCGCGATCAGTTTTCACCCGAAGTTTGAATATGTGGCCAATGAAGTGAACGGCGATGTTTATATCGTGGCGCAAGGGCTGCTGGAGAACGTAGTCAAAGAACTTGACTGGCCGGAGCCGCGGATTCTCGGCACTTTCGATGGCGCGTCGCTGGACAAGGCGGTGTTTCGGCATCCGTTTCTCGAGCGGGATTCGTTGGGACTGGTGGGGGATCACGTAACGCTCGAGCAAGGCACGGGCGAGGTGCATACGGCGCCCGGGCACGGCATGGAAGACTTTATGATCTGCCAGCAGTACGGCATCGCGGCGTATTGCCCAGTAGACGGAGCGGGGCGTTTTTTTGGCGACGAGCTGCCGGCCGAGATCCTGGGCAAGACGGTGTGGGAAGCCAACCCGATCGTGATTGAGATGCTGGAGCGGGCTGGGGCGCTGCTGCGCAAGAAGAGCTACTCGCATTCCTATCCGCACTGCTGGCGCTGCCACAACCCCACGATCTTCCGGGGTACCGAGCAGTGGTTCATCGGCATGGAACGCAACAACCTGCGCCAGAATGCGCTGGACGCAATCAAGGCCGTAAAGTGGCTGCCGACCTGGGGCGAGGAGCGGATCTCGAACATGATCGCGACGCGGCCCGATTGGGTGATTTCGCGCCAGAGGACGTGGGGCGTGCCGATCACGGTTTTCTATTGCGAGAGCTGTGGCGAGGCGATTACGGACCGGAAGGTGCTGGACCCGGTGGTGGACCGCTTTGTGAAGGAGAGCGCGGACGTTTGGTATGCGCACGAAGCCAAGGATTTATTGCCGGAGGGCTTCACCTGTCCGAAGTGCCATGGCGGCCATTTCAAGAAGGAAATGGACATTTTGGATGTGTGGTTCGACTCGGGGTCCAGCCACTTGGCGGTGCTGACCAAGGAGAACGGTTTGCCATGGCCGTCGGATCTGTATCTAGAGGGGGGCGACCAGTATCGGGGCTGGTTCCATAGCTCGTTGCTGGTGGGCGTGGGGCTACGGGGGCATGCGCCGTACCGGGGCTGCATCACGAACGGCTGGACTTTGGATGGCGAAGGCCGGGCGATGTCCAAGAGCATTGGGAACGTGATCGCGCCGGAGGAAGTGATTAAAGAATTCGGCGCGGAGGTGATCCGGCTGTGGGTGAGCTCCGTTGAATTCAACGAAGACGTACGGCTTTCGCCTGTGATTCTAAAGCACATCGCGGAGGCTTACAAGAAGATCCGCAACACGTTCCGCTACACGCTGGGGAACCTGGATGGTTTCGATCCCGGGGTGGATTCCGTGGATACGAAGGACCTGGAAGAAATCGACCAGTGGATCTTGTGGAAGGCGGGCGAGTTGGTCGAGAAATGCGTGAAGAACTATGAGGAATACGCTTATCACCGCGTCTACCAGGCCTTCTACAACTTCTGCACCGTGGACCTGAGCTCGATCTATTTCGACATTTTGAAGGACCGCTTGTACACGAGCGCGACGAAGAGCGCGGCGAGACGGAGCGCGCAGACGGCGCTATACCGCTTGACGCACGCGCTGAGCCGGCTGATTGCGCCGATTCTCGCGTTTACGGCCGAGGAGACTTGGAGCCTGCTGGCCAAGAGCCAGGAGGATCACGACTCTATTCATCTCGCTAATTTTCCAAAGCCGGAAGAGCTGAACCACGGGCTGGACGCGGCGCGGCTAGCCAATTGGGATCGCCTCTTGAGCGTTCGCGAAACGGTCTTGAAGAGCCTAGACGTGGCGCGCGAGGAAAAGCTGATCGGCGCGCCGCTAGAAGCCAAGGTGAGCGTAGAGGCCGATGCGGGATGGTACCCGTTGCTTCACGAATATGCGGCTACGCTGCCCAGCGTATTTATCACTTCGCAGGTAGAGGTGAAGAACGGCGGCGCGGCGGGCATCAGCGTGCGCGTCGAAAAGGCCGAAGGCGTTAAATGCGAACGCTGCTGGAAGTTCAAACACGATATTGGGGCCGACGCCGACTTTCCCACGGCTTGCGCATTCTGCGCCGCGGCGGTGAAAGAGATGCTGGGTGCCTAGGCTTTCGCCGCGCGTCCAGGCGCTCTCGCTGGCTTGCCTGATCTTCGTTCTGGACCGCGCCACTAAGCTGTGGATCGAGGCTAAGGTGGGGCTGTGGGACACGATTCCGGTGATCCCCGAGGTATTCAACATCGTGCATACGAAAAACCGCGGCGCGGCCTTCGGCATGCTATCGAACGCCAGCGAAACGGTGCGCGTGGTGGTGCTGATCGGAATCTCGCTGGTGATCCTGGCAGTGATTGTAGGGATGCTTTGGCAGGCGACGCGAGCCGAGACACCGGCAAACATTTTTCACCGCAGCGCCCTGGCCCTGGTGCTGGGCGGGGCTTTGGGCAACATCTATGACCGCATCTTCGCCGGGAGCGTGACGGACTTTTTGCAAGTGTTCCTGGGATCCTATGAGTGGCCCAGTTTCAATGTGGCCGATTCGGCGATTAGCGTAGGGGCGGTGCTGATGGCCTATGAACTTATTTTCCTGAAGGACTCCAAGCGTGTTACCGAAACTCATTAGCTTCGATGGCTTCTTTCTGCCCGCCTATGGCATGATGGTGGCGCTGGCGTTTCTGGCGGGGCTGTGGAGCACGAATCGGCTGGCGCGCCGCGCGGGCCTGGATTCGCTGAAGATCCAGGACCTGGTAATTTACTGCGCTATCGCCGGCCTGGTCGGCGCCAAGCTCCTGATGTTCGTCTTCGATTGGAATTACTATGTGCGCAACCCAGGAGAGATGATTTCGCTATCGACGCTGCGTGCGGCGGGCGTATACCAAGGCGGCTTCCTGCTTGCGCTCGGCTTCGCGGTTTGGTACATGAAGAAGCACCGCCTGCCGGTTTGGCGGACGATGGATTGCTTCGCGCCGGGCATTGCGTTGGGACACGCGATTGGGCGAATCGGTTGTTTTTTGGCGGGCTGCTGCTACGGCATACTCTGCAATCGGCCGTGGGGAGTGGCCTTCAATAATCCGGATGTCAAAGAATTCTCTAACGTCCCGGTGGGCGTGCCGCTGCACCCGACGCAGTTATATGAGTCGGCGGGAGACCTGGTTATTTTTGGCGTCCTGTATAAGCTGTTCGACCCCGCCAAGCGGCCCGGCGGGCTTTTCTTTCTGTACCTGGTGCTGTACTCCGCGCTGCGCTTCGTGGTGGAGTTTTTTCGCCATCACGAGCAAGCCCCGCTCTTCGGCATGGACCTTTCACATACGCAATGGATCAGCGTATTGACGTTGCTGGCTGGGCTGTGGGGGCTTTTGCGCAGGCCCAAAGGGGCTGCCGTCGCGGTGGCCGGTTGATAGCATCAAGTGATGCGCCCGCGCAGTCTAGTTTCACTCCTTCCTCTATTCGTTCTCATGACCACCTCTGATGCTATGTCCGCCGACGAACTGAAGGCCCCCGTGGCCAAGCAAGTTCCGCAAGAATTGAAAGCCTTTGGCGACACGCGCCAGGACCCGTATTTTTGGATGCGACACCGGGAAGACCCGGCGGTGCTGGAATACGTGAAGGCCGAAAACGACTTCACGAGCGCGGTGATGAAGCCGATGGAGCCGCTGGTGGAGAAGGTCTACGGCGAGATTCTCGCGCGGATCAAGCAAACGGACCAATCGCTGCCGTACCGGCAAGGCGCGTATTTTTACTACACGAAGACGGAAGAGGGCAAGCAGTATTACGTCAGCGCCCGCAAGAAGAGTTCGCTTGAAGGCAGCGAAGAGGTGCTGCTGGATGTGAACGAAATGGCAAAGCCGCACAAGTTTTTCAGCGTAGGCGCGCAAGCGATTAGCCCGGACGAAGGGCGGCTGGCCTACGCGACCGATACGACGGGCTACCGCGAATACACGTTGCGCGTGAAGGACCTGAAGAGCGGCGCGCTGTTGCCGGACGAGGTGAAGCGCGTGAGCAGCGCGTCGTGGGCGGAAGACAATCGGACGCTGCTCTATTCGATGCAGCAGGAAAAGACCAAGCGCGAATACCAGGTATGGGCGCACGAGCTAGGGAAGGCGGCGGGCGAAGACAAGCTGCTGTTTGAAGAGAAGGACGAGAAGTTCCGCGCGGGGATGGCAAAGTCCTTGTCGAAGCAGTATTTGTTTTTTGTTTCGCAAAGCGGCATGACTTCGGAGTGGCGTTATTTAGACGCCAAGACCCCGTATGCGACGCCCAAGCTGTTGCTCGCGCGGCGGGAGGGGATCACCTACGACGTGGACCACCACGGCAACCATTTCTACATCCGCATCAACGATAAGGGACGGAACTTTAGGGTGGTGCAGGCGCCGGTTAGCGATCCCTCGGAGAAGAACTGGAAAGAGGTTCTGCCCGCCTCGGAGCGCACCTATGTCGAAGACATGCTGTTTCTGAAGAAGCACGCGATTTATCTATTACGGGTGAACGGATTGCATACGCTGCGGGTGGTGGACCTTGAAACGGCAAAGTCCCACGACATTCAGTTTGAAGAGCAAGCCTATGTGCTGGGCTTTGGAGTGAATCGCGAGTTCGATTCGAACATGCTGCGCTTCGGCTATGCGAGCATGGTGACGCCGCAGACGACCTACGATTACAACCTGGACACGCGTGAGCGCAAGCTGATGAAGCGGCAGGAGGTCTTGGGCGGCTACGACCCCGCGCAGTACACCGTGGAGCGCACCGAGGCGACCTCGCCCGACGGCACTAAGGTTCCCATTACGATCGCCTACAAGAAGGGCTTCCGCAAAGACGGCAAGGCGCCGATGCTGCTCTATGGATATGGAGCCTACGCGATTCCCATGGACCCGGGGTTCTCATCCAGCCGGTTGAGCCTGCTGGATCGCGGTTTCGCCTATGCGATCGCGCACATTCGCGGCGGCACGGATTTGGGCTACACGTGGTACGAGGCCGGGAAGCTGCTGAAAAAGAAGAACACGTTCCGCGACTTTATCGCGAGCGCAGAGCACTTGATCGCCGAGAAATTTACCAGTTCCGAAAAGCTTGTCATTGAGGGCGGGTCCGCGGGAGGACTGCTGGTGGGCGCGGTGACGAACTACCGGCCGGAGCTGTTCAAGACGGTTATTGCGGGCGTGCCTTTTGTGGATGTGGTGTCGAGTTTGCAGGACAAGACGATTCCTTTGTCGACGACAGACGCGGACGAATTCGGGGACCCGGCCAAGCAGGAATTTTACGAGTACATGAAGAGCTACTCGCCTTACGACAACGTCGCCAAGGCCAAATTCCCCAATATGTATATCTTCAGCGGCTTGAACGATTCGCAGGTGCCTTATTGGGAGCCTTTGAAGTGGACGGCGAAGCTGCGCGCCAATCAGCAAGGCTCCGGGCAAATCGTGTTGTACATGAACACGGAGGCGGGGCACGGCGGGGCGAGCGGGCGCTATTCGCGGATTAAAGAACTGGCGCGCAGCTATGCGTACGCGCTGTGGACGCTGGGCTTCCGGGACTAGGGATATCCTAAGGGCATGGCGCAGACGGCGGCGGCCCTACCCTTTATCGAGTTTGAGGAATTCGACCGGATTGAACGCGCGAGCGAATGCAAGATGGAGTATCTGCACGGCGCCACTTATGTGATGGCAGGAGGGTCTCCGCGTCACAACCTCATTGCGATCAATTGCGCCGTTGCTCTGGGAAACTCTTTACCGACAGACACCTGCCTAGTTTTTAGTTCCGATCAACATATAGTCACACCTCAGAATCAGGCCAATTTTATGCCCGACCTCAGCGCCGTGTGCGGCGAGTCCCTCGACGCAATTCCTTACCGCCTTACCAATCCCTTTCTTGTGGTTGAGGTACTATCTCTGTCAACCCGAAACCACGACTTGACGAACAAACTCTTCGAGTACCAACGGATTCCGTCGCTGCGCGCCATTCTGTACATCGATTCGGAGTCTCTAACGGTTCGGTTATGGACCCGCCCCGTAGATGCGACTTGGCCAGCGGAGCCGCAGTTTATCCAGGATGCTGCGGGTTTCGTGCCGCTTCCCCTGGGCACTCCGCTTCCAATGTCGCGTCTCTACGTCAACACCGGCTTGATGCCTTCCTAAGCCATCTCAATCCGCGATAGATTCTTAGGGTGATCTCCGCGGCGCTTCTCCTCCTTATCTTGGCCCAGGACTTTTCCACGCAGATCAAGCCGATACTCGAGGCGAATTGCGTGGCCTGCCACAACCCCTCGAACCCGCGCAACCGCGCGAATTTCCTGAAGGCCGCGGACGCCACAGACGTTGAGACCCGCCGCAATCTTTGGCGCAACGTGGCCACGCAACTGCGCAATCGCACGATGCCGCCAACCGCTTCCAAGCTCACAGAGTCGGATCGACTGCTGGTTTCCACCTGGATCGACGAGCGCTTGCGCAAGACCGGCTGCCAGGCGGGGCCGGGGCAAAGCGGGTACGCGGGCTATGTGGCGCCACGGCGCTTGAACCGGCGGGAATACAAGAATACGGTGCGGGATCTTTTGGGGCTGGACCTGCCGATCGCGGACCTCTTCCCGGCGGACGAATCGGGCGGGGCGGGATTCGACACCAACGGCGAGACGCTGTTTCTGCCGCCGATGATGCTGGAGCGCTACATGGAGTCAGCGCGGACGATTGCCGAACGGGTAGTGATTACGCCGCCTGTGAACCGGCTCTTGCTGTCGCATGAACTGGAGCCGCTTACGCCGGCGCCACCCGCGAATGCGAAGCCGCGGCGGGTGCTGGAGCCACTGCAGGAAGTGTCGACTACGGCCACCATCTATGCCGAAGGCCCCTACAATTTGCGCGTGAATTTCGAACGGCCGCCGCTTGCGCCCTTTACGGTGGAGGTATTGGTGGACGGCAACCCGATCGGTAAGCTGAACTACCAGCGGGACTCGGCGGGCGGGGCGACCGTACGGGTGCAGGTGGCCGAATTGACGCGGGGGCAGCACAAGATCAGCATTCGCAACGGCGAACAGCGCACGGACTTCTACGGCCTCACCATCGAGCAAAAGGTAGCGCCGCCCAGCGCGGAGAGGCGCGCCCTGCACTACCGATTGCTGGGTTTGGAGGCGGGAGAGACGCCAGTGCATCCGCGGCGTGCCGCAGAGCGGCTCTTTACACGCTTGCTGCCGCGCGCCTACCGGCAGCCGCTGGAGGAAGCGGAGTTGGCGCGCATTCTCGCGCTTTACGATCGCTCGGCGCAACGCGGCGATCCCTTTGAGGAAAGCATCAAGCTCGCCTTGAAGGCTGTGCTGGTCTCGCCCAAATTCCTCTTCCGCGTGGAGAACCCGAGCCAGCAAGCGGGCCCGCAGGCGCTGAACTCTTATGCGATGGCCTCGAGGCTGTCGTACTTTTTGTGGTCCTCGATGCCCGACGAAGAATTGTTGCGGCTGGCCGCGGAGGGCAGGCTCCAGGATGAAAAGGTGCTGCGAGCGCAACTGGAGCGGATGCTGGACGACCCGCGCTCGCGGGCTTTCTCTAACGCCTTTGTTGGGCAATGGCTGGGGACGCAGGAGATCGGCGGGCGGGCGGTGCCCTTGCTGACGGAGCTGCAGCATTTCTACACGCCCGAGGTGGCTGCGGACTTGCGCGAACAGCCCTCTCTCTTCTTCCACCACATCCTCAGCGAGAACCGAAGTTTGCTCGAGCTGATTGACGGGAACTACACGTTTCTGACCGAGCGCCTGGCCCGTTACTACGAAGTGGAAAAGCAGATTCCGCCTCTGGCCGCACCGGGCTTTCAAAAGGTGACTTGGCCTGATACGCGGCGGGCGGGCGTGTTGGGACTGGCCAGCGTGCTGGCGATGACGTCGCACTACAAGGAAGCAAGCCCGGTGCTGCGCGGCGCCTGGGTGCTGGACACGCTGCTAGGCACGCCCGTACCGCCGCCTCCGCCCGATGTACCGGCGCTGGCGGAAGCGGCCAAGGGTAGCCCCAAGAAGCTGACGGTGCGGGAGATGCTGGCCATGCATCGCGCGAACCAGGCTTGCGCGGCGTGCCACAACCTGATGGACCCCTATGGGCTGGCGCTTGAAAATTTCGATTGGATGGGCCGCTGGCGGGAGAACGAAATCGACGGCAGCCCGGTGAACGCTTCGGCAGTATTGCCGACGGGCGAAAAGCTGGAGGGTGCCGCGGGCCTAAGGGCCGTGCTGATGAACCATAAGGAAGAGTTTCTGCGCCATCTTTCGACCAAGCTGCTGGGCTATGCGCTGGGCCGCGGCATTCAGGATGGCGATCAATGCACGATGGAGCGCTTTGTGGGCAATCTTTCGAAGAACAACTACTCCGCTCGATCCTTGCTGGCGGATATCGTATTAAGCGCACCCTTCCGCCAATCGCAGGTTGACGCGCCGGTTTCGGAGATTCACAGCCCGGCCTCGAAGAAGGCGCCGCGTAGACTTCTCGGCACGAAGTAGATAAACTTTCGCTAACTATGCCCGTTCTTACCAGACGCAACGTCCTTCGCGCCGCGGGCGTATCGCTTACGCTGCCATGGCTGGAATCAATTGGGCGCGCCGCGGGCGTCGAACGTCTGAACGAGCCGCCACTCCGCATCGGCTTTCTCTTCGTCCCTAATGGCGTACGGCCCGACCACTGGACGCCGGCGGGCGATGGCGAGGATTACGAAATCACGCCGCATTTGCAGCCTCTCGAACGCCACAAGAGCGAGTTCCTGCTGCTGGAGAATCTCTGGAACAAGAACACCGTCGGCCGCAATGGCCATTGGCCCAAGGTGCCGGCGTGGCTCTCGGGCGGATTTGTGGAACGCACGACGGGCGGGGACCTGGATTCCGGCGGCACGACGATCGACCAGTTGCTGGCGCAGAAGATTGGTTCCGGCACGCCGCTGCCTTCTTTTGAGTTGGGGCTGGACGCGCCGCGCACGGGCATCGATACGGCGGGCGGGGGCTTTCCGCGCGCGCTGGGATCGTTTTTAAGCTGGGCCGATCCCAATACGCCGATCCCGAAAGAAATCGTTCCGCAGCTTGCCTTCGACCGCCTGTTCCGGAACCATCGCGCCCCGGTGACGCAGGCCAATTCTCTTCCCGCACTGGCCTCCCTCGACCGGGACGAAACGAGTCTGCTGGACGCAGTCCGCGAGCAGGCCAAGGCCGTTCGCGCGCAGAGCTCCCAAGCCGATCAGGCGCGCCTCGATGAATATTTTGAAAGCGTGCGTTCCGTCGAGCGCCGCCTCGAAGCCTCGCTGCGTCCGCAGAAGCGCTGGATCAACGAGGGCAAGCTGCCCATGGACCGCCCGGTCGCCGGCCTCCCCACGGACCACACCGAGCATTTGCGCCTGATGTTGGAAATTTTGGTCTTGGCCTTCTGGACGGACTCGACGCGCGTCGCCACACTGATGCTGGGCGATGCGCAGAGCTCGCAGGATTATTCGTTCCTGCCGGGCGTCAGCGGCAACTTCCACGGCATCTCCCACCATCGCGACATCCCCTCGCAGCGCGAGCAGTACGAGAAGATCGTGACCTGGCATGTGGAGCAATTTGCCTGGTTCCTGGACAAGATGCGTTCGCTGAAGGAAGGCGACAAGACGCTTCTCGATAACTCGATGATCGTTTACGGCGGCTCCTTGAAGTGCGGTAACCGTCACCTGGAAGAGAACCTCCCGCTGTTGCTTGCCGGCCGCGGCAAGGGTCTCATCCGTACTGGCCGGCGGCTGCGCGCGCCAGAGAAAACGCCCTTCTGCAATCTGCACCTCGCCCTCGCTCATCTGATGGGCGTGCCGGAAAAACAATTTGGCGATTCCACCGGGCCGCTGCAAGGGCTGGGCTAGCTCAGACCCACCTACCACTTCATAAACGGCGGTGGGCTGAAGGGATGCTTGGCGAACCAACCGCCCGCCAGTTGCATGAGGCGCTTATGGAAGCCGGCGTTAGGGAAAGCAGCCTTGACGGTGCGCACGATATCGCTCGGCAAGCCGAAGCGTACAACGCCCAGAGAGAAGTCCACGAGATCGGCTTGGCGGAATACTTCCACTAGGGGCCAGCGCGGGTCTTTATAGGGCCGGAACTGATGGTGCAAGTCGATGATCAAAGCGATCTCTTCCTGCCAGGACGCAAGACCCACCGCGTGCAGATGGCGCTTGGCTTCCGCGATTGAGGGCGGCAGGTAATCGACCGTCCCGGCCGACCAGATGCCGATGTCGTGAAAGCAGGCGGCGAGAGAGAGCTTGCGCCGTTCTTCGTCGTTGCAGTCCCGCAAGGCAAAGCAGAAGTGCAGCATGCGGTAGACGTGATTCCGGTAACCCAGATAGTCCGCGCCGATGCGGTCGCGCCAGGGGCTAAGGGTCTCTTCGACCAGCGGGAGTTCGGGGCTAACAGGAAAAGCCATGCCTTCTATATTGCCTCCTTGAGAAGCGATTTCTTCGTGACGACATAGCTGCCGGCGATATAGTCATGCAGAGCTCGCTTTTTCGAGTTCGTGGCGACGACCAGGAAATCGGCGAGGAAATAGACGATCCACCAGTGTTGGGCTTGGGCGTAGATCGTTTCGTGGGCAAGCAGGTAATCACCCATCGCGCTCCAGCTTTGCGGCCGGGGCGCTGGGGGGGCGGCGGCGAAAATTTCCCCGTAGTCCAGGACCGACAGCGCGATGCTGAGCAGGTAGTCGAGGTTGCGCAGGCCGGCGCGCTCCAGGCTAAGCGTATTGCCCTTAGAATCCACGATGCGCATGCCAAGCAACAGCTTGCCGGGTGTAGCGCCGAAACGGCTGATGCAAGCAACCCAGACGGCGAATCCAATCACCTGGAGGGCCAGCAGCGGCGCCGGGGACCAAAGCCGAAACGCGGCCTGCTGGCACCAGTGGTGGATCCAGAACCAGGGCAGGCAAAGCACCAAATCCAGGGTGCCCGCTCCGACACGGCCCCAGAAAGGCACGTAAGCAAAGGAGTTGGGGAAGGTATCTTGGCTCACAAGGTTCAGGATAAGGTGGCTTCCCTTGCCCGGCTTCCCGCGCTAGACTGCGGCCAGCATGTCAAACAAAAGCTCGACCCGCCGCGACTTCCTATGGTCGGCCGCGATAGCCGCACTCGCCGACGACGTTCTCGCCCAAACCACCTCCGCCTCGGCCACCGGACTCCCGCAGCGGACGCTGGGGCGATCCGGCGCCAAGGTATCCATTGCTGGCCTCGGCGGCTGGCACATTGGATCGATTCCCGACGACCAAGCCATCCGCATCATGCATGCCGCCATGGACGAGGGCCTCACCTTTTTCGACAACGCCTGGGATTATCACAATGGCCACTCCGAAGAGGTCATGGGCAAGGCGCTGAAGATGGACAATCGGCGCGCCAAAGTTTTCCTGATGACCAAGAATTGCGAGCGCGACTATGCGGGGTCGATGCGCAACATCGACGAGTCTCTACGCCGCTTGCAGACGGATCACGTGGACCTGTGGCAGTTCCATGAGATGGTCTACGACAACGACCCGGATTGGGTGTTTGAAAAGGGTGGGCTGAAGGCGGCGCTAGAGGCGAGGAAAGCGGGCAAGGTGCGCTTTATCGGCTTTACCGGGCACAAAGATCCGCTGATTCACCTAAAGATGCTGGGCAAGCCGCATGCCTGGGATAGCGCTCAGATGCCCTCGAACGTATGCGACGCGCACTACCGGAGCTTCCAGCGGCAGGTGATGCCCGCGTGCCTGAAGGCGAACGTGGGCGTGATCGGGATGAAGGGATTGGGCGGCGGCAATAAAGAGGGGCGCTTGATTGAGAAGCTGGGACTGAGCGCAGAACAGTGTTATCGCTATAGCCTCAGCCTGCCTATCGCCACGCAAGTGATGGGCATCACGACGATGGAGCAGCTAAAGGCGGACGTGAAATTGGCGCGGGAATTTAAGCCGATGACGGCGGCCGAGATGGAGGCGCTGCGGGCGCGGGTGAAGGACGAAGCCGGCGATGGGCGGCACGAATTGTTTAAGTCGTCCAAGGTCTACGACGGCCCGCACCACCGCAAGCAGCACGGCTTCGACGTCTAGCCGCCGATCGAATACATGGGCCGGGGCGGGGCGACGAATTGCGTGGCGCCGATCTGGTGACCGATCCATTTGCGATGCAGGTTTTCGCGGATGGCGGCTTCGAGGGCGGAGTCGCGGAGGCTTTCATCCAGGTCGGGCTGGCGCAAGAAGCCGCGAACGTCCATTTCCTCGACCGCGAAGAGACAATTGCGCAGCTTGCCATCGGCCGTGAGGCGGATGCGATTGCAGTTGAGGCAAAAGGGTTTGCTGACGCTGGCGATGAAACCGACGCGGCCTTGGCCGTCGCGGTAGCGGAATTCGGTGGCGGGAGCGCGCGGGTCCTGGTCGGGGACGGGATTGAGGGGGCCGAATTCCCGTTCGAGCAGAGCGAGCATATCGTCCATGACGAGGACCTGGGTTTTGTCCCAGATGCCTTGGTGGTCGAGGGGCATGTATTCGATAAAGCGGACTTCCATGCCGCGTTCGCGCCCGTAGCGGGCGAGAGGAACGATGTCGGGCTCGTTGAGCCCTTTGACGGCGACGGCGTTGATCTTCAAGGGGCCGAAGCCGGCGGCAAGGGCCTGGTCGATACCGGCGAGAACGCGCGGCAGATCGTCGCGGCGGGTAATCTGGGCGAAGCGTGCGCGATCCAGGGTGTCGAGGTGGATGTTGAGGCGGCGCAGGCCGGCATCGTAAAGGGCCTGGGCCTGGTCGGCGAGGAGGACGGCGTTGGTGGTAAGCGCGATGTCTTCAATACCCGGAATGGCGTGGAGAAGCGCGACGAGCTTGGCGAGATCCTTGCGCAGAAGCGGTTCCCCGCCCGTGACGCGAATCTTGTTTACGCCCAGGCGGGCGGCGACGGCGGCGAAGCGTACGATTTCCTCAAAGCTCAGGATCTCGGCCTTAGGAGAATAGTGGCCGCCTTCTTCCGGCATGCAATAGAAGCAACGGATGTTGCAGCGGTCCGTCACGCTAATGCGGAGGTTGTCGTGCAGGCGCCCGAAATTGTCGACCAGCGGCATGGACCTAGAGCGCCAGCATGCGTTCGATGGGCAGGCGGGCCCTTTCCATGATTTCGGCGGGCAGTTCGACGCGGGGCTCGAGGGTCTCCAGGCAGTCGCGGAGCTTCTCCAGCGTATTCATCTTCATAAAGGGGCACTCGCTACAGTTGCAATGCTCGTTGGCAACGAAGTAGAACTTCTTTTCGGGCGCGAATTTTTCGAGCGAATGACGGACTCCGCTTTCGGTCATGACGATCCACTCGTTGGGGGCGCTTTTGACGCAGTGATCGATGATGGCCGAGGTAGAACCGATGAAGTCGGCCATGGCGAGAACTTCGGCCGGGCACTCGGGGTGGGCGGCGATGGCGGCCTGGGGATGTTGGAAGCGAGCCTCGGTGAGGCGGCGGGCGGCGAAAGTGGCGTGAACGATGCAGGCGCCCTGCCAGATGCGCATATTCTGGCGGCCGGTCTGTTGCTTGACGTAATTGCCGAGGTTAATGTCAGGGCAGAATAGAATGGGCTGATCGGCGGGGACGGAATTGACGACGTCGACCGCGTTGCGCGAAGTGCAGATGATGTCGCTTTCGGCTTTGACGGCGGCCGAAGTATTGATGTAGCTGACAACGACATGATCGGGATAGCGCTTTTTGAAAGCGCGGACGCCTTCGGCGGTGCAGGAATCGACGAGGCTGCAGCCGGCCTTCGCGTCCGGTACGACGACGATGCGCTCGGGATTGAGGAGCTTGGCGGTTTCCGCCATGAAGTAGACGCCGCAAAAGGCTATGACTTGGCCCTCGAAATTCTTGGCCTTGCGGGCGAGTTCTAGGGAATCGCCGATGACGTCGGCCAGTTCCTGGATTTCGCTCTCCTGGTAATGGTGAGCGAGGATGATGGCCTGGCGGCGCTGCTTGAGCTCGAGAATTTCTTCGGCGACGGAAGTGGCTAAGGCGGGCATAGGGAAAGCGCCCGGAAAGGGCGACTAAGCCCAGTTTAGCGTTAGGTTAAGTGGGGCCGCGGCTAGCCGGCTACTTCTTGGCGACGATTAGCGGATTCGATAGGCAGCAACTTGCCGGGCACGTTCTCACGGGAACCACCGTTGCCAACACGCTTGGGGGCGCTGCCGAAACCACCGCCCATGGCGGCGCCGAGAGCGGCGGCGGCCATATCGCTGGTGGCGCTGCGGCTGCCGAAGACCGAGCAGGCTTTAGCGAGCTTCTGGATATCGCCGCCGTCTTCCAAGACCATTTCGTGCTCCACCCAGTTGCTTAAGGGGATGTTGCGAAAGAAGAGGCGCTCTTGGAGGACCATGCTTTTGCGGTTCATGAAAAGGCTCTTGGATTCCCGCATGTAGTGGCGTTCTTCGACACGGAAATCGGCGAGGAATTCGTCGAGGGCCTTGCGGCGGGCGGACTCTTCGGTGGCGCGGAGGGATTCTTCCAGCGATTGCTTATGGGTGGCAATGACGGCGCGGGCCTCAGCCAGCGTTTCCCGTTCTTTGGAGACGGCTACCTCCAACTTCGACTGCATGATGAAGTAAGCCATCAGGGCAGAACCGGCAGCCACAAAAAGGGGTAAGAGTAACCAGAGCATCGCGTCCATGGAATCAGAGTCCTTGGGGTGTTTATCGTCGCGATGCCGGGAAAGGTTTAGAGCTAAGGGAATTTTCCTAGGTGTGGCTAGGGCGATTGCCGTATGTAGCTGCTTAAAGACCGTCGATCTTGGAGCCGCTGAGGAGTTTGGAAAACAAACCGAAGCGGAAGGAGAGGAGAGCCTGGAAGGTTTGGGAGAGCCAGAAGCCAAAACCGGCGGCGAAGCCGTAGTTTTTGCCATAAAAAACGCTGAGGCCGGAGAGGCGGTCGGCGTGGTCGGATTCCGCATCGATCATGGGCGTTCGGGCGGCTTCGCCTTGGAGATGGAGGTCCTCGAGCACGAGGATTTTCTTACCGGCCTCGCGCAGCTTGCGAAAGAGCTCGAGGTCGGCGAAGTTCTGGCCGTACTTGTCGGGCAGGAAGTTCATGCTGGTCAGAGCCAAGCGGGGAAAGAGGACAGCCTGGCGGAAAGGATACTCGGCGTGGGCGGGGGAAGCGGGCTGCAGATCGGTATCGCCGGGCTTGGGCAGGGCAAAGAAAGAACCGGCGGGACAGACCGCGCCGGCCTGGGGATTGGCCTCGAGGGCTGAAAGCAAGCGAGGAAGAGTGTCTGGCGCGACGAGCAAGCCGGGGGGCAGCCAGAAGAGGAAATCGCCTTTCGCGGTGCGGGTGGCGATGTTGATGGCGCGGGTCCAGCCGAAGTTGCGGGGAAGGCGCATTAGGGTAATGCCTTCAAATTCCTGGTCTAAGGTAGAACTGCCGTCCGGGCTGCCGCAATCGACCACGATGGTTTGGAAGAGGGGAGCTTCGCTCTCCACCGGAGGGGGAGCGGCGGCCGCCAGAGAAGCCAGGGTGGCGTGAAGGGCCTCGCGCTGGCTTTGGGAAACGATTAAGACAGAGACGCGCGGGTTGAGTTCCATTCCAGCCTCCCAGCATAGCCTGGAAGACCTAGTTGGGCTTGAAAGCGAAGCTTTCGAGTTCTTCGAGGGTGGCGTATTGGAGGGCGTTGTGGTGGCAGGCTTCCAGAATCAAGGGGCAGGCAAAGCCGGCGTCGTAGGCTTGCTTCCAGCGGGGAGCGCAGACGCACCAGCGGTCTCCGGGCTGGAGGCCGGGGAAGTTAAATTCCGGGCGCGGGGTGGAGAGATCGTTGCCCGCCTTTTTGGAAAAGGCGAGGAACTCGGCGGTGACCTGCGCGCAGACGGTGTGCGAGCCGTGATCCATTTCATTGGTTTCGCAGCAGCCCGAGCGAAAGAAGCCGGTCATGGGTTCCGAGGAGCAAGGCACGAGGGGCTTGCCATAGATGTTTCTTTGTTGCGACATGGTGATTTAGCCTAAGCCAATTCCAATCGTAGAAGATTGAGCGCAGCCTGTACGGCAAATTGACGGACGCGATCGCGGTCGCCGGCGGGAAAACGATGGCGCAGGGCCCTCAATTGCCCCTGGGGTCCGGCGATTCCAATGAAGACAGTGCCGGCGGGGTTGTCCTGGGTGCCGCCCTCGGGACCGGCGAAACCGGTGAGACTCAAGGCCCAATGGGCGTTGGATTTGAGACGCGCGGACTGGGCCATTTGCAAGGCGACGGCCTCGCTCACTTCCGAATGCTCGGCGATAGTCCAGGGGTCGACATCGAGCAGGCCTTGTTTCATCGAGTTCGAGTAAGTAATGAATCCGCCCAGGAAGGCTTTGGAGGCACCCGGCACGGAGCCCAGACGAGAGCCGAGGAGGCCGGAGGTGAGGCTTTCGGCGACGGCGAGACTTTGCGAGCGCGCGATGAGCGTGCGCAGAACGATTTCTTCGAGCGGCGCGCCGTCGAGAGAATAGATTTTGTTGCCAAGGAGAGCGCGGATCTTGGCGCCGAGTTCCTGGCAAAGGCGCTCGGCCGCCTCTTCCGTTTGGCACTGAGCGCGGAGGTGGATGGTGATATCGCCGGCCTTAGCCAAGATAGTCGTGACCGGATTGGCATAGGCGGTATAGACGGGTGCGATTAAGGCGTCGAGGTCGCTTTCGCCCAGGCCGGCGACGCGATAGGTGAGGGTGGCCAAGGCGATGGGGGGAAGCAGTTTGGCTAAACGGGGGAAGAATTCCTTTTCGGCCAGGGGCTTCATTTCGCCCGGAGGGCCAGGCAGCAGTACAACGACCTGGCGGTTCGGAAGAAGAACCCACTGGCCGGGCGCGGTGCCGTTGGGATTGGGGAGAACCTCGGCACCCTCGATGACGTAGGCTTGGCGTTTGTTGATTTCCGCCATTTTACGTCCGAAGGATTGGAAGCGCGCCTCGAGGGCTTCGACAATTTGGCGATCGAATCCCAAGGCGCGGCCAATGGCGTTGGCGACAGCTTCGCGCGTCAAGTCGTCCTCAGTGGGACCGAGACCGCCAATCAAAATGAGGAGTTCGGCTTGCGCGAGGCTGGTGCGGATGGCTTCCTCCAGACGCGCCTTGTGATCGCCGACAACCATTTTTTGGACCACTTCGACGCCCAGGCGGTTGAGCTTTTCCGTTAGAAAAAGGGAATTGGTATCGACGCGGGATGGAGTAAGCATCTCGCTGCCCACGGCAATGATGGCGGCGTTCATGGCTACAATCCTGCGATGTTGACATCGACCCGGAAGATGGAATTGTTCGTGGCAACGGCAAGGGCTTTGGAGGGGAGGAAACAAAGGCCGACAATGCCGTGGCCGGAAAGGAAATGTTTGGCTTGCCGGGAGGGATCGATACGGACGACGCCTCGGCGGCCGGACCAGGAGGCGGCGACGTAAAGATTACCGTCGCGGTCGAAGGCAAGACCTTGGGGGCGGCCCAGGCCGCGAAAGAACACTTCGGCTTCGCCGTTAGGGGCGACGCGCTGGACGGAGTCGTAACTAGAGGTGGTGGGACCGGTGACGTAGAGGTAGTCGTCCGGACCCATGGCGAGGTGGTAAGCCGAGATCGAGGGCTCAATCGTGGCAAAGACGAAAACGTCGCGATCCCGGTTGATTTTAAAGATCGTACCGGAGCGGTCTCCCACGTAGAGATTGCCGTCGCGGTCGAAACAGAGTCCCGTGGCGATGCCCATGCCTTCGACAAAGGTCGCCACATTACCGGAGGGGGAGACTTGATACACGGTGCCGTCGTGGCGGCTGGAGACGTAGAGAATGCCGTCGGAATCGAAGGCAAGGCCGGTTGCGTTCATGACCTCGGTCACAAAAGGCGACAGCGAGTAATTGAGATCGAGCTTGTAAACGGAAACGGCGGTTTTCTGGCCGCGGCTGCCGGAGAAGGTGGTGAAGATGTTGCCTTCGGCGTCGCACGCCGGACTGGCGACCGGATGGAGCGAATCGGCCAACTGGATGCCGATGGCGCAGGGATAGGGGTTAGAGGAGGCGTGGGCATGCCGGAGGATGACTTCGCCGACCGAGGCGCTCTCCGGAACGCGGGCGATGACCATGGATTCCGAACCAATGACGACGTTGCCGACGGCGTCGCCGAAAAGCACGTCCGGGCGAATGCGATCCATCAGGTGCTGGCCCCGGATGACGAACTCGCCGCCGGGAAGGGCGGCATCAGGCTGGACAGCGTCGATACGAATGGAATTCATGAGGGTCTAGTTCCAGTTTAAAGGGGCAAGCCGGCGAACTCGCGCAGGATCCAAAGAAAGAAGGCGCCGTAAAGGCCGGCCATGAGATCGTCGAGCATGACGCCCCAGCCGCCGGGAGCGCGTTCAAAAAGATTCACGGGGAATGGTTTCCAGATATCGAAAAGACGGAACAGAGCAAAGGCGACAACGTAAGTGAGCGGCGTAAACTGCGCGGCGCCGGCGAAAACGACCCATTGGCCGAGTACCTCGTCCATGACAACCATCTGCGGGTCCTTCAACTTGGTTTCCGCAATGACGACGTTGGCAGCCCAGACGGAGGGCAGCAAGAAGGCAAGCGCTAGAGCGGGAAAGTGGAAGTTTACGAAAAAGGCGTATTGGTGCAGAACGAAGGCCAACGCCAGACCAACGAGCGCGCCCGCGGTGCCGGGGGCTTTGGGGACGTATCCGGCATAAAAGGCCGTGGCCCAAACCTCAGCGATCGCGCTCTTCATCGGCGTCCTCCTCTTCGTCGTCGCGGGCGCGGATGGCGGCGCCGGGAATGCGGTACTCTTCCGTCGCCCAGGCGGCAAGATCGAGCGTGGAGCAACGTTCGGTGCAGAAGGGAAAGTAATCTTCGCCCTGCCGGGTGGGACGGCGGCAAATGGGGCACTTCGCTTGGAGCGCTTCCATAATGGTGATCCGCTTAAATGTGCCGGTGCTGCGGGCGGGCTTCCACGTTCAGGATGGGGAAAGGGTTTGCGCCCGGCAGGGGAAGATTGGTTTCAGGGGCGCCGAAGACCTCGCCGACCAGGTCATAGTCGTGGGCCTCTGTAATGCGGATGCGGCGGATTTGACCCTTGGCCAGAGGCCCGTCGGAGACATCGTTGATGAGGCAGAGGCCATCGATTTCCGGCGCCTGGCCGGGAAGGCGGCCTTGCCAAAGGAGGTCGGTCTCGGGGGAAACGCCTTCGACCAGAATGGGGAAGTCACGCCCGACGAGGGCCTGGTTGGCTTTACGCGAAATCTTGCGTTGGATGGCCATGAGACGGCGCTGGCGGTTGTGGATGGTACGGCCGTCGACCTTGCCATCGAGAGCAAAGGACCCGGAGGTCTCCTCGTCGGAGTATTTGAAGACGCCGAGGCGATCGAATTTGGCGGCCTCGACAAATTGACAGAGTTCGGCGAAGTCGGCGTCGGTCTCGCCAGGGAAGCCCACAATCATCGAGGTGCGGATGGCGACACCGGGGATGGTGGCGCGGACCTGATCGAGGAGTTTTAGGAAGAAGTCTCCGGACGAGCCGCGTTTCATGAGCTTCAGCACATTACGGGAGGCGTGCTGTAAGGGCATATCGATGTACTTGACGAGCGCCGCGTGCTGGGCAATGGTTTCCAGCAGCTGGGGAGTCACGCGGTTGGGGTAGCAGTAGAGAAAACGAACCCATTTCTCAAAAGGAGTTTCGATGGAGGCCAGGCGGGCGAGCAGCGAGGCCAAGCCGTCCCTGATGCCCAAATCTTCGCCATAGCTGGTGGTGTCCTGGCCGATGAGATTGATCTCGCGGATGCCGGAAGCGAACATGCGGGTGGCTTCGGCGACGACGGATTCAAAGCGGCGGCTGCGGAAGGCGCCACGGAATTGCGGGATGACGCAAAAGGTGCAGGGGTGGTCGCAACCTTCGGCGATCTTGATGTAGGCCGAGTGGCGGCCGGTGGAGAGAACGCGGGGGGAGAGGTCGTGGTAGAGATACGGCGTTGCAGAAGGGGTGAACTTTTCGCCTTCGCAAGCCTCGACAATTTTCTCGATCTCGTTGGTGCCGACGAGGGCGTCCACCTCGGGGAGCTGGCCTTCGATTTCAGAGCGGAAGCGTTCGACCAGACAACCGGCGACGATGAGGCGCTTGGCCTGGCCCGTTTTTTTGTACTGGCCCATTTCGAGAATGGTCTCGACGCTTTCCTGCTTAGCGGGGTCGATGAAGCTGCAGGTGTTGACGACGATGACCTCGGCCTCGGCGGGGTCCGCGGTGAGCTCGTGGCCATGGGCGGCGAGGGAGCCCATCATGACCTCGGAGTCGACTAAATTCTTGGGGCAGCCCAAGCTGACAAAGCCTATTTTCAAACGTACTTTTCCTAAAGTATTAGATTAGCAAGTCCATTATGTTGAAGCCCATTTACGCCGCCCATCTCTTGTGGCCCGTCGAGGAAAAGCTGATCGAGCTGTTAAGCGGTCTGGGACCGTCGGAATGGGAAGCGAGGACCATTGTGGCGGCATGGAGCGTGAAGAATATTGCGGCTCACCTGCTGGATACGAACTTGCGGAAGTTGTCGATGGTGCGCGATGGCTACTTTGCGGACGGGCCAGGCGGTGAGGAGACCTTCGTCGCCTTCATCGATCGGATCAACGCGGAGGGGGTGCGCCAGTATAGCCGGCTCAGCGGCCATCTCTTAATTGATTTGCTAGAAGCGACGTCGCGCCAGAGTGCCGAGTATCATCAAGGCCTCGATCCGCATGCAAGAGCCGTTTTTGCGGTGAGTTGGGCGGGGGAGCAAGAGTCGGAGAACTGGTTTGATACGGCGCGAGAGTTGACCGAACGATGGCATCATCAGGAGCAGATTCGTCTGGCGTTAGGGCGGGAGAGCCTGACCCGGCATGAATCCCATGGCGCCGTATTGGATTGCTTCATGAGGGCGCTGCCGTGGAGCTATCGCGAGGTGGAGGCGCCGAGGGGGACAGGTGTAGAGGTATGGGTGGGGCCCGCCCAATGGCACCTAGTGAAGGATGAGACCTGGGAATTGACCCCGGAAGCAGCCACCACCCCTGCGACTCGGATTGAAATTCCCGAGGCGGTGGCGTGGCGTATCTTCACCAAGGGTATCGACCGGCAGGAAGCGCGGCAACGATCCCGGATCGAGGGCGATCCGCGCTTCGCCGTGGCGCTGTTCGCAGCGCTGGCGATCGTGGGTTGAATCCAAGGCCGGATTAATAGTTGAGCTTCTTGAGATAGTCCGCGGAGAGCTTGAGACTGTCAAGGGGGTTGCCGGGGGTTTGGTCCTGCTCGACGAAGTAGTGTTTCGCGCCGGCTTTGGAGGCGGCCTGGAGAACTTTGACCATATCGATGACTCCGGTGCCGACGTCCTTGAAGGCTTCCCGGGGAACCCGCTCGTTGTACTGGGTGGGCAGGGCGATGACGTTCTTGAGGTGGACAAGCGGAGTGCGGCCCTTGTACTTCTCAAAGATCTTGACCGGATCGACGCCGCCGACCTGGCTCCACATAACGTCGAATTCGAGGCCGACTAGTTTGGGGTCGGCATTTTTGAGGAGAACGTCCAGCAGCGTATCGGCTGTGCCGGCGACGGGTTCGAATTCAAAAGCATGGTTGTGGTAGCAGAGGAACATGCCAGCGGCTTTGACGCGCTCGCCGGCTTTGTTTAGGGTGTCGGCAAGTTTTTTGATGACGTCGACGCCGCCGCGATCCTGGGGCGCAATGTAAGGGCAGACGACGTAGGAAAAGCCCTTGGCTTTGGCATCGTCGAGCGTGGGATTGAGTTTGTCGATGTCGCGCGTGAAGTAGGAGGTATCGATGTGAAGGCTGACGGGCTTGAGTTTGGTTTGCTTGAGAGCGTCCCAAATTTTGGCCATGTTGCCACGAATCACTTCGGCTTCGGTATAGCCCAAAGTTTCCAGAGCCTGAAGCGTTTCTAGAGGCTTGGCATCGATGATGCTACGGAGGGTGTATAGCTGCGCGCCAAAGGTTTGGAGCGTTTTGGCGGGCAAAAGTGCAGGAGCGGCCAGGGCGGCCAAGGCTTCGCGGCGACGGATCATGGCTAGACTTTATCACCGCGGCCGGCGGCCTCGACGCTGAGGGTCGGATCGGCGCCCGCCCAGGTAACATCGGCGGTGGGCCCGTAGGTGGAGGGGACGCTACGGTCAAGTAGACGCAGGTAGGACGTGAGCTGCGTGCGATGGTGCGCGGTGTGCAGGACACGTCGCCAGAAGATCCAAATCCTTGCGCGCTCGACGTCGAAGAAGCGGACGCTCGCGTACCACCAGTCTTCGGATTGCGCGTCGAGTTGCGGCAGGCGGGCGCGGGAATGCGCCTCCAAGCGCGCGATGGCGGCGGCGACGGTGAAAGGCTGGGGAAGGATGTCCTGGGGGCGGGATTCATCCAGACCTAAAAACTCGGCGAAGAAGCGCCTTTCGCTCAGAAGCTGGTGCTGGAGAATCTGCTCGACACTGCTGGAGCGCTCGTGGGGGCGGTAAGGGAGATCGGAATCCGTGAAGCCGCTCCATACGGAAGCGGTCTTGGCGAGCTCGCTCGCATAGGTATCGAGGAGGTAGGCGAAGTGGGGATGCGGCATGGGGCGTTCCGCCCAGTAGGATTAGCGAATGGCTGGTAGGGATTCAGAATCAGAGATTTAGAGTCAAGGAGCGCTGCGCATTTCGAGTCCGATGGCCACGAGCCGGGCCAATAACTGCGCGATTTCGCGGCCCTCTGGCGTCAACGCGTACCAGACAGTGGGCGGAGAGGTGGGGCGGGCGCCGCGGAGGATCACACCATTCTTTTCGAGTTTGCGCAGGCGGGCGGTGAGCATCTTGGCGGAGACGCCTTGCAGATCGTGCAGAAGCTCGCTGAAGCAGCGTTCGCCGGCGGCGAGGTACCAGATGACGTCGGCGGTCCAAGCGCCGGAAATGAGATCCAAACTGGCCCGGAGAGAAGCATTCGGAGGAAGGGCGGCGACTTTACTTTTGCTGCGTTTGACCATACAGATATCGAGTTACCGGGCGGTAAGTCTATTTTAGGACGCGTGACGAAATGGGGAGGATCGCGCGGGACGGGGACCCCATCTACCAAGCATGACCAAGACAAACAAGGAAACGGCAGTGATTAGCGGAGCATCGAGCGGCATCGGACTGGGCCTGGTGAAAGGCTTTCTCGCGGCGGGCTACCGAGTGGCGGCAAACTCGCGCAACCTCAGCGCATCGGGCGCGCTGGCGGCGTCTGAAGATTTAGTACTGGTAGACGGGGACGTGGCCGAACCCGAGACGGCGCGCCGGTTGATGGAGACCGCCGTCGAGCGCTTTGGGGGCGTGGACGTGCTGATCAACAATGCGGGGATTTTTGTGCCGAAGCCCTTCGAGGAATACACGCGGGAAGAATTCGAACGCGTTATGGGAACGAACGTGGCGGGCTTCTTCTTTCTAACCCAAGAGGCGCTGCGCGTGATGCTGCCCAAGGGCGGCGGCCACGTGTTGACCCTATCCACCACGCTGGCGGAGCAGCCGGTAGCTGGGGTGAATGCGGGGCTGACGAGCTTAAGTAAAGGCGGCTTGAACGCGGCCACGAAGGGCCTGGCCATCGAATACGCCAAGCGGGGCGTGCGGTTCAACGCGATTGCGGCCGGCATCATCGATACGCCGATGCATAAGCCAGAGCACCACGAGTTCCTAAAAAATCTCCACCCGATCGAGCGCTTGGGCTCAGTGGAGGAGATTTTGGAGGCGGCGCTGTATCTGACGCGGGCGCAATTTGTGACGGGCGAGGTACTGTACGTCGATGGTGGGGCCCACGCGGGAAAGTGGTAGGAGGAAAGAGCGATGCCTTGGGAAATCCTAGTCGGACTTGGGATCGAGGACCCGGCGCGCTACGCAGAATACCGCGCGGAAATGACCCCGCTGCTGCAGGCGGCGGGGGGCGACTTTCGCTTCGACTTCGAGGTGGGGGCCAATCTAAAGAACGGCAGCGGCCAGGAGATCAATCGGATCTTCGCGATCGCGTTTCCCGATCGGGAGGCTAAGAAGCGTTTTTTCACGGATCCGGTTTACCTCGAGATCCGTAGCCGCCTCTTTGCCCCGGCGGTAAAGCACGTGGTGGCATTGGCAGAGTACGAGCGCCTGGCGGATATACCGAACGGACGGTAGGGATTTTCGAATCCGGACGGCCTAGCGCGCCATCGAAAGCGTATGGCGCGCAAAAGAGTGGACGATGAGGGATTGCTGGACGAATTGCTGGAATTGTTCCGCGAGAAGGGGGTAGAGGGCGTGTCACTCGCGGAGATTTCCGCCGCGACTGGCCTGGAGAAAGCGAGCTTGTACTACCGGTTTCCGGGCGGCAAAGAGGAGATGGTGAATGCGGTAGTCGGGCACGTCGGCTCCAAGATAGGCGAGGCGGTGATAGAGCCCTTGCTACGGCGTGGAGAGGATCCCGCCAAACGATGGAAGGAGGCGGCACGGGCGCTGCGGGCCTTTTACGGAGACGGCGAGCGCTCTTGCGTAGTGGACACGCTATCGCTGCGCCGCGAGCAAAGTGCAGCGGTGCGGGGGGCGGCTTTGCAGTTCATGTCGGCCTTTGCGCTCTTGGCGGAAGATGCGGGGGCGGGAAGGAGCGCGGCGCGGAGGGCGGAGGACGCCATGGTGCGGTTAGAGGGCAGCCTTGTGATGGCGCGGGCGCTGGGAGAGCCGGCGATTTTCCAAAGGGCACTACGAGAGATGGGGGAAATGTTATTGGAGAGAAATCAGGCGGAAAAGCCCGATTAGAAGACCCGGGCCAGAGCGAGCAGCGCAACGGCAAGCCGTGATTCGGTTAGGGAGGTTTCGCCTCGATGCTGGCAAAGCCGCAGGAAATGCGCGCAGAGCTCATGTGGGCGCCCTCGCTCTCTGGAGGCAAGATCCAAGTCCTGGGCCAAGCCGCGGAGGCGAGCCGCGTCCGGCCAACGGGCGAGAGAGTCGGCAAAGCAGGGAGTGCCGAGGGGGAGAAATAGCCCCGGCCGGCCGTGGGCGGACTCTTTCAGACAAGACGTCAACAGAGAGCGGAACTCGCACTCGAGTTCGGTGAAGGAATGGATGGGCTTTTCGAGAAGAAGAGACATCGGCAGAGGCACCTCAAAGAAACGGAGACTTAGATTTGGGCCTTGTTCCAGAGCCGCCGCCAGAGGCCGCGCGCGGGAGACGGAGCGATTGGCGCGGCGAGAACGGATTCGGCGGCTTCGGCGTCGGCCACCGCGCCTGAAACGGCGGGGCCGAGGGCGGGCGCGCCCAGAGTGGCGCGGTCGATGCGCCCCAGAGGGGTTAGCGGCAGGGAGTCGAGCGTGATGAAGTCTTGGGGAAAGAGAAACTCGGGCAAGATCAGGGAAAGTTCCTCGTGCATGACGCGCCTGAGGTTGGCCACATGTTTCTCCAAAACCACATAGGCCACCAGACGCGTGAGGTTGCCGGCGACTTTGCGGACGACGACGCAATCCTTGATCCAATCCGAACGGCGCAGGGCGGTTTCGATTTCGCCCAAGTCCACGCGGAGACCCTGGAACTTCACGATCTCGTCGCGGCGGGCGATGAATTCGATTTGGCCGTCTTCGGTCCAGCGGGCGAGATCGCCGGTGGCAAAGAGGCGATGGGTTTGGGCGCCGGAGGAAGCGGCGATGAAGCGTTCCTGGGTGAGGGCGGGATCGTCGAGATAGGCCCAAGCCAAGCCGGATCCTTCCAAGTGCAGTTCACCAGGCACGCCCACTGGGGTGGGGTTACCCGCGCGATCCAGGATGTGAGCGGCCATACCCTTGCGCGGACGGCCAAGCGGCAGAAAGCGGTCGAGATGATCCAGATCGCGAAGTATTGAAAGCACCGCGAAGCCGGTGCATTCGGCGGCACCGTAGGCATGGATCAGTTTGCCGCGGCCGCGTTCGGCCAAGTAGCGGCGGATGGCGCGGGGATGCAGGCGGTCTCCGCCGGTGAAGAGCCGGTCGACGGCAGCCAGCGCGGAAGGGATTTTGTCCAACCAGGACTCCAGCAGGCCCGAAGGCAGGCACAGGGTGGTGATTTTGTGTTTCTTTAAATAGTCCGCAAAGCGGCGGGGACTGTTGAGGGCATCGTTAGGAGCGATGACGACCTTGGCGCCGTTGAGCAGAGCACCCCAGATTTCCAAGAGGGACGAATCCAGGCCAGGACGGGCCACTTGAGCGAAAACATCCTTGGCGCGCGGTTCGAGAAAATCCTGATCGCGCGACAGAGCGACGACGGCGCGATGGAGGACAACGACACCGCGCGAGGAAGGTTCCGGGCTAGCGGAATGGACCAAAAAGGCGGCGTGGTCGCCGCGGACTTCGACGCCGATGTTCAAGCGGGATTGGGATTCGATGGCTTTGATTTGGCGGGACCAATTGAGAAGGTCCAGTCCGAAAACAGCCGCGCGGTCGGCTTCTTTGGCGCCACACAACACGAGAGGATTGCCGCAGGCCGAAAGGCGGGCGGCGAGCATTTCGTTGGACTCCTGAGGATCGAGAGCCAAAGCGACGCCACCGACCTTTAGGATGGCGAGCATGGCCACAATCATTTCCACAGAGGGATCGGCGAGGATCGCGACAACGGAGCCGGGGCGGACCGTGAAGTAGAGCAGGTAGTGGGCGAGACGGTTAGCGGCCAGGTTGAGTTCGTCGTAGGTGACTTGGGTCCAGGCGTCGCTAACGGCTACGCGTCCCGGAAAGGCGCGCACGACGTCTTCAAAAAGCGCATGAATGGAGGGCTCGGTAGTGGAGACGAATGGTTGGCCGTTCCAGGGGCCGCCGAGCAGTTCCGCTTCGCGGGGAGTGAGAATCGAATGGGAAGCGATGAGGGCTTCGGGATCCTGGAGGGCTTTTTGGAGGAAGCCCCAATAGTGCGCATGAAAACGTTCCAGACGGCATTGATTCCAGGCACCGGCCCGGAAGCGCCAGCCGCAATGGGCGCTACCGGGGAGATAAACCAGGGTGAGGTCGGCGGTGGATTCCGTATGGGTGGAGAGATCTTCACGCGAAGCGGCGGCTTCGATGGTGAAGCGATATCGCGCGCCTTGAGCGAGGCGTTTGGCGGCACGGCTGACGGTGCCTTCTGCGGGCAAGAGATCTACAAATCGAAGCTGGCGGTCTTCTTCCTGCTCTAGGGCGTCGTAGCGCAGCAAAAGGGCTTCGGCGGCGGCGGCAAGGACGCGATGGAGGCGTTCCGGGGTGTCGGCGCACTCTTCGAGCAGCGCCAAGCACGGGGGCTCCACCACACCAACCCAACCGATTAAAGCGCTAGCGTTTAGGACTTCCGGGGCGGCCATTTCGAGGGGCAGGAAGTGGGCTGGCAGGCTCGTGGACAGGGCCGTCTCTCTCCCCATCGCAGTTGCCAGACCTAACAATGATCCTGGTACTCCCTGATTTGGAACCTCTAAGCCCTGTGGCCGCTTTTTTCCCTCCAGCGAAACCATTACAGGCGTAACCTCCTGATTTTGAAAGGGCCCGGGACGGCGGGCCGTTTGGATATAGTTAGGCTACGGAATGGTCCACTTGCGACCAATAGGGAAAAGGTCTACCAAGTACTGGTACGATGCTTGTAGCATCGTTCAACAAGACGGGCCTAGTCTCGGGAGGCCCTAGATAGAGGCAGGTAGGGGAAGGTGGATGCTGTTGGCGGGTCCATCCCCGAGCTCTTTGGCCGGGAGGGACCTTGGCGCAGCACAGGAGACCCGAGATCGGCCGTCGGGAAATGGGTTGTAGGATGAACGAGTATGCGCGAACGAATTATTTTTTTCGCTTTTTTGACGGTTTTTGCGGCAGACCTAGCTTATGCCCAGGCAAAAACGGCCGAGGAGAACGCCTCCGAACTGATGTCAACCTTAGGGTTAAGCGCCGAACAGGCGTCATTGTCGACCAAGCTCAGGATGGGGAAAAATGTCGAAGCCATCGACAAGGCGACGGACGGGCAATTGAAAGCGATGCTTTCCGCAGAGCGGATGAAAACGCTGGGTGGGCTGCGCAAAGAACGCCGCGAAAACGCGATGAAGTAGGGAAAGCGTGCGGGAATCCAGTCGTGATCAACTGCTGCGCTTGCGGCGCCTGTGCCTGGCGCTCCCCGAGGTGAGTGAAAGGCTGAGCCATGGCGAACCCACGTTTTTTGCTAAGAAGAAAGTCTTTGCAATGTTCGACGACCATCATCATGGCGCGGACCGCATCGCCGTCTGGTTGCCCGCCGCACCGGGCGAACAAGAGGCCCTGGTAGCGGAAGCCCCCGAGGTCTTTTTTCGCCCGCCGTATGTAGGACCGAGCGGATGGGTCGGCATCCACCTCGACAAAATAGACGACGGGGCACTCGCGGCCTTTGTCCAGAGAGCCTGGAAGATCGCGAGTGCCCCGAAGCCAAAGAAGCGGGGTTAGAAAATGATTTTCAGACCGAGCTGAATTTCGCGGGGGCCGTTAGGCGCGCCTTGCGCCCCGGTGACCCGGCCGAAATTCGGGCTGGTGATGTCGCCGTTGGGGTTGTTGAACTTCGGAGTGTTGCTGAAGTTAAAGCTTTCGGCGCGGAACTCCGCCTTCCATCGCTCGGTGAGGTTGAAGCGGCGGAAGATGGAGGCGTCCAAATTGAAGAGGCCCGGACCGGTAAAGGCGTTGCGGCCGATGTTGCCGAAGGTGCCCGCGGCGGGCTGCGCGAAGGCGCTCCGTTCAAACCATTGGGTGTGGCTGCCCACGCCCTTGGTGTTAACGTACTCGCCCACGAGGTTGGGGTCGTTGGCGTTACCGGGGGCATTGATGATCGTGCCCGGAACGCTCAAGTTGAAAGGCGCGCCGGTCTGGAGCGTGAGGACGCCATTTACCTGCCAGCCACCGGCGAGGAGCGCCAGGGGACCGGAAGTGAGCATCTTCTTGCCCTTGCCGAAAGGCAGCTCGTAGACGTAGCTTTGGACAAAGACGTGACGCACGTCGCCGTCAGCGCGCGCGCGGTTACGGTCGGGGTTGATGTAGTAGCGGAAGCCGCCGTTGTCGGCGCCGGTGGAATCGATGGCCTTGCCCCAGGTGTAAGCCGTGGTGAGGGCGAAGCCGCCCGAGAAGCGGCGGTCGAGTTTGACCTGCATGGAGTGGTAGTTCGAATTCGTGCCGAAGAAGATGTTATTGATGGCATCGCGACGGCCGAACTGGGTATTAAAGGGCTGGCCATTGGCGCCCGCGCCGATGACTAAGCCCGGGTTCATGTTGAGCACGCCCGTGACGCCGGTGCCTTTGTTGCCGACGTAGGCGATCTCAAAGGCAAGCTGGCCCGGCAATTGGCGCTGCACGGCGACGTTCCAGGACTGGATGTAGGCTTCGCGGACGTCGGGGCGGACATAATTGAAGACCGAAGCGGGCGCGGGCGTAATGATTCCGCTGTCGGGTACGGGGAAGGGCCGGAAGGCGGGGAAGCCGCCCCGCATCTGCCCGGCGGGCACGAAGGCGCTGACGGAGGTGAAGGAATTGTTTTCCCGGACCGGGAAATTAAACGCGTAGCCGTTATCGGCCAGCGGTACAAACGAGATGCCGTAGCCCATGCGGACCACGGTCTTGTCGTTGTAGCGATAAGCCGCGCCGAAGCGAGGGGCGAAATTGGTCTTGAAGTTTTGGCGGCCCAGGTTATCTGGGATGTTGCCAAAGCCGCTTACTTCGAGGGAATTGGTAAAGGGAATGAAGTTGGAGAAGCCGCCCTTCACGCGGGGCGTCGGCGGGGGCCAGAGTTCGTGGCGGAGACCGATGTTCAGGGTCAACTTCGAGTTGACGCTCCAGTTGTCCTGAATATAGGAGAACCAGGGCTTCTGGATGAAGGTGGGGAAGATGAGGGGCAGATCGCGCCCGTAGTTGCTGGATTGGTCGAGCAGGAAACTCGCAAAGGAGTTGCCGAAGCTCTGGGGCGAGCCGGCGGTGAGCTGGCCGGCGGCGTTGCGGGTGGCCTGGACCGTGGTGCCTTCGCTAAAGGTGAAACGACCGCGAGGGCTGAAAGTCTGGTTCTGCAGCAGTTCGTCGCGGTTGCGGCGGTAGTCGACACCGAACTTGATCGTGTGATTGCCGATGATCTTCGTGTTGTTGACGATGAAGTTCAAATTCGTTTCGCCACGATCCCAGGGTAGGCTGGGAGAATAACCCACGGTGGGGTTAGAGAAACCGTTGATGACGATGTTGGACACGCCGCCCGTGAAATCGCTGACATTCACGCCCGGAATGCCGATTTCCTCGGAAGTCCTGAGGCCGATATCGGCGTTCTCAGCCACGTTGCGGTAATAAGCGACTCCGGTGCGGATTTCGGTGATGAGCGTGGGGTTCCAGACGCGGGTGTAGTTGATAGCGGCGTTAATGGCCTTTTGTTCGCCGGTACCAGCAAAGTCGCGGAAACCGCCGCCCCGCTCGCCGTAGAGAGGCGGGTCGAAGATGGTGGAATTCTGCCGCGAATAGCGCACGCTGAGACGGTCGTTGGCGGTGATGTTGTAATCCGCCTTGCCGTCGCCGCCGTCGGTGTCCTTTTTGCGAACGGTAGAGGTCTGGAAATTCTGCAAGAAGCCGTCGGTCGTGGGCGCCGGCACCAAGGCGAGCAACCGGGCGGCGATGGGACTGATGCGGCTGGCGGGAATGGTGCGATTGGGGAAAGCGGTACGGCCCGTGCCGTCGGCGGCGCCGGAGGCGGGGTCGAAGATATCCGTACCGTTGGTCCAATTCAAATTGCCGGAGCGGAAACCCAGGGTCGGGATGGTGCCTTGGTGGAAATCGCCGCGGCGGTCGCGAATGCCCTGGTAATTCACAAAGTAGAAGAGTTTGTTTTTGAGGACAGGTCCGCCTAGCGTGAAGCCGAAATTGTTAATGGTGGTTACAGGCTTTGAGTTCGCAAAAAAGGGCCGCGCGCCCAGGCGGCTGACGCGGTTGAATTCGTACACGCTCCCGTGCAACTCGTTGGTGCCGGATTTGAAGTTCACGTTGGTGACAGCCCCGCCCGCGCGGCCGAGTTCGGCTTCATAATTCGACGTCGTGACGTCCACCGTTTGCAGCGCTTCGATGGCCGGAATCATCGCCGTCAAGAGGCCCGTGCGCTGATTGTTGTCCACGCCTTCGAGTTGGACGTTATTGGATAGGCGGCTTTGCCCATTGACGCGGGTCGAAAGCGAGTCCTGCACGTTAAAGAACTCCGAGTGCGGGCGGAAGGAGCGCGTAGCACCCGGCACGAGATTGAGAAGGCTTTGGAAGTTGCGGTTGTAGGCAAGCGGGAGATCGGCCAATTGGCGGGTTTCGATTTTGCGGCCCGTATCGGAGCGGTCGGTCTGGAGGACGGCGGCGTCCGCGGTGACCGAAATCGATTCGTTGATCTGGCCCGGTTGCAACTCGAAGTCCGCGCGCGAGGTGGAGTTGACGATCACATCGATGGAGTCCCGGATCGACTTCCGGAACCCGGCCAGTTCAATCTCCACCCGGTAAACGCCCGGCTGCAGATTTGGAAAAGAGTAGTTGCCGCTCGCATTGGTCTGCACTTGTTGCGACTGACCAGTTTGTGTGGCGGTAAGAGTGACTTTGGCGCCGGCTACGAGGGCGGCGGAACTATCCGTTACCGTGCCGACGAGCGAGCCATTGACGGCTTGCGAATAGGCGGCGAAAACGCCAAGCAAGCAGCAGGACAAAACAGACAAAGTTTTGCGCATAACATTTTATCCCCTGAGAAAGATTCAAATCAGACTGGGAGGAATTATATGTCAATTTGGTTTGGAGCGGAAGGGGGTCAACGTTTCGCTTTGTGTTGCCAGCAGAAGCGCGAACCGGCTTCGGCGTGGCGGGTACAGCGGGTGCCGTCCTTGGTGTGGCCGGCGCAGCGAATGCGTACGGGCGCGCCTTTGAGGGTTTGGGGAAGCGGTTTCGCGGCTTCGGCGGCCTCGAGATCCTTAAGTTGCTGCTCGAGCAATTCCACTTGGGTTTGGATCTCGAAGGCTTTGACCTTGAGGTCCGCAATCTGCAGGCGCAGGGCTTCTTTCGTAGGGGCCTGGGCCGGAAGCAGGGTGGCCAGCAGCAAGAAGACCAAAGTGCGCATCATGGAAGGAGTGCGTGCCAGCGGGGAAAACTCTCAGGAAATCTTGAAGGCCAAACGGGTGGGGACCCGTAACCGCACAGGTTGGACCTCGAACGTCCTGAACGAGGTGGCGGAGATGTTTGTCGAGGCGTGCGGGCCGGGCGTGAGCGCGCTGGAAATTGGCGCGGCTTATGGAGTGGCCACTTTACCGGCCCTGGCGCGCGGGGCCAAGGTGCTGGCCAACGATCTCGACCCGGTTCACCTGGATCGCCTTTGGAACGAGTGCCCCCCAGCAAATCGCGAACGCTTAACGCTGCTTGCGGCCCGGTTCCCGCGAAACGTGAAACTGCCGGGCGAAGCTTTCGATCTGGCGCTGGCGTCCAACGTTTTCCACTTCTTCACGGGGCGGCAAATGGAGACGGGTGCGGAGAGTCTTCGCTATTGGCTTCGCCCAGGCGGACGGGTGTTTGTGCAGGCGGCAACGCCGTACATGGCGCCCTTTCAAGACTTTTTGCCAGAGTACGAGCGCCGCCGAGAGGACGGCATTTATTTTCCCGGCTGGATTGAAAACACGCGCGAGTATTCGAGGCATGGGCGCCTGGGCGAGATCCCAAAATCGATCCATTTGCTCGACGAGGAAGTATTGGCGCGTGTGTTTACGGCGGCGGGGTTCGAGATCGAGCGCTGTTGGCTATACCGGCGCCGGGATTTTCCACCCACGCTCTACCTGGACGGCCGGGAGAGTGTGGGGCTGGTGGCGATCAAAAAGTGATGCCGTAACGGGTAAGGTGGGCGCGCAGCGCCGTTTCGCCTGTGAATTGTTCGGCCTGAATGCCAAAACTGCGGGCGGCATCGACGTAAGCCTGAATGTCGTCGGTGAAGAAGCATTCCTCGGGCCGGCAGCGGGCGTTTTCGACGGCGGCGGCAAAGATGCGCTCGTCCGGCTTCATGGCCTTTACCTCATGGGAAAGCGTGTAGGCGTCGAAATGCTGCAACAGCGGATAGCGCTCCCGCAGCCAATCGAAGTGCAGTTCATTCGTATTAGAGAGGAGCACCAGGCGGTAGCGCTGTTTGAGGGAGATCAGCAATTCTTCGCTGGTAGCCGGTTCCGGCAGAAAGATCGCATTCCAAACCTCTCGAAAATCGGCGAGCGGGAGGTCAAAACCGAGTAAGGAGGTGAAGGAAGCATGGAAAACCGCCGTGTCGATCTGGCCGGATTCATAGGCGCCGTAGAGGCCAGAGGCGCGAATGCGCTCGGCGACAGAGGAGGCGTCCAGGCCGCTGAGACGCGCATAGGCGTCATAGCCCCGTTGAATATCGAAAGGGATCAGTACATTCCCCATGTCAAAGAGAATCGAGTGGATCACGCTCCGCATTGTAGCGAGCCGACAAATATTTTTTTGAGATTCTTGTCCTTTTTTACCGGGGAAATGCGCTTTTACCAACGAAGCGGTTTTGCCGCTCTCAAAGGGTTCGGCAGCGGTGGCGAAAGGGACGAGTCGCCACCGCCTGTCGGCCTTTATTGCGTTAGTGGGTCAGGGCGTAAAGGACGTAATTGACGCCAAGGCGAATAGCCTGCCCGGAGAATTTTTCGGGGTAGTCGGGATCGTCGGCAAACTCCCAGCCATCGCCAACATCCATGTTGAAGCAGACGGCGACCATGATGTTTCCCCGCTCATCGACGATGGCGCGCCAGTGGGGGTCGAATCCACCCCGCTCAACGCCATTGCCGTGGACGACGTTGGCCCCGGGGACGCGGAAGCGCTCTTTCATGTCGTAGACGATGTGAAAAATCGAGTCGGGGTCGGTCAACTCGACGACACGGGCCTGGGGATCAACCAACGTCATGCCGGCCATAAAGCTGGCCCATTCCCGCTCGTTATGGAAATCGTCGACCATGAGGAAGCCGCCGCGGTCGAAGTATTGCTTAAGGCGCCGCGCGTGGGACTCGCTAAAGACCCAATCGCCCGGCGAGACGGCAAAGAGGAAGGGCCAGTTAAAGACGTCGTCGTCGTCGATATCGACAATTTGTTCAATGGAACGCGTGTGGAGGCGAGTGAGGCGGCGGAGATGCCATAGGAAGAGGCGGTCGCCCTTATTGGCGTCTATGCCCCAGCGAGCGTAGGCGCGGCCGTCGCGTTGGGATCGATAGCGAAGGCGCGCAAAGACGAATTCGCCGGGCTGGCCAGCGTCGTCGGGATCGTCGACGGGATCCTGCATTTCGTGTTCGAATTGCGCCCAGCGGTTGCGGCCCCGGGACTGGGACCATGCTGTGGCAAGAAACAAGCACAACAGAGAAGCGGCCAGAGCAGACCGGACCCAACTCGACCGGAACTGCGTGCTCATGCCAACAGCTTACTACTGGCCTAGAGTCCAGCGGCGGTCTGGGAGGAATGCCCCGGCATGATGAGGGTACCGTGGCGGGTAAGCAAGGCTTCGTGCATCGGGTTTTCCTTCATCAGCAGTTCCGAAAGGGTGACCTGGAAGAGAACCTTCTCCAGCATGTTTTGGAGCGAAATCCAAAGACTGCGCATGCTGCAATCCTGATTATGGACACAAACCGTTTCCAGGCCCGAGTGCCGATCGCAGAAACGGGGACTGAAAAGTTTCCCGCCGAGCGCTTCGAGAACGCTGCCGACGTAGATCTGGGAGGCCGGCCGCGCCAGGGTATAGCCCCCCGCTTGGCCACGCACACTCCGCACAAAGCCGGAGAGGCGCAACAGGCGCATCAACTTGGCGACGTTGGGAATTGATAGCCCTTCGGCACGGCTAATCTCCGGTATACTGAGACTGGCCTCGTCGCCGCGGCTCGCCATTTGTAGGAGACAACGTAGTCCGTATTCCTCCTGGGCGCTCAATTTCATAGCGGCATCTTAACCTAAACATATAAGGAAGGGAAGACTGTTAATCTTCCTTAACACTAAGGGGAGAGCCGTCCCAGCCGATGGATGAATAGGACCATTTGATCCTGCTACCTGCGGAGAATCCTTCCTAAATCTTCTATGCCCTATCAGATTCAACCTTTGACCGAGTTCTTGGTGCGTCCGGCTTTACCTGCGGAATTGAGCCGCCTGCCGGAGATTGCGGCGAATGTGGTGTGGAGTTGGGACCACCAACTGCGCGCGCTATTCCGGCGTTTAGATGCAGTCCTTTGGAAAGAAACGCACAATCCGGTGTTGATGCTGAACCGTCTGCGTCCGGAGGTACTGGAGAAAGCGGCGAAGGATCCTCGTTATCTTTCCGTGTACAAACGCGCCTGTGAGCGCTACGACGCGTACATGCAGGCGACGCCGGCCTATCACGACGGGCGGCTGGTCGCCTATTTTTCGATGGAGTACGGGCTGGTGGAATGCATGCCCATTTACTCGGGCGGTTTGGGCGTGTTGAGCGGCGATCACATGAAGGCCTCGAGCGACGAAAACTATCCGCTGGTGGGCGTGGGGCTGCTATATCAGAAGGGCTATTTCTCGCAGAGCTTGAACCCGGATGGCTGGCAGCAGGAACGGCAGCCGATCAACGATTTTTACCAATTGCCGGTGCGCCCGATCGAGATCGACGGCCAAGACCTGATTGTGACCGTGAAGATGCCACGCGGGGTGGTCCACATCAAGGTTTGGTGGGTGCAGGTGGGGCGGGTTAAGTTGTTTCTGCTGGATACGAACATTGCGCAGAACAACCAGACGGATTATCGGGACATTACGGATCAGCTCTACGGCGGGGATTCCCACACACGCATCCGGCAGGAAATCGTGCTGGGCATCGGCGGCCTGCGAGCCTTAAAGGCCATGGGGTTGCACCCCAATGTGTTCCATATGAATGAAGGGCATTCGGCGTTTCTATCGCTGGAACGGATCCGTTTGCTGATGACCGAGGAGAAATTGAGCTTCGAGGAAGCCTTGCAAGCCTCGCGCGCCTCTAACATCTTCACGACGCACACGAGCGTACCCGCGGGCATCGACCTCTTCGATAGCGGGCTTGTTTATGAGTACCTGGCCGGTTATTGCGAAGAATCGGGCATTCCGGTAGACCAGGTTTTCGCCTTGGGACGCCGGAACCCAGGGGATGCCAACGAACGGTATTCGATGGCGATTCTAGCCATGAAGGCATCGGCCTACCGGAACGCGGTGAGCCTTTTGCACCGCTATGTGTCGCAAGAGATGTGGGCCGAACTGTGGCCCGGTTTGCCGGTGCACGAGGTGCCGATCACTTCGGTGACGAATGGCATCCACCTTCCGTCGATGTTGTGCGGCGAATTGGCGATGCTTTACGACCAATATCTCGACCCGGATTGGCGCGAACGCTATACGGACCCAAAGATTTGGGAAAACGTCAACGACATCCCGGAGCGCGAACTCTGGGAAGTGCATCGCAAACAAAAGCGGCACATGGTTCAGTTCGTGCGCGAGCGCAGCGCGCAGGCGGCGATGAAGCGCCAGGCAAGCGCATCCGAAATTCACCGCCTGGAACAGGTTTTGAATCCGGACGCATTTACGATCGGCTTTGCCCGACGCTTTGCCACTTATAAGCGGGCCACGCTGGTCTTCAAGGATGTAGCGCGGCTGAAGAAACTGCTGAACAACAAAGAGCGGCCCGTGCAGATCATCATCGCGGGTAAAGCGCACCCCAAGGACCATCCGGGCAAGACGCTCATCCGGGAGATCGTACAACTTTCCCGCGATCCGGAATTAACGCAGTCGTTGATCTTCGTCGAGGACTATAGCCTGCAAGTGGCGCGCGAAATGGTGCAGGGAGTCGACCTGTGGCTGAATAATCCGAGGCGCGGGGAAGAAGCCTGCGGCACTTCAGGCATGAAAGCGGCGATTAACGGCGTGCCGAATTTGAGTGTGCTCGACGGGTGGTGGGACGAAGCCTACGATGCCAGCCTGGGTTTCGCGATCGGCGACCGGGAGCTGTACGAACCGGGCCAAGACGAGTTTCACGCCTCGGGCATTTATTCGATACTCGAAAACGAGATTCTGCCCATGTATTACCGGCGGGCGGACGACGGGTTGCCTCACGAATGGCTGGAGCGAGTGAAGAACTGCATCCGGCTGATCAGCCCGCAATTTAACGCGCAGCGCATGATCAAGGAATACATGCACGAACTTTATGAGCCCGCCTATTTGGCCGGCCAGGACTTTGCCAAGAACTCGTATGAGAATGCGCGGACCCGGGCGGCATGGGCTGGCGATGTGCGGCGGGCCTGGGAACGGGTGCGCTTTAGCGATACGGGCGTGAAGCCCGAGACCTTGTTGGTAAGCGGCCAGGAGATTCCCTTTAAGGTAGCGGTCGATTTAGCCGGGCTGCAATCCGCCGACGTACGGGTGCAGGCGGTGGTTGGCAGGATCGCCAGCGACGGCACCCTCGAGAATACCGAGGTGATTACGTTGCAGCCGACTGAACAAAAAGGCGCCGCCTGCGTCTACGAGTATAGATACGTGCCGTCTCAGACGGGGCGCCTGGGTTATGCCTTGCGCATAAGCCCGAACCATTACACCGACCCGCTCACTCGGCCTTGCGGCGACTTGATTCGCTGGGCCTAACGGGCGAGGGCGCCCTATGACTTTCGCGATGAAGAGAAAAAACATTTCTCTGGAATCTTGTAAGGAACTGTGATACACAGGGGATGGAGTTAACGCCTTGTCGCGGCACGGAGCGGTATACGGCCACTCTTTTTCATCCACTCGAAACTTTCCAGACTACTCAGCCAGATTTATCCGGACCTCTAGAATCCTCTAGTCCCCCCGATCCCAGACAGCGATACGGGTGGTGTGTCCGCCAAGGAGTTTGCCCAGCGCATGGATAGTGATCGCAAATACGGTCAACGCGGCTATCAGGACAACGGCAATAACGGCCGCCGCGAGTTTAAGGACGACCGCTACCGCGAGGAACGCGGAGGCGGGGACAAAGGTAAGTTCAATGGCCCCAAGCCCCCCCTCGACGTGACCGGGCCGCGGCTTCCGCGCCTGGTGCAGAGTGTGGCGGCGAGCCGCTGCTGGAACTGTTCCACGACGCTGGATATGGACATGGATTTCCGCGGCAATTGTCCCAAGTGCAACAGCGCCCTCCATTGCTGCAAGCAGTGTTCGTACTTCGAACCGTCGACGCGTTTCCAGTGCCTGAAGCCGATTCCCGAGCGGATCAATAAGAAGGACATCACCAACGAATGCACCTTCTTCAAGCCGCGGGTGACGGTGGCGAGGGATACGCCCCAGGCGCGGCCTTCCTTTGGCGGCGCCGTAAACGGAAACCCGGCCTCCGGGAGGCCGCTGGAACAGATTACGGCTCCCCGGAGCGCGCAGGACGCGCGGGCGGCTTTCGACAGCCTGTTCAAGAAATAGCCGCTGGGGCCGTGTGCCCAAACGATGCGGGTAAGCCATGCAAATAAGCGACCGCAACGGAGGCTAAACGGAGGCTAAACGGAGGCTAAACGGAGGCTATTGGTCCTGCGCACAGAGCCGGGAGCTCGGGGCAAACGTAGGGGACTTCCCCTAAATTCCTTCTTCCATAAAGCGATAGCAGATCATGTGGAGCGCGATCATGTGCGCATCCTCGATGCGGCCCATGTGAGTCTGCGCGGTATGGATGCGCAACTGGGCGAGCGGCGCCAGCTTGCCGCCGTCTCGCCCCGTAAATGCGATGGTTTTGCAGCCTAGCGCATTGGCGTAGTCGAGGGCGCGAAGTACGTTGGGAGAATTGCCGCTGCCGCTGATGGCAATCACTACGTCGCCCGGCATGGCGAAGTTCTTGAGTTGTTCGAGCGCCGCGTCGTGATAGTCCACGTCGTTGGAATAAGCCGTGAGCGTGGGCATATTGTCGTGAAGCGAGAGGATGCGGAAGCGCTTTTGCTTCTGAAAGCTGGCGCCTTTAAGCATGTCGCAGACGAAGTGGGAGGCGCTGGCCGCGCTGCCGCCATTGCCCGTCATGAAGATGGTACGCCCAGAGTCGCGCGCCTCGCGCAGCCATTCGACGGCCAGGTCCACCTGGGCCAGGTCTAAGGCGTTTAAGGCGGCGATGAGTTGCTGCCGGTAGGTCTCGGTATAGGTCATAGGGGAAATCTCTCTTTCGCAAGTTCTAGCGCGCCGTACAAGACGCTGTCATCGCCGAGAGCGGCGGGAAGGACCTCCAGGCGGGCGCGGGACCAAGCGGTGACCACGCGGCGCCACTCGGCGCGCAAGGGGACGAAGAGCTTGTCTCCGGCCTTAGCGATGCCACCGCCAATGACAATGCGGGCGGGATTCAGGATCATGGTAATCGCCTTCAAGCCCTGGGCCAGATCCACCACGTAGCGTTCTACGAAAGCGGGGTCCTGCAGCAGCAACTGGGCCGGCTGGCCGAAGTCTCGCTCCAGCCAAAGGCCGCAACAGAGGCGTTCCAGGCATCCCCGGGCGCCGCACAAGCAGGCCGGACCGTCTGGCCGGATGCACACGTGCCCGATCTCACCCGCGTAGCAATCGGCGCCGCGGTAGAGGCCGTGCTCAGTGAGAATGCCGCCGCCAATGCCCGTGGACAGCGTCATGTAGAAAAGAGGCCGGGGGGCGGAACGGCCTTCCCCGAGGGCGCCCACGTTGGCGTCGTTATCCATGACGGCGGGTGCGCCGGCAAGGCGCTCGATGGCCTCCACCAGAGGATGGGCGTCCCAGCCCGCCACATGGGTGGACAGGAAAACCTTCTGCGCGCCGAAATCCACGGGTCCGCCGAAGCCGATGCCGCAGCGGTGGATGGTATGATGCCGCTTCCAGGCCGCGACGATTTCTTCGATAGCCGCGAGCATCCCGTGAGGGCCGGTGGCGCGGTCCGTCAGACGGGACTCGCGCAGGAGCATCTCTTCGCCCCGGAACAACGCCAGCGAGAACTTCGTGCCGCCAATGTCAATGGCAAGGGTGTTCATGGCAAGGCTCTTTAGAGGGCTGGAAAACGCCGGGCCGCCTCACGCACTTCCTCCGGATGCGCGGTACCGGTGCCCGGCTTCATGACAGTAATGCTGGCCACCAAATTGGCAAAGTGCAAGGCTTCGTCCAGGGCCGCGCCGGAAGCTAACGCGCAGGCGGCGCCGGCTGAGAAGCTATCGCCCGCGCCACAGATATCGACGGGCTTCTCGATGCGGGGGGCATTGATCTGGCGTTCCCGTCCGCCTTCAATGCGGGTAACGCCTGCGGCACCCTGGGTAACGACCAACGCTTTTAATTCCAATTCGCGCGCGAATCCAGGCAAATCGTCCCGGCCCAGCAGGCGTTGGCAGGCTTCGCGGGCTTCCTGCTCATTCGGCTTCAAATAGACACGCCGGAAGTGTTCGGCCCGGGCGCGCGAATCCACCCACACGATCTTGTCCGGGTGGCCCGCAACGAGCCTGGCCAAGGCTAAGCGCAACTCTGGAGTCACCACGCCGCCCATGCTGGTTTCGGCTTGGTCGCAGACGAGTATGGCATCGAACATGTGCGCGAAAGCGTCGATGTTTTGCACCAACTGGCGTTCGAGCAGCAAAGGAAGCGGGCGCGTATTGATGTAATCGACGCGCGGGCGGTCCTCGACGCCGGTCTGCCGGTTGATGTGCTTCACATAGGTAAAAGTCTGGACGCTGTCGCTGTGCACGACCAGGTCGACGCCGATGTCGCGCCGCGCCAGGCAGCGGAAGAGTTCCTCGCCATGAACGTCATCGCCGACCACACCCATGACGGCCACCCTGCCGACCCCCAGGTCGGAGAGATTGTTGGCGATGGTGCCCACCGCGCCGGCGGTCGATTCGACCCCTAGAACGGCGACGCGCGGGATGCCCGTCTCGCGCGAAGGTTCCGCGTGGGCGGGATCGTAAGTGCACCAGCGATCCAGACAGATATCGCCAATGACCAATACGTTGAGTTCCGGCAAGCGTTGGAGAATGTCTTGCGGCGTCATTGCAGCAATTTCCAAAGCGCGGGAAGAGTGGCGCGGTGATGGCCTTCAAAGTAAAAGCTTTCCCCGCCGTCGGCCACGGTACGCACAAGAATCGTTTTTTGCGGGCGGAAGTAGTAGCCGGGGTCCGACTTAGGCAATTCCCGGCGGAAGTCGCCGCGAATGGGCACGAGATCGAAAACAGCCGTGGTAAAGCGGCGGATTTCGCGGCCCTCCTGGTGGGCGACATTGCGGGCCATGGCCAGCGCTTTCAGGTAGACTTCGGGGCCCATGATGGCGGAACCGAAATTAAGGAGGACGCCGCCTTCCAGGTTTTCGACCGCGCGCGCGAAGATCAAGAAATCGCGATAGCTGGCCGCCCCAAGCGCGGCGCCGTCGAAGTTGGGATGTTCGTGGAGGATGTCGTAACCGAGGCCGGCGTGAACGGTGGCGGGGATGCCCGTACGCCAGGCGGCGGCAAAGACGCTGAGTTCCTTATGGGGAAAGTCCGAAGCCTGGAGGGAGGCGCCGATGTGTTCGCCGAGCCCGAGTTCCCGCTGGGCGGCTTCGGAAATCCATTCGTTCAATTCGCCGGTTTCGCTCCACAAACCGAACTGCCCTTCGCGGATATAACGAGCGACGCTTTCGGTGGTCGCGCCAATACGGGCCAATTCATAATCGTGGATGGCGCCCGCGCCATTGAAGGCGAGGTGGGTGAAGCAACCCCGTTCCAGGAGGCCGATCAGATGGCGGTTGACCCCGGCACGCAGGACATGCGCGCCGAGGATCAGGATTACGGCGCGGCCCTGTTCGCGAGCGGTACGGATGCGCTGGGCCAGCGCAGGCAGGTCGGGATGGTGATAAGGGGGAGTCTCGTCCTCCAGCGCAAGCCAATTGTGCAACTGCAGATCGTTTACGCGTTCGCCCAAGGGCAGAACACGGAGGCGGCTTCGGTCAAAGGTTGGGTAGCGAGAGGGCATCTAGTTCGGGAAGAGCGTTTTTACAAGCGCGGGGAGGTTCTGGTAGTTCGCCACGATAAAGTCCGCGCCGACCCCACTGAGACGTTGGCGCTTCCAGTCGTCGATGCGCTGACAGGCCGGTTCGTCGGAGGCGACGCCGACGGCCACTCCGCCCGCTTGTTTGACGACTTCAATTTCGACATAGCCGTCGCCAAAGCCGAGGAATTCCTCGCCCCGGTATTCGCTTGAAGCGACGATCTGCTGGACCAGCAAGGCTTTGGAAAACTTGCTGAGATCGTCCAGGGCCCCAAAGACGCCGCCGTCGAAGTACTGATGCACGTTCAGCAGTTTGGCTTCCTCCACCACATTTTCGTGGTCGGTGCCGCTGGCCAAATAGAGTTTGAGACCACGCGAGCGGAGTTCTTCGAGGAGGGGGCGCGAGCCGGGCACCATGGAGGCCTCTGGATCCAAGTCTCCGCGCCGTAAGCCCTCAAGACGGCTCTTGATCATCGTGTGCAGGCGGTCCAGATAAATCTGCTTATAGAGCTTAGGATCCTGGGGCGAGCCCCCGCGGCGGCGGATTTGCTCGGCCAGTTCCATCATCTGGTAGATGGTTTCCTTGCCGGTTAGGCGTCCGACGAATTCTTCCACCAGTTCGGTGAGTTCCGCGTCGGACTCTCCTGTCTTGAGGTCTCGCAGAAACTCCACCATCATAGGGATCATAATGTTGACCCAGCCGGTGCGGATCAGCGAAATCGTTCCGTCAAAGTCAAAGAGCACCACCCGGGCGGCGTTCGCATGGACGCCCGGCCGCAAAATTTCAATCATCCTCTTCAGTGTCGCATTTGCCCTTAAATCAGCGCCCAGGGTTTGCGCGGGGCGCGGGCCAGCAGCTGATTGGCTTCCTCGGAATTGGTAAAGCGCTCTTTGGCGGCATCCCAATGCAACTTCTGCCCGGTGCGTAAGGCGATATTGCCGAGGTGGCCGATGTTGGTAGCAAGGTGGGCCGTAAGCGCGGTGGCATTAGGCTTCTGGGCGCCCCGGACACAGTCGACGAAGCGCATAGCGTGGTCGCGCGTCGCATCGCGGGCGGCCTGGCTCTTGGCTTCAATCACCGGCCGGCCGTCGCCGCGGGGGGCGGATTCGGGATGAATTTCAAAGCCTACGCGTTCGGCGATCATCGTGCCTTTGGTGCCGTAAAAGGCCATGCCGTTGGGCATGTCTTTGTCGCCGGCGGCGTTGTAGTATTTCCACTGCGGCGTGCGGAAGCCGCCGCCGTGGCCGTTGAAATTGACACCTTCGTAGGTGAGGACAAAGTTCTCGTATTCGTAGGTTGCTTGGAGCAGATCGGGATTGTCGCCGGCGCCCTCCAGAAGCAGCCGCCCGCCCGAGGCCGAAATCCGCTTGGGCGCGGCAGCGGCGCCGGAGAGGCCCATGATCTGATGCAAGGTGTCGAAGCGGTGCGTGCCATAGTCCGTAATCGTGCCGCCGGCGTAGTCGCTGAAGTGGCGGAAGGTAGCCAGGAAGCGTCGCTGATTAAACGGGACCTGCGGCGCGGGGCCAAGATACATATCCCAATCGAGGCCTTCCGGCGGGGCGCTATCGGGAACCTTCGAGACCGCGCTCGGCGCCAGATTGACGTAATTCCAAATGCGCACATACTTCACAGGGCCGATATAGCCGCTTTGGATGAGGTCGGCGGCCTGTGCGAAGTGGTTCGCGCTGCGATGCTGGGTGCCGCCGAAGATCAGGCGCTTGGTGCGGGTCATCGCATCAACGATTTTGCGTCCCTCGGCAATGGTGTAGGCCAAGGGTTTTTCCACATAAACGTCTTTGCCGGCGTCGGCCGCTAGGACCGCTATCGTGGCGTGCCAATGGTCGGGCGTTCCCACGATGATGGCGTCGATATCCTTGCGGTCCAACAAGCGGCGGAAATCCTGAACGGCCGTGGCGGCTCCGAGTTGTTGGGCAGCGGCCTGGGCGTTGGTCGCGTAGACGTCGGCCGTGGCGATGTATTTGGCGAAGGGGTTTTCCTTGGCAAAGCCGGCCACGTAACGGCCACGTCCGCCGGAGCCGATCAAGGCCAAGCGAACGGACTCATTGGCGCCGCGAATCTGACTAGCGGAAAGGGCGGAGGCGACGAAGCTACGGCGTTGCATGTCAGGATTGTATTAGATTGCGCAGCCTCCTACTCTTCCTGTTTCTCGCCTCTCCCGCACAGGCGCAGCCGAAGCGCATCGTTTCGACCGTGCCGGGCTTGACCGAGATCCTATTCGCTCTTGAACTAAACCAGCGAATTGCCGGAGTGAGCGAGTATTGCCGCTATCCCGAGGCGGCACGGGCCAAGCCAAAGATCGGTTCGTTCTTGCAGCCGAACCTCGAAGCCATTGCCGCGCTGAAGCCCGATATCGTTTACATCATTAAGAACCCGATCCGGCTTAAGGCCAAACTCGAGGCACTCAAGCTGCGCGTGGAAGAACTGGATCTCGAAACGCTGCCCGGCATCCTTTCGGCCATCGACTCGATCGGCCAGCACACCGGAAAGGCGGGGCAGGCGGCGCGGTTGCGGCGGGATCTTGAGATGCGCCTCGAACGGGTCAAAGCCCGCGTGAGGCGGCGGCAGAGCAGCGCGTTTTTGGTGGGGCGCACTCCGCAACGCTTGGAGGGCATGATCGCTGTGGGTCCGGGCAGCTACATTGGCGAACTGATGAAGGCGGCCGGAGGCGATAACATCTTCGCGGATTCGCCGGCGATGTACCCGAGGATTTCCATAGAGCAGTTGCTGGCCCGCCAGCCCGCGGTGTTGTTTGAAATGGGCGATGCCGTGCATGCGGGCCAGCCCGATTCGAAGTACCGCGAAGACGTCCTGAGCGTTTGGGCGAAAATCCCGGGATTGGCCGCCGTAAAAAAAGGGCGAGTTTATCCGTTGAACGAGGACCTCTTCGTAGTGCCGGGGCCGCGCTTCGCCGAAGCCGCCGAACGTTTGTATGCATTGCTAAACGAAGCTGGAAGGCCGTGAAGGGCGTTTACGAAGTTCGCGGGGCGAGCGTGGATAAGGGGGGCCGGAAGATTGTGGACGGGATCGATTTTGCGGCCGGCGCGGGTGAGTTCGTTTCTATCCTCGGGCCGAACGGCGCGGGCAAGAGCACGCTGCTGCGATTGCTCGCGGGCCTGGAGAAGGCCAGTGCCGGGAGTGTGCACTTAGGCGGGCGGGCGGTAGCGAAGATCGAGCGCCGGGAACTGGCCCGGCAAGTGGCGCTGGTGGAGCCGATGCTCGATTTGCCTTTTGCGCTCAGCGTAGAGCAGACCGTAATGATGGGCCGGGCACCCCACTCGGAAAGATGGTTCGAGACCGAAGCGGACTGGGTGCAAGTAGAGCAGGCCCTGCGGACGATGGATTGCCTCGCTTTTCGCCGGCGCGATTTCCGTTCTCTTTCCAGCGGTGAGAAGCAGCGCGTGCTGGTGGCGAGCGCCTTGGCGCAGCAACCGTGCGTTTTGTTGTTGGACGAGCCTGCCGCATTTTTGGATCTAGCGCACCAAAGAGATCTGTTCTCAGCCCTCCAAGGATTGGCTAAAGAGGGTTATTTGGTGATCGCGGTCACGCATGATTGGAACCTGGCGGCGGCGTGGGCTTCCCGGCTGCTCCTGATGAAAGGGGGCCGCCTGGCCGCCGACGGCACCCCCAGCGAGCTGGCGCGGCCCGAGCTTTTGAGCGAAGTTTTCTCGGTGGACATCGACGTAGTGGCCCTACCGGGGCAAGCGCCGATGATACGTCACGCCCTATGAAGGTTATTGTGTACGGAGCCTTGGCCTGGCTCGCGGCCCTGCTGCTCTGCCCGCTAGTGGGCGCGGCGCAGATATCTCCGGCCGCCGCCTGGGCGGGGCTGAGCCCGGACGCGGAGATTTTTTTTCGCGCCCGTTTGCCAAGGGTGCTGTTGGCGTTGCTCGCCGGAGGCGCCTTGGCCGTGGCCGGCGTTTTGTTCCAGGCCTTGATGCGGGACGCGCTGGCAACGCCAGACACTCTGGGCGTTTCGAGCGGCGCCAGCCTGGGCGCGGTGGCCGCCATTTGTTTTGGTTTCGAAGCGGGGCTGTGGCCCTCTGCGCTGGCCGGGGCGGGGCTCATGCTCGCCATTGTGGTGGGCCTGGCCAGCCGCGGTGCGAAGCTTTCGAGCTTCACGCTGCTCTTGGCCGGAATCACGATTAACTCGATGTGCGTGGCACTGATGCTGTTTCTCCAAAACGTAACCACGCTGGGTCGCAGCCTGGCCATTACGCGCTGGCTGATGGGCGGCGTGGATTCGATCGAATACGGCACGCTCGGTATCTTGACCGCGTTGGTGCTGCCCGCGGTGGCGCTCTTGCTTTGGCGCGCCCGGGATTGGAACCTGCTCTCGGTAGGGACCGACTGGGCGGCGGCTAAGGGCCTCGACACGGGACGGAGCCTGCGCCTGGGCTACGGGGCCGGCAGCCTGATTGCGGGGGCCATCACGGCCATTACCGGACCAATTGGCTTTGCGGGCTTGATCGTCCCGCATCTGCTGCGGCTGACTATCGGCACCGACCACCGGCTGCTGCTACCGGCAGCCTTTTTGTTTGGCGGAGCTTTTCTCTCGGTATGCGATGCGGTAGGCCGCAGCGTTTTTGCGCCCGCGGAACTCCCCGTCGGCGTGATTACGGCGATGCTGGGAGGGCCATTCTTTCTTTGGATCTTGAGCTCGCGGGCTACAATTAGAGTTTGACCAACAAACTCGTCCTGGAAAATCTGAGGCACAGGCCAATCCGCACTTTGCTGGTTATCTTCGCCATTGCTATTCAAGTGAATCTGATTCTTACCCTGGTCGGCATGAGCTACGGTATGCTCAACGACTTTCAGAAGCGCAGCCGCGGCGTGGGCGCCGACATCATCGTACGGCCGCCCAATACAAGCGTCCTCAGCATGAGCGCGCCGTCGATGAAAGAGGCGATGGTGGAATACTTTCTCCAGCAGCCGCATGTCCGGGAAGTGATGGGCGTGACGGTGCACAACATGGAAGGCTTCTTCAACAGCGTCACCGGTGTGGACATTGAAAAATTCAACAGCTTCACGGGGGGCGGCTTCAATTTCATCGATGGCGGGCCTTGGAAAAACGCCGATGAAATCGTCGTAGACGACTATTACGCAGCGCAGCACAAACTGAAGGCGGGCTCGAAAATTAAGCTGATGAATAAGGAATGGACCGTGTCGGGTGTGGTGGAAAGCGGCAAGATGAGCCGCATCTTTATGCCGATCGACCGCCTGCAAGACCTCATCAGCAATACGGGCAAATTCAGCTCGATCTATCTCAAGGTGGATAAGCCCGAAAATGTGGATTCGACTGTGGCGGCGCTGAAGGCACAGCCGTTTCTCAAGGAGTATCCGATTTACTCGCTCAAGGAGTTCACGTCGCTGATTAGCGCCGACAACACGCCGGGCTTGAAGCCGTTCCTGAATGTCATCGTCGGGCTGGCCGTCGTGGTGGGCTTCCTGGTGGTCTTCTTGAGTTTCTACACCGCCGTGCTCGAACGGACTCGGGAAATCGGTATTTTGAAAAGTCTCGGCGCCACGCCCATGTACATCGTGTCGCTCCTGTTTCGGGAGACCATCGCGCTGTCCGTGGTGGGCAGCATTGTGGGCGTAATGTTGAGTTATGTCTCCCGCTGGCTGATTATGACCTTGATCCCCGCGAGCCTCCAAATGCAAATTGTGACGGACTGGTGGTGGCGGGCGACCTTAATCGCAATTGGCGCCTCGTTGATCGGGGCACTTTATCCCGGTTTCAAGGCCGCCAAACAGGATGCCATTGAGGCGCTCGCCTATGAGTAGGCCGATGATTGAAGTTCACGAGTTAAAGAAGACGTACCGGGTGGGCGAGGTGGACGTCCACGCGTTGCGCGGCGTAAATTTGAATGTGGCCGACGGCGAGTTCCTTGCGATCATTGGCCACTCCGGTAGCGGCAAGTCCACGCTATTCAACATTCTCGGCGGTCTTACTCCCGCCACCAGCGGCCAAGCCCGCATCGGCGAATACGACCTCATGGGCATGACCGACCTGGCGTTAACCAAGCTGCGGCGTGGCACGGTCGGTTTCGTTTTTCAGAAATACAATTTGCTGCCGACTTTAACCGCGGAAGACAACATCGCGCTGGCGGGCGAATTGTCGAACCAACAGCATATGGCCGAGCCGTGGTTCGAAGAAATACTGGTTTCGCTCGGCATCAAGCACCGCCTGCACCACAAGCCGCGCGCCATGAGCGGTGGCGAACAGCAGCGTGTGGCCATTGCCCGAGCCTTAGTGAACCGCCCGAAGATCCTGTTAGCCGACGAACCGACCGGTAATCTCGATACCGAGAATTCCAACGCGGTGCTGGAAATTCTTCAGCATTTGAACAAGCGTTACGGGCAAACCATACTGATGATTACCCACAACCCCGAAGCCGCCGAAGTCGCGGACCGCAAGGTCCGGATGAAAGACGGCAGAGTTTTGGAAAACTAAAATTTTTGTTGACTCACTTCAACCCTAGGCCCTACCCTAGAGGCTAGTTGCCGGTGTGCCTAGGAGAGCAATCCCCTAACGCGCCGAAAGAGGGAACCCGGTTGGAATCCGGGACTGCCCCGCAGCGGTGATCAGGAACGAAACCCACAATCGAGGCACTGGAAACACCGGTTTCTGGGAAGCCGTGGGGAGTAGGCAAGTAATTCCGCCTGAGAGTCCGAATACCTGCCGGCGACCGCCACGCGAGAACCGCGTGCGCATTTCACCCAGACTCCGAGGGGGAGCCATGCGGACACTATCCCGCTATTCGTTTCTATTATTTTTTCCCATAGGCCTGAGCTGCGCCTACCAGGGACAACTGTATTCCGGGCGCGTCGAAGATCCCAACGGACGTGCGATCAACGCCGCGCGCGTGCGCATTTATGCCGATAACGGCTTGAGCCGGGAGGCGACCACCGACTCGAACGGCAAGTTTAGCCTTCTCGTTGCCCACGAGGGAGGCGTGCTGGTAACGGCCGAAGGCGAGGGTTTGGCGCTGGCCGAGTCTCTACGCTTGGAGGGCTCCCAACAAGACATCCTGCTGATGCTTGCGCCACGGGCGCTGTCCACGAGCGTACTGGTAACGGCCTCGGCCGTCCCGGCGGCGATCGACGATTCCGGCAAGAGCGTTAGCGTGGTGGACGGCGAGCAACTGGCGCGGCGCAACGAGATCTTTTTTCTTGAAGGCATGCGGCTCACGCCGGGCCTGCAGATTCAACAGATCGGCGGGCCCGGCGCGACGGCGAGGATCGTGACGCGCGGTCTGCGCACGGCGGATACTTCAATCCTGATCGACGGCTTCCGCTTCCGGGATGTCACCTCGACGCAGGGGGAAGCGGCGGGATTGCTACCCGACCTGATGGTGGTGAATGCGGACCGCTTCGAGGCTTGCCGGGGCAGCGAGAGTACGCTTTACGGAACGCACGCCATCGGCGGGGTGATCAACATCGCGACCGATCAGGGTGGTGGGCCGCTGCACGGGGAATTGAGTTTTGAAGGCGGCGGCCTGGGGCTGCTGCGCGGCTTGGCGAAGGCCTCCGGGGGCGAGGGCCGCTGGCAGTGGACGGGCGCCCTGGTGCACTTGAACGTCCTTGATGGCATCGACGGGACGGACCGCTACCGAAACACCGGGACGCAGGGCTTTGTTCGATATGCGCTCTCGAACCGCACGTCTTTGAGCGGCCGCATTTTTTCCACCGAGGCGTTTTCGCAGTACAACTCCGGGCCCGGCGCCCGCAGTGGCGTCGCGCTCCCGAGCGGCACGATTCCCGGCACGCTGGATTTCTATACGCCGCAGCTCAACGATCCCGATGCGCGGCGCGCCACCCGGACCTTTCTGGGACTCGTAGCGATAGACCACCAGTTTTCAAACAAGCTGGGTGTACGCGCGCAGTACAATCGCCTCTACTCCAATCGCTCCGATGCCAATGGGCCCGGCGGCCAGGGCTTCCAGGCGCGCTTTCGGGACTACAACCAATTCCAGGGGGCCCTCGATACCTTCGCGGCACGAGGGAACTATGCCTGGGCCTCGCAGCAAACTCTCTCGGCCGGCTACGAGTTCGAACGCGAGTATTTCTATAACTTTGGCGACGACAGCAACCCCGTCGAGGCCCAGCGCAACCGGCGCACGGTGGGCATGACGCAATACTCGCAGGCGGTATACGCGCAGCAGCAATTCCGTTTTTTTTCGAAGTTGCTGGTGAACGTAGGCGGGCGCTATCAGAGTTTCAACCTGCGTCAGCCGAACTTCTACGGCGCTGCGCCTTTCTTCGGCAACGGCGACTTGTCTTCCCCGCCCCGGGCGCTCACGGGCGACGTTTCCCTTGCCTACCTGATCCATCGCAGCAACACCAAGCTTCGTAGCCATGTGGGCAACGCCTATCGCGCGCCCTCGCTGTATGAACGGTTCGGCACGGCGCTTTTCAGTGGGCGCTATAGCATTTATGGCGATCCGAACCTGCGGCCCGACCGTGCTCTGTCGCTAGACTTTGGCGTGGACCAATATTTGTGGCAGAACAAGATCCGCGCCTCGGCCACCTACTTCTACACGCGGCTGCAGGAAGTCGTCGGATTTGGGCCCGTCCCGCGCGAACCTTTTGGCCGAACAAGCGGCTATTTCAACACGGGCGGCGGCTTGGCGCGCGGCGTGGAAACCGCGCTTTCGCTCCAACCGACGCGCAGGCTGAGCGTGGAGACAAGCTACACCTACGTGAACGCCATCGAGCGACGTCCGATCTTTGTCACGGGCGAATTGCAACCGCAGCGGGTCTTTCCGCACACCTTTGCGACGAGTGCGAGCTATTTTTGGACCAAGAATTTCGATACCACCTTCGACTTTTTTGCCGCCTCCAGCTACCTGGTGCCGTTTTTCGCCTCCAGCGGCGGCTCGTTTGGGACGCGCGCTTTCCGCTTTGAGGGACCGCTCAAGGCCGATCTGGCGGCGCGCTATCGAATCAGCCTGACAGACCGGCAAGGACTGGAGCTGTACACGCGGCTGGAAAACCTCAGCAATCGCCAATACTACGAGGCCGGCTACCAAACACCCGGCTTCTGGGGCACCGCCGGCCTGCGCTGGCGCTTCTAACGTCGCTTGTAAATTTCCGGTGAATCGTGCCGGAAAGGATTGTCATGGGCGCGGGCAAGTGGTAGTCTCGCGCCTATGACTACTCAAGAAGTGGCAGACAAACTGGTAAGCCTTTGCAGCATGGGGCAATTCATGGACGCAATCAAGACGCTCTATGCCGACGATGTAGTGAGCGTAGAGGCGATGGCCCCGCCCACGGGAGGCGACCGCGAAATGAAGGGCCTGGAGGCAGTAATCGGGAAAAGCCAATGGTGGGAAGCTAACCACGAGGTGCATTCGGCCAACGTGAGCGGTCCCCTTGTCGCGGGCAACCACTTCGCAGTCACCTTCAAAATGGATGTGACGTCTAAGCCCATGGGCGGCGCGCGCTTCACCATGGAAGAGGTCGCGGTCTACACCGTTAAAGACGGCAAGATCACGCGCGAAGAATTCTTCTACTCGATGTAGCTTGGCTCTACTCTGACTCCGCCGGGAAGGCGGCGCCGACGGGGAATTCCTGTGCGGGCGCCGCCAGCGGCGCGACGCATTCGGTTTCCGCGTAAATCATCTTGGATTGGTACACGCCGTCCTGGGGGTCGCGGTGGACGATAAGGCGGTGCCTGCGGCAATCAACAACCCAATAATCAGTGATCCCGGCGCGGGCATATAGCTCCGCTTTTGCGTGCAGATCGAGCGCCAAGCTGGATTCCGAGATTTCCACAACTAATGCAATGTCTTCGGGCTTCGGATTACCCGCCCGCAGACTTCGATAGCTGCGTCGAGTCACGACAATGTCCGGCTCAGGCTCGTTGCTGGCATTATCCAACTGTGCGATATCGATGTTCGCCTCATGTTGAATGAAGAGACGGCCAAACACTGACTCGAGCCAGCCCAAAATCTCTCGCAATGCAATCGTATGATTGCGGCTCTTGCCCATTTTGTCGATGAGTTCTCCTTCGATCAATTCGTAGCGTTTCCCGGCGAAAAGCTCGATTTGCTCCAAAGCCTTCACTTCATCCCGCGTCCATCGCTTGCGGCGAGGCTCGGCTAGGGTGTCGGCCAGGATTTCATCGGGTGAGAGCGCGACTGCCATGCTTGTATGTTAACGGATGGAATGAACGGCGGCGGCACGGGCAAGCGCAATGCGTAAGGGCAATAACTCCAAGGGCACCAAGACGCCTCGGACGTTCAATTTACCTCCAGTGCTCGACGTAAAACGGCGCGGATCATGAAACTGCCGGATGTTCTTGCCGGGAAATTCGGCCAGGAAGGCAGTTGCCGGCGGATTCTGCGTCTGCCAAATGACGTCAATCCGAATCGGCTGCCGCCGGAACTCTTCGGCCACCGCCACCAGCGTTCTGGCATTCGCCGGTGGCGTGCTGAGTGTGAGAAAGACTTCGCCGCCGTACGACGCCGCCAGCGTTTCGAGAGGCGGCTGTTCCAGGGGCGTCCAGTTGGAGGGCTGGCACGCCGAGAGAAGCAGCAGCGCCGCTACGATTGCTTCTTGCTTTCCCATTCGCGGCGAAAGGCGTCCAGGCGCTCAGCCTTGAGGAATCGATAGGTCTTGGCGCTCAATTGGTCCAACTCTCGCTGGGCCTCGCCGGGGCGCTTTAAGTGCGTCAACAAGTTCACGACCTCCATGCGGTAGAGGTGATTGGACGGAAACTCGGCTGCAAGTCCCCGCATGATCGCCAGCGCCTGCGCGGGCCGGTCTTCACGCCGCTCCACCATGGCGTGGAGCACCTGGGCCTCAATACGGGTTCGGCGCCCATAGGCGGCCACTTGGCGAATGCCTTCCACGCCTTTGTTTCGGTCGCCGCGGAATCCGACCAGAAAACCTAGCGCCTTGAGATAGAAAGGCAGGCTCCCTACGACGTACTCGTGCACGCTGGGAATCAGCATCGCGTCGACGAGATTTTTGTCTTTCGCCAGGGCCTCGGTGTGCAAGCGACGGGCTTCTCCAGCCTGCTTCAACGCCGGCCGCCACTCTTTTTCCACCAGGAATAGAAAGTTTGCCCGGTGCACCTCGGCGACTCCCAACGTATACAAGGAGTCTGCGTGTTGAGGTTCTCGCTTCAAGCGTTTCCAGGAGAGTTCTTTGCTGCGCTGGAGCGCGGCATCGAAGCGGGTGCGGTTTCCCACGTCCATCGGGACCTTGGGTTTGCGCAGGAAAGCGCTCGGGCTCAGGGCCGTGGCGCCTTCCAGAGCGTCGCCCAGAAAAAGAGCGCGATAGAGCAGCGCATAGGCCAAGTGGTTGAAGGTATTGGGATCGTCGCCGGCCGAACGCGATTCGCGCTCTAAGGCTTCAATGGCCGTGTCGTAATCCAGGTTATAGAACGCGCGAAAGCCGGCGGACTGCTGCCAATCGGCGCCAACAGCGGGGGTAGCTACCAGCAAAAAAGTTCGACGCGTCATATCGCGAGATAAGTTTGGAGGTCTGCGGGCTGCTTTCGCAGTCCCACGTAGAACTGCCCAAACTGAGCGTAAATCGCGCTCACCGGGTCGAAGCGCATTTCGTAAATCAGCTTCTTGAACACCAATGCGTCGTCGGCGAACAAATCGACGCCCCATTCCCAATCGTCGAATCCGATGGAGCCCGAGATGATTTGCTTCACAACGCCGGCATAACGGCGGCCAATCATGCCATGCTCGTGCATCATCCGGGCCCGCTCCTCCAGCGGCAGCGAATACCAGTTCTGCGCCTCGCCGCGTTTGCGGTCCATCGGATAGAAACAGACATATTTGGTGGCCGGCACCTGGGGGTAGAGACGCGGCGCCATAGCCGTGCGTTGCCGGCCAATGGTTTCGGCAATTTCCGCGTTCCAGGCTTCGGAATGCGGCTCGAGACCTTTCTCCGCCAAGCCTCCATATACTTTGCCGGTGGATTCATAGAGACCCAATTCGACCACCGAAACATAGCTCGTGGTGAGCGTGCAAAATTCCCAAAGGCTAAGCCTGCGAATGGCCCATTCGGCCTCGCTCAGCGTCTCAAAATCTGGGCGGAAGTGCACAAGCATGAAATCGCCCTTATGGCCGAAGAGGCTTACCAAACAGGATTGGTCGCCCATCGCAGAAAGGACTGCCGTCGCCTCCTCCAGGCAATGTTCGCGCTCGGAGGGGTCGGCGGATTTCCAATCGGGCCAATTGATTTGGAACATCTGGTGGAGGGTGGCGGCCCCTTCCAGCGTAAGGGGCACCTGCGGGGATGGGACACTCATAACTTGATTATGGCAACGCGCGGCGGGGCGGACGAGCAAAGAAAAATTCTGGTGGGCAGTACGCTGGCGGCGCTTGGCGCGCTGGGTTTTTCGGCCAAGGCCATTCTCATCAAGATCGCCTACCAACTCGCGCCGGTCGATTCCACAACTATTCTGGCCCTGCGCGTCTTGGTGAGCGTACCAGCCTTTCTGCTGATGGCCTGGTGGGGTGCCGGAGGCAGTCTGTCGCGCCGCGACTGGGCCATTCTCGTGTGGTTGGGTTTCAGCGGCTACTACGTGGCCAGCTTTTTCGATTTTTGGGGTCTCCAATACATCAGCGCCGGCCTGGAACGCCTGATCCTGTTTTCCTATCCGGGGATCGTACTTTTGCTCAACGCGGTTTGGTTCCGTCGGCCTGTCCGCAAAACGGAGTTGGGGGCTTTGGCGCTTTCCTGGTTCGGAATCGGCGTAGTGTTTTGGCAGGACCTGAGCGGCAGCGCGCAGCCGGGAAGTGTTTGGAAAGGCGCCGTGCTGGTCTTTCTCAGCGCTATCGCCTATGCAGTTTATCTCGTGGGCAGCGCCCGCGTCATAAACCGCATTGGTAGCGTCCGCCTGACGGGCATCGTCGTCAGCGTCGCGGCGGGCTTCATTAGCGCACACTTCCTTCTCACGCACCCTTTAAGCGATTTGCGGCAACCGGCCTCCATCTACTGGGTGGCACTCGCGCTTGCCGTCTTTTCCACTGTGCTGCCGATCTGGTTTACGAGCGAGGCGCTCAAGCGAATTGGCGCCAACCGAATGGCCATCGTCGCTTCCGTGGGGCCGGTGTTCACAATTTGGTTGGGCAACTGGTTCCTTGGCGAACCCATCACCGTCTGGCAGTTGGCCGGGACGGGACTGGTCATGATGGGAGTCGCACTGGTTAGTTCCCGTTGAAGGCAGGGCTCCTATTGGTACACTCCGCTAGGAGGTTTAGAGATGGGAAAGCTAGCGGGAAAAGTATCGCTCATTACCGGGGCAACCGGGGGCATCGGCGAAGCAACGGCCAAATTGTTTCTGGACGAGGGAGCGCGCGTCATGCTGGTGGGACGCTCGGCGGCGAAACTAGCCGAGACCACGGCCCGCCTGGGAGCGCAAGAGGGACTTGCGCATTTTGTCGCCGACGCGGTGGACGAAAAGCAAACGGCTGCCGCTGTGGCCGAAACCGTCGCCCGTTTCGGCGGACTGGACATCCTTTTTGCCAATGCGGGCGTGGAAGGAGAGGTGGCCCCGGTGGACTCCGTTACCGGCTCGGTCTTTGAAAGTGTCTTGCGCACCAACGTCCTAGGCGTTTGGCTTTCTATGAAGCACTGCATCGAGCCCATGAAACAACGCGGCGGCGGATCGATGATTGCGACAGCCTCCATCGCCGGCTTGCGCGGCATGGCGGCGGTGGCCCCTTACGTTGCCAGTAAGCACGCGGTGATTGGACTGGTGAAGTCGGCCGCGCTGGAACTGGCGCCCCTCCGCATCCGGGTAAATGCCATCGCCCCCGGCCCGATCGACAACCGCATGATTCGTTCCCTGGAGGAACAGTTGATGCCGGACACTCCCGATGCCGTACGGGCCGGAATGACCGCCCGGGTACCCTTAGGCCGGTACGGAACGAATGAGGAAGTAGCGCTTTTAACCGCGTTCCTGGCCGGCGACGATTCCTCCTATTGCACCGGGAGCGTGTTCTCGATCGACGGCGGAATGAGCGCCGGCTAAGGCGGCGCTATACGCTGATGACGGGCACTTCGGACTCGCGGATGATCGAGTAGGCCTGCGCAAGCAGGCGGCCTAGGCCGCTGGCCGAGCTGCGGCCGATCACCAGCAGATCCGTCTGATTACGGGAGGCAAGCTCGCGAATGGTCCGGCCGGGATCGCCGGACTCGATGGCGATTTCAAAAGGCACCGCCAACGGAGCGGTCAGTTCCTGGATCTTTGCCCGCGCGGCACCCTCAAAGTGAACGGTCTCGCCCCCTTCGAGACTAAGGCCGATCTGCCCCCCAATCTCGGCGAGCACATGCGCGACGACGAGCTTCGCGCCCAAGGCCACCGCTAAGCGCGCAGCGTAGTCGAGTACGCGCGATGAGTTGTCGCTGAGGTCCAACGCCGCCGTGACGGTTTGGAAATGGATGTCTTCGATCCTCGGCTCCTCCATGTGCGCGCCCGTCAGCACGGGTACGGGCGAATCGTGCAGCACCTTGGACACCACGCTGCCCAGCAGGAAACGGCGGAAAGGCCCGTAGCCATGGGTCGGCATCACGATCAGGTCTACTTTCCGTTCCGCCGCAAACTCGACTATCTCTTCGCTGGGAAATCCGTCGCGCAGGACCCGCGTCGCCGAAACTCCTTCCAACTCGGCCTGGCAGGTCTTGTCCAGCCGTTCGGCCGCGAGACGCCGACGCGTATCCAGCAGTTCCTGCAGTACTTGCCCGCCCGCTTCCAGAACGGCGGCCTCATAGTCCGGCGGTGGAACCACGTGCAGAATGAACACCTCGAGCGGGAGCTTGCGGCCAAGCTCGCGCACATAATGGGCGGCCGCCGCGTCGCGCGGGGAAAAGTCCACGGGGAGAAGTACACGTTGGATCATCGGGGTAGATCCAAGATACAAGATCCAGACGTGGGATGGAATATCGCAACTTTTCAACCGTTCTAGCGTCTGATCAGACGCGCAAGAAAAATAATCCGATACGAATCGGCGCGCGTTAGCACTATACAGAAACCGCAGGGCCAAGGCAGTGGCGCGGCGGCGCTCTTTGAAAAACCGTAACTAGGGGAGCTGAGCCGTGAGGAGTGCGCTTTGCGCGTCCTGTACGGGTGAGAATCGAAAAATTTCAAAGATCTTTCGGCGAATTCACTACTCGGCGAACTATTTTGTGCTAGACTCTCATAAGTTTCAGGACAGCCCGTGTCCTAAGAGGAACGTTGCCAAGGCACAAGCCCAGCGCGTTTCCTGGGGTCCCTTCCACAAAACTCATTCTCAATTTATCCACTGAGAAGACTGTAGGATTAGTGTGTCTTAACGGCATGTGAGTCTGGACGGCTAAGATTTTTGTGGAAGAATTGAAACTTCCGGGAAAAATAATCGTCAGATAGGTATTGACAAAATCGGAACTAGCCGATAAAGATAAGCAACTCGGTCGTAGCCAAGGATGACCGTCCTAAAGAGCAATTTCGCAAGGCTCGAGGCTGCCGGGTGCGGGTTGGACAGAAATAATAAGGAAAACAAAAACAATGACAAAACAAGAACTCAACAAACTGAAAGACACTCTGACTAAGAAAGAAGCGGAGCTATTGCGGGTGATCGTCAATCGCGAGGGTATCGAAATCGAAAAGAGCCCCGACGCGTTGGACGAAGTGCAGCACGCGGCCGAGCGTGAACTGGCAATCCGCAATCTCGATCGGGATAGCGCCCTGCTACGCAATGTCCGCGCCGCGCTGGGACGCATTGACGACGGCTCCTACGGCGTCTGCATGCATTGCGAGGAAGACATCAGTCAAAAACGCCTGAACGCGGTGCCGTGGGCGGCTTATTGCATCTCCTGCCAGGAGACGGCCGACCGGAACCAGCAAAACGGTGTGGACTCGATGGAAGAGATGTTGGTCGGCGCCTAAAGCGCGACTCTTTCGTACACGATCTCAACAAAGGCCAAGCCTAGCGCTTGGCCTTTTCCGTTCAGCGCTCCTTTCTCCCCGCTCGCGACCAGATGCCACCAGACATCGGAATTGGCCTCGAAGGCAGAGTTTCCGCCCGTATTATTAGAGTCCTATGAAATTTCAGGGGCAGGTAATCGTGTGGCACCGGTGGCTGGGCATCGCCAGTTGCGTGCTTTTTCTAGTCTGGTTTGCCAGCGGCGTGGTGATGATGTACGCGCGAATGCCGGATCTGCGCAACCCTGAGCGATTAGCGCATCTTCCCTTATTGGACTGGAGCGGCGTGCAACTAACGCCCGCCGAGGCGTGGAAGGCCTCAGGGAAAAAGGGCGCCTGGAGCAGCGCTTCCCTGCTGACGATTGCCGGGCAAGCCACCTACAAATTCACCGGCGGGGGCGAACCAATCGTAGTGCTAGCGTCCGATGGACGCCTGAAGAATAGCTTTGGACCGGAGGAAGCCCAACGCAGCGCGCAGACCTTTCTAGGCAAGGCCGGCGCCGCCCGTTATGTGGAAACTTTGAGCGCTCCAGACCAGTGGACGGTGCAAAGATCCTATGTGGACCACCTGCCCCTGCATCACTTTACGGCGGACAATGCTTCTGGCACGGAACTCTACGTCAGTAGTAAAACGGGGGAGGTTGTCCTTGATACGGACGCATCCGGCCGCTTTTGGGCGTGGATGGGCGCCATCCCTCACTGGATCTACCTGCGGGCGTTGCGGGTACACGCCGAAGAATGGCGTCTAGGGGTGATTTGGGCCTCTGGAATCGGCACGGTGATGGCAATGTTGGGGCTGGCGGCGGGAATCTGGAGGCTTTCCCCTTCCCGCCGCTACCGCTTTCGCGAGGGCGGACCGCGCATGAGCCCTTATCAGGGGCCGAAAAAATGGCATCACTATGTGGGCCTGGTTTTTGGGATCACCATCGCCACCTTTAGCCTGAGCGGGATGCTGAGCTTGAATCCCGGCCGTTGGTCCACTGGGTCGGCTCCCACGGAAAAACAAACGGCGGTGTTTCGAGGCGGCGCCGTGCGGACAGAGGCTTTCAAATGGACCAAAGAGCCGCCGGCGGCTTGGCGCGGTTCCAAAGAGGTGCAATTTGCACAGATGTGGGGGGCGCCGGTCGCCCAAGTGAATGGGAAGTGGTACCAGATGACCGGGGAGGCCTATGCGGCGCCGGGTTTGGAAGCCGTGCGCACCGCGCTCACTCAAGCGACCGGAGCGCGGATTGAGTCCGAGCGGACGCTGCAGGATTATGGAACCTACTATTACGACCGCCGCTACGAAAAGCCTCTTCCGGTTGTGGAATTCCGCATGGCCGACCGGGCCGGGAGCTGGTTCTACATCGATCCTTCGACGGGACTGCCGGTTAATCGCTACGAGTGGACGGGGCGCTGGGAACGCTGGCTCTACCACGCGCTGCACAGCATCGATCTGCCCTGGCTCTGGAAGCAAAGGCCGCTCTGGGACGTAGTCGTGATCCTGCTGAGCCTGGCGGGAATCTACGTCAGTTGGTCGGGCATCCAAATCGGCTGGGAGAGGCTCAGCCGCAAAGCGCGAACGGGCGCGCGTAAGGCGGCGCCCGTGGCGGTATTGCGGCATAGCGTGCTGCTGTTGGCCGCTGGCGCTTTGGCCTACGGACAGTCATCTTCACTCGGAGGCACGGTCCGGGATGGAGTGGGAACGGTCGCCGGGGCGACCGTGACGTTGAAGCCGGCAGGCATTGCCAAGGCTGCGCGGGAAACGGCCACGGACGAACAGGGCAACTACCGTTTCGACCGCCTCACGAGTGGCCGTTACGAAGTGAGCTTCGCGAAAGCGGGCTTCGCCACCACGACGCAAGCCGTGGTGGTGGGAGAAGGCTCCGAACGGCTGGACGTCACGCTGGCCGTGGGACAAGTGGAGACCAGCGTCACGGTGCAAGGCACCGCCGAGGTGAGCGCCCTGCGTCTGGACTCGCCGGCGACGGGCGGGACGCGGCTGGATTTGCCGGTCCGGGAACTTCCCGTAACCCTTTCCATCGTGAGCCAGGAGATGATCCAGGAGCGCGGCGCCCGCAGCGTAAACGAAGCCGTCGATCTGGCCGTGGGAATGCTGTCGGGCACCAGCGTGGGCTCTATCCCCAGCTATGCGACGCGCGGCTTCAGCGGCAATAACATCACCGTGATGCGCGACGGCATGCGGCAAAACACCTCGTCGCAGAGCGCGCGCCCTCTTGACAGCTACCAATTCGAACAGGTGGAGGTACTGAAGGGCCCATCCTCGATTCTCTACGGCGAAGGCGCCATTGGCGGCGCAATCAATATGGTCAGCAAATCCCCAACCTCGTCGTTCCTCTTCGACGGCCTGGTGTCGTTCGGTTCTTTTGCATCCTACCGGGGCGGAGTGGGCGTGTCGGGGCCGGTTGGCAAAAACGTCTTCGTTCGCGTCGATGCCTCCCGCAGCGGTACCGACGGCTATGTGGACAATTCCGGACAGGGCCTCGATACGATCGGCGCCTCGATCCGTTGGAACGCAACGGAACGTTTGTCCGTGCTCGCTTCCGGGCAATACGGCAAGGATTCGACCGAGAGCTATTACGGCACGCCGCTGATAGACGGGCGTATCGACCCGCGCACGCGCTTTTTGAACTACAACATGCGGGACAATCTGGCGCGGTCCAAAAACCGCTTCGCCCGGCTCAATTTCGATTGGCGCGTTTTTGGCGGCTGGCGCGTCCGGAGCGAGGGGTTCTTGGCCACCCATGCCCTGGATTGGCGCAATTACGAAGGCTACGCGTTTAACCCGGCCACGCGCCTGGTGGATGTAACAAGCTACTTCCTGATCTGGCGCGACGACCTCTTGCTCGGAAACCGCATCGACCTCATGGGCAAGAAGACCATCTGGGGCCGGACGTTACGGCTGGACGTCGGCGGCCAATACCAGTCCAACGCGCTGCAACGCGGCGGACTGTCCAACAATACGCTGCGTGTCAGCTTAGATCCGTTCCAACCGCAACCCCATCGGGATCCCGGCCTGCAGTACGTGCGGGACCGCGACGTGCAAATAGGCACTAATTCGCTCTTCGCGGAGGCAACCTACGACTTAACCCAAAAGCTCAAGGCGATTGGCGGCATTCGTTACGAAAACATCAACCTCAAGTACTTTACGATCGCCAACCGTACTCTTGCCCGCAACAGTTACCAGCCGGTGACGGGACGCGGCGGGCTTCTTTACAATCTGACGCCCAACCTAAACGTGTACGCCAGCTACACCAAAGCCGTGGAACCCGTCACGCAATTGGTGAGCTTAACCGGGGCCTCCCAAATTTTCAGCCTGGTGCCCGGAACGCAGGTGGAAGCCGGCGTAAAGGCAACCTTTCTCCGGGGCCGCGCCGACCTGACCGGCGCCTACTTCGACATTGAAAAGCGCGACATTCTCACCACCAGCATCGTGGATGGCCGCCAGTTCAGCCAACAGATCGGCAGCCAAAAGGCGCGCGGAACGGAAATCGCGCTGTCCATACGCCCCACCTCGAGCCTGACGCTTACCGCCGATTTCGCTTTCACCGACGCGCAGTACGGCGAATTCAACGAGGTTACCGGGGGTGGCCTGGTTAGCCGAAAAGGCAACCTGCCGCCGAATGTCCCGCAAACGATCGTGGGCTTTTGGGCCAACCAGCGATACAAGATCTTTGACCTGTCCGGCACGCTCCGGCATGTCGGCCAACGCTTTGCCGACAACGCGAACTTGCGGCCCATGGATAGTTACACAACCTTTGACGCGGCCCTAAGCGCGCGCCTGCCCAAGGGACTGCGCCTGATGGTGCGGGGCCGGAATCTGACGGATGCGCTTTATGCGGCATGGAGCGTAAGCGGCGGCACGGCGCTGCGTCTGGAGGCCCCCCGCAGCGCCGACGTCTCGCTGACGATGCGCTTCTAGGGACGCAGTTGCTCGAGCAGGGCGATCAGATTCTCCAGTTGTGGCCCGCTCAGAACGGCAAACTGCCGGTCGTGCAAGTCGCTAAGAGGCTGGTCCAGTTGCTCCAGCAGTTCCAATCCCTCCGGCGTAATGTGAGCCATCACCACCCGGCGGTCGACTTCGGACCTCGTTCGGCGGATCAGATTGCGGTTGGCGAGACGGTCAAAGAGGCGCGTGATGTCCGGATCGTGCGTGATCATGCGCCGGGCGGCTTCCGTGCAATTCAATCCCGGCTCGCCTGCACCGCGCAGGATGCGCAGAACGTTGTACTGGGTAACGGACAGGTTGTGCGGCCGGAAGAGCTCCGTAATTTGCTGCGTCAGGTGTTCGAAGGTCCGGGCGAGGTTCAGGTAAGCCTCTTCCTCGAGCAGCGCGAAGGGTTTAGACTGGGCGATTTCCTGGGCGATCTTTCCGGGCATGGCTGGCGGTCCGATCCCCAATTGTATTCTTACGGAATGGAAACGCTGCGGCCTTCCCGTACACGAACTTCGCGGGCGGGGCCGTTGCCTACCCGGTAGCGGATAAAAAGCTCTTTATCGGCTCCTACGGCGGGGTCCCTGCCGGAAAAGGTGGAGTTGTCCGCGCGAACGTTCAAACGATTACTCTGCATTTGACGGCGCAGGTCTTGGGTTACGTCGTTGATCCGATTGTTCGAACCCCAAGTGGCGGACTCGATGACGAGCGCGTTCGGATCGCTGTTGCCGCCTCCGAAGATGGAGCCGCCGCTCGCGTTCAGTTGTAAAACACCGCCTTCGGCTACCCGCGCGCTTTGGCGGCGGCCATTGACGAGATACTCAACCTCAAGCTCGTTGCGCCGCGAATTGGAAGGATTGGAGCCCATGGACGAACGATCCACCCGCAAATCAATCCGCCCATCGCGGAGGGCACCGCGCACCCGTTCCGTCACATCCACATTCCGGGTCATGGTGCCGTAGCGAGCGCTTACGATTTCCAGCCCGGCATTGGCGCCGGAATTTCCAAAGCCGCCGCCGTTAGCACCACCGGAAGTGGCGCCGCCTGGCAGCTCCAAATACTGGTTCTCCCGCACGGTAATGTTTTGCCGCTGTCCGCGATAGGTGTATTCCACCTCCAGCACTTTCTCGTTGGCCGGGGCGGGATCGCTGCCGAACGATGCGTTGTTCACCTGCAGGCGCACCGTGTTGTCGCGGACACTGTCGCGCAATAGCTGTGTCACGTCCAACCAGCGGTTTCCTACACCGTAGCGGGCCCGTTCAATACCAAGCCCTTGGCCGAAGCCACCCCCAGTGTTGCCCCCCCCAGTATTGCCACCCCCCGGAAATCCCATACCGGGATTGCCCAGGCGCACCACATCCAGGTCCCGGAAGTTCTCCGTCCGCGTTCGATTGCGAAATACGTAACGAACCCGCAGCGTCTTCTGTTGGCCGGGCAGCGGGTCGCCAAGCGTCTGCCCATCCACCGTGAACTCAACGCCGTTGCCGCGCACCAGCGCGCGCACCCGGTCCGTTACATCCGTCCAGTTGGCATCCGCGCCATACTCTGCCTTGACAACTTCGAAGTTTTGGGCGCAACCGGGCTTCAGGAAAGCCAGGGCCAACAAGGAGAGAAAAAAAATTCGAGTCATAGGTGATGCCGCTGCCCCAATGATAGCCTCATGCACATGAAGAAACTATGGGGATGCGCCCTTCTCGTCTCGGCCGGACTAGCCGCGGGTCCCTGGATCAATTTGTTCGACGGCCGCACATTAGAGGGCTGGGTAAAGGAAGGCGGCGCTCAGTTCCGCGTCGCCGACGGCGCCATCGTGGTGGACCAAGGGGCAAGCGGATGGCTGCGGACCGAAAAAACGTATACCGATTATGAGCTGGAGTTGGAATTCAAGACGGCGGCCGACGGCAACAGCGGGATCTTTTTGCGCAGCGCCGCCCAAAGCAAAGCGCACGAGACGGGCTACGAACTGCAAATCTTCGATGCGCATCCGGAGTTCCCGACGGGCGGAATTGTCGGCCACGTTCGCGGCGCGGCTGGCAGCAAGCTCAAGCCGGACGAATGGAACAAATACGAAATCCGCCACCAAGGCCAACGTCTGTTGGTGAAGTTAAACGGCAAGCAGACTCTCGATTGGCGCGATGCCAAGGCCAAGGCGGGCCACATTGGGCTCCAGTTCAATCCGAATAAGCCGATCGCCTTCCGGCGCATTCGCGTCCGGGAACTCTAAGGCAAGTACTTCTTCAGATCCGGGGAAATAATCGCCTGGACCTCCGGCGCATTCACGTTGGAGGCTGTAACGAGGATCGGCGCCAGATTGTTGATTTTGGTGACGGGCTTCTTGGCCAAATGATCGACGGCGGCCCGGACGGACTCATAGCCCATCTTGAAGGGTTGCTGGACCACGAGGGAATCGATTAACCCCTTCTTCAGATCCTCCAGTAGAGGGGCCGACGAGTCGAAGCCGACCATCTTGAGCTTGGCGCCGCCGCGGCTTCGCAGCGCCTGAGAAGCCCCAGCGGCGGAGGATTCGTTGGAGGCGAATAAGCCTGCGATCCCCGGGTGGGCGGTCAGCATGTTTTCGGCAACCTGGAGGCTCTTGGCGTAATCGGCCATGCCGTAACGCTTGTCCAGCACTTTCATGTTGGGGAATTGCTTGGCGAGCGTTTCCTCGAAGCCGGCTTCGCGCGCCATCGTGGAGGCCGCCCCCGGTTGCACCGCCACAATTACCACGTCCCCTTTACCGGCGAGTATCTCGCCCATTCGGGCCGCGGCCATGGCGCCGGCGGCATAATTGTCCGTCGCCACCTGGCTGACGAAGTTTTCCGTGTCCACAGGAGAATCGAAAATGACGACCGGAATCCCTTGTTTCGAGGCGCGGTCCACTACGGAAACCATCGCTTTTTTGTCAATCGGCGCCAAACAGATCGCGTCCACGCGGCGGTTAATCATCGAATCGACGATTTGCAACTGGCCATTGAAATCGGTTTCCGTTGCCGGGCCGTTCCAAGAAATTTCTACCGCCGATTCCTGGGCGGCGGCAATGGCCCCGGCCTGCACGCTCTGCCAGAAAAGGTGCGCCCGTCCTTTGGGCACCACGCCGATGATCCGCTTTTTGTCGCCCGCGCAGGAGCTAAGGGCCGCAAAGGCTAGTGTGCCCGTAAGAGAGCGTCGAGAGATCATATTCGCTTTGAATTCTACTGCGGAACGTCCCGCGACGGGGCGCCGTGGGAATAACCCGAGTTCTGCTCGGCCGCTTTGGGCCTAGCCGCGCGTGGAAGCCGCGCTGATTTTGCGGGTCAGATCTTCAAACTCGGTGCGGCTTTCGCTGCCGATGGTGAAGCAATCCACTAAACCTTGCGCCAGGTTCCACTGCAAGGCCTCATCGGCTTTGCTGCGCAATTTGCCGGCGCCCAGGATCTTCATGCCAATGACGCCTTTGCCCGCGGCGCGCATTTCTTTCAGAACGCCCGCGACGATTTCCGGCGAGGCGTCCATAGCGGCGCCGGCGGGATTGAAGCGAGCCAGGTCCACTTCCACCCAGGGGCTCTTGGCCGCCGTCTTCAGCGCGCCTAGCGTGTGGCAGCTGACGCCCTTGGTCTTGATGATGCCCTTGGCCTTGGCTTCTTCGAGCACATCCATCGCGCCACGGCGGCGCTTGTCCCAGTCGTCGTCCATCATGCAGTGCAGGAGCACGATGTCCAGGTAGTCCGTACCAATCTCGCGGCGGAAGCGGTCCAGGTCGGCGCGCATTTCGGAGGCGGTCGAAGCGTGGGTCTTCGTGAGAATCGTCACCTTATCGCGCTTTACCGTGGTGAGCGCTTCTTTTAAGTGAGGATGGCTGCCGTATTGATCCGCCGAATCCCAGAAGGTGACGCCCTGATCGTAGGCGGCGCGGAAGAGTTCGCTAACGCCCTTAAAACCAAGCTTCTTCGTCTGATTGGAACTGCCGCCGACGCCGTTGGTTCCAGTACCCATGGCCAAACGGGAGACGGGCACTTTGGCCGGGCCCAGCAGGACGCGGTCCTGCGCGGTTTTCGGCGTTCCGGCGTAGAGGTGATGAGGAAACTGTTCGAGAGCCAGGAGCGCGGCTCCCGCTTTCATAAAGTGGCGGCGCTGCAGGTTGTGGCAGGCGGGGAGGGAAGAAAGAGGACGCGGCATGAAGATCTCCTTTTTACCGTGCAAGTCCGGGATTGGCTCTTATGGCCTTGTTCGAACTTATCACAACCAAGTGCGGCGTATAGTTGTGGGGATGAGCTCGAAACGGACTTGGTCTAGGCGATCATGGCTTCTGGCGGGCGGCGCTCTGCCGTCGGTGGCCAAGCAGGCGGGACTGCGAGTGGCGCGCTTCCAGGTGGACGTATCCCCGCCCCTCGGCTCTCCGCTCTGTTACTCCCTGGTCGTGCCCGCCGAGCGCATCGAATCGCCGCTTTGGGCCAAGGGGGTAGTGCTCTACCCCGATGGACAAAAGCCCATCGTGTTGTGCGCGGTGGATTGGCTGGGCATTGGAGGCAAGAGCCACCAAGCCTGGAGAGGAGCATTGGCCCAAGCCTGCCGCACGGAGCCGTCCCGGGTAGCGGTCCAGACCGTGCACCAACACGACGCGCCGGGTGCCGACGCAGGCGCACACGAGTTACTGGCCGCCCGCGGCCTGGGAGAGCTTTTATCTCCCGATGCCTTTTGCCGCCAAGCCCTAAAGCGAGTCGCGCAGGCCGCCGGCTCGGCCAGGCCTGTAAAAATCAGCCACCTCGGCGCAGGCCGGGCGCGCGTCGAGCGCATCGCCTCAAACCGCCGGATTCTGGACCCGAGCGGAGAGAAATTTCTCTTCCAGCGCTTCACGGCGTGCCGGGGCTCGGAGTTTTGCGCGGCCCCGGAAGGACTCATCGACCCCGAATTGAAATGCGTCAGTTTCTACCAGGGCGATGCGCGGGTCGCCTCGCTGCATTACTACGCCACCCACCCTATGAGCCACTACGGCAAAGGAGCCGTCAACGCGGACTTTGTCGGCCTTGCGCGGGACACCCTACCCGGTTTCCACGTTTACTTCACGGGGGCGGCCGGCAACATCGGTGCCGGCAAGTATAACGACGGGGCCCCTGAGAGGCGGGGGGAATTAGCCGGGCGCCTGCGCGAAGCCATGAAGTCCGCCCTCGCCAACGAAACCAAGAGCCGGGAACTTTCCCTGACCTGGAAAGCGGAAGACGTCCTGCTGCCCCACCGCGAGGGCGCCGAGTTTGGACCCGCCGCCATCAAAGCTACCTTGGAGAACGACAAAGCCACACCTCGGGACCGCGCCAGCGCTGCCCGGTACCTAGCTTGGTGGGAGGCCTGCCAGGCCCGTCAACCGATCTGCTTCAGCGCGCTCGCATTCACGACGCAACGCATTCTGCACCTCCCCGGCGAATTGTTCGTGGAATACCAGCTGCGGGCCCAAAAGGAGTCCCACGACCTGCCGTGCGCGATGGCGGCCTATGGAGACTATGGGCCGATGTACATTGGTACTCGGCAGAGCTACTCCGAGGGAGGTTATGAGACTAGTCTGGTCTCGCGAGTGGACTCTGGTGCCGAAGAGCTAATCTGCGAGGCAATGCTTCGACTCATGGGCCGCTAGCGGACAGCCGATAAAACAGTCAGGGAGTGATGTGCGAGCGTTTCCATCAGGCCACATGGCCGCGCTATTGCTGCTGCTGTTGGTGATCCCGTCCTGCCAACGTCTGGGGAAGCCACGGAAGATCCGCGCGGGCACCAATCAGAGTCCGCCTCACAATTTTTGGGACGCCGAAAAGGGGGCCTCGGGCTTCGCGGTCGACGTTCTGAATGCGGCGGCGGCAAGGTCCGGCTATGAACTGGAATGGGTGAACAGTCCTTCAGGACCGGAGGAAACCCTGGCGTCTGGCGCGGCCGATCTCTGGCCCTTTGTGACCTTCCACCCCGACCGCCGGCGCAACATGGTGCTTTCGGAACCTTGGTGGCGCCTGGCTACGATTGTGTACTTCGAAAAAAAGCTGGGCGCCAAGAAGCTGGGAGATCTTGCGGGTAAACGGCTATCGCTGGTCAGCCCGTCAAAGCGCTTTTGGGGCGGAGATCTAATTCCGCGCGACACCATCCTAACGGTCTTCGACAAACCGGAACAGGCCTTTGCCAGCGTCTGCACCGGAGAGGCGGACGCGGCCTGGATCGATTACCGGGTAGCTGACGGGGTTCTGCTGGACCGTCCGAAGCCTTGCGTGAGCTTGGCTTTCGATTCCATTGTGGTTGAGAATTCGGGACGGAGCTTTTCCATCGGCGGTCGTTTCGGGATGGAGCGCGAGGTGGCCGACCTGCGCGCGTCGATCGACGAAATGATCGACACCGGCGAGGTGATTATGATCGCCAGCAAATGGAAGTTCTTCCATCCTTCGGATTCTGCCTTCGCGGGTTGGCTGGACCGCATGCGCATGAAGAATACCCGCCTGCGCTGGCTCTTTGGAGGCTCGGTGGTGCTGCTGGTTTGCCTGGCGATTCTGTTGCGATCCCTGGTCCAGGCGCGGCGCCAGGCAGAGATGCATGCGCAGGCCCGAAGCCGCTTTCTGGCAAACATGAGCCACGAAATCCGCACGCCGATGAACGGGATTCTGGGAATGACGGAGTTGACTCTACAGTCGGACCTCGACGGGGAGCAACGCGGCAATTTGACCGTCGCTCGCGACAGCGCCCGGAGTTTGCTCCGGATTCTCGACGATATCTTGGATTTCAGCCGCACCGAAAGCGGCAAGTTAACTCTCGAGCGTATTCCCTTCGATCTGCCGGAAACGCTGGAACGGAGCCTTGCCATGATGCGTTCTCACGCTGAACAGAAGGGCTTGCGGGTCCAGGTGCATTTGGATGGGGCCTTGCCGCGTTATGTGCTGGGAGATCCGGTTCGCCTGCAGCAGGTGATCTGGAACCTGGTTGGGAATGCGGTGAAGTTTACCGAAGTTGGGAGCGTGGCGTTGAAGGCAAGCGGAAAGCGGGTTGAGACGCGGCAGGGCGGGTCTTGGAATGTGCTGATTGAGGTAGTGGACACGGGCATCGGTATCGCGCCCGAGACGCAAAGGGAGATTTTCCAGGCCTTTACCCAAGCCGACGCCTCCACGACCCGCAAATTCGGTGGCACCGGCTTGGGGCTGGCGATTTCCTCGGAACTGGTCCGGCTCATGGGTGGACGCCTTGAGGTTGAGTCCGCGCCCCAGAGGGGCAGCCGCTTTTTTTTCGCCTTGGAACTGGACGAAGCGCCCCCGGATGCCGTTCCTATCACTACCTTGCCCGCCATTCGCGGTCAGCTAAAGATCCTGGTGGCGGAGGACAACCCCGTCAACCGGAACTTAATCGAGAAGGTGTTAGCCAAGGCGGGACATAGGGTGCGGAGCGTGGAAAACGGATTAGAGGCGGTGCAGGAACTGGATCGCGAATACTACGATGCCGTTTTAATGGATGTGCATATGCCGGTGATGGATGGGTATACCGCCACGCGCGAGATTCGCGAGCGGGAGCGTCATTTGCCGGTACGGACCAGCGTCATCGCGCTAACCGCTTTGGCCGTGGATGGCGATAAGGAGAAATGTCTCGCGGCCGGCATGGACGCCTATCTCTCTAAGCCGGTCAATCTGGAGGAGTTGCTGCGGCTTCTGGCCAGCATTTCCGCGCGGGTGGACCCAGAATCGCCCCGGACGGATCTTGCGCCCCGCGAGCCAATTTCGTAGGATCAGAGGCGCTTATGAGAATACTGCCTGGAGTGCGCCGCCGATCCGCCTCGCGAATTTTCGCCTTCCCATCTGATGCCGCGGGGTCGCTGCTCGTAGGGATAAGTTTACTGTGCAGCTTACTGTGCAGCAGTCTCCTTGCACAAAAGCCCGATGCCAGGGAAGTTTTGCTCGCTGCAGCCAAACCGGGCCGCCCCGAGTTCGTGCGCCTGCTTGAATCCACTTTTAGCGCCGCACAGTTGGAGAAGGGCGAGGCCGTACTCACGGTCGGACCCGACGCGCTTTTTGCCGTCAAGACCGACCGTGCGCCTCAGTTGTTTGTGGACGAGGTGCCGGCCGGCCCCATGCGCAAGGCGGGGCCTTACTTCACGGGCACGGCCAAACTCAAGATCTACACCTCCCATACCTTTCACTACATTTTGGACGGCAAACGCTTCGGCGGCCGCCTGGACGTTAGTGCGTTCGGGCCCGAAGCCTATGAGATCCCAGGCACGCCCGCAGGCAAGCTGAGCGAGAAATACATCCACGCAAGCAAGATCTACGACGGCATGAAAAGCGACTACTGGGTCTATACCCCCGCCCAATACGACGGCGCCACGCCCGCACCGGTCATGATTTGGCAGGACGGGGAAAAATACGCCAACCGCGAAGCCGCCAACCGTCTGCTAATCCAAATCGACAACCTGGTCGCGCAAAAACGAGTTCCCGCCGCCATTCACATCTTTATCTCTCCTGGGCTGGTCGGCCAACGCAGGATGCGCAGCGTTCTCTACGACTCCTTCACCGACCAATACACCCGGTACCTGCTGGAAGAAATCCTGGCCGAAGTAGGCTCTCGCTGGAAATTGCGCGCCGACGGCTATTCTCGGGCGATTGCCGGCGAAAGCAGCGGCGGAATTTGCGCCTTCAACGCTGCCTGGTGGAAGCCCGAGCAATTCGCGCGGGTCTATTCCCGCATCGGCAGCTTCACCTCGATCCAGTGGAAACCGGGTGAACTCGACGGCGGCAACGTCTACCCCTTTGCGATCCGCAAACAGCCTAAGCGGAATATCCGCGTCTATCTCAGCGACGGTAGCGAAGACCTCGAAAACAACCACGGTTCCTGGCCGCTGCAAAACATCCAAATGGCCAACTCGCTCAAACTGCGCGAATACGATTTCCGCTTCGCCTGGGGCAGTGGGCCACACTCCACCGCGCAGGGAAACGCCGAGATTCCCGTGGCGCTCGAATGGCTGTGGCGTGGCTACGACCCCGCGAAAACGTCTGATGTATTCGTGATGGATCCGGCGGAGAAGGCCAAACCCTACTTCCGGGTCAAGGCTCTCAATCGGGAGTAGACTCAAGAACGAATCTTTATGAGCGAGACCGCGCCGCAGACGCGCACATGGGAGCTACGCCTGCGCGAGCAGGAAGCACAGATTGCCGCGCTCACCCGACGGATTTTTCGTTTAGAGCAGCAATTAGGCGCCGGAAGCCTTCCCTCCGCCGAAGTCCCGACGGTGCCCTTGGCTCCCCCATTTCACGAGCAAACGCCTGTCGAGCGGGCTACAGTCGAGCGGGCTACAGTCGAGCGGGCTACAGTCGAAGAAACGCTGGACGCGCCTCCACTCAATGCGCAACCACTGAATGCGCAACCGCTCAATGCGCAACCTCTAAATGGGCCACCGCTGCCGGAAACCCCACCTGCCGGCCCCCACCCCGCATCGCTCCCGGCGCCGGAGGCCGATTGGGAAGGGCGTCTCGGCACCAACTGGCTGCATCGCGCGGGGATTTTGTTGATCGTGATCGGTGTGGTCTTGTTTCTGGGTTACGCCATGACGGAACTGGGCGCGGCCGGCCGCATCGCCATCGCCAGCGGTGCGGGCCTGCTGATGCTCGCAGCCGGCTATTGGTTCGACGGCCGGGGCCATTTCCGGCCCTGGAGCCTGGGCATTATCGGCGGCGGTTTTGCCGTTCTCTATGCGACGGCCTTTGCCGCACACGCTGTCGATGCCGCGCGGGTGATCCACAACCAGAGCGCGGGAGTCGCGCTCCAGACCTTGATCGCCGTGGCCGCCATTACGCAGGCGGTGCGCTTCGCCAGCGAACGCGCGGCGGCCGTGGCCTTTTTGGCCGCTTTTGTGGGCATTCTATCCAGCGACGCAAGCGAGGTCCGCTTTGCAGGCAGTCTGCCGCTCACCCTGGCGGGCATATGGCTGGCCGTGCGGATGAACTGGGAAGGCCTGCCCTGGGGCATCCTGCTTTACTCCTGGCTGGTCGCCTTCGCCACCGCCTCCAGCCTGGGGGAACGGCAATACTTTGGCCAGCCCGTTTCCTGGCTTTATTTGGCCCTATTCGCGAGCTACGAAATCTGGCAGCGTACAAGGCAGCAAAAGGCCTGGCATCCGCTCTGGCTGGTGCTCAATCTGGGCGCCTTCCTACTGTGCACTTTCGATGTGGCCAAATACAACGACGACCAGCACCACAAGAGCGTTTTGGGCTGGTTGACCCTGGCGGGCACCCTCACCTCAGCCCTTCGTTTTGCCCTGGGCGTGCGCCGCGAAGCTTTGAGCGAAGCGCTGACGGTGTTCGCAGCCGCCCTTTGGATTGGGGCGCGCCTGGGCCCCAGCGATCCCTTGCTCGCGATGCTGCTGGTCCTTGCCGTCGCGATGCTGGCCCTTTTTTGGAATCGCCGCGCTCCCACACTTGCATTGACGGTCAGCGCGGAACTGCTGCTGGGCATCGCCGCGTTGATTCTCATGGCCGAGTTTCCCGACAGCAAAGTCGTGGGAGGCGCGCCGCTGGATCTCCGCTTGGCCTTGCCGCACATGCTCGTGCTCATGGCCTGCCTCTTCACCGCCGGACGGTTGCTCACCGGCTACCCTTGGCCGTCCTGGCTCGCCTTAATTGTGCTGGCGGAAGCGACCCTCTGGACGGTGCCCAAAACGGTTGGCACAATTCTGCTGGCCTTGGAGGCGATTGCCGCTGTCGCCGCCGGGCTCTACCTCCAACGCCGCCCCATTCGCCTCGGGGGCCTCGCCCTTTTTGTATTCAGCATTCTGAAGGTTTTCTTCTACGATTTGGCCGAGCTCAGCACGCTGCCCCGCATTCTCAGCTTCATCGTGCTGGGCGCGCTTTTGCTAGGCGCTTCCTGGGGCTACACCCGCTATCGCCAGGAACTGCAAAAATACTGGTAATGGCCCTAGACGAACGGCAATTGTACGCCGAGTCCCAAACAACGAAACCGGCAACCTTGAACTGCCCCTTTTGCCGGTCGGTCGAAACTTACGAATTGCGCTGGCTGGTCCGCAAGAAACGAGATCGCCTGCCCGGCGGCGCCGACGACCGCGACCGCGCCAAGTTCGCCAAGGCGCAGAGCTATATGGTGCTACTGGACGACAAAGTGCCTTGCAAAAATGTCCGCTGCCGCCGGCCCTTCGAGATCTCCGGCGTCAAGACGACCGCCTTCATCTAAAGATTGCCGCGCAGTTCCTGCTCGCGTTCAATCGCTTCGAAAAGCGCCTTGAAGTTGCCCTTGCCAAAGCTCCGGCTGCCGCGGCGCTGGATGATTTCGTAGAACAGCGTTGGACGGTCCTCCACGGGCTTGGTGAAGATCTGCAGCATATAGCCTTCTTCGTCCCGGTCCACCAGGATGCCTAGCCTCTTTAGGTCTGCAAGCGGCTCGTCTATCGGCCCCACGCGCTTGGGCAGTTCGTCGTAATAGGCCGTGGGCACGCGCAAAAACTCCACGCCCTGCTCGCCCAACGCTTCGACCGATCGCACAATATCTGGCGTGGACAGGGCGATATGCTGCACGCCGGGGCCGCCGTAGTAGTCCAGGTATTCTTCAATTTGGGATTTGCGCCGCCCTTCGGCGGGCTCGTTAATCGGGAACTTGATGCGGCCTCGCCCGCCGGCCACCACCTTGGACATAAGCGCCGAATACTCCGTCGAGATGTCGTGATCGTCGAAGTGCTGATAGAGCTCAAAACCCATCACCCGCTTGTAAAAGTCGACCCAGACATCCATTTCGTGCCAGCCCACGTTGCCAACCATGTGGTCGATATGCGCTAGGCCGACAGGACGGGCTAAGCGGTCCGGCTGCGCTACGGCGACAAAACCGGGCAGGAAAACCCCCGAGTAGTTCTTCCGTTCCACAAACGTGTGGACCGTATCGCCATAAAGCGCGATCGAGGCGATTGGCACGGAGCCGCTCGCGTCAGAATGCGTATCCGGCTGGCCAACGGGTTTCGCCCCTCGCGCAACCGTATAGCTGAAGGAAGCCAAGGCATCTTTCACTTCCAGTGCGATGGCCGCCACGCCATCGCCGTGCCGCCGCACATGATCGCTGATAGCGCTGGCGGGGTCCAGCGACGAGGTCAGCACCAAGCGGACCTTTCGCTGCTCAAGGACGTAGCTGGCCTGAGAGCGGCATCCCGTCTCCGGCCCCCGGTAGGCCGTCCAGGCGAAGCCAAAAGCCGTCCGGTAAAAATGTGCGGCTTGTTTGGCGTTGCCGACGTAGAACTCCAGGTGGTCGATGCCTTCAAGCGGCAGCGGATCGTTGTTCATGCCGCTTGCTCCTCGGCGCTAATTTCAGCGTTGGCGCGCAAGACCGCGGGCAGGTGTTCCAGCAGAAAGCGGTTTTCCTCGGCGCTACCGATCGTAATCCTTACGCAATGGGGCAAGCCAAAATGCATAAGTGGACGAATGATGACGCCGCGCTCCACTAGGCCCCGAGTGAGCGCGAGCGCCGCCCCGGCCGAGGCCAGCGGAATCATCAAAAAATTCGCTTCGCTTGCTACGGGCGCAAGGCCCATGCCCTGCAAGGCTACTGTCAATTCGCGCATCCCGCGCGCATTGTTCTCAAGCGACCGGTGCAGGAACTCCCGGTCCTCCAGCGCACCCAACCCTCCCGCATTGGCAAAGGCGGAAGGTTCAAACGGTAACTTGATTTTGAGCAATTGCCGGATCAACTCATCATGGGCGAAGCCATAGCCGCAGCGCACGCCCGCCAGGCCGTAGATCTTCGAGAAAGTGCGCAGCGTGATCACGTTGTCGTAGCGGTAGAACATCGAATCCGGATAGCGCGCGTTGTCCTTGGCGTATTCAAAATAAGCTTCGTCCAGCAGGATAAGGACGCGCGCCGGCACGTGCCGGTAGAACTCGTCGAATTCCTGCCGCGTGAAGATCGTGCCCGTGGGGTTATTTGGATTGGCCAGATAAATCAGCTTCGTCCGCTCATTGATCGCCGCGGCCACGGCCGCAAGATCCAGGTGATAATCCGAACGAAGCGGCACGGTCCGGTACGGAACGCCCCGCCCCTGGGCCAGCACCCGAAAGCCCACAAAAGTGCCTTCACTGGCCAACACCTCATCGTCGTCGCACAGAAAGGTGCGCACGATGTTGGCCATGATTCCCTCACTGCCGGAACCGGTCACCACGTTCTCCAGCCTTGTCCCATACATCTCGGCCAGGCGGGCGCGCAGGTCCTGGCCATGGGGGTAAATGTGCAGACGGTCCATCACCCGGCGCATCCGCTCCACGGCGAGGGGCGAAGGGCCCAATGGATTTTCGTTCGAGGCCAGCTTCACCACCCGGCTCAAGCCATAGGCGCGGGCCACTTCGGCGGCATCCCGGCCCGCCACGTACGGTTCCAGCGCCTCCACATAGGGCGGCACCAGACGGGCTAAGGACTCGGCTCGGAACGGGGAGCTCATACGTCTATCTTGACGCGAAACAGCGGCGCCCGGACTCCGCAAATAGTTTGAGAGAAAGCCCTCGCGCCGCGCACTATTCTCCAGAATCATGAAAACGGCCCGACTGCTCTATTTGCTTCTCTTCTTGAGCCCGGTGGCATTCCTGTGCGGCTACATTGCCGGCGCGCCCAAAGGGATCCAAGCGCCACGTCTCCACTTCGAAGGGGTCGATACGCGGCACTTGCGGCCGCAAGGCCAGGACTACCTCGACACCGAGGGTTCCCTGATTATCGGCGACAGCGCGCGCCTGGCGCCCAATCGCGACCTCGAAGCGCGATAGAATTTCGGGCAAAGCATTAAGGAGCTTTGCCGCTATGTCCGCCTCTCTGTCCCGCCGTCGATTCTTTTACGGTTCCGCTTTCGCCGCCGCCGTCCCCCTGGGCGGCTTTGGCTCCGTCGCCTCCCTCAAGGCCATGGGTTACAAGAGCCCCAACGAGAAACTCAACATCGCCTCCATCGGCGCCGGTAACCGCGCCGCATCCGACATTAACGGCCTCGCTTCGGAAAACATGGTCGCTTTCGCCGACCCCGATTGGAACATCTCCGCCCGCACCTTCGAGCGCTTCCCCAAGGCCGTCAAGTACAAAGACTTCCGCGAGATGCTCGATAAAGAGAGCCGCAACATCGACGCGGTCATCGTCGCCACACCCGATCACATGCACGGCATGGCCGCCATGTGGGCCATGCAGCGCGGCAAGCATGTCTACTGCGAAAAGCCTCTCACGCGAACCGTCTGGGAAGCCCGCCAGCTCACCGAAGCCGCGGCCAAGTATAAAGTCGCCACCCAGATGGGCAACCAGGGCTACTCCAACGACGGCGCCCGCGTTGCCTCGGAAATCGTCTGGAGCGGCGAAATCGGCAACGTCACCGAAGTCCATGCCTGGACTACCCGCCCCGTCTGGCCCCAGGGCATGACGGAAACTCCCGCCCCCTCCAAGATCCCCGACACGCTCGATTGGGACCTCTGGCTGGGCGTCGCCGCCAACCGCCCCTTCACCAACGGCCCCGAAATGCAAGAGCAAACCGGTGTCACCGCCACGGGCCGCGCTAATTTCGGCCGCACCGGTTTCTACTGCCCCTTCAACTGGCGCGGCCACTTTGATTTCGGCTGCGGCCCCTTGGGTGATATGGCCTGCCACCTTCTCGGCGCCGTCAACATGGCCCTGCTGCTGGGCTCTCCCAAGAGCGTCGAGGTGATCAAGCAGGAAGGCAAGAGTTCCTTTGCGTTCCCCAAGAAAAGCGTCACCGTTTTCGAGTTCCCCGCCCGCCACAACATGCCGCCCTTGAAGCTCTACTGGTACGACGCCTCCACGGGCCCCGGCTTCAAGCCCGAGGGCTGGACGGAAGACCAACCCCTCATCGGTGGCGAAGACGCCTTCGGCTGGAATCCCCCGCCGCCTCCTCCGCCCGCCGGCGCGCCGGCCCCCAATCCGAATCGCCGCCCCCCCGCGGGCTTTGCCAATCGCGAAGGCGTGGTCTTTGTCGGTGATAAGGGCCTGCTCACGACAGACACCTACGCCAACCGCGTGCGCCTCCTGCCCGACGCCCGCCACAAGGAATACAAGCTCCCCAATCAAATGCTCACGCGCTCTCCGGGCCACTATCGCGACTTCATCCGCGCGGCCAAGGGCGGCGATCCGGCCTGCTCCAATTTCCATGTCGCCGGCCCCTTTACCGAATGGATCACCATGGGCGTCATCGCCCTCCACTTCGAAGGCAAGCTCGAATGGGACGCCGCCAAGATGCAGTTCTCCAACAACAAGGAAGCCAACCAGTTCGTAAAACCCAACTTCCGCAAAGGCTGGAAGTTCGAGGGCTAAGCGATAATAGTTTTAGCAATGAATTGGCAGTCTATTTGGCGCGTGCAGACGCATCTGCAATTGGGCCCCATCCTCGAAAGCGGCGAAGAAACGCTGATCGGCGGGCAGGCCGTGATGGAAGGCGTTATGATGCGCGCCCCGCATTCTTACTGCGTAGCCGTGCGCAAGAGCGACGGTTCGCTCGTCACCACCACCGAAAAGCTGCCCAAGGTAAGCGAGAAGTACCCCATCTTCAAATACCCTTTGCTGCGCGGCTTGGGCACCTTGGGCCAGGCCATGAGCCTGGGCGTCAAAGCCCTCAAGTTTTCCGCCGACGTGCAGTTGGCCGAAGAGGAAGCCAAGAAAAATCCGGGCGCCGCGCCGGGCGAAAAGAAGGCTACCGAAATTCCCGCCTGGGCCATGGCCGGCCAGCTGGCCTTCAGCTTCGTCTTCTTTATCGTTCTCTATAAGTTCATCCCTCTCTGGCTTACCGAACAGTTGAAGGCCAACTACTCCGTACTCGACGGCCGCATCGCCTTCAATCTCGTCGACGGCCTCATTCGCATCGCCATTTTCCTCACCTTCCTCTACGGCATCTCCCGCACCAAAGACATCCAACGCGTCTTCGCCTACCATGGCGCCGAGCACAAGGTCGTCTTTAATTTCGAAAGCGGCCAGCCCGTCACCGTCGCGAACTCTCAAGCCTTCCAGACCTTTCATCCCCGCTGCGGCACCAGCTTCCTCATCGTCGTCATGTTGATCTCGATGGTGCTCTATATGTTCCTGCCCTTCGACACGATGCTGGGCAAATTCCTCGGCCGCATCGCTCTGCTTCCCGTTGTCGCCGGCCTCTCCTACGAACTCATTCGCTACGCCGCCAAGAATCAAGGCAGCCTACTGACGCTGCTTACCCTGCCCGGCCTCTGGCTCCAGCGCATTACGACCCAACCCCCTTCCGACGAGCAGGCGGAGGTCGCCATCCACGCCCTAAACGGCGCGATGGAACTCGAAAAGGCCCAAGGCGGCCCAGCCGTTCTCGCCTAAATCTACATGGCTCTCATACCGATCGAAAAGCTCAACGAAGTTGAGCGCAAGTACGAACAGTTGCAAGCGGACATGGCGAACCCCGAACTCATCGCCGACCCCACCGGTTACCGCAAGATGGCCAAGTCCGTCACCGAAATCGAGGACGTCGTCAAGGTCTTCCGCCGCTGGAAAGAACTGAAGTCCCGCTACGACCAGGCCAAGGGCATGCTCGGCGATTCCGACGCCGACATGATCGAAATGGCTCGCACGGAAATGGCGGACGTCGAAGCCGCGCTTCCCGCCGTCGAGGACGAACTCCAGCTCCTCATGTTGCCCAAGGACCCGAACGACGCCAAAGACGTCATCCTCGAAATCCGCGCCGGCGCGGGCGGCGACGAAGCCAGCCTCTTTGCCGCGGAAATCTTCCGCATGTACTCGCGCTACGCCGAATCGATGAAGTGGAAGGTCGAAGTGCTGGACGTATCCGAGTCTGGCGCGGGCGGCTACAAGGACGTCTCCGCCATCATCTCCGGCAACCGCGTGTATTCCGTCATGAAATATGAGGGCGGCGTCCACCGGGTCCAACGCGTACCGGCCACCGAAACCGCAGGCCGCATTCACACCTCGACCATCACCGTCGCCGTGCTGCCGGAAGCCGACGAAGTCGAAGTTCACATTGAAGCCAAAGACCTGCGCGTCGACACCTTCTGCTCCTCCGGTCCCGGCGGCCAGAGCGTGAATACAACCTATTCCGCCGTCCGCCTGACCCACATCCCCACCGGCACCGTCGTCAGCATGCAGGACGAAAAATCCCAGATCAAGAATCGCGAAAAAGCCATGCGCGTGCTGCGCTCCCGTCTCTACGAAATGGAGATGGAGAAGCAGCAAGCGGCTCTGGGCGCCGAACGCAAGTCCATGGTCGGCTCCGGCGACCGCAGCGAAAAAATCCGCACCTATAACTTCAAGGACAATCGCGTTACCGACCATCGCATCGGCCTCACCATCCACCAGTTGGATCTGGTGATGGAAGGTCGCATCGAGCCTCTCCTCAGCGCGCTCACCGCCCACTACAACGCCGAAAAGCTGCAGAGCACCTAAGGCTGCCCCCGATGACCATTGGCGACGCGCTCATGCAGGGCATCGCACTGCTGCGCGAGCACTCGATTGAGCCTCCTCGCCTCACGGCCGAGTTGCTCCTCGGTCACGCCCTGCACTGCGACAAAGTCTACCTGCTCACCCACTCCGGCGACCCGCTTCCAGAACTCGCCTGGATCCACTACGGCCGCTACCTCCACGAACGCCTCGGCGGCAAACCCCTGCAGTACATCACCGGAAAGCAGGAATTCTACCGTCGCGATTTCTCCGTCGAACCCGGCGTCCTCATTCCCCGCCCCGAGACGGAACACCTCATCGAATACGTCCTGGCTTTGGAAAAGCCCCTTGGCCTGATCGTCGACGCGGGCGTCGGCTCTGGCGCAATCTGCGTGACGCTGGCCGCTGAACTCCGGCAGACCGTGTTCGGTCTCGATATGGAAGCCACGCCGCTGGCCGTCACGCGCCGCAACGCCCTGCGCCAACAGGCTGCCGTCGAGCTTTACCAAGGGAGTTGGCTCTCCGCGCTGCGGCCCGCCAGCGTCGATGTACTGGTCTCCAATCCCCCTTACATCGGCCTCGCCGATAAGCCTTCCCTCCAACGCGAAGTCCGCGATTTCGAGCCCGCACGCGCTCTCTTCGCCGGTTCCGATGGCCTCGCCGCCTATCGCGAAATCGCCTCCCAAGCCTGGGATGTCGTTAAACCTGGCGGCCACCTTGTCCTGGAAATCGGTTCCACCGAAGCCGCTGCCTTTTTCTCCGCCTGGCAAGACATCCAAATCTCCCCCGACCTGGCCGGGCGCCCCTGCCGCCTTACCGCCCGGCGCTAAGCCACGCCAGCAGAGGCTCGTGGTACGGCGTGATCCCTTTGTAAGCCAGCATCGCCTCTGGGCAAGTCCGCAAAACGCCCTTCACCAGCATTCTTTCTTCGCCATCGAGACTATCTATGCGCTGCACATAGGTGTGCAGGCCGAACAGCACCCCCTGGCTCTCCGGCAACGCCGTAAGCGTTTGCCTTTCGATACGCAAATAACAGCGCTCCCCCGCATTCTCCGCCGTCACTAGCCGCTTCTGTTCCGCTTCCCATTCCGCCCAGCGCATCGTCAGGTCCAACTGCCCCGTGGCCTTGACGGCCCAATTAATCCGCTGCACAGGCCTTCCCCCCTTTAGCCGCTCCAGCAGCTTCTGGCTCGGCGGTCCTATGCCCGTCCCAAACCCGGGCACCGGCCCATGAATTTCGAGAAACGATCGCCCAATCTTGTCCCCCAGCGACCACGCATTCGGAAAGCATAGATGGCCCGCCACCAGCGGCACCCCCTCTTCGCCCACGCTCAGAATCAACAAGTCTTCCTGGACAGAATCCCCCATCGCCCGCAACCCCATCCCAGGCTCCATTCCCAATACGCGTGCGGTCTCCTCTATCATCGCCTCCGAACCAGGCAGTGCCCGGCAATAGTAATCCGGATCGTACTCCATGCACGCCCGCTTCAACGCCAGTTCCTCCTCCCGCAGTTCATCCGGCTCGAGAATCCCTTCATCGGCCCGCAGCGGCTGCGCCCCAATTTGCATCGAGTATTGCGGCGAGCGGAACGGAAAGTAGCGTTTGGGAATCACGCCTGCTCCTCGGCGGCCGCCCCAATGCCAAACAGCGCCAGAAATAGCGTCAGCACTTCGGAGTCTCCCAGGTTGTGCTCAAAGACAGCCTCGGCCGCCAAGCCCACCATCGCCGCCAGGGCAAAGCGCCGCATCGCCGTCGGCCTTCGCCACCACTCCCGCAGGTTCAGTCCCACGAAGACAAGAAAGCAAAACAGCGCCGGCAAGCCTCGTTCCGCTCCATATTGCAAGTACACGTTATGCAGATGCCCATAGAATCCGTCGGGCAGCTTCTCCGTCTTCCAACGGTCCGGCAAATACTCGCGAAAGCGCCTGCCCGGGCCCTCCGGTCCCAGGCCCAACAGTGGATGCGCCGCAATCATTCGTAGCCCCACCTCCCGCGTCACCTGCCGATGCAAGTTCGAATCTAGGTCGCCCTTGGGCTGGAAAACGCTCATCGCCCGGCTTTGGATCGGAGCGGGCGAAACGAAGTACAGCGCTACCCCAAGAAAAGGCAACGCGAGCACGAAAACGGGCCGCCACATCGCCACTAGAGTCACCGCGATCAGCGCCGCGCCCAACCACACTGAACGCGTCCAACCCAGCAGCATCGCCAATCCAAAAACGCACGCCAGCATTGCCAGCCCCCACTCTTCGTGCCTCCTCCGGCGGGTGAATAACAGAATCGCCAGGGCCAGGGCAAAGCCAATCATCATGTGCGCGCCGAAGGTCATCCAGTGGCTCATAAAGCCGGTAATACGCGCGGCGACATACGCCTGGTAGAAGTCCTCGCCGCGTACCGCCGCCTGCCTCCACTTCTCGGCGAACTCCCAAAAGCTCCAAAGCCCCGATGCCGCCGCCGAAAACAAGACTCCCGCCACCAGCGGCTTTCTCGCGCCCGGTCCACTCAGCAAACTGGCGCCTAAGGGCAAGAGCGTCCATAGGAAAAGCTTCCGGATCTGCGGCAACGCACTACCTGGGTCTCCACTCGCCAACGCCGCCACCAGCGTCAACCCCAGGAACGCGCCGGCCCACAGCATCCCGGCCGGCCAGCGTACTTTTTCCCGCATCGCCCCGAAAAGCAGCAAGGCAAGACCTAGAAAAATCTGGCTCGCCGCGATGGACGTGAAGGCTAGTACTATCGCGCACGACACCGCCATTAGCGCTCCGTCCCGTAGCGAAAGATTCACAGAATTCATCGTAGTATTGAAAAGCACCCTGGGACTGGATCTTGGAACTCTATCTCCTTCGACACGGAATCGCGGACGACCTGACGCCCGGCCAATCCGACGCCGATCGGGCGCTCACCGCTGAGGGTAAAAAGAAGTTGCGGGAAATTCTGAAAGTGGCCGCTAAAGCCGAATTGCGTCCGTCCTTGATCCTGAGCAGCCCCTACCGCCGTGCCCGGGAAACGGCCCTCCTCGCCGCCAAACACCTACAGTATGAAGGCGACGTTCTCGAAACCCAATCCATTCTGCCCCACGCCACGCCACAGGAAGTCTGGGAAGAAGTCCGCATGCACAAGGACGAACGGGCGCTGTTGCTGGTCGCCCACGAGCCCCTGCTCAGTTCTTCCGCCGCCTACCTGCTAGGCAGTCCCTCTTTGGTAACCGATTTCAAGAAAGGCTCCATCCTCCGCATCGATGTCGAATCTTTTGGAGCCCAGCCCCGCGGGGTCTTGCGCTGGTACCTTACGCCCCGTCTGGCGCACTCCTAGCCAGTTCCGCCAGCAATTCCAACGCCTCCTCTCGCGTCGACACCCTTCCCTCCAATTGCGCGTCTTCCACCGCCCGCAACAGATCCCGAATCCGCGGCCCCGGCTTCACCCCCAGTGCCAGCACATCCTCTCCCCGCACCAACGGCGCAGGCGCAATCGCCTCCTCGCCCATCTCTTCCAGGGTCCTCTTTACGAAGCCGTAGTTGTCCAGGCCCCCATGCGACGACTGGCAATCCACGCGATGCAACTCCAGATGCTGCTCAAAGCGCGGCAAACGCAAAAAGCGCTTCAGCGTCGATTGCTTCATCCTTGGCGCGTCCATAAACCGCATATGGTTCTCCACGAGCGCCAGCACCTGCTCCCGATCCTCGGCGCTAAACTTCAGCCGGCTCAACAGCGGCCCCGCGATCCGTAGCCCCGCCTCCACGTGGCCGTTAAAGCGAATCCGGTCCGTCCGTGTCTGCGTCACGGGCTTCCCCACATCATGCAGCAGCACTCCCCAGGCCAGCACCGGCTCAATCGGCTTCTCCAGGCCGTCCAACATCAGGAGCGTGTGCGTCCACACATCGCCCTCCGGATGAAACTCTGGCGGCTGCTCCACGCCTTGCATTGCCTTCAGCTCCGGCAGCAGAATCGCCAGCAGCCCGCATCCATCCAGCAATCGCAGTCCCCTCGACCCTCCTCCCTCACTCAAGATCCGGTTCAACTCCTCCCGAATACGCTCCGCCGAAATCCGTTCGATCCGCGGCGCCATCCCCCGCATGGCCTGCCAAGTCTTCTCTTCAATCTCAAATCCAAAGCGCGCCGCAAATCGCACCGCGCGGAGCAGTCGCAGGTGATCTTCTTCAAAGCGTTCCCGCGCATCCCCAATCGCGCGCACCACACCCGCCTCCAAATCCTCGATGCCGTGGAAGTAATCGAGCATCTCGTCTCCCACCGGATCGAGAAAAATCGCGTTCATCGTGAAGTCCCGCCGCGACGCATCCAGCCGCGGCTCCGTCTCATAACGCACCTCCCCCGGCCGCCTCCCGTCCCGATACTCCCGCTCGCTCCGGTACGTCGCCACCTCCACCGCCGCGCCCTCCTCCCTCACAATCGCTACCCCAAACGCCGCTCCCACCAAATGCGCCCCGGGGAACAGCCCCTCGATTTCCTCCGGCCGCGCCGACGTGGCCACATCGTAGTCCTCCGGCTCGATTCCGAGCAACAAATCGCGCACGCATCCCCCTACCCAGTAAGCGGAGTGCCCCCCCGCCCTTAGCCTTTCCACGATGCGCCGCGCCAAGTCCGCAGCTAGGTTCATTCCGTTCGTCCGCAAGTTTGCCCTACAATAACGATTGTGCCCGGTCTACAACGGCCGGTTGCCCTTTATGTCCAACTCCTCCCTTGACGGCTCCTCCTCGAGCGGCCGCCTGACGACCACTTCCAAGGTCGTCGTCGCCACCACCGTGGCGCTCTCCTTCATTAGCTTTTGGCGCGGCGCCGCGATCGTTCTGAGCGACATGGCCTCCACCATGTTCTACATCGGCGGCATCACCGAACAGGCCATCGGCAAGGCCGCTCCCTGGTTCATCCTCGGCGTCATGCTCTACAGCTTCGCCGTCCGCAGCGTGTACATGGAAAGCTGCAGCATGTTCGTCCGCGGCGGCGTCTACGTGGTCGTCCGCGACGCCCTCGGCCCCACCATGGCCAAGATCAGCGTCAGCGCCCTCATCGTCGATTACATCCTCACCGGACCCATATCCTCGGTTTCCGCCGGCCAGTATCTAGGCCACCTCCTCAACGAGACTTTTGAAAATCTCAAGCAGCCCTACCACGTCGATCCCGCTACCTTCGCCATGGCCTTTGGCGTCGCCGTCACCCTCTACTTCTGGTGGAGCAACATCAAAGGAATCCACGAAAGCTCCCACAAGGCCCTCCGCATCATGCAAATCACCACTGTCATGGTCGTGATTCTCCTGGGCTGGAGCGTCTATACCCTGCTGCTGCGCGGCAACGCCGAATTGCCCCCCGCGCCCGTTCTTGAAAATCTCCGCTTTAACTCTTCCAGCTTGGGCTGGTTCGAGGGCACCTTCTGGCCCACCATCGCCAGCGTCGGCCTCCTCATCGCCTTCGGCCACTCTCTCCTCGCCATGAGCGGCTTTGAAACCCTTGCGCAGGTCTACCGCGAAATCGCCTACCCCAAGATGAAAAACCTTAAGATCACCGCCAACATCGTTTGCGGCTACGCCGTCTTGTCCACCGGCTTGATCTCTCTGCTGGCCGTCATGATCATCCCCGACGCCACCCGCCCCAAATACTACGAAAACCTCATCGGCGGCATGGCCATGAGCCTCGCCGGCCCGGAGCTCCTCAAATACGGCTTCCACGTCTTCGTCGTCATCGTCGGCGTCATGATTTTGTCCGGCGCCGTTAACACCTCCATCATCGGCGCCAACGGCGTCCTCAACCGCGTCGCCGAGGACGGCGTCCTCCTTAAATGGTTCCGCAAGCCCCACACCACCTACGGCACCACCTCGCGCATCATCTACGCCATTGCCATCCTCCAGATCCTCACCATCATCGGCTCCCAGGGCAACGTCTACTACCTTGGTGAGGCTTACGCCTTCGGCGTCGTCTGGAGCTTTTTCATGAAGTCCGTCGGCGTACTTGCCCTCCGCTTCCAGCGCACCGATCAGGAGTATAAATTCCCTTTCAATCTGCACCTCGGCGGACGCGAATGGCCCATCGGCCTGGCCGCGATGACTTTCTCCCTCTTCTTAATCGCCATCGCCAACCTGGTCTCCAAAAAAATCGCCACCATCTACGGCATTAGCTTCACCGTCCTACTCTTTGCCGTCTTCACCGTCAGCGAAATCGTGAACCAGAAGAGGCAGAAGCGCAAAGACAAAGGCCTCGAGCAGTTCAATCTCGAGCACCAGATCGAAGTCGACGCCAAAGACCTCGAAGCCCGCCCCGGTTGCGTCCTCGTGGCCGTTCGCGGTTGGCGCCAGATGGAGCACTTGAAAAAGGTCCTGGAAAAAACCAACCTCCGCCGCCACGACATCGTCGTCATGACCGTCCGGCCCGTCGCCGTCGGCACCGGCGAGCACGACCTCCAGGACGAACAGCTCTTTACCTCCTACGAGCAGGAACTCTTCTCCAACGTCGTCACCATGGCCGAAAAAGAAGGCAAGCATGTCGACCTGCTCGTCGTCCCCGCCGTCGACCCCTTCGATGCCATGGTCCAAACCGCCCATCGCTTGAAGGCCTCCCGCCTCGTCACCGGCGTCAGCGCCAAAATGGCCGGCGAAGAACTCGCCCGCCGCATTGGCCTCGCCTGGGAGCGACTCCCCGAACCCCGTCACCCCTTCTCCCTGGAAATCATCGCCCCCAACCGGCCCAGTGTCTTCGTCAACCTCGGCCCCCACCCCCCTCGCCTCTGGCCCGAAGATGTGGACCGCCTTCACGACATTTGGCTCGGCTTAAGCGGAGATGAAACATTCGGTAGCCGCTTGCATCACCGCGACGTCGTCGGCCTTGCCCTACGCCGTCTGGAAAAAGACCTGGAAAATTTGGATCGCGACGAAGTTGTAAGGCAACTCGAACAGGATCTTAGAAAGAATTAATTTTCCTGATTCATTAACCTGGCTGTCACCAAAAATTGAACCAAGGGTCCGAAACATCCGATAGACTATCAAGAGGTCTGTTTTAGTCTCTGGGTCCCTAACGGGCCCCAACTCATTCCACTCTCTGTTCTGAGGAAATGTATGAATAATTTGAGCAAGGTCTGCTCTTTCTTTTCACGCCTCAGCGTCTTCTCTCTAGCCCTTCTGCTAGCTTCGACGCTGCTCCTGGCGCAATCCGACAATTCTAATATCTCCGGTATCGTCAAAGATCCCAGCGGGGCCGTGGTGGCCGGCGCCAAGGTGAACATCCGCAACGAAGATACCTCTTTCAGCCGCGACATCACGACGAATCAGACGGGGTTCTACATCGCGACGAACCTCGCTCCCGGGTACTACACCGTGACGGTGGAGGCTCCTGGCTTCAAGAAAGGCACGATCAGCCGCAACAAGCTAGACGCGGGTCTGCCAATTTCGGTTAACGTCGAATTGTCCGTGGGCCAAAACACGGAAACGGTCACTGTGGAAGCCAGTGCGGCGCAGTTGAATACGGAATCGGCCACGGTAGGCAAGACGGTCGAGCAAAAGCAGATTCAAAGCTTGACGCTCAATGGCCGCAACCCGCTCTTCCTGGCGCTGTTGAAGCCGGGTGTGCGTGGCGGCGCTTTGTCGGGCTTTAGCTTCGGCTTATCGTCGGGTGGCTTCAGCATCAACGGCGGCCGTTCGCAGGATTCGCTCATCACCTTTGACGGTGCGGTGGGTGTGCGTACGCGCGCCAACGGCACCTCGGTGGGCACGGCCGACTTGGACACGGTGCAAGAAGTACAGATCCTGACGGCGAATTATACGGCGGAATACGGCCGTTCCGGCAACGGGCAGATCCGCATCGTGACGCGCTCGGGCAGCAAGGAATTCCACGGCTCCTTCTACGAATACTTCCGCAACAACGCCCTCGATGCCAACACCTGGAGCCGCAACCAGAGCACGGCGAGCAACTTTACGGCCCCGCTGCGCTTTAACCAATTTGGCTACAACGTCAGCGGTCCGGTTTACATTCCGAAAGTGTTCAACAAGGACCGGGAAAAGCTGTTCTTCCTGTTCGCCCAGGAATGGGTGCGCTTCCGCGAAACCAGCAACTCTTTCCAACGGGTACCCACCGCGCTGATGCGGCAAGGGAACTTCAGCGAATTGCAGGGCCCCAATCCGTACTACTCGGCGCCCCGTACCATCAACGATCCCCAGACGAACACGCCTTTCCCCGGCAATATCATTCCGGCGAGCCGCCTGAGCCCGAACGGGATTGCGTTCCTGCGGACGTACCCGCAAGCGAACGGCCTCTTCCAAGGCAACACCAACTTCTTCCAAGCGCGCGGCGCGCTGCAGAACCAGCGCAAGGATACGTATTCGATCGACTGGAATCCCGCGCAAAACCAGGTTCTTCGTTTCCGCCACGCCAACTACGCGTTTGAAGTCTTCGACGCCTTCCGCGGTGGTTTCGATTTTGCGCCCGCCACGCTGGACCGCCCGAACAAGACGGCCAGCTTGAATCACACCTGGACGCTGGGCCCGACCATGATCAACGAAGCGACGTTTGCGGTTTCCAACGACCGCGTTACGATCGCTGTCCAGACGACCGGCCGCTTTCAGCGCTCCGCGAATAACATCAACTATCCCTACATCTTTACGGAACCCAAGGAAATCAACGACAAGATTCCGACCATCGAAATCCCGAACGTGGGAACCATTGACGGCGGTCCGTATCCGGCCAGTTCTTCGGGTCCGGTCTATCAGTTGTCGGACAACTTCACGAAGATTGTTGCCAACCATACCTTCAAGTTTGGCGTCTACTTTGAACGCTCTGGTCAAAACGACTTCGACCAGATCAACGTGTCGGGCGTGCCGGGCGGCACCAACAACCAGAACGGACGCTTCGTATTCAACGACGTGCGCCCTGGCGGCGTTGCCGGGGCCGGCACGGGCTTGGCGAACGCGGCTCTCGGCCTGTTCTCCACCTACGCGGAAATCGGTCCGCGAGCCTACACGCCGTACCGCGGCCACATGTTCGAATTCTTCGGACAGGACTCCTGGCGCGTGAGCCAGAAGCTGAAACTGGAACTGGGCTTCCGCGGCACTTGGTCCAACGGCTACTACAAGAGCTTGTGGGGCAACATCGCTTACTTCGACCCGAACGCCTACGATGCTTCGCGGGCGGCGGTACTGGATCGCGGCACCGGCAACGTGATTAGCGGCGACCGCTTTAACGGCGTGCGGATTCCGGGGACGGAATTCCCGAACTCGGCGATTGGCCGCGTTCCCTCGGCAAGCGATCCGCAGTTTAACCGGCTCTTCGACGGCGGAGACCGCTACCCGTCGGCGAACCAACTGGACTTTGTACCCCGCGTCGGCATCGCCTACTCGGTGACGCCCAAGCAGGTGATCCGTGCGGGCTTCGGTGGTTTCGTCTCCCGGCCCGGCGTTTACGACAGCGTGTTCCTGGGTGGCAACCCGCCCTATCAGCCTTCGGCTTCGGTGACGAATGGCGTGGCGGACAACCCCGGCGGCGCCAGCCGCGTGGCCTTCCCGCAATTCTTCCAGACCATCGATCCGGTCTACAGGCTGCCCCGCGGCTACAACTGGAACGCCACCTACCAGCGCGAACTTCCCTTCGCCACCACGATCGAAATCGGCTACGTGGGCTCGGTGGGCAACTACTTGGCGCGGGAACGCGACTTGAACCAGTTGCCGACGGGTACGACGTTCCGTCCGGAAAACGCCGGCGCGAACGTGAATTTCCTCCGGCCCTTCAAGGGCTTTGCGAATATCAACATGTTGGAGCACTCCGGCCGCAGCGAATACCACGGTTTGCAGTTCGAAGCGAGCCGCCGCTTCACCAAGGGCTTCGCTTACGGTTTCGCCTATACCTTGTCGAAGGCGATGGACAACAACTCCGGTCCGCGCGACCCGTTCATCGATGTCTTCAACCAGGACTTGAATTGGGGCAAGTCGAGCTTCGACTCCCGTCACATTGCGACGATCAACTTCATTTGGGACATGCCCTTCTTCAACAGCTCCGACACCAACAAGGCCTTGCGCCTGGTGGCCGGCGGCTGGCAGATTTCGGGCGTGACCCAGTTCCAGACCGGCACCCCGATTTCCATCGCCAACGGCGACGATTACTTGGGCATCGGCTCGGCGAACGGCAAACCGTGGAACCTGGCTGGCGCTCCGGAAGTCACCAAGCAGTTCAGCAACCGTACCGCGGCGGGCAACTTCGACGACGGGAACTTCTGGTTCCGGAACACGTTGAACGGTCAACCCCTGGCAACCCGCCCGGCCAACGGTACCCTACCGAATCAGAACCGGAACTCGGTTGGCTTTAACCAACCTGGCTTCCAGAACTGGAACATCGCTCTATTCAAGGCATTCCGCGTGACTGAGCGCCAGGCCCTGACCTTCCGCGCAGAAGGCTTCAACTGGATCAACCACCCGAACTGGCAAGGGGCGAACACGAACCCGACCGACGCCAACTTCGGTAGGGTGACCGGTAAGGACAGCAACCGGACGATTCAGCTCAGCCTGCGCTATTCGTTCTAAATAAAAGCACCTCAGCAAAAGGAAAAGGCCGCCGTGGCTCCCCACGGCGGCCTTTTTCTTTTGCCTTCAACTTTAAACCGCCGCCCCCAACACCTCCGCCGGGCTCGGCATTCCCCTCCGCCCGTAGAGTATCTTCCCCTCCGGCGAAATCAGATACACCGTCCGCTTCACCAGCAGCCCGTTCGCCCGATACAACGCCGCGATCTTCTGCCCCTCGTCGGCCAGCAACGGAAACGGCAGCTCATTCTTCTCGGCAAACTTCTTGTGGCTCTCCGCCGAGCCCGGATTCACGCCGTAAACTACGGCGTTCTTGCGCTTCACCAGGGACCAGTTGTCCCGGATGTCGCACACTTGCTTCGTTCAACCCGGCGTGTCGTCGGCCGGATAGAACACCAGAATCACGTTCTTGCCTCGCATTTCGAGCAGCGAAAAACGTTTGCCCGTATGGTCCACGCTCGTAAAAGGCGGCGCCATCTGCCCCACCGGCAGCGGGTCGCTCCACAACCAATCCAACAGTTGCATTCCTTATCCTCTACCCAGGTAGATGAAGCGCGCCGCGAATAAGGCGGCTAAAACATAAACCAGCCACCCCACCTGCCCCCCCTTGCCCCGCAGCACCTTCAACAGCGTGTAGGCGATAAAGCCGAACGCGAGTCCATTAGCGATCGAAAAACTGAGCGGAATCGCCGTAATCGTCAAAAACGCGGGCACCGCCGTCTCCGGATTCTGCCAGTCGATCTCGGCCGCATGCGAAATCATCAGGCTCCCCACCAGGATCAGCGCCGGGGCCGTTGCCGCCGCCGGAATTGCCCCAAACAGCGGCGCCACCAGCATCGCCGCCAGAAACAACAGCCCCGTCACGATCGCCGTCACGCCGCTTCTCCCGCCCGCCGCTACCCCGCTCGCACTTTCGATGTAGCTCACCACCGTCGACGTCCCCATCAGGCCCCCAAACATCGTCGCCAGCGAATCGCAAGTCAGAATCCTCCCCACCCGCGGAATCCGGTGGCTCTCATCCACCAACCCCGCCTTCTTCGCCACCCCCACCAGCGTCCCCAGGTTATCGAAAAGGTCCACGAACAGAAACACAAATACGATCTCGAGCGCCCCCAGTTCGATCACCTTCCCGATATCCAACTGGAAGGCCGTCCCGCTAATCGCCCCCAGGTCCACCGGCTGCCACTTCCACTCGACCACGCCCACCAACGCGCCTGCTAGCGTCGTCAGTAAGATCCCGATCAACATCGCCGCCTGCACACCCCAAGCCATCAGCGCCGCCGTACCAACCAACCCGGCCAATGCCAGCGCCGTCCCCGGCGCGCTTAAGTTCCCCAGCGTCACCGTCGTCGCCGCGCTCGCCACCACGATGCCCGCGTTCTTGAATCCAATAAACGCGATAAACAACCCAATGCCCACTGCCACCGCCGCGTACAGTTCCGGCGGCATCGCCTCCACAATCTTCTGCCGCAGTCCCGTCATTGTCAGCAATAGGAAGGCGACGCCCGACAAAAATACCGCCCCCAGCGCCGCCTGCCACGGCACTCCCATGCCTTTCACCACCACGTACGTGAAGTACGCGTTCAGACCCATCCCCGGCGCCAGCGCAATCGGATACCGCGCCCACGCTCCCATCAGGATGCTGCCAAAGCCCGCCCCCAGGCACGTCGCCATCGTCACCGCCGCCGCAGGCATTCCCGTCTCGGCCAGAATCGACGGGTTCACAAAAAGGATGTACGCCATCGTGGCAAAGGTCGTCAGCCCCGCCAGCACTTCCGTCCGCCAATTGGTGGCGAGTCTCTCGAACTCGAAATAGTCTTCCAGCTTCGCTAGAAATTCCATCGAAGCTGTAAGGATACTCCACGCCCCGCCCCATCCACGCCCCAAGCCATCCCCCGGTAATTCTTATCCGCAATGTTTCCCCAGTCCGCTAGCACGCTCAAGCGCTCGTTTACCGTGTATCCGCCGCGCACCCCCACCACGCCGTATCCCGGCAGCGCCCCATAGAGCGGCGTTCCCCCCAAGCGATTCTGCAACTCGCTCAAATTGAGCCCCGCCGAAAACTGCGGCCAGTTGCTAAAAAACGTCGCAATCTGCCCGCGCGTCCTCATCGCGCCAATGCGTCGATCGTTCAACGCCAATTCGCTCAACCGCGCTTGGCGCGCGTTCCCCGTCCAATACGGTTCCACCCAATAGCGCTTCCCCGCCGGGTTGTAGCGCAGCCTCGCGTACCCCATTGCCGGCGGATAAGCCCCTTCCACATTCGGCACGCGCCCGTTCGACGGATCGTCCGCCCTTAACCACGTCAGGCCTTCCGACAGTGTCAGCCCCCGCGGCAGCATCCACTCCCACTTCTGCTCCAAGCCCTGGAAAATGGCCCGATCCTGGTTCGCCCTCACCTGCACCGGCTGCGTCGAGATCGCCACAAGCACGGCGCCGTCCCCGCGCTGGCTCACGATCCTTTCGCCAGCTACCGTCTGCCCCACTGCCCCGGCGGGCAGCAACAAAGTCCGCGCCACAATCAGGTTCGAAATCTCTGCGCGAAACACCGTCGTCTCCCAGTTCATCCCGCGCCCGCGCAGGCGAAACCCTAGGTCCACGTTGTCGCTATACTCCGGCAGCAGTGTCGCCGGCAGCGCCTCAAACACGCCATTGCCCTGCAATCCCTGCGCTCCCAAATCCGTCATGCTCGGCGCGCGAAAGCCCCGGCTTACATAGCCATGCACGCTTAACCACTCCGCTGCCCGCCACACCGCGCCGCCTCTACCCGACCATGCGTCAGACCGCACCGTCGCAAATCTTCCCCCTCCCCACCTCACTCCCCCGCTCAGCCGCAAACGCTTCTTCCACACCTCCACCCGGTCCTCCAGAAACACCCCATACATCTGGTACTCCGCCCCATTGCGAATGCGCGGCAGCGTATTCTGCGCCGGGCTCTTCATCTCTTCCCAATACATCTCCCCGCCACCGGACAGTTCCTGCCCCCAGGCGCGCTTCGCCGCCTGCCCCTGCGCCCCCCACACCCGCAACCGCTCATACTGCCTCTGCACCAGCGCCGCCGCATTCGCCTGGTTCACTCTCTCCTCTCGCTGCGCGTTATAAGAAAGCGTCCCCGTCACCATCCCCGCCCGCTTGCGCAAATACGCAAAGTCCGTCATCAGATTCGCCACTTGCGCCTGCTGGCTTCCGTCCCCTCCCAACAGTTGATCCGTTCGCTTGGCCCCGTCCTGTTGGCCGCGGTCGTAGTGCCCCGTCCATCCCTTCCACGCCGCATGCACCGCGCCCCCATACTGCGTAAATGCGCTATCCGGCTGCCGGTCGTAGAACACCGATGACGGCAGTCCCAGATACCGCGTCACCGCCGCATGGCTATCCACCCCTTGTCCCGTCCGCAGCGTGTTCACGCGCTGCCCATAACCCCGCAACACCGCCCAGCGATTTACCCACGTCATCCCGCTGCCAAAGGCATGCGCGGCACTCGAATAAAACGGCGTCCACTCCACGCGCCCCCCTCCATCCGCCGGTTGCCGCGAAATCACCTGCACCACTCCGCCTATGGAATCGCTGCCAAACTGTGTGCTGTTCGGCCCCCGCAGCACTTCGGCCTGCTCGATACCCCCCGCATCCACCAAATTGAAGAACGTGCTCACTCCCCCCCGCCCCGCCGACGTCGAATAACGCACCCCGTCCCGGTACACCGCCACCTTATTGCCGGTCAGCCCCCGTACAAAAACCCCGCCCAAAAAGGCCGAGCCCCTCTGCACCTCAATGCCCACCTCTTCGCGAAAAACTTCGCCTAGCCCTGTCCCTCGCCGCTCGGCCAGCTTCTCCCGATCCAGCGTGACCCCGCGCTGCGCCGCCACCTGCGCTTCTACCTGCACGCGGTCCACCTGCCCACTCACGCGTGCCGCCTCCTGCGCCAGCCACAGCACCACCCACAGTTGGGGTAACATCCTTTCCAGTTTATCGGCGGCGGACCCGGAATCCCGAGTAAAATCAAAGCTTCCGTCTCCATTCCAGCATGCACTTCCGTACCGACGATGTCCGCATCCGCGGCATCCATGAACTCATCCCCCCCGTCGACCTCCTGAAGGAATTTCAAGCCAACGAGGACTCGTCGCGCCAGATTCACGATACCCGCCAGGCCCTCCACCAGATCATCCACGGCCACGACCGCCGCCTCGCCGTCGTCGTCGGACCCTGCTCCATCCACGACACCGCCGCCGCCCTCGAATACGGCGGCCGCCTCCAGGAAATGTCCCGCCAGTTCGACGCCCAGCTCCTTACCTTGATGCGCGTCTATTTCGAAAAGCCCCGCACCACCGTGGGCTGGAAAGGCCTCATCAACGATCCCTTCCTCGACGAGAGCTTTCGCATCAACGAAGGCCTCCGCCGCGCCCGCAAGCTTCTGCTCGATCTCGCCGCCATGGGTCTCATGTCCGCCACGGAGTTCCTCGATATGATCACTCCCCAATACATCGCGGACCTCATCGTCTGGGGCGCCATCGGCGCCCGCACCACCGAAAGCCAGTCCCACCGCCAGCTCGCCAGCGGCCTCTCCTGCCCTGTTGGTTTTAAAAACGGCACCGACGGCAACGTCCGTATCGCCATTGACGCCATCCGCGCCGCGCGCGAATCCCACCACTTCTTAAGCGTCACCAAGACCGGCCACACCGCCATCGTCGAAACCAACGGCAACGAAGACTGCCACGTCATCCTTCGCGGCGGCAAACTCCCCAACTTCGACGAAGAAAGCGTCGAAAGCGCCCTCAATACCCTGCGCGCCCAAAAGCTTCCCGCCACCCTGATGATCGATTGCTCCCATGCCAACTCGCAAAAGCACGCCGCCAACCAAGTCATCGTCAACGAATCGATCGCGGAACAAGTCGAGAACGGCCAGACCGGCATCTTCGGCGTCATGATCGAATCCAATCTCGTCGCCGGCCGCCAGGACCTAAAGCCCGGCGTCCCTCTCGTCTTCGGCCAATCCATCACCGACGAGTGCATTGACCTCGCCGCCACCGAACGCATGCTCGAAAGGCTCGCCACCGCGTGTCTCAAGGGAAGAAACTAGCCTCCATCGCCACCTGGAACGTCAACGGCATCCGCGCCTGTTCCAAGGCCGGCCTTGCCGCCTGGCTCCGCTCCCATTCTCCCGACGTCGTCCTGCTCCAGGAAGTCCGCGCCGAACCTTCCCAGTTACCGGAAGAAATCACCTGCCTCGGCAATTACTACCAAAGCTGGTTCCCCGCTACCACCAGGAAGGGTTACTCCGGCACCGGCATCCTCTCGAAGTCCTCGCCTAAGAAGTTACTCACCGGCCTTGGCTATGACGAGTTCGACGGCGAAGGCCGCGCCCTGGGCGCCGAGTTCGATAGCTTCATCGCCGTCAGCGCTTACTTCCCTAACTCCCGCGACGCCGGCTCCCGCCTCGCCTACAAGCTCCGCTTCTGCGACGCCATGGCCCATTGGCTCAAAAAACTAGGCCGCACGGGCAAGCCCGTCGTCCTTGGAGGCGACTTCAACATCGCCCCCTACGAAATCGACCTCGCCCGCCCCAAGGACAACCACAAATCCCCTGGTTTCCTCCCCGAAGAGCGCGCCTGGATGGACTCCTTCTTGAAGTCTGGCTGGATCGACACCTGGCGCCACCAGCACCCCGACGTCGCCAAGTACTCCTGGTGGAGTGCCCGCACCGGCGCCCGCTCCCGCAACATCGGTTGGCGCATCGACTTCAACGTCGTCGCCAAAAAACACTCTAGCCGCATCGCCTCCACCAACATGCTCAACGACGTCCTCGGCAGCGACCACTGCCCGGTCACGCTAGACCTGCTTCTGGACTAGCGTTTAGACAAGCACAAACGCCGCATTCGACTTCACCCTCACTAGACTCCCAAAAAGACAGATACGCTGTCTGATGACTTGCTTCGGCCATTGCTAGAGAAGAGAGGAAACACATCAGATATATTTGAAGTTGACTTTCCACAGGTGTTAGAAGAAATCAAGGAAGGAAGAGAGCGATTGAGTGCAGGATCGGGATTCACTCTCTTTAGAGCTCGCTGTAGGATTTGCCCCTTAAAGTTCGCGAAGTAATCAAACTTCTTGAAAAAGCCGGCCGGCACCATTCCCGCACGTCTGGCGACCATCGAGTTTTCCGAAACAAGGATGGCCGTGTCACCATTGTTTCTGGAAATCTAGGCGACAATGTCCGGCCGGAAACCTACCGAGCGATTGTACGGCAAACTGGTATTGAGGATCCGACGAAATGACCCGCACCTACACCCTCGCAATCGAAGGCGATGCCGACGGCTTCAGCGCCCATGTTCCCGAACTCCCCTCCATCCTGGTTACGGGCCGAACGATGGAAGAGATCTCCGCCCGCGCCAAAGAGGCGATTACCCTCTATTGGGAATGCGTCCGCGCCGAGCGCTCCGCCACCTCCACCCTCCGCGAAATTGAAGTCGAACTTCCCGCCTAGCGGACTCCGGTCTCCCGGCCCTTAATTTCTTCCCGAAACGGATTCACCACCCTCACCTCCCCATACTTCCGCCCATGCGGGAAATCCTCGCTGAGCAACACCTCGCATTCGGCCCTTTCTGCCGCCGCCAAAATCAACCCGTCCCAGTACGTAACCTGCGCTTTCGCACTCCAGAACCAAGCACGCCTTGTAAGCTCCAACGATTGAACAACAGGACTCCATTCCCCATACAGCAGGACTGTCGCCTGGGCGACACGCTCCGGAACGTGAATTTTCCGGGTCGCGTTGTAATAGAACTCATTTAATACCTGCCAACTTACTCGGCCCCGTTTCTCATTCCATAGCTGACTGAGCCAAACTTCAGCCGCGACTTGCTTCCCGCCGTCTTTCGAATCGACCGCATACAAAAGGATGTTTGTATCGACGAATACCCTAGCGCCGCTCATAAAGCTCATCGCGCTTCAGTCGCTTCGACGCGTCAACGCCCTTGATAGGCCGCAGCTTTTTCCACGCTTCGTAAGCTTCCCAGTAGGAATCCTCGCTCCGCATCCGCTCCTCCAGCATCGCCCCCAACAGCTTCGACACCGACGTGTTCTTCGCCGCCGCCTCTTTGCGCGCCCACAATGCAACGTCTTCCTTCAGGCTCACTGTGATGTTCTTGAGCATATTCCGAAACTAACACGAACTTCGTGTTTTCGTGTCCTGGCGCTCGCCCGCCCTAACGCCCTCCCGGCCTTTTCCCCGGCCGGGTTGATTTCCGGGGCCCGGTAGCTCCCCTCGGCCCCGCAGCCTTCCGGGGACCCGCAAATTTGCCTCGTCCACCAGCCTTCCTTGGCCCAGTCGATGTCGAGCCCCATGCTTCTTTCCTTGGTCCGCTACCTCCCCTCGGCCCCGCCGCCTTCCGGGAATCGGTAAATTTCCTGGGCCCATCAGCATCCCTCGGCCCGGCAGCTCCCCTTCGCCCCCCAGCGTTTCGGGAATCTGTGAATTCTCTGGGCTCATCATCTCTCCTTGGCCCGGCAGATTTCGCGGACCACCCACCTCCCCTCGGCCCCGCAGCCTTCCTGGGACCGGCAAAATTCCCACCTCCATCAGCGTTCCTCGGCCCAGCCAATGTCGAGCCCCATGCTTCTTTCCTTGGTCCGCTACCTCCCCTCGGCCCCGCCGCCTTCCGGGAATCCGTGAAATCTCTGGGCTCATCATCTCTCCTTGGCCCGGCAGACTTCGGGGACCACCCAACTCCCCTCGTTCCCATAGCGCCACCCGGCCTGGTGGCCTTCCGGGAATCCGCAAATTTCCTAGTTCCACCAGCATCCCTGGGCCCGGTTGCTCCCCTCAGCCCGGAATCGGTTCCCGCCCCACGCCCATCAACATCCCTTCGCCCCGTCGATCTCGCGGACCATCCAGAACCCCTCATTCCCACAGCTCCGCCGGGCCTTATGGCCTCCCGGGAATCCGTACTGGGTCTATCAGCATCCCTTGGCCCTGTAGCCTTCCGAGAATCAGCAAACCTCCCGGACCCGACAACCCTCCTCGGGCCAGTAGACCTCACCGGCCTCGCCGCGTTCATTTCCTCACTCCCCTGCCCTGCCGTCCGCCGCTTAACAACACGCTCCCCTGCCCCCTCCACCCTTCCCAGCCCCACCAGCGCCTTCACCTGCGCCACTTCGTTCTCCGTCAAATTCCGCCACTTCCCGCTCGTCAATCCCGCCAGCGTCAACGGCCCCAGCCTCATCCTCACCAGCTTCAACACCTGGCTCCCCACCGCTTCCACCATCCGCCTCACCTGCCGGTTCCGCCCCTCCGTAATCGTTAATTCCAAAAATGTCTTCGTCTCGTTCTCCCGCACCAGCTTCACCTCCGCCGGCTTCGTCATCCCATCGCTCAGTTCAATCCCTTCGCGCAGCTTCTCCACTGCCTCCTCCCCCAACTTCGTTGCGCACTTCACCAGGTACGTCTTTCGCACATGGAATTCCGGGTTCGTCATTCGCTCCGCCACCTGGCTATCGTTCGTCAGCAGCAGCAGCCCGCTCGTATCCTCGTCCAGCCGCCCCACCGTCCCGCAAAACGACGGCACCCCCTCCAGCAGGTCGTATACGGTCTTGCGCCCCTCGGGATCCTTGTACGTCGTGATGTACCCCGTGGGCTTATACAGCAGCACATAGATCCGCCCCAGCGGCTCTACCTTCTTCCCATCCAGCTCCACGTGGTCCTTGTCAAAATCGATCCACTGCTCAGGATTCTCCGTCACCTTGCCGTTCACAGTCACGCGCTTAGCGTGGATCCAGGTCCGCGCCTCCGTCCTCGACCCCAGCCCCGCCTTGGAAATCACCCGCTCCAGTGTCTTCGTGTCAGCCATCGCCCCGATGTTAACAGGACGCGATAGCGGCAGGACATAGACTAGACGAATATGCGAAATGTCCTCATCACCGGCGCCAGCAAAGGCATCGGCGCCGCCACCGCGCTCCTCTTCGCTCGCGAGAAAGCCAATCTCCTCCTCCACTACGGCAGCGATCAGGCTGGCGCCGAGCAAGTCGCCCAGGAAGCTCGCGCCCTCGGCGCCAAAGCCGAAATTATCCAAGCCGACCTCACCAGCGCCGAAGCCGTCACGAAGTTCTGCGAAGCGATCGCCGCCCGCCACACCGACGTTCTCGTCAACAACGCGGGCTCCCTCATTGGCCGCCACAAGATCAAAGACATGCCGCCGGAGCACTGGGAGCGCACCGTCATGCTCAATCTATCCAGCGTCTTCTACATCACCCAGGCCGTCGTGCCCTACATGATCGTCAAAAACAGCGGCTACATCGTCAACGTCGGTTCGATTGCCGGCCGCAACGGCGGCGGTCCCGGCGCCTTCGCTTATGCCACCTGCAAGGGCGCCGTCTCCAGCCTCACCAAGGCCATGGCCAAAGAGCTCGCCCCCCAAGGCATTCACGTAAATTGCGTCTCCCCCGGCGTCATCGAAACCAATTTTCATGAGGTCTTCTCCACTCCCCAGATGCTCGAGTCCTTCAAAGCCGCCACCCCTTCCGGCCGCCTCGGCACCAGTGAAGAAACCGCCGACGTGATCTACTATCTCTGTTCTCCCCAAGCCGCATACATCTACGGCCAAACCATCGAAGTCAATGGAGGAATGTATTTCGCATGAGCTCCCGCCGCACCTTTCTCGTTAACTCCAGCCTCTCTACCGGATTAACCGCGCTCGCCGCCCAGCGCGCCTCGGGCGCCAACGATCGCGTTCGCCTCGGCATCATCGGCCCCGGCGCGCGCGGCCAGGAAATTCTCAAGGAAGCCCTCGCCATCCCCGGCGTTGAGCTCGCCATGGCCGCCGACATCTACACGGCCCGCCTCCAGGAAGTCAAAGCCATCGCCCCCAACGCCAACACCGTCATGGACCATCGCCGCCTCCTCGACGAAAAGGACATCGACGCGGTTCTCATCGCCACCCCGCAACACCTCCACTGCGAGCACTTCACCGCCACCATGGAAGCGGGTAAGCATTGTTACCAGGAAAAAACCATGGCCTTCACCGTCGACCACGCCAAGCGCATGCGCGCCGCCTACGCCAAGCGCCCCAAGCTCGCCGTCCAGATCGGCCACCAATCCTGCAGCTTCGGCATGGCCAAAGACGCCCAAGCCTTCCTCGCGGGCAACCAACTCGGCAAGATCACCATGATCAACGCCACCATGTACCGCAATACCCCCATGGGCCAGCCCCAGTGGTCCCGCAGCGTCCCCTCCGACGTCAACCCCGAAAATCTCCTCTGGAACAGCTTCCTCGGCGAAGCCCCCAAACGCGACTTCGACGCCAACCGCTACATCAACTGGCGCTTCTTCTGGGATTACTCCGGCGGCAATGTCTACGAAAACATGTGCCACCAGCTCAGCTTCTGGTACAAGACCATGAACCTCCAAATCCCTAAGGCGGTCACCATGCGCGGCGGCATCTATCTCTGGAAGGACGGCCGCGAAGTCCCCGACACCATGAACGTCGCCATGGAGCACCCGGAGGAAATCCTCTTCAGTTGGAACTCCGGCTTCGGCAACGATCACCTCGGTTCGACAGAAGCCATCCTCGGCACCCACGGCACCATCTTTAAGGACGGCCGCGGCGTCAAGCTCTTCCCCCAACGCGCCAATCCCGGCCTCACGGAAACCGCAGGCACCACCGCCTCCGTGCGCAACGCCCACATGATCAATTTCATCGACGCCATTCGCACCGGCGTCCCCACCAACTGTCCCTTCGACGTTGGCTTCCGCGTCTCCATCGCCTGCCGCATGGCCGTCGATAGCTACCGCCTCGGCAAAACCCTCCGCTGGGACGCGGCGCGGGAAGAAGTCATTTCCTAAGCGGAACGTTAATCGTCCCCCGGCACGTGGCCGCGCCGCAATTGCATTCCACCCGCGGCCCGTGCGGGGAGAATTCATAGTCGATCGAGAGCTCCTCCCCCGCCGCGATCGCTCTCTGGCTAAAAAACAAAATATGCCTCCCCAATTTGCGCACCTTCAAATTCGGCGCGCACGAATGGTTGATGTACTGCGATCCATTACCGTTCACTGCCCCATCCACCGCCCACTCATCGTCGAAGCGGTATAAATAAACGCGCGGCCGCGCCATCCGCCGCCGCGCTTCCCTCGCGTTCACCCACAAGCCTGCATACTCGATTACTTTGCGCCCCTTGGGAATCGCTTCTCCCGCAAACACGCCCCAGCGGTGCATGCCCGACGGACCCATCACCAGTTTGTAGCGGCTCGCCCCCGCTGCGATCTGCGGATCTCTGTCTTCGAGACACGGCAGCACCACGTCCCTTACAAACGGCGTCACACGAATCCAATCCGGCGGCGGCACGCCGCCCATTACAATTGAATCGGCTCTTCTTCCTCAGGCATGAATCCCGTCGGCATCTCCTCTTCTTCCGGCACCGTCGACGGATTCCCTCCTAAAAACGCGCTGCCGTTCCGCCAGTTAAAGGGATCGGTAAACCCACCCTTGATTTCCTGCCACAACCCGCCGCCACCGCTCTCGTTGTAACCGCCTCCTCCGCCCTTCACGTTCTCGTAGCCGCCCCCACCCCCATAACCTTTGCTTCCCTTGCTGCTGTACTGCCCCTTCGCCGTCGACGAACCGCCACCATAGCCCGCGCCACCGGAAGCCCCACCACCGTAACCAGCGCCTCCTCCCCCGTAGCCTCCACCACCACCTTTCTTACCCATTGCTCCTTTCGGCGTGTACCCGGCTTGTGAGCCGCCTCCGCCATATCCACCCTGCCCACCCCCATAGGCGCCGCCGCCCCCGCCTCCGCCGTATCCCTTTCCACCCCCCTTGCTCGCATACTGCCCCTTGGAGCCGCCCCCGCCTCCGCCATATCCCTTCGATCCACCTCCGCCTCCCGCGCAATACGCCGGGCTCGCCGGATCCCACATGTTCATCCGCCCAATCGTCTTCCCACCCGGATCTACCCGTCCATCCGACCATCCGTTGAAGCAACGCTTCTGGTAGCGCCGAATCCCCTCGCACGTCGCCGTCCAATTGCGCCCGCTCGTCTCCCCGTCCACGTACAACTCCTCGCACGGGCCTCCGTTCTCCATCGGGATGCAGTTCAACAAATACTGCAATGTCATTACGTCCTCGGAGTCGTTACAACCTCCTACGCCCACTGACCTGCTGATGCTTGCCATTTCTTATCCTCCGCGCAACTGCGCTGCGGGCCATTACACCACGCGCCGCAACGAAGTTCAAGCCGCCCCCGCCCCAATCTTCCGCCACACCAGCTCCATCAGCGTCTCAATCCGCACATATCCCGCCACGCGCCGGTCCTCCAATCCGAAGACCACTGGCACTCTCTTCAGCGCCCTTTCCCGCATCATCTCCGCCACTAGTAGCGGGCTATCCTCTGTAGTCGCCCAAAGCGGATTCTGCCTCATCACGTCCTTCACGCTCATGTCGGCGCGTTGTTCGGCGTCCATCGTCGCTAGCGATTCCACTGCGTTCAACAGATCTGTCCGCGTCAGCACGCCCGTCAGATTCGCTTTGCCGTCCACCACGCAAAAGAAATCCGCCCGCTCCCTTTGAAACTGCGTAATCGCCGCCAGGAAGGTGCAGTTTTCGCTTAGCGGCTGCGACGGCAGCGGCTCCAGCACATCCTTCATCAAACTCTGCTTCAGCACCGCCGTCGAAAGCGGCAGTTTCTGTCGAAGCGCCGTCCGTTTCCGGATCGCCATCTGCACTTGATCCGAGAGCGGCATCAGGATCTTCGACATCCGCGCAAACATTCCCTTGCCAATCGCCGTCACCTCGGCATCGGTCCGCGCCCGCACGCTCGCGTTCCGGGGCCGGTCCTCCACCAGCGCCATCTCTCCAAAGAAATCCCCCGGCCCAAACACCGCCACCACCTCCGGCGCCTTGCCCTCCTCCAGTTGCCGCAACACTTCCACCTCGCCTTTCTCCACCACGTAAAAGTCCGTCGCCGGATCGCCCTTCTTGAACACATAGCTCCCCGCGGGAAAATAGGCGTCCTGCACCCGGTTCGTCCGGTCGATTTTTACGCTGGTGATGTCGCGTGAGAAAAACAACTCCCACGTCCAATCCATCGCCACCTTTACTTTGCGCGAAAAACTCGGCAGCTTGGACAGGTAAACTGTCCTCCACATCCACCACGCCAGAAAGCCCGAAATCCGCAGGCCCATTACCTCGGCCACCGCATTGTGACCCCCAATCGCACACAGCACTCCCAGCGGCCTAAAGTAAAACGGCGCCGTCGCCTCCCCCCGCAGCACCCGCGCCAGATTCGCCGCGCACTGCTTGCCTTCCCGCTCGGCCAATTGCCCCGTCGGCTGCGCCATTTGTTGATCGAATGCATTCACAATGGCCGCGCAGTCCCCGATCGCCCAGGCGTTATCGAAACCCTCAAGGCGCATATCCGCGCGCGTCTTCAACCGGCCCCCGTCCTTGGACGCTTTCATTTTTTCGATCAACGCCAGCGGCGCCGTTCCCACCGTCCCCACTGTCGTCGACGCCGCAATAAATCGCCCATCCTTCAGCGTCACGCCTTCGGCCGTCACCAGCGACACCCGCTGGTTCAACACAATCTCCACCCCCAACATCTCCATCTTCCGCTTCGTAAAATCGCGCAAGCTCGACGACACTTCCGGCAGCAGTTGGTCCCGGCTATGGATCAACACTACCTTGGCCTCTTCCGGCTTAATCGACGGATAGTACTTCTCCACGGCCTTCAACAAATCGTTGATTTCCCCCGCCACCTCCACACCGGAAAAGCCGCCCCCGATCACCGCAAAGGTCAACAGAAACTTCCGCCGCTCCATGTCCTCGGACACTGCCGCCTGCTCCAGTTGATTCGAGATCTGCGCGCGCAAAGCCACCGCATCGGCCACCGTCCGGAAGGGCAGCGCATGATCCGCCATCCCCGGCACCGCCATCAGATTCACGCCGCTCCCGCACGCAATTACCACCTGGTCGTAACGCAGCCTCAGACGCTTCCCATCGAACGTCTCGTAACCCACTTCGCTGGCCGCCAAGTACACATCCGTCACGCGCTCCCGCCGGCACTCTATTTGATCTAACGCCACCCGCAAAGGCGTTGCCGCCACCTCCGGCTGGATCGAACTCCCCGCGACCTCCGCCAGCAGCGGCTGAAACACCATATAGTTCTCCTCGCTAAAGAGAACAATCCTCGCCTCCGCCACCGATACCAGGCTCCGCAGTTTCCCCGCGCACGCCACCCCGGCGAATCCGCCCCCCACAATCACAATCGTTTTTTGAGACATAAATCAGTCATCGGCCCGCCCGTTTGGCCGCCCGGATCTTTAGGATCTCATCCCAGGCCATCACCCCAGCCCTGCGCGTCCACGCCTGATAGTCCACTTCCAGCTCCCGCACCTTCTCCGGCTGCGCCCCAGCCAGATTCCTCTGCTCCGTGCGGTCCGCCTTCAAGTCGTACAACTCCCAATCCTTCCCGCGCTCGGCCACCAATTTCCATCCTTGCTTGCGTACCGCCCGATTTCCCTCGTGCTCATAGAACAATGTCCTCCTCGACCATGCCTCGTGCCCGGCCCGCGCCTTCCCGCGCAGCAAGGGCTCCAGGCTCTTGCCGCTCACCGCGTTCGCCAGCTTCGCCCCTCCCACTTCGGCCACTGTCGGCAACAGGTCCATCACATGCCCGTCCGCTGTTTCCAATTCCCCTCGCCGCTTCATCTCCCCCGGCCAATGCGCCACCAGCGGCGTCGAAATGCCCCCCTCGTGCACCAACATCTTGTGCATTCGGAACGGTGTGTTGGAAACATAGGTCCACTCGCGTCCGTAGCTCTGAAAGGTATCCTCTGTCCCCGGCATCACCGCCGGGTTATTGCCCCGCCGGATCAATTTCCCATCGTGCGTGTGCGTCCCATAGGCCGGCAATCCCGACGTCTCATTGTTGATCTCCGCCGAGCCCCCGTTATCGCTTAAGAACATCAGCAACGTATTGTCCAGTGCCTTCGCCGCCGTTAGTGCCTCGACGATCCGCCCTACCGCGCGGTCCAGCGCAAACACCTGCGCCGCATACACCTCCATCCGCCGCTCGTGCCATCCCTTGTTCGGGGCTTGCTCCCAAGCGGGAATCGCACCCGGTCTGCCCGAAAGGCCCCAGGACTCTTGCACAATCCCCATCTTCCGCATCCGTTCATAGCGCTTTTCCCGGCACGCGTCCCACCCCTCGCGGTACTTCCCCACAAACCTCGCCCGGTCCTCCTCCAGCGCATGTAGCGGCCAATGCGGGGCCGTCGGCGCCACGTAAGCGAAAAACGGCTTCTTCTCCGCCGCCTTCTCTTTCACGAATCCCGCTGCCTCTTCGCCCACCGCATCCGTAAAGTAGAATCCATCCCCCCGAGCCGGCAATACCTCGTTGCCCCGCATCAGCATCGTCGGATTGAAGAAGTTCCCCCCGCCATGTGGCAGTCCATAAAACGCGTCAAATCCCCTCTGCATTGGCCAATTGTGCTGATGCGCCTTCGTCGCCGGGCACACATGCCACTTGCCGAAAACTCCGGTCGCATAGCCCGCCGGCCGCATCGTCTCCCCGATCGTCGCGTGGCTCGCGCTCAAACTCCCCCGGTATGCCTGCACCCCATCGTCCCCCACCATATGCCCAATGCCCACTTCGTGCGAATACATTCCCGTCAAAAGCGAAGCCCTCGTCGGGCAACACCGCGCCGTGTTCGTAAAGTGTGTAAAGCGCAGCCCGCCCCGCGCCAGCCGGTCCAGATTCGGCGTTGGAATCTCGCTGCCATAACATCCGATATCGCTAAATCCCATATCGTCGGCCATGACGATCACCACATTGGGCTGGCGCCGTGCCGCTCCCGTCAGAATCGCGGGCGCCACCGCCAATAAGCTTCTTCTCGTCATGCTGGGTCCCTCCACACTTGATCTGCCTTCCAACCGCTCACTGCCCCGTCCCACTTCTTCCACCGCTCTTCCAAACGCGCCCGCATCTTTCCCGCCACTAAATCCACCTTCTCTTCCGGATCGCTCCGCAGATCGTAGACCTCTTCTCTCACCGGCCGCTCCTCCACCCACCGCACGTACTTCCAACGCTCCGTCCGCAACCCCTCGCTCTTCGGAATCGTTACCTTCGGCGGCATCCCTGGAAACAAATGCGAATACATCCACTCCTTGCGCCAGCGCGGCTTTTCCCCCCGCACCAGCCCCATCACGCTCCGCCCCTGCACCGCCGCGGGCTGCGCCACCCCCGCCGCCTCCATCATCGTCGGCCCGATATCCAGGTTCAACGTCATCTCTTTCCGCCGCTTGCCTCGCGCCTTCGCCGGCAGCCTCGGGTCGTACACAATCAGCGGCGTCCGGATGGACTCCTCATACGCGTACCATTTGTCCGCCAGCCCCCGCTCCGCCAGAAAGTACCCGTTGTCCGAGCTGAAAATCACCACCGTGTTGTCCGCCAATCCCCGCGCCGCCAGCTTCCCCATCACCTCGCCCACCACCGCATCCACGCCCGCAATCAGCCGGTAGTAGCTCTTCACGCTCTCTTCATAGTGCGCGGACGTCGTAAATCGCCAGCCCCACCGCACGCGGCTCTCGCTCTCCCGCACCGCCTTCGGCAAGCGCTCGAAATACTCAGCCTTCTTCGGCGGCGCGATCTTTGCATCCCGGTACAAGCCGGCTTCCTCGGCGTCGTACAAGTATTGCTGGGGATCGGGATCTCTGGCATGCGGCGCGCGAAAGTGCAGGCTCAAACAAAAATTCTCCTGCGCCCGCACCCCGTCCAGAAACTCCATCGCCATCCGTCCAAACTTCCGGCTCTGCCCCACCGCCTCCACCCCCGGAGGCCCATAGGTCTTGTCAAACAGATGCCCCGGCGCCGCGTCCCCGCCCACGCCATACTTCCCCACAAAGCCTGTCTTGTACCCCGCCCCGCGCAACACCGCCGGATAGCTCAAGCGCTCCACCGCCGGCGGCAGCGGCGTCCGGAAATCGCTCACCCCGTGGCTCTTCTCAAACAACCCCGAAAGAATACTCGCCCGGCTCGTGCAACAAATGGCCGTCGCGCAAAAGTTGTTCTCAAACAAGACCCCGCCCGCCGCCAGCCGGTCAATTTGGGGCGTTCGCAGCACCGGATGCCCCATCGCACTTAAGAGGTCCCAGCGCTGATCGTCGGTCAGGATAAAAAGAAAATTCGGCCGCTTCGTCTGCGCCCGCAGAAATACCGGACCAGCCGCCGCACCTAGAAAATCTCGTCGCCGCATCTACGCAGCATACAAGACGGCCCGCCTCCTTCAGTCCGGCAGCTTGGCCAACACCAAAAACTACAAAAACGCCCTTGCCGCCTCCTGCCCCTCCACCTCGGGCCATAACTCAAACACGGTTTGCGCATCCCGCACTAGACTCTCCACCTCCGCACGGGACCGCACGTGCTCCCCTCCATAATCGGCCAGGATCCGCGCCCCTTGTAAACGAACAGTCATCCTTGCAATCTCCCGAAGCGGTTCCGATGCGCGGCTAAACCAATCAACGCCGCCAATCGTTCGTCTAGCCTGCCCGAATCGGTCCGCAACTTCCCGCAGACGCTTATGGTCGATCGTCCGCGCGATGCTAGGCCGCTGTTCCGCGTCCGGACACACCATCTCTGCCGCACACTGAGTCAGTAAATGAAAAACAGCGTAGTAGGCGTCGGACGCGGTTCTCCGCAAGTCGCCGCTTGCCGGGCTCGGATCCTCCAATGCTCGCAGGATCCGCTTGACTAACTCTTCAGCGTAAGTCGGTATGGCCATCGGGAATGGGAGCCCACATAGGGTTCCCGCTTTGCTTCAGTTCTTCAAACTCTTCGACCGTCAAGAGCCGTAGAAAAACCCGCAGATCCACTTCAGATTGGCTCAGCGCCTCGTAAACCCGGGATTCGATGAAGGCAGAGAAGCTTACCCTCTGCCTGCCCAGCCGCCGCGCCTCACCGCCCTCTCCAAACTCCGCAGCGTCGCCATCCCTAGTCCCGGCTCCGTCCGCCCCCCGCCAGCCGCAACAAAATATTCAGCGCCGCCACAAAAATATTGAACACCCCCGCAAACAGCGCCAGCGCCCCCGGAATCGGGCTATCCGCATCCGGGCTATTCAACACCGCGCTCGTCGATGTCACCAGCGCAATCACGCCCATGATGCCAATCCCCGCCGAGATCAACATCCCCAGCACGCCAATATTCAGGAAGCTATTCAGCACCACCGCTCCCGTGATCGCCACAAACATCCCGATCATCATCCCGCGCGGCGCGCTATAACTCTTCCCCGATAAGAAGATAAACGCCGTAATCCCCAAAAACACCATCAGCGTGATCCCCAACGCCGCCGTGATCAGCACCGGATTCACCCGGCTCGCCACCCACAAAATCGGCGACAGCACCAGCCCCGACAGGAACCCGTCAAACACCAGCGCCCCCGTCCCCAGCAGCGGATTGTGCCGCGCCGCCATCGCAATATAGGGCACCGCGTTCAATCCCACAATCGCAATGATCCACCCCATCCAACCCGAAAAGAATCGCGCCATCGTCTCCGACGTCCCGCCGATATACCCGCCAATCAACGCGCAAAACACCGCCACGCCAAACAACGCATACGTCTGCTTGATCACCGCCGCCTGCGAGCCCGTCAGCGGCGTCGTCGAGGACATCCGCTCCATAAAAGTCATATTCGAGTAGGAATTCGACATCGCTTATCTCCTGCCTTGATCTTATCGAAACTCGGGGGGGGGAGACGGTTAGGCTCCGGCTCCCCCAAGAAGACGCTTCCTAGGGCTGGACGCCGCAATAGCGCCTCGCCTCTTCCGCATCCCCCACCTTTGTTCCGTCCCGCAACAGCTCTTCAAACGATCGCAGCGGCTCCAGCCCGCCTCCCCGTCCTACCGCCGCCACCAACTGCCACTGGTCTCCCGCCTCGCCGCTCCCGGACGCTACACAAAGCGAGGGATGGTCGAAAGGCGCGCGCTCATAGCGAACCCGTTCATCCGTCAGCGCCTTCAAGAAGGCCACCAGCGCCGTCCGGTTCTGCTGATTCAATCGAATCGCGCCGATGCCGGGTCCTAGGTTGCCCCCGTCCGGAAAGTCTCCGTTCCGGGCATAGAAGTCCACCACCTGTTCCAGCGTCGCCTGTCCGCCGTTATGAAAATATGGCCCCGTCAGTTCCACGTTCCGCAGCGAGGGCGCCTTAAACGTCCCGTTGGCCGTCCCGAGCCGCGCCGTCTCCAGTAGCGGCAACCCAAAGCCATCCGTGCCGCCCAACCCCAGGTCGTCTTCAATCGGCCTCACGCCGATCCGGAAGAATCCAAAATCCGCCGCCGAGGTCGGATTGCCGCGATTTGTCACCGCCCGCACCGACGCTGCCGTCGTCTCCGGCCCCCCGTGGCAGTTCTGGCATTGCGACGCCCCGCCGCTAAACACCCGCAGCCCCTGCTGCTCCAACGCCGTCAGCGCATTCGTGTTGCCTTCGAGGAACTGGTCCACCCGCGAATCGTCGGCCACCAGCGTCGCCTCATAAGCCTGCAACGCGAGTCCCCAATAAAGCGCAAAGTTCGCTTCCATCTGCGAATACCCCGCCGCGTCCCGGACGCTCGCATTCCAATACTCCGGCCGGAACGCCGCTTTCACCAACGCTTCATACGAATACTCGGCCCGCAGTCCGAATCCGCTGGGATCGGCTAAGTTTCCCAACACGCTATCGTCCAGCGCCACCTTCTGCCGCCCCAGCGGAGCCAGTTGGACCATCTTCCTTCCCAACTTCACCCAGCTCTTGCCCGCCAGCGACATCTCCACTTCGTTCAGCGCCGGTCCCACCGCCTGCGAGGCCAAACTCGCCTGCTCCACGCTCACGCGTTCGGCCGTCAACTGCCCCAGCGTTTCCACCCATGCGTTCATCCCCGTGTCGGACTGCCCAAACGGAGTCGCCCCGGAAAAATTGCTCCGCGCCCGTCCATCCCAAAAATTCCTCGCGTTAAACACCGCGTTGATCACAGACGGCGTATTCCGTCCGGTCACTTGCCGAACGTTCGTAACGATCCCCGTGCCTTCTTCCACCGCCTGACCCGGAATAATGTCCACAAACGTTCCCGCCGCCACGCCCGCCGATCCCGCCACCAGCCGCGTGTCGCTCAACACGGGCGACCGGTTGTCGTTTGGGTTCGACAAACGATGAAAAGGAAAATCGCTTAGCGTCAGTGTCTTCGTCGCCACGGCTCCTGCGCCGCTCAATTGATTCTGCAGGCGATGGTCCGCGCCGGCATGAAAATGACAGGAAGCGCAAGCCGTCTTCCCGTCACTCCCCACCTGCATATCCCAAAAAAAGACCTTTCCTAATGCCACCAGCGCCGCCTGGTCTGCTACATATTTGTCTGCGCCCACGGGTTGCGGCACGGGTACGTTTTTAAGGGTATTCAGTCCACCATTGCCGCCTCGCTGCCCGTAGGCGGTGCTTCCGCCTGCCATCATGGCCAGGAAAGCCGCGATAACTCTCTGTTTGCTACTCATAATGCGTTCCTCATCAATCGTCCATTCCTATGTGGTGGAACGCATGCCGGTCTACAAAGTCGTGTTAAGGAAGGTTATGAACGCGCGGTGAGCCTCTTCATCTCGGTTACGCTCAGACAGTGCCGTTACCCCGGCGACCCGACTCCCGCTTCCCCCTCTTTTGGACCGGCGGCCTCCTACTGGCCTGCGCGGGCCTGGCCGCGCTGCAATACCGCTGGACTGGTGACTTCGGCCGTATCGAATCCGAACGCCTCCGCACCGACCTGGACCGCCAACTTCATGCCTTCGCCTCCAACTTCGATCGCGAACTCTCCCGCGCCGCCTCCGACTTTGTCCCCACCCCTGTCGATTTTCCGGCTCTGGGGCCCCTTCCCGCCGCCCGCGCGCAGGCCCAGCGTGCCCTCGCCCGCCAGTCCCGCTCCTACTTCCGCGCCGTCGCGATCGCCCTGCCTAACGCCCAAGGCCAACTCGAACTCTTCCTGCTCTCTCGCAACCCCCTGGACTTCCGGGCCTCTCCCTGGCCTCCTGCTTGGCAATCGCTTCGCTTGGCCATGCAAAACATCCTGGAGGGCGGCCGCTTCCCCAACCACCTCGTTGACCCGCTCACGGACCTCGTCGAGATCCCTCTTCTCAAACAGCACTTTGGCCCGCCCCAGCCCAGCCTTCCGCGCCCCCTGGGCCGCGCGCCCGAACTCGGCTGGATGATCTTTGATCCCGACCTGGACGAAATCCGACGCTGGCTCCCCACCCTGCTTCGTCTTCACCTGAACACAGACGTGGCGGTGGGCATCTTTCGCCACGCCAACCCTTCTGTCTCCCTGTTTGAATCTCCAGCCGGCTTCCGCGCCCACCTTCCTCCCGTGGCCCGTGCCGAATTCCTGCCCACCCATATCTCCGACGACCGGTTGGAACGGCGCCCTCCGCCCCCAGGCGAACGCAAGAAAAAGGGCCCGCCTCCGAATCGAGGCCGGCAATATCGTTGGATCGTCGAAGCTCGCTTTATCGATGGCTCGGTCTCGGACCTCGTCTCCCAGGCCCAAAACCGAAATCTATTCATTGCCGCCGTGCTCCTCCTTCTGATCCTGGCCTCCGGCCTGATGCTGATCCGCACTACCTACCGCGCCCGCGAACTTGCCGACCTCCAGCTCTCCTTCCTCGCCGGCGTCTCCCATGAACTCCGCACTCCCCTTACCGTTATCCTCGGCGCCGGCCACAATCTCCTCAGCGGCGTGGTCGCCGACGAGGCCCAGCGCGAAAAATACCTCCGCGCCATTGTCACCAACGCCTCCCAACTCTCCGAGATGTTTGAGCAGCTCCTTACCTACGCCGGTTCGAAGCAAGCCACCCCCGCCCCGCCCCGCCTCGTCTCCTTAGCCGACGCCCTCAACGACGCCCTCGAATCCGCCGCCTTCGAGCTCGAAGCCGCCCAAGCCAGTGTCGATGTCGATTTCCCTCCCGATTTACCGTCCGTCTGGGCCGAGCCCTCGGCCCTCCGCCGCGTCTTCGTCAACCTGCTGACCAACGGCGCCAAACATGGTGGCGGAAAAATCCAAGTCGGCGCCGCCTTGCTTTTGGGCCCCCAACTGGAAGTCCGCATCTCGGATTCCGGCCCCGGCATCCCAGCCGCAGAATTGCCTCTCCTGTTTGATCCTTTCTTCCGCGGCCAACAGGCCCGTGCCGGCAAGGTCCGCGGTGCCGGTCTCGGTCTCAGCCTCGTCAAGCAAATGCTCGAAGCCAACGGTGCCTCCATCTCGGTTGAGTCGCCGCCCGGCTCTGGCGCCGCTTTCATCCTGCGCCTCCCCACCCAGGCGCCTCCCTCGGGGAGTCAGGCATGAGCGCCCGCCTCTTGATCGTCGAAGACCAGGACGATCTCCGCATGATCCTCACGGATCTGCTGGTCTCCGCGGGACACACCGTCGATAGCGCCGCCACCGCCGCCAGCGCCCTCGCCGCCCTCCAAAACAACTCCTACGACGCCCTCGTCCTTGATGTCCTCCTGCCGGACCTCGACGGCTTCCAGCTCTGCGCCACCTGCCGCCAGCGCGGCTTTGAAGGGGGCATCCTGATGCTTACCGCCCGCGGCCAGGTCGAAGACCGCATCGCCGGTCTTGAGCTCGGCGCCGACGATTACCTCGTCAAACCCTTCGATTCCAGCGAACTCCTCGCCCGCCTAAGCGCCCTCCTCCGCCGCGTTAAGAAAACGCCGACCCCCGCTAAGCTGATTCATTTCGGCCGCGTCCAAGCCGACTTCCAACACGCCGCCGTCCATGTCAATGGCGCCAAAGTCAACTTGGCCTCCAAAGAACTCCAACTCCTGCGCTGCTTAATCGATCGCCCCGGCCAAGTCCTCTCCCGCGAAACGCTACTCGAAATCGTCTGGAGCAAACAACCCTTCATCACCCCCCGCACCGTCGACACCCACATCGCCTGGCTCCGCCAAAAGCTCGAAGCTGATCCCCAAAACCCCCGCCACTTCCTCACCATCCGCGGCGAAGGCTACAAGTTCGAACCCTAGCTTCAAGCTAGCGGACCACAATGTTCGCCCCGTTCGAAGCGATCGAGTCGGCCACGACCGTCACTTCGAGCGCCCCTCGTCCGGCCAGCGAACGCGGGAGCGTCACGTTCACTTGGTCCAGACCGTCAAAGCCCCCTTGGGCGCCCGCGTAGTCCACGGGCACGCTCAGGATCGGAGCCAGCGAGTTTCCCGGAACGGCAAAGGATACCCGGACCTGCGTCTGGCTACTGCGATTCCTTAGACCCGTCGCATAGATAGTCAATACCACCAGGTCGCCTTCGGGCCCCAGGTCGATCGGTACGCCGGTGATGACTTCGTTCGTGACTTCGCCGTTTCGCAGCCGCGTGATAGCCCCCACCAACGCTTGCGTCGCGCCGCCCAGGAAGATACCGGGCGCAACCGGAACGATCTCGATCGCTCCTTGCGCTCCGCCCGTGGGACCTTGCGCGTATACCGTCGCCGGTCCGGGAGCCACCCCGGCGGGCACGTAAAAATTGACCTGGTTGGGCGAGACGAAAAAGAGCGGGCAGGGCCAAACGCCGCCGCTGCGGTCAGTCAGCGTAACGGTGCTTCCCCCCAGGTTCGTCTGTCCCGCGGCGGTGGCCGAGATCGTCTCCGTAGCGAGATTCGGGCCGAACACCGCCGCGATAGTGGCCGGCGCGATCGCCGCCCCGCGAAAGGACGCGCCATTGGCCGTGGTCGCGAAGTTTCGCCGCAAAGCGGGATGAATCACCATACCGCTGTTGAAAAGTTGTGCGAAATCCGGCGCGCCGTCCCCATTGAAATCGCCCAGGAACATAGCGTTACTTTCCATGGGGGGACCGGCAAGCCGCGAGGCGAAGGTGCCGTCCCCGCGCCCGATGTGCACGTAGTTGGAAGTCTCTCCGCAACACGTCGCGAGCATCAAATCCGCCTTGCCGTCACCGTCGAAATCATTCACCAGAATCGAGGCCGCCCCGCCCGCGAAGCCGGCCGCACCGTTATCGACGCCCGCCAGCGTACCCCGCGTGTTGCGAAACACGAAGAGGCCGCTCCCGCCCACCAGCACCTCGGGCAGCGGATCACTATCGATATTCGCGATCGTCACGCTGGCCGCGAAACTGCTCGAGCCCAGGTTAATTATCGTCGGCGTGGAGAATGCCGCGGCGCCGCTCGCGCCCGTCCCCAGATAAACGCGCATGTTCGAGGCGAAGCTGTTCACATCTTGCGCCACCAGAACCACATCGGCTCGTCCATCGCCGTTAATGTCCCCGCTCGCCACCGCCTGCGGCTGAAAGTTGCCGATCGCGATGCGCGTAGGTGCCTGTAGGCCGCTCGGGCTGCCCAGCAGCACTTGCAACTCGCCCGGGCTTCCAAACGTGTAAGCGCCCAATACCGCATCCGCCGTACCATCGCCGTTGATATCGGCAACCGTCGAGCAGCGGACCGTTAGCGGAAGCGGCGTCGTAATGGCTGTCGACAATCCCGCGCGGCCGTCTCCGCGCAAAAGATGAACACCCGGGCTGCGTGAGCCGTCGGGCACAAGGACATCCGCATTCCCGTCGGCGTTGAAATCCCGAATATGCACCCCAACCGGCCTCGGGAAATCGCCGGTGACATTCGTCCGCACCATCGCTGGGAGCGTCTGCCGCGTAATACCGGCCAGGGTCGCCGTCCCAGGAAAGACTTGAACCCGCAGACTCGTGGCGCCGTTTAACGAGGCTCCATCAACCAGGACAGCATCCGCGCGACGGTCGTTGTTCAGGTTCCCCACCCCGCCCATCGGCCTGCCCAGAGAGTTACTTCCTTCGTCGGGCAGACGCAGCAGTTGCGGCCCATTCACTTCGAACTTGCCGCCGCCGGCCACCGGGAAAAACATCAGGCTGCCGCTCGACGGGTCTGGCACCAAAAACAGGGCGCCGCCCGTGCCGCCGGGAATCGTCGCCGTGAAGCCGCGCGCATCCCCTCCACGCATCAGCGACGAGTTCGGAAACCGGCCCGTACCGTCGCCGTATAACACGGTCAGCAGTTCCGCCCCGTTGTTTTGGGCCGCCAGGTCCACGCGGCCATCGGCGTTCCAGTCCCCCGCCAGCGCAAAGCGGTTGCCGTTGGCGTCTTGCGTGGGCAGGGCGCTGGCGATGGGCGCTCCGAAGCTGAAATCGGCCGCGCTCGGCAGCACGATGGCTTGGGCTTCAGTAAGGACGATCAGGTCCGGCCGGTTATCGCGGTTTACATCGGCGGCCATCGCCAGGTACGGTCTTGTCAGCGCGGCGCTTCGGCGCGGGGTCTGAAAAGTGCCGTCGCCATTTCCCAGCGCGATGAAGGCTTCATTGGCCGGCGTCAGTCCCGCCAGGTCCAGCTTGCCATCGGCATTCCAATCGACCGCATGAAGGCTCTGCGCACCCGCCATCAGCGCGGTGGCAGTTGCGGAGAAACTGCCCCGGCCGTCGCCCCGGATCAGCGAGTAAGTGCGATTGGCGCCTGCACCCGCGCAACACAAGACGAGATCCTGAATGTTGTCGCCGGTAAAGTCTCCGGTCACCCCCGCGATAAAGGACGAGTCGTTCGAGTAACGGAGCAGCACGCCCCGGTCCAGCACGCCGTCGCGGTCGATCTGAATTAACACCGTATTGCCGAAGAGAAAAGCGGTGTCGATGGCGCCGTCTCGATTCCAATCGCCCGAAATCCAGCCGCCAGCCGCGCGCGCAAAGTTCGGTGGAACGCTCAAGGCCTTCGAAGGCGCGGGCTTGGCCCCGGAGGTTGAGCCAGCCGTTAAGGCATCCAAGACCATGGCTTTGTTGCATTCCTCTTCGGCCTCGCCCACCACTTTCTCGGCCTCCCGCCTCGCTTCGCCGGGAGCCAAAATTGTCCAGGAGGTGGAAACAATTGCGTCCTTCAAGATGAGGATAAGGCCCGGGCGTTCAGTTTCGCGCAGATCCACGTCGCGAATGTTTATTGAAAAGCTGGGATTGAAGAAGGTCGCGATACACGGATGTGAAGGGTTAATTGAAACAACATCGGCTGGCCAGAGGGTCGCGGAAATCGCCACCAACAGAAGCACGCGGGAAACCGGTGAGGTCATGCGCGTAGTTTATCCGCTCGGCCGCCAGTTTGAAAGTGGTAGGCGCGACAGGGATCGAACCTGTGACCCTCAGCTTAGAAGGCTGATGCTCTATCCAACTGAGCTACGCGCCCACGCCCTTCTAGTATCCAATCGAATCGAAAACCAGGCAACTCCACTCACCCTCGGTTTTCTCTCGCAATGGCTTCCCAAACGCCCCGCTCACTACCGGCGATTCCTCTACGCCAAAGCCCGCCAGCACAATCCGCCCCCCCGGTTTCGTCAGTTGCAAAATGTCGTCGGCCAGGTCGAGCAATACCGACGGGCTGATATTCGCCACCACCAGATCGAATTCCCCTCGCAAACAACCCGAACTCCCCCGCACCACCGGCACCCTCGCCAAATTCCGGGTCAACTGGCAACTGTCCTCTTCTAGATCCACGCCTAGGACAAACTTCGCCCCCATCAACTTCGCCCCCAGCGAAAGAATCCCCGCGCCACAGCCCAAATCCAGCACGCGCATCCGCGGCTTGACGAAAGCCTCGATCTCCTCCAGCGCCTGCCGCGTCGACGGATGCTCCCCGCTCCCGCACGCCGCCCCATCCTGGTAATCGATCCGCCAGCGCCCCTCGGGCGTTTCCTCCTCGCTCCACGACGGTGCGAAAAAAAACTTCTCGCCCACCTTCCGGCTAGCCCAAGCCCGCCGGCTTGCCCTTACCCAATCTGTATCGTCCACTTCCACCATGTCGCTAAACGCGCTGGCCTCGGCCCGAGTATCGAAACTCGCCCGCAACAACCATTGCCCCGCACTGGTCTCCACCTCGGAGACACCGGTCGTCCCGCCCCCCATCAGTTCGGCCAGCAACAAGTCCTTGTCCTCGTCCCGAACCTGCAACTCTACGATGTAACTCGCCATCTAGTTTTTGGCGAAGCGCTTGAAGAAACTCGCATCCTTCCAGCGGGGCGCCTCGGCCGCATTCGCCGCCGCCTCCACCATCGATGCCAGCACGCGGTTATACTTCGCCGCCGCTTCCTTATCCACCGGTTGCTCCAGATCGTCGCTCGGGGAATGGTACCGGTCCCGCAGCCAATCCTTCACGATCTTTTCCTCGGGCGATCCCTTCTCGTAGCCGAACTTGAAGGCCAACGCTGGATAACCCCCGCGGATAAAGCTGTATTGGTCGCTCCGCACAAACGCATTGCGCTCCGGCGCCGGGTCCGGCCACACTGCAATCCCCGCCGCTTCCGCGCCCTTCTTGGCTAAATCCCCCAGCGTCGATTCCTCCACGCCCAGAATCGTCAGCGCCTTCAACGGAAACAAGGGCAGGTACATGTCCATGTTTAAATCCGCCACCACGCGCGCCTTCTTCTCTTTGCCGAACACCGGATTCTCCGCATACCACTTCGAGCCCAGCAAACCCTTCTCTTCCGCCGTCAAGGCAATAAACGCCACACTTCGCTTCGTAGCAATCTTGTTGTCGCGCAAATGCCGCGCCGCTTCAATCAGGCTCGCCACCCCCGACGCATTGTCCATCGTGCCGTTATAGATCTGGTCCTCGACGCTTAGCTTGTTCACGCCCACATGATCCAAATGCGCCGACACCACTACAAACTCGTTGCGCAACACTGGGTCCGTCCCCCACTGGATCCCCACCACGTTCATGCTCTCCACCTTGCTCGTCTTCACCGCCGCCCGCACCTCCAGACGGCCCGTCATCGCAAAACGCGGCAGCGGCTTCTTATCTTTGGCCAGGCTCAGAATCTCCTCCACCGTGTGCCCGCTGCCTTCAAAGAACTGCTGCGCCTTCGCCGGATTCAGCGACAACCCGACTTTCAATTCCGCCCCCGCCTCCTTCTTCTCGTCCAGGCTCATCGAGGGCTGCAAGCGTGCCCGCGTCGCCCGGCTCCACGGAATGTCGCTCGTCGCCGGATTGTTGAGCACCGCCATCCCCACCGCCCCCATCGAGGCGAGCAACTTCCCCCGCTCGGTCTGATAGTGGCTTACCAGCGGGCCTTGCACCCCGTCCGGCTGCCCGCTTAGATAAACCACGATTTTCCCCCGTACATCCAGGTCCTTGAAGTCGTCGTAGCCCATCTCCGGCACCCGCGTCGCATAGCCGGCAAACACCATTCCCGCCGACAGCTTTGCCGCCGGCTTCACGCGCACCCCAATGTTGGCGTCCTCGCCCAGCTTCAATTCCTGACCCTTGCCGTCCCGCACCAGCTTCAAACTGCACTTGCTCTCATCGATCTGCCGCACCACAAACGGCACCTTCTGCTGGTAAGTCGACGCCCCGCCTCCGGGCTCCAGCCCCGCCTTCTCAAACTCGGCCATTACATACTGCGCCGCTTTTGCAAAGCCCTCGCTCCCTACGTCCCGCCCCTGCATCCCGTCATTGGATAGCGCCGTCACATGCCCCCACCAGCGCTTGGCTTCCTCGCCCAGGTTCCCGCCCTCGAAGCGCTCCGCGGCAAACAATCCCGCCGCCAGTACCATGGCCAGCCATGCCTTCTTCATACCTTTACCTCCGCCTTGGCCGCCTTGTATTTGGCCCGCAATTCTCGAATCTCCATGGCGTGCCCTTCAGTGTGCTCCGCGTTCCAGCGCAACAAATCCCCCAGCGTTACCGGACCGTCTTCGCTATGCGTCCCCGTCCGCGCCCAGGCCTCGGGAGGCTGCTCCTTCAGTAAATCGTAGTTCTGCGCCCGCACCGCCCGGAACATTTCCACCGCCGTGGACAATTTCCTCTTCTTGTATTCGAGCTTGGCCGCCCACTCCGACCCGTTGAATCCCAAAAGCGTCGGGTTCTCCTCGGCCAGCACCCGGCAGAAGCGCTCCCGCGCCACAATCTCGCTATCCATTAAGTGCCAGGCAATCTCGCGCACCGTCAGGTCCCCGCCCTCGGGCAGAAAATCCAGTTCCGCTCCCGCCGCCCCCGTCGTCACCATGGCCAGCAGTTCCCCGCCCCGCCGGAACCGTTCGATCGTTTGTTGAAGGTCAATCATTAGTAATAATCCGCGCAGGACATATAGTAGCCGCACCGCTCGCAATACAATTTGCACTTTCGCTGCGCCAGCTTCAAGCTGCACACCGGGCAAAACAACATCGCTTCGTTCTCTTCCGCGTTTACCGCCATGCAACCCCATTATAAGAACGGCGTTACAATCATGGCCATGAAGCGACCCCTTTTTGTTGTCGGTCTGGTCGGCCTTCTCCTTGCCTGCGGCACCGCCCAGCAGATCGGGCAAAAGGGAGATCCTCGTAACCTCGATAAGCTCCTCCCCAAAGATCCCGTTACCGGCAAGAATGGCGCCGTCGCCGCGGGTACCGCCGCCAGCGCCGATGCCGGCATGCGCATGCTCAAAATGGGCGGCAACGCCGTCGACGCCGGGGTCGCCGCCATGTTCGCCGCCGCCGTTTGCGAATACTCCCACTTCGGCTTCGGCGGTGAAGCCCCCATCCTCATCCGCACCAAAGACGGCAAAGTCCATTCCATCTCCGGCGTCGGCACCATGCCCAAACTCGCCACCCGCGAGTTCTTCCTCAAGCACCAGCTCGACCCCCTCGAAGTCGATTCCAACGAGCCCAACGGCCTCTCGCGCTTCCTCCCCGTCACCGGCCTCCTGCCTGCTATCGTTCCCGGCATGGCCGACGCGGGCCTCGTCGCGCTCAAGGAATTCGGCACGCTCAGCTTTGAACAGGTCATCGCTCCCGCAATCGAGCTGGCCGACGAAATGGTCGTCGACGACATGCGCGCTGCCGTCATCCGCTACTCGCGCCCCTTCTTCGACCGCTGGCCCACCACCAAGGCTTACTTCATGCAGGACGGCCGCCTCCCCAAGCCCGGCGAATCCTTCAAGCAGCCCGCTCTCGCCCGCACCCTACGCGCCATGGTCGCCGCCGAACGCCGCGCCGCCGCCCTCAAGAAGCCCCGCACCGCCTCCATCGACGCCGTCCGCGATTATTTCTACCGCGGCGAAATTGCCCGCAAAATCGACGCCTTCTCCCGCGAAAATAAGGGCCTCCTTCGCTACGAAGACCTCTCCACCTTCCGCCTCAAGCCCGAAGAACCCCTCAGCGTCCAGTACAAAAACTACACCTTCTTCAAGCCCGGCTTCTATACCCAAGGCCCCGCCGCCCTCCAACTCCTCAACCTCTTGGAACTCGCCGGCATCTCCAAAATGGAGTTCGGCTCCGAGGACTACATCCACGTCTCCACCGAAGCCATTAAGCTAGCCTACGCCGACCGCGACACCTACTACGGCGACCCTAACTTTGCCAAAGTCCCCGCCGACGAACTCCTATCCAAGGAATACGCTAAGCAACGCTTCCGCCTCATCTCCAGCGCCGCCGATCTCAGCTTCCGCCCCGGCAAGCTTAAGGGCGCCGCCGGCGCCCACCCTTCCCAAGAAGACCTCGTCCGCCGCCACATCGACGACCAGCTCATGTATGGCGACACCACCTGCATCAACTCGATCGATAAAGACGGCATCCTCTTCTCGGCCACGCCCAGCGGCGCCGCCCTGCCCAGCGTCATCGCCGGCGATACCGGCATCCCCCTCACCCAACGCGCCCAAAGCTTCTATCTCATCGAGGGCCACCCCAATGACATCGCCCCCGGCAAGCGCCCCCGCGTCACTCTGTCGCCCACGCTTGTGCTCGATGCGGGCAAACCCTACATGGCCTTCTCAACGCCAGGCGGCGACAATCAGGACCAAAGCCTTGTGCAGATTTTCCTCAACGTCGTCGAGTTCGGCATGAACGCGCAGGAAGCCGTCGCCGCGCCGCGCTTCCAGTCCCGTCATTTGGTCTCGAGCTTCGACAACCACGCTATGAACCCCGGCAGCCTCTTGCTCGACGAACGCTTTGGCCGCCCTGTTGCTCTAGCCCTAAAGGCCCGCGGCCACCGCGTCGAGTTCCGCTCCCGCTTCTCCTCCGGCGCCGCCCCCGTGCTGGTGCGCCTCCTCCCCGACGGCACCATCGAAGCCGGCGCCGACCCCTACGCCTTCCGCGTCGCCAAAGCCTTCTAACTAGGAGGCCGGCGCCTTCCGCGGCTTCGGCGGCGGAGCCGTCTCGTCCAAATAGTCGTGATCGCTGTAGCACGTGCAACAGCGCACCTTGGCCGGGCGCGTGCCCATCAGGGAAACGATATTGTGATTAGTCAGGCGTTTGCACTTGACGCAGAAGTCGTCGACTGTATCGCCTAAGCGGAACTCTCTCGGAAACATTTCGCAGCTATCTTGCACTATAGTACGCTGGAGGTTTCACCCGAACTAAAACTTATGGCAAAAACTCCGATTACAGTCGCGCACGGCGACGGGATTGGCCCTGAAATCATGGCCGCAACGCTCCAGATCCTCGAAGCCGGCGGCGCCGAACTCGACATTGAAACCATTGAGATCGGCGAGAAGGTCTACCTGCGCGGTAACTCTTCCGGCATTGAGCAAAGCTCGATTGAAAGCCTTTTGCGCACCAAGGTCTTCTTGAAGGCCCCCATCACTACCCCCCAAGGCGGCGGCTTCAAGAGCCTGAACGTCACCACCCGCAAGATGCTGGGCCTCTATGCCAATGTGCGCCCCTGCGTCGCCTACCACCCCTACGTGCAGACCAAGCACGCCGGCATGGACGTGGTCATCGTCCGCGAGAACGAAGAAGATCTCTACGCCGGCATCGAATACCAGCTCTCGGCCGACGTCACGCAAAGCCTGAAGCTCATCACCCGCCGCGGCACCGAGCGCATCGTCCGCTACGCCTTTGAGTACGCCAAAGCCAATGGCCGCAAAAAGGTCACCTGCTTCACCAAAGACAACATCATGAAGATCTCCGACGGGCTCTTCCACAAGGTCTTCGACGAACTTGGCGCCCAGTATCCAGACATTGAGAAGGAACATTGGATCGTCGATATCGGCGCGGCCAAGCTGGCCGATACCCCCGGCGTCTTCGACGTCATCGTCATGCCGAATCTCTATGGCGACATCCTCTCCGACGTTGCCGCGCAAATCGCCGGCTCGGTCGGCCTCGCCGGCTCCTCCAACATCGGCATGAAGTACGCCATGTTTGAAGCCATCCATGGCTCGGCCCCCCGCCGCGCTGGCCAGAACCTCGCCAACCCTTCAGGCCTGCTTCTGGGCGGCGTCATGATGCTCGCTCACATCGGTCAGACCGAAGTCGCCCAGCGCGTCCACAACGCCTGGCTCAAAACGCTCGAGGACGGCGTCCACACCTACGACATCTTCAAGGACGGCGTCTCCAAGGAAAAAGTCGGCACCAAGGAATTCGCCAACGCCGTTTCCGCCCGCATGGGCCAAATGCCCGCCACCCTCAAGAGCGTCGCCTACCATCCGCTGCCCAAGCTCGAAGAGCCGCCCTATCCTCACTACGACAAGATCGAGCAGGCCGGCATCGACATCTTCGTCAACTGGGAAAAAGGCGACGCCAACGAACTCGGCCAGTTGATCGACAAACTCGCCACCGACAAGCTCAAGCTCGTCTTCATCTCCAACCGCGGCACCAAGGTCTACCCCGCCGGCCTCACCGACACCATCAAGGCCGACCAGTGGCGTTGCCGCTTCGAAGGCGAAGTGGGCAAGATCAGCCCGGAAGATATCCTCGGGCTCTACACCAGCTTCGTGCGCGGCGGCTTCAACATCATCAAGAGCGAAGGCCTCTTCTACTACGACGGCCAGCGCGGCTATTCTCTCGGCCAAGGCCAGTAAATGCCCCAGGCTCCCCGCGTGGGTGTGATCATGGGCTCAAAGTCCGACTGGGAGACCATGCGGCATGCCGACGACATGCTCACCTTCTTCGCCGTCGAACATGAGTGCAAAGTCGTCAGTGCCCACCGCACCCCCGAGTTTATGGTCGATTACGCCAAACACGCTGAAGAGCGGGGCCTGCAGGTCATCATCGCCGGTGCCGGCGGCGCGGCGCACTTGCCCGGTATGATCGCCGCTTACTCGCTCCTGCCCGTCCTCGGCGTCCCGGTGGAATCCCACGCCTTGAAAGGCGTCGACTCCCTGTACTCGATCGCCCAAATGCCCGGCGGCGTCCCCGTCGGCACGCTGGCTATTGGCCGCGCGGGGGCCATCAATGCCGCACTGCTGGCGGTCGCCATTCTCTCCAATCACGATCAGGAACTGCGCAGCCGGCTGCGCTCCTTCCGCGCGGACCAGACAGCGCGCGTCCGCGCGGAGACTCTGCCCTAACCCCCGATGAAAACCATTTATCCCGGTTCCACCATTGGCGTCCTCGGGAGCGGCCAGTTGGGCCGCATGTTCACTCTCGCCGCCAAACGCATGGGCTATGGAGTCCGCGTCTATTCGCCCGACAAGAATTCTCCGGCCGGCCAGGTGGCCGACGAGGAGGTGGTAGGCGACTACGACGACCTCGACCGCCTGAAGAAGTTCGCCAAGAAGACCGACGTCGTCACCCTCGAGTTCGAAAACATCCCCGCCGCCGCGGCCGAAGCCGTGAATACCGTGCCCGGCGCCGCCGTCCTTCACACCACCCAACACCGCTTGCGCGAAAAAACCTTCCTGCGCGACCACGGCTTCCCCTGCGTCGCCTTCCAGGAAGTAAATAGCCTCGCGGAACTCGAAAGCGCCCTCGCCACGCTCGGCCTGCCTTGCGTACTCAAGACCGCCGGCTTCGGCTACGACGGCAAGGGCCAGACCAAAATCACCACGCTCGAGGAAGCGCCCTCCGCCTGGGGCCAACTCGGCCCTGGACCCTGTGTGCTCGAAGCCTGGGCGCCTTTCGAAAAGGAGCTCTCGATGGTCGCCGCCCGCGCCCACGATGGCACTTTCGTTCACTACGGCATTTTTGAAAACCAACACGCCAACCACATCCTCGATGTCACCCTAACGAACCTCATGAACTCCGCCCGCGCCGAGGAAATCACGCGCGGCATCTTTGAAAAGCTCAACATCGTCGGCACGGCCTGCGTGGAGTTTTTCCTGATGCCCGGCGGCGATCTGCTGGTGAACGAGATCGCGCCCCGCCCCCATAACTCCGGGCATCTCACCATCGAGGCCTGCGTGGCCAGCCAGTTCGAACAGCAGCTCCGCGCCATCTGCGGTTTGCCGCTGGGCAGCACACAATTCGTCTCGCCCGCCGCTATGGCCAATCTGCTCGGCGATCATCTCCAGCATCCCGATTGGCCAGGCCTTTTGCGCTTCCCCGACGCGCGCCTGCATCTCTACGGCAAACAGGAGTTCCACCCGGGCCGCAAGGTGGGCCACATCACGGCCCTGGGCCGCACGGGCGCGCACGCCGCCGCCGTCGTTCGCAGCGCCCGCAAGGCCGTCGTTACAATGAAATAGAACGAAGGCCTCTATTACTCTCATGCTGCTACTCGCCTCCGCTTTGCTTTTCGCCGATTTGGGAAACTTCACGCTGGACTCGGGCAAAGTCATGCCCGGCCTCAAGATCGGCTACCGCACCTACGGCAAGCTGAACGCCGATAAATCCAACGCCATCGTTTTTCCCACTTGGTTTAACGGCAAGTCCGGCGACCTCGAGCCCTACATCGAAGGCGCCAAGGCCTTCGTCGATACTTCGAAGTACTTCGTCATCGCCATCGACGCTATCGGCAACGGCGTCTCCGGCCCGCCCAAGAAAGCCGAATTCCCGCGCATCACGATTGGCGATATGGTGCGCAGCCAGCATGAGGTGGTCACCAAGACCTTCGGCCTCACGAGGCTTCACGCCGTGGCCGGCATCTCCATGGGCGCCATGCAAGGCTTTGAATGGATCGCACGCTATCCGCAGATGGTGCCGCGCATGGTCTCTATCGTCGGCACGCCGCAGATGACGGCCAAGGACGCGCTGCTCTGGACGGCCTTCCTGCAGAAGAAGCCGAACAACGATCCCGACAAAGCCGACCAGCCCGCCGACCCGAACAAAAAGAAGCCCTCGATGTGGGAGAGCGTCATCAACATTGCCCTCTCGCGTGTCGGCCAACCCGGCGGTGGCGGGGGCATTCCGATGCCCCAGAACGTGCTGCGGCAGTTTGACGCCATGGTCGCCCACGACGCCACGAAACACTTTGGCCGGAGCCTCGAAAAGCTGGCCAAGGAAGTGCCCGCCCAAGTACTGGTGGTGATCGCCGACAAGGACGAGGCGGTCTCTGGCGATCTGCCCGCCGAGTTCATTAAGCTCGCCGGCGCCAAGGCCATTCGCCTGGATATCGCCGGCGGCCACAACGCCTATAAGACCGGCCAGGAACAGATCCGCGCGGCTAGCCTGCCGTTTCTGGACGGCGTGACGCCGCCGGCGGCCAAGGCTCCGCCAGCGTCGCCGAAAAGCATCTTCCAGCCAAACTAAGCCTTTCGGCGTGCAGGTAAAGGCGCGGCGCCGGGCTGCCGCCGTAAACCTGATCGCCGCGAATCGGATGCCCGATATAGGCGCAATGCAGCCGCAATTGGTTTGTGCGGCCCGTCAAGGGCGAAAGCGCAACCAGAGTCGCCTCGGCGCCCCGTTCCAGAACTTCGAGCTTCGATTGCGCGGGCTTCCCGGCCTCGTCAATCGCCCATTCCGGCTTGCGCGCGGCGTCGCGGCCAATCGGCGCATCGATCAAGCGGTAGTCCGCTGGGACGATACCGTCCACCAGCGCCAGGTACCGCTTCTCCACCTGGTGCGCGATCCACAGCCGCGCCAGCCGGTTGGTCGCCTCGATCGTTTTCGCGATCACCATCACGCCGCTGGTTTCGCGGTCCAAGCGGTGCGGCAGCCAGAAGCGCTCCCCCGCCAGATAATACGCGAGGGCGTTGGACAGCGTGCCGCTCTTCACATGCTTGGTGGGATGCACCAGCATGCCTGCGGGCTTGTTCACGGCTAGGACCTCGATGTCCTCATAAACGATCTCCAGTGGAATGGCCTCGGGCGTCCGGGCCGTTGCCGCTTCGAGATCCACGTCAATCTCGATGCGTTCGCCGCCGCGCAGCTTCTGGCCCCAGTTGGCCGCGCCGCCATCGACCGCGCAAAGGCCCTTATGAACCCGCCCGGCGAGGTACATCACGCTTAAGCCGGGGAAGCGCGCCGTCAAGAAACGCTTCAGCGTCAGCCCCTTCTCGCTTGTTGCAACGGTCAGCCGCATCGGAAACTCTAGAATAGAAGGTGATATGCGAGTAGCTTACTTCGACGCCTTCTCCGGCATCAGCGGCGACATGACCGTGGGCGCGCTGATCGATGCCGGCGCGGACGCGAAAAAACTAATCCACGGCCTCGAACACTTGAACCTCGGCGCGTCCTATTCCACCGAGAAAGTCGTGCGCTTCGGCATCACGGCTACCAAGTTCCACGTCCACGAAGGGCAAGGCCAAGCGCACCATCATCATGGCGACGACCCCGATCACGCGCACGATCACTCGCACGATCACCCCCACGACCACGATCATAGACACCTCTCGCAGATTCTGGAGCTGATCGACAAGGCCAAGATCCCGGCGCCCGTCAAAGAGAACGCGAAGAAGGTCTTCCAGCGCCTGGGCGAGGTGGAAGCCGCCATTCACGGCATCCCCTTGGAAAAGGTGCACTTCCATGAGGTGGGCGCCGTCGATTCGATCGCCGATATCGTGGGCGCCTGCTACGGGCTGCATCTTCTCAAGGTGGAAGAAATCTATTGCTCGCCGGTGAACGTGGGTTCCGGCACGGCCAAAATGGCGCATGGCGTTCTGCCCGTGCCCGCGCCCGCCACGGCGGCCTTGCTGCGCGAGCGGCCCGTCTATGTGGACGGCCCCGCTTTTGAATTGACTACGCCCACGGGCGCAGCCATCGTCTCGACCCTCGCCAAGGGCTTTGGCACCATGCCGCCGGTTTCGATCTCGAGCCTTGGCTACGGTGCCGGGACGAAGGACTTCGATAGCCGCGCAAACGTCTTGCGCGTCACCATCGGCGAGAAGCAGTCTGTCGAAGAAGCGCAGACGGTATTGCTGATCGAGGCCAATATCGACGACGCCTCGCCCCAGATCCTGGGCTATACGATGGACGCGCTCTTTGCCGCGGGGGCCTTGGACGTAACGCTGACGCCGATTCTGATGAAGAAGAACCGCGCCGGGCAAATGCTTACGGTGGTGGCCAGGTCCGAGGACAAGGACGCGCTCGCGGCCCTGATCCTGCGCGAGACCACGACGCTGGGCCTGCGCATCAGCTCGGCTGAGCGGCGGACGCTGGCCCGCGAGATCGTCACCGTCACAACCATCCACGGACCCGTGCGCATGAAGGTTAGCGAGGCGGGCTTTGCGCCCGAGTTCGACGACTGCCAGGCGCTCGCCCAGACGCAGAAGGTGCCGCTCAAGGAAGTCCTCGCCGCGGCTAACTTCGCCTATCTCTACACCCGGAAATAAATGAACAAGTACTATCTCACGACGCCGATTTACTACGTAAACGCGGCGCCCCACATCGGCCACACCTTTACGACGCTGGTGGCCGACACGATCAAGCGCCTGAAGAGGATGCAGGGCGTCGAGGCCTATCTGGTGACCGGCTCCGACGAGCACGGACAAAAGATCCAGCGCGCGGCCGAGAAGATGGGCATGAGCCCGCAGGCCTACACGGACGTGATCGCGGGCGAGTTTGAGCGCACCTGGAACGAACTGGGCCTCGCCATCGACCGTTTCCAGCGCACGACTTCGCCCCAGCACGCCGCTGCCGTGGGCAAGCTCTTTGCCGCCTGCGACGCCAATGGCTACATCTATAAGGGCAGCTACACGGGCTACTACAGCGTGGTGAACGAAGCCTTTGTCGCCGACGCGAAGCCCGGCGATGTGGACCCCGAAACGGGGCTGCCGCTCGAAGAGGTGACCGAGGAGAATCTCTTCTTCCGGCTTTCCGCCTTCCAGGAGAAACTCATCGAGCTGCACGAGAAGAACCCGGACTTCCTCGCGCCCGAGGCGCGGCGCAACGAGATCCTGGCTTTCCTGCGCAACGAGAACCTGCAGGACCTTTCGATCAGCCGGACCAACATCCAATGGGGCATCCCGGTGCCCGGCCATCCCGGCCACGTCTTCTATGTCTGGTTCGACGCGCTGATGACCTACTGGAGCGCGGTGGAGGGCCAGGACCGCTGGCCGGCCGACCTGCATCTGATGTCCAAAGAGATCGTGCGCTTCCATGCCGTCTATTGGCCGGCCTTCCTGATGGCGGCGGGCTGGCCGCTGCCGAAGAAGATCTTTTCGCACGGCTGGCTGCTTTTTGAAGAGAACAAGATGTCCAAGAGCCGGGGCAACATCGTGCGGGCGATGCCGATTCAGAAGGTGATGGGCTTTGACGCGCTGCGCTACTTCCTGCTGCGGGAGATCCCCTTTGGGCAGGACGGCAATTTCAGCTACGACGCGCTGGTGGCGCGCTACAACGCGGACCTGGCAAACGGCCTGGGCAATCTGGTGAGCCGGACGCTGTCGATGATGAAGCAATACCGCGAGGGCAAGGTCTCGACGCCTTCCTTGAGCGGGCTGGGCGGAGACACGGTGAAGGTGGCGCTGGAGCAATATGAGGCCTTCGAGTTCAACCGGGCGCTCGAATCGATCTGGCGCTGGGTGGGAGAGCTGGATAAGTACATCGTCGAGAACGCGCCCTGGAAGCTGGCTAAGGACGCCTCGCACGAGGCGCAGCTGCGTCTGGACGAGGTGCTCTATAACTGCTTTGAGAGCTTGCGGATCATCACGGCGCTGGTGAGCCCGGTGATGCCGGAAAGTGCGGCGAAGATATGGGGCCAGTTGGGTTTCGCTCAACTCGAACTGGTCACCGTGCAGGACTTGGCGTGGGGCAAGACTCGCGCCGGGCATGAGATCGGCGAGGTGGCGGCGCTCTTCCCGCGCCTCGAGGCCAAGGCGGCGATTGAGGAAATGAAGGCGCTCGAGGCGCAAGAGTACGAGCGGCAGGCGACGTTGGTTGGCAAGACGGTGGAGCCAGTAGCGCCGGAGGAAGCCAAGGCGCCGATTACTCCAATAGCCGAGACGATCTCGATTGACGACTTTGTGAAGGTCGATCTACGGGTAGGGCGGGTGCTTTCCGCCGAGCCGGTAAAGGGCGCCGACAAGCTGCTGCATCTGAAGGTCGATATTGGCGAAGCAACAGGCCCCCGGACCATCGTGGCCGGGATTGCCAAGGCCTACGACGCGGCGGCGCTGCCGGGGCGCAAGGTGGTGATCGTAGCCAACCTTGCGCCACGCAAGCTCAAGGGGATCGAAAGCCAGGGCATGATCGTGGCGGCGAGCCTGGAAGGCGGCAGCCCGGTGCTGGCGGCTTTCCTCGAGGATGTGCCGATCGGGGCGCGGCTGAAGTGATCGACAGCCACTGTCACCTGGACGGCGAAAAATTCGACGGGGACCGCGAGGCGACGATTGCGCGCGCGGTAGAGGCGGGGGTGGGGACGATGCTCGCCATCGGGACGGGCGAGTTGGATGTTGCCATCCGGATGGCGGAACGCTATCCGCAGTTTCTGGCCACCGTTGGGGTGCATCCGCACGATGCCGCGAAGGCCACGGAGGGGAGCTATGAGCGGCTAGTCGAATTGGCGCGGCACCCCAAAGTGGTAGCGGTGGGGGAGATGGGCCTGGACTATCACTACGATTTCGCTCCCCGAGACATACAGCGGGAGGTCTTTATCCGGCATCTAAAAATTGCCAGAGAGGCGAAGTTGCCGATTGTGATCCATACACGCGAGGCTTGGGCGGATACGCTGGAAATCTTGCGCGAGCACTGGGACGCGTCGCTGGGCGGGGTGTTCCACTGCTTTACGGGCTCCAGCGAGGAGGCGCGCGAGGCGGTGGGGCTGAACTTCCACGTGGGCCTGGGGGGGGTATTGACGTATCCCAAGGCGGAGGCGCTACGGGAAGCGGCGCGGGAGACGCCCCTCGAGCGGATTCTGCTCGAGACCGATTCGCCGTATCTGGCCCCGGTGCCGCATCGAGGCAAGCGCAATGAGCCGGCCTTTGTGATGGAGACCGCCAAGAAGCTGGCCGAGATAAAGGGAATGAGCCTCGAAGAGGTGGACGAGGCGACGAGCGGGAATTTCCGCCGCCTTTTCAGGCTTAAACTGGAGCAATCGCAATGACGAAGACCCTGAGACAAGCCGTCTCGATGAAAGAGATTCTGGACCTGGTGCGGGACGACCTGAAGCGGGTGGAGGAAGCGATCCACCTGGAGAGCGTGGGGTCGGTGCCGGCGATCAACACGATCTCGCACCACATGCAGGCGGCGGGCGGCAAGCGCTTGCGGCCGATCCTGCTGCTGTTGAGCAGCCGGATTGTTTCGACAGAGCCCGAGACGACGGACGACGCGATCCAACTGGCGGCGGTGGTGGAGATGATCCATACCTCGACGCTGGTGCACGACGATGTGATCGACGAGGCCAAGACGCGGCGCGGGCGGCCGAGCGCCAATGCGCTTTGGGGCAACCAGGTAAGCGTGCTGGCCGGGGACTGGCTGTATATGCAGGCCTTTCAGATCGCGATGCGGCAGCGCAACTTCACGATCCTGGACATTCTGATTGGGCTGACGCAGTTGATGGTGGAAGGCGAGCTGCTGCAACTGGACCGGCTGGGGCGGCTGGACTTAAGCGAAGCCGACTATATGGAGCTGGTGGATCGCAAGACAGCAAGCCTGTTCGCGGCCTGCTGCCGCTTGGGGGCGATGGCGGGCGGGGCCAACGACGGGGAAGCGGCGCGGCTGGCCGAGTTTGCGTGGAACCTGGGGATCGCCTTTCAAATGATCGACGACATCCTCGACTTCACCTCGAAGGAGACGATCCTGGGCAAGCCAGTGGGTAACGATCTGGCTGAAGGCAAGGTGACGCTGCCGCTTTTGTATGCCCTGGCCGAGACGACGCGGGAAGAGACGCGGATGATTGAAACGGTGCTGCGGGACCGGAGTTATGAGAGGGTGCCGTTTTCGAGTGTGCTCGAGATTATTGAGCGGCACGGGGGCGTGGAGAAGGCGCAGGAGCGGGCGCGCTTCTTTACCGAGAGGGCGCGTCAGATCATTGAGACCTTTCCCGATTCGGCGTACCGGAAGTCTGTTTTAACGATCGCGGACATTATCACCGACCGAGACCGTTAAGCTTAGTACATGAAAAAGTGGCTGATTGGATTCGGCGTCCTGGCAGTGTTGCTGGGCGGGGCGGGGTATTTTGCGTACCGGCAGGCGAAGCAGTTGTCGACGCAATGGGAGCCGTTGGCGCGGAAGCAATTGATTGAATATCTAGAGAATCGCTTCGACGCGGGAGTCGAAGTAGGGAAGCTGGACTTTGTGGTGCCGGCGTTGTCGCCGTGGGAGATCTGGCGGCAGGGGGTGAAGGGGCGTGTGTTGAAGGTCATGGGACATGACTTTAAGCTGCGCTGGAAGAAGCGGACGGATATTCCACCGATGATTGCGTTTCGGCGAGTGACGTTCGATGTGGACCTGGGCAGCTTGTATGAGGGACCGAAGATCGTTCCGTTGGTGACGCTCGAGGGGCTGCGGATAACGATGCCGCCGAAGGGCGAGGGGCCGAAAGTGAGCCCGCGCGTGGGGCAGCAGGAGAAGAAGTCCGCTGCGGATGTGAAAAAGCCGGAGGTGGACCCGGCACTGGTGGCGGGGGCGGAGCCGCAGAAGCAGGGCTTCGGGGTCGTGATCCAGAAGGTGGTAGCCAATGGGGCTTTCCTGCAGATTCTGCCACGGAACCCGAAGAAGGAGCCGCTCGAATTTTCGTTGCATAAGTTGACGCTGGTGGCGCAGGGCGACGGGAAGCCGTTTGCGTATACGACGGAGATGACGAATCCGAAGCCGCCGGGGCTGATTATTTCCAATGGCTATTTTGGGCCCTGGGTGAGAGAGGATCCGCGGAGGACGGCGCTGGAAGGCGTTTACAAGTTTGACAAGGCGGACCTGGGCGTATTTAAGGGTGTGGCCGGGATTATGGATTCGACGGGCAAATTCAGCGGCGTGGTGGAAGAGATCGACGCCGAGGGCGAATGCCGGGTAAAGGATTTTCGTCTGACGATGTCGGGCAATCCGGTGCCGCTGGCGGTGAGGTATACGGCGCTGGTGGATGGCACGGATGGGGATGTGTATCTGAAGCCCGTGAAGGGCACAATTGGGCGCACGCCACTGACGGCCGAGGGTGAGATTGTGCACGTGGTGGGGCAAAAGGGGCGGTCGATTCGGCTGGATGCGACGATTGCCAATGGATATATCGAAGATGTGTTGAAGCTGGCGGTGAAGGGGCCGAACCGGTTTCTGGAAGGGCGCTTCGATCTGAAGGCGAAAATCGATTTGCCGCCGGGGGAGACGCCGGTGGAGAAGAAGCTTAAATTGAACGGCGAGTTCACGATCGAGGAGGCGAACTTCACTTCGACGGCGGTGCAGGACAAGATCGACATGCTGTCGCGCAAGGGCCAGGGGAAGCCCAAGGACGCGACGATTGAGAATGTACCGGCGAAGTTTCGGGGCACGTTCCGGATGGCCAATGGCAGAGTGGAACTGGAGCCGGTGACGTTTACGGTGCCGGGGGCGGCGGTGCGCCTGAACGGACACTACGAGACGGAAGGCGGGCAGATTGACTTGCGCGGCAGCCTGAAGCTAGAGGCGAAGGTGAGCCAGACCTTTAGCGGCTGGAAGCGATTTGTACTGAAGCCAGTTGACCCGTTTTTTCACAAGAACGGGGCGGGGACTTTCCTTAAGATCGCGGTGACCGGGGATCAGAAGGATGTGAAGTTTGGGCTCGATCGGGGGAAGGCCGACGAGAAAGACGCTCCGAAAAAGGAGTAGTGGCGCAGGAAATTTCCGGTGCAAAACGAACTGGGTCCGGGGCCGGGGCGGGCATGGCTTTGGCCAAAAGATGGTGGGGCGTGAGGGGGGACATGGGTTGGAGGCCGTCCTGCTCGGCGAGGGAGGCTTCGACGAGGCGGTCGGCGATCATGCGGCGGAGCTCGGCGAGGGATTCTTTGGTGGAGCGCTCAAGGGAGCGGAAATGACGGGCGAGAATGAGATGGCGTTTTTGGGCGGCTTCGCTTAAGGGGTCGGCGAGAAGGGAATCGAGGGCGGCGGAGACGAGGGATTCCGAGCGCAGAAGTTGAAATTGAAGGAAGGCATAGCGCTCGAGGTAAATGCGCTCATTGAGGGTGACGGGGCGCCATTCCGCGTATTGGGCGGAGAGGAAGGCGGCGAAGGCTTCGCGGACTTCCGCAGGGAAGCGATCGATATTGGCGGCGGTGAGGCCGTGGGTGAAGGCGTTTTTCGAAGATTCGAATTTGCCCTGTTCGGTGACGGGGCCGGTAGCGGACTGGTTCATATTTTGGGTGCTCCTGGTTGCGGCTTCAGGATGGCAGAGGGGGTGGGGGGAAGCGGCGGGAGCGGGCGGGGTGGCGGCGGGAAGTGATTGAGGGGGAGGGAGTTGGGGGAGGGGAAAATATTTGGGCGGGGTGTGAATGGGGGGGCGCCTTGGGGGGAGCTTGCCGGGGGAGTTGAGACGGGCCAAACTCTGGAGGGCGCGCCAGGTAGGGTTGATTTCGGTCGCATTGGAGTGGGCGACTACTCCTGCAATATCCCTGAAAGCACGGCTATCGAGGCCAGCTTCCGGATCGCCGACGATGCGGGAGTTGACTGTTTGGCCTACACTTTGCCGTTGATCGCGACTTATTAGAAAGTGGATGCCGATTCTGAGAGGCACCCGGGAACCGGCGATAGGGAGGCTGACTTGCTAGGATTGCTCGATTTCTGTGAGAGTGAACAAAGCCGTTAGTTGAAGCCCCAGTTTCAGCAATGCTTCAGCTCCGCCGGTCTGCCTGTCGATGACGCACACCGCTGCGATCGGAACCAGGCCATCCGCCTTTAGCATCGCCAGCGAGTCTGCAAGAGCGCCACCACTCGATACGACATCCTCAACCAGAACGAAACGCTTGCCATTCAGTGACGCGCCTTCCGCATAGCGGCAGGTACCGTGCGTTTTGGGTTGCTTCCGAATGAAGGCTGCCGGAATGCCCGTAACTTGGCTCAGCATTGTAACGATTGGAACTCCGCCCAACTCAAGACCAGCCAGTACTTCGGTTCCTTGGGGCAGTAGGTGGCGTAGCGCCAATACAATGTCGCGAAGAAGTTGCGGGTCTGATTCAAACTGGTATTTGTCGAAATAGGTGTCACTCACCGCGCCGGAACGAAGAACAAATTGCCCGGACACGCGGGCAGCGCGTCGGATCCGTTCTGGGAGCGAGGGCGTATACATTTTCTAATAATAATCACTCTCGCCTTGTCGCACAGGGAACCGCGAACTACGCCTCGGCGGACGGGCATATTGGTTTCGGCGATGCGGCACGGCCATACCCGGAACGAAGCCGACGACGGTTCCAGTCTCCGCTAACTGCGCCGTTTGTCGCGGTCTATCGTGCGCAAACTCTCTACGGATCACAACCGACCTGTCGCAATCAATTGGTCGATTCGCAAGACAAGGTCCTCTGGAAATACCAATTCTGTCGTCGAACGAAGTTGAGCCAGCGGCCACCATCGCGCCGAAAGAATTCCTTCAATCTCGTGTGCTTGACGCACGTCATCGAATTGCAACGTGCTCCCTTCCGTCCGTAAAAGAAAATAGCATTCCTCTTGGCGCAAGAGCACGCCCCGAGACTCAAACTCTGTCCACCGGTCCCACACTGGCTCCATTGCCAGCCGCGTGAGGCCAACTTCTTCCCTCGCTTCCCGGGCGGCGGCATCCGCAAAAGACTCCGACGGTTCGAGACCCCCGCCCGGCGTTGCCCACCATTTACCGCGGTAGTCCTCGTATTGGAACAGAAGGACTTGGAGAGCGCTGTTCACGACGACTATCCTCGCAGCCCGACGGTCTTGAGCAATCCTGTGATCCATTTTAGTTGCGCGTAAAGAACCCGGGAAGTCGCGCAGTGTAGAGCCATCCCGCCCAGATCACGCGCGATTCGGAAGTTGGCCGGTAATTCGTTTGGGCCAAGCGGTAGGGATTCTGTCCGTGACCCGGCGTGGCGGAAACGGAGCGGGCGCGGTGGATCGAAGATTCCTTATTGGATCGAGTAGGGCTTGGTGCACAACGTGGTCGGCCCGGAAAGGTCGAAATTGAAGACCTGGCCCCAAGGCAGGCGAACGATTTGCGCGCCGCAAGAGTGAGAGGGTGAGACATTAGGGCAATTCGCTTGAGGATACAGGTCTAACGGGGAGGCGCGGCCTAGGCGCGGAGTAGGCCGCGGAAGGCGCGGGCGGCGTAGTAGGACTCTGCGCCGTTGTGGTAGACGAACACGGTATCGTAGCGGCGATCACAGAAGAGGGCGCCGCCGAGCTTGCGGATGCGGGGGGGCGTGGCGATCCAGCTTGAGGTTTTCCGGTCGAATTCGCCGAGGGTTTGTAAGTGGCGGTATTGTGCTTCGGTGAGGATTTCGATGCCGAGGGCGGCGGCCAGATCGAGGGCGCTGTTAGAGGGCTTGTTTTGTTTTCTTGCGTCGAGGGCGGCGCGGTCGTAACAGAGGCTGCGGCGGCCGGAGGGACTTTCGGCGGAGCAATCGCAAAAGAGGTACTCGCCCGTCTTTTCATCGAGGCCAATGAGGTCGGGTTCGCCGCCGGTGTTTTCCATTTCCTGAAGGGACGCGAGTTTTTGCGGGCTGTCTGCGAGCCGGGCTTCTACCTGGGCCCAGTCAAGACCGGGATGACGGCTAGGGTGCGAGGCAAAGCGAGCGCGTAGGGTGGCGAAGAGGGGATGCGGCGTGGGGGCCGGCGAGTTCTTCACGGCTTAGCCGCGGCGCGCGGCCTCGATGGCGGCGACGTCGATTTTCTTCATGCCCATCATGGCGGCAAAGGCACGTTTGGCCTCTGCGCCGCCCGCGGCGAGGGCATCGGTAAGCGCGCGAGGGGTGATCTGCCAGGAGAGACCCCAGCGATCGCGGCACCAGCCGCAGGCGCTTTCTTTGCCGCCGTTCGAGACGATGGCATTCCAATAGGCGTCGGTCTCTTCCTGGGAATCGGTGGCGATTTGGAAGGAGAAGGCTTCGGAGTGTTTGAAAGCGGGGCCGCCGTTGAGGCCGAGACAGGGTATGCCGCAAACGGTGAACTGCACGGTCAAGACGTCGCCCTCGGTGCCGCTGGGATAGTCACCGGGGGCATGGTGGACGGCGGTGACTTCGCTGTCGGGGAAGGTGGCGGCGTAGAAGGTGGCGGCGGCGAGAGCGTCTTTGTCGAACCAGAGGCAGATGGTGTTTTTGGCAGTCATGGATGGGGGTACTTGTAGATCAATTGGGAAGGACGCGGCGTTGTCGGCCTTTGGTCCCGTCCTTGAGAATCATAACGCTAACGCTTGGGCCAAATGTCTCAGAGGTCTTCCGGCCTCAAGCCTGTCCGCTTTGCGATGCGGGCTAGCATTCTGGGTCCGATTTCCTCTTGCTCGTGAAAGGAGAATTCGTAATCGGGCCAATCCGGGCGAGTGAGTAGACGATGCGAACCGCGCTGCCGCTTTGTTTGCCAGCCTGCCTTGTGGAGTGCCGCAAGAACACGGCGGGCCTTAGCGGATGGCCAAGTGCTCATCGGGAATCGAGAAGGAAACGGCTAATGAGGAAGAGGGCAATTCACCATGAGCGATGCGGTCGGCGATGACCTCGATGGCCAGACGTTCGGCATTGCTGATGGCCTCATCGCGAGTTTGGCCATAGCAAAGAACGCCCGGCAATTCCAAGGTTTCGGCGATCCAGCGTCCATCCGTTTCCCGGTCCAACTCTATGGTCAGCTTCACATTTTTATGTTAGCGCCGGAGGTTGCCAGGACGGCCAACCCCACTAGATTTTGAGGAAGAGTTTGCGCTGGTACATCCAGTGGAGGCAGAGCCATTCGAGAGCAAGGACGAGGGGGCCAATGAGGAAGGGCGAGGGGAGGAGCCAGCCGAGGTGGATTTGAATGGAGGAGGCGAAGAAGCCGTCCCAGAGGTGGGCAATGAGGTAGGCGGCGATGGAATTGGCGCCGATGACGAGTAAGAAGTAAGGCGCGGGGAGGAGGCGGAAAAGGGAGAGCAGGAGGAAACAGGCACCGCCCGAGGCGAGGGTCCAGGTGGGGGTCCAGATGCGTTTGACGATGGGGCAGACGCCGAGGAAATGGAAGAGGAGGCCGATGGCCAGGATGAGCGTGCCGAGGCGGGCCATTTCTTGGACCGTTTGTCCGTTGCGCAATTGACGGCCCGCGACGAGGCCGAGGAGCATAGTGCCGAGGGTGGGGATGAAACTGAGAGTGACGTAGCCGCCGCGGTTTTCGAGGAAGGGTTGGGGGCGGGGGAAGAGATTGAGGAACCAGCGGTCGAAGGCGGAGCCGAGGTTTTCGGGCTTGGTCCATTGGCCGGGATGCTGGGCCCAGGCGGCCCAATAGGCGAGGAGCAAGGCGGCGATGAAGATCCAGAGGGCGCGGGGGGAGAGACGGCTTGCGAGGACAAGGAAGAAGTAGCCAAGGCCGATTTGGGTGAGGGTGTCTTCGAAGGTGAAGTTGGTTTGGGGGCTGTTTGTCGAGCGCAGGAAGATGCCGAGGGCGATCAAGACGAAGGAGCGCCAGGCGGCGTGGCGGAGGGTGGCGGCCCAGGAGGCGCCGAGGGATTCGCGCTTGGCCAAGGAGAAAGGGAGAGCGACGCCGACCAGGAAGGAGAAGGAAGGCTGGATGAGGTCATGGAGAGAGCAGCCGACCCAGGGGACGTGGGACTGGTGGAAGGCGAGGAAATCGAGAATCGGGTTGCCCGGATAGGCGCGGGCGAGGGCGGAGAGGCGCAGGACTTCGGCCATCATGAGGAGCATGACGAAGCCGCGGTAGGCGTCGATGGAGAGGTTGCGCTGCAAGCGGAGTGTTATTGAGTATATGTGGAAGAGGAAGAGATGGAGTGCCGGGTGGGGTGCGGGGCGTGTTGTATTGTGCCGTCGATTTCGTCTTTTATTCCGGGGATGCCGGAAGGGAAGCCGGCATTTGTGCGTTGTGTGCAACTGGATGGGGGGAACCGGTGTCTTCTGTTTGGGCGCGCGGAGAGGCCAGCGGTTTGCGTGAGTTTAGGTCCAAACCGGGAGATGTGTGGGGAGAGAGACGATGAGGCTTTTGTGCGGCTAGAGATGCTCGAACGACAGACGCGCCCAGAAAGATGAGACACTCTTAATCTTATGGCTGACTTTTTTCAACCAGGGACGATTACAACAATTCATCGCTTGGGCGCGAGGCCGCTGGAGCAAATCGAAGAGCAGCTGAAGTTCTACTCGATGGTGAATCCGGTGGGTCTGGTGCTACCCGCGCTGTATCGGGAGTTTCAGCACCCGGCGATGCGGGGGATTGTGGACCAGCTTCGGCATGCCACTTGGCTGAAGAGGATAGTGGTGGCGATTGGTGGTTGCGATGAGAAGCAGTATGAATGGGCGAAGTCGTTTTTCGACGGATTTCGCATACCGGTAACGGCGTTGTGGATGGAGGACCCGAGGATCGAAGAGTTATTCGCCGAAATGCTGGAACTGGGGTTAACGATTGGGGGTCCGGGCAAGGGGCGGACGTGTTGGCTGAGTTTCGGATATTTGCTGGCAAAAGGGGACTGCGAGGTAATCGGGCTCCACGACTGCGATATTCGCAATTACAATCGCGAGTTACTGGCGCGGCTGGTTTATCCGTTGGTGCATCCGAATCTGGGTTTCGAGTTCGCCAAGGGATATTATGCGAGGGTATCCGAGCAGAAGCTACATGGGCGGGTGACGCGTCTATTTTTCACGCCGCTGGTCCGGGCGATCCAGGATATTACTCCGGAGATACCGTACTTACGGTATTTAGATAGCTTCCGGTACGCACTGGCGGGGGAGTTCGCCATGAGGGTGGACCTGGCGCGGACGAACCGGATTCCGTCGGATTGGGGGCTGGAAGTGGGTACGCTGGCGGAAGTGTACCGGAATTGTTCGCTGAACCGGGTGTGCCAGGTGGATATCAGCGATAACTACGAGCATAAGCATCAGGAGCTGAGCGCGGACGACGCTTCAAAGGGGCTACGGCGGATGACGGTGGACATCGCCAAGAGCCTCTTCCGGAGCCTGGCGCAGGACGGGCATGTACTGTCGTCGCATCACTTCCGGACGCTGGAGATTTACTATACGCGGAGCGCGCAAGATACGATACGGCGTTTTTACGCGGATGCGTTGGTGAATGGACTGACCTTTGACCAGCACGAGGAAGATACGGCGGTGCAGGTGTTTGCCAACTCGATTCGAGAGGCGGCAAAGCAATATAGCGAGGACCCGCTGGGGGCGCCGCAGATTCCGAACTGGAACCGGGTGGTGGCGGCGATTCCCAATGTGTTTGAGCGGCTGGCGGCCTTGGGGTAGACTACTGCCTCAGGAGGGACGATGGCATTCAAATCGGAAATCTTGGCGGGAAATGCGCGGCTGGACAGCGCGGCGGCGGGAGGGCCGTCGATTAAGCCCGCGCCGCCGGCGGACGATCCGGCGGCGGTAAAGAAGATACAGAAGGCGCTGGCGGCGCTGGGGTTCCGGATGCCGCTGAGCTTTCCCAACGGGCCGATGGGGGAGCCCGACGGGAAGTACGGTAACGAGACGTACCAGGCGGTGCTTGCCTTTCAGAAGGGAATGTTTCCGAAAGAGCCCAAGGAATGGGATGGGCGCGTGGGGAAGAGGACGCTGGAGAAGATGGATTACGCGCTGGCGGGGGGGAGGCAACCCGGGCCGGGGCCGAATCCAAGCCCGACCCCGACCGCAGAGGGATTTGTGTGCGGGCCGGATGTGACGAACGAGGTGGCGACAGCGTGGATGAAGGTGCAATCGGACTTCAGGGGGCGGCCGCGGCGGGAGAAAATCCAGTTGTGCAACCGCATTCTGTTACCGGTGAAGGACCCGGCGGGGTTGATCAAGCAACTGTTGGAGAATCCGACGCTGGACCTGGGCAAGATCAAGGCGGAAGTGCAATCGCACGCCGATATTGACGGCTGGGATATGCTGCCGCTATTTCAGGGGGCGTCTGGCTGGTTGCGGAGGCCGCCGGTTTACGACCACGCCAAGAAGGGCCCTTGCGCGACGCCGTCGTCTTCGGATTTTGACAATCCCGATATGTTTGCCGATGCCCACGAGGACCCGAACACCTGTTCGAATTCGGTGGCGGTGGCGGGGAAGTGCTGGCTGAACGGGAGCGTGAATTACGGGACCTACGGAATCATGGTGAAGGAGTGCAGCGTGTTTGCGGCGAGCGACTGGCAGATGCCGTCGTTCAGCACCGACCCGTTCGACCAACCGCTGGCCTTGAATCCGGCGATCCGGGCGATCTATTCGCTGACGTGGGCGACGATGCTGATCCGGGCTTATAAGAAGTTTGGCGGGCATCCGGAAGGCGCGGTGGTGCCGGTGGCGTGGACGGAGGCGACGTTTAATGGCGGGCCCAGGGGAACGCCGTCGATTCCGGGGAACCGGCCGAAGTGCAAGTGCACGTGCGGGAGCAAAGGCAACATTGTGCGGTGGGACTATGTGTGGGAACCGCTGAAGCCGCGCACGGGGGCGGCAGGGCCCTAAAGGCCGGCGAGGATGTCCAGGAGGGCCGCGTTCCAGCCAGAGGGGCCGGGCTGCGGAGCGACGCGGTAATTGGGCTGGGGGCTAAGGTTGCCGCCGGGGATGAGGATGGGGAGGTGAGCGGCGTCCAGGAGAGAGCGGTCGTTTTCGCTATCGCCGAGGGCGATGCGGAGGTCGTAGTGCTGGGCAAGTTCGAGGAAGGCGCGGCCCTTGGAGCCGGACTTGAAGATATGGAAGAAGCGGCCACCGCGGGTGGATTGGTAGCCAAGGGCGCGGATTTCGCGCAGGAGCAGTTGGGGGTCGCCCTCGATAAAGAGGAAGGGCTCGTCGAATTCCCGCTGGGCGGCGAGAGCGGCGGTTTCCGGGGGCAGGCCCGTCGAGGTAGCGATTTCCTCTAACGTCATTTCGCCAAAGCCGCGAACGAGGGAGCGGGCACGGCGGGCGGCCTCGGCGAGAGTGGCACGGACCTCGGCGATGGGGGCGCCGCTGGCGCCGTTTTCCGGGATGAGAGGATCGTCGACGCCGGTGGCGATTTGCAGGGCGCGCATTTCGGCGCGGGTTTTCGAGGAGCAAAAGATGAGAGGGATGCGCCGTTTTTTCAATTCGGCAAGGGCCGGCGCGGCGGGGCGCCAATCGTAGGTGGAGTGATCGAGGAGGGTACCGTCGAGGTCGGTGGCGACGATGATTTTGGACACGATTACTACTTAGTCTCTTTGATCCAGATGTTTTTGAAGTGAATGACGCTGAGTTGGTCGTGGAGTTGGAGGCCGATGGGTCCGGATTGGCCGCGTTTGGGGTCGGGAGTGGTGCGGGCGACTTCGCGGCCATTCAGTTTGACGGCGATATGGGAAGGGCGGACTTCGATGTCGAGGGCATTCCATTGATTGGGGAGGAGGGCGTCTTTGGGGGCGTCCATGAAACCGTAGATGCTGCCGGTGGGGTGGGGGTCGGGGTAGTTATTGTTGATTTGGATTTCGTAGGCGATTTTGGCGGGGGTGCGGGAGAAATCCGGGGGAAAGGCAATGGCGGCGGCGGCGCGGGAGGAATCATGAATGCTGACGCCGGAGTTGCCATGTTCCTTGGTCCAGAATTCGAGGTGGAGGTCGTAGGAGGTGAAGGAATCCTGGGTGTATAGCCAAGCTTGGTGATTGAGCCATTGCTGGTACTCGGGGACGGTCTTAAAACGAACGAGAGGGCCAAGAGTTTTTCCGTCCAAATCACGCTGGCCAACGAGGACGCCGCCGGAGATGACGTTCCATTTGCCGTCGCCGCGGATTTCCCAACCGCTGAGGTCTTTGCCGTTGAAGAGTGGGCGGTAGCCTTTGGGCTGCGCGAGCAAGGCGGCGGAGAGGGAAAAGAAAATAAAGGCGAGGCGCATACTCCCGTCAGTTTATCCTTGAGGTTTGGCCCGGCGACGGGTTGGCAGTTAGAATTCGAGGTTCCATGGCGCAGCCGGTACAGAGCGGCAGATTGCAAATCGTTCCCTTGGGAGGCCTGGGAGAGTTCGGCATGAACTCGATGGCCATCCGTTACAACGACGACATTATTGTCGTGGACGCCGGGATGATGTTTCCCGACAGCGAGCTTTTGGGCGTGGATATCGTTACGCCCGACTTCAGCTATTTGAAGGAGAACCGGGAGAAGGTGCGGGGACTGATCCTGACGCACGGGCACGAGGACCATATTGGCGGCGTGCCTTACCTGATGAGCCAATTGAACATTCCCGTTTACGGGACGGCGTTCACGCTCGCGATGGCGAGCCGGCGGCTGGAAGAACACCACCTGTTGGACGAAGTGAAGATGAACGAGGTGGAGGTCGATAAGAAGTTCAAGCTCGGCCCCTTCGAAATTCACTTCATCCGCGTGACGCACTCGATTCCTTCGACGTCGGCGGTGGCGATCACGACGCCACTCGGCGTAATTCTGCACACGGCGGACTTCAAGATCGACCAGACGCCGATCGACGACGAGCATTTCGATCTGCACGCGTTTGCGGAATATGGCAAGCGGGGAGTGCTGCTGCTGTTAAGCGATTCCACGAATGTGGAGCGGCCGGGGTATTCGGAATCCGAGCGGGCGGTCAGGCCGCGGCTGGAGCAGATTTTCGCAACCGCGCAGAAGCGGCTGGTGTTTGCGACCTTTTCCAGTTCGATCCACCGCATTCAGCAGATTCTCGATGTGGCGCGGAATTACGACCGCAAAGTAGCGTTCATCGGGCGCAGTATGCTGGCGACGACCGAGATCTCGCACGATTTAGGGCTGCTGCATATTCCAGACAACATATTGCTGCGGCCGCAGGACATCATGGAAAGCGCGCCGCACCGGGTGTGTTGCCTGGTGAGCGGAACGCAAGGCGAGCCGATGTCGAGCTTAAGCCGGGTGGCGGTGGACAATCACCGGCATTTGTCGGTGAAGTCCGGGGATACGGTGGTGCTCTCAAGCCGCGTGATTCCGGGCAACGAGAAACCCATTGGACGGATGTTGAATCACTTTGCGCGGCGGGGGGCGGAGCTGATCTATGGCGCGTCGCAACCGCCGGTGCACGTATCGGGGCATGGCTACCGGGAGGAACTAAAGCTGATCTTAAATCTGGTGCGCCCGCGTTTCTTTATGCCTGTGCACGGAGAGTATTTGCAGTTGGTGCGCCACGCGCAACTGGCTTCGCACCTGGAAGGACAGGGCCTTGAATCGACGTTCATCATTGAGAGCGGCGAGACGCTGGAGATCGATGCGCGGGGAGCGAGGAAGGGGCCAAAGGTGCCCGCGGGGAGAGTGTGCATCGATTCGGGGTCGTTGGACGATATTGTGGAAGACTTGGTGATCCGCGACCGGCGGCATCTATCGCAGGATGGGTTTGTGATTCCAGTGCTGGCGATTGAGCGGCGCTCCGGGTTGCTGCAGAATCCGGTGGAGATTATCAGCCGGGGCTTTGTTTCATTGGAAGAATCGGGCGAATTGTTGAAGATGGCCAAGCTCGTGGTGACAAAGACCGTGGAAGGATCGAGCGCGGAAGAGCGCGGCGATTGGGGCGTGATGCAGGAGAAGATCCGGGCGGATCTGAAGCGTTTTCTGAACAAAGAAACGCAGCGGCGCCCGCTGATAGTGCCGGTGATTATGGAGGTGTAGGCGGATGTGGAGCTATCTAGAGGACGCGTCGAATTACCAGGGTAATGCCGAGCGGATATTGATTCCGGAGCACGAGGCAGAGTTGCTGGGATACCTGCGCGAGGCGCAGGACTTGGGCATGCCGGTAACAATTGCCGGCGGGGGGAGCGGGCTGACGGGGGCGAGGGTGCCGGAGGGCGGCTGGTCGATTTCGCTCGAGAAATTCAACAAAATCGAGGTTTTCCCAGGTAAGGCAGTGTGCGGCGCGGGGGCGATTCTGCGGGATGTACATGCGGCGGCCAAGCGCAGCGGGCAATTTTATCCTCCCGACCCGACAGAGACGATGGCGGCGATGGGCGGCACGATTGCCTGTAATGCTTCGGGGAGCCGCAGCTTTCTGTATGGCGCGACGCGGCGGTGGGTGGAGCGGCTGCGTTTTGCGCTGCTGGACGGGCGGGTGCTGGATGTGCGGCGAGGGGAAGCGATTGATTTCGAGGTGAGGGAAGTGAAGCGGCCGCGCTCGACGAAGCATTCGGCGGGTTATCCGTTGAAGCCGGGCATGGACTGGATCGATCTGATCGCCGGGAGCGAGGGGACGCTAGCGGTGGTGATCGAGGCGGAAGTGAAGCTGCTGCCGCTGCCGAAGGGGCTGTTAAACGGCGTCGTATTCTTTGCCAGCGACGACAATGCTTTGGATGCGGTGGAGGCTTGGCGCAGGATTGAGGGCTTGCGGATGCTCGAGTATGTGGACGAGGATTCGTTGAACCTAATTCGCGACAAGTATCCGGATCTGCCAAGAGAGGCGCGGGCGGGCGTGATCATGGAGCAGATCGTAGAAGACGAGGCGGCGGTGGATGCTTGGGTGGAGAGGCTGGAGACGCAGAAGGCGTTGGCCGAGGCGAGCTGGTTTGGGGAGACGGATGCCGACCGGGAGCGCTTTCGGGAGTTTCGCCATGCCTTGCCGGAGAAGGTAATCCAGACGGTGCGGCAGATGGGGTATCCGAAATTGGGGACGGACTTCGCGGTGCCGGTGGACAAGAACCGGGAGATGATCGCGTTCTACCGGAAAGAGATTCGCGAAAAGTTGACAAGCCCAAGCTGCATGTATGGGCACATCGGCGACGCGCATTTGCATTTGAACATCTTTCCGCAGAGCGAGGCGGATATCGTGGCAGCCAAGAAGATGATGTTCACGTTTGCCGAGAAAAGCGTGGAGTTGGGCGGGACGATCGCGGCCGAGCATGGACTGGGGAAGCGGAAGCGGGATTTTCTGCCGATTTTGTTCAGCGCGGCGGAGATTGAAGCGATGAAGGATGTGAAGCGCAGGCTGGATCCGAAGTGGCTATTGGGGCGGGGGAACATTTTTCCGGTGGAGGCATGAATTGAACAAAGACCCGCAGGTGGACGCGTATGTGGCGGCGGCGCCCGAGGAGCAGCAAGCGCTGCTGAAGGAGGTGCGCGCGATGATTCGCAAGGCACTGCCTGGATTGACGGAGCGGCTGGAATCGGGGATGCCGGTGTATGTGCGGGAGGAGGAGTGGATCAGCGGGTTTGCGAGCCGGAAGAAGGGCGCGATGTTTTATTGCATGCGCACGAAGGTGCTGGATGAGTTCGCCGAGCGATTGGGGGCGAAGCGGTCGGGGAAGAGTTGCGTGGATGTGCGGGGGGAGGAGGATTTGGGGATGGTGAAGGAGATCTTGGGGAAGCTGGGGAAGGGGCTGGGTTAAGGCTGGTACACCCGGCAGGGCTCGAACCTGCAACCTTCTGATTCGAAGTCAGATGCTCTATCCAATTGCGCTACGGGTGCACGCACTACCGTTATAACCCATGTGGGCGGGCTGGAAGAGGTTACGAACCGGTTACGGCCTCTGCGAAAGATCAAAACGGGGTGCTACACTTTTTCACTAAGAGGTGAGTCTTATGAAGCAGTTAAAAGTATATTTCTCAATGGTTTTGCTGTGCTTAGCTTTAGGGAGCGCAGTATCGGCACAGGTGATTACGGGTACGATAACGGGCGCGGTGAACGACGCATCGGGGGCATCGTTGCCGAATGCGAAGGTAACGGCGACGGCGGTGGCGACGGGGGTGCAGACGGTGGCAACGGCGAATTCGGCAGGCATTTATACGATGCCGTTTTTGCCGGCGGGCGAATACACGGTGACGATGGAGGGTCCGGGGTTTAAGAGGACGGTCATCGGCCCGGTGCGCCTGGAAGTGAACCAAGTGCTGCGCGTGGATGCTTCGTTGCAGGTGGGCGCGGTGACGGAATCGGTGGAAGTGAAGGACGTAGCGCCCCCGCTGCAAACCGAAGCCACGGCCACGGGACAAACGTTGGGTAGTCAACGGCTGCAGGATCTGCCGCTAAACGGCCGCAACATTGTTTCCGCGATCCTGCTGGTGCCGGGGGCGGTGCAGACGAATCCGGGTTCTGTGAATACGGCGACGCGTTTTTCTGGGCGCGCCTTTGTGAACGGGAACCGGGAACAAACGAACAACTTTTTGCTGGACGGCGTGGACGTGAACGATTCGATGGACAACCGGATCGGGTACACGCCGAGCGTGGACGCGCTGCAAGAAGTACAGGTGATGACGGGCAATGGTTCGAGCGAGTTTGGGAACTCGGCGGGCGCGGTGGTGAACATGACGCTGAAGAGCGGTTCGAACCAACTGCACGGGTCGCTGTTTGAATTCCTGCGCAACGACAACTTGGATGCAAACACCTTTTTTGGCAACCAGAACACTTCGCTGCCTAAGGATCGGCAGCGGCGTTCGTTTGCGCAGAACATGTTTGGCGGAACCTTGGGCGGAGCCGTCAAGAGGGATAAGCTCTTCTACTTTGTCAACTACGAAGGGACGCAACGGCGCGACAGCGGTCCGGCGTTTGCCAGCGTGGCCCCCGTGGATTTCCGGGCGGGCAATTTGAGCCGGTTGCCGCAAAACATAGTGGACCCGGCGGCTTGCACGGTAAGCGGCGGCACACGGACCTGCACGCCCTTCCCCGGCAAGCAGATTCCCGCGGCGCGCATCATCGGACCGGCGCGGGTGCTGTTGACCGACAACAGCCTGTATCCGCTGCCGAATTCCAATGGGACCGGCGCTTTGGGACTGGTGAACAATTACTCGGGCTCGGCGGCCAATTTCCTGAAGAATAACCAGGGCGACGCGAAGGTGGACTGGAAGGCGTCGGCCAGCGACAACCTGATGTTCCGGTACTCGGGGGGCTTCTACACGTCGGGCACCTTGCGGCCGGTGCTGCCTACTTCCGCGGCGGGCGTGCAAGAGGCTCCGACCTACGGAGCGGTGGCAGCTTGGACTCGTACCTTGACCCCGACGATCGTCAACGATTTCCGCTTTGGATATACGCGGACGGACATCGTGGATACTTTTGCGGATCCGTTTGGCACGCAATCGGGTGGTAACGCGAAGCTGGGAATTCCGGGCGGGCAATTGTCGCCGGGCTTTAGCTCGCTGGGGCCGGGAGAAGGCCTCTCGGCCATCGGTACCAACGGCATCTTGAGCGACGGCCGCGACCACAAATTCTCGATCTCCGAGACGATAACGTGGAGCAAGGGGCGGCACTTCCTGCGCATGGGCGCCAACGGCGTTCGCTACCGGCAGAATCGCTTTTATTCCGGCAACAATGGCGCGTTGGGCAGCTTTGGCTACACGGCGATTTTCTCGGGCTCGTCGTTCTCGGATTTCCTGCTCGATCAGGTGTCGAGCAAGGGCCGCGGACAAGGAGACGGACGGCGCTGGGGCCAGCGGCATTGGCGCTTCGGAACTTTCTTCCAGGACGATTTTAAGGCGACAAACGATTTAACCCTGAACTTGGGCTTGCGCTGGGAATACACGCAGCCGCTTTACGAAGTAAACGACCTGCAAGCCAACATCGATGTCAATACGGGGCAGCTGCAACTGGCGGGCAAGAATGGCAATAGCCGCGCACTCTATAACCCGTACTACAAGCAATTCATGCCGCGGCTGGGCTTCGCCTGGGCGCCGGCGATGCTGGGCAAGAAGTTGGTGGTGCGCGGCGCGTATGGCATTACGAGCTTTCTGGAAGGAACGGGCGTGAATCTGCGCTTGCCGCTGAATCCTCCGAACTTCTTTGAATCGAACCAAAATTACGACCTGACGACGGGCGCGTCTTCGGCGCGCGTGGGCTTCAACGACCTGCCGGGCTTCACGGGCGTTTTGGCGGGCAACATTCGCACGTGGGACCCCGATCTGCGGCCGCAGTTCACGCAGCAGCGGAATTTCACGATTGAATACCTGCTGACGAACACGCTGGTGTTGAGCGCGGGTTATGTGAGCCAGCGGGCAACGCATACGATCGTGGCGCGGGACCGCAATCAACCGCTGCCGGGGCCGGCGAACCTAAATCCATCGCAATGGCCAAGCGCGCAGACGCGCCGTCCGCTCTTCGGCGTGCTGCCCTCGGTGACGACCACGGCAACGACGGAATCCAGCGGCACGGCTAATTACGACTCCCTGCAGGTGACGGCGAATAAGCGCTACAGCTTCGGCGTGGATTTCAACCTGTCCTACACCTACTCGAAAACGTTGAACGACGCGCTAGGCTTCTTTGGCGCGGGCGGCGTGCAGACGGAAGGCGCCTATTGGCAGAACGCCTATGACCGCAACGGGAACTACGGACCGGCGGCTTGGGACGCCCGCAACAATCTCACTCTTTCCTCCAATATCGATCTGCCCTTCGGCCGCGGCCGGAAGTTCGGTTCCAGCATGCCGGCTGCGGCTGATCTGGTGGTGGGCGGTTGGAGCTTGGGCTATGTGATGCAAGCGCGGACCGGCTTCCCGATTACGATTTCCACGGTGGGACAAAGCCAGCAAGCACCGCGCGGCGTGCAACGCCCGAACCGCTTGCGGCCGAGCGAGGTAGGCGAGCGGACGATCTCCCGGTGGTATGGGACGGGCAACGTCTACGAGTGCCCTCAGGGCGTGGACGACGGCCGTTGCGCCTACCAGCGTCCGGCATTGGGAACCTTCGGCAACAGCTCCATCGGTACGGAGCGGGCGCCGGGCTACTTCAACGCGGACGTGACGGTAAACAAGAATTTCCGCATCCGGGAGAACCATAATCTGTTGTTCCGGGCCGAATTCTATAACCTGGCGAACATGACGATGTTCAGCCCGCCCGCGCGGGACGTGAGCGCTCCGGGGACCTTTGGCCTGATCAGCGGCCAAGCGAACAATCCCCGCAACATCCAATTGAGCCTGAAGTATCGCTTCTAGGCCCGCATCACAATCCACAGAAAGAGGCGGCTCCGCGAGGGGCCGCTTTTTTTTGTTTGGCCTTGCTATTTGGCGGAGCGCTTGGCGGTCCAAGTGCCGGTGGCTTGGCCGGCGAGGTCGACGGAGCCTTTGAGGCTACCGTCGGAAAGAACTTTACCCGTGTAAACAATGGCGCTGCCGCCAACTTCGAAGCGGATCTCGACTGCGTCGGCTTTGATAGTGCCTTTCACGTCGGCTTCGCCGAGGGCGCCCGAGTATTTGCCGCTGAGCGTTTCGCCTTTCTGTACGAGCTCGAATTTGGGAGCTCCGCTGCCGGCGGAGGTTTCCACGGAGAAGTCCCACTTACCGGTGAGGTCGGCGGCCAAGGCTAGGCAGGAGATGAGCAGAAGAACAAGATAGCGGTACATGGGGCTACTATAGCGTCGGCGCGGCTATAGCGTCGGTGCGGCTGGGGGCCGGAACGTGTGTTAGCCTCAAAAATTCGGTTGTCCGGTTGACTCTATGATCCTGCCATCCACCTACACGCTGACGCTTGCGGTGTTGTTCCTTTCTATGCTTTGTTGGGGCTCGTGGGCGAATACGCTCAAGAAAAGCGCCTGGCGATTTGAGCTGTACTACTTGGATTTTGCCATCGGGTCTATGCTGGCGGCGCTGGTGGCGGGCTTCACGCTGGGATCGATGGGCACGGATATATCGGTGCAGGACAATTTTCTATTGGCGGGAAAGCGCCAGATCATCTTTGCGTTTCTGGGCGGCGCGATCTTCAATTTGGGCAACATGCTGTTGGTGGCGGCGATTGAGCTGGCGGGGATGAGCATCGCGTTTCCGTTGGGCTTGGGATTGGCATTGATCGTGGGGACGATCTGGGGATATGTCGTGCAGCCCTCCGACAACGCCCTGTTTGTGTTTGGAGGTTGCGCGCTGGTGTTGGTGGCGGTGGTTTTCAGCGCGCTGGCCTACGCGCGGATGGAAGGATTGCGGCGGCGCCAAGAACGGGAGGCGTTAGCGACGGCGGAGGCGGCAAGGGCGTTGGAGAACCCCGAAGCCGTGCCGGCGGCGGCCAAGCGAAGGAAGGCAGTGGAGGAGCCGACGACGAGTGGGGCCTGGAAGGGCATCGCGATCGCAGCGGCGGCCGGTTTGCTGATGGGTTCGTTTTATCCGCTCGTGAGCGGAAGCATGGAATCGGATCTGGGTCTGACCAATCCATATGCGGTGGCGATCGTGTTTGGCGTGGGCATTGTATTGACGACGTTCATCTATAACTTGTACTTCATGAATTTGCCCGTGAAAGGCCTACCTATCAGCTTCTTTGCCTACTTTACGGGCACCGTGGGGCAGCACGGGCTGGGATTGTTAGGCGGAGGGATCTGGATGGCGGGGGCGATTGCGAGTTTCGTGGGAGCGGCGGCTACGGGCGAGGCGAAGGTGGCGCCGGGGATTAGTTACGCACTCGGCCAAGGGGCGACGCTGGTGAGCATGATGTGGGGCTTGCTGGTGTGGAAGGAATACGCGGATGGCGATGGCGGCGTGAAGCGGAATCTGATGCTGACGGTCTTGTTCTTTGCGCTGGGAATCGGTTTGGTGGCGCTGGCGGCGAGCTAGGCGGGGGACGAACATGAATCGCCGGCGGGCTGCGTTATCGTTGGCGTCACCAATTGCGGCATATTTAGGATGCGGGCCGGTGCCCGAAGAAGCGCCAAAACCCACTTGGAAGGTGGGTTTTTGGTTTTGGAGGGGTAGTTCCACTCTCAAGAAACAGCCGGCCGTGGATGTTCTCTTCGTACAAGCAGGGAGCATTTCAAAGCGGTATGGTTGGGCGGGTTCGGCTCCCGCGTGGGAGGTGGAACGCTATCCGATCGATCAACTTCCCGAGGCAAAGGAATATTGGCTGGTTTTTCGATTTGAGGACGAAACGGCGCCAGATTTGCAGACGGTGCCCTCGGTCGTGGAAGCGGTCGCGGATATTCGAAGGGAGTTGTTGCCGATTAACCAGCGCGTGCAGGGGATCCAACTTGATATCGATTGTCCAACGCGAACGCTTGGGGCGTATGCTCGATACCTCGACGCGTTGCGACGCGCTTTGCCAGCGGCAGAGAGGATCTCTATCACGGCACTCTTGGACTGGTTTCGGCCCAATACGGAAATCGACGCGGTGATCAAAGCGGTAGATGAATTTGTCCCGCAGTTTTACGATCTGGATAACCCAGGACGGCCCCGCAAGGAGTTCGTGATTGCGGCGGCGATTGAGGCGGCCCGCTGGAGACCTATTTTCAATCGATTTCGCAAGACTTTTCGTATTGGCGTATCCACGTTTGGAAGAGGGCGATTGCTACCTAGAGGGGAGCAAGAGCATGGCGTAAGAGTCTACCCGGAACTGAAGCCTCTCCATTTCGGAGTGAACAAAGACTTTGAACTTCTAACATCTCAAACGGACGCCCGGGAACTGCGCCTTCGTTATCGGGCCATGCGGGCTACGGAGCTGGCCTTCAAGACGGGGGTGGAAAAAGGTCAAGAGTTCGAGTTCGTCTTGGCAACGCCCGCGTCGATTCAGATGGCGACGGAGGCCGTGAAGCAGATGGGTGAATACTGCGGAGGCGTCGTGTATTTCCGCTGGCCGGAAGCGAATGAGAGCATGGCACCCAAACCAGACGAGGTCTTGGCGGCAATCGGGCGGATTCCAGCCTCCATCCATGCGGCGGCACTGGAGCGGCGGGACGGGAAGTGCGCGCTTGTGCAGTGCACAGACCTCTATCTGCTAAACACGCCAGCATTGCGTAGGGAGCCAGTTCACTACGTTATTCAAGTCTCTACAGACATGGAGTATTTTCTACCGGGCGAGAACTTACCAGTCGCAATGAGTGGACCGCGACAATTGAGATTTACTTTACCTCCGTACGGAGGGAGAAACAATCTTCACTTGGGTCGGGCGGTGACCGAAAAGCCGGCGGAATACAAGCTGGAGGTGCGTCCTTGAAAAGAACCGGCAAACTGTTTCTCGCATCGATCTTTGGACTGGGGCTGGTGTGGACCTGCCCTTTCGATAGCTCTCTCCGAGAGTATCTGAGCGCGTATTTCTGGATGCCGTTCCCGCACCGCATTGGCAGCGATGCAGCAAGGAATCCAAGGGGACAGCGACTCCCGTTTGCGGGTCTACTACAGCAAGCCGAAGACAGCGCACTGAACCAGCTGCGGCGGCTATATCGCCGCTGGGAAGAAGCCAGCGCCGCGGAGTTCACCCAAGCCCTCGCAGCGGCCCGCGCTATGCGTGGCCTTTCTCCACAAGAACTCGACGAAATCGACTTGCTGGACGCAAAAGCCGATCTGCGGATGGAACAGTACGAGAGCGCAAAGGCAAAGCTAACGGCCTTTCTTCGAAGCGCGCGGACGAATGTATTTGCCAGCGAGGCACGCGGATGGCTCGCTCGTTCGCACTACCGATTGGGAGAGCAAAGTGCGGCGGGCAAGATCTACCTTGACGAGTTAGAGCGCTCTGACTCGAACCTGAGCCAGGAGGTATTGATCTCATCCCTGCGGATCGTTTACGGGCACGACGGAGGGCAGTTGCTAAGGCGACAGATTGCCGACTATTTTGACTCCGCGGCCCACGCGGCCTTTGCACTCCGGCTACTTACGAATCCTCAGCGCGAGACCGCCCTCTACGAGGACCACGACGGGTTGCCAAAAGAAGCCGAGCCCCTGCCTTACGCGCGATTAGTGAGTTTGCTTGAAACTCACAAGGATCTGATGCGGACAGAGAGCGGAGCGGCGTCGCTCGCGCTCTTGAGCATGAGGGTGGCGTTGCGAGCGGGCGACCCAAGGGCGGCATTGCGTCTGGCGGCAAACGTGCCCGCCAAGTCCGTGGTGCGACAGGAGCCGGAATTTCTGTGGATGTTAGGTTCTTCTCGATTCCTCACGAAGGATTTCGGCGGTGCCGCACAGCCCTTACTCACGCTCTTTGGGTCCAGGCGAGCCAGTCTGGAGGAAAGGGCAACGGCGGCAGCGGGGCTAGTCGGCGTCTACCAGCGGCTCGGAAACCCGATCGAACAGCTGCGCTTCGCGCTTTGGCTTAGGGCAAATGGGTCTTCGGTTCAGGAAGCTGGACCATCTGAATGGAGTATTCATTGGATGGCTTCCGGGTTTGACCTGGGTTTGCTTCTCGACGGCGAGGCTTCTATCGAGACTCTGGAAGCCTTCGTGGCGAAGTATCCAAGGGCGTCGGAGACCCGGTTAGTTATTTACTCGTTGGGCGTGCGGTTGGCACGGGAGAAACGATACCAGGAAGCGGCGGAACGCTTCGACTCAATTCAGGCGAAGCTGAGATCACGGAGGATGCGGGAGTTGTCGGCGCTTTGGGGCGAAACGGAGAAGTTGGTGACAAGCCCAGTGGAACGATTGGAAGCTAAACTGCGGTTCGCCGAATATCTGGATCACAATCGGGATCGCCTGTTCTTCAACGACCGGCTCTGGCAGGGCTACCAGACGTACGCATTCACTGCGGAGAACGATAGCCGATTGAATCGCGTGCAACGCGTGCGTCAGATTGGACTGGAAAGAAAACTAAGGGACGAACAAGAAGAGCTTTGGCTGGCGCAAAGAATCGCGCGCGAAATCGTTGCCGAAGAAGGTCCGCTGGAAACTCGCCGAAAGGCTGCGGAACTGGCAATGCGCTCCCTTCGGCGCTTGGGTCCTCGTTTTGGACGCTTCTCGGAAGTTAAAGCTGCAGACATCGAAATGTACCGCTGGCTGAACGCGCACCGTTAGATCTCGAATAGGACCGACAGGCGCTCGAGGGTAAGGCGCACCGGCGCGGTTCCCTGGGCCAAGCGCGGTGTTCCACCGCCTCGGCCTTCGTTCCGGAAGAGAAAATCTTTCAGCTTTCGACCGCAGTCCAGGCCGCGGGAGGGATGTGCGCCCAGGAGAATAGCGCCGGAGGAGGGAGCGTAAAGGAGGACGGCCGTCGAGGAGGACTCGAGATAGGCGTTGGCCTCGTGGCGGAGGGCTTCGGAGATTTCGGCGACTTCTTCCACCCATTCCCGCACTCCCGAGGCTGCGCGATGGGCTCCGCGGAGGCTGGCGAGTTCGAGGGATAGGCGCCTGGCGGCTTTGTCGCTATCGGCCAAGCGGGCACGCAGTTGGGAAGCTTCCTGAAGAGAGGAGGACAGTTGGCCGCGGAGATAGGACAACGCGCGGGCGCCGCAATAAAACTCGATGCGCAAGGACTGGCGGATCTTTTCGGTTTTGCCGAGCGCGATCAAGCCGATTTCACCGGTGTGGCCGACGTGTGTGCCGCCGCAGGCGCTACGGTCGAGGCCGTCGATAGTGACGATGCGGAGAAGGCCGGAGCGGTCGCTGGGTTTGCGTAGGCCCTGGGCGGTGGCGGCGTCTTCAAAGGAAACGCGGGTGGGGAGGTTGCGGCGGACGGTTTCCGAGGCGAGGAGCTCTGCCGCGCGCAGGGTCTCCTCCGGGACCGCGAAGGGTTCGACGTCGATGGTAGAGACCGCGCTGCCCATGTGAAAGCTGACCGTAGAGAGGCCGAAGTTTTCCTGCAGGATGGCACTCAAGAGGTGTTGGCCGGTGTGCTGGACCATGTGATCGAGGCGGCGGGGCCAATCGATACGGCCTTGGACTTGGGAGGCAGCGAGCGGCGCGGAGAGAAGGTGCTCGATCCGGTCTCCGAGATCGAGGACGTCAAGGACGGAGGAATCGTTGAGGGCGCCCAGATCATGAGGCTGGCCGCCGGAGGTGGGATAGAAGGCGGTGCGATTCAAAACGACGCGCAGGCCATCGTCCGAAGTGGAGAGGACCTGCGCGTCGAAGGTATGCAAATAGCTGTCGTGAAAATAAAGGCGTTCGCTAAAACAGAGGCTGGGGTTCAAGCCTCGATTTTACAGCGGCAGTTATTGGGTGGTGGCTACTCTGACCGTATTTGAGAACTGGCCGTTGTATTCAATGGAGAGGTCGAGGTCCTCAAGCGGCGTAACGCCTTCGGGCACCTGGACATTGATCTGATAGAGGCCTACGAAACCGGGCGACAAACCCGCAAAGCTGGCAGGCTGGACGACGGAGGTTCCGAAGAGGGAGCGCGGGCCGAAGTGGACCAGGACTCCGCTGAGCTGCGCAAGCGGGTTCGAGGGCGAGGCAACTCCGGTTTGCACCGGGGGGTTGGTCTGGCCGAAGCCGATCGAGTAAATGACGAGCGTTTCACCGGCGCGGACGGGCTTGGAGCGGTAAGTGCCAAGCGTGATGGCGGCCGGCAGGGGCAGAGTGCCATCGGCGTTCACGATAATGCCGTAACGCAAGCCCGGCCAGACCAGAATGCGGCCGGCGGCCGGCACGATGGTGGCCGAGACACGATTGCCGACGACGCTATTGCGCTCGACTTGGATGGTGGCTTCGCCGCCCGTGGTTTCGAGAGGCACCTGGAAGTTGATCTGTCCGGGAGACACAAAGTAGAGTGGCGCGGCGCGGCCATTGACCAAGACGCGGACGCCACCGAGAGTGGTGGGCAGAGTGGTTTGCGTATTGAAGGCCTGGGCATCGGCCAGAAACTCGCCGAAGAGCGCGGCAATGGCGCCGACACCGATCTGGTCGCCGACGCGATAGTCGGCGTTATTGAGGACACCGCCAAAGCTAATGGCCGGCGTGGGGCTGGCGACCACTTCCATCTCGATGGGCACGGTGAGGGTGGGCCCGTTGATCGCGTTGACGGCAATGGCGACGCTGCCGCGATAAGTGCCGGGAGCCAGCGAGCCGGGCGTGAACGTAAGGTTCGCGCCCAGAAACGTGGTGGCGGGCGCGCCCGTCAGCCAGCCGGCGCCATTGCTAAGCGTGGGGGTAACGCCGGTGACGCTCAAGGTGCCGAGGCCGCGATTGCCCACGCCGATGGCGGCGGTGACGGGTTGTCCGTTTTGCGCGACCTTGATGGAGAGGCGAGTGGGCGCGGCAAAGGCGATGGGCTGCGAGGTGACGACGAAGCGCACCTGCACGGTGCGGTTATCGGCGGCAAAGCTGCTGCCGGCGATCTGGAGAGTGCCGTTGTAGGTACCTTCCGGCATGCCGGGAAGATGGCGGGCCGAGACACGATAAGGCTGGACGAAGCGGAAGCTGCCTTGGCCTTCGTAGGCGACATCGAGCCATTCGCCGCCGGACTGCGTGGTGCGGTTGGTGGTGAGGACGCTATTGGTGGAGAAGGAAACCGCGTCACTGCCGCCGTTAGGAGGAGAGTAGAGAAAGATGGAAGCGGGAACGCCGCCGCCGACTTGCACGGTAACGGTAACGGTTTGGGGGGCGTCGATGGCGGCGCCGTCGCGAATCGTGACCGCGCCGGTATAAGTGCCCGCCGCCAGCGTCGCCGTGGAAAGAGTGAAGTTGACGGGAGTACAGGTGGCCACCGGCAAATTGGCGGTCTGGCAAGCACGGGCGGCGCCCGAGGCGGCGCTGAGCCAGGTGGCGTTGGAAGAATAAGTTAAAGCCAAAGCGCCGTTACCGACGTTATAGGCCTCAAGGGACTGCGCGGGACCATTGGAGCCGGTGGTTACGGAAATGGGTCCGAGGGCCGATTCCGTAAGGCGCAAGCGGGCCTGCGCGTAAACAGGTTCCGACCAGCAGAGCGCCATGGCCGCAGAGGCCAGAGCCAAGCGGGCCAAGCGATGCTTGCCAAAAGTCTGTTGAATCAGGGGAAGAGCTCTGAGGATGCCGGCTCCGGCGTTTGCCGGATCAAGAAGGAGAGGAGCGTGCTGGCTTAGGTCCAGTCCAACGCACCCTTCTTGCGAGCCCAAATGTAGCCGACGATAAGAAATGTGAGAAATAGCGTCACCTCCACAACCCCAAACCAGCCCAGTCTTTGATAGCGGACGGCCCAGGGGAACAAAAATATCGTTTCCACATCAAAAATCACGAAGAGAATCGCGACGATGTAAAAGCGAACTGAGAAGCGGCCGCGGGAGTTGCCCACTGCTTCGATGCCACACTCATAGACCTCGCTCTTAACGGGATTGGGAATGGACGGTCGAAGGAGGCGGGCGGCAAGAAGCGCGATGACGGGAAACGCAATTGCGGAAGCCAGAAGGAAGAAAACAGGCAAATAGCCTTCCGGCATGACCTCAGAATACCAGAAACGGACCTTAGCGCAAGGGGAAACTTCAACCGATAATGGACAGGGAGCATCCAACCGGGAAAGCCCATGTTAAGCGCGATCCGCGAACAAATCGACGTCATTTTCCGCGAAGATCCGGCGGCGCGGAGCACCTTAGAGGTGGTGCTTTGCTATCCGGGCCTTCATGCGATTTTGATCCACCGGCTGGCGCACCGGCTCTACCGCGCGAAGCTGCGGTTGCTGGCGCGCTTGTTATCCCAAGTGGCGCGCGGAATGACGGGCATTGAGATTCATCCGGGGGCGCGGATCGGCCGGCGCTTCTTTATCGACCATGGCATGGGGGTGGTGATCGGTGAAACGGCCGTGATCGGCGACGACGTGATCCTATACCAGGGCGTGACGTTGGGGGGAACGGGCAAAGAACGGGGCAAGCGGCACCCAACTTTAGGCAGCCACGTGGTGGTGGGCACGGGAGCGAAGGTGCTGGGCAACATCGAGATTGGCGACCATGTGAAGATCGGCGCGGGGAGCGTGGTGATCCGCACGGTGCCGGACCATTCGACAGTAGTAGGCATACCGGGCAGGATCGTGAAGACGCGCGGGCAGGTGGTAGACGATCTGGAACACGGGGAGCTGCCCGATCCGCAGGGCGAGACGGTGGAGGACTTGAAGCAGCGTCTGGAAAGGCTGGAGGCGATGCTGCGCAACCATGAGCATCCGCACGTGCACCCATGAACTTCCTCGCGTTCTGGGCGATTTCGATGACCTACTGGGTGGAACCGCACCCGGAACAAAAACTGGCCCATGACGCGATGCGGCATTGGGAAGCCGCCAGCGGCGGACACCTGAGCGTAAAGGCGGTGGAGCGAGAGGCCGAGGCCGAACTGCGTTTCCGTTGGGTGAACCCGCAGTACCGGACGCTCTATGGGGTGTCCGTGCCGAGAGTGGTGAACGGTAAGCGGGTCTACGATCTGGTGATTAATCCGGAAATCGCCGGGGCGGAGAAAGATCCGCTCTTAGGCGCGACGATTTTGTTTTTGACGTGTGTGCATGAGAGCGGGCACGCATTGGGCCTGGAGCACACGCGGGACTTTGCCGACATCATGTACAGCTTTGAATACGGCGGGGATCTGGCCGAGTACTTTGCGCGCTACCGCAGGAAGTTGCAAACCAAAGCGGACATCTCTAAACATTCTCCGATTGCGAAGGGAGACGCGGAGCAGTTGCGGCGGGCCCTCGATAAGCGAAGGCAAAGCGGAACGCGTTCCGGCGAAGCTGGTCCAGCTCCCCCTCGCTAAAGCCGAGAGAAGCGGCGTGGGCGAATTCCGCAGCCAGGGTGGCGCCGAAGAAGGCGGGATCGTCGGTGTTGAGAATCAGCGCCACACCGGCGTCGTGCAGGCGCTTGGCGGGATGAGCGGAAAGCGAACTCACTGCGCCCGTGCGGACATTTGAACTGAGGGAGATTTCGAGAGGTAGGCCGCGGGCGCGCAGTTCGGCTAGCAGCGCGGGATCGTCGATGGAACGGATGCCATGGCCGATGCGGTCGACGTTTAAAGCCAGCGCGTCCCAAACATTTTGAGCATTCGATGTTTCGCCCGCGTGGGCCGTCAGGCGAAGTCCGGCGGAGCGGGCGTAATCGAAGGCCGGCAACAACGCGTCCACCGGGGCTCCCGTTTCGTCCCCACCGACGCCAAAGGCGATCACGTCGCCGCCGGCAAAGCCGGCAGCCAAGCGGGCGGTGGAGAGCGCATGTTCGCCGCCGAACTGACGGACGGCGTCGACGATCCAGCGGATCTCGAGCGGGGCGCGGCGGCCTTCGTCAATCAAAGCGCGCAGAATCGCCGCGGCGTCGAGGCCGCGCCAGAGGTTGATGCCGGCCGAGTGGATGATCTCGGCGTAGACGATGTTTTGCGCGGCCAATTGCGCAAAAAGATGACGAGCGAGCAAGCGATAGTGATCGGGTGTGCGCAGGCGCATGACCGCGAATTTGAAGGCCTGGAGAAAGCCGGGGAAGTCCTGGAAGCGGTAAGCCGCGCGGGCGTCCTCGAGCGGGAGAGAGGGATCGATCTGGACGAGCAGCTCTGGACCGAGCGCGCCTTCGAGGTGCAAATGCAACTCGGCCCAAGCTGGGGGGGATGGAGCCGTAATGGAACTTGCCATAATAACTATCATGCTGCCCGGCGAGGTCCACGCGATTGTTCATGGCTATCATGGCGATCCTCTTAAGGTTCTAGGACCGCAACAGTTTGCCGACGGCGAGTGGGAAGTACGGGCTTTTCTGCCGCGGGCGCAAGAGGCGTCGGTGCTGGTGGGGAAGCGGACGATCGAGATGAGCAAAGAAGATCCGGCGGGCTTCTTTTGCGCTCGGATCGAAGGGGCGATCGAGAAGTACGCGATTAGCTTAGTGACGTGGAGCGGAGAGCGGGAGACGATTGAGGATCCCTATCGATTCCGCCGGGTATCGAGCGATCACGATCTGCATCTCTATCTGGAAGGCACGAACTACGAAGCGTACCGCGTACTGGGCGCGCATCCCATGGTGATCGATGGCGTGGCGGGAACGCGCTTTGCGACTTGGGCGCCGAACGCGGAGAGCGTGCAGGTATGCGGCGGCTTCAATCGCTGGGACAAGAACAGCCATCCGATGTGCCCGCGCGAAGGGGGCATCTGGGAACTTTTTGTGCCGGGCGTGGGCCAGGGCGAAATCTACAAATACTTCGTGCGTTCCAAGGTGAACCTGTACCAGCAGATGAAGGCGGACCCGTTCGCCTCCTATGCGGAGGTAGCGCCGCGGAACGCCTCGATCGTGTGGGATAGCTCCGGCTATGAATGGCGCGACCAGGAATGGATGGAGCGGCGGGGCCAGACGCAGATTCTGGAGCAGCCGGTGTTGGTATACGAAGTGCATCTGGAGAGTTGGGTACATGGGGCGTACAATAAGCCGCTGTCGTACCGGGAACTGGCTCAGCGTCTGGTCGCGTATGTGAAGGATCTGGGCTACACGCACATTGAGCTGATGCCGATTCTCGAGCATCCCTTTGGCGGCAGTTGGGGCTACCAGGTGACGGGGTACTTTGCGCCCACCGCGCGCTTTGGAGCGCCGGAGGACTTCAAGTATTTTGTCGACGAATGCCACCGGGCCGGCATTGGGGTGATTCTCGATTGGGTACCGGCGCACTTCCCGAAGGACGCGCATGGGCTGGCCCTGTACGACGGCACGCGGCTCTTTGAACACGACGACCCGCGGCAGGGCGAGCATCGCGACTGGGGCACGTTGATCTTCAATTTCGGGCGCAACGAGGTGCGGAGTTTTCTGCTTTCCAGCGCGATGTACTGGCTGAAGGAATTCCACCTGGATGGGCTGCGCGTGGATGCGGTGGCGTCCATGATTTACCTGGACTACTCGCGAGAGGCGGGCGACTGGATTCCGAACGAACACGGCGGGCGGGAGAATTTGCCCGCCATTTCTTTTGTCAAGCGCTTTAACGAGATCTGCCACGAGGTACCGGGCGCCTTTACAGTGGCCGAGGAATCGACGTCGTTTGCGGGCGTAACCAAGCCGGTGTTTTTAGGCGGCTTAGGCTTCACGATGAAGTGGAACATGGGCTGGATGCACGACATGTTCAAGTACTTCAAGTTCGACCCCTACTTCCGGCGGCATCATCACCACAACATAACTTTTAGCCTGCTGTATGCCTTCACGGAGAACTTCATGCTGGCGATCAGCCACGACGAAGTAGTGCACGGCAAGGCGAGCCTGATCGGCAAGATGCCGGGCGACGAGTGGCGGCGCTTTGCCAATGTGCGCGCCTTTATGGGCTACATGTATGGGCATCCGGGCAAGAAGCTGCTCTTTATGGGCCAGGAGTTTGGGCAGTACGAGGAGTGGAGCGAGCAGCGTTCGCTGCGATGGGAGCTATTGCAGTTTGGCTTCCACGCGGGGCTGCAATCGCTGGTGCGCGATTTGAATGCGCTGGTGAAGAAGTATCCGGCGCTATACGAAGTGGACTTCCATTGGGAGGGCTTCGAGTGGATCGACATCAACGATACGGAGAACTCCGTCATCTCCTTTGTGCGCTGGGCCAAGGGGAGGCGGCACCCGCTGGTTTTCGTGTGCAACTTCACGCCCATTGTGCGGCACAACTATCATTTGGGGGCGCCTCTGGCCGGGCAGTGGAGGGAAGTACTGAATACGGACGATCCGAAGTATGGCGGCAGCGGCGTGACGAATCCGGATTTCTTCGAGACCGAGCCGATTGAGGCGCATCACCGGCCGCAACGTTTCGATTTGCATCTGCCGCCGTTGAGCGTAATTGTGCTGGCGCCGATCGCGGGTCCGCCGGAGTATCGGCTGCTGGACGAGCCGATCAGGAAGTAGCGAGGCTTTCCCGGTACCACGCGAAAGTCTTGCGGAGACCTTCTTCGAAGGAGTACCGCGGAGCGTGGTGGAGAAAAGCGCGTGCGGCCGTGGTGTCGGCTTGCGAGTGCCGGACGTCGCCCTCGCGGGGAGGGCCGTACCGCGCTTCGATCTCCCGGCCGGCGATTTTTTGCAGTAGCGCCCAGGTTTCGTTGAGCGTGTAACGGTTCCCATTGCCGGCGTTGAATACTCTAGCGCCGACGCCTTCAGCCAGAGCGGCCTTCCAAACCAGAGCGGCAACGTCTTCGACATAGGTGAAGTCCCGGCTTTGTTCGCCGTCGCCGAAGATGGTGGGAGACTCGCCCGTAACGAGCGACTTCATAAAGAGACTCAGTACGCCGCTATAGGCGCTGGAAGGATCCTGGCGGGGACCGTAGACGTTGAAGAAGCGCAGCGCGACCGTGTCGAGCGCGAAGCAGTTGCTAAACACCGAGCAGTAGTATTCGCCCATCAGTTTTTGCGCGGCGTAGGGGCTGCGAGGATTGGCCTGCATGGTTTCGACCTTGGGCAGGACCTCCGTGTCGCCATAGGCAGAACTGGAAGCCGCATAGACGACGCGAGAGACGCCCGCGTCCTGGGCGGCGCGCAGAACGGTGAAGGTGCCATTGATGTTGACGTCGTGCGAGGGGAGGGGGTCCTTGATGCTGCGCGGGACGCTGGGAATGGCCGCTAAGTGGAAGACGTAGCGGGCGCCGTCAAAGGCGGCGCGCATGGCGTCGTAATCGCGGATATCGGCTTCGACGCAATCGACGGGCAGGCCAGCGAGATTCTCCCGCTTGCCGCTATTGAAATTGTCGATGGCGACCACTTGCCGTACTTCCTGGGCGAGGATCTCGCGGGCCAGGGCCGAGCCGATGAAGCCCGCGCCGCCAGTAATCACGGCTTTCATTCGGCCTGCGCCTCGGCGATGCGGCGATTGAGATACTCGATGCTTTCCTGGGCGAGAAGCTCGGCGCCGGGGCTAAAGTCGAAGGCTTCCAGAGAAACCCAGCCTTGGTAGTTCAATTTATGCAGGGCGCGGAAGACGGGGACGAAGTCGTAGTTGCCCGTGCCGCAGTGGCGGCCGTCGGTTTCATTGACGTGCACGTGCTCAATGTAGGGGAAGAAGCGTTCGATCAAGACGTCGTGGGGCTCCACTTCGTTGACCGCGTTGTGGGTATCGAACATGGTGCGGATGGCGGGACTGGCGATGGAATTCACGTGCCCCACGGCTTCCTCAAGGGTGAGCACGACATCGCTCTGTTCGATGGGCAAGGCTTCAATCAGGATTTTGACGCCGCGGGTTTCGGCTTGGGGCGCGACAGCGGAGAGGCCGTCGACGTAATGTCGAGTGGCTTCCGCGGCGCTCAGGCCGCCCGTCGAGGCCCGTTGTTTGGGGCTGCCGAAGACCATGACGCCTTGGGGCCCCAAGTCCGCGCAAAGGTCGATCAGATGGCGGATATGCTGCCAGCTTTTCTCGCGCAGAGCGGCATCGGGCGTAGTGACGTGCAGGCCCTTGGGGCTGACCATAATCCAGTGGAGGCCGACGAAGGCGAGGCCCTCGCTCACGATGATGTCCCGGACCTCGCGGCGGCGCGCGGGGGTGACGGCGGAGGGATCTTCGGCCAGGGTGAAGGGGGCGATTTCAATTCCTTCATAGCCGAGTTTCTTCATCGTGCGGCAGGACTCGGCGAAGTCCCACTTGTCGAAAGCTTCATTGCAAATGGCGTGGCGGAATCTCATGGGTGCGGGGGCGGCAAGGCCTTGCACCAGTGTAGCGGCGCTTCGGATAGAATCGGGACGAAACCCATGGAAAACTCAACTCCCCGGCGCCAGTTTCTTGCGGCCTCAACGGCGGCCTTCAGCATCGTCGCACCCCAAGCGGTGCGCGGGTCCCAGGCTAACTCCGCGCTCACTCTGGGCGTGGTGGGCTGCGGCAACCGCGGCATGTATGTGAGCGGACTCTTCGCCAAGAACGAGTACGCCAAGATTACGACGATCTGCGACATCTACGAGGACCGGCTGGCGGCGGGACGCGCGAAGTATTCCGGCGTAAAGGAATACAAGGACATCAAGGAACTGCTGGCCAGCGACGTGGATGCGGTGCTGATCGCGACGCCGATTTTGTATCATCCCGAGCATTTCGAACTGGCCGTGAAGGCCAAGAAACATATCTACCTGGAGAAGGCGGCGGCGGTGGACGCCAAGGGCTGTCTGCGCGTGCAGAAGGCGGCGCGGGCGGCGGACCCCACAAAGCGGATCTCGATGGGCTTCCAGCAGCGCTACGGTAAGGATTACCGGCGCGCGCATGCCTTGGTGCAGTCCGGCGAGTTGGGCAAGATCCAGATGGTGCGCGCCTCCTGGCTAGGCGGCGGGCCGGCTTATAAAGAGAACCAGTCGCCGGCGGAAGAGAAGATCCGCAATTGGTACTTCTACAAGGACATGTCCGGGGACATCATTACCGAACAGGATTGCCACAACATCGACGTGGTGCATTGGTTCACGGACCGCAATCCGGCCAAGGCGGTGGGCTATGGCACGCGGGCCCTGCGCAAAGTGGGGGATGTGCTGGATAGCTTGTCGGTGACCTTTCAGTACGCCGACGGCCTGGTGTTCAACTACTCGGCCTGCCAGATGGCGGGTATCGCCTGGAACGATATCTCCGAGACCTTTATGTGCGAAAGCGGCTCCGTGAATACGTCGCGGCGCGGCATCAAGGTGTATCGCAAGGGAGTGCGTGAAGCGGAAGAATGGCCGACAACGTACGACATTACGATCGATGCGGTGAACGAGTTTGTGGAAGGCGCGCGCACGGGCAAACTCGAGAACGCGGCACTGTGGGGAGCGGAGTCCACGCTGGCCGCCATCATGGCCAAGGATGCCATCTATAGCGGCCGCGAGGTGACGTGGGAGAAGACGATCCGCGGCTAAGGCCTTAGGGCGTAGCGCGGTTGATTTCGTCGAGGATGATGCGGGTAAAGGCGGCGACAAAGGGCGCGCCGCGCCCCGCCAGGTTGGCGGCGGTCATGTAGTCCAACTCGATATCGGGACGGACGCCGACGTTTTCAATGTAGGGTGAACTGGGAAAGCCAGGATATTGATAATCCTTGGCACGAATGACGAGAGACGCGGTGTTGGTGGTGAGGGCTTCCGAATAGGGACCGGCGGAGACAAGCTCCACGCGGCCGCCGGCGCCGCTGGTGCGAGTGCCAACCAATTTGCCGCGGTTGTTGTCCTGAATAATGCCGGCAAAAATGTCGGCGGCGCTGGTGGAGAAATCGTCGACGAGCAGGATCAGGGGTTTCTTGTACGAATTAGGCGAGCTGTTGACGGTGAGGTCGAAGAAGCACGCAGGCACGGCCCCGGTGAGGCCGCGGCCATCCTGGAGCGCATCCAGCAGTTGCTTGCGTTCAAAGCGGTACAGCTCCAAAAGATAGGTGGGCGCGCCGAGAACTTCGAGCAGCGAAATGATCTCGTCGTAGGCGGCGACCTGGTCGAAAGTAGGCCGAATCGTTTCGGAAAAATGCGTAAAGGTGGGCGCGCTCATTAAGCGTTGCGCGATGGTGGCGAGACTGCAACCGCCGCCGGGATTACGCATGACGTCAACGACGAGGCCGTCGGTATTGGCATTGAAGAAATTGATTTCGGCATCGAGCAATTGCGTCTGCCCCGTGGACAGCGTGTCAAAAGCGCCGATGCGCATGTAGCCGATGCGCTTGCCTTCGGACTGGTAGGTGCCGGTCAAAAAATAGTCCGAGGAATTGCGGCCCTGCCGAATCACAAAGCCGCTGGGCAGATCCCATACCGGACGCACGGAGCCGTAGCCCAGATAGTAGCGGCGCGCGTCTTCGGCGCCGCTTTCTAGGTTGAACTTGCGGCCACGGCGAAGCGGATCGTTTTCCTCGCGGAGGCTCCAACGCTTGAAGCGGTCGTGCGTCTTTTGCCACAGCGGAATTTCGGTTGTGCCCTCGTTGGGACGCAGGAGGTCGTTCTCGCGGCCGCGTTGGGACTCCCTGCCAAAGAAACCCGGCAAGGCGCCGAACTTGGTAATCTGTGTGCCTTCCGTGTACCAAGGGATGGTGTAATCCTCCACGGCACCGCCCTGGCGGCGGATCTGCACGCGGGCCGTGGCGCCTAAAAGTCCAGCCGAAGGAATGTCGGACTGTCGGCGATAGGTGAGCGCATCGGCGGCGATGCGCAGACTGTAGCGGGGATTGGCATAGGTGTGCAGTTTGGCGAACTCGTTCATGACGTCTTTGGCGGGCCGGCCGTCGAGGGAGACCAGTTCGTCGCCCACCGCGAATGGATAATCGCGGGCGGGCAAGAGCGTACGGTCGATGAAGTCGATGAGCAGCCGGTCGTCGTAGAGGTCTGTGTAGAAGCCGAGGTCGGCCAGGAAATTGCCGGGCGCGATGAATTGCGCATGGCCATCCTGGAGGCTGGAGACGTACTGCGCACAGATCTCGAGAAATTCGAGATCCGTGCGCGCGGCCCGTATCTTGTCGAGCCAGGGCGAAACCTGGAAGAGGTTAGCGTTGAGGGCCTGAATCTTCCAGTTGGCCGGGGCATAGCGTTTGGCAAAGACGCCAGCGAGAGTCAGGAAGTCCTGCTCCCGCTGGGCGGTGGTCAATTGCGCGGCGAGGTTGCCCGCCAGCGTCAGGGACAAAAGCAGTCCCGTTAGTTTTTTCATAGATCCTCCAGTAGTAAGCGAGCGGCGATTAGGGGCGCAGACGCCGGATCTCCTCCGCGAGGATCCGGGCGAAGGCGTTGGAATAAGAGCGGCCGGAATTGGCGGCGTTGTCGACGGTCATAAAGTCCAGCTCGATGTCGGGCCGCACTCCGACGTTTTCCACAAAGGGCGACTTCGGTATGCCGGGGAATTCCCGCTCCTCCAAGCGGATCATCAAGCTCTCCGTATTGCGCGTAACGGTTTCGCTAAACCAGCCGGCGCTGTGATCCACCACGCTGCCGCCGGCGCCATTGGTGCGAGTGCCCACGATCTTGCCGCGCTTGTTGTCCTGCATGAGCGCGGGGAAGTAGTCGCCGGTCGAAGTCGAGAAATCGTCGACCAGGACGATCAGCGGCTTCGTGTAGGCGCGGGGGGAACTGGGATAGTCAAAGCCCCAGTTGCAGAAGGGCACGGGCCCGGTGAGGCCGCGGCCATCGGCATAGGCCGCCCGCAGCATGTCGCGGTCGAAGGTGTAGAGGTCAATTACCCAGCTCGGCGCGTTCTGCGCGCGGGCGTTGGCGATGGTGTTGTCGTAGGCGATGATCAAGGCCAGGCTCGGACGGCGCGCCAAGCCCAAGTAGGTAAGTCCCCCGGGGATGAGCGTCGAGGCCAGGTCGGCGCCCGAGCAGATGGTGCCTCCGGTGTTGCGCGCCACATCCACGATCAAGCCGTCGGTATTGGCGTTCAGGAAGGCCATCTCGTTATCCAGCTGCGCATATTGGGTGGCCGTATAAGTGGGGAAATTCGGCACGCGGACGTAACCCATGCGCAAACCTTCCCATAGAAAGGTACCCGTGAAAATGAAATCCGTCGCACCGTTGCCGAGGCGTTGCTGAAAGCCCGGGGGCAGTACAAACCAGGGGAAGCGGCTGCCGAAGTTCAGCAAGCCGCGCGGCTCCAGGCGCACGCCGTCTTCGGTCACCACGGGCTCGTCCCGCAATTCATAATCGCGGGGGCTAACGGCGGACACATTGCGCTCATAAAGGTCGCGCTTCCAAGTGGGAAGTTCGTCGGGGTCCGTCGAGTTCGAAGGCACATAGGGCTCGTTGATGCGGACGCCGCTGCGGAAGGGAAATGGCGTGGGCACGGAGCCGATCTCGCGAATGGCGAGGCCGGATTTCACCCAGGGAATGGTGTACGATTCGAGGTCGCCATTCTGGCGGCGAACGACCACGCGGCTTTCATTGGGAGTATCGACAGCGCGGGGCATCTGCGACTGCGCGCGGATGGTGACGCGATTGGCGCCCAGGCGCAGCGCGGCACGAGGATTACCTTGGCCCTGGAGCCGGGAGAATTCCTGCGCGAGTTCCAGCGCGGGCCGGCCATCGATGCTTAGCAACTCGTCGCCGGCTACGAAGGGGTAGTTCGCCGCAGGCAGCTGCGCGCGGGTGATGAGTTCAATTACTATTTTCCCGTCGTAAAGGTCAACGCTCATCCCCAGACGCGCGACAAAATTCGAAGGCATGGCCAAGCTGACGTGGGTGTCCTGAAAACTGGCGACGTAGCGCATCATAATCTCGATGAATTCGAGGTCGTCCTTAGAGGCGCGGACCTCGGCCAGCCAGGGCCGGAGGTCGAAAACGTTGACGCCCAGGGATTGGAATTTCCAATTCGCCGGGGCGTATCGCTTGGCATAGATTGCCGATAAAGTCTGAAAATCCTGTTCTTTTTGCTCGGGCGTCAAAGCGCCGAACATAGCGGAGGGCAATAAAGCCAAAGCGCACAATACAAATACTCGAAACACAAGACCTCTCTTCGGGACGAAACGCTAAATTAGTACTCTAGGTACTCATCGCATTGTCTCAAGTTCTTCTCGAAACAAATCTGTCCGGAATCCCGCTCGTGGCGCGCGGCAAAGTGAGGGATGTTTATGCCGTGGACGAGGAGCGCTTGCTGATCGTTGCCACGGATCGCATTTCGGCCTTCGATTACATTTTGGCTACGGGCATTCCGGATAAGGGCCGCGTACTGACCCAGTTGTCCTTGTTTTGGTTTGAATATCTTAAGGAACTGACACCGAACCATTTGATTAGCGCCGAGGTGGACGAATTCCCCGCCCCGCTGCGCGAGTTTCGCGACCAGTTGGAGGGCCGTTCGATGCTGGTGCACCGCGCCCGGATGGTGGACATCGAATGCGTGGCGCGGGGATACTTGTGCGGTTCGGGCTGGAAGGACTATCGCGCCACCGGGGCCATCTGCGGGATTGCGCTGCCGGCTGGACTCGAAGACGGAAGCCAGTTGCCGGAGCCGATTTTCACGCCGGCCACCAAGGCGCAGAGCGGGCACGACGAGAACATTGCGTTTGAGCGGGCGGCCTCTGCCGTAGGCCCCGAGTTAGCTGAGGAACTGCGGCGCCGCACTTTGGCAATTTACGCCGCCGCCTCGCGGCATGCCGAATCCAAGGGCATTATTCTCGCCGATACGAAGTTCGAATTCGGCTTTGTGGGCGAAACGCTGGTGCTGGGCGACGAAGCCCTGACGCCCGATTCCTCGCGCTTTTGGCCGCGCGAGACCTGGAAGCCCGGGGGCGCGCAAGTTTCTTTTGACAAGCAATACGTGCGGAACTACCTGGAAGAAATCTCTTGGAACAAGCAGCCGCCGGCGCCGTCTTTGCCCGAAGAGGTGGCGCGCATGACGAGCGAGAAATATCAGGAGGCGTATCGCGTTCTGACAGGGCGGGCGTTATGAATTGGCTAGACGTCGTACTGGGAGGCATCCTGCTGGGTAGCGTGGCGGGCGGTGTTTGGAAGGGCTTTTTCCGGCTTTCGATTGGCTTGGCGGCGACGGTGGTTTCGATCCTCCTGGCTAGTTGGTTTTATGGGCTGGCGGCTGCCGTTTTTGCACCTTACGTGAAGGAACCAGCCTTCGCCAACATGTTGGGCTTTTTGACGATCCTTACCGTGGTGCAGATCGCGGGGCTGCTGCTGGCGAAATTGCTCGCGGCGTTGACGAAGAAGGCGGGACTGGGCTGGTTGGACCGGGCCTTGGGCGGAGCGTTTGGAGTGCTGCGCGGCACGTTGATCGCGATCGTGTTTGTGATGGCCTTGACGGCGTTTTCGATCCGCCCGCTCGAATCGGCGGTGGCGGGCTCGTACCTTGCGCCCTATGTAATGGACAGCGCCCAGATTCTGGTTTATCTGACGCCGCACGAAATCCGGGACGGCTTCCGCCGCAACTACGCGAAAATAAAGGAAGCGTGGAAGAAAACCATACAGGACACTCGCCAAAAGGCCCGCAAAGAACTACCCCAGATCTACTCGCAGTAAAGCTGCTGGTCTTTGACCTGGACGGCACCTTGATTGATTCGAAAGAGGACCTGATCCAATCGGTCAATGCAGTCCGGACCCACATGCGCCTGCCGGGGTTGCCGGGGGAAACCATCGCTTCTTACGTCGGCAACGGAGCGCCTGTATTGATCCGCAAGGTGATGGGCCCGGAGGCGAGCGAAGAAACGGTGGCAGGGGCGCTCGATTACTTTGTGCAGTACTATCATGAGCACTCGCTGGATCACACCCGCCTTTTCCCCGGCTGCCTGGAAGTTCTGGACGCCGCCCGGGAGCGCGGCATCGCCTGCGCGATCTTGACCAACAAGCCGGTGCGGATCTCGCAGCATATTCTCGATGGCCTGGGTGTGGCCAGCCGCTTCTTCCGGGTCTACGGCGGCAATAGCTTTCCCACGAAGAAGCCGGACCCGCAAGGTTTGAACGCGCTGGTGGAGGAGGCCGGGGTAGGGGCCGTCGAGACGTATATGGTTGGCGATTCCTCGGTGGATATCCTGACGGCGCGAAATGCGGGAACGCGATCTGTGGGCCTGACCTATGGTTTGCAGCCGGAGAGCTTGCGGGAAGTGCCGCCGGATCTGCTGTTGGATCGCATGGAAGATTTGATCGCACATCTATGACCGCGGCCTTGCTATTGGCGATCGTGGCGCAGTCTGTAACGCAGTCTGTAACTTGGCGCGAAGCAGCGCCAGTGCTGGATCGTTGGTGCAACGATTGCCACCGGCCGGGGCAAGTGGGGCCTTTCGATTTCACGACCTACGACGGCGCCTCGGCCTATGCGCCCGAAATTTCTCGTTATCTCATGGCCAATAAGATGCCGCCATGGCGCGCCAAGCCGTCCCCGGCATCCTTTGCCAATTCCCGGCGTATTGACGAGGAGGCAATTGCGACTCTGCTGGCCTGGGCCAACCAAGGAGTGCCTAAGGGAACGCGAGAGGCTGTTCTGCCCAAGCGGCACCCCCAATGGAATCTGGGCGCGCCGGACCTCGTCTTATCTCAGCCGGAGGAACATACCGTGTCCGGCGAGAAGACGGTCGAAATCGTTTCGTTCGAAGTGAGTCCGGAGGAGTTGGGCACGCGCCAAGGGCCGCGCTTCGTCCAGGCCATCGAGTTTCGCCCGTCCAATCGCAATCTTTTACACCACGCCGTATTGCGCATTGGTGGCCGTCCGCTAGCGGCCTGGGCGATGTGCGACGGGGGGCTGCGGCTACCGGCGGGAGTTGCCTGGCGCCTGCCGGCGGGACAAACGCTTACCGTTGAACTGCACTACTTTAAACGCAACTTACGGCCCGCAAGGGACCTGACCCGGCTGGCGCTGTATTTCGCCAAAACGAAGCCCAGCCGCGAGGCCACGCTCCTTGAAATTGAAAAGCGCAGCATCCGCATCCCGGCGGGCGCGAACGTGCATCGGGAGGCCATGACGTTCCCGATGCCCGCGGCCTCGCAGGTGCACGGGATGTTGCCCGTGTTTCAACTGCTAAGCAGCTCGGTCCGGCTGCGGCCCCAGGGAACGCGCGAATGGCTGCTTTGGGTAGAGCCGTTCGAGCATCATTTGATGTCCAGCTACTTGCTGGCGAGGCCCTGGACGCTGGCCAAAGGCGCGGTGCTGGAGCTGGAGGCGACCTTCGACAACTCTGCGCAAAACGAATTCAATCCTCACCAGAAGCTGCGCGAGGTGGTCTTTGCCGAAAACGGCCTCGACGAGACCTTCCGAGTTTGGTTAACGGTTTCGCGCCCGGCGGGCTTACCCTAGGCGTATGGCGAGACTTCTCTGGCTGCTTGGTTCCGTGGTGCTGGCGCAGGCCTTACCCACACCCGAGCGCTGGATACCGGTGCGCTGGCCGTCGGCCGACGCAGCTTCGCTACGCGTCTTGGACAAAAGCGCGTTGAATTGTTTGCTCATACCGGAAGAGCACTGGTCGGCCGAGTTTGTGAAGGCAGCGCACGCAAAGGATCTGGTTGCCTTGGCCGTAGTCAATCCCACCGGCCAGGCTGCGCTTCCGCGCGCGAAACGCGCACTAGACCTGGGGCTTGATGGCGTGGTGCTGGAAGGCGCCTTTCCGCCGGAAGACACTGCGGCGGTGGCCAAGCTTTCTAAGCCCGTGGTGGTGTTGGGGCTGCGCGGGCAGATCGATTTGAGTACGAGCGCGCCGCCCATCATTGGGACTTTTCAGGGAGTGTGGGCTGGCATAAACCCGCACGAGGAAGGGCACGCGAAAGCCGCGCCGTCCGGTGCGCCCTGGATCGATACCAATGCGGGCTTTCTGCGCTTTGTTCGCGCAGCCTCGGACCGCAGCTTCTGGCTAGCGGCCGCGCCACCCAAGGACAGCGTGGTGACGACTGTTCGCTACCTGCAAATGATTGGGGATGCCGCGATGGTGGGCGCGCGGTGGGTGATCACGTTTGAAGGGGATTTCTTTCAAAAACTAGTGGCGGGAGAGGCCAAGACGCTGAAAGATTTTGGCCGTATTAACCGCTTGACGGCTTTCCTTGAAGAGAACCGCGCGCTCGCGCAATTGCCCCCGTATGGCCAGCTGGCGGTGGTGGAAGACGTGGAGAACGGCGCGCTGCTTTCGGGCTCCGTCCTGGACATGATCACGGTAAAGCATACGCCGGTGCGGCCTGTACCCAGCAAGCGCCTGGCGCCGCAAGCCTTTGCCGAGGCGAAGATGGCGGTGAATGTCGATCCGCAATCCTTGAACGCCGAGCAACTGCAGATCCTGCGCGGCTTTACGCGGGCCGGCGGTACGGTATTGACCGCACCTCCGGGTTGGCGCATGCCGGAGCCAAGACCCGACCAAGTGACCCTGGATGCCAAAGACGTCGAGAAGCTGGATCAGATCTGGAAGGAAGTGAATGCGATGACGGGCCGGCGCAACCTGGGCGCGCGGCTATTCAACGTCTCAAGCATGCTTTCGAATCTGGTGGCGCCGCCGGATGGGTCTAAGGTAGTGCTGTTTCTGGTGAACTACGCGGACTTCCCCGTCGATACCATCGCAGTCCATCTTTTGGGCAAATTCAGGAAGGCGACGGTGTATTGGCCGGAGCGTCCACCCAAGGCGATGGAGCTGTACGACAACGAGGACGGGTCCGGCGTGGACATCGATATTCTTGAGTCCACCGCCATTCTTGTAGCGGAAAAATAGCTGCGCTACGCGAGCGCCATGCTGAAGAATGCGCATGCGCCATGGGTGCACCTAGGCGCGTAAAGTGGCCTTCGGGCAGGTCTTTGAATACGAGGAAATGGAGGATCACCCGGCGGTAGGACGCGATACGGGATCTTTGCTGCTGGATGCGGGCGAGGCCAACTACGCGGAACTAATTGCCCACCGAAAGCGGTGGAATGGAGTCTCCGGTGGCCAAGAGGACGTTGAGTTGGTGGCTTTGTGGAACTGATTGACGGCGGCGTGGAGCGGCAGTCTGGTGGAAGAAGGCAAGAGGGCATTGTATGGAATCTATGGCGACGCCAACAAGGCGGAGCTGAAACCGGAATCCCGCCCACAGTTGGAACAAGTGGCGGCGTTGCTGGCGCGGGCGCCCAAGCTGAATCTCGATGTGGGGGAGCACACCGATAGCGTGGGGACGCTGGAAGCCAACGTGGATGTATCGCGGCGGCCCGCGCAGGCGGTGGTGGCGGCCTTGGCGGCGGAGTTCAAAGTGGCGCCAACTCGATTGATCGCGCAAGGCGTGAGTCCGCTAGCCCCTGTCGGCAACAACGCCGATCAAGAAGGCAAAGCTCCGAACCGGAGAGTGGAACTCATTTAGCGTTAGGGAGGGATGCCGAGGTGGGGCGCGATGGGCGGCCATTGCTACTCTCGATAAGGAATCCCATGCAGCGAATCGTTTGGATACTGGTGTGCGCGTGCCTCGTGACGGCGCAAACGAAAAGACCGCGGATCGGATTGGCCCTCGAGGGCGGCGCGGCACTGGGCTTTGCGCACGTGGGGGTGCTCGAGTGGATGGAGGAAAATCGCATCCCGATCGATGCGATCGCGGGCACCAGCATGGGCGGGCTAATCGGCGGTTTATACGCTTCTGGCCTAAGCCCGGCGCAGATTCGCGAGGTGGCCAAGACCGCGGAATGGGACAAACTGCTGGGCGGAGAATCCAGCTTCCGCGATTTGGCCTACCGCCGCAAAGAGGACAAGATCGCTTTCCCGAACCGGCTGGACCTGGGCCTGCGGCGCGATGGACTGCTTCTACCAGCGGCGTTCAACGACGGGCACGCGATCGGCATTCTGCTTAGCCGCTTGCTGGTGGCCTATCCGGCACTCAAGAGCTTTGACGAGTTGCCCACTCCTTTCCGCTGCGTGGCGGCGGACCTGGTAAGCGGGCGCGCCAAGGTTTTCGATAGCGGCAACTTAGGCGAGGCCCTGCGCAGCACGATGTCGATCCCCGCTTTGTTCGCCCCGGTGCGCACGGAGAAAGAAGCCTTTGTGGACGGGGGGCTTCTCGATAATTTGCCCGTAGACGTGGCGCGCGCCATGAACGTGGATATCGTTATCGCCGTGCACTTAAGCAAGGGACCCTTCGACCCGAAGCAAATCGGCAGCATCGTTTCGATCATGAGCCGCAGCGTGAGCGTGGTGATTGGCGCCGCCGAGATGCGCACCATCGAAAGGGCGGACGTGGTGCTGGTGGCGGATCTGGAGAAGTACACGACGACGGACTATGCCAAGAGCGACGCGATCGCGGAGGTAGGCAGGCAAGCGGCGGCAGCCAAGGCCAACCTGCTGAAGCGCTTTGCGGTAAGCGAAGAGGAGTTCGCCACGCTGCGCGACGCGAGAACGAGAAAGACGCGCCGGCCAAGCAAACAGTATGAGTTTGTGCGCGTGAGCGGGGCCGGGGAAGGCATCGATGAGACCATTACCCGAGACATCGAAGGCATGTTGCGCGACGGAAGAGCGCCGGAGGAACTGGAGAGAGAATTCGCCAAGATCGTGGGCTTGGGCCGCATTGCAAGCTTGCAATACCGCCGCGCGGAAGAGGGAGGCCGGACAGGCTTGGACGTTAAGCTTAGCCTGCGCGCGACGGCGCCGGTGATTGTGAACCCGGCTATCGAAGTGAACGGAGCCGACACATCGAACTCCCGTTTCAGCGTGGGCAGCCGCATCACCTGGCTGGACCCTTGGAAGTTTCGCAGCGAAGTGCGGACCGACATTTCGTTCGGATCCCGGATGGGCATTTCCACAGAGCTCTACAAGCCCTTCCGTGCGGGCGGGAAGCTGTTCTACGCGCCTCGCGCCTTCGCCGGCAGCGACATCTTCGACATTTATGCCGACAAGAACGCCGTCGCGGAGTATCGGCTACGCCAGCAAGGCGTGGGCGCCGATGTGGGCTGGACGATCAATCGCTTCGCGGAGCTGCGCGCGGGCTATACCTTTGGCTGGCTGCGGGCCAAACAACGCATCGGGTTGCCGGTCTTTCCAACGCTATCGGCGCGGCGCGAAACGGCGGCGCTCCGTTTTAACTTTGAAGGGCAGGACGATAACGTAGTGCCAAGGCGCGGCCTGCGCTTCCAGGCCCGCGCCGAACACTATCCGCGCGGTACGGCGGCGCTGACGGGTTACAGCCTGGGCGAGGTAGGCGGGGTTTACCTGCACGCTGTCTCGAAGCAGTCCTCGATTTTGAGCGGATTCTCCGCCGGCTCAACTGTCGGGCCTGTGCAGGCGACCCTGCTTACCTTTAACATCGCCGGTCCACAGCGATTGGGCGCCTATGGAGTGAACGAGATCCTGACCAAGCGCTATGCCCTGGCGACGTTCGGCGGCATTTATGAATTCGATAGCGAAGGCTCGCTGTTCGGCAGCAAGTTCTTTCTGGCCGGCTATGCGCAGGGAGGGCAATATAGCGACATCGGCGGAGATCCCCGCTGGCCCGTCAGCTTTACTGGGGTGGCCTTGGCTAAGACCTTCGCCGGGCCCGTGTTTCTTGGGGGCAGCGTAGGCGACCGTGGCCGCAGCCGCTGGTTCTTTGGGATCGGAAGGTTGTTCTAAACGTGCTGCCGCAGCTGGCTTGCGACGGCCCGCGCGTGGTGGAGCGCGATTCCGGCCGGGAGAGAATCCTGCGCGGCGTCAACGTGAGCGGCATGGAGTATTCCGACGTCCCTCTGGCGGGCGTGACGCCGGACGAACTGACCACGATCGTGCGCGGCTGGGGCGCAAGCGTCGTTCGCATTCCCTTTGTACAGTCGCGCGTGCTCGAGGGCAACGACTATGTGGACGAGTTGCGGGAGATCACGCGCTGGCTGGGAGAACTGGGTGCATACACGATTCTGGACTTACAGTGGCTGGACCGCGAGAAGGTCTGGGGCCCGGGGGATAATCGCGTAGCGCCCGAGCCGAACGACGATAGCGTCACCTGTTGGGCAAAGCTAAGCCAGGCCTTTCGTGGGGAGACGGCAGTGGTCTTCGACCTTTTCAATGAACCCCACGACATAGACGCCCCTGCCTGGAATGCATGGGCGGCGCGGTTGCTGGCGGCGGCCCGCGGCGAGCAAGAGCAGCGAGTGGTGATGGTGAGCGGTATCGCGTGGGCTTCTGACCTGCGGGGCGTCCACGTGGAAGGGCCAGACCTGATCTACGCGGCGCACGTCTACCCGTGGATGAGCCAGGACTGGTGGACCTACTTTGGCCACCGCGCGGAAGAGGCGCCGTTGTTTATCGCCGAATGGGGCGGCGAGGCGAAGGACCTGACCTGGGGGAGGCGGCTAGCGGCCTATATGCGGAGCCTGGGGCTGGGCTGGACTGCCTGGAGCTGGCGCGACAAACCGCATCTGCAGCAACATGGGCTGCCTACGGAGTTTGGAGATGTCGTGATGGCGGCGCTGCATGAGCGCGGTTAGGCGCTAGGCAAGGATCTCTTTGATCAATTCGCCCTCGACGTCCGTCAGGCGCATGGCGCGGCCGTTATAGGGATAGGTGAGCCGAGTGTGGTCCATGCCGAGCAGATGCAGAATCGTAGCGTGGACGTCGTTGATGGACTTCTTTTCCGTTTCGGCGGCCAGACCGAACTCATCCGTCGAACCCACGATCGTGCCGCCCTTAATGCCGCCGCCAGCCAACCAAATGGAGAAGCCGTACGGATTATGGTCGCGGCCATCCAGGCGCTGCGAAATGGGCAAGCGGCCAAACTCGCCGTGCCAGATCACCAGCGTGCTGTCCAAGAGGCCGCGGGATTTCAAGTCTTCTAAAAGGCCTGCAATGGGCTTGTCCGTTTCGGCGCAATGGGTGCCGTGGTTCTCCATGATGTCCCAATGCGCATCCCAGGATTCCTGGAAGTTGCCGCCACCGGAGAAGATCTGCACATAGCGGACTCCACGTTCCACCAAGCGGCGGGCCATCAAAGCCTGGCGGCCGACGTACTCCGTGATGGGCTGGTCCAGGCCATAAAGCTTACGCGTGGCCTCGCTTTCTTTGTTAAGGTCCACGGCATCGGTGGCTTCGGTTTGCATGCGAAAGGCCAGTTCATAGGTGGCGATGCGCGCGGAGAGCTCGTTATCCTGTGGGTTCTTGGACAGGTGAGTCTGGTTCAACTGCTGCAGGAAATCGAGCCAGCGCCGTTGGCGTTCGGGCGTCATTTCCTTGGGCGGCTTCAGGTCGACGATGGGGTCGCCGGTGGGGCGGAACTGCGTGCCCTGGAAAGCGGTCGGGATGAAGCCATTGCCCCAGTTGGGCGCGCCGCCAATGGGACCGCCGCGAGGATCGGTGAAGACGACGAAAGCCGGCAGATTTTGGTTTTCGGTACCCAGCCCGTAGGTTACCCAGGAGCCGACGCTCGGGTAGCCGGTCTGGATAAAGCCCGTATTCATTTGATAGAGAGCGGGCGCGTGATCGTTGGACTTCGAATGCATCGAGCGGATCAGCGCGAGCTTGTCGACGTGCTTGGCGACGTGGGGAAAGAGCGTCGAAACATCCATGCCGCACTGGCCGTGTTTCGAGAACTCCCACAAGGAAGGCATCAAGCCGCCGGGCGTGCCTTGCGAAGGCGTAATGGCCTTGCCGGGAATGGTCTCGCCGGCGTGCTTCGTCAGATAGGGCTTGGGGTCGAAGGTATCGACGTGGCTGACGCCGCCGTAGCAAAAGATGGAGATGACGGCTTTGGCCTTGGGCGCGAAGTGGGGAGCGCGCGGCGCCAGGGTCAATGCGGCCGGCGCGGCGCTCAGCAATTCGTTGGCGGCCAATCCCGCGATGCCGCCGCCAAAGCGCGCAAGGAGATCGCGCCGATTCCAGAAACGTTGCGGATTCAAGTGCGACATGACTCTCCTAAAGGATGTAAACGAATTCGTTGGAGTTCAGCAGGGCCTGGCAGAAATCGCGTTCGGCGCCGAGTTGGCTCGACAGAAAACGCAACGAATCGGCGAGCTCCTTTTCGCTGGGGGGCCGGGAGAAGGCGTGCTCGAAAGCGAGCTGGACGAATTTTGTTTTGTCGCCAGCGGACTCTTCCTTCAAGCGGTCGGCAAATTTTTGGGAGTGCAACACAAGCACGCTGTTGTTCATGAGGATCAAGGCTTGCGGCGCGACTGTCGAGCGGTTGCGCCGGGCGCAACTGCCGATGGTGTCGGGCTTGTCGAAGACCTCGAGCATGGGCAGCGGAATGCTGCGCTTCGAGAATACGTAGATGCTGCGGCGCCAGGTGGAGGGATCGGTATCGGGCTTGCCTACCCAGGTGCGCTTGGAGGACGCCTGAAACAAAGACGGATCGATGTACGGGAAGACGCCGGGTCCGCCGATTTTTTTATCGAGAGAGCCGGCCACGGCCAGCACTGAATCGCGGATCGCCTCGCCCTCCAGGCGGCGGCGCGGCATGCGCCAGAGCAGGCGATTTTCGGGGTCCTTTTCGACGTTAGCGGCCAGATCGTCCGAGGCCATCTGGTATGCCTTCGACATCAGGATCAGCTTGTGCAGGGGCTTCATGCGCCAGCCCTTCTCGACGAACTCAACGCTCAGCCAATCGAGCAACTCGGGATGCGTCGGACGCTCGCCCATCTTGCCGAAGTTATTCGGCGTGCGCACCAAGCCTTCGCCAAAGTGGTGCTGCCAAATGCGATTGACGAAGACGCGCGCGGTGAGCGGATTATCGGGCTGCGTGGCCCATAGCGCAAAATGCTTGCGCCGCTGGCTGCTGCTTGCGCCCGCGGGCGCTTCGGGGAAAGGCCAATCGCCGTCGCTCACCACGCTGATCACGCCCGGTTTCATCACGGAGCCCTTCTGGCTGCCGCGGTGGAGGAAGTAAGAGGGCTCCGGCTTCGGACCGCCTTCGGCGATCGACATCGCCGTTTCGAGCGGCGCGGGCTTCTGCTTCTCGAGGCCTTCGATCCGCTTCTTCAACTCGTCGTGGCGCTGTTTATCGGCCGGGGAGAAGCGATTCGGCAGTGTTTCCGGAACGCCGGCCAGCGTTTTCTCCACTTGGATCGCGTTCAACTTCTGACCTTCGGTGCGTTGTTCGGCGGGAGTCGCCAGGGCCTCGCGCATGTAGGCGGGCAACGCCGCTTTGCGCTCGGCAATCCACGCATCCTTGTAGGGCTTGATCAACGCATCCAATTCTGCACGCACCGGCTTAATCAAGCTGTTTACCCTTTCCAACTCGGCTTTATGCGCGGCGACTTCCGCCTCGGGTACCAACGGGTGCTCCTTCGTCTTCAGAGGCCAGAAGACGGCTTGCAGCTTGTAGTAATCCTTCTGCGGAATGGGGTCGAATTTGTGATTGTGGCAACGGGCGCAGCCCACTGTCAGCGCGAAGAGGCCGTTACTTGTGGTCGCGACAATATCGTCCAGTTCGTCCAGGCGTGTTTGTTCATTCTTGAGATTGTTCTCCGGGCCCAGGCGCAGGTAGCCGGTGGCGATGCGCGCTTCCTGGGAATCGGGAAACAACTCGTCGCCCGCGAGTTGTTCCTTCAAGAACAAGTCGTAGGGCTTGTCGTGATTGAAGCTGTTCACGACGTAGTCGCGGTAGCGCCAGGCGTTGTCGCGGTCGCGGTCGTATTCATAACCGCCCGAGTCGGCGTAGCGCACAACATCGAGCCAGTGGCGGGCCCAGCGCTCGCCATAATGCGGCGAAGCAAGCAGACGATCCACGAGCTTTTCGTAGGCGTTAGGCGAGGAATCGGCCAGGAAGGTCGCCACCTCGTCCCGAGTCGGAGGCAGCCCGGTAATGTCCAGATACACGCGACGGGCCAACGTCCGTTTATCGGCCGGCTTGGCTGGCTCTAAGCCTTTGCTTTGCCATTTGGCCGCGAGGAACTGGTCGATGGGATTTCCCGAGCCGGTTAGGGCAGGCCGCACCGGCTTTTGAAAGGCCCACCAGGAGCGTTCCCGAGTCGTAATGAGACGGTCTTCGAGTTTAGCGAGAGCTGCGGCGGCGGCGCTCTCCTCCACGCTGAGCGCGCCGTCAAACGCCGCGCCCTTATCGATCCAGTCCTTCAAGACGGCAAGTTGGGCCGTATCCAACGCTTTACCGGGCGGCATATGGGGGGCTTCCAGGCGGGCCGCGAAACGATAAAGGCGGCTCGTTTCCGCGTGGCCGGGCGTCAAAGCGGGTCCCCTCGTTCCACCCTTAAGAGCCGATTCGCGCGTTCGCAGATCCAACCCGGAACTGGTGATTGAAGCGCCGTGGCACGGCGCGCAGTTTTGGGTCAACACGGTGAGGGCGGGTTGCGAAAACAGCGGCAAGGCAAACGCGAGAGCGCAAACAAGCGAACGCATGCCCCTAATACTAACGAAAAAAGGGTCCCCGAAGGGACCCTTTTCGCAGATTCAAAACTGCTGAGCAGTCAAGCCGCAGTACTAGCTGCGACGACGGCGAGCGTAGGCTAGAACCGCCAAGCCAGCGCCCATTAGAGCGTAGGTGGAGGGTTCGGGGATTTCGCCGCCACCGCCACCGGTCGTCGTACCACCACCACCACCGGTCGTCGTGCCGCCGCCGCCTTCGCCGAAGATGCGGAGGTCGTCGAAGGTGACGATGTCGAGGGGCGTGCCGAGGAAGCTCGAAGACTGATCGAGACCCGTGATCACGAAATCCACCGAGGCGATCGTCTGGCCGAGGCTATCGACCGTCCAACCGAAGGTGTTCGTATTGGCGGGGTTGCCGCCCTGATTGGGCAGGCTCTGATTCGAGGTGCTGCCGCCGCCGGTGAAGTTCACTACCATGTAATTCAAGGCGCCGTTGAACAAGCCACCGCTCGTGAGCGAGTCGTTGTTGCGGACGAGCAAGGAGAACTCGGTCACGTTTCCGGAAGTGAAGGTGAGGCGCAGGGTGCTGCCGTAGCCGCCGCGGTCCGAGATGCCGTCAATGTAGTTGTAGGTCGAGATTCTCTCGTTGCCGGAGTCCTTGTCGGTCGGAATGCCGCTGGCGTTAAAAGACTGGACGCCGCCGCAATTGGTGGCGTTCGCAGCGGACGTGACGCCGGACGAGTTCGCCGGGCTCGTAACGCAAGGACCCGGGCTGGCCGGGTTCACCCAGGAGAGGGTTCCCGTAAAGGTACCGTTGCTGGTGGTGATATTGAACGGCAGGCTGCTAAACGCACCCAGCGGATAGGCACCGGCTTCAAAGTCGATAAGGGCCGCACCGGCCGAGCCCAAGTTGGTGCCCGACGTAGAACCGCCAGAGTTGTTAACGAGCCCGGCAAAGGAGGAAGTGGTAACCCCCAAAGCAAGCCCAAGAATAGAGACAAAGCGCTTCATGCAAATTCCTCCGTACTCACAGAGTCAAGCTGGACCCGTGAAGTCTCGATGTTAATACAGTTCAGACTAATCCGCAAGATCAAAGTACTGGAATACCTGATTTTTGCCAGTATTCCTACGAAGACACTCATGGACGTCCTAAGAGAAACCCTGAGGCTATCTCCAGTTGAACTATCGGGTAGATGTTATGCTTCCATTAGTTCTTTTCCTGGCGATCGCTACGCTAATCTGGGCTTCGGTCCTGGTGGCGTAGAGGAAAGTCCGGTCTCCATAGGGCGGCGTGCCGGCTAACGGCCGGGCTGTTTCGTTCAAAACGGAATGGACGGAAAGTGCCACAGAAAACGTACCGCGGGCGAGGCTAAACGCTTCGCACGTAAGGGTGAAAAGGTGCGGTAAGAGCGCACCGCGGCATCAGCAATGGTGTTGGCAGGGTAAACCCCACGCGGAGCAAGACCAAATAGGGGAGCAGAGGCGGCCCGTCTCGTTACGACTTCCGGGTAGGTTGCAAGAGGCCGGGCGTAAGTCCGGCCCTAGAGGAATGATCGCCCAGTCGCTTCGCAAGAGGCGGTGGACAGAAACCGGCTTAAAGGAAAAGGACATTCCAAACAAAATCGCCGCAAATCTCTAAGGCTTTTGCCTGAGATTCGCGGCGATTTCGGCAAGACCGTTGCGCGCGAGGCGACCGGTCCACAGTCGCTGCGACTCCAACGCACTGATGGAGTCTCAACTTGATCAACGCTAGTTCAGCAGTCGATCACCTCACGCAAGATCTCGTCTATATTACTGCCAGAATTCATTTCGACTGGACCACCTCCTTTCTCAGTGATGCCCTCAGAATAAAGCGAACGGACGTTTTCGTCAAGAGGAAAATCACGTGTACCCCTACTCATGGTAGAGGACTGCTGCGGGAGGCCATTTCTTGTAGTACGAGTGAAGGAATCTTTGAGGCTAGAATATGAGGGTGGCAGCCTCGGCACCAGCTCCAACTCGCGCCGAAGAAGACCTTGCCGCCGTGCTGGCCCGAGTGCCGCAGCGGCCTTCTCGTCGTATCTTAATGGCTTTTTGGCTGCTCGGCGTATTGGTGGCGGCACCCGGTACTTTTTTCGCCGGATGGGGTTACCATCTGCAGCCTTCTTTCGGCCGCATCGCCGTCCACCTTGGCAGTTTTGCCCTCGGCATTCTCTTGTTTCTACAATTAGCCCGCTACCTGCTAAGCCGCTGGAGCGGACGTCTCGTGCTGGTCGGCTCCGCGACGCTGGCCTCGGCCGCTTTGCTTGGTTTGGCGGAGGCGCCGCAACTTCCGTTGGATTGGCCGCGCGACGCATGCTTTTTCCTGCTAGGAGTGGGATGCGGTGGCCTGATGGCGGGTACTTTCCGCCTGCTGCAACCCATTTATGAGCGAGGGCCGGGGGCGACGATGAATCTCTGCGGCGGCCTCATGGGCTTAGGTTCGCTGTGCGCGCCGATCGTAGCCTGGGCCTGTTACGCTCTGGACGATTTTCGTCTCGCCTTTTACGTGCTGGCGGGTATGAGCGCGACCATGGCCCAGACGTTTTGGCGCCGCCGTCTCGGGCCGGAGCCTTCCTTGCCGGACCTCGGATTTCAAGACATTCTGCAGGAACTCCGCAGCCCGTTGCATGTCTTGTTTGCCGCCCTGCTGTTCTTTCAGACGGCAGCCGAGTTCAGTATCGCCCAGTGGACCTCCCTGCACCTGACGATGCGTACGGGCATGAGCCCCGGTAGCGCGTACCTTTTCCTGGCGGCGTACTTTTTATTGCTGTGGGCGGGACGCTTCGCGGTGCAGCCGCTCCTGCTGCGTGTACCGCACCGGCGCATTTTGCTTTCCAGCGCCGCCCTGGCCTGGCTGGGACTCACGATTCTCGGCGCCGCAGGCAATGGCGTCGGCGCCGCGGTGGGGCTCACCCTCACCGCCTTGGGCTATGCCGCGATTTATCCGTTGCTGGTGGACAAAATCGGGGATCGCTTCTCGGAGTATCATGCCAGCCTCTTTCACGGTGTATTTGGCCTGGGCATGATGGGCGGCTTTTTGGCGCCCGCTTTGGGGGGAGTTCTAGCCGAAACGGGGGGCGAAATTTACGCCATGCGCGTGCCCCAACTGTCCAGCTTCTTCGTATTCCTTCTCCTGGCGGCTATTTGGATCGAATCCAAACTCAGCGCGCGGAAAGTTGTTCGAAGCTGAGGTTTAAGACCGGGTAGGCGCGCCAGTCTTTGTAATCGTAGTGCCACCATTCGTCCTCGTTGACGGTGAATCCCTGCGCCTCCATTGCCTGGCGCAGCAGGCCGCGATGGTAACGCTGCGCCGCGGTGCCGCCCGGGTAGTCCGGATAAGCCCGTTCGGAGAACTCGTCAAAGCCGGAAGGCATCTGCACCGGCTTGCCGCTAGCGAGCTCATAGAGCGATAGGTCCACCGCGCAACCTCGATTGTGCCGCGAGCCGCGGGCCGGGTTGGCGACAAAGTTTCTCTGCGCCACCGGCGTCGCATCCCAGAACATCTTCGTCACGCGCCAGGGTCGGTAGGCGTCATGGATCAACAGGCCGTATCCCAGCGCGCTCAAGTTTTGGTGGACTCGCAGCAGCGCCTGCGCCGCAGGACGTTGGAGATAGGCTTCGGCGCGCGTATACATCGGCGCGCCCATGAAGTTGTCCGCTGTCGCATAGCGAATGTCGAGGCGAATGGTGGGGGAAAGGGTCTTGAGGTCCACCAAATCGGGACGCCGCAGCTTCGCGGGTTGGGGCGGAGGAGTAGCGGCATCGGCCAGGCGCCGCAATTCCTCAAGCGGCTTCTGCAATTGGATGCGGAAAGTCTTGGGTGGCTCCTGAGCGGGAGGGTCCGCCACTACATCGGGCCGCTGCGGCACGTCAAAGGAGACCAAGGCCAAGCGCACGGTCGCTTTTGCGCGATCCAGCTGGGATGAGATTCGCAACTTGGCGGGCGCAGCGGCGCGCGTCCGGGTTCGCAAGAAGGTTGGGGGATACAGGTCCAGCGCAAAATCGAATTGGTGCCAAGGGCGCACGAAGGGCAGCCAATTCAAGGGGCGGGAGTCTGAAAACAAAATTTCGTCGCGATCATCCAGCCACTCCACGGTGAGGAACTCCCCTTCGCGCTGCGCCTGGCCCTGCACCTCGAGGCGGACGAAATCGAAGTTCTTGGGAAGCGTGATCAGGTTCCCTTCCACCTCCCGCCAAAGCGGCAGGGGAGCCGGCTCCGCATCAAAGCGATAGGCCCGTAGATGAAAACGCCGATCCCGGCTCGAGAAGACGGCCACCTGTCTTGGGTTTCGTCCGCCACTCGCCGCCCGCTCCACGAGTTGCCGCCAACGTTCCGCATAGATGGGCACGACATCGGACACCAGCCACACGGTGCGCCGCTTCGCCAGCAAGGCATCGATTTCCGGCGAGGGAATCGCGTCGAAGGCCCGCTCGGTCACCTCCACCTTGCCGCCGCTCAAGCTGAACAAAGTCCGCGCGATGCCCCAATTCAGGGCGACACCTTCGAGTTCCGGCCGGGCCGCGAGCCACTGTGCCGCGCCCGCGGTCATGTCGCTCCAGTGGTTCGCCCCGCCCGTCTGCGCGACGCGCGGTCCATACCAAGCCAGGCAACGCGCGGTGTCAAAGATCGCCACCGACAGAAGCAGCACTAAGCCGGCGCGTACGAACTTGCCCGAAATTCCAAACAAAATCCCCCCGGCGCACTGCCACAAGGGCGCCAGTAACAGCACGTGATGCATGCGCCCGGCCTCGGGAAAAACCAGATTCCACAGCCACACTCCCAAAGCCGTTAGAGAGCATAACTGCCCCGTGCGGTGGCGCGCGAAAAAGCTGGCCAGAAACAAGGCGAGCAACGCGGGGCTTCTCCACAGTCCCTCCGGCACCGGCCCCGCCGTAAACTCCATCATCCAAGTGCCTCGCAGCATTAAGTCCAGCGAATGCCAGCGTTGCGAGAGCAGTTCCCCAAAAGCTCCCCGCAGCCCCGTGCTCTGCTTGCCAAAGCCCAGCACCACCTCTGGCAATTGGGACGTGTAATAAAGAATAGGACTCAGGATCGCCAAGGCCAAAGCCAGCCCCGCGGGATACATCCACCAACGGCTAGCCCGCAGCGCCTCACGCCGGTACACGATCGCCGAGGCTATGGCCAGCGAACTCAAGATCCAAAAGTACGTCAATTTTTCATGGAAGGCTAGAGCGAAGATCGCGACCGCCGCAAAGAAATAGAGCTTCTCGCTTGTTTTCCACCAATGCAATAAAGCCGCGATTCCCGCCATGGTGAACAGTTGCTGCAGCAGGAGCGGCCCGTAGTTGGTGGGGATATGCAAGAGCAATTCCAGATCCGCCAACAGCAATCCCAACGCAAAGAGCCCCGCCCAGGGCCCCGCCGCCCCGCGGGCCACGTGCCAGGTAAGCAGGAAAATCAGCGCGCCCAGGAAGACGTTCGTCCACCGCGGCACTAGCGGGCTGGAGCCGAATGCCGCGTACGGAACCGCGTAAAGCAGCGCGTCTAGCGTTCCCACATAGGGCATCGTGAGAAACGGAATCGGCCGGTGGGCGATCGTCACGCCGTGCGGCGGCGGCAGGTACTTTTCCGCGCCGTAGGCAATCTCAATGGCCGTAGGGTAAAAGTGGGCCTCGTCGTATTCCACGCCGAGTTCGTAGATCCATAAGGCGCTCGCTCCCGCCAACAGCAGGAGCGCACAAGTGACGAGCGTAGGTTCGAGCCACCGTGGCATCGTCTAGGGCGTTACCGTAAAGGGGCGCGGCGCGCTTACTTTGCCGTCCGGGTTTCTGACCGTCACGGAAATCTTGCCCGCCTTGGCAAAGAGGTCGGGAGGAACCACGGCTCCGAGCTTGTCGGTATCGCCAAAGTTGGTTTCCAGTTCTGTCTTGCCAAAGAGAATCTTCGCGCCGGGCAGGAAGTTAGCCCCAGTCATGCCCAGCGCCACCACGCCATTAGCCTGGACATTAAATCCTTTGCCCGCCTGGGTTGTCTCCGGAAACAGCGCTTTGATCTCCGGCGCGGGACCTGTCTTGGGCAGCACAACCCACGCCAGACTATTCGTGGTGCGGCCATCGGGCGTTTCCACGGTGACAATATAGCTGCCCTCGCGTGCATACATCTCCGGCGGCACGAGAGTCGCCAAAGAGGTTCCGTCGCCGGACGAAGATTCCAGCGCCGCACCGTTCAGCTTGATGCGGCTCCCCTTCACCAGATTGGCTCCCAGCACGCTCAGGGCGCTCATGCCGTTGGGTTGCTGTTGAAACGGCTGCCCGGCCATGACGCGGTCCGGCACCACCTGATTAATCCGCGCTTCCGGCAGCGCGGGCGATTTTTCCTTTTCGCTCACGCAAGACACCAGCAGCAGTAGCGCGAAAGCGGTTGAGAGTTTATGCATGCGAATCACTCTTCAGAGTATCCGCAACACCGCGAGGCGGTGGTCGTCGTAAAGCGTCTCGGTGCCGGGGATCGGCACAAATGGCCGGACCAAGCCCGTCTCGAGGATATCGCCTCCATAAATGGTCGCCCCCCGCGAGGCGCGCTCGCGGTCGATAACCACATAGCGGAAGCCATGTTCCCGCAGCCGCCGAATCATCGAGGGCAAGTCCCGTATTGGACTTGCCGCGTGCACGTTACCCAGCCAGGTGTACGTGAAGCCGCCAAACCAATCTCCGTACAAACGCCCGGGAAAGTAAAAGCGCGCATCGTCGCAGAACCAAAGATAAACGCGCTCATCGTTCTTAACCCTACCCTCCAGCACGCGGGAAGCGCGATAGTAAGGCAACACATTGCGCAAGGCGCCCTGCCCTGCCGGCCAGGTCACCGGTGGGGGCAGGCCGAAGCGCACCACGCTGGCCGTCATCACGCTGCTCCAGATCAGCATCGGCAAAAAGACCAGGGCCGCCAACCCGACGGGCGTCTTCATTCGCCGTAAACTCGCCAGCAGCAAATAGGCCCAGATCGGCAACAGGCAGGCCTCGTAGCGCATTACCTGTCCAGAACGAAACCACAGCACGCTAAACGCGGCGCTAGCCACCAGCGCCATGCCCGTGCCCCGGTCGATTTTTCTCCCACGCCCCCACCAGAGGGCCGCTACACCGAGAACAATCAGGATCAGACACGAAGGCCCGAAGTGGAAGAGGTCCGCATAGGTATAGGGGGGCACGACGATCATGTTCCAAGGCGTCTTCAAGAAAGTGAGCCAGTCCCGCCCCACCCCGTAGGTTGCGTTCACGGTGAATAGATTCTTCACGTCGGGCGAGTCCGTTAGGAATGGGAAAACCGGACTTCCGGTGGCCCGGTAACTGCGCCACCACCAACCAAGGCACGGCGCGGCCACTCCCGCCGCTAGCAGGGCCATCGGCTTCAGGAAAGCCTGCCGCCGCCAGAGAGCCACGGTCAACCAGCCCAGGCCCACCGCGGCCGCCGCCACGTGGCCTTGCAGCTTTGTCGCCGCGCAGAAGCCCAAGAGCAGCGCCGCGAGAGGCAAGCGCCCGGGCGCCGATACTAATACCGCGAAGCCGAGGCCCAGCCAGGTCGCCAGACCCAGGTCCGCATATTCCACCCGCGCCGCATAGCTGAAAATGGGCGTGCCAAAGACGAGCCCCGCCGCTAGCCAGCCGCCATAAGGCAAGCGAAATCGCCTTGCCATCCAGTGGAACAACAGCGCCAGGATCGCCAGATATTCCAGGTTGACCAGCTTCGTCAAATTGGCATCGCCCGTCACCCACCACTGCCGCAGATACAGCATCACCGTCAGGTGCGGCTGCGCATTGAAGCGGATGCCGTCCTGATAGGAGATCTTGAAATTGTCCTTGTAATGGCGCGCGCTGGCCATGTGGTACATCGTGCTGTCGTAATCGAAGACGGGCATCATCAGGTCTGGCACCAGGACGGCCAGCACCGGCAGCGCCAGCAAATAATCCCAGCGCCATTTCGGCCAGCGCCACTTCGACAGGCGCAAGGTCCGCCAAGCCAGTGCGAGCCCCAGCGCCAGTTGCACCGTCGTCAAGATCAACAGTCCTCTTAAGGTGATCCGTCCCAGCGTGCCCAGAAGGAAAATTCCCGTTCCCGCCAGGCCCATGCCCAACCCTAAAGCCGCCGCGTGTTGCAAAGGCCGGGCGAGCGTTTTGCCCCAGAGGCGAAGCACGCCCAGGCCCAATAGGTAATCGGCAAGGAAAAGCGGGAAACTGGTCGCTAGCGCCTGTAAGGCGTAGCGCAGCAGCAGCCAGCCATCGAAACTCGGTTCCCGCAATTGGTCCAAGAGCGACCAGCTGTTCGCCAACCACCAATCGGGAAATAAGATGCGATGCACGGCGTCGGACTGTGCAGACTAGGCTGAGGCGCGCTTGAAGCTCGGCTCGGCCGCCATGGCCGGCTTTTCCAACGCTCCAAAGCGATACTTCCACAGCGTCCACATCGCCTCAAATCCATCCTGCCAACGAATTTTCTTCCCCTCGAGAATTCCGCGCGCGTTGTAGCTTACCGGCACCTCGTGGATTTCATAACCCAGCCGGCGCACCTTCGCCGTCACCTCCGGGCAAAACTCAAAACGGATACAACGCAGCCGCATAGCCTCCAGCACCTCAATGCGGAACGCTTTGTAGGCCGTCGCTTCGTCGGTGATGCGCGCGTTGTAGAGCAGGTTGGCCGTGCTGGTCAGCAGCTTGTTGGCCAGCCAATTGGCAAACTTCATGCCCTGCATCCGGCCCAAAAAGCGGCTGCCGTAAACGACCTTAGCTTCGCCGCGCACCAGTGGCTCCAGCACCTTCAGGTAGTCCGCGGGATCGTACTCCAGGTCGCCATCCTGCACCAGCACGATGTCTCCGGTCGCCTTGCGGATGCCAATGCGCAGCGCCGCGCCTTTGCCGAAGTTTTCCACGGAATGGTGGATCATCACCACGTCGCGATAGCGCTCCAGCAATTCCGAGGTGCCATCCGTGGACCCGTCGTCCACCACAATGATTTCCTTCTCACAACCTTCGGGCAGCGCCGCTTTGGCCACGCGGTCCAGCACCATCGGCAGCACGTTCACTTCGTTGTAGACGGGAATGACGATCGAGATCTTCAAGGCTGCTTCGATTCTACTCTTCTAGCGGGCTTTTTCGAGAACCGCAAACACGCTCTGCCCAAAAGGCGGCGCAATCGCGCCTTCCAGCTTCTCGAGCACCGGCACAATGCGCTTATCGAAAAGCTCAATCTGCCCCTCGGACTGTTCCTCGCGCGGGATCAGCTTCGCGTTCACCCACCAGCCGAAGAAGCCGACAGTATTCATGTAACGCAACGAAAGCGGGCGCAAACCGGCGGCCTCGGCCGTCTGGCGCAAACTCGTTTTGGTGTAGCGCCGGTAGTGGCCCAGATGCCGGTCAATCGGTCCATACAGCGCCATAAACGCGGGCACCATCAGCACTACGCGCCCGCCCGCGGGCAATATGTTGCCGAAGGCCCGCAGCGTCGCCAGATCGTCGGAAATGTGTTCCAGCACATTCAGGCACACCACGCTATCGGGACGAAACTCCTTTAACTCCGCAAAGGCCGGATCGAGCGCATCCAGCACTCTCGATTGCACGTTCGCGTTCGCCCCAAAGCGTTCCCGGTGCCGGGCGATGCAGTTCTCATCGATGTCCACGCCCACCACGCCTTCGCGATCCAGCATCATGCGCGTGAAATTGCCGATCCCGCAGCCCACCTCGACAATCCGCTGTCCGAGCGGCGCGAGCGCCAGCTTCGCCTGCCAGGCAAAGTAATTCACCGCGGCCGTCATCCGTTGCTGGTCGCGGACCGTGTAATCGCTGTTGGTGGAAACTTCCGTAGGGACCAATCTCTAATGGTAAACCGGAGTGCCCGCCGCGCGCGGTTACACTATATGCTTATCCCGCATGAGCAGCCTCCTGGACCGTCTAAAGGCGGGCATTCAAAAAACACGCACAGGCCTGGTTGGCACGCTCGACGGCCTGATCCACGGCAAACGCGAAATCGATCCCGATCTGCTCGAAGAACTCGAGTACTCCCTGATCTCGGCCGACATTGGCGTCCGCACAACAACCGAGATCCTCGATAGCATCCGCCAAAAAGTCGAGCGTAACGTGCTCAGCGACCCCGGGGAACTGCGCAGCGTCATCCGGCAGCAACTGCTGGAGATCCTTGAAGGCAATGCGCGGCCTTTTCACTTTGCCGCCACGCCCCCCACCATCGTGATGATCGTGGGCGTGAATGGCGTTGGCAAAACCACCACGATCGGCAAACTGGCCCATCGTTTTCAGGCCGACGGACACAGCGTTTTGATTTGCGCCGCCGACACCTTTCGCGCCGCCGCCATTGAGCAATTGGAAGTTTGGGCGCAACGCAGCAATGTCGCTTTAGTTCGCCAACAAACGGGCAGCGATCCCAGCGCGGTCCTTTACGACGCCTTGGAATCGGCCAAGAGCCGGAAATCGAGCGTCGTGCTGGTGGATACCGCCGGCCGCCTGCACAATAAGGCCAATCTGATGGCGGAGCTCGAAAAAATGACGCGAACCGCCCGGCGGCTCATCCCCGATGCCCCGCATGAGGTCCTCCTGGTCTTGGACGCCGTGACGGGCCAGAACGGCCTCGAACAGGCCAAAAAGTTCACCGAAACCGCCGGCGTCACCGGTATTGTCCTCACCAAACTCGACGGCACCGCCAAGGGCGGCGTCGTGGTGGCCATTGCCCGCGAGTTGAACCTGCCGATCCGCTTTGTGGGAGTCGGCGAACAGATCGACGATTTGCTTCCCTTTGAGGCCGACAAGTTTGTTGCATCCCTATTCGACAATTGAACGCACGCCCGGCTTGCGCGCGGAAATGCGCGCCGCTCTCGACCTTGCGCATAGCGCTTTGGGGCGCACCAGCCCCAACCCCACCGTGGGCTGCGTGATCGTGAAGGATGGCGCTATCGTCGGCCGCGGCGCTCACCTCTATGCCGAACAAGACCACGCCGAGACCGTAGCGCTGCGCGAGGCCGGCCCATTGGCCGCGGACGCCGATGTTTACGTTACCCTCGAACCCTGCAGCCACACGGGCCGCACCGGACCCTGCGCCGAGGCGTTGATCGCGGCCCGAGTGCGCCGCGTGTTTGTCGCGATGGAAGACCCGAACCCGATCGTGGCTGGGAGCGGCTTGTCCAAGCTCCGCGCCGCCGGCATCGAAGTTGCCCTCGATCCGCTTGCCGCGCCCGAAGCGCTGCGCCTGAACGAAGCCTTCGCGCATTTCATGAAGACGGGCCGCCCCCTAGTTACTCTCAAAAGCGCGCTCACGCTCGACGGCAAAATCGCCGCCCCTGAAGATAACGAAGGTTGGATTACCAGTGAACTGGCGCGGCTGCACGTGCAAAGCCTTCGCCACCAAAGCGACGTCATGATCACCGGCATAGGCACGGTCATCGCCGACGACTGCATGTTGACAGACCGCACGGGCCTAGAGCGCGCCCGCCCGCTCTTGCGCGTCGTCCTCGATTCGCAGTTGCGGCTGAGCGTCCATAGCCGCATGGTGACCGGTTGCCGCCAGGATGTACTGGTCGCCACCACCACGGCCGCCTCCCCTACGCAGCGCAAAATCCTGGAGGCCAAAGGCGTCGAGGTGGTGGTTTTTGATGCCGCCAGCGGACGCGTCAGCATGGAGCTATTGGTGCAGGAGCTAGCCCGGCGCAAATACCTGAGTGCCATGATCGAAGCCGGCAGCATGGTCAATTGGTCCGCTCTCGAGTCCAACGTTGTGGACAAAATTTTCTTTTACTACGCCCCCAAGATCCTCGGCGGCATGCAATCCCTTCCCGTGGCGGGCGGTTTGGGCCGCCGCCGCCGCGCCGACGCCATTCTGCTCGAAGGCATCCGCCTCCATCCCATTGCGCCGGAGGAATTCGCCGTCGAAGCCTGGGTCAAAAAAGTAGGGGCTCAGGAATTGAGGCTGGAGAACTAATGTTTACCGGATTGGTCGAGGCCGTAGGCCACATTAACGCCCTGGACGCGCGCGCCACCGGCTTGCGCCTGCGCATCTCGGCGCCCGCGATCCTAAGCGACGCCCACGAAGGCGACAGCATCTGCGTCAGCGGCGTCTGCCTCACCGCGCTCGACATCCGCGACGGGGCCTTCTCGGCGGACCTTGCGCCAGAGACGCTGGCTCGCACCAGCCTGGGTCAGCTGGCCCCGGGCAGCGGCGTCAATCTTGAGCGATCCCTCCAAGCCGGCGCCCGCCTCGGCGGACACATCATGCAGGGACACGTCGATGGCCTGGCCGAACTCGTCTCGGTTTCCGAACTCGGCGACGGCAATTGGTGGCTCACCGTCCGGGTGCCCGAAAGTCTTGAGCGCTATCTCGTTTTCAAAGGCTCTATCGCCCTCGATGGCATCAGCCTCACCATCGCCGCCGTCGAGGGTCCGCTGGTCAGTGTTGCGATCATTCCTCACACCTGGACCCATACGACACTCCACCAACGCCAGCCCGGAGACCGGCTAAATGTCGAGGTCGACATCATCGGCAAGTACGTTGAAAAGTTGCTCGCTCACGTGCAGATCCCGCCGCGTTAGATCGGCGAGAATAAGGGCATATGGCCACTCAAGTCGATGCAATCGGGCTCCGCTCCGCCCTAAGGGCCCACTCCCAGGCGGTCTCTATTCCATGGACGGTTTGGCTCATGGCCGCCGCCTGCACCTCGGCCATCATTGGCGCCCACTGGGACATCTCCTGGCACTCCTCCATCGGACGAGATAACTTCTGGACGCCCGCCCATATCGCCATTTATCTTTGCGGCGTCTTCGGCGGTGTTAGTGCGGGATGGCTCGTCTTCTCTCACACTTTCGGCGTCGGCGGAGCCACGAACGAAGCCACCGTCGACATCTTCGGCCTCAAAGCGCCATTGGGCGCTTTTCTGGTGGGCTGGGGCGGATTGGCGATGCTCACCTCGGCGCCTTTTGACGATTGGTGGCACAGCGCCTACGGCCTCGACGTCAAGATCCTCTCTCCTCCCCATGTCCTGCTGCTCTTCGGCTTTTTCACCGTGCAGGTGGGCAGCCTGATTTTGACCATGGGCGCACGCAATCGTGCCGTCGGTGCGCAGCGGCAGCGCCTGGAGGCGATGTTTCTCTACTTGGGTGGTTTGGTTGTCATAACCGTCACGATCCTGATCCTGGAAATGACCACCCGCGTGCTCATGCACACGGCCTTTTTCTATCGCACCGTCGCGCTGGCCGTGCCGCTTGTGCTGGCCGTCGTTGCCCGTTCCAGCGGCCACAAGTTCGGGGCCACGATCGCCGCCTCCGTCTACACCGTCTTCATGCTGGGCTTCCAGTGGATCCTGCCTCTCTTTCCCGCCGAACCGAAACTGGGGCCTGTCTATGTCCCCGTGACTTACTTCGTGCCCCCGCAGTTCCCTCTCCTCGTGGTCGTTCCGGCCTTGCTCTGCGATCTCCTCTGGCATCGCCTCAAATACGCGAGCCTCTGGCTACAGGCCCTCGCCGGCGGCTTTGTTTTTGTCGGAGCCTTCTTCGCGGTCCAGTATCCCTTCGCCAACTTCCTCATGTCGGACGGCGCGAAAAACTGGTTCTTCGGCGCGCACCACTTCGCTTACTTCATCCCGCCGGAAGCCGCTCTGCGCCGCGGCGCCTTTCGGGTCTTCGAAAATAGCGCGTTCGAGTATGCCGTCGTCATGGGCCAGGCGCTCCTGGCGGCCTTTCTGATGACCCGCCTCGGCTTTGCCATGGGCAACTGGATCCGCGCGGTCCAGCGATGAGGCTCCTCGCCGCCGTTTTCCTCTTTGCCTCTCTTGGCGCGGCCCACGTCGGAGTCAAGGATGTCTTCTTTGAAGGACTCGCGGGCCCTTACCCTTTGAACGTCGTTATTCGTCCTCCCTCCGTAATCCCGGGAGTCGCCGAAATCAGCATCCGCGCCGCTTCCCAGGACGTTCAGCGCATCCACCTCAGCACCATGGCCCTGACGGGCGCTGGAGCCAAATTTCCGCCCACGCCGGACCTCGCCCTCCGCTCGGCGCAGGATCCCCTTAACTTCACGGGCAGTTGCTGGCTCATGGTCAGCGGTTCCTGGCAGGTCCGCCTCGTAGTGGACGGCGCGCGCGGGCAAGGCGTCCTGTCGATTCCCGTGGCGGCTCTTTCCGAACGCGTCACCCCTATGGATTCCGTGACGGGTGCGATCTTGACGGGCCTCGTCGCCTTGCTCGTTCTCGGCGTCATTGGCATTGCGGGCGCCGCCTTCGGCCAGGCCACTCTCCCACCCGGTCAGCAGCCTCGACCCGGCCGCCGCGCCGCCATTCGCGCCGTCAGTCTGGTAGCTAGTCTGGCCGCCGTTTGGTTCGGCCTGCAATGGTGGGAAGCGGAAGCGAAGGCCTACACCTCCTCCATCTATAAGCCTCTCCAGGCGCAGGCCGTCCAGAGCGGCAACCGTCTTATCCTAAATTTGGCTCACTCCGGCTGGTACCAGCCGAAGTCGCTCGACGATTTCATCGACGATCACGGCTACCGGATGCATCTCTTTCTGATTCGGGAATCCGAGCCTTCCGCTTTTTATCACCTCCACCCCGTCGCATTCTCGGCCGGCCGCTTCGAATTCCTCCTGCCCAAGGGGATTCACGGGAAGTTTAAAGTTTTTGCCGATCTCCTTCACCGGACGGGCCTCGCAGAAACGGTCTCAGCCTCCACCAGCGTCAGCATTGTAAGTGAAACTGAAATTCAGCCCCCTGACGACAGCTGGACTGAATTAAGTGAGAAAAATTACGAACGTTCTGGGGCCCGCCTGAATAATGGTTGGCAAATTCAATGGGAAAGGCCCGCGCGTATCCTGGCAAACACCCCACTCCAACTTCGCTTTCGGGTTCTCGATGCCGACGGCAACCCCGCAAAGAATCTCCGCCCCTTCCTGGGGATGCCCGCTCATTTAGTCCTATTTCGCCGAGATTTCGGCGTCTTCGCCCATCTCCACCCTGGGGGAACGGCATCCATGGGGGCTGCCGCACTCGCCCTGGGTCCCCAGGACTTGCTAGACCCGGATGTGGCCGGACATGGCGCGGGTTCCGGACGAGCGGTGGAACCGGAATTCAGTTTTCCCTTCGGCTTTCCCGGCCCCGGCAACTACCGGATGATTCTACAATTTCGCGATTTCAAGGAAATTCACTCTGTCCCTTTCGATTTGTCTGTACTTTGACCGAAAAAGATATATATTTAAGTCCTAACGTCGGAATCACGATTGGCGGAGGAGTTCCATGTGGGCAGGGTTAAGCGAGCTGATGGACCAGTTCGACGAGCCGATGGTTATCCTTACAGCGGAGGATCGTATCCTCTGCTGGAACCAAAAAGCGAAGCGACAGTTGGCTAGGGCCGGCCAGGGTGTAGATGAGCCAGGAAAACTAGTCCACTTATCGCACCTGCCCCCTTCGCTGCGAACGTTCCACGTCGGGGCGTCAAGCGGAGAATCGCGAGCTTTTCTCCTGGTTTTCTCCGCCAACGGGCTTCGCTTTGTAAGTCCTGAATTTGAAGACGTCACCGGCATCCCGGTGGTTGCTGTGCTCGAAGACCGCGAGCGCTTCCTCAGCAATGTCCTGGCGGCCGACCAACCCGCGCTGCGGGCGCTACTGGACGGCGCTCAGAACGGCGCAACCCAGGAATTCGAATTTCGAATGCAGTTACCCGACGCGCGGATCGGCCGCCTTCGCGCCCAGTTTCGCTCGGCTCCCTGCTCCGGCGATGGACAACGTTTATCGGCCTTGTTTTGCGAAATGTCCTCTTCGATGTCCTCCAAGGCGCCAAAGCCGCGTGCGGCCAAGGCCGGTACGGCTGCGGAAACGAGGGGGCCACGCCGCCGTAACACAGAATTTCGGCGACTCCTTGACGGCGCGGTCTCTGATTGGCGGCTCGGGCTGCCCGGCTCGCATTTCGCGGTCGCCATCTTGGATTTCGCCCGCTTTCGCGTATTTCATCGTGTTTTCGGCCGTGCGGCCGGCGAAGTGTTATTGGCGGAGGCGGAGCGTCGCCTGCAGCGCCTGCTTGGAGCTCAAGATAGCTTCGCCCGCATGAATGCAGGTGAGTTTGCGCTGCTGCTGCGCGGCCTTCCTCAGCGGGAAAGTGCCATCGCCGCTCTGGAAACCATCGTCGCGGAACTCCAGGAACCCTATTCTCGCGCTGAGCTACAGGTCCATTTCAGTGCACGGGCGGGCTTGGCCTTTCCCGCTAACCGCCAGTGCACGCCGGAGTCTGTTTTGCGCGACGCCGACGCTGCGCTGGGGCAGGCCAAGCGCCGGCGGGTCTCGCTCTTCCATCTGCCGCTGGTCCCCGTCTCCACGCCCGACCATATCGTTAGCGTCGAATCCGACCTCGCGCAAGGCATCGAGCGCAATGAGTTTTTCTTTGAATTCCAGCCTGTTTACAATTCGCTCAACGGAAAAATTGTCATGATCGAAGCGCTGCTGCGCTGGTCGCACCAACGGTTGGGCGTGGTTTCACCGGCCAGCTTCATCTCCGCGGCGGAAGATTCGGGCCTGGTGCTGCAACTCGACGTGCAGGGCTTGGAGCGCCTTGCCAAACAAATCTCGGCCTGGCGGGAGTGCATGGGCGGCGGCCAAGACGTGCTTTACAGCATCAATATGTCGGGGTGCCATTTTCCCGCGTTCGTGCAGGAACGCAAAATCCTCGAACTGCTGGCTTCGGAACCGCTGAAGAGCGCCCGCATCGCCTTTGAGATCACCGAAAGCGCCTTTATGGACGGAGACCCCGACACGATTCGCCACCTCCAGCGGCTGCGCGAGGCCGGAGTGGAAATCTGGCTGGACGATTTTGGCGATGGCTACTCCTCTCTCCGCTATCTGGCCGACTTTCCCGTAGACGGTTTCAAGGTGAGCGGTTACTTCGTTCGCCAAGCCACTACCCAACCCAAAGCCCGCGCCATACTCGCTTCTCTGCGGCAACTAGCCTCCTCGCTCGGCTTGGGCATCGTCGCCGAAGGGGTGGAAACTGGTGAGCAATGGGAAATGCTCACCAACCTCGGTTATCAGTCTCTCCAAGGTTTCTTGTATTCCCGCGCCCTCCCGGCCGGACGGATTCCAGAAGTTTGGAATTCGGCCGGCCAACTCGCTCCTACGTTGCCGCCGCAATAATAGGTTGTGCCTTCGCCCGCCTTGTCCTTCGGCCTCGACAATCTCCCCTTTTGCCGTTTCGGCGACCCAGCCCGACTTGGCATTCGATTTGGCGAACGAATTCTGGACCTCGCCGCCGCCTGGAACGACATTCCCTCGGATTTGGCGAGTCTTTTTGCCGAAGGCCGCGCTCTCGCGCTAGCCATCCGAGAGCGGGTCCGCATGGCCTTGCTTGATGGCCAAGCGCTGCCCGGTATTCCGGCCGAAGACGCGCTTTTTCATCTCCCGTTTGTGCCCCCTAATTTTGTCGATTTCTATTCCAGCCTCCATCACGCCTCCAATGTCGGGCGCCGCTTCCGCGACCCCGCGAATCCCTTGCCGGAAAATTGGCTTCATTTGCCCGCAGCCTATAACGGCCGCGCCGGCAACGTGAACGTCGGCCGCCGCGTCGTTCGTCCCTCCGGCCAGTGCAAGACCGCCGAGGGGCAGATTGTCTTTGCGCCAACGCGGGAGCTCGATTACGAGGCCGAGATCGGCTATTTCCTTTGCCCCGCCGCGCCAGACCGTCTGGCTGGCTTCGTTTTGTTGAACGACTGGTCCGCCCGCGACATCCAGCGCTGGGAATACGTCCCTTTGGGCCCCTTTCTCGGCAAGGCCTTCTCCACCACCATTTCCCCCTATCTGGTACTTCCGGAAGCGTTAACGAGCGCGCCGGGCCCCGCGATGGATCCCCTTCCCCTGCCCCACTTGGAAACTGCGGAACCCCGCAACTTCGACGTCGAAATCGAGGTGCTGCGCCGCACGCCCGATGGCCCTGAAGAACTTTCCACCCGTACCAACTACCGGCACATGTACTGGAGCCACGCGCAGCAAATCGCGCACCTGATCGCCGGCGGCGTCCAGCTTCAATTGGGCGACCTCCATGGTTCGGGCACCATCAGCAGCGGCAACTTCAAAGGCGAAGGCAGCTTGCTGGAACGCGGCGGTCCCTACCTTGGCGACGGCGAAACCCTCATCTTCCGCGCCTGGTCGGGTAGCGCCGGCTTCGGAGAATGGAGCATGCGCATCGATGCCGCCGCAACTCGCTGATTTTATGGCTCGGCATGGCTTTGCCGACTACCCCTCGCTGCACAACTGGTCCGTTAACCCGCATGGCGATTTCTGGAATGCCTTCCGGCGTTGGGCGGCCTTGCCCTTACCTAACCAAGCCTTTAACTTCGCGGAAATCCTGCTCGCCCGGGGCGGCGGTCTGATCGCCGCGGACGAATCGGGCCGGGAGGAACATTGGAGTATTGAGGATTTGCGCAGGCGGACCGCGTCATATCAGGCCTGGCTGCGAGAGCAAGGGATCGGCGTTGGCGACCGCGTGGCCGCCTATCTGCCCAATCGACCCGAGACCATCGCCCTGATGCTGGCCGCTACCGGCCTGGGCGCCGTCTGGACTTCTTGTTCGCCCGATTTTGGGGTCGCCGGGGTCCTGGATCGCTTGCAACAAATCGAACCCAAAGTGCTGGTCTCCACGGCCCGCTATCGCTTCCATGGGAAGCAGTACGAACTGGGCGAGCGCCACAAGTCCATCCAGTCCGGGCTGCCCCGCTTGGCCGCCTTTGCTCTTATCGAGGATCTCCCCCAGGAAAGCTCTGTTCCGTTAGAATTCGTGCCTTTGTCCCATGCGGCCCCATTATTTATTCTGTTTTCCAGCGGCACGACGGGTCTCCCCAAATGCATCGTGCATTCCGCAGGCGGCACCCTTGTGCAAATCGTCAAAGAAATCCGACTTCACGCCGACGTGCGTGCGGGGGAGAAGCTTTTTTACTACACCACCTGCGGATGGATGATGTGGAACTGGCTCGTCACAGGCTTAGCCTGCGGCGCGACTCTCCTTCTTTACGATGGTTCGCCGTTTTACCCTGGGCCGGCAATTCTTTGGGACCTCGCCGAGCGTCTGCGCCTCGAGCACTTCGGCACCAGTGCGAAGTATCTGGCTTTGCTCGAAAAATCAGGCTATCCGCCTGGCGCGCACCACGATCTATCTGCCCTACGGCAAATCCTGTCCACCGGTTCTCCCCTCGCGCCCCACAGCTTCGATTTTGTCTCTGCCTCGATCAAGCGGGACCTACACCTGGCGTCGATTTCGGGCGGCACCGACATTGTTTCCTGCTTCGTCCTCGGCAATCCCTTGCTCCCGGTCCACCGCGGCGAAATCCAATGCGCCGGCCTGGGCATGGATGTCCAGATTTGGAATGAGAACGGCGAGCGGATCTTTGACGAGCCGGGCGAATTGGTTTGTGTAAACCGCTTTCCTTCCCAGCCCTTAGGTTTTTGGAACGATCCCGCAGGCACGCGCTACCGCAAGGCCTACTTCGAAAGATTTCCCGGGGCCTGGCACCACGGCGATTGGGCCAGACAAAGCTCCTCCACGCTGGGCTTTACGATATATGGCCGCTCCGACACGACGCTCAATCCCGGCGGGGTGCGCATTGGAAGCGCCGAGATTTACCGGCAAGTAGAGACGATCGAGGAAGTCATTGAGTCTGTCGCCGTCGGCCAAGCATGGGAAGGAGATGTGCGAATTGTGTTGTTTGTGCGCTTGCGGGAGGGTACGGTCTGGAGCCCGGAGCTGGAGGAGAAAATCCGCCAAACCATTCGGCAACAAGCCAGCCCCCATCACGTTCCGAAGAAGATCTTGCCGGTCGCCGATTTGCCGCGGACCGTCAACGGCAAGCTAAGCGAAGCCGCAGTGCGGAATGCCGTGAACGGGCAACCCATCGCAAACGAGGGGGCGCTGGCGAATCCTGAAAGTCTGGCTTTGTTTCGCGGTCTCCCCGAACTGAGCCACTAGAGTGCTCCTCGGTTTTCGCCGGCGCCCCCCTACGGAATTTCAATCGGTCCCTTATGGGCTAGGCCCTCAACCGAGATCGGCTTGGTGGTCGCATTGACATTCTGTCCCGTGGCAACCTGCCGGCTTGGCTTGCGCCGCTAGACTCATTAATCCGGAACGTGGCGTGCGGGATGTACCGTCCGGATTGGTATCCCCAAATGAGCTATCGGCGGCCATAAACAAAAAAGAGTTCTGGCAAATGACCAGAACCCTCTTTTGCGGCATGCGCGTTGGGCACATGCAAGTAATATCGCGTTTATTGCTGCGGCTGGCTGGGCTTAGCCTCGGGCGGAGGCGGCGGCGGATCTTCCTTCATCGAGTTCTTGAAGTTCTTAATCCCCTCTCCCAGGCCTTTGGCCAGTTCCGGGAGCTTTTTCCCGCCAAAAAACAGCACGGCCACTCCGAGAATGAGAATGAGTTCCGTTGGTCCAAGATTCGGCATAGTCGATTCCTTCTTTCCTTACAGTATGTCAGATTTGCCTGGTGCTCAGTAAGCCAACAGCCTTTCGCCTTCGCGAACTAAGTCTTCTACCTGCGGGAGGATGGCGTCCTCCAGCAGCGGGTTATACGCCACCCACGTGTCTTTCGCCGCGACTCTCTTGACGGGCGCGTCGAGGAATTCGAAGAGTTCATCCGCGATCCTCGCCGCAAGCTCGGCGCCAAAGCCCCAACTCAAAACATCCTCGTGGGCGATCAGCACGCGGTTCGTGCGCCGCACGCTTTCTGCGATCGACGTCCAATCGTAGGGCGATAAGCTGCGTAAATCGATCACCTCGATTGACTTGCCTTCCTGCCGCCGTTCGATCCACGCCGCCGCATCGAGCGCCTTCTTGACCAGCGCTCCATAACAAAGCACGGTCAGATGGCGCCCTGGCTTCACCGTATTGGCTTTCCCAAACGGTATGGTGAAATTCTCTCCGGGGTGCGGACTCCGGTTATATGGTTCACGATACAACTTCTTGTGCTCGAGAAACAAGACGGGGTCGTCGGCCCGGATGGCCGTACGCAATAATCCGCACGCGTCCAAGGCATTGGATGGGAAAACTACGCGCAGTCCCGGGATATGCGTAAAAATCGATTCGCCGTTTTGGCTGTGATAAATCGCGCCGCCTGTCAGGTAGCCGCCGATAGGCACCCGGATCACGGCCGGGCAACTCCACATGCCGTTTGAGCGCCAGCGCAAGGTTGCCATCTCATCGCGCAGTTGCATCATGGCCGGCCAGATGTAATCGAAAAACTGAATCTCCGCCACCGGCTTCAAGCCGCGGAGGCTGAGTCCGATGGCGCGGCCGACGATCCCAGCCTCCGCAATCGGCGTATTGAATACGCGCTGCGAACCAAACTCGCGCTGCAAGCCCAGCGTCGCCTTGAACACGCCGCCCTTGCCCTTTACCTCGTGCAACAACTCTTCGCGGCTCACATCCGCGACGTCTTCTCCGAAAATCAAGACGCGCGGATTGCGCCGCATTTCTTCAGCCAGCGTCTGGTTGATCGTATCCACCATGGTGCGCGGCTCCCCCCGAAACTGCGCGGTGGCGTCAAACTTAGGGTTCGTGATGTCCACGTCGGGCGAGTAGAGATTGAGGAAAACCGTATCAACATTCGGCGCCGGCTGGGTCAAGGCGTAGTCCGCCGCCTGCTGTACCTCCAGGTCCACATCCCGCTGCATCGCGCGCAGGTCGGCTTCGCCCGCCAGACCCAGCGCCAGCAGGCGCCGGCTCAGCATTTCCACGGGATCCCGTTCGGACTCAAGCGCCCTTTCGGCCGCCGTCTTGTACTGCCGTTCGTCATCCGATAGAGAGTGCGAATAAGGGCGGGTGCAGTGCGCGTGCACCAGTACCGGGCCCAGGCCTTCGCGGCAGTGCGCCACGGCTTCCCGCATGGTCCGGAAGCTGGCCTCGAAATCCGTACCGTCCACCTCCAAACGAAGTAGACCCGGGAATCCCGACAGCAACTTCGAAATGCTTCCTCCAGGCGTCTGATGCTCCACTGGCACGCTGATCGCGTAGCCGTTGTCCTCGATCAGAAACACAACGGGGTAGCGATGGAGACAGGCCAGGTTCATCGCTTCCCAGAATTCGCCTTCGCTGGTGGCGCCATCTCCGGAAGTAACCAGGGTGATTTCGTCGCGGGCTTCCTTCAAGATCCGTCCAGCCTGGGCACAGCCGATGGCATGCAAATACTGGCTGCCCGTCGGGGAACTGCCGCTCACAATGTGCAATTCCTCGCTACTCCAGTGGCTGGGCATTTGCCGGCCGCCGCTCATTGTATCCGAGGCCGCCCCCACGCCCTGCAAAAACATTTGCGTCGGCGTGATCCCCAAGGCCAGCGCCAAACCGCGATCCCGGTAATACAAATGAAACCAGTCGTAGCCCGGACGGCAGGCCAATCCGGCGGCCACTTGTATCGCCTCGTGGCCCGCACCACTGACCTGAAAATAGATCTTGTTCTGGCGTTTAAGAAGCACTTCCCGGTCGTCGATCCGACGGCTCAGGTACATCAAGCGGTAGGCCCGGATCAGTTCGTCGGGGCTCAAAACCTCCGCTTGGAGTCGGACCGCGCGGCTAAGCTCGGGCTCCGATTGGTAGGAGGGCATCAGAATGGGAATTCTCCCCTGTTAGTTTAACTGAAATCTTTTGGGGAAATTCGTTCAAGGGTTGACAGGGCTATATGAAATTTCATAGATTGCCAGAAGGCCAATCTTTTGATAACGTTAGATTGCCTGTACGCTGTCACCGTCGACGGCAAATTTTAACCAAGACCCTAAAGGCCTGTATTTTCTTGGTTTTCGGTCGATAGGGTTCTATAGGACGGCATGGTCTTTTTCAACTACTTCCCCCCGGTAATCCAGAGACTCCGCTACGGCGGCGTTCTGCATGCCTTTATTTGCACCCTAATGCTTGCGCTGGGCGCGGGATTTTTCGGTAACAATCTCGTTTCGGCCGCGACCAAAGCAACGCCGGTAAAAAAAGCTTCCGTGAAGAAGACGGCGACCAAGCGAAGCGCCGTAAGACGTACCCCGACGCGGGCGACGATCTCTAAAGCGAGCCCCGTGAGAATGGCAGCGGAAAAAACGACAAAGGCCAAACCCGCCTCTTCTAAGACCCAAATCATTCGCACTCGTTACACTACGCGCAATAAAGTCGCGTTGCGCAAAACGTCTTTTTCCCGGTACCGCAAACGCACCAGCCCCTATGCCGGCTTCTGGACGGTGCCCAATTTTGCCGATGCCACCGAGGGCGACATCATTGATGGCGAGGACCTAGCCGTTCGCCGGGCTGCGGTTGAAGCGTTGAATGGATTGAACGGTACGGTGGTTGTGGTCGATCCCTCGAATGGGCGCATCCTCACCATGGTTAACCAAAAACTCGCGCTGCAGAATGGCTTCCAGCCGTGCTCCACCATCAAGCTGTTGGCGGGCGTGGCCGGCGTCATGGAGGGCGAATACGACAAGGACAAAGTACAGAAACTGGGCCGCCGCTCCTATATGGCGATGACGGAGGCCCTGGCCCGCAGTAACAATCCGTATTTTGCCAACATCGGGCGTAAACTCGGCTACGAAAAGATTTCTCACTACGCGAAACTCCTGGGCTTGGGCGAGACGGCTGGCTTGAACATTCCCGGCGAGCAGCCAGGCATTTGGCCCGCGCGGGAAGTTTCCTCCGGCATCGGCATGATGACCAGCTTCGGGGATGGCATTAACCTCACGCCCTTGCAACTGGCTTCGCAGCTCAGCATGCTTGCCAACGGGGGCACCATGTATTACTTGCAGTATCCGCGGACGCCGGCCGAAGTCGAGTCTTTGGTACCGCTGGTAAAGCGGCGGATTCCAAACCTCGAAACCGCCATCGGGGAGTTAAAGCCCGGCATGCAGGGCGCTATCGAGTTTGGCTCGGCGCGTCGGGCCGGCTATGAAGACCACGAGCCGATCTATGGCAAGACCGGCACCTGCACCCATAGCGACCACCAAACCCACCTGGGCTGGTTTGGCAGTTTCAACGAGGTGGGCGACCGGAAGCTGGTAGTCGTCGTACTGTTGACGGGCGGCAAGCTCGTGAGCGGCCCCGTGGCCAGCGGCGTCGCGGGACAGGTGTTCCTGAAGTTGAATCAAGGACAATACTTCGCCTCAAACCCGGCCCCTTTCTCTCCCGATACGGTGTTGGCGGGCGTACCGACTCCCGAAAATTAGCCTACGAAGCTATCGTACAGAGCGAGCGGTCACAGTCAGCAACGGGCAGCGCGCGATTCTAGGGCATCTTCCCCAGCAGAGTCGCCATCGCGCCGATGTCACTCACCCCGGCAAACACCACCCCGCCCAGAGCCAACGCCGTGAAGATGGCCACCATGCGGCCCGCCGCTCTCCAGGCTTTAAGGCGCCCTCGAGCACGGTCAAATTCGTGAAACCCATGGCGCATGGCTTTTCCTTAGCCGCCGCCAAGCGTTTGGCGCTGTGGCGAGCCAATTCCAACGGCAACCAGCGATCCAGATCGGCCATTGCCCTTTTCCACTTTGCCCATGGCGCCAACCGGGTGCCGGGGACCTGACCCGCCGCGGAGCCCCCCTTACTAAACTATATGCACATATGCTCAAATAGTTAATAGATGAAGACGGTCCTGCCCGAGCCCCTGCTGGACGCGATTGCCGCCCGCTTCCGGGCCCTCGGCGAACCGATGCGGCTGAGGATCCTCGCCCAGTTGCTGGCCGGGGAATCCAACGTCAACTCCCTGGCCGCCGCGCTTGGCACCACCCAATCCAATGCCAGCCGCCATCTGAAGGCCCTGCTGGACTCCGGCCTCGTAGGCCGCCGCAAAGATGGCCTTGAATCGATTTATTTCGTATCCGACCCGGTGGTCAAGAAGCTTTGCGACCTCATGCGCCGCCGCGAACAACAACGGGAATCGAAACGGGCCCGGACCTTCGAGGCCCATGTGTCCGACTGGAGTTAACCATGCAAATCGAACGATTTGAAGCCAAGGGGCTCGCCCACTTCTCCTACATCCTCACCTCGATGGGCGAAGCCGTCGTCATTGATCCCGAACGAAATCCCGGACCCTATCTCGAATACCTCGCCGCAAAGAAGCTAACTCTGCGCGGCATTCTCGAAACCCACATTCATGCCGACTACGCTAGCGGCGCTCCGGAACTGGCCGCGTTGACGGGCGCACCTCTGTATCTGAGCGCGTACGACGAAGGCGAAGACTTTGCCTACCAATTTCCCCACCGCGAAACGCGGGATGGCGACGAGATCCACGCGGGCGATTTGCGCATCGTCGCTTATCACACACCCGGACACACGCCCGAGCACCTGAGCTTTCTCGTTTACGAAAAGAGCCGCTGCGGCCAGCCCCTGGCGCTCTTTAGCGGCGACTTTGTTTTTGTTGGCTCCTTAGGCCGGCCCGACCTGTTGGGCGAAGACGCCAAGCGAGCGCTGGCGGCCAGCCTTTACCGAAGCGTCCACCAGCGCATCGAAACCCTGCCCGATGGGCTGCTGGTCTACCCTGCGCACGGGGCCGGCTCCCTTTGCGGCGCCAATCTGAGCGATCGCCCCTACACGACGCTCGGCTACGAACGCTTCTGCAATGTCTTCATGGCGGACCAACCGGAAGGCGCTTTCATCGAGCAGATTCTATCCACCGTCCCCGAGTTTCCCGCCTACTACCGTCGAATGAAAGCTCTTAATTCCAAAGGCGCGCCCCACCTGAACGGGCTCCCCGGCGGAGCCTTGCTCTGCGTGGACGCCTTCGCGGACGCCATCGAAGAAGGGGCCCAGGTTGTCGACCTGCGCCGGGGCGAGGCCTTCGGTGGCGCGTACATCGCCAAGTCGGTCAACATCGGTGCAGGCCCCAGCTTTGGACTATGGGCGCCCTGGGTTCTGGACTACGATAGGTCGATCCTGCTGGTGGGGGAGGATGCCGCCAGTTTAGAGGACGCCCGCCGCGCCCTGGTCCGCGTGGGCCTGGACCGCATCCTCGGGTCGCTTGAAGGCGGGATTCCTGCGTGGCTTTCCTCGGGCCGCGCTTTCTCTACCATTCCGCAACGCGCCGCGAGCGAGCTCCAAGGCCAATTTGTGGTGGACGTCCGCAGTCCGGCGGAATTTGCCAAAGATCACGCCCCCGGGGCCATCAACATTCCCGCCGGGGAGATTTCTTCCAGCGCCGGCGAGTTGCGCGGGCGGGCCGAGGTACCCGTAATTTGCGGCAGTTCCTACCGGAGTTCGCTGGCCGCGAGTCTCCTGGCCGCCGCCGGTATTGAGAATGTGGTGAACATTGCGGGTGGCATGGCCGCCCTGAAACGGGCCCCGTCTTGTTCCCTTCGCTCCTGATTTTGGCCTTGGCCGGACTGATCGGCGTCGTCCTCGGCGCCCTGGGCAGCGGCGGCGCCATTTTGGCCTTGCCGGTGTTGGTCTACGCCGCGGCGCTGCCGGTCAGCCAAGCCATCGCCGTTTCGCAATTCGTGGTGGGCGTCGCCTCGCTGTTTGGAGCCGGCGTGCAGCTTTTCGCGGGAAGAGTTTCCAAACGGCAGGCCCTCGTGCACGCCGTGGCTGGCATCCCGGCCACCAAGCTCGGTTCGATGCTGCGCGAACAACTGCCGGACGCATGGCTCATGGCCGCCTTCTCGTTCATCGTGATTGTCTCGGGCTGGCGGATGTTGCGCGCCAAGGACGAGGACGCCACCGGCGCATGGAATCTTCCGCTCTCGGCCGCCGTTGGGGCCATCGTGGGCGCTCTAACGGGCCTGATCGGCGTCGGGGGCGGCTTCCTGCTTGTACCCGCCATGATTGCCTACGGCGGACTGAATACGAAACTCGCCATGGCCACTTCTCTCCCCGTCATTGCGTTGAACAGCTTAAGCGGCGCCTGGCAGAGCCAAGCCCTTTGGCTGCCTCAACTCAACCTGGCACTCGGGTTTCTGGGCGCCACGCTGGTGGGAACCTTCGCGGGCATTCGCATTGCGGAGCGTCTGAATCAATCCAAACTACGGCTGGCCCTGGCCGGGATGCTGATGCTGGTCGGCGGCGGAGTGGCGATCGCGAGTTTTTGGCCGCGCTGAGCGCTACTTCTTCGCACCAGCGACCGGATAGCCCTGCCAGATGTATTCGAGCGCTTGCGGCAACGTCTGTTGCTTCACCGTGCGGTCCGTATGTCCCGCATTGCGCGCGAATACGAACTGATAGTGATAGCCCTTGGCGGCCAGCACATGCGCCATGCGTTCGTTGGCCAGAACCCAATCGTGATAAGCGTCGCGCGTGCTCAAGTTGTCCCGGTCGCTCACTTCCATCCAGATCCGCAGCGGCTTCACCGGGCTGTTGGGGATTAACGTCTCGTGGAAGTCCCAAGCTCCATGCGGCGTCTCCGGATTGTAAGGCCACTGTTGGTACACGTAGGTGCCCGAATAGGTAAGTACCCGCCGGTACCACTCCGGGTGGTACCAAGCCATGATCAACGCCGCGGAGCCGCCGGAGCTTCCGCCCATCGTGGCGCGCGCGTTAGGGTCCTTCGTCAACTTCACGTTGCACTGCTTTTCGACGAGCGGCAACACTTCCTTCTCGACAAACTCCGCATAGAGACCCGACATCGTGTCGTATTCCAGGCCCCGCTGGCTGCCCTGCCCGTCGCCGCTGCCGTTACCGATAGAAACAGCAATCTGAACGGGCACCCGCTTCTGGTGAATCAGATTGTCCAGCGCGGTGAACAAAGCCCGGTCTGGGCCGTCGGCCCCCACGATGAACGGCGCGGCCGTCCCCAGCACGTATTGCTGCGGAACGTAAACGGCCAGCTTCCGCGTATAGGGCGCGGGACGGCTCACGATGATCAACTTGCTGGGATCGGCGGGGTCCGGGCGCGGGGGTTGGCTGGGGTCGCGCGCGATGCCGGGATAGGTCTTGCTCTCGGTGGATTCCATCGTGAACTCGCAAACCTTGCCCTGCGGCACGCCATCCTGCACGCTCATCTCGGGCGCGGGCATATGGGTGGGGCCAATGATGAAGTTTCCGTCCTCGTTGATCGGGGGTACCGCGCCATCGGGCAGCTCTTTGGCTTTTACGTAGCCGGGAGTGTTCGGGTCGCGGGTGGGCGGAGGAGTGCGCGGCGGACGAGAGGCCGGCACCGGTGGCGGGGTTTGGCCAGACACCAATACGATTGCAACCACGAAAGCGCAGATTAGTCGATGCATGGGGTGCTCTCGATCTTATCCCAAAATGTCTTTGAGATCCTCGGGATCCACCGGCCGCGCGAGCGACTTCACGGCGCCGTATTCGCGTAGCATTTCGCTCGTGGCGCGGGTTAACTCCTTCAGCCCCTCGCCCGTAGCCGCGCTGATGCCGTGGAAAGGAAGTTCATGCCGCTCACAGTAGGCGCGCAATTCTTCCAGCCGCTCGGGATCCTGGGCGGAATCGAGCTTTGTGGCCACCACAATCTGCGGCTTCCCCACCAGCATTTCGCTGAAGCTGGCCAGTTCGTTCTGTATGATCTCGTAGCATTCCACCGGCGTGTGCTCGTTGAAGTCGCTTACGTCGATCAAATGCAGCAGCATGCGCGTACGCTCCACGTGGCGCAGGAAGGTGATGCCCAGCCCATGCCCCTCGTGCGCGCCTTCGATCAGGCCGGGGATGTCCGCCATCACGAAGGTGTCGTGGCCGAATTCGTCGAGCGAAACCACGCCCAGCACGGGCTCTTTGGTCGTAAACGGATAGGGCGCAATGGCGGGCTTGGCGGCCGACATCCGCGAGAGTAGCGTGCTCTTGCCCGCGTTCGGAAAGCCAACGAGCCCCACGTCCGCCAGCAGCTTCATTTCCAGGCGCAGCGTCAATTCCTGCCCCGGCTGCCCGTCTTCATGTTCGGTGGGCGCCTGGTGCGTAGGCGTAGCGAAATGTTGATTGCCTCGCCCGCCTCGGCCACCTCGGGCAATCACGAATTGCTCGCCGTCCTCGACGAAATCGTGAAACTGCTCCCCCGTTTCCCAGTCGTAGACGATCGTTCCCACTGGCACCTTTACGACAAGATCCTCGCCCGAGCGTCCGGTCTTGTTTGAGCCTTCCCCGTGGCGGCCCCGGTCCGCCTTGTGCTCCGGGTTCAGGCGCAGGTGGAACAGCGTATTGTAGTGCCGGCTTGCCTCTAAGATTACGTTCCCTCCCCAGCCGCCATCGCCGCCGCTGGGGCCGCCCATCGGTACAAACTTCTCCCGCCGGAACGCACGAATGCCATTGCCGCCGTCGCCCCCTTTTACGTAGAGCTTTACCTCATCGATAAACTTCGAACCACGATCCATAAATGCGAAAAGGCCGCCCAGCGTCTTGCCGGCGGCCTCTTTCTAAGAAATTTCCGAGCTAGTTGACGCTCGCGGTCTCCGGCTCAACCGCCTTGATGCTGACATATTTGCCCATCCGGCCGCGATCCCGAAATTCCACCGTGCCCATCACACGCGCGTACAGGGTATCGTCCTTGCCGATTCCCACGTTTTCGCCTGGATGAATCCGCGTGCCGCGCTGCCGCACGATAATGCTGCCGCCGGTCACCAATTGTCCGCCAAAGGCTTTCACGCCCAGCCGTTGGGATTGCGAGTCGCGCCCGTTTCTTGTACTGCCGGCGCCTTTTTTACTTGCCATTCGTCACGTACTCCTTCACTGGCGCCGCCTAAGCGATCGCGTCCACTTTCACTGCCGTATAGTTCTGCCGATGTCCCTGCGTCCGCCGATACTGCTTCTTCCGCTTGAACTTGAAAACAATGACCTTCGGACCCCGGCCGTGCTTGGTAATCGTCCCGGTAACTTTGATGTCCGCCACGTCGGCGCCGGACTTTAGCCCATCGTCGCCGCTCAGCAATAAGACCTTGCCCAAATCGACGGCCGTTCCGGGTTCGCCCTCGATAGTGTCCAAATGCAGGACGTCGCCCGGGGAGACGCGCCACTGCTTGCCGCTATTTTCGATCACTGCGTACATTACTCTAGCCCTATCTGCTGGATTTCCTTCGCTGCGGATTGCTTCGCTTGGGAAGGGAATGGGCGGGGGAAAACCGCGCGGAGGCGCAGTTGTCTTGCCACAACCTCTTAATATACCGAATTGTCACGCGCGAGGCAACCCGTATCCGGCCTCAAGCTCCAGCATTGCTCCGCCGATAGTTCGGGCAAGAGGCTAATCGATTCCGCAATGTCCATGAACGGAGTGCTCCGCCGTATCCCCGCCGCCGATCTGCCGCGCGTGCGCAAAGACGACGATTACCGTCAGGAACTTTTCGCAAGCGCCTGGGGTGCGGGATTCAACGTCCCCCTCGCAGACTCCCTCTCCCGGCTTCCCTGGTACTTCCGCTGGACCCTAAAACTACTCTTGCGCAAACAGTTTAAAGCCGCCGCAGCCGCACAAGCGCAGCAGCTCACCGACCCCGCGAGAGCCAAAATCCTGGATTTGCATAAGTCCTGGCACGGCCTCCATTGGCTCCTTTGCCAATCCGCCTGGGAGGGCCCCGAACCCCTGCGCAACGCCATTCTCGGTGGCGAAGAGGTAGGAGACGATCTAGGTTATGGCCCGGCGCGCCTTGTCCAGCCAGAGACGGTGCGCGAGGTGGCCGACGCTCTCGCCCTCCTCAGTGCCTCTCAGGTCATGAAGCGCTATGACGCTAAGGCCATGGATGCCGCCGAAATCTATCCCGGAGGCTTTGTGGAAGATTCGTCCTGGCGCAACGATTTCAAACACGACTTCGAACGTTTGAAATCCTTCTACGCCGACGCCGCCAAAGACGGCGAGGCGGTGGTCGCCTGGCTGTCCTAGTTAAAGAAAGGCCGGTACTTCTCGTCCAGCTTTCGCATCCACCACAGCCCCTGCGGAGCACTCATCTCCCTACCCCCATTCACCGTCTTGCGATAGCCGCCGTAGTTGAACTCGTGCAAGGTGTTAATGTCCGAGTTGTAGAGCAGCACGTGCCCCGCGCTGAAGAGGATGTAGATCCCATTGGGAAACTTATTCCAACGTAAGCGGTCTTCCACCGTCTCCTTCGACATTTGCTCGAAACCGCAAATCTGCGCCTGCAGCGCCTCGCACAGCTGCTTGCCATAGCCCGGCTTGGGCAGGGAACCGACCGATAGAAGCGCCATTGGAAAACTGGTGCAATCGAATCCGCGCAGCTTCGCTTCCGTCTGCACCTGGCCGTTGTAGATAAAGTAATAGCGGTCGTTGATGGGCTTGGAAAGCAATCTCCCGTGGCCGTTCCCCGGATAGGTCAGCGCCGGGGAATCCGCCGTAAACTCACTGATCTTCAACTTTCCGTAGTAAGGCTTTACGTGCGTTTGGACCTGCACCGCCGCGGTCCGCGCCAGCACGCTGCCCCCTTTTTCCGCCGTCATCCAGAAAGGCGCCTTCTGCGCCCACTTGCCCGTTTGATCGATTGCGTTCAGCACTGCCGCCTCGCGCGTCGTGGGCGTCGTACCGCTCACCAGCACCCGGTTGTCTTCACTACCGATACACAGGTAAAGCTGCGCCGCTTTGTCTGCAATCGAGTAGGTGAGGTCGCAACCACCCCTCTTTTCCTGATATGTCATTCCCCCAAAGGTGAGTCCCTTGCCCACCGGCGTAGGCAAGCCCGGCGCAACCGGCGTCAACACAGCGGCCATTTCAAATTCTCCTTATCCGCTCATGCGTGAAGTCGGGAGAAAGTGGAAATTTTCACCGCTAGAACTCGAGCCGCAGCACCGCCTGCATCGTCCTCGGTCCACCGGACGAGTAAATGCTGGTGCCCCCCAAGCCGGAGTTCAACATCCGCGAGGCGATCCCAAAATTCGAACTCGCCAGATTCGCTCCCTCGTTTGGAGAAGGATTAGCGAAATTCGCGTGATTGAGCAGGTTGTATGCCTCCAGACGAATCTGCAACCGCGTACCTTCCCGCGGCACAATGTCCCGCCGCAAGGTAAAGTCCACCTGGTTCATGCCAAAGCCGCGGATGGAATTCCGGCCCAGATTGCCCTGTGCGAAGCTGCTGGAAGTTGTGAACGCATCCTTGTTCAGCTTCTTGCCGCCGGGGGCGTTCGGGTCTTCCACATAGATCGGCTTCCCGTTATAGGTGGGCCGCACCTGGCCAAAGAAGCGCGGCTGCGAGGAACTGGTCGTGTTGGTCGTGGTGGTCTGCGACTGGATATCGAAAGGGAGCCCCGTCCGCGCAGTCACCACGAAATCCGTCCACCAATGATTCGTCAAGGGCTTCAACCAGGAAGCCTCGGTGCCCGGCAAGCGGTAGGAACCCGTCGCGCTGAAGTTCTGCCGGACGTCGAAATTGGAATCCGCCCGGTCGCCCCCCAGCACAATCGCAAAACCCGGCTGCCCAAAATCGGTCGAGGCGCTATCAATCGAGTGCGACCACGTGTAGGTCAAGTTCGTCTGAAAGTTACTTGCCAAACGCCGCCGATACTGTACATTCAGCCCGTGGTAATCCGAAGAAGCGCCATTGGCCGTCAGTCGCAGCAACGATACGTCCCCGTCGCTGAAATACGGCGTCGTCTCCTGGCGCATCAGACGCGTCCCCTTCGTGCCCACATAGCCCACCTCGAGCGATTGCCTTCGCCCGAAGAAACGCTCCACCGCCATCTGCCACTGATAGATGCGCGGCGAGAGCAGCCCTTCGGACGCCGTTGAAACCTGCCCATAAGGCGGGCTGGGCGGCAGCACCGGCGGATTCAGGTCTGCGCTCGCCAAAGGAAAATTCGCTTGCGTCAACTGCCGCACGTTCGCATAAGGCGCGCCCCCAAAGGTCGACGTTGAGGATCCGTAGCCGATGTCATAGAAGAAGCCGAAGCCGCCGCGGAACATCATCTCCGCGTTGGGCGTATCGTCCATTTGGTAGGCCACACCGAAGCGGGGCGCGAAGTTGTACCAGCGCGTACCGTAGAGCGGCGCGTCCTGCGTCAACTCGCCCCCGGAGATCGCCAGCGGCTTCTCGCCTTGCCGCACCCCCGGCGCCGGGTTCACATCCCAGCGGAGGCCGTAAGTCACCGTTGTGCGGTCCGTCGCCTTCCATGTATCTTGCCAATAGGCGGAAAAATTTGAGAACAGCGGATACTGCGTACCAACCGTGCTGCTGACGATCGCATTCGAAGCCTGTCCGCTCAACAGCGATCCAGTGGCGCCCGATAGCCCATTAAACGTAAACGCGGCCGAGTAAGGTTGCTGGTTGTAAGTCGGCATCAACCGCCGCCAGTCCAGCCCCATCTTGTATTGGTGCGTGCCGGAGGAGCGCGAATAGGCATCGACGATATTGATCTGCTTCTGGCTATTGGCCGCTCCCTGGCCCAGCGAGTATCCACCCAAACCGAAAATTTGCAGGCTGTACACAGCCTTCTCGGGGTCAACGCTTGCCGGCAGCAGGCTCGCCAGCGTCAGCGGAACGGCGCCGCCGAAATCGTCCATCACGCTCGACGATTTCGCCGAAGCGTCCGTATAGTTCACCCGCAAGTCGTTGGTCGAAGTCTCGCTTCGCGCCCACATCCAGGACCCCGTCAGCGTGTGGTTCTTGTTGGAAACGTCGCTCACCGTATTCACGCTCGATAGGCCGCCGCCCCTTCGCGTCGAGGTGGAAGGCGTTAGGGCATAGCGCAAGAACATGGTCATATTCGAGCGAATCGTGTGGTCCAATCGCAAACTGGCGGATTGCATCTCCGACGGATTCGAATACGCCGCGGTGAACTGGGCGGCATTAGCTCCCAGGCTTGAGCCGTTGGCGCGGGGAAACGCATTCAGGTAACGGCGCAGATTCGCGGGCGCCGCCGTCCGGATCGCGTTATCCGGTACGGGCACAAACGACGTTTGCGGAGCCAGGACGTTATTCGATTCGTAACTGGCGAAGAAGTAAGTCCGGTTCGGAATGATTCTTCCGCCTAACACGCCACCGAAGTTATTCTGCCGCATCGGCGCCCGGTCCAACCCCGCTTGGTTGGCGAACCAATCGTTCGCGTTAAAGCGCTGATTTCGAAAGTACCCAAACAAAGACCCGTGATAGCTATTTCCCCCGCCCCGGCTGCTAATCGAAACCTGCGCTCCCGGGCTGCGCCCAAACTCCGGTGCAAAGGCCGAAGTCTGCACCCGGATTTCCTGCATCGCGTCCATCGTGATGAGATTGGACGATTGGCCCGTGGCGGACTGCCCCGTCGAAGATCCTGTGCCCGACGTCAAACCCAAAGCCAGGCCCAGCAGCCCTCCTCCGCCCCCGCCCGCGTTGATCCCGGTATTTGCGCTCACGCCGTCCACCGTAAAGTAATTCGTATTCGCCCGCAGCCCATTCGCGTTGATATCGTTCCCTCCCGGTCCTCCGCCGCTCACTATGCCCGGCGCCAGCCGCACCAGCGATTGCACGTCGCGCCCGTTAATCGGCAGGTCCCGCACCGTCTTTCCGTCTAGCGAGGTGCCCGTTGAGATGTCCGCCGACAGGCCCTCCAACTGCGCCGTGACGGTCACACTCGAAGTAGACGCCGGGTTGATCTCCATCCGTAAGCGGACGTTACGCGTGTCGCGAATCGTCAAGCGCACTTGGTCCACCCGCATATCCTTGAAGCCCTCTTTGGTCACCGTGATCGAGTAATCCCCCGCCACTAGGCCGTCGAAAGAAAACAATCCCCCGTCGTTCGTCGTTGCATACTTTGTGATGCGTTTCGCCGGCTCAAACAACGTAAGCCGCGCCCCGGGCACGAAAGCTCCGCTTGGATCGATCACCGATCCCGATAAAGAAGATGAATCCTGCGCGCGCAACCACACCGCCGCCAGCAACAACGTATAGACACACTTCCAGCGCATATCTCGAAAGACCTCTCCTGTTAGTCGCCGCCCGCGGGCGGTCTGATCCTATGACTGGGGAGAGGGACGCGTTCCCCCCGGTTCTGGTTCACCCGCCCACCCCACAAATTACGAATCTTTACAAACCCCTTCCCGCCACGCCGATGATATGCTTTGGCCGTCTATGACCCGCCGCCGCTTCCTTCCCGCCCTCGCTTTGCCGCTCAGCCTAGCCGCCCAAGTCCGAGAGAAAGCGCAACCCCTCAAGCTCAAAATCACCGCGCTGAAAACCTTCATCGTGAACCAGGGCCCACCCAACAGCCCCAACTACGTCTTCGTTAAGATCTTTACCGATCAGGGCCTCATCGGTCTTGGCGAAGGCTCCGTCACCAGCAAGGAATCCACCGTCGCCGCCGCCATCCAAGAGCACGAACGCTACCTCATCGGCCGCGATCCTGCCGACATCGAGATGCATTGGCAGGCCATGTATCGCTGGCCGCGCTGGCGCGGAGGGCCAATCTTGAACTCCGCCATCAGTGCGGTGGAAATCGCGCTCTGGGACATTCTTGGGCAAGCGCTCGGCCAGCCCATCTGGCGCCTTCTGGGCGGAAAGGCCCGCGACCGCGTCCAAATGTATGTCCACGCCGGCGGCAACTCGCCCCAGCAATACGCCCAGAACTGGCTGAGGGCCAAAGAAGAAGGCTGGACCGGTTGCAAGGCCGCCTTCATCACCACGCAGAACGATGTCATCGACCCCATCCGCAGCGTACGCGAGGGCATCGCCAATTTGAAGGCCGTTCGCGAAGCCGTTGGCGAAGACTTCCGCATCTGCATCGACCTGCACGGCAAAGCCACCCCCGTCATGGCCGTCGACTTCTGCCGCCGTGCCGAAGAGTACGGGGTCTACTTCGTCGAAGAAGCCACACAGATTGAAGACTTAGAGGAGTTACAGCACTTACGCAATAACACTCGCATCCCGCTAGCCACCGGCGAACGCCTTTTCACCAAATACGGTTTCTCTCCAATCTGCCATCGTCACCTGGTTGATTTCATCCAACCGGACGTGGTCCACTGCGGCGGCATCCTGGAGATGAAGAAGATCGCCGCTATCGCCGAAGCCAACCGCATCGAGTTCGCTCCCCACAATCCTCAAAGCGACGTTTCCACGCTAGCCAGCCTGCACGTTGATGTCTCCACCCCCAATTTCGGCATCCAGGAAATCACCCACCGCGGCAATAACCAGTTCCTGCTCGATCTTTTCAATGGCGGTGGCATCGCTTATCAGAAAGGCTTCGCCTTGCCTCCCGAGAAGCCGGGCCTCGGCGTCACACTCAATGAAGCCGTTGCCGCCAAGCAGCCTTACAAGCCCCACACCCGCCAGAATCTCCGCTTCGCCGACGGCTCCATTGCAGACCACTAAGCAGGCGGCAGATAGAACAACAGGTCAAGAGACGGCGGCTGAATTCCTTGCATGCGCAGCAGCATGGCGATTTGCGCCGTGTGGCGCATCTCGTGGATCATCACATGCCACAGCAGCCCCTCGGCGTAAAATCGCTCCTCCGGCGAGTCATGCACGGTCACTACTCGCCGTAACTCTTCGTCCGTCAGTCCCTCCAGATACCCCAGCGTGCTTTCTTGCACCGCCCTCCAGTAGTCCAGCAGCACCGCCAGAGGAATGCTCCCGTAAACCGGCCCGCCTACGCTGTCTTTGAGCAGAGGCATCCGGTCGAGCACGGGCGGCCTTGCCAGGATATCCTCGTTAACCCAGCCGTCTTCCACGCTTGCCGTGTGAAACACGAGATCCTTGATCGAGTGCAGCCGGGATCCTTCGAGCATGGGACGCGACAGCACTTCGTCCGGCGCCGCCTCCAAGGCAGCCCACAAGTCCCGTCGCGCACGCACCAGGTAGCGGTAAACGTCCAAGCTCCTCATGCCTGCCCCAGATGCGCTTTGCCGCGGTACTTGGCCGCGCCGGGCCTCTGCCTCCGCAACCCTTCCAAGGCCAAAGCCACCGCCTGCTCGCGCCCAATCGCGTTCAAGACCTCTATGCCCTCCACCGTCGCCAGCAGCAACGCCGCCTGCCCCGCGCGGTCGCTCTCGCGTTCCACCTCCAGACGCGCACCCACCCAATCGAGAAAGCCGTCGAAAATCGCCCCGGTGATTTGCCGGTAGGGCTCCTCCTCGCGGGACGCGCGCGCCGCCGCTTCCAGCCAAAGCTGCATGTATGGCCGCAAGTCCGGGCTGGAGACCAGCTCGCAGACCGCCGGCAGCAGTTTCTCGTACTTCCGCGGCTTGGATAATTCCTTTTCCAGCAGCCGCGCCAAGCGTTCCGCCGCCAGCCCCAAGACCACCGCCAACAACTCGTCCTTGTTGTCGAAGTAGTACAACAACATGCGGTCGCTCGTGCCGGCCGCCGCCGCCAGAGGCCGTAGGCTGGCTTCGGCCAGACCCTCTGCCAAAAGGTGATCGGCCAGTACTTCGGCCAACTGGCGCCGCTTTAGCTCGCGTCCGTCCCTGGGAAGCTTCTTTTTTGCGGTTTCTTTCATTGCATTTTCCTGTAGCGTCTGCTACAACTTTTGTGTAGCGATCACTACAGAAATGTCATCCCGGAGCTTAACATGATTTCCACTTCCCGCCTTGCCACGTCCCGCGTCATGGCGCAGCATTCCCCCCGCGAGGCGGCCACGCCGGCCCCCGCCCCTGATCTCCTAAGCCTGCCGCAATTGATCAAAGCGGGCTTGCTGGGCATCGTTCTTTGGTTCGTCGCCGCCGTTTCCTATAGGCTCGGCTTTGAACAAGGCCTCTTCACCGGTGGCGCCCTCGCCCTGAACTACTTGGCGGGCATCCCCATTTGCTGGCTCAGCGTGCAACTAGTGAAATGGGGCGCTTCCCTGCAACCGTCTCAGGTGTTGCCGGGCTTGGCATTCAGCACCGCCTTGGCGGCCTTCTGTGACGGCATTGCGCTGGCCTGGTACCGGGATCTTTACGGCCACTCTCCCGCTGCGGTGCTGCCGGGCGCCGCGTGGATCCTTTGGGGCGTGGGTTGGATTCTGGCTTTGGCCTACCTGGAGGGTGCCCGCCGCCATGAGCCGTAGCCTGCTCTATTTCGCCTTGGCGCTGCGCTTTTGCTCTTCGCGCTCTTCGTCGTCCAGATCCAGCGAGAGAGGCGAAAACACGGCCTGCTTGGTGGCTGGGTAGGGCGTGTCCCAGCCCTTGATCTGTCCCCATAAGATGCGATTGGCCTTCTCCGTCGGAACCGCGTCCGGTACGCTCCAGTTCATCTTGCGGGAGGCGATCGCCGCCTCGCGTGCCGCACCACGCAGGCCTCGCGTTTGCGGATTCAATTCCATAAGGTCGTAGGTGGCGGCCACCGATTGGAAAGGCTTCGTGTCCGGAGTATCCGTAAAGCTCGCCCGCATGTCATTCGCGATCAAATCGAAGAGCGACATCGTCGGCAATCCCAGTATCAATTCAATGGTTTTATTGATGCTTTGGAACGAATAGAAAGTGGAATCCACCGCCTTGCGCCGGGTGTAGGGGCTCACCACAAAGGCCGTCGTGCGGTGCCCGTCCACATGATCCACGCCGTTCTGCGCATCGTCCTCGACGATAAAGATCGCCATCTTCGGCCAGAAGCGCGACTTGCTCAAAGCTTCGACGATCTGCCCCACGGCCAGATCGTTGTCGGCCACCATCGCTTTAGGGCTGGAAGATCCCGGGCTCGCTCCAAAGGTATGATCCGAGGGGAGCTGAATAAAGGTCAGATTCGGCAGATTCGCATCCCGCTCAAACGCCTTCAAGTCGTTTAAGAAGATCTGCGCCCGCGCCACGTCCGGAATCGCGTTCGTGTAAGCGGGATAGTTCTTGGCCAGGATCTTGTTCAGCGGCGCAATGGGCGCGGTCACCGTCCAGCGCGCGCTGAAGTCCGCGCCGTCTTTCCATTGCTGCAATAATTCCGTGCGCTGCTTGGTGGCCGGCTCCGTCATGCGTCCCGCATATTCTCCATAGACGCGCACCGTGCGCCCCTTGGCCAGCGCATAGTCCCATAGAAAGCCGCCGGAGGAATACGCCATCGGGTCGCTGCCATCAAAGGGATAACTCCGTCCCTGGTACCCCGGCCACAAGCAATACTCGGTCTCATTGGACTGCGTCAGCCACTGGTGCCCATCGGCGGAGTTTCCGCCCGTGGCGTAGAGGTTATCTAAAAGCACAAACTCCTCGGCAATCTTATGCTGATTCGGAGTTACATCTCTCCCAAACATCACCAGCGACGGGTCGCCGTTACCCTGCGGCAAGTCGCCCAGCACCTGGTCGTAAGTGCGGTTTTCCTTGATGATATAAACCACATGCTCTATCAGCGAGGGCTCACCCGAGCGCACCGGAATCGCCACCGGCTTCGCCTTAAGATTGGGCGTCGAAACGCCCGAAAGCTTCACCCGATTGTTCTCGGCCACGGCAGTCGTGTAGCTTGCCAGTTGCGCTGCATCCGGAACTGGCAGCACCGACGCGCTGCCGCGATAGGCATGCACATAGCGCTTCTTGGGTTCGTCTCGCCACCCGGAGCCCGGTCCCAGCAGCGTCGCCACCGCTAAGTGCTTGCCGTCCGGAGACACAGCCACCGCATTGGGATACCATCCCGTCGGAATCATGCCGCTAATCTGCCGCTTCGCGGTATCAATCACCGCTACCGCGTTGATGCCGCCACAAGTTACATACAGGATCGCGCCGTCGGCGCTGAGCGCCAAGCCCGTAGGCGCAATGCCGCGTACTTTCTCGCTAAAAATCTGAATCGGCAGCGTCGCCACCACCGCGTTCGTCGCCGTGTTCACTACCGACACCGAATCCGAATTCCCATTCGCCACATACAGCAGTTGCTTCGCCTCATCCCAGGCCAAAGCCGCCGGGTGCAGGCCCACCGCAATCGTGTGCGTCGCCTGCTTGGTCTCTAGATCAAAGCGCGTCACCGTTCCGGTAGACGCCACCCCGCGCGCGTCCACGGGAATCTTCTCGGCTGGCTTCTGCTCTGGGGAAGCAAATAGCTCATTCTCCTTCGGCGGCCGCCCGCCGAAGTTAGCCACGTACCCCACCGTACCCGCCGCGTTTAGCGCCGCCGCCCACGGCGCGGTACCGGTCGGCAGTGTCGCCAGCACCTCGCCTTTGGCCAGGTCCGCCAGCACCGCCTTGTTCTCGTAAATCAACGGCAGCAAGGCCCGCGGGGCCTTGGACGCCACAGCTACGGCCCCTGCCTGGAACTTGCCCAGGCTCTTGGCCACGATCTTGAGCGAACCCTTATCGAGCGTCTGCAGTTGAGGCGCATTGACGCCACGCACGCTCGTGCCCCACACGGGTTCGCCTGTTACCGGATGCGTCCGCAACGACTGCAAGCCGGGCGTGCCCCCGTGCAGAATTTTCTTCTGCACCTGGTTCGTCCGCCAGTCCAGTTCCACTAGCTCGGAAGCATGCAATACCCAAAGCCGCTCTCCGTTCCCCGACCACGACACTCCGTACACCCGGCCATCAAAGATCGACGATACACCGGCGGGCGTAATCGCCTGCCTCGTCGTCACCACCCCTGGGTCCGTCACGGACCGCAGGGGAGCTTGCACTTGGGCCGCCAACGGCAGCGCGAGAAGAATGGAGAGTCTCATAGTACTTTTAAAACCGGATCCTTGCCGCCACTTGCATCGTGCGAGGGCCGCCGATAGTGGACGTAATCTGGCCTAGCGTACCAAAGCCCGCTGCGGGAAGTGTTACGGCCGGGTTAGCGAAAGTGGCCTGATTCAAGGCGTTGAAAATTTCCCAACGCAGTTCCCCCGACAGTCGCTCCGTAAACGGCAGCGCCTTGGTAAGAGCCAGATCCACCTGCCGCTGCACGGGCCCGCGCAAGATGTTGCGCCCCGTGTTGCCCCAGCGGTCCTCGGAGTTCATGAAAGCCGTCGGGTCGAAGTAGGTGGCCAACCGATCCTGCACGCGCCCGCTCTTGCGCGCGTCTGCAATGCTCCGTCCCGGCGCAAAGTCCACGCGCGTTCTCGCCACCTGGGCAAAGTAGGCGTTGGCCGCCGCCCCACCAATCACGCTAAACGGCGCGCCGCTCTGCAGCGTAATCATCCCGTTCAAAGCCCACCCGCCGGCCACTGTCTTCAGGAATCCCTGCACGCTCGGCTTCGGGAACTGGTACACCCATTGCGCCGTCAGGCGGTGCGTGCGGTCGAAATCGGCCGGCCCGCGGTTATTGGCAATATTGCGCGAGTCGTGCTCTACCACGCCACCGTTGGAGGAAATCGTGTCCAATACCTTCGACCACGTGTAGGCGGCGTTCACCAGCAGGTTCCGCTGGAAGGTACGCCGGTAATTCACCTGCAACGAATGATACGTCGATTTTCCAAAGTTCGAATATTGGCGGAACCCATTCGCCCGGCCCAGGCCCAAGAATTCGCTCGGCACAAAGAAGTCCGGGTTGATCAAGGCGCCCGCATTGTTGCGGATGTTCGTAAAGCCATTCACGGGCGTCACGCGCGGGTCCAACGCCTGCGCCAGATTGATCTTGGCGAACAAGCCCACGCCGCGTGTGCCCACGTACCGTACATCGACCAGATTGCCCTTCAACGGCTCGATCTGCAAGTTGAAGGTCCACTGCTGCGTGTACGGGATCTTGATGAAGGGATCGATGAAAGTGAAGTTCTTGGCCGCGAAGGGTTCATTAGCGGGAAAGGCCGTCCCGTCAAAGCGCCGCCACGAGGGCGTGCCGTTAGCGTCGCGGACCACGCTCACATTGAGCGGAATCTGGAAGGGATTGATATTCAAGCTTGGATACGGATTCGCCATGTCCACCGGCGAGGGTACGTTCTGGTACACAAAGAACGGCGCCGACAATTGCAGGTCTCCCTTAAACGAGCCTTGCGGGCGTTCGTAATAGATTCCGTATCCTCCCCGCAATACCATGCGGCTGAACTTCTGCGGCTGCCACGCAAAACCGATGCGCGGCGCGAAGTTGTTGTAATCCCCGGGAAAGATGGAGCGGCTCTGGGCCTTGTTTACCTGGCTCAGATTGATCGGCACGTCCCGGCTCACCACCAATCCCATCTTCAACGGATCGAAGTTCGGCTGAAAGATCAGATGGTCGTCCGCAATGTGATAACCGGGCTTTACGCCCGCCGCCTGGGCCTGCGCCGCCGTGTAGTAAGTGCCCATGCGGCCGTAGAGTTCCACCGGCCAGCCGAAGTAATCCCAGCGTACCCCCGCGTTAATCGTCAGGCCCTTGCGTACGCGCCAGTCGTCCTGCACAAACATGCCAAAGTCCCACATCCGGTAGTTCCGGCGCGTATCTCCCTGATCGAGGTCGCTCCCGCCTCCGGCGGCGCCATGTCCCGTGAAGAAGAAGAGCCAACTGTCGTAGTCCAGGTCGCCGTTGGTGCGCGCCAGATACTCGCCGCCCAAGGTATTGCGCTTCACCTCCCCGCCAAACTGAATCGTGTGGCTGCCGCGGACGTGGGTCACCGTATTGGAGGCGTACGCGGTCCGCTGCCGGTCAAAGAAGTCCCACGCGTTGCCAATGCCCGACGAACTGCGTTGGGTCACGATATCGATGGTGGGCATCAGCGCCGCCAAGCCCCCCAACGACTGTTCCAGCGGATTGTAGATCCCCAACGACGAATTGGTAATGTCGCGGTACTTGGAAATGCGCGTGTTGTAAAGTTCAAAGAATCCGCCCCGCAGATCGTTGATCCAGTTCGAGCCGAATGTGTGGATATGCGATAGCGATGCAACATAGCTGGGCGACTGCCCCTGCGTCGGCGACGGCGAGGAATTTGCCCAACCGAAGGCTTCCTCTACAAACGATTTCGAATTGATGTAGTTCAAGCGCAAGCGGTCCGCGGAAGAGAAGTTGTGCTCGAAGGTGCCGGATCCGGACCAGCTATTGAAAAAGGTCGGGAACGATTGAATCAATTCGACTTCGCGCCCATAAGTTCCATTTCCGCGCAGCAGGTTCGTGCCGCGGCTGGCCGAAGGCAGCAGGAATTGTCCATTGCGCTTCTGGTTAAGAACGTTGATCGCTACGGGATGAATATCGGATGCGGTCAACGTGCGCAAAAGGGGCGCGGCGGGGTTGGCCACGCTCGTGAAGAATTTCGCCTCCAAGCCCGGTATCTGCGCAGCGGGAAAACGACGGACGGCAGTCAGCAGATTCGCCGCAAAGCGCGCATCGTCCGCTTGTCCGTCTTGCATCCACTGGTTCGCCACTTGCGCGATGGAATCGCGCGTTCGCGTGTCGCCCAGACCCGCCGGGATGGCCGTCGTGGCAATGGCCCGGTTCGCGAAACCCGTCAGGAAGTCGGTCCGCTGGATCGCGCCGTAAAAAAAGGTCTTGTCTCTCCTGATCGGTCCGCCCAGTCCAAAGTACGATTCATTGCGCCGGAACTTTGGCCGCGCGGTGCCGCCACGGTTTAAGAAAAACTCATTCGCGTTGAACGTCTCATTCTGAAAGAAGTGCGACGCCGTCCCCCGGAAGCGATTCGATCCGCCTCTGGTCACCATCTGGATATTGGCCCCGCCGTTGCGGCCTGCTGCCGCCGAATACAGCGCCGTCTGCACCTCGACGGCCTCAATCGCATCCAGCGGAACGTTGATGTTGTTGCCCAGGCTGCCGCCGCCGTTCATCATGTTGGTCGCGTCCACGCCGTTGATGCTCAGCGAGTTGTTGGTGGGGCGCGCTCCGTTCACGCTCGGGTTAATCGATTGCGTACCGTCGTCGGCCTGCGCCCCCGGCGAAGTCGCGATGTTCAGACCCCGCCCCGTGCGGTCCGGCAGCGGCGCAGCCACACCCGCGTCCGCCACAATCAGGTGCGTATAGTTGCGCGAGGACGCCGGTAAGTTCTCAATCTGCTGGCTGGTCAATGTGTTGGAATGCGTCGCCCGCGTCGGCTGCAACAGTTCGCTCGACGCCGCCACGTTTACCTCTTGTGAAAGCGAACCCATCTGCAAGCGGAAGTTTACGCCGTTCACATTGTTGACGGCCACCTCAACCTTGCGAATCGCCTTGTTGAAGCCCGCATGCTCAATCACCACCTCCGACGGCCCCGCCGGCGCATTCAAGAAACGGTACTGTCCTTGGTTATCGCTCGTCGCGCTCACCTCTCGGTTCGTCGCCAGTGTGCGCAACGTCACCTTCACCCCGGGCATCCGCGCTCCGGACTGATCCTCCACCACCCCTTCCACCACGGTGCCCAACTGGGCGAAACCGATAGCCGTCAGCAATAGAACAAAGAGCGTTCGCATGATCATGATGAATCCCTCAGCATCCATGCTAGGGACGCGTTCTTCCCTTTGACTACCCCCAGCGCTATCCGAAAAGCGAGGTTTCTAGCCCAAAGAAATCAGCTTTTCGACAGCCGCGATTCTGAGGGCGCGCGCCCTTTGACTTTGCGGTACAGCGCCGTAAAATGGCTGGGCGATTGAAAGCCCAGCTTGTACACCACTTCCTTAATGGAATCAGCGTGCACGAGAGCCTCTTCCGCTTGCGAGATGAGCAGGTTGTTGTAAACGCGCAGTGGTGTCTGCCCCGTTGAGGCGCGAAAGAGACGGCTGAAATCCGCTGGCGCCAGTCCAATGCGATGACTCAGGCGATCTAACGAAAACTCGCTCTTGCCGCAGCTTTGCATGAAATCCAGCGCGCCCACAAAGTGCCTCCGGCTCAACAGGCGCTGCCGCAAGGACGGCCGCTGCCGCGACCCGCTCGGCCACAAGCGCAGCGCCCGCACCAGAAACTCCCTCCCCAGTGCATCTAACAACTCGTGCTTCCCCGACTGATTCGAGGCCAACTCTTGGATCGATTCCTCCACCAAGCGCCGCAAATGGCGAGCCGGCCGCGTGCCCTCAAATTCAGGCAGCACCTTGTCTCCGTCTCCCAACAGCTTCGGCGAAACGATCAGCGATAGCCCTTCGCAGGGCCCGTTCGTCGCATATTCGCTGGTTCGCCAACGCAGCGAGTTCCCCACCAGCAGATCCCCTTCCTCCAGCACATGCAACCGCGAAGACTCTGTTACCTTAATCTGCCCGTGCATGCAGTACACGATCACGTACTCGTCCTGCAATCGCAGCGGATACTCCACGCGCTTGCGGTGCAAGAAGTGCTGGAATCCGAGGTTCTGCCGCTCGTTCATCCAGAAAAGATTGTGAATCTCCGAGGAGTTAAGCGAGGGACCCATTGCCGATTTGTACCGCAGCATCATTGCAACGACATGAAGGATTTCCCGCCGCTATTCTAAAGCCATGAAGAAAACGATGTTGGTTTTTTCATTTGCCGCCGTGTCTCTTTCCGCTCAACAGTTGGCCGTGCGAAGTGCGGATGGCAGTTGGTACTCCGCAAACCCTTTGAGCGCAACGGTAGAGAAGCGATCGCCCGATTTCGTCACCGTGCTCTGGCAGCGCGAAGGCACGCCGGGCGTGACCAGGGCTTTGCGCGCCACTCCAGACGGCGGCGTAGCGCGCCTTAACCTCGCGACCTTCGGCGACGCAACCATCGAAGCCTGGGAAAGCAATGGCACGGGCCGCTTCTCGCGCCGCTTCCAGATGAACTACCCTTCACTTGCTGTCTCACCCACAGGCGACTTCATCGTTGCTGGAGATTCCCTAAAACTGATGCGCTTCAATCCGCTAGGCGAGATCGTCGCGGAACGAATCGTCTTTGTCGACCGCGTCAACGCCATAGGGTCCATCGAGCTGAGCGCCGACGGCCGCCTCTTCGTCGTCGGCGGCACCAGTTCAACCGCCCTCAACGTAACGCCGAACGCGCTTCAAAAAGAACAGAGAGGCGGCACCTGTGTCGCAGTGGGCCGGATCCCGAGTGCCTACCCTTGCTACAGCGGTTGGGTCGCACGCTTCCATGCCGGAACCTTCGACTTGGAAGCTCTCACCTATTTGGGTGGGGCGGATGAAAACTATCTCTATGCACTTGCCCTCGATCGGCAAGGCAACGTCCTGGTCGCGGGCGCAGCTCGGCAGCGGCAGGTGGACCGGGAGCCCTACCCGCGCACGTCCGGAGCCGTCTCCGCCGCATCTCGTCCGAGTACCGGCCTCGTGATGACGGTATCCAGATTGAGTCCCGATCTCGACCGCATCCTCGAATCCACTTGGCTGGCCGGCTCCGACGAAGCCAGCGCTCAGGCCGTGGACACCGACGAGTCCGGGCGCATCATAATCCTCGGCGCAACAACCTCTCCCAACTTTCCCGCAACCGCCGGATGGACGCGCGTGTGTGGTCCCCGCCGCGTTCGCAGCGTTAACTCCTGGTCCTTCGGCTTGCGCCTCAGCCCAGCCTTTGATCGCGTTGATGGCTCCACACAGTTTGGCGACGCTGTCGCCCCCAACCGCATCGACTTCGAAACCCGCGCCAACTGCGTCTTCAACGGTGGCTCTTACGACTTCGGGCGCGAGCTCGCCTCCGGGCAAATCGTGACCATGATCGGCGGCCCCTTCTTCGAAGAAGATACCGTCACCTTGAATGGCGTGCCTGCGCCTGTCCTTTACCGCGACGAGCATCAGATCAACTTCGTTATCCCGCGCGAGGCCGGTACCGGCAACCTGCTTCCGCTCGAGCTCAGCGGTCGCTTAGCCCGCACCTTCGATGTAATTCCGGCGCGGCCCACCTGGATCTGGCACATCTTCGAAGAGGGCGCCTTGCGCAGCCGGGGGAACTTCCAGATCAATGCCCGTCGCGCCGACGCTTCGCTCAATTCCGACGACAACGGCTTCTCCACGGACGAAGAAATTCGCGCCTACGCAACGGGCGTCGACCTGGGCAAACCGCTCCAGCTTTTCCGTAGCTTCTACGACCGCGAGATCCCGGATTTCACCGCCAGCTACGTCCCCGGCACCTTTGACAGCGTCGTCGAGTTCCGCTTCCGCAATCGCGGCCTCAATGGCGGCGTAAACGTCCTCGGCATTGTCAACGACGGCGTCTATTCCGGCTCCAACCCCGGCTACATCTGGGTTGCGCCGTAAAGAATCACCCCCGCGCCGGCCAGACACACCGCCGCACCACCGATATCCCACGCGCTCAGTTTGACGCCATCCACAAGGTACAACCACGCCAGCGACGCCGCGATGTAAACGCCCCCATAGGCCGCGAAAGCCCGTCCCGCATCCTCAATATCGATTCGCGTTAGCGCGAACGCAAAGAAGCCCAAAGCCAACCCCCCAGGCGCCAGCATCCACGCGCTCTTGCCCTGCCGCAGCCACGCCCATACGCAGGCGCATCCCGCGATTTCAGCCACTGCCGCGGCTACATACCAGAGAAAGTCGGACATAAGGCCGCTGCCGCGCGGGTCGCTTCAATGTCGGCCTCCGTGTGCGCAAAGCCCACAAAGCCCGCCTCAAATTGGCTCGGCGCCAAATACACGCCGTGATCGAGCATGTGCCGGAAGAAGTCCCCGAATTTCACTGTGTCGCTCTTCTTGGCCGAAGCGTAATCGAAAACCGGCTCGTCGGTGAAGAAGAACGTAAACATACTGCCCACGCGGTTCACCGTGATCCCCTGCGGCGGATGCGCACACAGCTGCGCCGTCCGCTCCTCGATCGTCGTGTAAACCTCGGGGTGCGCCTTCAAATACGTCAGCATCGCCAGACCCGCCGACACCGCCAGCGGATTCCCCGATAGCGTCCCCGCCTGATAAATCGGCCCCATCGGCGCCACGTACTCCATCACTTCGCGCTTGCCCCCGTAGGCCGCAATGGGCAAGCCGCCGCCAATGATCTTACCCAGCGCCGTCATGTCTGGGGCAATCCCGTAACGTTCCTGCGCGCCGCCATAAGCCAAGCGGAAGCCGGTCATCACCTCATCGAATATCAACAAGGCTCCATACCGCGTGCACATCTCGCGCAGACCCTCTAGAAAACCCGCCGCCGGCGGGATGCATCCCATGTTGCCCGCCACCGGCTCTACCATCAGGCAGGCCACTTGATCCGGATGATTCTGGAAAGCCGCCTCCACCGCATTCAGGTCGTTAAAGGGAACCGAGATCGTCGTCGCTGCAAACGCCTCCGGTACTCCCGCGCTATCGCTCAGGCCCAGCGTCGCCAAGCCCGATCCCGCCTTCACCAGCAACGAATCCACATGCCCGTGGTAGCAGCCTTCAAACTTGATACATAAATTCCGCCCGGTATACCCCCGCGCCACCCGCAGCGCACTCATCGCCGCCTCGGTCCCGCTGTTCACCAGGCGCACCATTTCCATCGACGGCACCGCATCGCGGATCGCCTCGGCCAAATGAATCTCGCGCTCTGTCGGCGCGCCAAAGCTGGTGCCGATTGCCAGCACCGCTTCCAGCGCTTCAATCACACACCTCGGCTTATGGCCCAAAATCAGCGGCCCCCAGGAGCCGATGTAGTCAATGTACGAGTTGCCGTCTTCGTCGAAGAGCCGGCAGCCCTCTCCGTGATGGATAAACACGGGCTTGCCGCCCACGCTCTTAAAGGCACGGACGGGCGAGTTCACCCCGCCGGGAATAATTTCTTGGGCCCGCTCAAGCAGGGCGGCGGAACGGTTGCGTTGCATGTTGGGGAGGCTCGGGGATGATGCGCGTAAAAATGAAGTTCAGCATCATTTCGTTCAGAGTGCCATTCAGGTTGCGGAACAGACGCTGCCGCAACGTCAGGTAATCCTGCGTGCCGGAGAAAATGTCGCGCATCAATTCGTTCAGTTTCTCGCTGCGCCGCATGTAGTCGACGATACACGTCGGGATGCTCTTGAATAAAAAGCGCCCTAGGTAAAGCTTCTGCGCGAAGCTCGCGCCGAAGGCCAGGTCCGCCAGAAAATCCTGCTCAATCAATTGCTTGTATTGCTCGCCCGCCTTCAAGGGATCAAAGGCGCCGCCGGAAAGAATCTGGCTCGCCAGGTCGCCGGAACGTACCGCGTAATAGATTCCTTCGCCTGTGATCGGATCGACGAATCCGGCCGCGTCGCCCACCGCCATCCAGCGGTGCCCCGCCATGCGGTTATGCCGCCAGTTGCGCACGCTCAAACTCGGCAGCATGTGCGCGTAAAGTTGTCCCTGCCGCCACTGAATCCCTTTTTCGTCTAGATACCGCTCCAGGCGCAGACGCAGTTGCTGCGCGCTTTCGCCTCTTCCGCAAATCCCCGCGCTCAAGTGCCCGGAACGAGGAAAAATCCAGATGTAGCCTTCCAGACGGTCCAAAAACTGAATGTCTATGTATTCTTGGTTGAGCGGTATGTAGTAGCCCAACGCCACCATCGTATCTTCAGGCGTCCACTGCGTTCCCACATCGCGCAGCGGATTGCGCGCCCCCGTGGCCACCACCACATAGTCGGCTTCGATCTTGCCGTGTTTCGTTTTAAGCGTCCAGCCCCGCTCGTGCGGCTCCAGCGCCGTTACCCGTTCCTTCTCAATCTGCGCGCCCGCCGCGTCGGCCCGTTCCAGCAGCATCCGGTTCAGTTCCAGGCGCGAATAGATCAGAATCGGTTGGCTCAGGTTTAGCTTCACGTTATGCGCTGAATGCGCCCCTATATACGATTCCGTCACGATCCGTTTGGGCGTCGAATTGTTAAACAGAAAGGGATACTTGTCGTAAGCCTTATACGTGATCCCCCCTCCGCATGGCTTTTCCCACGCCAGCTTTTCATCCAGCAGAATCGTCCGCACGCCCGCTCGCGCCAGAAGCTCGGCTGAATGCGCCCCTGCTGGTCCACCCCCCAGCACGGCTACTGTCTTCACTGCTTATGGCCTTCCGGAACGCCCCCGCCGCCCGGCGCAGCGCCCATCCCGCCGCCCATTCCGCCGCTGCTGCTCTTCACCACCCAGGCGTCCCCTTCGCGTTCCAGCTTGTACTTCATCTTCAACATGGTTTCCGCGGATCCTTTGGCACGGAAAACCACCTCCGCATCCGCCTGCTTGCCCTGGAAGCTCAGGTTCGCAATTTCAATGTCCATTCCTGCCACATTCAAACCCGAGACCGTCGTTAGCCTCTTCATCACCGCCTCTTGGACGGCTTCCTTGGTTTCAATATTCTTGGCGCACCCGGCAAGCACTAGAAAAATCAGCGGGACAAGGTATCGCAACACACTGCGATTATACACGCGGGCCTTTATTGTACGGACACAGTCGGTTTCACCGCGTCGATTTGCGTATTTTCTACGCCCCCGACCCGGATCGTCACATCCAGATTGTCCCCGCGGATCCGATCTCCCGGCACATAAACATTAATCTGGTACAGTCCCACGAATCCGGGCACCAACCCGCTCCACTCCACTACGACTGCCGACTGCGCCCACGCCTTGTTGCCAAAATGCACTTCCACTTCTCCCGCCGTTTCCGCTAGCGGGCTCGACGGCGCGGCCAATCCCGTCGTGACGCGTCCCCCCGTTGTCGGCCCCAAGCCCAACGCGTAGATCACCAGCCGCCGGTCGCGCGTCGTCGGGTTGTCCTTGTTGACCGGCCTCCCCCGGTCGTCAAAAATAGCCGTTTGCTTCGTCTGCGGGTCCACCAGCACCACCGGCGAGTAGCGCTGTACACGCATATTCGCTGCCACGCTCGCCAGCCGCTTGTTTAAGTCGCGCACAATCACCGGATAGGTCCCCGCCGCTAGCTCATTGGGCACTTGAAAGTTAATCTGGCCCCCTGACGTCGCCAGCAACGGCACCGGATTGTTGTTTACCGTTACACACACCCCGCCGAGCGAAAGCGGCAACGGCGTCGTATTCGCCTGGTCGTTGTTGGCCAGATTCCGGCCGAAAATCGACACCAAAGATCCCGAGCTTATGGTCGTGTTGTATGCAGCCACATTCACGATGCCGCCGTTGGAAATCACCGGCCGCTCCGCCACGGACTGTACTTCCAGGTTCACAATGCTCAGGCCGCTGGTCGTAATCACATACGCAGTCGAACCCAGCGCGTCCACCACCATCGTGCGCCCGTCCACATTCGCGCGCCCGGCGCCCACCACCGCCGACAGCACTCCTTCCAGCGCTGGAATCCGCCGCATGACCGCTCCCGTATCCGTGTTCACCATCTCCACATTCGGCACCGTCGTCACCACCGTCGTCGCGTTGGCCCGCACCGGCATCGCAAAACGCAGAAACTGCGAGTTGCCCACCGGCGCGACGGCCGGCACGGGTAAATTCGTCGTGGTCCCAGGATCGCCCGGCCTTGCCCCCGGTACCGTAATCGTCGCCGTCGACAGCGGCGTCAGGCTTTGGTTCAGCACCGTGCCGTTCACTACAAAATAGGCGCCCCGCGGCCCCGCCGCCACTGGGCCGTAATATCCATTCAACTGCGTGCCCGTGAAGATCTGCCGCGCCTGTACAAAGTCGTCCTGCAACGCATCGTACAAATACACGATCCCGTTCCCGCTCAATACGATCACATACTCCCCGTTAGGGCTCGCCGACATCGACCGAATCGGCCCCGGCACCGTCGAGGCGCCAATGATGCTCGAAACCTGGCGCGGAATCAATTCGTCTCCCACCGCGCTCCACAGCGTTCCGTTGTTCATCATCACCAGCAAGCCGCGCTGCGTCATCGCCACCACGCTCGGAAACACCAGCGGTAAGTTCGCGTTCAGAGGAATGGGCGGATAACGCAAGCGTCCTACTACCCGCCGCTGCTCCAAATCCACGATCGAAACGACCTCGGACTGCGAACTCGCCACATACAGCAGCCCTCCATCCAGACTCATCGCCATCGAACGCGGCATCTGTCCCACCTTGATCGGTTCCAGCAGTTGCCGCGTCCGCTCGTCATAAACGTCCACCCGGTTCAAGCCGGAATTGGCAATATAGACGCGGCGGCGGCTGGCATCGTAAGCCATGTCCACCAGCCCTTCGTTCACCGCCGTCGTGTTGGTTGGAATCGCCACGATCTCGCCGCGCGCTTCCGAATCGCGATTGTTCTGGTAGACCGTTACCTGCGAGGGAATGTTGATCGCCTCCGGCGACTGGATTAGAAAGTTGGTGGGCGAAGTACTGCCGATGTTGCGGTTCGTCGAATTGTAGGTGAAGTTGATCAACGGCCCGTCCGCCGTGTTCTGGTTTTGCACGGTCGGCGAAGCGCCCACGATAGCCGCATTGCCCGCGGCCGTGCCGCCCACGGGTGTACCAATTGGGAGCCCCACCGCGCCGCCTACTCCGCCCCCGGGGATAACGATAATGCCCCCTCCGGGCACCACCCCACCGCCCGCCGCCCCGGCCCCCGTCGTCGTCGTCAAGATCTGCGCCGTCGCCGTCAGGCGGCCCGTCCCTTCATTGCGAATCAACACGCCCGCCCGCCGCAATTCTTGGGTCACGCCGCATTGATCGTTGGCGAGAATAATCGCGCGCCGCTCCGGCACCGCCAGCGGGCTCCGGCTCATTTGACCGATCGGAATCGTCGCAAATCCCGACTCGGAAATCGCAAATATATTGGCCCCGTCCGGAGACATCACCATCTTGCCCGAGAGGTTCTCCGGCATTTGCAGCGCCGTTGAAATCAACAGGTTCCCCGCATCCGCAATCTGCAGTTGCGATACGTTGGCCCGCGCCGGCGGATTCTGCGTCGGCGCAATGTTGAACGCCGCATAGATCGTCGTTGCGTCCGGAGAGAAGACGCTGCCGCCTTGGTTCTGCTGCAGATTGAAGTTCACATTGTTGGCGATCGGATACGGCGCGTTGGCCAGATTCTGTTGGCCTAGGATCGTTAAGGTGGCGGTATCAAACAAGGTCAAGCCCGCCATAAAGCGGCTCCCGTCCGCCGACACCGACAAGACGCTCGAGATATTGTTGATCAAGCGCGAGCGCAGCACCGTTCCCGAGGCCACCTCAAACACAAAGACCGAGCGCTGATTGTTGTTCGGCAAATTAACCCCAATGATGAAGCGCCCGTCGGCCGACGCCGCCAGATAGCTCCGGTTGGCCAAGACCGGACGCCCCGCGGTGGGCGGCAGTTGCGGCGGCGCCGGCGTTGACGGCACTACCGATAGTGCAAATAGATTCTGGCCCACCGTCGTGGGGTCGTACAGCAACAACGTATTGTTGGCATTGTTAATCCCCGTTCCGATCGTCGTGATCAGCACGCGGCCATCTCCACCCACCGCGATGCCCTCCGGCCGCGCCGGCAGGCTCACTCGATTCACCACCGCCAACTGCTCCACATCGATCACGTTGACGGACGACGAATTGTGGCAAGCCACGTAAAGCAGTTTGCCGTCCGTTGAAAGCGCTGCGCTCAGGGGCAAGGAGTCCGTTCGGATCGGCGTCAAAAATCGCCGTTGCAGAATCGAATAAACCTCGATTTTGTCCGGCACGCCCACCAAGTACAGCCGTTGGCGGGGCTGGTCCAGTACGATATCCACCACGCCGCCCACCAACGGCGTAATCGTCCCAAACGTGGCCGCAAAATTCGGAACAGCGGCAAACAAAAAGAGAAGGAAGCTAGCCAGACGAATCATGCGCTCAACACCTGAACCCATAACAATAGCCCAAGTTGCGTGGCCCGGCGCGGGGATAACCGAATCTTTACAATGTCCAGCTACACTTCCATCGCGGCCATTATGCCAATCAAAGAACTGACTACAGTCGCACCCGTCTTAAGTCTTGCCGCATCCAGATCGCGGCCCCAGCTACTGGATCGGCTTCGACCTTCTGCTTCGCATCCATCTCAGAAACAAAAAGAAGGCCTACCGCAGAGGCATGCTTCGCCTGGATCTAGACCCTCCCGAAATGAACCCCGCTGCGCCCTGGCACCGCCGCTGGCGAGATTGGGCCTACTACGCCTGCGCGAACATCCTCGACAAGTAAGCGTTAACTCGCCCCTCCTGTGAGAGCCTCGGCGACCATGAAAACAATCTCGTTTGCACTTCTGCTTTGCGCCTTTCTGGTCTCCTGCGCTCCCAGCGAGGTCCCCGATACTCGAGCAGCCGATGAAGCCCTCATCCGCGCGGCCGACGCGGAATGGTCGAAAGCCGTCGGCGCCAAGGCCATTCGGGAGTCCTGAGCCACCTTACTTGCTCCCGGCGTCAAACTCGGCTGGGAAGTCGCCAAAGTGAGCGTCTCCCGCAGCGGCGACCTGGCCTACGTCGTCGGCACTTACAAACTCTCGATGAAGGACCCGGCCGGCAAGGCCATCGACGACCGCGGCAAACTCCTCGAGGTCTGGCAAAAGCGAGCCGACGGTAAATAGAGAGTCGTTGCCGACGCCTTCAATTCGGACCTCCCCCTGCCCACCCCGTAGACCGCTTAGCGCTGCGAAAGCTCCAGATTAGCCAGCGCCCCGGTCACCGTTAGGATCGATACCTTTGCCCGGTCGTAAAGATACTGCGCATCGTAATAAGCCAGCCATTTCTCGGCTTCGAGAAACCGCGCTTCCTCCAGTTGCCGCCGGCCCGCTCGGCCCTCGTCGATTTGCGCAAGCACCACTTCCACCTGGTCCCGCGCCACGTCGAGATCCAGCTTGGCCACGTCTTTGTTCTCCTGGTGCAATGCCAGATCCGCGTACAGCTTACGAGTATCCAGCTCAATCCGGTGCCGCGTATTGGCGATCTGCAAGCGCAACCGGGAGATATCGTTCGTGGCCTTCGCCGCACCCGCCGATGCGGCCGTACCCGGGATCACAGGAAATTTAAAGCTCGCCCCTAGCAGCGCGTTGTTGCGTGAGAAGCGGTTGAAGAAGTCGTCGTAATTATTGAAGCGGGCAAACAATCCATACTGGGCGACCAGATCGATTTGCGGATACCACGCCGTCTTATTGGCCTGCACCTCTAAACCCTTGGCCTGCAAATCCGACAATAGCTTCTTGAGTTCTTTCGACGAATCGAGAGCCTCACGAACCGCTTCGCTCTCCACCGGCGGCGCGGGAATCGCCAGCCCCTCCGTTGCTACTGTCTCTACAATGTCGTCGCTCTCATAGCCCAGAACAAAGGCCAGTTGACGCTGCACTTGCTCCACTTCGCTGGTCAGAATCGAGGCCCGCTGCTGGGACTTGCGCGCGTTCAGTTCCGCCCGCCGCGTTTCGATTGGCAAGGCCCGCCCTTCCTCCAGTCTCGCCGCCACACTAGCTGAGACCGCCTCCAGACTCACAATCTGCCCACGCACCACCGTCAAATTCCGTGCCGCCCGGTCCGCGTCCAAGTACAGCTTCATCGTGCGGTCCAACGCCTCTTCCCGCCGCATCGAAATGGCGTGCCCGGCGGACTGCGCTTCCACCTTCGCCTTGGCCACCAGAAAACTCTGCGGCCGGTTATAGAGCGACTGGATCGCCTTTACCTGGAATAGCGACGGTGCGCTGCCCTCAATCGACATCGGAAAGCCATTCGTATAGGCGAGGCCCGAGCCCATCACCAGCTTCGGCGAGAAAGGATCTCGCGCCACCCGCACGCCTTCCTGCGCGTTCATTTCGTCAAAACGCGCCATTAGGACTTCCGGAGCTTGGCGGCGCGCTCTCTCCAGCGCTTGCGCCAGAGTCAAACGGTGGGTCTCCGCCGGCAGGCTGGCTACGCAAAGGCCAAAAACAATTAGACGACACAGGGCTCGCATGCCCTCAGGATGCCACGCGCAACGTTATCTCAGAGCACCTGTCTGCCTGGGTATCAGCTTCAGCAACTTCGTGTTGCGCCCATCGTAAAGGACATAAAGTGCGCCCTCCGGCCCCTGCACCACATCCCGGATGCGCTCCCGCAATTCGCTCAGCAAACGCTCCTCTCCCACTACGCGATCCCCTTCCAGCGAAAGGCGGCATAGATGCGTACTGCCCAAGCCCCCAATAAACACGCTCTTGCGCCAGGCCGGAAACAATGAGCCCGTGTAGAACGTCATCCCGCCCGGCGCAATCACGGGGTCCCAGTAGTAGCGCGGCTGCTCCATTCCTTCTTTCGCGGTGATGCCGCCTGTAATCGTGCCACCGCCGTACTCGATACCGTAAGCGATCGTCGGCCAGCCATAGTCCTTGCCCTTGCGCGCAATATTCAATTCGTCGCCCCCGCGCGTGCCATGCTCGATCGTCCATAGCTCGCCTGTTTCTGGATGCAGGGCCGCACCCTGTATGTTGCGGTGCCCCAAAGACCAAATCTCCGGCCGCGCGCCCGCTTTGCCAACGAAGGGATTATCCGGGGGAACGCTCCCGTCCGGATTGATGCGCACTACCTTGCCCAGCAATCCATCCAACCGCTGCGCCTGCATTCGCCCTTCCGTAATGGACCGGTCCCCCGTCGTGACAAAGAGCGTCCCGTCGCGCGCAAACACCAGCCGGCTGCCAAAATGCAGAGTCGACTCCAACGACGGCGCCTGCCGGAAAATCACCTGCACGTTTTCCAGCGCATTGCCGCTCAGCTTCCCCCGCCCCACCGCCGTGTGATTCGCACCGTCGTCCTTTCGTTCGGAGTAGCTCCAGTAAACCAGTTGATTGCTGGAAAACTTCGGGTCTAGCGCCAGCCCTAAGAGGCCCCCTTGCCCGCGCCCATCCACCGTCGGCAGGTTGGCCACCGGCTCGGAAATCTTGCCGTCCGGACTGACGATTCGCAGCCGCCCGGCCCGCTCCGTAACCAGCATCCTGCCGTCCGGCAAAAACGCAATCGCCCACGGATTCGAAAAGCCCTGGGCCACCGTCACAATCTCAAATTCGACGCCCAACTTCTGCTCGGCAATCCTCGTCTGGCCGGCGAAGGCCGGCTTCTGATGCGGTGCGTTCGGCGTGCGGCTTTGCACCTGGCAACTCAAAGTCGCCACCGCGCAGCCGAGGCAAACTAATAAAGATCGGGGCATGCTCCTTCACCATAACGCGCTACGGCGAACGCGCTAGGTGGCATCATAGTGGACTTGAACGCCCACTGGCTGCTTCTCGTTCTCCCCGGTCTCATCTGGGGCGCGTCGTTCCTTTTCATCGCCGAAGCGCTCCGTGCCGTCGGCCCTAACGGCGTCGCCTTCGGACGCATTGCCATCGGATTTCTTACCCTCGCCCTTTTTCCGTCTTCCCGCACTCCCTTGCCGCGCGCGGCCTGGCCCCGCATCGCTTGGCTCGGCGTACTCTGGTTCGCTTTCCCTCTCACGCTATTTCCTTATGCCGAGCAGCGCGTCTCCTCCGCGCTCACCGGCATGCTCAACGGCTCAAATCCTCTCTTTGCCACCGTCATCGCCAGCTTCCTCACGCAATCGGTTCCAACCCGCGGCGTGTTGCTCGGCTTAGCCGTGGGCCTCGCCGGCACCGTCATGATGGCCTTCCCCGCCCTCAATGAGGGCTCCAGCAGCGCACTCGGCGTCGCCATGATCCTGGCCGCCATGGTCTCCTACGGATTCGCTCTCAGCATCGCCCGTTCCCTCCAGCAACAGTACGGCGGAGTGCCTGTCATCTGGCGCGCCCAGGCCGTGGGCATGATTCTTACCGCGCCCCTCGGCATCCCAGACGTCCTCAACGCCCATTGGACGCTCTATCCTCTGCTCTCCCTTCTCGCCCTGGGCGCCTTTGGCACCGCCATCGCCAATGTCCTCATGGCCAAAGCCGCCGGCATCTTCGGCGCCGCCCGCGCCTCGGGCACCACCTTTCTGATCCCCGTCGTCGCCCTCGTCCTCGGTGTGGTCCTTCGCCAGGAAAGCGTCGCCGCAATCTCCGTCACGGGCGGCGCCGTCTGTCTCCTGGGCGCCTGGTTGATGAAACGTCCCTAGCCCGCTAGACTGCTCCCATGACCCGCCGCCTCTTCTGCGCCGCCACTACTTCCCTTGCCCAAACTGGATGGCAAACCCTCTTCGACGGCCACTCGCTCTCCGGTTGGCGTTGGGACCGCGACGGCGAAACAACCAACCCCAGTTGGCAGGCGCGCGACGGCCTTCTCTGCGCCACCCCCGGCCAAGGCAACCCCGTCTACCTCATCACTAACCGCACCTTCACCGACTTCGATTTGCGCTGGGAATGGAAGACCGAAAAAGGCGGCAACTCCGGTGTCAAGTACCGTATCCAGACTTGGGGCGCCAGCGCCCGCCGCCTCGAGCCCACCGGCCTCGAATATCAGATCACCGACGACGAATTCAATAGCGATGCCCTCTCTACCCCGAAGCACGCCGCCGGCGCCATCTATGAATATGTCGCGCCCCTCAAGGCCTCACCCGCCCAGGCCGACCGTTGGCACAGCGCCGCGATTGTAGTGCGCGGAACCCAGATCGAACATTGGCTCGACGGCGCAAAGGTAGTCGATATCGATCTCCACTCCGCGCGGGCTCGCGATCAGTTCTCACAAAGCCGGCGCGGCTCGAAAGACATGCTCCGTCTTCAGGAGAAGCGCCAGTCCCCCCTCGCCCTCCAAATTCACGACGGCGTCGTTTGCTTCCGCAACCTGCGCATTCTCCCGCTTTAGAAGCGGATGCGCACCCGCATCTCCACCTGCCGCGGATCGAGCGTCGCTAAGCCGTAGGTGCCAAAATTCTCGTTCTGAATCTGGCCCACCTGTTGGCCGCGCGCGGTATTCGGCGCCGTGAAAATGTTACCGGTCCCGGCCGCAATCGTCCCCGTAAACTGGGCGCGATTCCAAAGATTCGTCGCCTCGGCCGAGAACGTCGCCTTAATCCGCTCCGTAATGCCGAAGTCCTTCTGCAGGCTCATGTTGTGGTTGTAGTAATTCACGCCGCGCACGTCGTTGTAGCGCAGAGCCGAATTACCGAACCAATAAATGTCCGGTAGCGTATTGCCGTTCGGCAGGCGCACCGTCCGCCCCGAGAAGGCATCCGGGTTGTATTTCAGAAAGTTGTAGCGCCCCACGGTAATCTGGCGTCCCGAAGGCAGCGTCACCGTCCGGTCCGCCACGTTCGGCGAGTCGTACCATTTCTGCAGATTCGCCGGCACCTCGATATCCACTCCCGGAATGCGGTCGCACAGCCCGTTCAAGGAATTGCACCCGGCAAATCCCTGTTGCGGCTGCCCGGATTGCAACGAGAGCACCGTGCCGATATTCCATCCGCCCGCGAGCGCATTCGCGAACTTATTGCCAAGATCGTATTTACGCCCCTTGCCGAACGGCAGGTTATACACCACCGTTGCCACAAAGCGATGGGGAATGTCGTTGGTGGAGAGATTGTAAGAGTTCTTGTAGTTGCGCCGGTCAATGTTCCCGTTGGCAAAGCCTCCGTTTTCCGCGTTGTTGTTGTTCTGCAACTCGGGCACGGAAAGATCGATAGACTTCGACCACGTATAGTGCGCCGCGAAAAGCAGGCCGCTCGAATAAGAGCGCTGCAAACTCACCATGAGCGCGTTGTAAGTCGAAAACCCCGTCATCGTGCCGATCAGGTTTCCCGTAAAGAGCGGATACGGAATCACCGTGTCGCGCAGCGGGATGTTCGGGTTGCGCAAATTCCCGTTATACAGAATCGTGCCCGTCGGGTTGTAGGGATTCGGCACTAATTGCGTCGCCGGATTATTTCCATTCGTCGCAATGTAAGTACTACGCCAGCTATCCAGTAAGTTTTGCGGCAATAACTGATCGTTATTGGCGGCCAGCCGGCCCAATAGCAGTCGCGTACCCTTCGAACCCGAGTAGCCCACGTTCAGTTGATAGTGCGAACCCAGCTTCCGCTCGATAAAGAAGTTCCATTGGTACACGCGGGAGTTCTTGAAATCGTTGCGGTCGAAGCGTGGCTCGTTTCCACCCGCGCCATAATACTGCGGCGCATCGTTATTGGCTCCAATAACGGGGATCAACGTGTTCACCTGATTAAACGGCGCCAGCAACACGGCTTGCGGCGTTGGTCCTAACTGCAACGCGTTCGGCGCGCTCAAGACCGGCGCAAAATTTTGATTCCCGTAATAATACGGGCCGCCATAGTAGCCCGTATTGGTGGGCAGAAAATTCACGCCAAAGCCCGCCCGCACCACCATCTTGTCGGTCGCGCGCCAAGCCACACCCAGGCGCGGACCAAAGTCCTTCCAGGAGGTCTTGTAGAGTCCTCGGTCTCCCGACACACCAGGAAAATACAGCCGTCCCGGCGTGCCCGCAGTTTGCGCCTCGTAGTTAAAGCTGCTCAAGCGGTTGTAGCGTTCCGTGGGCGAAGGTTGCACATCCCAGCGCAAGCCCAGATTCATCGTCAGGCGGTTGTTGACGCGCCAGTCGCTTTGGCTGTAGAGCGCAAAATACTTGGCCGAAAGCGCCATCAACACCGCGTTCTCGCCCGCCGCCACGGCCCCCGCCCCCAGCAGCGCGCTGGCCAGGCCCGACCCGCTGCGTTCGGCCGTGACATTGCCGATCGTATTCGCCGTTGGCCCGAGAATATTGCCCGTCGTGAAACCGTTGCCGTTGGTGATGTTATAGCTGCCCCGGGCGTCGGAGTAGTTCGATAGATAGTTACGGAACTCCCCGCCCCACTTATGCGTCCAGCGGCCCGCCGTCTTCGTAATCGAGTAGACTACATTCCAATTGGTCTGGCGCTCGATCTTGGCGAGGTAAGCCGTCTGGTTCAATGGGGCAATCTGCGAAAACCCGCCCCCAAAACCGGTCACTTCCGGATAAGCTCCGGCTAATCCGATGGCCGACGCCCAAGCGTTGGGAATGCCGAATTGGCCATAGTCGATGTCGGAAAAAGTCGCCGCGCGGTTATCGGCCGCCACGCGTGTCAGGCCCACCCGGATGTCGGCTACCAGCGTCGGGCTCAGCACCCAGGTGTCGCCCACGGACGCATAATAATTCCGGTCGCCGTTCACCGCTCCGATAAAGCCGCCTTGCTGGATGTAGGCGCGCGTGCCGTCGCCCCAGCCGTTCGGTGAGGCGATGGAGGCTAGGTTTGCCCCGCCCGTAAAGTAGATCGAATGCTTGTTCAAGCGATGGTCGAAGCGGGCGTTGGTGGAATTGCGTTCAAAGGAACGCACCGCTCGATTGAAGAAATTGTTCGTGTTCAATTCCGCCACCTGCGGCGTACGATTTGGCGCCGGAAACTCGTTCACCAGCCGCCGCGTAAAGGCATTGATGCGGCTCGGGGGAATTACCGCATTCGGAAAGGCCTGCCGCTGCCATTGGTTCGTGCCGACGCTCACCACGTTGAACGGATCGAAAATCTGCACGGGCAGAAAGCTCCCGCTTACGTTGGCCCGCGTGCCGGAAAAGTCTCCGTTCCGCTCCGCGGCCGTCGGCACCGTCCGCAGGTAATCGAGCGCGTTATTGAAACGCAAGCCTTCATACGAAACGAAGAAGAAGCTCTTGTCCTTGCCGTTATAGACCTTCGGAATCCAGATGGGTCCACCCAAAGTGGCCGAGTAGTTCTGCACCTTGAACGGTGCCCGCGTAATTCCTTGTGTATTGTTGCTGAAGCTATTGGCGTTCAACGCCTCGTTGCGCAGACGGAACTGCCCGGACCCGTGGAATTGGTTTGTCCCGGACTTGGTCGTAAACACCACCGTACCCTGCGACCGTCCATACTCCGCGCTCATATTGTTGATGTTGGTCTTCACCTCCTGAATGCCCTCCGTGTTGGGCAGGATCGCCACTTCGTTCCACGCCGACGCCTGGATCGACACCCCGTCCAACTGGATGTCGTTCGTAAAGGAATTGCCGCCGTTGACGCTAAAATTGCTCAGCGCCCGCCGCCCCTCCGTTCCGATGCCGAAGCTATTGGCGTTCTGCGTCGAGTTCATCGATTGCCGCGCCACCACCCCCTGCGTCAGCGTCGCGTAGTTCAGCGGGTTGTTGTTGATGTTCGGAATCGCTTTGATCACCTCTTCCGATACCGTGTTCACCACCCGTGAGCTCTCCGTCTGTAGCTCCAGCGATGTGCTCGTGATGGTCACGGAGGACTCCACCGCGCCCACTTCCAGCTTGATATCGACACGCACCGTCTGGTTCGTTGTCAGGTTGATCTCGGTGCGGTTGGATTGCTTAAATCCCGGCTTCTTCACGCTTACCGTATAGTTGCCGTAAGCCAAATACGGCGCGTTGAACTCACCCGCGTCGTTGGTGCTGAGATTCACGGTCGAGTTCGTCTGTACCTCTCGAACGCTGACCTCTGCGCCAGAAACGGGCGCGCCCGATTGGTCCACCACAGACCCGACAATCGTCCCGGACCGGACTTGCGCGAAAAGCAGCGGAGCGAACAGTGCCAAAACGAGGGCGGTGTTGTTGAATCGATACATGGAATTCCTCGCGCTCATATTGACAGAAGATTCGCCCGGTTTCAATCCTTTCGTCACGACAAACTAACGATTTAACGATTCATAGATTTCCCTCTTCCGCTATGAAATTTAGAATCGGAACGACACCAGGAGGTCCACCTGGTTCCGGAGGCGGTTGGATTCCGAATAGCCGCCATTAAACTGCTAACGGAATTCCCGCGCAGGGTGTACTCGGGCTAACCGATAATCCACGCCGGCCGCGGCTATCGCGCCGGTGTCGATGCGCGTCCTTTGGTGAAGCCGGGAAGTCCGCGTCGCCAAATCTCCCGATTCCCCATGGCGATCCACCTGCCGAAACCTGTCCTCGCGCCAAGACGTGTGCAACGAAAATCCCGCCCCGAGAAAGGGTCGCCAATTGGGAACGCTGCCGAGCCGCAAATGCAAGGGTCTCCGTGCTTGGGACGCCCTGAAAAAGGCCGGAAAAGAATCTGGAGTTGCCCGTGCGTCGATAAAGCGGATTCACTTGGACCGAAAGGGGATCCGTCAGCCGGTACCCGCCCAAAATCCCCACCGTGAACCGGCACGATTCATCCGAGGCAAAGTTTGTTCCTTTCGTGAGCGGAACGCCAGTCGGGAAACCAAACGTAAAAGGCCGATCCTGTGCCCGCAGGGATACACACAGCATGGCGAATAGCGCAATTCGCATGCCCCACTCAGTGCGGGTCGCAAGCCAAATCCGAAGCTCATCTAAATGCGCCAAGCCCCAGTCCAGGTCGTGTAAGAAGCACACGTCTGGTGTATAGTAAAGCCAACTCCCCGTACTTGAGCTCAGCGCCCGGCCCGCCTCGATCCGCCTCGGCCCTATCGCGAAATCCTATTCGAAAATTTCAATTTTTCTCAAGGAGAGCCTATGTCCTCAATGGATATGCCCGTGATGCAAGGGTTTTCGCGGCGGCAGCTTATGCGTGCCACCAGCGTGATTACGGCCGGAGCGGCCCTGCCGTTCTATAACGAGTTCGCCATGGCCCAACAGGCGCAACTTTCCCAGCAAGCCGGCGACCGCGGCATGCGCCAAAGGATGCCACCCGACGCGGTGCGTATCTCCTCCAACGAAAATCCGCTTGGCCCCTGCGCCGACGCCATCGAGGCCATCGCCAAAATCGCCAAGTTCGGCGGCCGTTATTCTCCCTTCGGCGAGCAAGGCGATTTCGTCAAGGCGGTCTGCGACGTCGACGGCGTCAAGCCCGACTACGTCGCCGCCTACGCCGGATCGAGCGACCCCCTGCACCGCGCCGTCTGCGCCTATACCTCGCCCACCAAGAGCTTCGTCATGGCAGACCCCGGCTACGAGTCCGGCGCCGGTACCGCCAAGTTCATTGGCGCCAAGGTTCACCGCGTGCCCCTTACTGCCGGCTTCGCCCACGACGTCAAGGCCATGCTCAAGGCCGACCCCAACGCCGGCGTCTATTACATCTGCAACCCCAATAACCCCTCCGGCACCCTCACCCCCCGCGAAGACATTGAGTGGCTGCTCGCCAACAAGAACAAAGACTCCATCGTCCTGCTCGACGAAGCCTACATCCATTTCTCGGAGGCCCTCCCCGGCGCCGACCTCGTCGCCAAAGATAAAGACGTCATCGTTCTGCGCACCTTCTCGAAAGCCTTCGGCATGGCCGGCATCCGCGCCGGTACCGCCCTCGGCCGCCCAGACCTCCTCGCCAAGATGCGCCCCTACGGCAGCGGCATGTTGCCCATCACCGGTCTCGTCGCCGCCACGGCCAGCCTTCGCGCCAAAGGCCTCGTTGAGGAACGCCGCGCTATCAATAAGAAGATCCGCGAGAATGTGCTGGCCTTCCTCGAAAAGAAGCAGATTAAGTACATTCCCAGCGAGTCCAACAAGTTCCTCATGGAAGCGGGCCGCCCCGGAGCGGAACTAACCCGCGCCTTGGCTGCCGAAAAAGTCTTCATCGGCCGCACTTGGCCCGTATACCCAACCATGGTTCGCGTCACGGTAGGAACCCAGGAGGAGATGGATAAGTTCAAGGCCGCTCTCACCAAAGTGATGGCCTAAACCGTTAGCGTTTCCTGTCTGCACAATCCAGAGCGCCGCGCCGGCCCCCACCCCCGCGGCGCTTTTTCTTTTGCCCGCTTTCTCTGACGCGTTCGCTTACGCCATCGTCGCCATGACGCCCAAATGCCGCTCCAGAGCGTTGCGTAGGGCCGCCAGTTGCAAGGGCTTCGCAATGTGATCGTCCATCCCCGCCTCAAAACACCGGTCGCGGTCCTCTTCCATCGCATTCGCCGTCAGCGCCAAAATCGGGATACGCTGGCCCGGCGATTCCGTAGAACGAATTCGTCGCGTCGCCTCCAGCCCGTCGATGCCCGGCATCTGGCAGTCCATGAGAATTGCCGCGTAAGATCGCCTGCGCGTCGCCGCTACCGCGGATTCCCCGTCCGGGGCGAGATCGGCGTCGAATCCCAGCTTCCTCAACATCGCCAGTGTCACCTTTTGGTTCACCACGTTATCTTCCGCCACCAGCACCGGCAATGGACATACTGGCTGCAATGCCGTGGCGGCGGGCAGCTTAGAGTCGGTCGAAAATGGCCGGTAGCGGAACGGGGCGCGCACTTCCAGCCGCGCGGAATCCCTGGCCACCCGCTTTGGGATCTCCACTCGAAATGTCGCCCCCTGCCCCGCCTCGCTCGCCACGGAGATCCGCCCTTCCATTAGTTCTACTAACTCCCGCGTGATCGCCAAACCTAGCCCCGTGCCCCCAAATTGCCGCGTGCTCGAATCGTCTCCCTGCACAAAACGGTGGAACAATTTCTCCTGGACTTCCTGCGAGATCCCCGGTCCGCTGTCGCGCACCGCAAAGCACAACCTCTCGCCACTATGCGATACCGCTAGCTGCACTACACCCTGATTTGTGAACTTCACCGCGTTGCCCAGCAGGTTCAACAAGATTTGCCGCAGCCGGAATGCGTCTCCCACCAGTGCGCGCGGCACGCTGGGGTCCGCTTCCACCTCGAAGCCCAGTCCCTTCCGGTAGGCGATCTCGGCTATCGTGTCCACCGCACTCTGCACCATTTCGCCCAAATCAAACTCGCTCTCCTCCAGCTTCAGTTGCCCCGCCTCGATCTTCGATAGGTCCAACAGGTCGTTAATGAGGTGCAGCAAAAGCGCCCCGCTCTGCTCGATGGTCGCCGCACATTCCCGTTGCTCGCTATTTAGCGGCGTGTCTAGAAGCGAAGCCGCCATCCCGATCACCCCGTTCAGCGGCGTCCGGATCTCATGGCTCACATTGGCCAGGAACCGCGACTTCAGACTCGAGGCCCGCAACGCCTCATCCCGGGCCTGCGCCAACTCCGCCGTCCGTTCGCTCACCAGCCGCTCCACGCGCTGTGTGTACAGCAGCAGTCCGCCAATCAGAAAGGCGCCAAACAACGTCGCGACGAGAGATACCGCCAGCACACCCCACGGCTGCCAAGTCGATAGCGCCGTGATGTAGCCGGGCGCCACCGAGCACCGCACCAAAAAGGTCCCGGAATCCATCGCAAAGCTCTGCTCAAACACAGGCAGCGGCCCGTTCCACAGCTCCCATGCCGACGCCTTGTACTTTGCCCGCATCCTCGAAAGATGGTGATAAACCGTCTTGCCGGAGGCCACCACACTCACATCGGCGCCCAGCGGTTTCAGGTAGGCGAGTGCCTCCTCAATTAGATCCGGCACCGTCGCGACCGAAACAATCCGCACTCCCGCACCTTCGTGAACATAGGCGAGACAGTAGCGCGCCGGCTGTTGCCGCGCGGTACATGGGAAAAATCGCAGTTGGCTCGCCGGTGCGTCTCGCAGCGCCTGGAAGGATACGCCGAGGGAATCCAAACGGAAATTCTCACCCCGCCGGCTAATCTCGATGGCCGTCTCCCATCGCCGCACACCCAATGCCGCTTCGATCCTTTCAACCGAGATCTCGTTCGGCTCAGCCAGCCCCGCCAGCAGCACGCTCTTGGCCTGGGCCGCCCGGCGGAAGGCGGCTATTTCCCGTTCTATCGCCAAAGCCCGATTCGCCGCGCCGCTGTTGAACTGCGCCGCAATCGTCGCCCGTTCGCTGCGCGCCGCCCACGAAAACAACATCCCGCTTACACCCACTCCCACCAGCGCCAGTACGGCCACACTCCTGGCGACGGGGACTCCTGCCAGCACGCGAGATGGGATCCGGAGCAGTCGACGTAACACTTTGGTGTTATCGACAGTTGGGCCGCTAGACTTTGTCACTCTCTGGTTAATATTTCACCCGGCTCAAGTGTTTCATCTATCCGTATCCTGACCAGTTCTGATAGCATTCCCTCACCTGGGCTACTACTGCCCAATCTACCTATCGTCGATAGACAATTCGGATATTCACAACTTTTTCCCTAGGACCTCTTTATGAAACTGTTCCTGTCTCTTCTCTTGGCGTTGAGTCTGGCGCCCATGCTTCTCGCGCAGTCTTCCCAGGCCAACGTTTCTGGTCTGGTCACCGACGGCCAGGGCGCTGTCATTATCGGTGCCGAAGTCAACCTCCGCAGCGCAGCTACCGGCCTGCTGGCCACCAGCACCACTAACGACAGCGGCTTTTATGCCCTCCGCGCCCTGCCCATCGGCCGTTACACCCTGACCGTCGAAAAACCCGGCTTCAAGAAGCTCGTGCGCACCGATCTGAACCTCACCACCGGCCAAAGCCTCGAGTTCAACTTAACCCTCGAGGTTGGCGCCGTCACCGAATCCATCAGCGTCTCCGCCGCCGCCTCTTCCATCGAAACCCGCACCAGCGACGTTAGCCAGCTCATCGAAGCCAAGACTATTGAGGATATGCCCATCGGCGACCGCCGCAGCATGAACATCATCGGCCTCACCGGCGCCGCCGTCTTCGTCAACTACGATGCGGGCGGCAAGCCGAATTTCTCCCTCGCCGGCGGACGCACCCAGTCCCAGAACTTCTTCATCGACGGCGGTACCGCCCAAAACATGCGCCTCGGCATCGGCCAAGTGGACCTCGATCCCCCCGTCGAAACCGTCGCCGAAGTCAAAATTCTCTCCAACAGCTACTCGGCCGAATACGGCGGCAGCGCCGGCGGCGTCGTCATCGCCACCACCAAGAGCGGCACCAATCAGCTCCAAGGCACCCTTTTCGAATACTTCCGCAACGAAAAACTCGACGCCGCCAATTACTTCGCCCCCATCGTCGATGGCCGGCGCCAGCGCGCTCCCCTGCGCTATAACGTCTTCGGCGGCACTGTGGGCGGTCCCATCCGCATCCCCAAGCTCTACAACGGCAAAGACCGTAGCTTCTTCTTCTTCGCCTACGAAGGTAGCCGCCGCAACGAAGGCGTCGGCCGCACTCTCACTGTTCCCACCCTCGCCCACCGCGAAGGCAACTTCAGCGCCAATTCCAACCCCATCTTTGACCCCGCCACCACCACCAACGTCGGCGGCGTCAATCGCCGCACTCAGTTCCCTGGCAACATCATTCCCGCCAGCCGCATCGATGCCGCCGCCCGCAAGATCGCCAGCTTCTACCCCGTTCCCAACCGCCCCCCGGACAATGCCAGCGGCGCCAATAACTTCCGCGCCAATTACGTCACCAAGTTCCCGCGCAACAACTACACCGCCAAGGTCGACCATAACCTCACCATGAACGACAAGTTGACCTTCCGCTATCTCTACAATTCCGACGACCGCGTCAACACGAGCGTCTTCCCCACCGAAGCCGCCGACACCCTCACCGACCCCCGCCGCCACCAACACTACACCTACCTCAGCTACAACAAGATCCTCACTCCCTCCATCCTCAACGAAGCCCGCTACACTTACGGCAACCGCATCAATTGGGAGATCTCCAAAGGCCTTGGCGCCGATTGGGGCCCCCAACTCGGCATCGCCAACCTCCGTTCCGGCGCCTTCCCCACGCTCAACACCACGGGCTACACCGCTCTTGGCGCCGCCAACCATGAGCGCCGCCAATTCCCCATCCAGCAACATCAAATCATCGACAACTTCTCTTGGGTCCTCGGACGCCACAATCTCAAATTCGGCTTTGAGTACCGCCTGAGCATGAACTTCGAAATCAATCGGCCCACTCTCGCCGGCTCTTTCACCTTTGGCCCGCTCTCTACCGGCCAGCCCGGCACCGCCACCTCCGGCAACGGCTACGCCAGCCAGCTCCTCGGCCTCATGACCAACTATTCCGTCCGCGAAACCCAGATCCTCGACCGCCGCAGCACCTACTGGGCTTGGTTTGTGCAGGACGATTGGAAACTCTCGCGCGATCTCACCGTCAACCTCGGCCTCCGCTGGGAACTCGATACCCCCATCTACGACGTCAACAACCGCATGAACGGCTTTGCCATCGACCAAGTCAATCCCATCAGCGGCACCCTCGGCGTCGTCCGCTTCATGGGTCAGGACGGCTGGCCCACCAAGCCCTACCGTACGGACCTCAATAACTTTGGCCCCCGCATCGGCCTTGCCTACAAGCTCTTCGGTAAAGACTCCACCGTTCTCCGCGCCGGCTACGGCGCCTACTTCGCCCACCCCTTCGATGCCGGCGCCCCCTCCAGCGCCAGTCTCGGCTTTGAGCAATCCATCACCCTCGTCTCTCCCGACCAGGGCATCACGCATCCCTTTGTCCTAAGCCAAGGCCCCGGCAATGCCTCCCTGGCCGCTCCGGCCTTGAACGACAGCTTCGGCGCCGTTCGCGTAGGCGCCGCTCCGAATACCGCCGTCACCTTCTACGAATACGGCCGCTCCACCGGCTATTCCCATCAATTCAACTTCGGCCTCCAGCATGTCTTGAAGGGCGGCATTCTCCTCGAAGCCACCTACCTCGGCAACATTTCCCATAAGCTCGCCAGCGCCAATCTTTCCTTAAATCAGATCCCCCTCGCCCAAGCCGAAGCCGGCCAGCGCACCCAGGCCTTCCGCCCCTTCCCCCAATTCAGCGGCGTTACCGTCGTTCTGCCCAGCTTGGGCGATTCGAGCTACCACGCCCTCGCCACCCGCTTCGAGAAGCGCTTCTCCAGCGGCCTCAACTTCCTCGGTACCTATACCTGGTCCAAGTTCCTCAACAACACCAGTGAAGGCGGCGGCCAGGTCGGCAACGACGCCGGGCCCTACTCGGACTTTTATAACCGCCGTCTCGATCATGGCTACAGCGGCAACGACGTCCCCCACCGCGCCACCTTCGCCAGCGTCTACGAGCTCCCCTTCGGCCAAGGACGCCGTTTCCTCAGCGGCCGCTCGCCTCTCCGTTGGGTCCTCGGCGATTGGAACCTCGGCATCAACGCCTTGCTCCAAGCCGGCGCCCCCTTCACCGTCACTACCCAGGTTGATTCGCGTAACAACTTCTCCGCCGGCGGCCAGCGCGCCGATCTCATCGGCATCCCCAATCTCGATAACGGCGAACGGAGCGTCGCACGCTGGTTCAACACCGCCGCCTTCGCCCAGCCCGCCCCCTTCCGCAATGGCACCGGCGGCGTCGGCATCGTCCGCTCCGACGGCAAGATCAACTTCGACGTTTCCCTGCTCAAAAACTTCCCCCTGGGCGAACGCCGCAAGTTCCAGTTGCGCGGCGAGTTTTTCAATATTTCCAACCACCCCAACTTCGGCAATCCCGGCGCCTCCTTTGGCGGACCCGGCTTCGGCGTCATCAACTCCGCCGACCCCGGCCGCCGCGTCCAACTTGGCGCTCGTTTAGTCTGGTAAGGTGCCGGCCAAGCCCATCGACGAAATCGCCGGAATGAGCGGCGCCTCCGTGGCCAAAGCCACCGGAAAATCCTGGGAAGAGTGGGTGAGCCTTTTGGACCAAGAGAAGGCTCACCTCCTCCCCCATAAAGAAATCGCTCTCCTTGCCCACCAAAAGTTCGGCATCGCTCCCTGGTGGGCCCAGATGGTCACCGTCGGCTACGAGCGCATCAAAGGCCTCCGCGCCAAAAACGAAAAGGCCGACGGCTTTGAGATCAGCGCGTCGAAAACCGTCGCCGTGGACGCGGTCACCGCCCTGGAAGCCTTCACCGATCCGCAGCGCCTAAAGAAGTGGCTCGGCGCCTCCATGAAGCTCCGCACCGCTAACCCCGGCAAGAGCGCTCGCTTCGATGGCCCCGAAGCCGGTGGCGTCGTCGCCATCTGGCTCACCGTCAAAGGCCCCGAAAAAACCTCTGTTAGCGTCCAACACTCCCAACTCGCCCAGTCCGACGCCCCCCGCATGAAGGCCTACTGGAAGGCCGCCCTGGAACGCTACCTGTCTTTCCTCAATGCCGCCGCTTAACGCAACTTCGCTTGCTTGCAAGGGTTCTGTCAAGCGAGGATACCCAATCATGCAACGCAGATTTGTCGCATTACCTTTGCTGGCTCTTTTCGCCTTCACGGCCACTGCCGCCGTCCGGGTCAATGTTCGCATCAGCCCCGGCCACCCCCTTCGCCGCCCCGCCCGTACCGTCGTCGTACGCCCCACGCGCGTCGTCGTCCCCGCCCGGCTTCGCTTCGCCCCCGTCGTCGTATGGAATCGTTCCACCTACACGCTGCCTCCGCGAGACCGTGTTAGTTGGGAAGATACCGACACCATTCGCCGCGGTGAGGATTGGGTCGACACTCACCTGAGCGTCAACGCGAGCGGAGACCGTCTTCTTCTCAATGTCCGCGGCCGCGTACAGGTCGATTTCGCCGAGGTCTACTTCGAAAACGGCGATGTCCAGGTCGTCGACTTCCACGAGGAAACCCTCAATACCGGCTCGGTGCCCTTACTCGACTTCCGCAATGGCCGCCGCGTCGATTCCGTCCGCGTTATCGCCCGCTCGCTCAGCGGCCAATCCAAGCTCTCGGCTTTGCTGGTCCGCTAGCCTCTCCATTACCCGGGTAATGTAAAGTGGTGCCATGGCGCTCGCTCAATCCAAAGTCACCTCGCAAGGCCAGATCTCGATTCCGCTTTCCGTCAGGCAAAAACTCGGCGTCGGCCCCGGTTCCACCCTCGAGTGGATTGAAGAAGACGGCAAGATCGTCGTGAAACGGAAAGCCCAATACACCCTCGAGGACCTCCGTGCGGTCCTCTTCCCAAACGGCGCGCCTAAGCGCAAGAAGCCCCTCGACGCCAAAACCGCAATTCGAAACTACATCCGCAAGCGTTATGGCCGCCATTGACACTAACGTCCTGGTGCGCCTGATTGTCCAGGACGATGCCAAACAAACTGCCTCGGCTCTCTCCTTCACGGAATCCGGAGTTTGGGTGCCCCTTCTAGTATTGGTGGAGTCGGTTTGGGTGCTCTCCTCCAGCTATAGCTTCAGTCGCACTCAGGTGCGCGATGCCATCGAGCGTCTGCTCAATCTCCAGAACGCGACCATCGAAAGTCTCCCCCTGGCCGAACGGGCGCTTCAACTCTTTACCGATCACAATGAACTCAGCTATTCGGATTGCGTGATCCTGGAAACCGCCCGCCAAGCCGGCCAGCTCCCTCTCGGCAGTTTCGACCGCGCCCTCACGAAGCTTCCGGGGACGAAGAAACTCTAGGCGCCGGAATCGCGTCCCCCGCCTGGGACTGCCGCACCGTGTTGTACATCGGGCTCAGAATCTCGATCCCCGCCTCCGCGAAGCTGTCCAGAATGGCCAGTTGCAACGCGGACTGCGTCAAGTGGCTAGCGCTCGCTTCACTGGTGTAAACGCGCAGCGAGTATCCCACGTTGTAATCGTTCAGCGCCGTCTGAACAATAAACGGGGCCGGCTCGGCCAGCACCTGCGGCGTCCGACGTGCTGCCGTCAGCAAGGCGTCGTGCACCCGCGGCCACGGTGCGTCGTACCCGATCGTCACGTCCGCCCGCAAAATCAGCCCCCTCCCATTCGCCAGCGTCGAATAGTTCGTGATGTGCGTGCCCAACAAAATCGCATTCGGAATCGTCACTACCTCGTTCAGCATGGTCCGCACCCGCGTCACCAGCAGCGTACGCTCCGTCACATCTCCGTAGGTCTCCCCAATCTTCACCCGGTCCCCCACCGCTAGCGCCCTCATATAGGTCAGAATCGTCCCCGCCACCATGTTTGAAACGATGCTCGACGATCCCAGCGACAGCAGCACCCCCAAAAACACGCCCACCGTCTGAAACGCCGGGCTATGCGATCCCGGCAGATACGGAAAGATCGCCACCAGCGCCAGGACGAATACGAAAAACCGCACCAGCTTGTAAGTTGGCTCGGCCCACTCCGGATAGAAGCCCGCAATCGGCAGCGTCCCCGCCTCAATCTGCTCGAACACCTTATGGATCAGCGTCAGCAGATATCGCGTCACCACCACGATCGCGATCAATTGGAAAGCGTTAGGGATGTAGTCGATGAACCCGTCGAAGATCCGCTTGAACGGCATCAACACCACTTCGACGATCCATCGCCCCGCCAACTCCGTTTCCTTGAACTGCTCCATCTCAAACGACACAAAGCGCACGGCCACCAATCCCATCAGCAGCCCGCGCAGGAGCCTCAACGCCAACGTGCTTCTAGCCGCCAGCCGGTCCGCCGAAAGGATTTGCGCCGCCGTCGCCGCCAAGCCTTCCTTCTTCATCCGCCGCCAAGCCTCCACCTTGCGCGCCGCACCGCCATAAATCAGGTGGATCAAATAGAGGAGCGCCACGAATAACACCGTGGCGCCCAGGATTGGCCAGAAATTAAGCGGAAGAGAGATCACTGCTTGATAATCGTACCGTCCCGGCGGCGCACTTCGCCCCAGCCCCCGTTGTACATCTTCCTCTCACCGTTTTCTCCGTAGCCGAACGGATACTTCGCCGCGGCCTTCTCGTCCACTTCAATACCCCAACCCGGCGCCTCGTTCACATAAATGAACCCGTTCTTCAATTCCGGCACACCCGTAAACACTTCCCGCACGCGCTCGTTAAACGCCGAGTATTCTTGAATCCCAAAGTTCGGAATCGTCAGGTCCAGATGCGCGTTGGCCGCATGCCCAATCGGCGATACGTCGCCCGGCCCGTGCCACGCCGTCTTCACGCCAAACGCCTCGCACAGCGCCGCCACTTTACGCGCCGGCGTCAATCCGCCAATCATCGTCAAGTGGGCGCGATGAAAGTCGATTAACCGTTCGCTCACCAGGTCCATCCACTCCAGCGGATGCGTAAACAATTCGCCCATCGCCAGCGGCGTCGTCGTGTGCTGCCGAATCCTGCGGAACCACGCCATATCTTCCGGTGCCACCGGATCTTCCCAGAAGAACAAGCGGTATTGCTCCAGGTCCTTGCCCATCTGCAGCGATTGCGCCGTCGTGATGCGCTCGTGCGTGTCGTGGCAAAGCTCAATGTCCGGACCCAACTGCTTGCGCGCCTCTTCAAACAATTGCAGTGTGCGCTTCACGTAGGCCGCCGGCTCGTACATCGGCTTATTGTGCAAGGCGCCGTTCGGCGGTGCGCCTTCGCCGCGTAATCCCGCACCATAAGCCGCCTGCCCGGGTGTGCCCACCTGAATGCGCACGTGCCGCTGGCCCTCGCTGATTAACTTCTTAGCCTGGTCCAGGCACTCGGAAATTTCCCGGCCCGAGGCATGCCGGTACGTGTCCACCGCCTCGCGCACCTTGCCGCCCAAAAGCTGGTAAACCGGCATCCCCGCCTGCCGCCCCTTGATGTCCCACAAGGCCTGATCCACGCCGGAAATGGCGTTATTCAACACGGGCGAGTTGCGCCAATAGCTTGAGTTGTAGCAGGCCTGCCAGGTATCGTCGATCCGGTCGGCGGGCTTACCCACCAGGAACGGCTTCAAATAGCGCCGCACCGCTTCCACCACTAGGTCGGCTCTTTGCGTAAACGTGCCACAGCCATAGCCGTAGAGTCCGTCCTGGTCCGTCACCACCTTTACCACCACCAGCCGCAATCCGGCGGGCGCGGTCGCAATTACTTGCACGTCTTTGATCGTGGGGCTGGGCATCCCCTTGCGGGCTTGCCAGGCTAGAGCATCGGCGGGAACGAAGCTGGCGGCCAGCGTCGCTTTGATGAGGTCGCGGCGTTTCATAAGCGGATTAAGATTTCTCCTGGTTGAGTGTCCGCTTTAATGTATCAATTTGTTGGCGAATCGATTGATCCCGGAATACCAAAGTCACCACGTACCCAATCAGCAGCACAAACACCGCCGCGAAGCCGTAAAACATAAAGAGAAAATTACGTTGGTCCATGCTAGGCCTTCCTTTATTGCGTAAACGCCAGGCGGCGCAATCCGTCCAGTTCGCGCCGCAGTTCCTCCTGCCGGAAGCGGATCGCCACCAGTACCACCGCCAGCATCAACAGCGGAATGAAATTCAGATACAGCATCGATTCCATCGCCGGGTCCATGTTGCCGCCGCCCGTGCGGATGCTCAACACCGGCCCCGGATGCTGCGTACGCCACCAGTCAATCGCCTTATACGTAATCACTACGCTTGCAAACGCAAACACCGCCAGCACCCCCGTCACGCGCATCCTCTCGGCCGGCTCTTCGATCATCCGCCGCATCATCAGGTATCCCGCATAGATCAAAAACGTAATGAACGCCCACGTCAGCCGCGCATCCCATGTCCACCAGATCCCCCAAATAATCCGCGCCCAGATCATCCCCGTCGCGAGTCCAATGCACGTAAACACCAGACCCACCTCCGTCGCCGCCACCGCCAGCGAATCCCCTTTGAAGTTCCGCTTGCCGATCGCGTACGCGCTCGCCACGCCGCTCACTAGAAACATCGTGAAGCACGTAAACCAGCTCGGCACGTGAAAAAAGATGATCCGGTAGATCGCTCCCTGGTTCGCCTCATCCGGCAGCCCCACCAGAATCACGTAGAGATTCCGGATCAGCCAGACCGCCGAAATCGCCGCCAGCGCCGCCAGCACCTGATTGGACATAAGATCTCCTTCAATCTACTAGAACCGTATCCATTAAACCCAACGCGAGTGCGGTGAAAATGATGTCAAAGCCCACCAGCAACCGCACCCAGATCCAGTCGTCTCCCGCCGGCGCCTGATTCTGCAAGGCCAGCGTCGTCAATCGAATCGCCGCCGCCAGCGCCGGAATGATCATCGGATACACAATCACCGGCAACATCAGCTCCCTTAAGCGCAGGTTCACCGTCATCGCCGCAAACACCGTGCCGATCACCGCAATCGCCCACGTCGCCAGCACCAACGTAAACAACATCCACCCCGGTTGTTGAAACACGTCCACGTTGTACAAGATCCCGAACACCGGCAGGCAAATCGTCTCCACCAGCAAAATAAACACCAGGTTCGCCAGCGCCTTGCCCAGCAGCAGCGCCGCCGGCTGCACCCGCAGACTCAACAGCACCTCCAGCGTATCGTTGGCCTGCTCCCGGCTGAAGCTCCGGTTCAAGAGCAACACGCCCGCAAACGCAAACAAAATCCACAACAACCCGCCTGCAAACTCCTTCAACTCCTCCGACCCCGGGTCGATCACAAAGCTAAACAAAATCAGCACCACCAGCGCAAACGCAATCGCCGCGTTCAACGCCTCCTTGCCGCGGAACTCCATGCGCAGGTCTTTCATAAACACCGCCCAGCTCTGCCGCAGCATCACGCCGCCGCTCCAAAGTTCCGGTAGAGCCACGCCGGGTCCTTCAACATCTCCTCCGGCCGCAGCCCAGCAAACGCCAGCTTGCCCCGGTCCAGAAACAACACATGCGTCGACAGCGCCATCGCCTCCGGGATCTGGTGCGTCGAAAGCACCACCGCCGCGCCCCTTCCCAGCGCCTCCGCCAGTAGTGACTGCAACAGCGCCGTCGCCTTATCGTCCAGCGATGTAAACGGTTCGTCCAGCAGCAACAGTTCCGGCTCTCCCATAAACGTCCGCGCCAGCGCCAGCCTCTGCCGCATACCGCGTGAATACTCCCGCAATGGCGCATCCGCCACCTGCTTCAGGTTCACCCGCTCCAGCCAACCCTCAACATCGATTTCCACCGGCGACAACGTCCGGAAAAACTCGAGATTCTGCCGCGCCGATAGCTCGTCATACACCCCAATCCCGTGCCCCAACACGCTCACCCGCGCGCGACTCTCAAACTCCCCCTCCGTCGCCTTCGATAGCCCGCCCAATATCTTCAACAGCGTCGTCTTCCCCGCCCCGTTGCGCCCCAACAGCGCCACGCATTGCCCCGCTTCCACCTCAAAGCTAAGCTGCCGCAGCGCAGGGAAATGACCGTAAAATTTCGAGACCTTCGTCGCCTTCAGCAACGCGCTCATGCCCTTTTCAGCAACGCCGCAAAGCCCAGCGCCAGCGCAAAAAGACTTAAGCCCAGGATCCACCACATCCGCTCCATCAGCCGCGGCGCAATCGCCTGCGGTTCCGGCGAGCCCGTCTCGTCGGCCTCGAGCGCCCGCAACGAACCCGTCCCCGTCACCTCAAATTCCGTCTCGGCCCTCGTCAAGGCGTAAACTTGCGCCTGCGTCTGCGGTTCCGAGCCCAAGTCCTCGATCCCGGCGCCTGCAATCTTCACCCCGCTTGGCGTGACAATCCGCGTCAACCCATCCGTCGGCGTTATCGGGTGCAGGATCTTCGCCGGATACTTGCCCGGGCTCTCGAACGGCAGGCTGTACTGAATATCAAACCGCGATTCCCCCGGCTTGATCGGATACTCGATCTTGTACACGTTCGCGGGTCCCGCCGGCGCCGCGTCGCGATTGATCGGCATCCCGCCCGACCCCGTAATGCGCACCTCCACCTTCCCCTCGGCCGCGGCTGGTAAATAAAAACGGTAACTCCCCACCGCCGGGTCCGCATAGGCCGTCTGCCCCGCATTGCGGAAGATTATGCTCTCGTTGATCGACAACTTCCCCTCGTTCGGTTCAAACAGCATCATGTGCTGCACGATCCGCACATCTTTGCTCTGCTTGGACGCACTAAACACTTCCAGCTCTACATTCGCGCCCGATTCCCCCGGCCGCAGCATCTTGTTGTAAGTCACCCCGTCAAAGGTCGCCTGCAGCAGATACGCTGCATCCACGCCCTGATTGAATTGAAACTTGCCGTCGGGCGCTGACTTCACCGTCCCCACCGGCATCATGCCCCCATCGCCCAACCGCATCAACACCACCGGCGTCTCCGCCGCGGCCTTCCCCGTCGTCTTATTGATCACCGTGCCGTCAATCGCCAGCACTAACAGCAGCAGTGAGGTCATTTGAGCGTCGCCTTCATCGCCTCTACCTCGGCCAACACCTGCGCCAGTTCCTTCTGCAGGCTCGTCTTCGATTTGGCATAGTCGTCGTCGGATAGCTTCCCTAAGCGCAGCTCGAATTGCAGATCCCGCAAATTCTCATAAATCCTCGCCTTACGCTCATCGAACACTTTAAACGGATCGGGTGGTGGCGGCACCGGCAGGTCCGCCGGACGAATGTAAAGGACCGACGCAATAGCCAGAATCGTAAGTCCAATAGCGAGAGCGATCAGCATGGTCCGGGCGCCGCTTACTTCTCGAGCTTCTCCAGTTCCGCCGCCGCCTGCGTCTCATACCGCGTCACAGTTTCGTCGTCCACCTTCGGCGCCGTCTTGATGCCCGGATTCCGGAAGCGCTTCCAGTACACCCCGATCGCAATCAACCCCAGCGCGATCGCGAGTCCCGGCATCACCCATCCCAGCAAACCAAAGCCTGTCGTTTGCGGCTCGGCCAGCGCCTTCAAGCCTTCTTCCTTGATGAACTTGGCCACGACATTGGCATCGGAGGAGCCCATCGACTGGTAGCGCTTGATCTTCTGCCGCGCCGGGAAAGAATACCCGCACGCAATCATCGCGCAATCTCCCACCGTGTTCCGGCAGCTCCCGCACAAACACGCCAGCTTCATCCCCACCCGCTTAATCTCGGGCGATAGGAAGTCCATCGGATTCTGCGCCAGCGACATCGTCGCCAGCACGGCCATCAGCGCCAGGCGCTTAAGCTTTCGCATGTTCCTCCGCCCTCGAAGGCACGCCCGTCCCCACCACTTGCGTCCGCGCGTAGCTGTACTTGATCTTCGATGGCACCAGGCAGATCAACGTCCCCACCAGCACCACCCAGAATCCCACCCAAATCCAGCTCACCAGCGGGAACACATAGGCTTGAATCACCGCGCCCTGCCCTTGGGTGGCCAGCGCGGCAAAATTCAAGTAAACGTCTTCGTTCAACCGCCGCCGGATCGCCACTTCGCTCGTCGGCTGCCGGCTGGCCTTGTAAATGCGCCGCTCGGGCTCCAGCGTGCCGATCTTCTCGCCGCCCACGCTCAGGTCGATGGCCGCCTTCATCCACGCGTAGTTCTCGTTTTCGCCGTCCTTTAGCTCCGTGATTTTCATCTCGTAGCGCCCGACGTTAAACGCCTTGCCCAGCGCCGCCTCGACAGTCGTGTCTTTGTTAAAAGCCGCCCCCGTGAATCCAATAAACATCACCACAATGCCCATGTGCACGATGTAGCCGCCGTAGCGCCGCGTGTTCCGGTGCGTTAACTCCACAAACGCCGGCAGGAAGCCCATCCCATCCTTGGCCGCAATCGCCGCCGCACCCTTATAAAATTCGCTCGCGATCGTCACCGTCACAAACAAGCACAAACCAAAACTCATCAGCGCGTACCCGTTGCGCACGCCCGCGCCAAACAATCCCGCGATCAGCGCCACCATCGAAAGCGTTGGCCACAGGAAGTTCCGCTTCAGGCTATCGGGCGAACTCCGCCGCCACGCCACCAACGGCCCCACTCCGGTCAGGAACAGTAGAAACAACCCAATCGGCACGTTCACGCGGTTGAAGAACGGCGCGTCCACGCTGATCTTCTCTCCGCTTACCGCTTCGCTGATCACCGGGAACAACGTCCCCCACAACACCGCAAAGCAGCTCGCCAGCAGGAACAAATTGTTAAACAGAAAGCTCGATTCGCGGCTCACAATCGATTCCAGGTGCGATTCCGTCTTCAGGAAGTCCAACCGGTCCAGAATCAGCCACACCGTGCCCGCAATCCCCAGCGCCAGAAACACCGCAAAGTAATTGCCGATCGAAGACACCGCAAAGGCATGCACGCTCGATACCAGTCCGGAGCGCGTCAACATCGTACCGAAGATGCACAGGAAGAACGTAATGGACACCAGCACGATGTTCCACACCTTCATCATTCCCTTCTTCTCTTGCATCATCACGCTATGCAGAAACGCGGTCGCCGTGATCCAAGGCAGCAGGCTTGCATTCTCCACCGGGTCCCATCCCCAGTACCCGCCCCAGCCCAGCACCGAATACGCCCAGCCCATGCCCAGCGTAATGCCAATCGTTTGAAACAACCACGTCACCAGCGTCCAACGCCGCGTCGTGTGAATCCACTCGTCTCCCGGCGCCTTCGTAATCAGGGAGCCGATCGCAAACGCAAACGGCACCACAAATCCCACATAACCCAGATACAACATCGGCGGGTGGATCGCCATCGTCCAGTACTGCAGCAGCGGATTCAAACCCTGTCCATCGGGCAGCGTGATAATCCCCTTGCCGATCGCCCACACATTAAACGGCGGCACCACGAAGTTGTTCAGGATCAGAAAAAACGTTTGCGTCGCCATCATCACCGCCGTCACCCACGGCATCATCGGCTTAAATGGCTTCCGGTTCGTCCATACCACCACTAAGGAGTACGTCGCCATGATCCACGTCCAAAACAACAGCGACCCTTCCTGCCCGCCCCACCACGCCGCGAACTTGTACACGTTCGGCATGGCGTTGTTGGAATGCAGCGCCACAAACTGCATGCGGAAGTCACCCGTCAACAGCGCGTGAATCAGAATGCCCGAAGCCACGCTCACCAGTACCCAAGCGCCATAAACCGCCCGCTGCCCCGCGGCAACGAGAAACAGGTTTTTCCGCCACGCTCCCGTCACCGAGGCGATCAGCGAGAACAGCGATACCGAGAAAGCCAACAGAAGAGCGAGAGAGCCTAAGTTTTCCATATGTTTGAATAACCAAAGAAAAAAGCGCGTCTAGCTGCGCTTCGGAGCTTCCGGCCGCGTGTAGGTCGGCTCGGAGCCTGGTTTAATCGCGCCGGGTTTGGCTTCATATTTCGAAGCGCATTTGGCCTGAATCCGCGCCGCCGCAAAGGTGCCGTCCGCATTCAAGCGGCCATCGGCTAGCGCCTGCGCACCATCTCGGAAGGTATCCGGCAACGGCTCCGTGCCCGTATAGATAATCCGCAGATTCTCCTCAGCCTTGCCACCACCCGCCTGTACAATCTGAAAGCTTACTTCTTTGCCCACGCGTTTGATCGAGCCTTTCACCACATCCCCCCCCACGCGCAGCCGCTTGTTCAACGCCGCGTTGCCCATCTGCCGCAGTTCCGGCACCGTCTTGTAGTAGGTCTTGGTGTCTTCCACTCCACCCACCGCTAGCCATGCCAGCGTGGATACGACAACCACGATCAGAATCCCAAACTTCATATAGGGCGTCATAATGATCCTCAATCCGACTTCTGTCTAAATCATATCGCCAAACAAGAATTTGTGCAGTCTGGCAGTAAAAAATGACCTTTCGCTGAGCCTAGGCGGACGCCGCCATGCTCAGTTGCTTCGCCTCTTCGGCAAAAAGAAAGACATCGAAGACCGGATTCTGATCGCCCCGCCCCCACCGGTTCAGCTTCCATACCGCGCGAAGCTGGGTCACTTCCGGGTGTGCCGAAAGCTCGCAGGCGATTACGTAGTCCCCACAGTAAAACTTTTGCGGGAAATGCAGAAGCGGCTTTTCCAGCCATGTCTCTCCGTCAATGGAACCTTCGATCGAAACATCGAGGCTTTCTTGTTCCACCACGCGCCGGATGGACAGGGTTAGGAGGATTGTCTGGCCTTGGGAGGCGCCCAGTTGCAGCGCCGGACCAGCGCCGTTTTCGCGCAAGGTGGTCTCCGGGATCAGGAATTGTGGAAGCATGGCGGTTACCTACCTTGATGTGTATCCAATGAAACGAAGGACGGCAAGCCTTCTCCCCAAGTTTCTTCGGAACCTAACGCGATCGTTCCGCTAGGGCCGCGTTCGCCGTTCTCTTAGACTTCCTGCATCGCTACGGACGCGTCGGCAGCCTGTTTTTCTACCGGAGCCCACCAGGACGCTTCTTCGAGGCCCACGTACTTGAAAATCCGCAGCGTGCCGTCCGGCAGTTCCAGCACATCCCCCACCTCCAGTGCCTCTTTGCTTTCCCGCAGTGCGTTAAACAGCGCGTAGGGGCTAGCCGCCTCCAGCTCAGCCGAGAATTCGTAATCCTTCTGCTTCACGACCGCCGGGCCCGCCGTGTGCGGCGCCCAACGGAAACTATTACGGGCGGATTCACGCTGGCGATGAACTTTGTATAACGGCATCTCCGCTCAAGTTAGCATGGGAATCGCGATGTCCGATCGTCCTACTCATTGCTCCCAATGCGGTACCGCGCTGATGGAGGCGCCCATCCTTTACGAGGTAATTGTCGAAGAAGAACTCTTCCAGATCGAAGACGTTCCCGCCCTCGTTTGCCGAGACTGCGGACAACAGTGGGTGGAACGGGAAGTACAGAGCAACATCGAGGCCATAATAAGAGAGAATGCTGGATCTTCTCCGCATTAGCGGCCCCGTTCGCCAAATACTGCACCACCTGGGGGAAGGTGCGTCGCCCTTCGACCTGCTTGCTACCGACGGCGGCCGTTTTACGGGCGTGGCGGAAAAGGATCTACACGTGACGGAAGATTGCCGCATGCCCAAAGAGGCCCTGGCCGGTCTGCTTCTTTACGCTGGCTTTGCCGCCGCCAGCCATGACGTCGCCCAAAACTGCGCCAGCCGCGAAGGCAGTTATTGGCACGGCATCTACCACCGCCTGGAGCCGGACGAATGGAACGCCATGTACTGGCTCCGCCGCGTCGGCCACCATGAAATCGCACCCACCCTAGCCCAGCGAGCCGCCCAGCTTGGTTGGGCCGCCAAAGGAAACTGGGAGCATCAGGCATTCGTCGATTTCACCAGTGCCGCCAGGCAAAGCGGCCACCTAATAGACATGGAAATAGCGAAAATGATCCAACTTGCCGAATGGCAGCTTTTGTTTGCTTGGTGCGCCGAAAGCGCGGGACGCGCGGAGACACAGAGCCGGTGAAAACCCTGATTGCCCTGCTTTCGCTCCTCGCCGCGGGGGTGGCCCTCTGGCAGTGGAAGTCCGCGAGCGAGATTGTCCAGGTCCCCGTCGTCGCCGCCGCTCGCGGCGTTTTCCAGGATCAGGTCACCACTAATGGCCGGGTGGAGCCCAGTGAATGGGCCAGCGCTCGCGCTGAGCGCGAAGGGTTGGTCATCTCCGCCCCGGTTACGCGCGGTCAACGCGTCTCTCGCGGCTTTCCACTCGCCATTCTCGACAGCAAAGATGCCCAGGCGGACCTGGCCAGCGCGGAAGCGCGCATGGCCGAAGCCAGAGCGGCCATTGCCGCCCTTGAGGCTGGGGGCTCTCGCCGCGAAATCGTTGAAATCGAAGAGAGCCTAAAGCAACGCCGCCAGGACAAAGCCCAAACCGAAAAGGAGTTGGCTACCGCCGAACGGCTCCTGGCCCGCAACGCGGGAACTCGTGAGGAGGTGCGAGTCCTGCGCGACAAAATCGACGGCCTGAACCTGCAAATTGCCGCGCTCGAAGCCAAGCGTCCCGCCCTTGTCTCGCCCGCGGATCTGGTACGTGAGAAAGCGCGCCTGCGGGAAGCCGAAACCGCCGCCGAGCAGGCCCGGCGCCGCATCGATCTAAGCACCATTCGCAGCCCGCTGGACGGCGTAGCCTACCAGGTTGAGGTCAAACTGGGCGCCTATCTTTCCCCCGGCGCTCTGGTCGCGAGTGTCGGCAAAATCGACACCCTCAAGGTTGTCGTGTACGTGGACGAACCCGAACTGGGCCGCGTCGCCCCGCGCATGCCGGTCAAAATTACTTGGGACGCGCTTGAAGGCCGTTCCTGGATGGGTCTGGTCGACAAAACGCCCACCCAGATTGTCCCACTCGGCACCCGCCAGGTGGGTGAAGTAGAGTGCCGCATCGACAATCCGGGCGGGGAGCTATTGCCGGGCACAAATGTTAACGTGGCTATCGAAACAAAACAGTTGTCCAACGTGCTTCTTGTCCCCAAAGAGGCCCTTCGAAACGTGGAAGGTGTAGAAGGCGTTTTCCTGGTAGAGAACAACATTCTCGTCTTCAGAGCCATCCAGTTAGGCGCGAGGAATGTCGTGAACGCTATCGTCACCGGAGGACTCAAAGCAGGCGATCTGGTGGCTTTAGGCCCCGGTGGGAGCCTAAAGCCAGGCCAGAAAGTAGCGATTGAAGGCAAGAAGCCCTCGTCACTTTAGGTCGAAGAGCAGAACGTGCGAGTCCTCGGACGCCTCCAGCGCCACCTCGCTTTCGTTTTCAACCGCGGCCCCATCGCCCTTGGCTAGTTCCGTCCCGTTGACCAGCACTTTTCCCTCGGCCACTTGTAGCCAAGCGCCTCGCCCCGCCCCTAGTGAATAACTGGTGCGGTCGCCACTCTTGAAGTCCGCCGCCAGCAGCGCAGCATCCGCGTTGATGCGAAGCGAACCTTCGCGCCCGTCGGGCGATGCCAGTACCTGAAAGCGCCCTTTCCGGCCTTCGGCCTCGAACGTTTTCTGGTCGTAGGTCGGATCGATGCCCCTCACATCCGGCATGATCCACATCTGGAACAGATGCACCGGCTCTTTCGGGTCTGGGTTGTACTCGCTGTGGAACAATCCCGTCCCGGCGCTCATCGCCTGCAACTCGCCCGGCTCGATGGTCCGGCGGTTCTGCATCGTGTCGGCGTGCTCCAGTTTGCCAGCCCGAACCCAGGTCAAAATTTCCATATCCCGGTGAGGATGCATGCCAAAGCCTTTTCCTCCGGCCACCACATCCTCGTTGATCACCCGCAGGTTCCGGAAATGGACGTGCTTCGGGTCGTAGTAGTCGGCGAAGCTAAAAGAGAATCGGGAATCGAGCCAGCCGTGGTTGGCATGGCCGCGTTCCTCGGAAGGTCTGACGTTAATCATGTGCGATCCAAACTCCTTGACTAGTAAGATGTCGTTACAACAGAAAAGATGCAGCTCAGCAAATGGCGCGAAACGGAGAACTTTACAATTGCGTCGCCTAAACCATATGAGGCATTTTTTCATGACGTTGCTCCTGGCTACGACGCTAGGCGCGCAACGCGGACCCGATATCTACGCCGTTGTTCTGGATGGGGAACCCGCTCTGAAGGCTCCAGCGCGGAAGGCTGCCCTTGCCTCGCAACAAAATCTATTCGCGCGTTCCTTGGCCGCCATGGGGGCGCGCCCCGTGGAGTCGACCCAAGTCTTTCTCAATGCGATCTACGTCCAAGCTACCGCCGAGCAGGCGGCAGCAATTGAAAAAATGCCGGGCGTCGCGCGCGTGGCGCGACAGCGTCCTCTCAAGCGGCACGCAAATAAAGCGCTAGACATCGTGAACGTTCGCGCCGCGTGGAATCGCGTCGGCGGCGCGGGCAATGCGGGCGCCGGCGTCCGCATTGCGATCCTCGATAGCGGCATCGACCAAAATCATCCGGCGTTTAAAGACTTTGGCACGCCGATGCCGGCGGGTTATCCGCGCTGCAACGCCTCCGACTGCGACTTCACGAACAACAAAGTCATCGCCGCACGCAGCTACGTTTCCCTGCTGAATACCGCTTTTGGCGCCGACGCTGCGGCAACGCGCCCGGACGATTTTTCGCCGCGCGACCGCGTGGGACACGGCACCGCGGCGGCGATGATGGTGGCGGGCCAGGAACATGATTCTCCTGTAGGCCGGCTTGCGGGCGTTGCGCCTGGGGCGTGGCTTGGAAACTACAAAGTTTTCGGCACGGAAGACATCAACAGTTCAACTTTTCCCTTTGTCGTGCTGCGCGCACTGGAAGACGCGTTTGCCGACGGCATGCAAATCGCGACATTAAATCTTGGCGCGCCAGCGGGCTATGGCCCGAACGACAACTTCTGCGGACAAACTGGTACCGCGCCGTGCGACACCTTTGTCGCTGGCGTGCGCAATGCCATCCGCGCCGGAATGATTGTTGTTGTGTCAGCGGGCAACGAAGGATTAAACGGCCCGAACGCTCCTGCACTGAATACGATTGCTTCGCCGGGCACTACGCCTGAAGCCATCACCGTTGGCGCGATCACGAATTCGCATATCTGGTACAACACCGTGAGCGTGCTGGGCTCGGGCGTTCCGGCCGAGTTGACGGCGATCAACGCGCGCTTCACCGACGGGCCGCAGCTGGCCCAGCCGCTCGAAGGCGTGGCCCAGGATGTTGGCCTGGCCTGCGACGCGCTGCCGGATAATTCTCTCGCGGGGCGAATTGGGTTGGTGGCGCGCGGGACTTGCGCGATTGCCGAAAAAGTAAATAACGTACAGCGCGCCGGGGGGATCGCGATGGTTATGAGCACCACCGAGAACGCGGCGATCATCCAGTTCACCGGATTGAACGGAACCGCGATCCCGGCGGCGACTATTGGGTTCAACGCCGGTGTGGCCTTGCGCAGCTACCTGAGCCAGCAGCCGAATGCGACGCTGCGTTTGAACCCCGCTTTCCGCGAGGTGGCGGCACCGCAGGACGAGATTGCGAACTTCTCCTCACAGGGCCCGGCCATTGGCAGCTTTGGCGTGAAGCCGGACCTCATGGCGGTGGGCACGGACTTGTACATGGCAGCGCAACGCAATGACCCTAGCGGGTCGATGTATGGCGCCAACGGCTATGTGGTGGCCGACGGCACGAGTTTCAGCGCGCCGATGGTGGCTGGCGCGGCGGCAATTCTGAAGCAGCGCAATGCAAACTTGAGCCCGGCAGCGGTCAAGAGCTTGCTGGTGGGAAGCGCGGATACGGCCTTGACCGACTTCGACAATAACGGACGTTCCGGGCAAGCCTCGGCAACTGCGATGGGCGCCGGCAAGCTGAACGCCGACCGCGCGTTGAACTTCACGATTGTCACCGACCCGACCAGCTTGGCTTTTGGCAACGTCACCACCGGCACACTACCGAGCGGCGGCATTGTCGTGGCGAACTTGGGCACTTCAGTGGCCAACATCTCAACGCGCGTCGAACAGCGGACTCCCGATAGCCAGGCGCGCATTACGATTGCGCCCGCGAATTTCTCGGTACCACCGGGCGGGCAGACACAGCTTACCGTGACCCTTTCGGGCAACCGCCCGCGCGCGGGTCGTTACGACGGCAGCGTAATTCTGAGCAGCGGCGGTAACGATCTAAAGCTGCCCTACACCTACTTCGTGGGCGACGGGGTGCCATGGAATATCTACTCGCTGGCGGGTTCGCGTTTTGACGCGATCCCGAACTATACGCTAACGGGAGCGTTTTTGAAGGTGGTGGACCAATACGGCGTGCCCGTCTCCGGTCTCGCGATGACGGGCCGGGTGCTGAGCGGCAACGGCAGCATCCGGGTGGTAAACACTAACGGGCGGACGGACGCGCTAGGCATCTTTGAGGCGGACCTGACCGTGGGGGCAAGCACGGGCGAGCAGGTTTTCCGCTTTGAAGGCGGGAACTTGTTTACAGACTTCGTGGCCAACGTGATGGCTCGGCCGACGATTGCCGTGGGGGGCATAAGGGACGCGGCGAGCGGCGAGGCGAGCGAGGGCTTTGCGGCCGGACAGTACATCTCGATCTTTGGCTCGGCGCTGGCCAAGACGTTGAAGACCTTTGGGGGCAACGAACTGGCGCTGACGCTGGCCGGGGCGAGCGTGAGCTTCGATAACGAGGCCCAGAGGGTGAGCGCGGCGGGCCGGCTGCACTTTGTAAGTCCAGGGCAGATCAACGTCCAGATCCCCTGGGAGTGCCAGGGGCTGGCGACGGTGGACATGAAGGTCTCGATTGGGGACTTCAGCTCAGAGGTTTTTAGTCTGCGGCTGCGGCCCGCGAATCCGGCGTTCTTCGAGTATCTCGAAGGCGGCACGAACCGGCGCTTGATTGCGGCGCTGGACGGAAGCTTTCAGCTTATCGGTTCCAATAACGCAGCAGCGCGGGGGGCGGTGGCGCAGCTATACGCGAACGGCCTGGGCCGGGTGAACAACCAACCGGGTAGTGGGCAGGCGAGCCCGTCGAACCCCTTGGCGGGGACGGTGGATACGCCGGAGGTGACCGTGGGCGGCCGGCCGGCGCAGGTTCTGTTTAGCGGACTGGCGCCGGGCATAGTCGGCCTATACCAGGTCAACATCCTAGTTCCGACGGACGCACCGACGGGACCGGAGGTTGAAGTAGTGCTGCGGCAGAGCGGCGTTAACTCGAAGACTTCCCGGATTGCGGTCCGATAAGAGGTAAACTGGTAGTTTACAGACCTAGCGAATGATCGATATTAAGAAAAAGCTGGTGGACGAAATCACGGCCCTCGAACATGAGTACCGGACGGAGCTGCCTAAGGAAATTCTGCGCGCCCGCGAGCTGGGCGACTTGAGCGAAAACGCTGAATACCATGCGGCGAAAGAGCGGCAGGGCTATGTGAACGCCCGCATCGGCAACCTGCGGGCGCGTTTGCAGGCATTATCGATGGTGGATCTGACCAAGATTCCCGGGGACCGGGTGGGCCTGGGCTCTACCGTACACCTGCTGGACGTGAAAAAAGACGAAGAAATTACGTACAAGCTGGTGACGAGCGAAGAGGCGGATGCGCCGAATGGCCTAATTTCGACTAGTTCGCCGATCGGCAAGAGCCTGCTGAACAAGCAGGTGGGCGACGAAGTGAAGGTGAATATTCCGGGTGGCTTAAAGGAATTCGAGATTTTGAAACTGCGCACGATTCACGAAATCGAAGATTTGGGTTAAGCTTTTAGAGGCAATGACCTGGACCGGCATAGTTGGGCGCGTGTGCAACAAGCTATTGCTGGCTATTGTCGACGGCTTGGCGTTGACCAAGATCCATCCGAACTTTCTGACCTTTATTGGTTTGCTGATTAACATTGGGGCGGCTTGGCTGCTGGCCAAGGGACTGTTTTGGCAGGCGGGCCTGGTGATTATCGGGGCGGGATTGTTCGATATGGTGGACGGGCGCGTGGCGCGGCAGACGAACCAGGTGACGCGGTTTGGGGGCTTCTTCGATAGCGTGATCGACCGCTATTCTGACCTGGCGCTGCTGATCGGCTTGCTGGTTTATTACGCCTCGATCGGGCGCAATCTGTACGTGGTGCTGACGGCCGTCGTGATGATGGCGAGTGTGATGATCAGCTACACGCGCAGCCGGGCGGAGAATACGATTCCGCAGTGCAAGGTCGGGTTTCTGGAGCGGCCGGAGCGGATTGTGCTGCTGATTATCGGGGCGTTGTTTGACCGGATGGCGCCGGTGCTGTGGATTATCGCGGTGTTTGGGAACCTGACGGTGGTGCACCGGATGATGTTCACATTCGGGGAGGCCAAGCGGCTGGAGGATGCCCAGACGCGGATGCCGGTCGAGGACCGGATGGCCGTGGGGCGCTAAGGCCGGGTTGGGCGCTCGGGGCGCCAAAGTGGCTGGGGTGATTGGGTTTGGGCTGTTAGCTTCGTTGGGTAATTCTGCATGGGGACGTCGATCCAAGCTTGATTTGGGATGATGCCGATGGTGGGCGGCGGCTTCGAGCAACTGGCCTTTGATTGCGATGGGACGCGGGGCGTTTTTCCTTTCGCGAGCGCGGCCGCGTGGCCAGCGGGATCCCGTGGCTAGTGCGACGAAGGCGACTTCGAAAATTTCGTGGGGGGCGTAGAACTGGCAATGGCCACACTGAAGGCCGTTTATTCGGCCCGCAAGGCGGCGGGCGGAGGGCTGCTTGGACATGATCGGGTTGCTCCTTTAGCGGCTTAAGTGTGGCAGAGAAAAATAGTCCGGACTGGCGGGGGCAGGGGCTAAATGTTGAAGGGGCGGGAGATATTTCGTTGGGCGGGGCGTGATTTTCCCGCAAGAGGGGGCTTACTTTCGCACACGGATGAAAAGCGGATAGATCAAGGAACCGAATTCTTGCGGCTCCGCGCAATTGAGGCATTCGTCGCCGCGGCTGCGGAACCAGAGTCCCATCTCCTCGCGCGTCAAGCGATTGACGGCGTCGCTGTCGGCCATCCAATATTTCTGGTAGTTCGGCTCAATGCGGGTGTAGCGCAGGCGCGTCGGGCCGCCGGTCCATTGCCATTGGGCCTCACGTAGCGCAACCACGTGCGGGGAACCCATTTCTTGCAAAAATTCCCAGAAAGGGATGGACCACTTGATGAATTTGCCCTTCCCATCGAAATCGCTATAGGGCCGCACGGGATAGCCTTGGGCGGCCCAGGGTGTACAGTTCCAGGCGGGCGCCACCATCATGACACCGCCATGCTTGACCACGCGCCGCATCTCATTGAGCGCAGCTTCCGGATTCGGGACGTGTTCGAGGACCCAAATCGTCCACAGGCCGTCGAATTCGTTATCGGCCAGGGGCATCGCGGTGGCCGAGCCCAAAACGAAGCGCTTATGGAAGAAGCGCTTGACGGAGGGCGAAATGTCCAGGCCCGTGTAGTCTGGCACGACGTCCTGCAAGTAGCCTCGCCCGGCGCCGAGGTCCAAGACCTTTTTGTCCATCAAGCCGTACTTTGCGGCAAAACGGCCCACGTGGCCGCGGATGTCGCCCTTTTCGGCGGCCGCTTTGGCGAAGGCGACGTATTCGGCGTTTTCGTCGGTTTCCGCTTCGGTGGCGGTTTTTTGGTAAGCGGTGGCGTAATAGGCGCGGTTCTTTTCCAGTTCGGCGGGAGTGAGCGGCGCGTCCGTATCCCAGGGGAAATTCGGGGCGACCAAGGCCGTATAGACGAGCACCCACAGCAAAGCCATGCGCCCGAAAAGCGTAGGCAAGCTTAGCCGGCGCTGGGAGCGGCGCAGGAGGCGACTGGGCACGGCCATCGCGGCGGGCATGTCACTAGGGATCCCCATAGGAGGGCTATCGGCCGGGCTGGGCCAAAACTAGAGGGCGCAGCGCGGCCGCCAAACGGGCGCGGTAGACAAGCGCACCGAGGGCGATGAGGCCGAGAGCGATCCCGGACTTGAGGGGCTCGTTGTAGAGCCCAAAAGCCGTAACCCATAGGCCCACTACGATGTAGAAGACTGGAATCGCGGGCCAGGCAAAACTGACCACGCCGAGCTTCTGCCAGCCTTCCCGGCGGCGGAAGAGGAATAAACTGCCGACGGTGAGCACCGTGAAGAGGTTCAAGGAGAAGCCGATAAAGAAGACCAAGGCAGGCAGGGGCGTGAGCGTGATGAGCATGGCGACGGCGCCTTGGATCAACACCGCATTGAGCGGGGTGCCGGTACGGGGCGACAACTGCCCCACCCAGGAGAAAAAGGCCTTATTCTTGGCCATCGCGTAATAGACGCGCGGACCCACGGTGACCATGGCGTTGACGGTAGAAAGCAAGGCAGCGGCCATCGCGGCGGCGAAGGCCCCGCCAATGTTGCCGCCAAACAGCTTTGCCGCCACGGCCGCGGCTAATTTCTGTTCGCTCTTCATGGCCTCTAAGGGCATGGCGTAGACAAAGACCAAATTCATCAACAAGTAGAGCGACGCCACGAGCAAGGTGCCAAAGGCGAGGGCGCGGGGCAGCGTCTTGGCCGGGTTGTGCAGTTCCCCCGCAATGTAGGTGGCGGCATTCCAGCCCGAGTAGCTGGTGTAGACAAAACAGAGGCTGACGGCAAACTGCGCCCAAACATCGCGCTGCGAGGTGCGCGCGGCCGTGAGGGCAAAGTTGCCCCAATCGCCCTGGCCGAGCAGGAAACCGCCGGCGATGAGCAGCGAGAGGATGGCCACCTTGAAGCTGGTGGACCAGTTTTGAAACTTGGCCACGGAATCGAGGTCGAGGAAGTTAATCGCCGTCATGCCGGCGATGAGCAGACAGGCAAGCGCCTCTTGCGGGCCGGGCGAAATCCGGAACGATTCCGGGCCCCAGACGAAGTAGGGCGTATTCGTGACGAGCGACTGCGAGAAATACCCGAGATAGCGGGCAAAGGCGAGGGCCGCGGCGGCAATGGCGCAGGAAAAGCCGACGAAAAAGCTGGTCCAGCCACTCATGAAGGCCCAGATGGGCCCGAAAGACTCCCTGAGGTAGACATACTCACCGCCCGAGTCTGGATAATTGACGCCGAGTTCGGCGTAGCAAAGCGCGCCGGCCAGACTGACGACGGCCCCGGCAAGCCAGATGGCCAAGACCAGGGGAACGCTGCCCAGATCGCCGGCAAAGAAGGGGGTGGAGACGAAGATGCCGGTGCCGATCATGTTGGAAACGACCAGGGCGGAAGCGCTGGTGAATCCTAGGCGCCGTTGCGGCAGAGCTTTCTCACTCATATTTCTCACTCATGACAGGTCTCACTCATAACGGCTTACACTCCCAAGGGGCGCTAACTCATAACGGCAATCGTAGCCGCGGACGGTCGTCGATAAGAAGGGGATCGACATTTAAGGCTCCTAGCATTAGGCCGCGGGCTGGCGGTAGCGGGGTAAGCCCCGAGAAGGCCCCGATTCGGGGCGGACAGGAGGCCCGCAGGGCGGGGCCGGGAGGGGGTGTGGAGGAGATCCGGAGGCCCGGGAGGCGGCGGGTGCGGAAGTCCTTGAAGGAATTGGAGTTGGGCTGTTACCTTCGTTGGGTAAATTTGCGTGAGGCAGGTAATCCAGGCGGGATTTGGGATTGGACTTGCGGTGGGCTTCGAGCATTTTAATGGCTTGGTTGAAGGTGCGTTGGTGGTGGGCGCGGTAACGGTGGAGGCTGCGCAGGGAGGAATTTCTGGCGTCCAGGACATCGAAGGCGAGCCAGTTGTGGGCTTCGGGGGGGACGTGTTTACCCGTGGTGGAGGCTTCGATCTGCTGGCGGCCGATTTCGATGGAGAAGGCGGCGTTTTCCATTTCGTTGGCGCGATTGAGCTGCCAGCGGGATTCGATGGCCTGGTTGACGAGGGTGACTTCGAAGACGTCTTGCGGCGAGTAGAGTTCGTGGTACTGGCGGTGGAGGGAGTGAAAGTCCCCAGGGTTTTCGGTGGGTAGGACGGAGAATTTGCGCGAGCGGAGGCCGTG
>CAYLXK010000006.1:0-227864 GCA_964387685.1 uncultured Bryobacter sp.
CAGCGCGCCCTCGACACCCATCGCAAAAACAAAAGCCTCATCCCCGCCGCCGGCCTCGAGGAAAACCATTCCCACGAAACCATCAACCAGCCCCAAGAGCCCTTTTTTGTTTCAGAAACGCAGGAATACAAAACGAAGCCACCCGGCCTCCAAGCGGCTACTCACCCACCACCATCGTCAGCCCCTGCCCATTCCCCACCCCATCTACCGTCAGATCATTTGCTTGATCTCCCGGTGCCACCGCCGGAACCACCACGATGAACTGCCCACCGCGCGCTGAGCATCCGGGACTATGTCGACGAGCTTGGAACCAACGCTTCAGTTCTTGGCCGCCCGCATTGAGCCGAAAGACTCGGCCGAGATTGCTTCTCTCCGCCGCCCGGCCGGCGTTACAACCTCGGCTGCGGCGGCTTCACCGGTGTCCAGGCATTGACGCCCTTCCGCCGCAGCTTACGCCGAAATACTTTCTCGCGATTCGTCGTATAGAGATAGTCCAGATTCGGGCCGCCAAATACGCAGTTACTCGGCTGCAAGCCTTGCGGGTTATTCAGAATCGCCACCACGCGACCCGGTTGGTCGCAGATCTGTACGCCCAGGCGCGTCGTCACATACAAGTGACCCTCGGTATCCACGGTCATTCCGTCGCCGCCCGACTGGCTGTCTGTATCCCAAGTTTCCAGATGATAGAAAGGCTGGCCATTAGTGAGAGACCCATCGGCCTGCACTTGAAAGCTCCATACCCACTTCGCGCGCATGTCTACACAGAAGAGCAGCGACTGGTCCGGGCTCAGTACGATGCCGTTCGGGAAGTCCAGGCCCTCATGCGCCGCCTTCCGCTCCTTGGTGGCTAAATTCAGATGCCAGATCTTGTGCGTGGGCGGCTCCGTCCACCACAGGTTCCCCTTGGCGTCGACACAGAGGTCGTTGGAGGCGACATCGGACGTGAGCACCTGCTCGGCGCCATCCGGTAGAAACGCTGTGATGTTCCGCTTGCGCCCCTGGCAGGCAAAGAGTTTCCCGTCGCCGCCAAACATTAATCCGTTGGCCCCGCCTGTCTCGTCCTTCCACAGCGACACCTTCTTGGTCGCGTGGTCGATGCGGTGGATCTTGTTCTGCCGCACGTCGGTGAAGTAGACGTTGCCGTCCTTATCCACCGCCGGTCCTTCGGTGAAGCCATGGCCGCTGGAGATCTCCTCCCAATCGTAGGCGGGGTCCAGGAACTCCGTCACATAGTGGCGTTCGGCTTTGCCGGAGCCTTTCGACGCCGCAATCGGCTGCTTCCAGTTCGCCCACAGCCATTCCAGACTCTCGGCAAAGATGCGGGAGGAGTGCACGGAGTTATGTCCCTCTGTCCCTTCCACCCACTTATGCTCGTAACCGGAATACTCGAGTGCACTCTGCATCGACTTATTCGCCAGATACCAACTGCCCGAGTAAATATTCAGGTCGTTAGTGCCGTCCTGCAGGAATATCTTCAGCGGCTTCGGCTCCGTGTGGCGAATCAAGTCCGGATACGCATTGCCCCCGCGCAGATTTACGTAGGAACCGATATAACTCAGCACGCGCCGGAAAGCGTCGGGCCGATTCCACGCCGCCGTGAACGCGGCAATCGCTCCCGAAGACGATCCGCCGATGCCCCGCAGATTCGGATCTTTGCTCAGCGGCGCTACTTTCTCCACCTCCGGCAGGAGTTCCTCGATCAGGAAGCGCGCATAGCGGTCGCCCAGTCCGTCGTACTCATAGCTGCGGTTATAGCGCCCCATCTGGGTCGCGGGATCGCGCGGCGGAAGCACGCCCGGATTTACAAACAAGCCCACGGTCGGCGGCATTGCCCCAGCAGCAATCAGGCGGTCGAAAACATCGGCCGCCTTGAAGGTGCCCTGCTCGCGAATAAAGCCTGCGCCGTCCTGGAAGACCATGAGTGCATAGCCGCCCGCGGGCGCCGCAACGGCCGGAACGTAGACCCAGTAATCCCGCTCCGTGCCCGGATAGAGCTTGCTGGCCTTAAACTGCGCCTGCGTCACCTTGCCTTTGGCCGTCTGCGCCAGCGCAACGCTGGCCGCCGCGCCAGCTTGAAAGAGAGTTCGTCGGGTCATGATCGACCCTTATTCTATGCTGCCCAGTCTAGGCTGGCTGATCGTCGTATTTGCTCTGCAGCGCGGTCAACTCTCGCTTGAGAGTTTCGACGGTCTTGGCGTAGCGGGCTTCCCCCACGGCATTCCGCATCTCCCGCGGGTCTTCCTTTAGATCGTAAAACTCCCATTCGGCCTCGCTGTCGGGCGGCTGCGCGCCCTTTGCCTCCAGAGCCTTGTTGTAGAAGCAAATCAGTTTGTAGCGCTCCGTCCGCACGCCGTATTGTCCGGGTACATGGTGCGCGTTGTCATTGTGCATCCAGTAGCGGTAGTAAAAACTCTTGCGCCAGCGGCCGTTGCGCTTGCCGGCCAAGAGTCCGCGAGCCGATTCCCCTTGCATGGACGAGTCTGCCGGAAGACCCGCAAAATCGAGAAATGTCGGCGCGAAATCGATGTTGGCCATGATTTCTTTCCGCACGCTGCCCGCTGGGATCGCCTTGGGATAACGCGCCAGGAAGGGCATCCGGATGCTCTCCTCGTACATCATCCGCTTATCGAACCAACCATGATCGCCCAGGAAAAAGCCTTGGTCCGAACTGTATATCACCAGCGTGTTTTCGCGCAGGTTGTGGTTATCCAGGTAATCGAGCACCCGTCCCACGTTATCGTCCACGCTGCGCACGCAACGCAGGTAATCCTTGATGTAGAGCTGATAAGCCCACTCGCGCAGCGCGTCGCCTTCGAGGCCCGCCGGCGGCTTGGTCTTCAGGTCCCGTTCGGTTGTATCCGGGCCCACGCGCATGCGCATCTGCTGCACGGTCTTGGCCTTGCCGGTCCAGCGGTCCAGCAAATTGTCCGGCGCCGGCACCTTTTCGTCTTTCAGCCAATCCTTGTACTTCGGCGGAGGGTCCCAGGCGCGATGCGGCGCTTTGTGATGGCACATCATAAAGAACGGCTTGGCGGCGTCGCGATGTTCCAGCCAGTCCAGCGCGAAGTCCGTGATGAGGTCTGTGCAATAGCCGCTGTGCTTGCGGCGCCCGCCGGCTTCCAAGAAGACCGGGTCGTAATAATCGCCCTGGCCGGGAAGAATGCGCCAGAAATCGAAGCCCTGCGGATCGGTCGTGAGGTGCCACTTGCCGATCATGGCCGTCTGGTAGCCGCTTTTCTGCAGCGTCTTGGCGACCGTGCTGCGCGCTGGGTCCAGTCGATCGTTCAGAGTATAAACGCCATTCTTGTGGCTGTATTGGCCGGTGAGAATGCATGCGCGCGAAGGGGTGCAAATCGAGTTCGTGGCGAAGCAATTCTCCATGCGCACGCCCTGTTTGGCCAGCCGGTCGATGTTCGGGGTCTCGTTGATCTTTGAACCGTAGGCCGAGATGGCATGGGCGGCGTGGTCGTCACTCATGATGTAAAGAATATTGGGTCGGGTGGGCGGTGCGCCGCGCAGCGCGGCTCCGCCCAAGGCGCCCAATGCGCTACGACGGGAGAGACTTTTCATCCCTAGATTCTATGTCTAAGCGTAGGTGATCGCCTCGACACTCAGACCGGGGATGGGCGCCTGCTGAGGCCCGAAGAAAACAAGATTGTCCCCGCGCTCGTAAATCGAACGTTCGCTGAAGCGCATCGTGGGCACGATCAGGTTTGGGGCATAGCCGCAGCCGGCCACGGCCAGGCCCACGCCGCGCGGCACCGACGCGTCGGCCGCACCCAGCGCCTTCTGGATCGCCACGCTGTTTATGTGGGGGAAGCCCGCCTTCATGGGTTGCGTCGAGCCGCGTTCCACCATGTCCAGCAGCAAAGCCAGAAAATCCTTCGCGCCCGGGTTCGACGTCGAAAGGTCGACGCAGAGCCGCGTGCGATTCAAGCGGATCTTGACGATGGCCTTAGCGGCCAACGCCGCCGGGTCGAAGGGTCCCGCCGGTCCCTTTTGCCCGCGGTGATAATGCATCGCTTCGTTCACCAGCGCTTGCTGCTGCAGCACACAGTAGAGCCCGCCCCGGCCCGCCACACCGCCCACGCCGCTGCCGCTCCAACGGTTGCGGTCCGCTCCTTCGTCAAAGGGGGATAGCGCGTTGCTCTGCTGCTGGGGCGTGGCAAAGCCGCCCGGCGGGGGCGGCGGCAGATAAGCGGCGTCGATCGCGCGAAAGACAAACTGATTTCCGTACAATTGCCGCGTCGGCGCGCGCCGCGCCTCAAGCAGCGCCTTCATGGCCACATACGCGGCCAGAAAACGCGCGGGATTCTGGATACTCGGCATGGCGAAGTTCTCGTGAGAGAGGGCGTCACCGCGCCCGCAAAAGGTCCATCACGCACCGATAATCTTGATTAACACCCTCTTTTTTCGCCGCCCGTCAAACTCACCGTAGAAGATCTGCTCCCAAGGGCCAAAATCCAAGCGCCCCCCGCTCACCGCCACCACCACCTCGCGCCCCATCACGCTGCGCTTCAGGTGGGCGTCGGCGTTATCCTCGCCCGTGTCGTTGTGCCGGTATTGATCGACGGGCGCATGGGGGGCGAGTGCCTCGAGCCAACGCTCGAAATCCGCGTGCAGCCCCCGCTCGTCGTCGTTAATGAACACGCTGGCCGTGATGTGCATGGCGTTTACCAGGCACAGCCCCTCCTGGATGCCGCTGTCCGCCAGAGCCTTGGTCACGGCGTTTGTGATGTTTACGAAGCCGCGCCGGGCCGGCACCTCAAAAAAAAGTTCTTGGCGGTAACTCTTCACGGACCCTATGGTAGCGAGCCGCATGATACCTTGACGGCGTGACCGCCCTCCTTCTTCTTGCCCTGGCCTTGCCCTTGCCGCCGCCGGGCACCGGCATTGAACGCAGCATGGCGCGCTTAGCCTCGAGTACGCCTACCGCGCCGCAGACCGTGCGGGTACTCTTTTACGGCCAGTCCATCACCAAACAATCCTGGTGGCGCGCGGTCGCCGAGGACCTGCGCCGCCGCTATCCGTCCGCGCAGCTCATCATCGAAAACCGCGCCATTGGCGGTTATTCCACCCCCCGCCTCATCCGCACGATGGAAGCCGACATCCTGCCCTTTCATCCCGACCTCATCGTCTTTCACGACTACGGGCCAGAAGACCTTTACGAGAAAATCGTGGTCTGGATTCGGTCGCACACCACGGCCGATCTTCTGCTGCAATCCGACCATGTTGTCTGGCTGCCGGGCGAGGAGGACCCGGAAGGCGCGCGCCGCCGCAGTTACGATTTCCAGGAACGCCATAGTTTCGAATGGATGCCGGCGTTGGCGCAAAAATATGGCCTGGGCCTGGTGGACATTCGCGGCGCCTGGCACGCTCACCTCAAAGACAAAGGCCTCGCCCCCAAGGCGCTTCTGCGCGACGCGGTTCACTTGAACGAAGCGGGCGAAGCGCTCTATGCCGAAATCACGAGGCTCTATCTGATCCCCACCGCTTCCTCCGCCCCGGCAGCCGCGCACTTCCGGGATTATCCGGCTTCGTTCCGCAACGGCGAGCTGCGCCTATCCTTTAGCGGTACACGCGTTGAGCTGCTCGATGGGGAAGGCGGCCCGCTGCAGGTGCTAATCGATGGACAGGCGCCCGCGCAGAATCCTTCGCTCTACTATCATTCCCGGCCAACCAACACTTGGGATGCCGACTGGCCTACGGTTATTCACGTGGGCCGCGCCACTGCTTCGCCTCTCCCGCGCATCGAGGAGTGGACCCTCAAGGTAACTAACAAACGCATGCCCTCCGGCCTTCACTTCGATTTCGAAGTGTTCGGGAGTGTTACGGGTCCGGACGGCGGGGGCTCCTCGGAACGGCCCTTTCAATCCACCAGCGGCCTAGTGACGCTGCTTCCGGAAGACTACGATGTGGAGCGCTCCTATGGGCTTCACAAGATCAACATGCCCAATTCCTGGCAAGTTCGTTGGGCTACCTTGCCTCGCTTCGTGGACCCGTATTTGCCCAGGCCCGGGGCCGCCACCGTTGTATATGGCCTGTCCAACGCCCGGCACACGCTGCTACTGCGCGGCCAGGGCCGCGTGAAAACCATCCGCGTCTATACGCCCCCGTTGGCTCTTTAGGAAAGTCAGATGCTGCGCCGAAATTTTCTCGCCTCCGCCGCCATCGCCTCGGCCACCACCGCCTCGGCCGCCCTCGCCGCTCCTGCCCCGCGTCCCAATGTCGTCTGGTTCATGCCGGATCAGTGGCGCGGCCAAGCCCTCGGCTCGATGGGCGACCCCAATGCGCAAACCCCTCACCTGGACCGCCTCGCGCGCGAAGGTTTGCAATTCCGGAATACCGTCGCCAATACGCCCGTCTGCTGTCCGGCGCGCGCCCTTTTGATGACGGGTCAATATTGCCACACCAATGGCATGGTCGCCAACGACCTGCGCTTGCGCGAATCTCATGTCTCCATCGCGAAGACCCTGTCCCAGAACGGCTACCGCACCGGCTTCATCGGCAAATGGCACCTCGATGGTGGGCCGCGTCTGCCCGGCTTCGTGCCCCCGGGCCCCCGCCGCCATGGCTTCGAATATTGGGCCGCCAACCAGTGCAGCCACGATCATTTCAACGCCACATATTTCCGCGACGATCCCACCCCTCGTTCCATGCCTAAGTTCGAAGCCGAAGGCTGGACGGACTTGGCGCTCGAGTTCCTTGACGGCCAAAAATCCGACGGTAGGCCTTTCTTCCTTATGGTCGCGCCCGGCCCCCCACACGATCCCTACGGAGCCCCGGAAGAATACCTGCGCCGCCACGATCCCGCCGCGCTGCAGCTCCGCAAGAACTACATCCCCGGCCCGCGCGTGCCGGACCGCAAGGCCATCGCCGCCTATTACGCCGCCTGCACTGCGGTGGACGATCAGGTGGGCCGCTTGGTGAAAGAACTCGACGCGCGCGGCCTTGGGCAAGACACAGCGTTCCTCTTCTTCTCCGATCATGGCGACATGCTCGGCAGCCACGGTCTGCGCCTCAAGCGCAAGCCGCATGAGGAATCCATTCGCGTGCCGGGCCTGGTGCGTTATCCCCGCGCGGTGCGTCCCGGCCGGGTCGAAAATGGGCTCTTTTCCCACATCGACATCCCCGCTACCACCCTGGGACTCTGCGGTATTGCGCCCCCCAAGACCTATCAGGGCCGCGATTGCAGCGCCACCGTCCTGGGCAAGAAGCGCGGCACCCAGCCCGACGCGTTCTTTCAGATCTTCGGCCCCTATGCCGGCGACGGCACACCCGGCGCGTGGCGCGGTCTGCGCACCGATCGCTACATGTATGCCCGCTTCCAGGACAAGCCTTATGCGCTCTTTGATCTCGAGCGGGACCCGGACGAGCTGGAAAACCTGGCCGGCCAAGCCGCCGCGCGTTCCCTTGAGGCGAAGCTCGAGGCGATTCTGCGCGGGCGCATGGAGGAAAGCGGAGATTCCTGGAGTTTCAATTGGACGGCCCCCGTTGAGGACGGCGGACGCCTTTATAAGAACAAGACTTACTATCGGGTGGAAGACTACTTACGCGAAAACCCGGCTTAGCGGAAGTTCAGCGGTAACTCGCCCGGGCTCCAGAAGAGTCCGAATTGCGCAAAGTAACTGTTCCGCCGGTAGCCGTTGGTTTGCCCTTCGAGGAAGCGCCGGTTGCCGGCCGACAGGCTCAAGTGCAGCGTGTTCGTCAGGCGCGGCGAAACGTTCAGGGAACTATTGACGGAACTAAATTGCTGCGCCTCGCCCACTGCGCTCGAAAGCCGGTTATAGAATACGCTGGCCCCCAGCCCTAGGCGCCGCAGCCCGGTGTAGGAGTAGCTGCCCCCCACGTTCACATTGCGCGCCGTTGTGATGACGCCATTGCCGGGCACCACAAAGAGTCCGCTGGAAAGGTTAAACGTCGAGCGCCGCGTCACCGGGCCCGAGAAGGATACGTTGCCGTTCGGCACGATCGTCACGTTATGAAACACTTCCTGGGTGGTGCGCACGCCGACAATGGCGGCGATTACGGGGTCTACTTCGACGTTGCGCAGGAAGAGATTTTCCAGCCTCGTCGGACCGCCGCGGAAGGCCAATTGATACTTCCGCGCGATTACCGCCGCGTAACCCAGATACAAGCCTTGCCCATGCGAATCGCCGAATCCGCGTTGGAAGTTAAAGAACAGATAGTTATAGCCGACGCTAACGGTTTGATTGCGAGTTAGACGGTACGCGTAATCGGCACCCGCGCTGGCCCCGTTGGCCCCAAATAGTACCCGTCCCATACGCCGCGTAATAAAGCCCGTGCCGGTCACGTGCAAGGAGCCGCGCGCCGAGCGCTGCCAAATGTAATTCACGCTGCCGTTGCCGTAGTAAATGCGGTTATCGAAGATTTCCGCCGTGGGCAGTCCAAACGAGAGAAAATTCGGATCGACGAAGCCGTTCAGCGAATTGAGCCCGAAGGCCCGGTTTGTCGTGCCCGCCGACACGCCGATGCCCGCCGCGGAGCGCGCGTTGATCTGCCGGCTGGCCGACAGCGTAATGTTCTGGTCTGTACCGTTGAAGCCCTTGATGTTGGTGTAATGGCGGTAGCCACCCTGGTAATTGACGCTCACCAAGCTGCGCCGCATCCGCTTTACGCCATACACTCCGGCGATACCGTCCAGGCCGACCGACGCCGAATTCTGTACGTTACCTTCGCGGTCTAGCGCAAAGCCCGTCAGGCCGGTATCGTAGCCGCCCGTTACCCCCACATAAAAACGAAATCCCGCCTCCGATGGCCCGGAAGGCGTGTTCACCGCGCCGCGTCCTAACACCGCCGGTCCGCCGAAGCCGCCCAAGCCAGGACCCGCACCATTGCCGCCAGGGCCCGGTACTCCACCGACCTGCGCGAACATTGCGCTTTCGAGACAAACGCCAAGTACGATACAAAGGCCGAGGAAGCGAGCCGCCTGAAGCATAAAGTGTTTCGGAATCAGCATCTTGGTTTGGAGGAGGCAGCAGGCATAACACTCCTGTACTCCCTCAAGGCAAGTTTGACGCTCATGGAGCTTCAAGTCAAGATAATTCAACCCGCCGTCCCTCCCGGATCTACGACTATCGGCAGGCGCTAACTGTTGCTGTAGGAAACAAAAAGACTGATTAGACCTTGCCCGGCTCCGGGTGCACCCACGGCTTGCGGTAAGGCCGGCGCAGGAGCTTGGTCGCCTCCGCATCGCCTTTCACCACGTGTTTCACCGGATCGTAGACCAGCGGGCGCCCACCCAGTTGCATCGAGAGATTCGCCAGAATACAGGCGGTGGTCGAGATATGGGCCTGCTCAATATCGGCGACCGGTTTGGACCGCTTGTCAATAGCGGCGAGAAAGTCCTTCATGTGCCCGCGGATCGCCGGCGCCACGTGCCGCTCCAGGTCCACCTCGGTACGGTCTTCCGGGTATTGCTCAAATTCGTAAGTAACGTCCTTATGTTCCGGCTGCTCGCCCCGGGCTACGGGCAGATAGTCATAACTCATCACGCTGGCCTTCAACGTGCCTTTGTCCCCGTAAATCGTCGCGCCCCAGGGATACTTCGGATCGTTGGGCGTGCCCCACGAACGATGGGTCCAGATGATTTTCAGGTCGCCGTAATCGAAGGTGGCTAGTTGCGTGTCCGCGATGTTGGCCTTGGAGGCCTTATCCACCAGAATGCCGCCGGTCGAAGTTACCGCGCCCGGCCAGCCCAGGTCCATCATCCAGCGCACCATGTCCAGCATGTGGACGCACATGTCGCCCATGATGCCGTTGCCGTACTCCATAAAGGCCCGCCAGCGCCGCGGATGCACCAGCGGATTGTAGGGTCGCAAGGGCGCGGGGCCGCTCCACATTTCGTAATCCAAGTTGGCTGGCGCCGTGCCGTCGGGCGGGTTCTCTTTGGCGCGCATGTGGTAGTAGCAATAAATCTCCACGTGCGAAATCTTGCCCAGACGCCCTGTGTCGAGGAACTTCTTCTTCGCCTCGATCAGGTGCGGCGTCGAGCGCCGCTGCGTACCCACTTGCACCACGCGCTTGTACTTGCGCGCGGCCGCCAGCATCGCCTCGCCTTCGATCACATCGACACCGATTGGCTTTTGCACGTAAACATCCAAGCCCGCCTGGCAGGCTTCAATCATCGGCAGGGCATGCCAATGGTCTGGCGTGGCAATCAAGACCAGATCGATATCCTTGGCCCTGAGCAATTCGCGGTAGTCGGCATAGGTGCGCGGTTTCCGGTGGGAAAGCTGCCGCTCGGCCACCAGATCCGCCGCTTTATCGACCATCGTCTTGTCCACGTCGCACAAACTCACCACCTCGACGGGCGAAACCTGGATCAGGCGCAGCAGGTCGGCCTTGCCGTACCAGCCGCTGCCGATCAGGCCCACGCGGCGCTTTCGGGTCGAGTCGAATTCCTGGGCGGCGGCTAAGCCGGCCGCCGTTCCGGTGGCCAGAAATTTACGTCGGATCATGCGCCCAATTCTATGCAATCCAAATGGCCCACGTTTGCGGCTATGCTGAAAGAACCTTGCGGTACTGGATACTTTTCCTCTCTCTCCCCGCCCTGGCGCAGTCTCCGCCCGATGCGGCAGCTCCGCCGGAGCCCGTCGCGCCGGCCGCCCCTGCTTATAACCCCACCAATATCAACTACGGTATGGGGGCGATTGTGCCCGGAAGCGCTCAATGGAAACCGCTCAGCGGCGCACAGCGCCGCAAGCTCTTTCTCAACGACACGATTTTCAACCCCCGCTCCATCGGCGGCAATATCATGTGGTCCGCCATCGACCTGAGCAAGGGCGAGCCCGACGAATGGCGCCAGGGCGTGCCAGGCTACGGTCTCCGTCTGGCCTCGCGCTACGGCCGCTCCGTGACCGGCAACGCCATCCAGCACGGCGGCGCGGCGCTACTGGGCACGGACGTGCGCTATGTTCGCTCCAGTTCGACCAACGCCCTGGTCCGCATCGGTCACGCCATCGGCTGGCGCTTTGTCACGATGCATAAGTCCGGCCGCATAGTGCCCGACGTGGCCGGGGTCTCCGCGGTTTATTTGCAGGAAATGATCGGCGTGCAATGGGTGCCGGGCCGGACCGTCACCAACTATGCCATCCGCAGCGCCAACCAGCAGATGGTGCAGGGCATGCTTTCCAACGTCTTTCGCGAGTTCCTGCCCGACATCAAACGCGCGTTCCGGCGCAAGCCCGCCGCCGCCCTTCCGCCGCCGCCCGTTCCTGCCGCGCCTCCTCCAGCCGTCCCTTAGCGTCAAAATAGGCCGCCAGCATTTCGTGCGGCTCCGGGTCCCGCTCGTCGATCCGCAGGGACTCGTGGCACCAGTTCTGAAAGGCGCGCACCTCGTCGATGCGCAAGTTTAACTTCGCCAGCTCCTTGGTCACCTGCGCATCGTCTTCGCAAAGGGCCACGGCTTTCTCCAAATGAGCGATCGCCGCGCCCCAATCCCCCGCCGCCTGGAGTGCCTCGGCCTCGGCCAGGTACCGCTTAGTTTCCCGCATCCCGTCTTAGCTCAAAGCGCCCCTGCAAGCGTACATAGGGGTCTATGCTGCGCAGCCGTTGCAGGCCCACCAGTTTGCCGTCCTGCCGCACAGCCTGGTATTCCTCGAGCAGGCCTCGCGGATCGCTGGTCAGGAAGGTCAAGACCCCCTGATCGAGCGTGCAACCGCTCACGGGATAGGCAAAGCGCCATTGCGCGCGGGCATTTAGCAGTTGCAGGGTGCCCAGGCAGGATTTGCCGCTGGCCTGTAACTGCAACTCCATATCGTAGGCGCCGTTGTGCAGCAGAGCCGTGCCGCGCCAGGTGGCCTCAAAGTCCGTCATCTGGCTATTGGGATCGGCCACGGGCAGCGACCGCGCCGGGCCGTAGTCGGGCCTGAGTAAGTTATTCAACGCGCCGGCCTTTACCTGTTCGACGGCAAAATGGGCGGCCTCGGTCAAATCCTTCCACGCCGCCTCTTCCAGCTTCACGATCGCGGGCGGCTTGGCGATCGCCCCGCAGCCCCGTCCCGTTAACGCTTCCAAAAACACACAGGCCGTCAGAAGTGTGCCGGCCGGAGCCGGGTGCGAGCCATCCGGGTCGAAGAGTTCGATCTGTGGCGCGGTGGCTCGCAAGCGCTGCCAAGCTAAACCTGCCGGAGCAATCTCGGCCTCCAAGGCCCGGGCCGTCTCGCTGTAGGCGTAGTTAAGAGCCGCCTGGAATTCCGGCCGCGCCTTGCGCGCCCACGTCAGGTATAACATCGTCTTGGCGTTTTTGCGCCGGATTTCCTCATGCCAGAAGCGCGCCCAGCGCAGCGTCCCCTCCGGCTCGTTCACATACCAGCGTCCATCCACAAAATTCTGCCCCAGCGTGGATTGGTCCTGTAGCACCACCACGTCCCAGGAGCCTTCGCGCAGCACCTTCACTCCTTGGGTGACGCTCCACAACTCCGCCAGCGTCGCCCCCCCGCGCGTCACCTGCAGGGCGTCGATTTTGCGTCCCGGCGTGGCCGCCGCGAGCGTCTCCACCAGGTCCGGCAGCGCGTTGTAGTACGTGTAGGAATTGCCAAGAAACAGCACCCTTAGCGGCGGCTCCTCGGTTGGAGTGGCCGGAATTGTCTGCCCCCAGGCCCATCCCACTACTCCGACGAGCAACGCCAGCCAACGCATAAGTGTTATCTTCTCATGGCCGCCTATGCCGCCGTCTCTCTTGCGCCAGGACTTCTCCCTCGGTTATTTCGACGTCGATCCGAAACTACGCGTCTCGCCAATGGCCTACTGGCGCATCCTGCAGAACGCCGCCGCGGCCCACGCTTCGCTGCTGGGCGCCTCGACGGAGGAGCTGCGCCGCCAGGGCCTCACTTGGATGCTCTCCCGCATGGTTCTGCATATCCACGAACACCCCTCCTATGGCGACCCGCTGCACGTGGAAACCTGGCCTAGCACTCGACTGCGCGGGGTACGGGCTTATCGCGATTTTGTGGTCAAAGATCGGGGCGGGGAAGTGTTGGCTTCGGCGGCGAGTCTTTGGGTGATGGTCGATCTGGCCACCCGCAAGCCCGTCCGCGTGCCCGAGGCCATCGTCCAGCTGCGCCACGATCCCGGATACACGATCCCCGCCTTCCGCGACGCGCTGCCTACCCTGCGCGCCCCAGACGCGGTGCCGTTTCGCGCTCTCTGGAGCGACTCCGATCAGAACGAACACGTCAACAATGTCGCCTATGTGCGTTGGGGCGTCGATGCCTTGCCCACGGCTTTTCTGGAAGCCCACACGCTGCGTGCGTTCGAGGTTCACTACTTACGCGAGGTCGCTTTAGGCGAAGAGGTCGAGGTGCACACGGCCCTCGACGGGGGCCTCGCGCAGCAATGCGTTTACGATGCCGCGGGCCAAGCCGTCGCTAGCCTCGCCTCGCAATGGGAGGAGCTCCCCGCCTATTCCAGCGCCCCCAGCCAAACTTCGCTCTCTACCTTCGATCCGCTCCAGTAAATCCACTGGTCGTCGCGGCTCAACCCGAAGCCCCGTCGCTCCACCGTCCAGTCCTCCGAGGCGATCACCGCCGTTTTCGCGCCCGTTTTCAAATCCAACTGCCAGATCTTGCCGTCGTCCACAAACAGAAGCCGGCGCGAATCCCGCAGCCAGACCGGGTCCTGTCCCGTGTCCGTATAGCGGGTAAAGGCCTGCTCCCGTAGGGCGAAAGTCGCAATCCCGCTGATCTTGCCGTCTACCGTCTGGGTGAAGCCCGCAATCTTGCTCCCGTCCGGGCTCCAGTGCCAGGCCGAGAAAATTTCTCCCGCCGTATCCATGCGCGGCAAGGCCTGCGGGCTTTGTTCGTTCCAGCGCCGGGACAGATCCATCAGGAAGCTATTCAAGCCAAAGATCGTGTAAGCCATCTTCTTGCCGTCTGGGCTCCAAACGGGCCAGGCCGCCGTCCCGGTGCCGCCCGTCGAGCCGCGCGTCAGCTGTTCCAGCATCCCGCCGTCCAGCGTGTACATCCAAATTTCCCAGGCCCCGCCGCGATTAGAAAAGAACGCTAACTTCTTGCCGTCGGGGCTCCAACGGGGCCCCCGGTCTTTGTACACGTCGTCGGTTAGCTGCCGCAGCACCGAGCCGTCCGTGCCCAGCAGAAACAAATCGTCCCGCTTGCCCTGGCTATTGAAGGCCAGCCAAAGACCATTGGGGCTCAAGTCGGGCCGCGTAAACGGGACTGTGCCGCTGGAGAGCGCTTCCGGCGCCGTGCGCGCCTGCGCCTGCTCTGCGTCGTAACGGGCCCGGTAGAGATTGGCGATCGTCCGGTACTCCACAAACGCCATTTGCCTTCCATCTCCGCTAAAGCTCACATGCGCCACCTCGTCCACCGGCAGCCGAACCGGCTCGGGTTCGCTTTGCTTTTCTCCGCTATCCGGATCCAGGCGCATCCGCCACAGCCCCATCGATCCCGAACTCGAAGCGCCCGTGCGGTCGCTGACAAAGTAGAGCCAGTTCCCGTCGGGGCTCCAAATCGGATTCCAATCGACGGCCGCATCGTTCAAAATCGCCACCGGTTCCGGCGTCACTCCGTTTCTGGGCCGCGCCCGTACGGTAAACAAATCGCGCTGCCCCCCGCGCGATGCCCAGAAGGCAATACGCTCTCCGTTCGGGCTCCAACTCGGTTGCACCGCATCGCCGGGCGTCACCAGGCGCCGCGCTCCGCTATCGGCCCGCACCGCCCAAAGTTGGCTCGATGCCGTGTAGCGGTCCTCGGGCCGGATGATGCCTTCCGTAGCCACCACAATTTCCGCCCCGTCCGGGCTCCAGGCCGGGTTGTGGCCCAGATTGCTCAGCTTGCGCGTTTCGCCGCTGGCTAACTCCATCAAAAAGAGTCCGCCGCCGTCCCGCTCGCTCCGAAACGCCACGCGCGTTCCATCCGGCGATAGCGCGGGCTCGGAATCGTTCGCCTCGCTATCTTCCGTCAGGTTTTTCGTCTCGCCATTGCCGCTGTCCAGGCGGTATAAGTCGTAGTTACCCCGCGCGTTACTGGCGTAGATTACGGTTCGCCCGTCAGGCGCCACCTGCGGGAATAGTTCCGGCGCCTTGGACTCTGTGAGGGCGCGGTAACTGGCGCTTTCCAAGCCCAAAGCCGACGCCTTCGGAGCCCGGCTGCGAATCGCCAGCGCCACGGCGACAACCACCAGCACCAGAGTGAAACCCGCAAAGGCAGCCTGCGCCGGCGCGCGGCTCCATAACGGCAAAGCGTTCTGTTGCGTTTCCCGGGGCGTCCAACGCCGCGCGCCCGAGGTGGTGGCCGCGCTCAAATCCCGCCTCATCCGCGTCAGGTCCGCCCGCAATTCCGCGGCGCTCTGGTAGCGCAGCGCAGGTTCTTTTTCCAACAGCTTTAAGATGATGCGCTCCAGTTCGGCCGGCGCCTCGGGATTGGCCGCCAGTAAACTCGCCGGCGCCTTGTTCAGAATCGCGTCGAAGAGCGCCGCGCTGGTGGCGCCACGGAACGGCAGGGTCCGCGCCGCCATTTCGTACAACACCATGCCAAAGCTAAAGAGGTCGCTGCGCGCGTCGATGGCTTCTCCCAGCGCCTGCTCCGGGCTCATATAGGCGGCCGTGCCGATCGCGACCCCCGAATCCGTGCGGAAGGCCGTCATCGTGGAGGAATCCCAATTCAGCAGCTCCTGCTTGGCCAGCCCAAAATCGAGCAGCTTCGCGTGCAGGCCCGTGCCGCTCTTGTCCAGCACAAAAAGGTTGGCGGGCTTGATGTCCCGGTGCACAATGCCCCGCTGGTGCGCCGCATCCAGCGCGTCCGCGACTTGAATGCCCAGGTCTAGAATCTCCCCAATGCGCAACGGCCGCTCCTGCAACAATTGCCGCAAGGTCCTGCCTTCCAGCAGTTCCATCACCAAGAACGTGCGCCCGCCGTCCTCTCCAATGTCGTGCATGACGCAGATGTTGGGATGATTCAGCGCACTTGCCGTCCGTGCCTCCCTCCGGAACCGCTCCACCGCCACGCTCTCTTTGCTGAACTCGTCGGGCAAAAATTTCAGCGCCACTCCGCGCCCCAGCCGGCTGTCCGTCGCCCGCCAGACCACGCCCATCCCCCCGCCCCCCAGTGGCTCTTCGAGTCGGTAGTTTCCGAACAAATCGCCGGGCTGAAGAGCGCGCATCGGTTAGACTGAAAGTGTATCAACCGCGCGCGAAAGCCGCATGGGCGCGCGTTCTTTTCATGAGTCAATCCCTGCCGATCCGGAACTTTCGCGTTGCCGGGCTCGCCCTCGCCGCCCTCGCCGTTGTGGTGCATTTTCTGTCCGGCGAAAACTGGGCTCTCTTTCTTCGCGATTGCCTCGGGCACCTGGCCTTTGCTCACCTCTTCGCTTCCTGGCTCCTGTCGCTTCCCTCGGTGGAGCGCAACAGCCAGCCCTTTGTCGACCTCGGCACGCCCAGCCTGATAGCCCTGGCGAAGCTCCTTCCCGGCGCCACCTTTTTGCAGATCGTATTGGGCGCGGCCTACCGGCACAGCCTGGCCCCCTTCTGGCCGCACCTAACGGGCGCCATTCTCGTCAGCGGGCTTTTGGTCTATGCCGCTACCGGCGTCCTGACGCCCGCCCCCGCCGGGCAGCGCTGCCGCACGGCCGCCCTGGGTCTTCTGTGGGTCACTCTGGCGCAGGTGGGCTTTGGTATTGCCGCGTACTTCACCAAGATGAGCGTCGATCCCTCGCCCGCTCTGCGCGGCAATACCCACGCCCATATCGCCACCGGCGCGCTCACCTTTGGCTTCGTCCTGGCCTTGGCCGTGCTCCTGCGCCGCGACGTCCGCACCAGTCCCGTACTAGAAGAGGAGCTTCCCGGCCTGAACGCGTCGGCCTAATCCGGCGGCCGTATCTCGCTCGCTCCCCTCCCTCATGCCCTCACCCGCCGACTACCTCGCGCTTACCAAGCCCCGCATCACCTGGCTCATCCTCATGAGCACCGCAGTCGGCTTCTACTTTGGCCGCCTGGCCGCCCCCGCGCCGCCTCTGCTGGGCACCCTCTTGCATTTGCTGCTGGGCACCGCCCTGCTGGCCTCCGGCACGGCTGCCCTCAATCAGTGGTGGGAACGCGACACCGACCGCCTCATGCAGCGCACCGCCTCCCGCCCCCTTCCCAGCGGAAAGATTCCCGCCCGGCACGCTTTGATCTTCGGCATCGTACTCTCTCTGGCGGGCTTCCTTGAGCTCGGCCTCGGTTGCAACTGGCTGACCGCCCTGCTGGGCTTGTTCACCTTGGTTAGCTACCTCTTCCTGTACACGCCGCTCAAGCGCGTTTCGCCCCACTCCACCACCGTGGGTGCGGTTCCGGGCGCCATGCCGCCTCTGCTCGGCTTTGCCGCCGCCACCGGCCAGCTAACGGCCGAAGCCTGGGCGCTCTACGCGCTGCTCTTCGTTTGGCAGTTCCCCCATTTCTACGCGATCGCTTGGATGTACAAAGAAGAGTACGGCCGTGCCGGCATCCGCATGCTCCCCGTTGTCGCCCCCAACTTTAACTCGACCGCTCACAGCATCCTTTGGACTTCGCTGTTCCTCCTGCCCATCAGCCTGCTGCCGGTAGCACTTGCCATGGCCGGCAACGTCTACCTTGCCGCCGCGCTGCTGATGGGCGCGGTCTTTCTCTACACCACGGTTCAGCTTTTTCGGAATCGCAACGCCCAGCGCGCCCGCAGCGTTCTGCTGGCCAGCGTCGTCTATCTGCCCGTCCTCTACGCCGTCCTGATCTTTGCCCCCCGCTGATCGCCATGCTTGTCGCCGCTGAAAGCCTCACCCATTGCTACTCGGGCCACACGGCCCTTGACGCTTTCAGCCTGCATTTGAACCGCCAGGAAATCGTGGGGCTCGTGGGCCCCAACGGGTCCGGCAAATCCACCTTCCTACGCATACTCTCCACGCTCGTCCGCCCGCAGCAGGGCCAGGTGGAAGTCTGCGGCTACGATGTCGCCCGCCACCCCGGCGCGGTGCGCGAGCGCATCGGCGTTGTCTTCCAGACCGCCACCCTCGACCGTCTTTTGACCGTCGACGAAAATCTCCGCGCCTCGGCCGCCTTTCATGGCCTCTTCGGCCGCAAGCTGGAGGAACGCCTGCGCTGGGCAATTTCCTTGCTGCATCTTGACGACCGGCGCTTTGAGCGCGTAGGCCGTCTCTCGGGCGGTCTTCTGCGCCGCGCCGAGATCGCTCGCGCCCTTTTGAACGAGCCCCGCCTGCTGCTTCTCGACGAACCGAGCGCCGGTCTCGACCCTGCCGCGCGCGAAGATTTCCTGGCCGCCCTCCATCGCCTCCGCGAGCTATCCGGCACGGCGGTTCTGCTCACCACGCACCTTTTTGAGGAAGCCGAAGCTTGCGATTCCCTTTGTTTCCTCGACCAGGGCCGCCGCGTGGCCGAAGGCTCTCCCGCCGAACTTCGTGCGAGCATTGGCGGCGATGTCGTCGTGCTGCGCGCCCCGGATCTTGCTGGGGCCGCCGCCGCCATCGCCGGCCGCTACCGCCTTGCGGCGCTGGAAAAGGACGGTGCGCTTTACTACGAGGTAGAGGACGCTCTGGTCTGGATCCCGCGCCTGGCCGAGGCTTTGCCTGTGCCGGCCGATTCCATCGGCTTCCACCGCCCTACGCTCGCCGACGTCTTCCGCCGCTATGCCAGCGCGCCCTCAACGCGCCAGGACCAAAATCTGGACAAAAACGAAAATCTGGACAAAAACAAGGTGGGTGCATGAAATCTCCCCTTCTGCTGGCCGCCTCCGCACTCGCCTCCCGCGAGTGGATCAAGTTCTGGCGCGAAAAGGCCCGCGTTCTCGGCTTTGCCGCCGCGCCGCTTTTGTTTTGGCTCGTGGTGAGCGCGGGCTTCAACGACTTCGGCCGTTTCTTTACGGGCTCCATCGCTCTTTCGCTCATGTTTGCCGCCGTCTTTAGCAACATGACGCTCATCGACGATAAGCGCGAAGGCTTCCTCGCGGGCGTGCTGGTTTCACCGGCCCCCCGCGCCGCGATTGTCCTCGGCAAGACTTTCGGGGCGGCCTCTCTCGCCGCCGTGCAGAGCCTTTTCTTTTTGCCCTTCCTGCCCATGGCCGGCCTGCACCCGGACTTCTTCGCGTTCCTGGCCGCCCTGGGCGTACTTTTTCTCATTGCCCTGGTCTTCACGCTGTTGGGCTTCGTCTGCGCCTGGGTGATGCCTTCGACGCAAGCCTTTCATGGCGTCGTGAACCTGATCCTTATGCCGCTCTGGATGCTTTCCGGCTCGCTGTTTCCCCTCGCCGGGGCCCATCCCTCCATGCAGCTTCTCATGCGCGCTAATCCCATGACCTACGCCATGGCTCTTCTCGAGTATTTCCTCTCGGGCCAATCTCCGCTGGCCCCCGGACTCTCCTTCGCCGTGCTGGGTGTTTGGGTTTTCGCGCTTTTGTTCCTGGCTATCCGTCTGGTGGAGACACGCAGTCATGCGCCGGCGTAGTCTCTTGAGCGCACCCCTGGCCTCCCTAGCCCTGGCCGGCTGCAAGCGACAGGCAGACTTGCCGGATCTAGGGACGGTCCCTCCCTTTGAATTAATCGATTCCCAAGGCCGGCCCTTTTCCTCTGCGGCGCTGGACGGCAAAGTCTGGGTGGCGGACTTCTTCTTCACCAATTGCCCCGGACCCTGCCCCCGCATGTCTAACCAATTGGCCCGCATCCAAGGCGCTACCCTCGGCCTTGCCGATCTCCGCCTGGTCAGTATCAGCGTCGATCCCGCCCGCGATACGCCGGAAGTCCTAGCCGCCTACGCGCGCCGCTTCCGTGCCGATCCCGCCCGCTGGATTTTCCTTACCGGCCGCCAGGACACCATCTCCAATCTCATGAGCGAATCCATGCACCTAGGCTTTGCCGAAGACCTCCAGCAGCACTCGACCAAGTTCGTCCTCATCGACGGCCGCCGCCACATCCGCGGCTACTACGACTCGTTCTCCAAACCCGGCAGCGCCGAAGAAAACATTTCTCTCCTGATGGAAGGCATCCAACAACTGTTATGACCGTCCGCGACCTACCCGCCGTCAACGCGAGCCTCAACGGCCTCGCCACCTGCCTGCTTCTTTACGGATACTGGCTCATTCGCCGCGGTGACCGCGCCCGCCACCGCATCGTTATGCTGAGCGCCTTTGGCGTCAGCATCGTTTTTCTGATTTGTTATCTCGTTTATCACGCCGAAGTCGGCAGCGTCCCTTACCAAGGGACGGGCTGGATGCGGACTCTCTATTTCTCGATTCTGATCCCCCACGTCATCCTCGCCGCCACGGTACCCGTGCTGGCCGGCCTCACGTTGTGGCGCGCCTTCCAGGAACGCTTCGACAAACACCGTAGGATCGCCCGCATCACGTTTCCCATCTGGCTCTACGTCTCGGTGACGGGCGTGCTGGTCTATCTCATGCTCTACGTGCTGTAAAGTCTTCGGCGCCCTAGTGCGTCATCGCGTAGACGATGTAGTTGATGCCGAAGCGGTAGGCCAGGCTTGTCATGTTCTCTGGATATTCCGGCATATCGGCGTGTTCCCAGGCATCGCCTACGTCCATGTTGAAGTTGATCGCCACTACCAGGCGGCCCTGGGAATCGTAAAGCCCTCGCCAGGCCGGCGGCGTCCCTACCGGTTCAATCACCACGCGCCCGCCGTCCCCACGCCCGCCGTCAATGCGCCCGCCGTCAATGCGCCGCAAGTGCCGCAGACCGGGGATAAACACCCGTTCCCGGATATCGAAAACGATATTCATCACGGCCTGGCCGTCGCGCAGGTCCTCAATGGGACGCCCGGGCATGGCGCGCTCCATCGTGTCCTGGAATGCAGCCCAGTCCTGAGCGCCGAAGAAGTCGTCCACTACCAGAAAGCCGCCCCGCTCCAGGTACTGGCCCAGCCGCTTGGTTTCGCCGTCGCTCAAATCCCACCAACCCACCTGCGTCGCGTAGATCCAAGGGTAGTCGTAGACCCGGTCGTCGGTCAGCGGCGTGTGCCGGATCTCTCCCGCGTCAATGCGGGTCAACCTCCGTATGCCCTGGTTGAAGTGCATCTCCGCCTCGGGCCAATCCTGCATCCACCATCCTCGCGGGCCGCCGTTCAGACCGCCGCCGCTGCCATACCATCCGCGCCGCGCCCGGGGATGATCTTTGTACTCGACCCTAAGAAAGTGGAACTCCCCGTTGGGCGCACCCGGGGGATCGGCCCGCAGAAGCAGGGACTCGAAGCCAATCAGTCCGCCCATGACCGCTGCGGCTAGTGCGGCACTCCGCATGCCGCCAGTATAGCCGCCGCCTACTCCGTCGCCTTCCCTTGTGGCCGCTCCCAGCTTCTAGGGCAGGCGCTCTAAGCGGTTGAGCGCCACCTCGATCCCAGCAACGGCTCCAGCAACGACTCTTTCGGCCGCAAATAGCCGCTAGGCGAAGATTTCGTCCAGCTCGCGCAGGGCGCGGTCCCGCGCCTGCGCTTCCACAGGCCAGCGGTCGCCCGCAGCCAGCCGTGCGGGGCTTAAGGCCAGCATCTGTTCAGCCATCCATTCGACGGAAACCTGGACATCGCTTTCCATGGCGTCAAAGGGAAACACCAAGACCAGCAGCATCGCATTCGGCATCTCGGCCACCACGCTCGTTTGCCGCACGCCGCGCACCAGCAGCCAGTTCGGCGGTTCTTCTCCCAGAAGCCGGCAAAGCTCGCGCCCGCCCGCGCCCAATCCCGTGGCCAGCGCCGCCAGGGTCTTCGCCGGCCGCCGGTCCTTCAATGGTTCTTCTCCCGCCAAGCCGACCAAAGAACCCGCTCGCGTCAGCAGCGCCGCCTGCCGGCAATGCTGCCGTTGGGCCAGTTCCCGCAGCAATTCCGATAGCGCGTTATTCAGCATCCTTTACGCTCCCATTCCCTTCCGGAAAGGCCCCCGCAAAGTATTCCACCGCCACGCTCTCGTCCAGTTGCAACGCCAGTTCGTGGCAGCGGCGCCGTCTTTCGTCCTGGCCCTCCCGGCCAAAGAGTTCCGCCAGCGCCAGCAGCGCTTCCGTGCAAGCGATGTCGCTGCGCAGCGCCTTTTGGTAATAGCGCCGCGCGGCTTGGGTGTCGCCTTGTTTTTCGTAATGGCGTCCGATCGCGTAACTAAGTTCCGCCGGCGCCGCACCCCGGCCCGCGAGGCTCTCATAGAGCGACACCGCCTGCACGCTCTCGCCGCTATGCAGATACAGTTCCACCAGTGCACGCGAGGCCTCGGCATTCAACGGCTGGTCCCGCAGCGCGGCTTCGAAAATCGCCTTCGCGCGCTCGGTTTTTCCCATTCGTCCCCAGGCCAAACCCAGATTGATCTTGGCCTCCATCCAGTCGGGGTCCTCTTCCCCGCACAGTTCAAATTGCCGCGCCGCTTCCTCCAGGCGCCCGCTCTCCAGGCAGTTATAGGCCAGCCGGAAGCGCAACTCCGGTGTGTAGCCTTCCATTTGGATCAGGTGTTGCAGGGCCTTGATCGCCCGCTCGTGCTGCGCGGAACGCTCCAGGGCCAGCATGAAGTTCCACCAAGCCGGCCAATTGTAGGAATCGATGCTGGTCAGGATCTCCAAATGCGCCGCCGCCTCCGGGAAGTGCTCGTTCCGGATCAGCAAACAGGCCAGGTTATAACGCGCCTCCCGGTGCGAGGGGTTGGCCTCCAGGCATTGTTCATAGGAGGCGCGCGCTAAGGCCGCATTTCCCGTCTGGTCCATCGCGTGCGCCGCGTAAAAATACGCCGACGGCTCCCCGCTGGCCACCATTGGCTCGCAAGCTTTCAAAACCCTCTCCCATTCCCGCCCCGCGGAAAGTTCATACAACTCGATCTCCCAGTTCGCGGTCTTTGCCGCATCGTCCCGTCCCAGGGTATCCGACGACGGGCCCAGCAAGGCCTGGGCCGCCCGAATGCCTTCTTTGGCCACGCTGTTGCCGGGAGATCGCCCCTCCACAGCCTGAAAAACCGCCAGCGCGTCGCCGGCCTGGTTTAGATGCAAGCGGCAAATGCCCAGTGCCAAGGCCGCTTCCGTCCAGTCCGGGTGCGCGTCCACCTCCGGCTGCAATAGATCGGCTCCGTCGTTCCACAATTCCAGCTTCTCCATGCAGGCCACCGTTTGGACCAGCAGGTCCGGCCGCGTCGGCACCAGCTTCAATAAACGTCGAAACGCGTCCAGCGCCTCCTGGTACTCTTCCACCGCCAGGTGGAAGTGCGCCAGGGCCTCCAGCTTGCGCGCCGCAATCGCCGCCGGGCTCTCGCTGGGCAAGCTGGCCGGGACAAAACTTTCAGAATGTTCCGCGTGCCGCTTGAGCGGCATCTCGATAATCTTAGGGGCGCGCGCGGCGTTAGCCATGATGGACAGCTCCTTCCGGGCGCGGGGGCAGCACGGCGTTTAATTGGAAAAGCGAGGGATAATCCAGGCCCGCCATCGGCTTGGCCGGCCGGGCTTTGGGAAAGTGAAACTCGGGATTCCAGCGCGTCGCCGCACGCGGCAACTCTGGCCGCGCGGGCCAATCGCCGTAAGCGCTATCCAGGTACAAGCCCGCCCGCTCCTCCAGGCTCTTGGCCGCCTGCTCGAAACGGTCCGCTTCGAACTGCTCTCCATCGCCTTCGCACAGCATTTGCGGGAGTAACGCGCCAATGGAGAGTTGCACCCGCACCACGGGCTCGAGGCTTGCGGACTCCTCCCGCACCCGGTCTTCGAGGTTAGGCACGCTCTGCGGCGGCTCCACGGGGCCCCATTCGTCGGCGTGCGTGCAGGGTTCTACCGTTAATTCTTCGACTCTCGGGCCCCAATTCGTCTCAATCTGGCTGGCGGCATAGGGGAAACGCTGACGGGGCCGTAGCGCTAAGGAAGGCCGCCCGCCGATCGGTAGATTATCGAAGCTTTCCGGCGCCGCTTCGTATTCTAAAGGCTCTTGTCCATCGGCCGGCGGAAATCCTTCCCACCGCTCGCCCCAGCTTTCCGCCCACGCCCGCACATCGGTTGCCGCCGCTGGATACGCCAGGGCCTCCGCGGGGAATTCCAAAGCTTCGTGCGCCGGTGGCAGTTCGCTTTTCCATTCCAGTTGCTGCGCCTCCGGCTCCAACAAATACTCGACGTCGTCCTCTGGCGGCGCGCTGCTAAATCGCCGGTCCGGTAGGGTTGGCTTGGCGTAATCCGCATGCACAATCACCGCGAATCCAGCGGGCGCATACCAGGGCTTGCTTTCCTCCAAAGGAATTGCCGGATGCGCGTCCTCGCCAAAGAAGTCCTCGCAAATCGGCGCGGGTCCCTCATCTTCCATCAACGGCCGGCCCTTGCCTCGTCCTTGCGAACCTGAGGGCGAACCTGAGGGCGAACCTGAGGGCGAAACTGAGGACGAAACTGAGGGCGGCGGCGGGGGGGGCGCCATGGGCGCATGTGCCGGCGTTTCCCGGCCTTCGAGTAAACTTCGCTTATCGATGGGCCGCTCGGCCGCGGGCAGCGGTCCGAGGGTCTGCCCCCCACTCTTAACGTTCGACCGGGTATTAATCTTCTCCCGCGCGGCATCCCTTTGCGCATCTCGCCCCACGAGATCCCGCCCAGCGTTCTCGCGCGCCGTCTCCGCCGGTAGCTCCCGCACGCCCTCACGCCGAACGGGAACCTCCAGCGGGGTCTCAAACGTGCTTCCGGACTTGCCGTCTTTACTCTTGCTTTTCAGCCCGGTCTCGCGCAGACCCGCATCCCCGCCCAACTCCTTGAGCCCGCCGTCCTTAACCCCCGGCTGCGCCGTCAGTTTAGAACCCAGGCGCTCCATCAGCGCCCGCTCCATCTCGTCCTGGTGGGCCCGCAAGTGTTCCTCACTACAGAACGGCGTATCCTTATAGCGGGAGAAAAATCCTAACTTCTTGCCACAGTATAGACAGGTCATTGCAAATGACGGTTCCTAACGTCCCGGACGACGCATTCCTAGCCAAGCTTCTATTCCAAGCTAGAGAGCTTGCGCCAAGAAGGAAATCGGTAGTTCGCCCTAGTCGCTTTAGCCTGAGCCTAGGACTTCTTTCCCCGTTTCTCGCTCTGCCTATGCTTTACGCCCCTAAATCATTCATTCGGCTATACTTTCTCGGCGCTTCGTTGCTCGCATTACCCCACCTTTCGGCCCAGTACCATTACGACTGTGTCCAGATTTTTTCTCCCCCTAAGATCGACGGTAGTCTCAACGACCCCGCCTGGCGTTCCGCTCCCTGGACCGCCCTCTTCCAAGACATCGAAGGCCCGTCCAAACCCCGTCCCCGCTTCCGCACCCGCGCCAAGCTTCTTTGGGACCAAAACTTCCTCTACATCGCCGCCGAACTCGAAGAGCCCCACCTCTGGGCTACCTATGATCGGCACGACATGGTCATCTTCCACGAACACGACTTCGAAGTCTTCCTCGACCCCGATTCCGACACCCTCCACTACTTCGAATTCGAGATCAACGCCCTCAATACTTCCTGGGACCTCTACCTCCCCAAAAGCTATAAAAATGGTGGCCAAGCTGATGATTCCTGGGATATTCCTGGTTTACGAACGGCGGTTCATTTACGCGGCACCCTCAATAATCCCCAAGACCGCGACCGCGGCTGGACTCTGGAAATCGCCTTCCCCTGGTCGGCCTTTAACCGCGGCCCCCGCCCCGCGCTCCCACCCAAACCCGGCGATACCTGGCGCCTTAACTTCTCACGAGTCGAATGGCAGCTTGATGTAGTGGACGGCACTTACCGCAAGCGCCTCGGTCCTAATGGCAAGCCTCTCCCAGAGGATAACTGGGTCTGGAGCCCGCAGGGCCTCATCGATATGCACGTCCCCGAGAAATGGGGCTACCTCCACTTCTAGCGGATATTCACCCGGAGCACATTGCTCTGCAGTTGGAAGTTCAACGTCAAGACAACGTCCACCAGCCCACGGCCCGCCAGGTTCCGGTTCAACCGCACGTTCACCTGATCCAGGCCGATAAACTGCCCTTGCGCCCCCGCGTATTGTACGGTCTGCGGCTGCCCGCCCACCATGACCGTCGTGGTCGGCGCGGTTCCTCGCCCCCGGATTCCCGTGCCATAAAGCAAGAGGAATACCTGGTCTGTGGCCGCGCCCAGATCGATCGGCCGCGCCACCACCTGCCCCGCCGCATTCACTTCCACCACCGGTTCCACCGTCTGCGTCCCATCCTGGGCAATCCGTAACACGTTGGCCGCGGCCAAGCCCGTCGCCGTTGCGGCAAATAATCCCGGCTGAAAATCGCGGATCTCCACCACCGCGCCGGCCGCCGCGCCGGCCGCCGTCCTAATCGCGATCGCGGCCGGACCGGACGCCACCTCTGCAGGGATCAACGCATTCACCTGGCCCGGCGAGACAAAAAACAATTGCGCCTTTCGCTCGGTCCCCGTGAAGTCCCGCACCGTCACCGTTACCCCGCCCAACTCCTCCGGCGCCACCGCCTCTTCGTTCACGACCAGACCATTGGCTAAATTGGTCCCGAATAACGACACAATCGACCCCGCCGCCAAGCGGCCCCCGGTGAAACTCGCTGCCGATACCGCCGAGGCTACCCCGCTCCGCATCGACGCGTTGCGCAGCAAGAACAGCGTAGATTCGCTCGAAGTAAAATCGCCCGAAACTCCGACGATATCCATGCGCCCGTCGCCGTCGAAATCCACCGCCGTCGCGCCCCTGTAGCTGACCGCGGTCAGCACCAAGCTCTCCGCGCTAAAGTTCCCGCCGCCCAGTCCCAAATAGTAGCCCAGTGGCGTATCGCCACAGCAGTGCGCCACCACCATGTCCACGTTCCCGTCTCCATTCAAATCGGCCAGCGCCGGCTTGCGCGGGCCAAACGCCGTGTTAAGCAGCCGGGCCGTGCCCAGGGTGCCCCCTACGTTGAGCAGGACCGCAATCCGGTCCCCAAATTGTCCCTCTCGTACTTGCGCCACGACATCCGGGCGCCCGTCTCCGTTTAGATCGCCGATACTTATCTCTCCCGGATTTCGTCCCGCCGTGTAAGCGGTTGGCGAAGTGAAAGTACCCCCCGCATTCCCCGCGTACACCACGATGCCCCCCGGCGAATTGGTCGTCGCCGCAAATTCGTCCAGACCCCGGTTCACCACCACCAGCTCCGCACGGTTGTCGCCGTCCAAGTCCCGCAGCGCCACTCGCGACGGCTTCGGGCCGGGCGTCAAAGCCGCCCCGCGCGTAAAGCTGCCATTCCCCGCACCGGCAAAAAACGCCACGTTCCCCGCCTGGGCCGGACTGGTGCCGCCGTTGTTGGCCGCCGCCAGGTCCAGTCGCCCATCGCCATTGAAATCCCCCACCGCCACGTGCGCGAAATTAGCCGTGTTGTCCAGCCGCGTCGCCGCCGGAAAGCGGCCGCTGCCATTATTGAGCGCTACATATAAACCCAGCGTCGAATCCGTAAACACCAGGTCCGCGCGCCCGTCTCCATTGAAGTCCGCGGCCTCGGCCGCCGTAAGATTCCGGAATTCGCCGCTTAGCGTCGCCGTATATACGGTCTCCAGCCGCCCGGTAGCCGTGCCGGCAAACAGCGTCGTACTCGAATTGCTGCCTACCGACAAGAGATCCGTTCTGCCGTCCCCCGTGAAATCCGCCCCGATCGGCTCAACGTTACTGCCTGCCGGAACCCGTAGTCCTTGCGCCCCGTCCAGGGTCCCGTCGCCCCGCCCAAAGAATACCGCCATCGTGAGGGATCTCTGGAAACTAATCGCATTGGCCTCGCCCGTGCCTTGAATCAGATCCAGTTTACCGTCCGCGTCAAAATCACTTACTAACAATCCTTCGTCGTAGTAACTGCCCGCGTAGCGGTTCTGCGTCGGAAAGCCCAGCGCGCCGTTCCCCAGCAGCACCGCGAGCAGGCCCGATCCCGTTCGCGAAGCCGCGGCTAAGTCCAGGTTTCCGTCTCCATTCAGGTCCGCCGGCGCCATCGACCTTACCGCGAAGCCCAACTCGGCCCGCACCGGCGCCCGCAGCGTGCCGTCCCCATTGCCCGCATAGATGTTTAAGCCTCGATCGCTGTCGGAATAGATGACGTCGTTATTCCCGTCGCGGTTAAAATCGCCGGCCACCGGCGACGCGCAGCCTAAGGCCGTCGCGATCGTCGTCACCCCAAAGCTCCCGCCGCCCTGGTTCAGCAGAACGTGCAGCCGCGAGGCGATGGGGTTGTTCGTTTGGGTGCAAGCGATCACGTCCAGGCGGCCGTCCTTGTTTAAGTCAATCGACGTTGCCCCCAGGATGAATCCGCCCAGGCTTGTCGAAACCGGCGCTCCAAAAGACCCGTCGGCATTCCCCCGGACGAACGCCGCCGTTGCCGCGTCCGCCGTCGGCCCGGTGGAGAATACCATCGCGTCCCGCAGCCCGTCTCCATTAAAATCGCCCGTCAGCAAGGACTGCGGATTCGCCGCGATTTCCACTCCCACCTGGTTGCGCGGCGTCAAATCCGGATTCCCATATCCCACTGTCATCCCCGTCCGAAAGAAGCGCGTCTCCGTGGCCAGTACCGCCGGCACCGTACCGTTCGTCCCCAAGGCCGCAATCGTAACGATCTTGGCAGTCGTGCCCGGCCCTTCCGTTAAGGTATTGGCCACCATCGCGCTTCCTTGCGCCCGCGCTGGAAAGCCAAAGCACGAGTAGAAAGCCCTCTGAAAGTTCGGCGTCGTTCCCAACAACCGGTACGGTGCCGAGGCTGTATACCGGTACGCCGTGAAGCTACCGTCGCTTTGTCTGCCCAATCCTGTCGCCAGCGAACCCGTACCAAACTCCGCCAGGGTTAGAATCGCCCCGGATTGCAACACCACGGGAGGACAAGCCTCTTGCGCCCAGACGGCGCTAGCGATCATAATGCCCCAGACCACACTTTTCATCCCGCCTATGCTAACAACTAGCGGACCCCGACGGTAGCCCCTTGCACATGCACCGCCGCCGCCTGCGCTTCGGGGAAACTTTCCAACGGGTGCTTCTTCCAAACCCCCTTGGGTAACCATCCCAAGAGCAGCGTCGCTCCCTCGCTTGCAGGCAGCTTGCCCAGGTGCGTTGCGGGAATGGTTAACCTCCTCTTCGCCGCGGCCTCTACGCACACCACCCAAGCGGCGCTCCGATCCTTCGCTGCGCTGGCCAAGCCCACCCACATCTCGCCATCGCCCGTCCCGCTCCACCTAAGCTCATAGTCTTTGTTCCGCTGCACCACGCTCGGCGTCTCTCTCTCAGGCCAGATAAACTCCCGCGGGCCGTCCATGCCAAATGCGCTTTCCCCTACGCGCACCTCCACGATCCCCGGGCCGAAAAACAAAGGCGCCTCCGCGGCTACGCCCATACGGCTTCCTCCAATCGTGGCCGCATACACGCCCGCCGCTCCGCTCACGGGGCTGACCGTCCGTTGCACGCCTCCCGTCGCCACCGCTGGTGCGATGGCCAATCGAATTCCCTCGCCCGGCAACTGTCTCCGCAACAAAGGCGCCGCGCCGGCCAGGTAACCCTGCACCTCCCCTCCCGCCGCCTGGCCCGCCAAACAGCGCCCCAGTCTGGGCTCTTGCACGGCCTCGATCCGCTTTCCCGTATGCGCAAATGCCATCGCCGCCTGGTCAAAGCGCTGCAGCCCCGGCCCTTCCACCTTCCACAACTCCGCCCGCATCAGCAAGATCCTTGCTTCGTTGCGCTCCGCCAAAGGAAGCGGCAGCAATCCCGCCAGCAGCACAATCCACAGCATCCCCTCATCTTATAGAGCTGCGAAGGTGGTAAAAAGCAACTTGGACCGCCTCTTCGCTTTCGGGATCCGCCTTTTGTCGCGCTGCCCCCCCTGGCTCACCCTGCCCCTCATCAATTTAATCGTCGAAATGCTCGATTTCCTCTTCGCGCGCGGCCGCCGCGCCGCACTGGCCAATCTCCACGCCGCCTCCATCCCTCATCCCCCCCGCGTTTGGCGCGCCCTGAAGCGCTACTGGTCTCGCCACGCCCATCATTTGCTCCACCTCCGCTCCCGTGATGAAATCGCCTGCCGCTGGCGTGCCGAAGGCCTGGAACACCTGCATCAGGCACGTGCCGCCGGCCGCCCCATTCTCTTCGCCTTCTTCCACCTCGGACCCTGGGAAGAAGCCCTTCATGGCCTCGCCATCGCCTCTGGGCCCGCGCTGGTTCTCGTCCGTCCGCTACCCTTTGCCGCCTTCGAGGCCGAAGTAGAAAAACGCCGCCGCCTCTCCGGCCACCGCTTCCTTTCCGTGCACGATTCCCTTCGCCCGATCTTGCCTCACCTCCACTCCGGCGGTTCCCTCCTGCTGGCCGCCGACCTCTTCCCGCGCACCGGCGGCATCCGCCTACCCTTCCTTGGCCGCGACGCTTGGGTTGACGACAAACCCGCCCGTCTGGCCGCCCAAACTCACTCCATCCTCCTCCCCCTATGGAGCGAACCCGGGGTCGGCCACATCGAAGCTCCCATCGACACCTCCGATCCTCGCGCCGCCACCCTCGCCCTCATCCAGCTGGCCGAACGGCGCATCCGCCAGCACCCCCACCTTTGGATCTGGATGCATCGCCGCTGGCGGGAGCGCAATCCTTGATCGCCCTCCGCCTGGCTTGGCGTGGCCTCCGCGGCGCCCCTTGGCGTAGCCTGACCTTGCTCGCCGCCATCGCCAGCTCTCTCGCCATCCTCCTCGCTATTGAAGCCGCTCGCGAAGGCTTCCTCCGCCGCGCCCAGGACTCTTCCGGCGCCTGGCTGGGCGCGGACCTTGTACTTCTCGCGCGGGAGCCCGTCCAAGAGCTGTCTGGCTTCCCCGTCATTCTCGAAACCATCGTCGTAGTCTCCGGCCACGCCTTACACTTGAAAGTCACTCCCGCTGCCGTAAGCGGCGCCATCCTCGGGCCCGATACTGCCGCTCAGCTCCGCCTCCAACCCGGCCAACGCTTCCCCTTCGGCTCGACTGAGCTTGTCTACCACCAAACCCTCAACGACGAGCCCGACCGCTTCATTGGTCTCCCCAGCGGTCTCCCGCGCCTCCTTGTGTCCCAAGCCCACTGGGAAGCCTCCGGCCTCGGTCTTCAGGCTCCCGCGCCCCTCTACCGCTATCTCTTCCACGAAGCCGGCCCGCCGGCTCTGGCCCAACGCAAAAGCGAGCTCCTGCGCCTCTACCCGGGCGCCCTCGTCCTATCCAAAGAGGACGGCTACGACGATGCCGAAGCCACCATCTCCCAGACGATCTTCTATACCCGCACGGTCGGCGCTTTCGCGTTCCTCATGGGCTTCTCGGCGGTCTTCCTTCTGCTCCGCCTTAGCCTCCTCGAAGACCTCGATCAAATCGCCCTCCTCCACATTCTCGGCGCCCGCTTCGTCCAATCCCGCGCCGTGACGCTCTTCAAAACGGCCCTCGTCCTCACGGCCTCTCTCCCGATCGCCTTCCCTCTAGCCCGGCTCCTGATGGAATTCATCCACCGCCGCCTGGCTTACTTCTCCCCCTATTCGAGCCTCGGCTTTCCGCTGTCCCCGTCGCTCGCCTCCGCCCTCGTGCTGGCCGTCGCGTTGCTGTTTCTCGGCGCATCCCGGCTCCACGCCCGCCTTCGCCACCTCCGCCCCGCCGCCATCCTGCGCCGCGACGTTTCCGGCCTCTCCCGCTTCCATACGGCCTCCATCCTTTTGTTTGCTTTTCTCGTTTGCGCGGCCACGACTCCCGTCTGGCTTACTCACCGCGCGCTGGTTCCGGCACTGTCCGGCTCCAGTTTGCCTGGCGGTGACGGGCTCTTGGTCTTGGGCAAGCTGGACCCTGAAATAACAGACCTCCCCCCGCCCACCCGCCGACTCGACACCGTCTGGGTCCGCGTCCTCCAGAACTCATCCCCGCGCCTCATGGCCCTTGCCTCCTGCGAGCCTTCCCTCGAGGGCGCCATCCTCAACCAGGCCTTCGCTCGCCGCCTTGCTCTCAGCCCCGGTTCGTCTCTCGCGCTTGCTCTCGGCCGTCGCACAGCCACGCTGCCCGTCCAAAGTCTCCGCCGCGCCTCGGGCCTCGACGCCTTCCTTTCGCAGATCGTCCTCCCCTGCGAACTCCTCCAGGGCCTCCCTCCCATCCACCTTGCCTGGTTCTCGGGCGACCCTGCGCATTTACGGCGAAGCCTTCCTTCCGTTACCCCGTCGTTAACTCGCGCCGAATGGCAAAGCCGACTTGCCGATCTCACCGATCGCGCGGCTACCCTCTTCTGGCTTTTCTTGGGCTACTTCGTTTCGATGGCGCTCCTGCTCACCTTCCTCCTCCTCCGCCTCCTGCTCCACAGCCGCAAAGACGAAATCGCTCTCTGGCGCACCCTCGGCGCCTCTTCTCTTCTTGTGTGGCGCCGCCTCGCCCTGGCGTGGTTCCCCCGCCTGGCCGCGCTTTCCAGTCTCGGCGTGGCTCTCGGCTGGGCCATCGCCTCCTTCGTCGTCACGCAACTCAACGGCCCTATCTTGCTTTGGACCCCCTGGCTCTTCGCCGCCCCGCTCCTCTACCTTTCCCTCTGGCTCGTCCTCTTCTCCCTAGCCCTCCGGCCTCTGCTCGCGCGTCGCCCTATGCAACTGTTCCGCCGCTTACACTAAGCCATGAGGTCCCGCCGCCCCATCGCCGCCTTCGCCATCCTCTTCGGCTTCTTCTCCTGTGGACCCGCCAAAACGCCGCAAGCCGGCATCGTCGGCACCTGGACTTTCAAAGGCGAAACTTGGCGCCGCAGCAGCCTCGAGATCGAATACACCGCCGACGGCCGCAAGATCGATTACCGCCGCAACCCTCCCTGGCGTGGCACCTACCGCTTCGTTGACGCAGACACCATCGAAGAATACATGGGCCCCGACGCTCCCCCGTCCATCCAGAAACGCCGCTGGAAAGTCGTTCCCACCTGGCGCGATAGCGTCTGGAAGCTCATCGACGAATCCGGTATCCCCGTCTACCTGGAGCGCTTCCCGCGCCCGCCCTCACAACCGGCAAATTAGCAGTTCCCGCTCGTACACCAACTCCGGCGGCAAATGGTCGTGCAGATCGATGAACAACTCTTCCTGTTGCACCAACTCATTCCGCCACGCCTCCCGGTCCATCGTCTGGAGCGCCTCAAACTTCGCCTTGGGGAATTCTAAGCCCTTCCAGTCCATGTCTTCGTAAAAAGGCATCCATCCGATCGCCGTTTCCCGAGCCCGCACGCGCCCCTTCACCCGGTCCACCACCCAGCGCAGCACGCGCATATTCTCCCGGAAGCCCGGCCAGAGGAACTTGCCGTCCTCGCCCTTGCGGAACCAGTTCACGCAAAACACCTTCGGCGTCTCGCTCAGCAATCTTTGTAGCTTTAGCTGATGCCGGAAGTAATCCCCCATGTGGTAGCCGCAAAAGGGCAGCATCGCCATGGGGTCTCGCCGCACTTTGCCGATCGTCCCCGCCGCTGCCGCCGTCATCTCCGAGCCCATCGTCGCGCCCATATAGATGCCGCTGCTCCAATTGAAGGTCTGCACCACCAAGGGCATCGTCGTCGCCCGCCGACCGCCCAGAATAATCGCGCTGATCGGCACCCCCTCGGGGTCTTCCCACTTGGCGTCAATCGAGGGGCACTGGCTCGCCGGCGCCGTAAACCGCGCATTCGGATGTGCGGCCGGGGTCTTGGATTCCGGCGTCCAAGGGTTCCCCTGCCAATCCAGGCACTCCTTCGGCGGCTCCGGCGTCATGCCTTCCCACCACACTCCTCCATCGGGCGTCAGCGCCACGTTGGTAAAGATGCTGTTCTTCGCCAGGCTTGCCATCGCGTTCGGGTTCGTCACTAGCGACGTTCCCGGCGCCACCCCAAAGAAGCCCGCCTCGGGATTAATCGCCCGCAGCCGCCCCTCGGCGTCCGGACGAATCCAGGCGATATCGTCGCCCACCGTCCATACCTTCCAACCTGCAAAACTATCGGGCGGCACCAGCATGGCTAGGTTCGTCTTGCCGCACGCGCTCGGGAACGCCGCCGCCACATACGTCTTCTCGCCTTGCGGGTCCTCCACTCCCAGGATCAGCATGTGTTCGGCCAGCCACCCTTCGTCGCGGCCCATCACGCTGGCAATCCGCAGCGCGAAACACTTCTTGCCCAGCAGCGCATTGCCCCCGTAGCCCGACCCATAGCTCCAGATTTCGCGCGTCTCCGGGAAGTGCACAATGTATTTATCGTCGTTGCACGGCCACGGCACGTCTTTCTCGCCGTTCTTTAGCGGCTTGCCCACCGAGTGCAAGCACGGCACCACGCGCTTCTCGTCCTTATCGATCTCGGCAAAAACGGCTTTCCCGATCCTCGCCATGATCCGCATGTTCGCCACCACATAGGCCGAGTCCGTCAACTGCACGCCAATTTGCGACAGCGGGCTGCCCACCGGCCCCATGCTGAAGGGCAGCACATACATCGTCCTGCCTTGCATACTCCCGTCGAACAGACTCTTCAACTTCCGCTTCATTTCCACGGGATGCATCCAGTTATTCGTCGGCCCCGCCGCATCCTTGGACAGGCTGCAAATAAAGGTGCGGTCTTCCACGCGCGCCACATCGCTCTTGTCCGAGCGCGAGTAATAACAGCCCGGCCACTTTTCCTGGTTCAGCCGGATAAAAGTCCCGCTTTCCACCAGTTCCTGGCAAATCGCGTCGTACTCTTCCGCCGACCCATCCACCCAATGAATCCTGGCGGGCTTGGTCAGCTTCGCCATCTTTTCCACCCAGCGGATCAAATGCGTGTTCTGGCTCAACGGGACGGAAACGTCGCGGCCGTACCGGGTAGCGGTTGAAGTCATATTCTTCTGAGTGTAAGGGAAGGGCGCTCTCCTGGTGCAGCCTCACAGCCGGAACCCTGCTTCAGCGAAGAGCCGGTAGAGTGGTTCTTCGGAGGGGCGGGATCGCGGGCCATTGGCCTGGAACAAACGGTTCAAAACTATGCCTGCAACCAGCGGCTTTGGGTGCCGCAAGGGCAAAAATATGTGGCCTTTCAATTCATCGACTACAAGCGAATGAATCATTCCCATTGCATCGAAATGATCCAGTTCATACCGGAAAACTGCACGACCACCTATGGCTACCGGGTTACCCCAGGCAGCGCGTCCACCGGCGGAGTGGTTGAGGTGCAGGACACGGTAAACGGGCTCGGCGCTCCGCCCGGTGACGGCTGGACTCCTATCCTTTTCGACGATGGCCCTTTTTGATGATGGCATCGAGTGGCGCCCGACCAGGACCAAGGTCTACGACGTGAGGGAGTGCGCCGCGGCTCACCCCTGTGAGATTTTGCTCGAAACGTGGCACATTGGCCAAGACAACGGCGTGCAGCATAGCGAAATCTACTACAGCGGCACCTTCGGCATCACGCTCTTGAATACGGCGTGGACCTTCGTGCCGGAAGCCAAGCAGGACTCGACGCCTTCAGCTGGCTCCAATGGATCCGGCAAGACCGTATCGCTTTCCGTTAGCTATCAAAATGCTCCCTACTTTTGGGGCGACCCGGACCTCTACCCGAAAGGAAAAGTCAAATTCGAGCTGAGCCTGCCTCTGAACGTTGTTGGCTACCGTCCTGGATATTCGAGCAACATGGGCAACGAAACGGCGAGCGAACCCGACTATGTTTTTGAGCCAAATTCAAACCCCACTTTCGCGGTCAGTAGCCAAATGGCCATCACAGGCAATGAGGTCGATGGCGCGACCGTGCTGGTTACCTCGCAGGATTTCGGAGGTGTGGGAATTCTACGCGCCCAAATGCAGATCGGAGGAGAATGGTTTTATGCGGACCACTCGCCAGCGGTGGACGAAAACGACCAGCCCGTCGGCGATGCCAGTTGCGCTGTGAACACGAACGATAAACGAGGCTTCGCCCAACTGCCGATCGATGTCGACTGCAATTGGATCGCCGATAGTTGGGAGAAACCTTTTGTTCTGGCTGAAGGATTGTTGGAACGCGATGAGGATTCTGAGGCAAGCACACCCGCGCCGATTGTAGGCTACATTCGCGGAGATGGCTTTGGCGCGTATGACGAGTACAGGGGTTTCCACACCTTAGATTCCGCTGGCCAAAAGGTACACCAGAGGACCGATCCGAGGCGCCTGGATACGTTCTATTCAGACTTCACCACGGATGGAACGTTGGCAATTGCCGTTCGATCTTTGATAGCTGCGCGCTTACAGCCGACAGTTCTAACGTTCCACCAAGTTGCCGCCGATCAGTTTACTTACACCGGATTAGACTCCCGTGACCTAAACATCAACAGTGACGACCAACGCGAGGAGAAAAGAAACTTTGTTAACATCCTTGCCGATGGAACCGGTAATTCACAATACTGTGGCACGTCAGCACTAGGAGGAACAATCGACGGAAAACACAACACGCCGATTCGGATCTGCATTAGTGCGATTGCATCATTGTCGGCACTTCACAACATCGATAGCGCCACTATGTTAGCGGTAATTACTGCACACGAATACGGGCATCGCGTTGGTCTCGATCATTATATCCGAGCGCACAATTACGTAGGAGCACCTGTCGGGCAGTCCCAGACATCCTCGATCGCTGACGGTCAGTACGCAGACGCTAGCCTCGACAGGAGCTGGCTCTATTTGCATCTTCAGTATTTTGCACAACCCAGCGGAACTGGCGGCAATCCCATTCCAAATTTCTTGGACAAAATCATCTGGAATTTCGGTGGACTTCTCGGGATTGCTCCTGCCACCTATCCGGGAACCAGCACTCCGGTTGGGCCGACGCCTGCCATCAATCCAACAGCAAGCCAAAGCGGCCAAAGAGTGCAGGGCCTGGCATTGAATTTTGCCAACACGCGCTTAGACCAGCCTACATTGCCTCCAAGTCTAGCGTCGCAGTATAGTCAACCGGTCTCCACGTGGCTTTATCACCCTCGCTATCTTATGAGCTACACCTTCTTTGCGCCAGATTTCGATCCGGTGCTCACTAATTACGTTTTCGCGCCGTCTGGCTTTATAGACAACTATCCAGGCGATGTTGCGTTTATACAACCGAATCTGAAGAAGAACTGATTACTTAACGGAGTGTAGAGATGAGTCAGTTTGCATGGATGGGGATATTCGTGATGGCTGTGGCTCTGCGTGCACAACCAAACAAGACTTTGTTGCCTTGTGAGCAAAGTATCAAGCTTACAGGCCAAGCTGGTCTCACAAGTGAACTTGTGCTGACTCATCGCGAGTTTTTTGCAGGCGAGGTTATAGAAGGGGCGGTGTGGGTAAGAAATCTGGCTGGCGGCAGCCTCCTCATTCCGGTCCTCCGCCGTGACGAGATAGACTTTCAAGTACTGAAAAGGAGAACTTATCGCTCAGCGTATATCTACGAAAGTATTGTGGATTATATACTTCCGCCTCTTCCATCTCCTGGTGAGGTATGCGCTGTCGCTACCGAAACGCTTGCGCCCGGCAAAGCGATCCATTCTTCGTCTGCCGCTTACCAGCAGGAGTATATAAATTCAGAGACCACTGGATCGATTGAGATGACTGTGCGAGGGGCCATTGGGCCAGGACGAGCCCAAGCTAGATTTCACAACCGGAATTTATCGGCGGAGTTTGCCGTCGTTCAGCAGGAAGTTCTGTCTGCGATGAGTGTCATTGAGCAAAGGGAAATCGTGGCACGGCAGGATTTCGGCCGCCGCGTGTTGGTGCTGAAAGTGGGCTCGGTATATGTTCTTGCGATCGCGAACGACGCAAGGTCACTGAAAGATCTTGCCGAAGAAAGTCTCCTTTTGCCAAAGTTGGAGAGGGAGGAGGTGAATCGGCGCTGGAACAATGTCGCATTGCACCGCCTTGCGGAGTCCGAGCACCCGATCGCACTCCTTGACGTCTCGGGTAACAACGCGGGAATCGTGCGCGAAGAGGACCTTCGCATCTCGACAAACGGGCGCGAGTTCCGATTTGTCGAAGTCCGAACAGAATCTTTTGAGAGGCGCAAGGCGTTTCGGCTTGGCACAAACGGGACCGGGATTGATTGGAAGATCTTGCGTTGATTCAAACGCGCCATCAAGGAGGCTCTTCAGTTCGGCCGCATCTCGACCGGGTTCACTCCCTTATTCGTCGGCCCCGCCGCATCATTCGACAAGCTGCAAATAAAAGGTGCGGTTCTCCACCCGCGCCACATCGCTCTTGTCCGAGCGCGACTAATAACAGCCCGCCCACTTTTCCTGGTTCAGCCGGATCAAGGTTCCGTTTTCGACGAGTTCGTGGAGAATCGCGTCATACACCTCCGCAAACCCATCCACCCAACGAATCAAATGCGTGTTCTGGCTCAACGGCACGGAAACGTCGCGGTCGTACCGCGTAGCGGTGGCCGTCCTATGATTCTGACATTAGGCCCTCTCCGGCCTCGATTTCCCCTCTTGACAGGCAAGCCTTCCGCCTGACAAGCTAAACTTTCTACTACGGTACATGGGCGCTTCTTTTCAAAACGAAACTGCGGTTCACACTCTGGAATCCACCATCGATAGCGTGGACCGGGCCGAACTCCTCGTCGTCAGCATCGCCAAGAAAATCGGCTTCGGCGAGGACGACGAAAACTCCATCTCCATGGCCGTCCGCGAATCCATGGTCAACGCCGTCGCTCATGGAAATAAATACAACAACCGCAAGCATGTGCGATTAACCATTGAAGGCCATTCCGACAAAATCGTCGTGGAAATTGCCGACGAAGGCGAAGGCTTTGATGAAACGGCCGTCGCCGACCCCTTGGCCCAGGAAAACCTTCTCAAGCAGTCCGGCCGCGGCTTGCTGCTGATGCGCGCCTTTATGGACGAATGCAGTCATTCCCGCCGCGAGCCCCAAGGTACCGTCGTCCGGATGGTAAAGTACTTCAAACCAGAATAGTTTTTTCAATTTTCCGAAGGAGAGCAAAGTGAGCGTAACAATGAACACCCGCCAAGTGGGCGACGTGACGGTGATCGACGCGGCCGGGCGCATTACCCTGGGCGAAGGTTCGAGCGCCTTTCGCGACACCATTAAGGACTTGGTCACCAAGGGCGACAAGAAAGTCGTTCTCAACCTTTCCGAAGTCAGCTACATCGATAGCTCCGGCATCGGCGAACTCGTCAGCGGTTTCACCACCGTCTCCAACGCCGGCGGCAAACTGAAGTTGGTCGGCCTCACCAAACGCGTGCAGGACCTCCTCCAGATCACCAAGCTCTACACCGTTTTCGAAGTCTTTGAAGACGAAGCCGCCGCCCTCGCCAGCTTCAGCTAAACCATCCTCTGGCCCTAAAATCGAAGGCGGCCCGCGCGGCCGCCTTTTTGCATATGCGCGCCCTCCCGCTGCTCCTCATCGCTGCCTCCCTCCTCGCCCAATCTCGCGAGGGCTTTGTCAACGTCCCCGGCGGCCCAGTCTGGTACCGCGTCATCGGCTCTGGCAAAGACATCCCCCTCCTGGTCCTGCACGGCGGCCCCGGCGGCACTTCCTGCGGCTTCGCGCCCCTTGCCCCTCTGTCCGCCTCTCGGCCGATTGTCCTCTATGATCAACTCGGCTCCGGCCGCTCCGGCCGCCCTACGGATACTCGTCTCTGGCGCCTCGATCGCTTTCTCGACGAGCTCGACGCCGTCCGCAAACAACTCCGCCTCAAGCGCATTCACCTCATGGGCCACTCCTGGGGCGGCGCCCTCGCCGCCGCCTACGCCCTCCGCCCCGGCGTCCGCGGCATCGAATCCCTCATCCTCGCCAGCCCCCTCTTAAGCACCCCCGACTGGATCCGCGACGCCGAGGACCTCCGTCGCGAACTGCCCCCCGACGTCCAAGCTACCCTCCGCCGTCACGAAGCCGCCGGCACCACTACCAGTGCCGAATACCGCCAGGCCGAGCGCGAATACGTCGTCCGCTTCCTCATCCGTAATCCCAATCCGCCCCCCAATCCCGATTGCGCCGGCGCGCCATTGAATCGCGTCATCTATCAACACATGTGGGGCCCCTCGGAATTCCACGCCACCGGCAACCTCCTTAGCTTCGACGTCACCCCCAGCCTCTCCCAGCTCCGCCTGCCCGTCCTTTTAATGGTGGGCGAGTTCGACGAAGCCCGTCCCTCCACCGCCGCCCGCTATCAAAAACTCATCCCCGGCTCGCGTCTCGCCGTAATCCCTGGCGCCGCCCACAGCCTCTTCACCGACAATCTCCCCGCCACCCTCGAAGCCCTCCAATCTTTCCTCAACCACGACAGAAAACCGTGACCTCTCACACCGAAAGCACCCACCTCATGATCGACGCCTGGAAGTTCATGGTGGGCCGCCTCCCCGGTTCCACCATCGAGCACTCCTCGGGCCTTGCCTCCACCTTCGCCCACGTCCCCCTCGTTTTCTTCAACGTTTCCCTCCCCGACCGGCCCACCCCGACCACCGCGGAATTCGAAGCCCTCCTGGCACTATCCAAAGCGCGCGCGGCCTCCTGCGCCCACGGCACTCTTCTTTGTGTTTGCGATGCCTGGGCCCCCGAAAATTGGCGCGATCAAGCCTCCACCCATGGCCTCTCCCCCCTCATGGACTTGACCGGCATGTCCGCCCCTTCCCTTCTGCCCCCCACGCGCCCCCTTCCCGCCCTCGATATCCGCCGCGTGGCCGACCTCCCCACCGCCACCCAGCTCGCCAATATCAACGCCCTCGCCTACGGCATGCCCACTGAGCTATTCAGTTGCATGTGGAACCTCCACCTTTGGACCGAAGACAACTTCGGCTACGTCGCCTATGTTGAAGGCCAAGCCGTCTCCACCGCCACGGTCTTTCTGGTCTCCGGCATCCTCTATATCGCCCTCGTCGCCACGCTCCCCGGCCACCAGGGTAAAGGCTACGCCGAAGCCGTCCTGCGCCACGCGGCCGAACAAGCCGCCGCTTTCCACGGCCCCCACCGCCTCGTGCTACACGCCTCCGATATGGGCCGCCCCGTCTACCAGCGCATGGGCTTCAGCGGCGACTCCAAAATCGTCATTCTTTCCGCTTAACCCACCGCAACATCCGCTCCGCCCCCTTCGTAATCCCAATCCGCGGCGTCACATCGAACTCCTCCACCTTCTCCCCCTCCAGCAAGTACAGGGGCCCGGCTGTCAAATCGCTCCCATAGTGCCGCCCGTCCAGCCCAAAGCCCTTCGTCAACCTACCCGGCCCTTGAAAGCGCTCCGTCGAGCGAATCAACACACAGCCGGGCACGCCCTCCTCCTCGGCCACCACGTTCAACATCCAGTGCAGCCCGTAGTTCAAATACAGATACGCATGCCCTGGCGGCCCAAACACCACCCGCGTCCTCTCCGTCCTGCCCCGGTACACATGCGCCGCCGGATCGCCATACGGCAGGTACGCCTCCACCTCCGTAATCGCGCTCTCCACGTCCCCATGCACCAGCACCTTTCCCAACAATCCCCGCGCCACTTCCGTCGTTGGCCTCGAAAAGAAGTTACGATCTAACTTTGTGCGACTCTTCACTGGCTTGGCCTTGGAATACTCCGTGCGGCGCAATTTGGAACTCGTCCTCGAACACTTGCGCCCCCTCGCGCCCCTTTCCTGGGCCCCTCCGGACAACCTCCATATCACCACAAAGTTCATCGGCCCTTGGGGCCAAGACCGCCTCCCGGAACTCAAATCCGCCCTCGAGTCCCTCTCCCCCCGCGGTCCTCTCGAGCTCAAGGTCTCCGGCTTCGGCTGGTTCGAGAACCCACACAACCCCCGCGCCCTTTTTGCCGGCATCGCCTCTCGCGAATCTCTCAGCCAATTGAAGCAGGACGTCGAAACCGCCCTCGAACCCCTCGGCCTCCCCCGCGAGAATCGCCCCTACCGCCCCCACGTCACCCTCGCCCGCATCAAGGGTCCACAGGACCTCGCCGCCCTCCGCCAAGCCATTGCCGCCCTACCCAGTTCCGACTTCGGCGTCATGTCCGCCACCAAGCATCTCCTCTATAAAAGCGAGCCCGGCGAGTCCGCCAGTGTCTACCGCGTCATCGGAGAATTCCCCCTCTAAATGAACCCCGCCTCCATCTACCAATGGGCCCTCCTGCCCTTAAGCTTCCTCATCGGTGCGCTCCCCTTCGGCGCTTGGATCGTCAAATGGCGCACCGGCAAGGACGTCCGTGAATTGGGCAGCGGAAACATTGGCGCCACCAATGTGCTGCGCACCACCGGCAAACTCGAAGGCATCCTTACCCTCATACTCGACATCTTCAAGGGCGTCGTCGCCGTCCGCATGGCCGAACGCGTCACGGAGGGCAACGTCTATTGGATGAGCGCCGCCGCCGTCCTCGTCATGCTCGGCCACGCCTACTCGCCGCTCATGAATTTCCAAGGCGGCAAGGCCGTCGCTAGCTTTGTCGGCGCATTCTTGTACCTCACGCCCCTCCCCCTCCTCAGCGTCCTCCTCCTCTTCGTTGCCGTCGTCTGGCGCAGCCGCTTTATCTCGCTCGGCTCCATCGTTGCCGCCGCGCTCTTTCCCTTTGCTGTCTGGCTCATCCTCCACCCCGAGTGGCCCGTACTTGCCGCCGCGCTCTTCGCGGGCGTCTTCATCGTCTGGCGCCACCAAGCCAATTGGCAGCGCCTCCAGGCCGGCACGGAAAACGTCTTCCGCTGGAAAAAGTCCGCTTGAGCTCGGAACTCACCATCCTCGGCGCCGGCAGTTGGGGCACCGCCCTTGCGATCGCTCTCGCCCCCCGCTTTGATCGCCTTCATCTCTGGTCCCATAGTGCTGCCGCCGCTCTTGAGTCTTCGCGCGAAAACGCCACCTATCTCCCCGGCCTTCTTTTGCCCCCCAACGTCCTGGTCTCCGCCGATTTCGTCGCCTCTTCCTGGATCCTCACTGCTGTTCCTTCCCGTCACCTCCGCTCGACTCTCCGCCACCTGCGCCCCCCTTATCCCGTCCACGTTGTCAGCGCCACCAAAGGCATCGAAGCCGTCAGCCACCTCCGCATGACGCAGATCATTGAGGCCGAATGGCCCACCCTCGCAGTCGCCGCTTTAAGCGGCCCCACCTTCGCCCGCGAGGTTGCCTCCGGCCTCCCCGCCGCCATCGTCATCGCGAGCGAGAAGGAATCCTTCGCCACCGCCTTCCAATCCCGCTGCTCGGTCGCACCCCTGCGCTTCTACACCAACTCCGACCTTAGGGGAGTGGAACTCGCGGGAGCCTTAAAAAACCCCATCGCCATCGCCGCCGGCGCCGTCGAAGGCCTCGGCCTGGGCGCCAATTCCATGGCCGCCTTGATCACTCGCGGCCTCGCCGAAATCGGCCGTCTCATTGAAGCCTCGGGCGGCCGCGCCTCGACCGTCTCCGGCCTCGCCGGCCTTGGCGACCTCGTCCTTACCTGCACCGGCCACCTCAGCCGTAACCGCCGCATCGGCCTCGAACTCGCCAAAGGCCGCCCCCTCACCGCAATCCTCGCCGACTCCCCCATGGTCGCCGAAGGCGTCGAGACCACCCCCGTCGCTCTCGACCTAGCCCAAAGCCTCCACGTCGAACTCCCCATCATTTCCGCCGTCCAACAAATGCTCCTCGGCCACCCCCCCCTCGACCTCCTCCGCCGACTCCTCGACCGCTCCCCCAAAGCCGAGGTCTAAGGCCGCCTTGGCTTATCGCCTACCCCATTCACACCCCCCCAAAATTTTCTTACCCGCGCCCCCGTTGCTCCCCACCTCTGTTTCCTTTTTTCACCGGCGCGCGGCCAGCCACAATGAAGCGCAGCCCCTTGGCGCGAAAAACAATTTGAAACACAGATCCGATATAGTGACCCAGAAATGGCGAAGCGATTTATTCCCGTCTCAATCTCCCGCCGCGCCGCACTCGGCGCCTCCGCGGCCACTCTCTTCCACATCGTCCCGTCGCAATGCCTCGGACTCCAAGGACAGCCCGCCCCCAGCGATACCATTCAACTCGGCCACATTGGCATCGGCGGCCGCGGCAAAGGCTTCCTACGGCCCTTTGCCAACCTCGGCAAGGACCTTCCCGCGCCCCCCAATCTAGGCGGCGATGGCACGCGCCGCCTCACGCCCGCCAAAAGCGTCGCCCTCTGCGATGTCGATACCGGCCGGCTAGACGCCGCCGCCACCTTAGTCGGCGGTAGCCCGCGCACTTACCGCGATTTCCGCAAGTTACTCGAAGATAAAGAAGTCGACGCGGTCGTCATCGCCTCCCCCGATCACTGGCACGCCCTCATGACCATCCGCGCCTGCGAAGCCGGCAAAGACGTCTATTGCGAAAAGCCCGCCTCCAAAACCATCGAGGAAGGCCGGGCCATGGTCGCCGCCCAGGACCGCTACGCCCGCGTTGTCCAAATCGGTTCCCAAGGCCGCTCCCAGCTCGCCGCCTGGCAGGCCAAAAACTACATCGTCAACGGCCAGCTCGGCAAGATCAAAGAGGTTCTCTGCTGGCACTACGCCAGCCCCGATGGCGATTGGACCGTCCCCAATGAAGCGCCCCCGCCCGAGCTCGATTACGAAATGTGGCTCGGCCCCGCGCGCTACATGCCCTACAACAAAAAGCGCACCCACGGCCAGTTCCGCTGGCTCATCGATTTCGGCGGCGGTCAAATCCGGGACCGCGGCGCCCACATCATGTCCATCGCCAATTGGGTGATGGATTGCGACACCACCGGCCCCGTCTCCGTCGATGGCTCCGGCGACCCGCCCAAGGACGGCCTCTACGACGCCGCCGTCACCATGCGCATCGTTTACGAATTCAAAAACCCCGATTGGACCCTCGTCTGGGCCCAGCCCGGCGAAACCTCCAAAGAGTTAGACGCTCGATACGGCGCTGTCTATCATGGCGACCAAGGCCGACTTACTGTTACTTACGGCGACGGCCAGCCGACCAACACCGAAGCCAAGGCCAAACAGTACCGCGCCTTCGCCAATGGCGTCAAACCCTTCCAAAGCCCCGGCCATATGGAGAACTTCCTCGATTGCGTCCAATCCCGCGAGAAGCCCATCATGCATATGGAAGCCGGCCATCGCGTGTCTAGCCTCTGTATTCTCGGGAACCTCGCCTTCCAACTCCGCCGCAAGCTCGAATGGGACCCCTTCACCGAAACGATCAAGAACGACGACGAGGCCAACCGCCTCCTCAGCCGCCCCGGCCGCGCCGCCTGGCACCTATAAGGAGCTACGTCATGGATAAACAAGAATTCCTCAACGCCATTTCCGGCAGCGATATTGACAAGCGCTTCGCCGCTTGGCGCTCCGCCGGCGAGCAGAACGCCGACGTCGTCGAGCGCTTGGTGGAACTCTCCGAAGGCGCTGATCCCGGCGTCGCCAAGGCCGCCAGCGAAGCCCTCACCACGATGACCCACGCCGTGGGTAAAGACCTCAATGACCCGAAGCGCGCGCCCTTAGTCGAAGCCCTGGCCAAGAAGCACAGCATGCTCACTTTGCGCCTCCTGAGTAACATCGCGGGCGATTCCGTGGTCGATAACATCGCCAAGAGCCTCCTCAACGCCGACCTGCGCGAAGAAGCCATCTATGCCCTTGAGCGCATCCCCGGCCCCGTCGCTTCCAAAGCCATCCTCGCCGCCTATCCAAAGGTTGAGGAGTCCTTCAAGCCGCGCATCCTCTATGCTCTCGGCCACCGCCGCGTCGCCGAAGCCCGATTGGTCTGCCAGCGCGCCTCTACGTCCACCAACCCGGAACTGCGTTCGGCCGGTGGGCACGCCTTGGGCCGACTTGAACCCGGCACCGGCAAAATCGTCTTCACCGGCCCCAACCCCGACTCGAAAGTCCGCATCGCGGAAAAAGCGAGCCCCGGGCTCGCGATCGCGCTCTACAAGGAACTCCTCGCCCAACCGCAAGAGCACCTACAATGCGCCGCCCTGGTCGGCCTAGGCAAGATCGGCACCGCCCAAGCCGCGCAGCTCGTTTTCCCGTTTCTCAAGAGCCCCGACCGCAAAGTCCGCCTCACCGCCGCCCAAGTTTGGAACCGTTTTGTCAGAGGAGAAAACCCATGATTCATGCCACCATCTTGCTGGCCTTCGCCGCGCCCCTGTTGTTGTGGGCGCAGGCGGATGTCAAAGGAAGTTCCGATCATCCGCTGTTTCCGACCAGAATGCCCGGATACAGCATCAATAACTATCAGCAGCAAGCCTTCACGGCGTTCACCTTTATGACCAGGCCCTACACAAAACTCGAAGGCAAGTACACCAAGATCGCCTACTACCGGGCTTCCGGTGTGATGAATCCTGGCGGACTCGCCATCCAGCGTAACTACCAGAACGCAATCAAAGCGGCGGGCGGACAGGTGGTTCATGCCGACGATAACTATGTCGTCATGAAGGCTATCCAAAACGGCGTGGAGATTTGGGCGCAACTCAATGCAGGACTAAATTACAAGGGCAACTACTATTGGCTGCATATCTTGGAGCGGACTCAGATGGAACAGGTGATCAGCGCCGGTGAGTTGGGCGACGCGATAGACCGCGACGGCTTCGTCGCTTTGGACGTGCATTTCGCCGTCGCCAAGGCCGATATTTTGCCCGAAAGCGAGGTCTTGGTCAAGGAGATTGGTCTCTTGCTCCAACAGCGCAAGGGCCTCAACGTGATCGTGGAAGGGCACACGGACAACACGGGTACCCCAGCGGGCAATAAGACGCTGTCAGACGCCAGGGCGAAGTCGGTGATGGCTTCGCTGGCTGCGCAGGGCATCGCTCCGACCCGCATGACGGCCGTCGGTTATGGCCAAGAGCAGCCTGTAGCCGATAATTCGACCGACGCCGGCCGGGCGAAAAACCGGCGCGTCGTGATACGTCGAAAGTAAGTTACCGACGCGAGGTAAACAGGTACAGGCCCGACTTACCGGGCGCGAGGAAGTCGAGGAGGCCGTCGTTATTGAGGTCGGCAACCGGGATTTGCATGCCGGCGCCGGTGCGCGTGGAATAGTCCACGACGTGCTTGACCCATTGGAGCTTCTTGCCGTCGTGGAAGGATTCGTACCAATAGATGCCGAGGGGCTCGCGTTCACCGGGGTCGCGGCCATTGTGGGCCATGTAGCGCTTGCCGGTGAGGAAGTCCATGCGGCCGTCTTTGTTCAGGTCGGCCATGGTGATGGCGTGGGGTTGAGACCAGGAGTCGTCGATCATGCGGAGTTCAAACATTCCGTCGGCTTTTTGTTCCAGCCAGAAGAAGCCATAGTCGTGGGCGTTGCCGGTGACGATGTCGTTGCGGCCATCGCCATTGACATCCAGGACGTGCATAAAGCTGAGGGATTTCATGGGCGGGAGGGCCTTGTGGAGTGTCCAGGAGGGCGCTTCGAGCCAGCCGGCGGGGGTGAGGATGTCGGTCTTGCCGTCCTTGTTGACGTCGCCCGCGCCGATGCCATGGCCGAAGTTTTCGGGGCTCGCGATCCGCTTCTCGAACTTGCCATTGATTAACTCGTAGTAGGCCGTGTGAACCTTGCCGCCGAACTGGGGGAGGATTTCTTCGGCCTTGCCGTCGTTGTTGAGGTCTACCAGGAAGGCGAATTCGACGCTGCCCGCGGTATCGATCACCGTTTCCCGCCACGCGCCTGTCTTGCCGGGGTTACGCCACCAACTAATGGTCTTCGAGAAGTAAGTGACGGTGACTAAGTCCATCTTGCCGTCTTTGTCGACGTCGAGGGGGAGGTCGGAGAAGGAATCGATGTAGTTATTGTCGTAATTGAGGTCGCGGAATTTGCTTTGCTTCCAGGAGGGGCCGGCGTACCAGTATTCGCCGCAGACGATGTCCAGGGCGCCGTCGCCGTTCACGTCGAGGATGGCGGCGGTTTCGGCGGCGCCGGGGTCGAGCATCTGTTTTTCGTAAGGAAGTTCGGGGGGCCGCGTGCCGGCAAAGGCGAGACAGGCAAGGAGGAGGGGTCTAATGTTCATGGATGGTGCACTCCGGGAATTCGGCGAGGACTTGGTTGCCTTGGTAACCGAGGTCTTGGATGAGCCCGGCGCGCGAGGTGTAGTAGCCGTCGGCGGTCATGTTTTTGGCGGCGCGGAAGAATTTCTGTTCCGGGGATTGGATTTCGCCGCGGTCGACTTGAGCGCAGAGCGGCTCAAGCAGGGATAGCTGTTGCTTCTCGCCCAGTTTCAAGAAGTTCTTCGACTTGAGCCAGGCAAGGCCGGCCGCATAGGTTTGCTTGTGGGTTGGGTTGTTGCGGACGACTAAGTCGATGTAACTGGCGACTGCGGCTTCGCGGGCGCCGGGGATGATGAGTTCCGCGACGCGTGTGACGAGGGCGAGGTCATCGCCTTCAAAGTAGACCGGCGGCGGCGTAGAGGCAGCCTTCGCTTCGGGGGTGTGGACGTGCTGGCCGTAGAGTTCGTCGCCTTCGAAGGGGAAGGCGCACTGCAGGCCAACGGTAGAGAGGATCTTGAGGGCGTCGTCGCGTCTCATGCGAGTTCTCCTTTTTTGAGGCGTTCGATTAAGTGGGCGGCGGTGCGAGCGCTTAAGGCCATGAAGGTGTGGGTGGGGTTCTTCTCGCTGGCGCTGGGGAGGATATTGCCGCCAAGGGTGTAGAGATTGTCGATGTCGTGGGTTTTGCCGTAGGAGTCTGTGACGCTGGAGCGGGGATCTTTGCCCATGATGCTGCCGCCAATTTCGTGGTTGGGCCGAGGTTCGTCGTAGACCTGGTGGATCTCGGCGCCGGCGGCCTCAAGGATAGCGACGCTTTGGCGTTGCATGTCGCGGAAGATCTTCATGTCGTTTTCGTTCCAGTAAAGGTGGCGAAGGATTTCGGGCTGGCCGTATTTGTCCTTCCTGACCGTGTCGAGGGCGATGTAGGACTTGGCGTCGGGGGTCTTTTCGCCATAAGGGGAGAAGACAAAGTATGCGGGATAGCGGTCCTTAACCGATTGCTTGAAGGCCGCGCCCATGCCGGGCAGGGAACGGGCGAAGCCGACGCTGCGGCGGTTCTGGTAGTTGAACTGCGCGCCCCAACTGCGGGCGTAATCGCGCTGGCGAGTGTGCATGAAGCTGGCGAGGTAAGCGTGGTCGAGGAAGCCTTCGTCGTTCGTGACGGGCTTGCCGATGAGGGGCTTCAAGAAGGCTTCGACGCCGCCGGTGAAGTGGGGCATGAAGTCTTTGCCGACGCGGCCGGAAGAGTTAGCGAGCTTCGATTGGAGAAGCAGGGCGACGTTCTGGACGCAGGCGGCGGCCAGGACAACGACGCGGGCGCGGAGCTCGCCCTCCTTTTTCGAGTTTCGATCCATAAAACGTACACCGGTCACTTTGTTTTCGCGGTTGGCGGGGATGTCGTAAACGATCGAATCGAGCTGGAGGGTGATTTTGCCCGTCTTCATGAGCGGGCGCATGTGGCCGTCCCAGGAGTTGTACTTGGCGGCGACATCGCAGCCGGCCATGCAATTGCCGCAGTAGTGGCAGGCGGGGCGGCCGAACTTGGGGCGCGTGAGCGTGGACTTGCGGACGTGGATTACTTTGGCGCCGAGCTTGGCGGCGCCGCGCTGGACGAGGATGTCGCTGCACTTCATGGGGGCGGGGGGCAGGAAGATGCCATCGGGGAGGTCCTCGAGGCCATCGAGATTGCCGCAGACGCCGACTTCGCGTTCGATGGTCTCGTACCAGGGTGCGAGGTCCTGGTATTTGATCGGCCAATCGTAGCCGACACCGTCACGGGTATAGCCTTCGAAATCGCGGGGGCCGAAGCGCCAGGCGACGGCGTTCCAAAGCATGGACTTGCCGCCGAGACCGCGGGTTCGTTCGGTGTCGAAGCCGGGCTTGTTGTGGCGCATCTTGGGAATGGCCCGGTTGGGGAACTCAAAGGGGAGGGCGTGGGTGTTGAAGTCGGTGCGCGTTTCGATCTTGGGACCGCCTTCGACGACGCAGACGTTGACGCCCGCGCGGGCGAGGTGGGCGGCAAGGGTGCCGCCGCAGGCACCGGAGCCGACAATGAGGACGTCGTAGACGGGAGCGGGCATGGCGACCCTCATCGTATCGCGGAGTCTTGTTCGATTTTGGAGGGGGGCGGGGACCAGTCGGGGTAGCCGAGGATTTCCTGGGAGAAGGGACGGGCCCCGGGCTGGCGGAGGCACCAAGGGACAGATCGAGAGAGGCGCGCGGGTGGATAGGTATTTCGCGTCGATATCGGGTTTGACGGCGGCCCGCAAGGGTGGGAGGCAGGCTAGGGCGAGGAGGAGGGCGAGAAGGCCGGAGGCCAAGGGGCGGAGGGGCGACGGGGCAGGCGGCGCGGGAGGCGTGGAAACGGTTGACGGGCTTGGGTTTGGGCCGTTACCTTCGTTGGGCAAATTTGCATTGAGCACATATTCCAGGCGGGATTTGGGATTGGACTTGCGGTGGGCTTCGAGCATTTTGATGGCTTGGTTGAAGGTGCGTTGGTGGTGGGCGCGGTAGCGGTGGAGGCTGCGCAGGGAGGAGTTGCGGCTGTCGAGGACGTCGAAGGCGAGCCAGTTGTGGGCTTCGGGCGGGACGTGTTTACCCGTGGTGGCGGCTTCCTGTTGCTGGCGGCCGATTTCGATGGCAAGCGCGGCGTTTTCCATTTCGTTGGCGCGATCGAGCTGCCAGCGGGACTCAATGGCCTGGTTGACGAGGGTGACTTCGAAGACGTCTTGCAGCGAATAGAGTTCGTGGTACCGGCGGTGGAGGGAGTGGAAGTCCCCAGGGTTTTCCGTGGGGAGGACGGAGAATTTGCGCGAGCGGAGGCCGTGCTTGACAGCGTTGCGGGCGCTGGACTGCTTGCCCTGAGCGGACTTGCGATTCTTGCCTTTGCGGCCGTTGATCTGGCCGGCGCGGCGGCGGGCGGCGGACTTCTTGGACATAGATTGGGATGCTCCTTTACGGGGTTGAGTTTGGCAGGTGGGGAGGGGCGAGAAGGGCGGGGACGGAGGGAAATGTTGGAGGGAAGGGAGATATTTCGTTTTTCGAGGCGTGAATCAGAGTCGGGTGCCTATCGGCCGCCCTACGATGCCCCACGCCGCCGACATAGAAGTGTCCACCATAGGTCTGTGTCCTCCATAGACCTATGTCCACCATAGACTGAGGGACTTCTGTCGGTCAGGTGCGGGAATTTTCAACCTGTTTCCTGCGGAGAGACAGTTATGGGATCCAGCAGAGGGTGACAGGCAAGGCGATTTCCAGTAGTGTGAAGTGAGAAGGAGAGGTTCGGCATGGCTGTACTGGATTGGTCCCAATGCCCGGCGGTTGAAAGCATTCCCGGCAAGGTGAGCGGCGCTTGGGTGTTTCGGGATACCCGGCTGCCTGTGGCCACCATCATCGAAAATCTCGAAGATCTGAGCGTCGAAGAAGTGATGGAACAGTTCAAGGTGACGCGAGAGCAGATCGCGGCTGTTTTGGGCTTCTTAGCGGAAAGCCTTCGGGAAGCCAATCCTCCTAAACCGACGCCGGTTCATGAACCTACTGTTTGACCATGCGACCTCGCGAGGACGGTGCATCGCGGTCCTGACCGTGGTCGCTCTTGTTTCATGTACGCACAGACAACCTCCCCTGGAACTCGTATTCTGGTCACGAGACCCGGTGCGTCGAGCGATTGTGCGGATCGATCAACCCTTCCCTAGGGTATTGCCAGAAGTACAACTGCAGATTGTGATTGGTGAATCGAGGCGATACGAGCATAAGATATCGGCTCGTGACGCCGGCCCCATGATAGCTTGGGCCTCCTGGTCAAACGATTCGAATAATGTGCTCTTCTTCGCATGTGATGTTAATGGCGCTATGCCGATAGAGCAGGTTCGCCTGGATGATAGTCTAATGATGGGCACGCCTCATTCGGTTGCTTACGACTTATTTCCTAAACTGATAGAAGATCTACGTAAGTACTGCGCGCGCAACAACATTGTAGTCAGTGGGGATCGCGACATCGACTTTCTTCGAGCGCTATGTGACTCTAGCTTGCTGAGGCACCTATGGCAAAAGTCCAATGATGGACGGGACTCAATATTCGTTGCTTATCAGTGAGTAATGTTCAGTGGATATTCCGGTTTTGGCGTGTAGACTTTTTATCAGTATCCGCTCAAGGGCTTGGGCGACACTGTCTTTGTCACGGGAGAGTCGGCTGGACGGTAGAGAAAGTAGTGACCTTCCCCCCAAATCCGTTCACTTGAGAATACGGCAGCCGAGGTCTGGAGCGGAGAGTGGGGGTTGGGGCGAGAGGGCGGCGCTCTGATGCCAAGTATTCAAAGTATTGCGTTGTCTGCTTTCATTGCCCTGTTGCTGCTTGAAAACTTTGTTTTCTATGCGGCTGCGAAGCGGCTTTATGTCCTGGGGCGAATTGAAGAACTGATAGAGTTCCCGTCCTTCAGTTGGAAGGCTATGAAGGTTGTATTGGCATCGTTTAGGAAAGGTGAAGATGATCGCCTATTGCGACTTCACAATCGTCTTTTAATCGTGCTTGCTGCGCTTGCTATCTGGCTTGTTGTCATGCTTAATTGCTCAAAGATAACCTGAAGTACAGCGAGGCGACGTTCACGCTGTTTGCGAATAACTATGACCGGTACGCGCTTGCGGTGCTGCCGGGCGGGGCGCGGTTGTGGAGGAACCTGAGCGGGGCGCAGGGGAACCTTACGAGCGCGAGCGACGGGTTTACGACGACGTTCACTTACAACCAGGGCGGGCAGCAGGTGGCGGCGGCGACGACTTATACGGGTCCGGGGGATCGACGGTGCCGCAGACGATTACGCGGAAGGGGAGGGTCGCTGACAAAGCCCTAGGGATTCGCTAGGGTAAAGGGCAAGGAGCCGGAAGCCATGGAAATACAACTGAGTCGCGATCAGGAAGAATTCGTGCGCGAAGCGATCCGAAGCGGGCGGTACGCGCGGGAAGAAGATGCATTGCAGGACGCGATGCGGCTTTGGGAAAACCGGGAGCGGAGGCGAGCGGAGATCCTGGCGGCGGTAGATGAGGCGGAGGCGTCGTACGCGCGCGGTGAGGGACGGCGGATCGGATCGCGGGAAGAAGCGCAGCGATTGGCGGCTGAGATTGAGAGGCGGGGTAAGGAGCGCCTGGAAGGGGAAGAAGCGCATCGATGAGTGTGTTGCTGCAACCCGAAGCGGAAGCGGACCTCGATGCGATTTGGCTTTATGTGGCCAAGAAGAGCGGCTCCCTTGAAACGGCGACCAGAGTGGTGGAGACCATTAGCAGCCGGATATGGCTGCTGGCGGAAAAACCGCGGCTAGGGCGGCGGAGGGACGATGACCTGCGGGCAGGATTGCGGAGTCTGCCGGTAGGCGAGTGGGTGATTTTATACCGAATCGAAGGCGAGGACGTGGTGATTCTGCATGTGTTGCGGGGGAGCCGAGATATCGCTGCGTTGCTTCCGGATTAGCCGGTAGGGAACCAGTGCGAACATCACGCCGCAAACGAACCATGTGACGGGCGAGCAGGTGACGTATGTTTATGACGAGCTGGAGCGGCTGGCGAGCGCGTCGACGGCGGGGCCGGCGTGGGGCTTGAGTTGGAGTTATGATGGCTTCGGGAACCGCTTGAGCCAGAATCTGACGAAAGGGACGGGGCCGGTGAACGGGACGCTGGTGGATGCTAACACGAACCGGATATCGAGCTTTGGGTATGCGTATGATGCGAACGGGAACCTGACTAATATGCCGCAGAGTACGACGGAGATGACTTATGATTCGTCGAACCGGATGGTGCGGGTGACGACTACGGGCATGCAGGAAAGTTATCAGTATGCGCCGGACAATAAGCGGGTGTGGCGGGAAAAGGGGTGCGGCGGGAATGGAGCGTCGCCAAGTCTGACGCTTTACTCCGTGTTCGGGCAGAAGATGGGGACTTACTGTTTCCATTCCGGGCAGACGACGGTCCTGGTCGAAAACATGTATTTTGGGGGGAGATTGGTCGGCCGGGCGGACGCTGGAGGAACGTTTACAACGTTTAAGTCGGACCGGCTGATGTCGAATCAGGAGGGCGGCGGGTTCTTTCCGTATGGGGAGTATAGGAATCCGAATGCGGCGCAGGGGAATGAAGAGTTTGCGACATATAGCAGGGATACCGATGTGTTGGATTATGCGGATCAGCGGTGGTATCTGAGTGGGGCGGGGAGGTTTACGACGAGCGATCCGTATGAGGCAAGCGCGGGTCCAAGCGATCCGAAAAGCTGGAATAGGTACGTGTATACTCGCGGAGATCCCATTCTTAGATATGATCCCAAAGGATTGCAGGACGAAGCACCGCCAAGCAGTCCACTTGATGGCATCTTGGGGCTGATGCTATTCCGTCTAAGGAACCCTCTGATCGCGGAGCTCAATGTACCTGCGCCATTAGACGGTGTAGGGGAGGTTTTGCAGGAAAGCACGCGAAACGGACGGAGTTGGGCGGTCGAAGGGCTTCTTCGTATTAACAAGAATTGTGGCGAGCTTTCGAATTCTTTATCTAGTGGTGGAAATATTGGTCGGGCTCTAGCCTCGAAAATCAATTCTATTAAGGTTATAAAGACATGGAACCCAGACCAGATGAACGCCTTAATGCAAAATGCTCTTCCATTCGACAACTACGGTCGCCCAGGCGAATCTGTATCCGATTGGATAAAAGGTCAGTTTGGTAATCTGGCTGACACTTCGAGTGGGAATGTCGCTGCCAACTTTGGCAATATCATAGTAATCACGCCTCGCGGAGCCAATACGATAAAGGAACAAGCCAACTCGTTAATTCATGAAATGCTACATATGGTCATTCCTGGTGGACATCTTGCAATTGTTCAGCAGCTTGGCATCTACAAAGACTTTTCGAACTTAGGTCAAGATGTCAATCGAGCAAACGCTGAGTCAGACCTGAACTCCTGGATTAACAAATGTTTGGGTGATTTCAAATGAAGAGACTCTACTGGCCTTGTTGGTCAATAAGCTTGTTTTATCTGCTTACTGGGCAACTTGTAGGTCAGTCTGCCAACATGTTGGCATTGACGGGCTCGGATACTAGGATACTATCAGATATAGAATTTAAGGAAGAAGTACTCGTTCGGATGGCCAAAGAAGCCCTCGCCGTCCACCGACCCTTCATGTATCGGTTGATCTTGTCAACTTCGGTTGATCGATTCATCGACTGGTCGGCCGTTGATCGAGAGTGGAGTTTTGAATTCTGGCGATCTAAATGCGAACGGGCCATCAAAGAACCTCGACGCATCGCTGAACTTCTTGCAATTGGCGGCGATGCGGTACTTAGGATTAGAGATGGGATGCGGTACCAAGAAATCATCTTGTCTGGTAGTAGTCCGTTAGAGGTGAAGATCCGTGGAGGTAGTGTTAGGATCATGCATGTTGATTTGTTTGCGGAGCAAAAAATAGCGCGGTTCTATATGCATTTCCCGCCCACGATCGAAAAGTCTATTGTTGAGTCTATGTTTTCTGATCTAGTTACACGAATCAAGGGATGGAGCATTCGACTGATAGGTACGCCAACTGGCTGGTTCCCAAATGAGGGTCAAAGTGCATCGTGTCATTGGGAATCACATTTGCCCCCATCCAATCGTGCTGCAGCGGTTCCTGGCTCCATCGAATGCTCGAATGCCGTGCCGAAATATGGAATCTGCACGTTATACAACTCTTATCGCACCTCGAAGCCCTAATGTATGGCAGTTGACGATTGATCATGTGCAATAGAAGGTGGAGATTGCGAGCATCGCGGCGAATGGGAACGTGTTGCAGGCGAAGACTTATTGACCAAGATGGAAACACTTGTTCGCGATGGTACAGACTGGATGAGGCCATGTCAGTAATACTGTGGTCTGTGAAGATCGGCTTATGTGTGTCAATATTCTTGTTCACTGTTAGTGGCCAAAGCGAGCGAACACCCGGACCACAGACTCCGCAGTGCGTCCCGACAGATATGACTGGAGTCGGTCATGGAGTGAGTATTAGCGTTGCGGAACGTGTTGAACAGTCTATTACCTGTTTAAATATCTATATTCAGGTGTCTACCTCTACGATGGAGGAGTCTATGCGGATTGAAAAGACAAGACGTTTGAGTTCCGACTTGAATGGCAAGACTGAAAGCCAAAGCTATACTGTTGAAGGAGATGTCCGTGACCTGTCGGGAGTAATAAAACGAGTCAGGTCAAAAGCGGCTAGTTTGTCAACCACATTTGCGAGAGATCTAGCGAGTGGGCATCTGCAACGACTACATCGGAAAGTTATTTTGGACGGTGCAATGATAGAAGCAATCATCACCTCAGGCGATTTGAGGATGGTAATGGAATTCAATTGCAATGTCTTGATGGGTAGTCGGACCGACAAGCTCAGGGAATTCGAAAACGAATCTGCTGAGAAAACGTGCAAAGCGTGGAATCAGCTTTTGGAAAGCTTGGCCAATGTTGCAGTTCCTATTCACAATGGAAGGAAACGTGAAGGTATCGGGAGATGAGCCGTTGCGTGGGCACAATCGAGTTCGAATAACTTGTATGTGCGCGAGGCGCTATCGACGATCGATCCGGGGCAGACGTATCAGAAGCAATCGAAGGTGGAGGTTGCGAGCATCGCGGCGAATGGGGACGTGTTGCAGGCGAAGACTTATGGTTACGGGAGCCTGACGACGCCGCAGAAGACGGTGAATTGCAGCTATTGCTAGACGTTTGGGGTGCCGACGAACTGCACCATCACGGAGGGCTCCCAGACGATTACGCCGGTGACGCATAACTACGATCAAACGGCGCTGGCGGTGCTGCCGGGCGGGGCGCGGTTGTGGACGAACGTGAGCGGGGTGCGGGGGAATCTGACGAGCGCAAGCGACGGGTAAACGGCGGCGAGTTGGAGTGGGGTGGGCTTTGGGTACGAGACGCCGACTTAGTTCAAAGAATGTTGTCTCCGGTGACTATTGGGCGCGCAGGTAGGTGATTTCGATGGAGGCTTTGTCGGGTTCGGACATCTGGCAGGCGCCGATGCCGGCGAAGGGGGAGGGGGAGGCGTTGTTGCGGGGTTCGCAGACCATGGTGGGCATGCTGAAGGAGGGGCTGATGCGGACTTTAACGGCGTGGGCGCCGGTGGAGTCGACGGCGGTCATGGAGGAGACCATGGTGCTGCCGCTGCCGTAACTGGATTCCTCCCGGATGCAGAAACCCCGATTGGCGAAAGCGTAGCGGTACCAGGCGGCGGCCTTGGCGGGAGTGTCTTTGGTGGCGACGCGCATTTCGAGACCGGGACGGCCGCCGCTGAGGGCGGCGAGGCGTTTGTCGACGCGCGAGGCCGGATAGATGGGAACAAAGGAGGGGAAACCGTTGGCGGCGGACATCGAGGGGACCGCTGCGCTGGTGGCGGGCGCGGCGCTGGTGCCGCGGATGCCCGACCGGTCGAGATAGTAAGCCAGGCCGGTGGATTTATCTTTAAGAGCCAGGATTCCCGTCGAATCGTCATAGCTGACGATTTCGAGTTCGCTGGACTTGGGGCGTGGCGTGGCGGCGGGCGGAGTAATGATGCGAACGGTGACGACGCCGCCTGACTCGCCGAGTTGTACTTCCACCCACTGCTGGCGGCTGCGGGAGCCGTAGATGTTACTCGAATTCCGGCGGGCGGAGGCTTCTACGGCGTAGCGTTGGGAGGCGAGGAGTTGGCGGTAGTAGGCGTCCCATTGCGCGAGCGTTCCGCGGACGCTGTAGGTAGCAGTGAGGCCTGTCGAGGACTGCTGAAGGGTAGGGACGACGCCGGGAATGGCGAGCCAGGCGGGAGTGGAGGAGGCGTCCGAGCGCAGTTGGGAAAGGATCTTGGGGGAATCGAGGTCGACCAGGTAGCTGCGGTTGTCGGAGGGTGAATCGACGCGGATCTGCTTTTCGGCCAGCAGGGGCAGGGTCAGCAGAAGGGGAATCGCGAGACGCACTCTTGTTTATCGACCGGCCGGGCGGCTGGAAGCATAAGGGAAAGACCTGAGACTACTCAGCGCGGAGGGCATCGGCGGGATCGATGCGGAGGGCGCGGCGGGCGGGGAGATAGCTGGCCAGGACGGCGGCGGCGATGAGAATAAGAGCGACCATGGCGTAGGTGAGCGGGTCGTAGGGGCTGATGGAATAGAGGAGGGAAGACAGGGCGCGGGAAAGCGCGATGGCGGCGGCGAGGCCTACGGCGACGCCCAGGCTTGACAGAAGGAGGCCGTGACGGACGAAGAGAGCGGTGACTTCCTGGGTGGGCGAGCCAAGGGCGAGGCGGATGCCGATTTCGCGGGTGCGCTGGGCGACCGAATACGAGATAACGCCATAGATGCCGATGAGGCCGAGGAAGAAGGCGAGGATGCCGGAGATGGCGAGCATGGCCATGGTGAAGGTAGTGCGGGCGAGGGAGCGAATGTAGACTTCTTCGAGGGTTTGCACGTCGGCGAGGGGGAGATTGGGGTTGACGCTCCAGACGGCCTGGCGGAGATCCTCCGAGAAGCGGGCGGAACCGGCGCGGGGGCTGCGAACGATGTAGGAGAGGCCACGCTGGATACTAACGTCGCTGTTGGTGAACTTTTTGGCGACGAGGGGCCAATAGACGATGGTGGGGGCAGGTTTATCGACGCCGTCGTCGTGGAGGTCGGCGACAACGCCGACGACTTCGCGCCAGGCGTCGTTGGGGGTGGGACGGATCCGCTTGCCGAGGGCGCGCTGGGGGTCTTGCCAGTATTCGCGGGCCAGGTTTTCCGAGACCAGGGCGACGGCGGGATTGCCGTAGGTTTCGTTCCAGGTGAATTCGCGGCCGGCAATGAGGCGCCCCCCGATAGTTTTGAGGTAGCCGGGGGAGGCGCGCTTAAAGCGGCGGATAGGGGGGATTTTGCCTTCGGCGAGGGGAACGTCTTCGGCATAGATGGGGTCGTTGTTGGAGGAGACCATGGGCAGGCTGGAGGCGAGGGTGGCGGCCTCGACCTGGGGCAGGGCTTCGATTTTGCGCAGGATGCTTTCGTGCATGCGGATGGCGGCCTCTGGGTCTTTGACCTGGGAACTGGGGATGAAGAGGCGGAGGGCCTGGATGGACTGTGCGCCGGAGAAGCCGGGATCGACGGAGCGGAGGGCCTGGAAGGTGCGGATCATGAGGACCGAGCCGACGAGGAGGACCAGGGCCAAGGCGACCTGAACGACGACCAAGACGCTGCGGGCCCGGTGGCGCTCGCGGCTTTCGCTTAGGGCGCGGCCGCCGGCGCGCAGAGCCAGGGAAAGGCGGGGGCGGAGGTACTTGAAGGCCGGAAGGGAACCGAAGCAAAGGCTGGCGATGATGGCTAGACCCAGCGTGAAGGCGACGACGATGGGGTCGATGCCGAGGCTACGGAGGCGTGGAAAGCCGCTGAGATCGGAGGCGACCAGCAAGCGTAGGGCACCCCAGGCGATGGCTAGCCCGAGGAGACCGCCGCCGAGGCCGAGGAGGAGGCTTTCGGTGAGGAGCTCGCGGGCGATGGAGCCCCAGCCGGCGCCCAGGGCGGCGCGGACGGCGAACTCCTGCTGGCGGCCGCCGGCGCGGACCAGCAAGAGGTTGGCGATGTTGGCGCAGGCGATCAGGAGTACGATGCCGACGGTGCCCATGAGGACCCAGAGGGTGCCGCCGAGGCTGCCGATGAGGTCGTCTTTGAGGAAGCGGATGCGGGGGGCGACGCGGGCGTCTTCAAACTGGCGGACGGAGAAGCCGCGCGGGGCGGGGAAGCGTTCGAGGCCGATGGGGAGGAGGCGGGCGAGGTCGGCATTGGCATCGGCGAGGGTGCGGCCGGGCTTAAGGCGGGCAATGCCCTGGTGGCTGAAATTGCCAAGGCGAATCTCGGCGCGATTGAAGCGATAGGGCATGACATAGGAGAAGCGGCGGTCGAGGAAGTCGAAATTGGGTGGGAGGACTCCGACGATTTCGTGAGCATCGCCGTCGAGGATGGGGCGCTGGCCAAGGGCGGAGGCTTTTCCTTGGAACTGGGACTGCCAGTAGGCGTGGGTGATGAGAGCGACGCGGGGATTCTTGTCGTCCTCATCGGCGGGTAGGAAGAGGCGTCCCGCGGCGGGACGGGCGCCCAGAAGGGGAAGAAGCTGATGGGTGACGGCGAGGCCGGGGACTTCTTCGGGCTGGCCGAGGCCGGTGACGCTGAGACTGGTGGCGCTCCAGAGGTTGGTGCCCTCGAAGGCACGGGCTTCGGCGTTGAGGAGGAAATAGAGATAGGGCGCCATGGGGAGGTCGTCCATTTTGACGCCGGGGGCGGTCATGCGAAGGGAGATGAGGCGATCGGCTTCGGGATAGGGGAGAGGCTTCAATAGGACGCCATGGATGAGGGCGAAGATGGAGGCGTTGGCGCCGATGCCGAGGGCGAGCGTCAGGATCGCGATGAGGGTGAAGGAGGGGGATTGCGCGAGGCGGCGGAGGGTGTGTCGTAAAGAAGTCATGCGTCCTGGCTTGTATAGGACATACGGAGCCAGGACGCGGAAGTTGCGCAGTTTTTTCTTAGAGGCCGCTGGAATCGGATTGGGGTTTGGCGGGAGCGAGGCTGAGAGCCATGGCGGCCCAGGCGGTGCCGGAGGCGGAGCTCCATTGATCGCGGCCGTGGGGGAAGCCGCTGTCTTTGAGGGGCTGGAAGGGGAAGGCGCGGGTGCGGACGTGCCAGGAGCCATCGGGGAATTGGGTGCGAAGGAGGAATTGCGTGCCGCGCTGGAAGGCGGGGTCGGTGGCGGTGAGGAGGCCGGCGGTGTAGAGCGCGTAGAGGGCTTGGCCGGTGGCGTAGGCGTCGGATTCGAGGGTGGGCAATTGAGCCCAGCCGCCATCGGGACGTTGTTCGGCGAGTAGGAGGCGGGCGGCGGCTTTAGCGTCGGCTTTCGACCATGCCAGGCCCAGAACCTGCATCGCGCGTTCTTCATTGGTGTGGGCGGGGGCGGCGGCGAGCCAAGCGCCGGCATTCGCGACGGCGGCTTCGGGGTTCTTGCCGTAAACTTGCAGGGCACGCAGGCTGAGGGCGGTGGCGGTGATGTCGCTCGATTCCATCGGGGGGCGGCCCGGGAAGGAGGGGAAGCTGCCATCGGGGCGTTGTTTCGCGGCGATGAGGTGCGTGGCGGCGGCGGTGTATTCATCGGGCTGGTAGCCTTCGGCAAAGAGGCCGAGGAGGATGTAGCTGATGCTGATGGGGGGATCGGGGATGCGGTCGGAGGCATTGAGCATGGCGGGCATCATCATCTTGAGACCGGCCTGGACGCCGGCGACTTGTTGTTTGGCCACGTCTTCGTTGACGGCATAGCCGCGGGTGCGAGCGAGGGCATTGGCCATCTGCGGCAGGGATTGATGGTGGCAGGAGGTGCAGCCGGAGACGCGGATGAACTGCGGGCCGGATTTTTGCATAAGGGAAATGGCGGATTCGACAGCCTTCTTGTGGGGGTCGGCGGGGGCGGCGCCGGCTTCGAGCAGGGCGGCGACGATGGGCGTGTGGCCGCGGCGCTGGGCCCAATCGAGGGCGGATTCGCCGAGGGCGTTTTTGGCATGCGGGTCTACGCCGAGCTTGAGGAGTTCCTTCACTAATTGGGGGTTGCCGCTTTCGTGGGCGGCGGCCCACATCAGGGTGGTGGAGCCGGCGGCGGCGGTCGACTTCACGTCTGCGCCTTTTTCGACGAGGGCGCGGAAAGCTTCGAGATTGGCGCGCAGGAGGGGGAAGAAGATGGGCGAGAAGCCAACGAGGTTGCCTTCGTTGGGATTGGCGCCGGCGGCGAGGAGGCGTTTTACTTCGGCGGTATCGTTGCGGTAAAGCGCGCCGATGAGGGGGGTGGGCGGGGTGAAGTCGGGCGCCTGGGCAAAGAGGGAGGCGCTTGCGAACAGGGCAAGGGCGGATAACGGGATGATTTTCATTGCGATGTCTCTCTGGACTAGCACGCGAGGAGAGGAGCGGGAAAAGCTCAATAATGCGTAGGCGTTTGCCCCTGCGATGGGAACTAGGGTAGAGTGTTGAGAGTTTTCTTACATTCCGGTTGCGGGGCCGGAAGAGGTGCCCGCACGTTGTGAAAGGTCTTTTCTCAAGTGAACATTTTCCTCAACGCCCCGTGCGCGCTGTGGCTGCAGGCCGCCCCTTCGACCGAAGGGAGCATGACGCAGAGCCAGACGACACTCTTCACCATATTGGGTCTCAGCGCATTGGGAATGCTGGTGGCGATCTATCTGGCGCGGAACGTGCTGAGCCAAGATGCGGGGACGCCGGAGATGCGCAAGATTTCGGATGCCATCAAGGCGGGGGCGGAGGCATACATGAGCCGGCAGAACCGCACGATTGCGGGGCTGGCGGTGGTGCTGGCGCTGGTGATTTACCTGGCTTACATTTTTGGCAAGGGCGAATCGCAGTTGGCGGTGCGGATGACAATTAGCTTCCTGTTTGGGGCTTTGAGCTCCATGCTGGCGGGCTTCAGCGGGATGTGGGTGTCGATCCGGGCGAACATTCGCGTAGCGGCGGCGGCGAGGACTTCTCTGGGGGCGGCGATGCAGATTGCGCTGCGCGGAGGGGCGGTGACTGGCTTGGCGGTGACGTCGCTATCGGTATTCGGGGTAGGGATGTTGTTTGCGTATTTTGATGGGCTGACAAGGCCGGAGCAGGCGCCGGGACAGATTGTGGCGTTTGGATTTGGGGCCAGTTTTGTGGCGTTGTTTGCGCAGTTGGGCGGGGGGATTTATACGAAGGCGGCGGATGTGGGCGCGGACCTGGTGGGCAAGGTGGAGGCGGGGATCCCGGAGGACGACCCGCGGAATCCGGCGGTGATCGCCGACTTGGTGGGGGATAACGTGGGGGACTGCGCGGGACGCGGCGCAGACATTTTCGAATCGACGGCGGCGGAAAACATCGGCGCGATGATACTGGGCGTGAGTTTGTACAAGGTGTTTGGGATAAACGGCGTGATGTTTCCGCTGTATATGTGCGCACTGGGGTTGGTGGCGTCGATTGTGGGTGTGTTCAGCGTGAAGTTGAGTAAAGAGACGGACGATCCGATGGACGCCTTGAACCGGGGTTTCTATGTGGCGAGCGCTTTTGCCGCGGGCGGCTTCTATCTGGCCGTGCAGCAGTTACTGGGCGGTAACATGTGGCTTTTTGGCGCGGGCGTAGTGGGCATTGTTACCAGCTTTCTGTTTGTGTTTTTGACGCAGTATTACACCGATCATAAGTACCGGCCGGTGCGATTTATTGCCGAGAGTTGCACGACGGGTCCGGCGACGACGATTATCAGCGGGATTTCGGTTGGGCTGGAGTGCACGGGCCTAGTGACGCTGTCGATTTCGGCGGCGATTTTGGCGTCTTATTGGATGGGCGTGCAGGCGGCGCTACCGGGGGTGTCGAGCCTGGCGAGCGGACTGTATGGAACGGCGATTGCGACGATGGGCGTGCTGTCGACGGCGGCGTATGTGCTGGCGATGGATACCTTTGGGCCGATTACAGATAACGCGGGCGGGATCGCGGAGATGTCCAAGCAGAGCCCCGAGGTGCGGCACCGGACGGACCTGCTGGATTCGGCGGGCAACACGACGAAGGCCCTGACGAAGGGCTACGCGATTGGCAGCGCGGCGCTCGCGGCCTTCCTGCTGTTTAGCGCGTTTATCGACGAAGTGAAGATGATGATCGCCGCGCGTGACGGCATTGAGTTTGAGAAGGTGCCGTTTAGCGTGGATATCGGCCAAGTGCCCGTGTTTATTGGGGCGCTGCTGGGGGCGATGATGGTGTTTTTGTTTAGCTCGCTGGCGATCCAGGCGGTGGGCAAGGTGGCGCAGACGGTGATTAAGGAAGTGCGGCGGCAGTTCCGGGAGAAGCCGGGGATCATGCTGGGCACGGAAGATCCGGATTATGGGCAATGCGTGGATATTGTGACAGCGGGGGCGCTGAAGGCGATGATCCTGCCGGGGCTGTTGCCGGTACTGGGTCCGGTGGTGATTGGGCTGGCGTTCCGGCAGATGGCGCCGGCGGCGGACGGGACGCCGATGGGTGTGTGCGCGGTGGCGGCGATGCTGATGGTGGGGACGATCGCGGGGATCTTGATGGCGACGTTTATGAATAACGGCGGGGGCGCGTGGGATAACGCGAAGAAGTATATCGAGCTGGGGCACCACGGCGGCAAGGGGAGCGAGGCGCATAAGGCGAGCGTGGTGGGGGATACAGTGGGGGATCCGTTTAAAGATACGGCGGGGCCGAGTATCCACGTGCTGATTAAGTTGATTGCGACGATTACGCTGGTGGCGGCGCCGCTGTTTTTGTGAGGGGGCCCTTTTGTGGCGGACAATAAGGTTATGTCCGACGCCATCGTTCGCGATCCCGAGATCATGCATGGGGCACCGGTGTTTCGCGGCACGAGAGTCCTGGTTCAAACGCTGTTCGAATACCTCGAGGGTGGAGATACGCTCCAGGATTTTTTGCGGGGCTTTCCCACGGTAAGCAAAGAAGTGGCGGTCCAGGCGCTGGAAGAAGCGAAGGAATTACTGCTTGAGCGAGCCTGATGCGCCTGGTTTTAGACGAGTGCGTCGATGAAGATTTGCGGCATCGCTTTGCGGAACACGATTGCCGGAGTGCCCGGTATGCGGGACTGGCGGGGCTAAAGAACGGAAAACTGCTGGCTGAGGCCGAAGCGGCCGGGTTTGACGTGTTGATTACGGTGGACCAGAGTATTCCCGAGCAACAGAACTGGCGGGATCGGCGCCTGGCGCTACTCATTTTGGTGGGACGGACGAATCGCCTCGCCGACCTCGACAAGCTAGTGCCTCTGGCGTTGATCGCACTGCGGACGATCCAGCCAGGCGAGGTTATTCGGGTGCGGTAGGCGCGCGAGTTGGCGGTGGCCAAAGACGGTTCCGGTATTCTGGTCGTTTGGCGGAACGGATCCTACCGGAAAGATCGTTAACCTCGTCGGCGTCGATGCCGGGGGGGATGCCGCTGGATTTGGCGCAGGTGGCGGCCAAGCGGGTGGGGATTATTGGGCTGTTGTACTCGACAGGGTACTTTGCCTTCGAAATGTTGTTCTTCTTCACGCGGGCGGCGAAGACTCCGGCGTTAATGCCCTACTTTATTCGCAATGCGGCGGTGGGGATTGTGGCAGGCCTGGCGCTGTATCGGGTGAGCCGGAAGTGGGCCAATCAGCCGGAGCGGGTGATCCAGTGGGGCTTGGTATTCGAGGTGCTGGCGAGTTTGCATATTTCGATGGCCGAGACGGCGCTTCCGTTTTCGAGCAGTGCGCTGCTGCGGGGGCATTCGGCGATTGCGTTTTGGATCTCGACGTTCGCGCTAGTGGCGCCGGCCCCGTATGGCCAGGCGCTGACGGCGGCGCTGCTGTCGGCGGCGATGGCGCCGTTAGGCATATTGCTCAATCACTTTTGGCGGGGGAACCCGCTGCCGCCGCTGGAGATCTGGGCGATCTGGTCGGCGGCGCCTTTCTTGATGGCGGTGCTGTGCACGTGGATTGCGAAGTGGATTTATCAATTGGGCGTAGAGCTGGAACAGGCGCGGAACCTGGGGAGCTATCAATTGCTGGAACCGGTGGGGGAAGGCGGGATGGGCGAGGTATGGAAGGCTAAGCACCGCTATCTGGCGCGGGACGCGGCGGTGAAGCTGATCGGGTCCAAGGGCAAGAACGCGGGGGAGATGCGGCGGCGTTTTGAGCGGGAGGCGCAGGTGGTGGCGCGGCTGGAGTGTCCGCATACGGTTTCGATTTTCGATTTTGGGGCGACGCCCGAGGGGCAGCTTTACTTTGCGATGGAGTTGATTCGGGGATTGAACCTGGACCAGTTGGTGAAGCGCTTTGGGCCGCAGCCCCAGGAGCGGGTGCGGCATATTCTGATGGCCGTGCTGCGGTCCTTGGAAGAGGCGCATGCGGCGGGGCTGGTGCACCGGGACATTAAGCCGTCCAACATATTGCTGGGGCGCATCGGGCTGGAGCACGATTTTGTAAAGGTGGTGGACTTTGGGCTGGTGAAGATCGAGGCCGAGGAGGGCATCACGCAATTGACGCTGGACCAGCAGGCGTTGGGGACGCCGTCGTTTATGGCACCGGAGGTGGCGCAAGGGGACGAGACGCGGATCGACCATCGGGTGGACCTGTATGCGCTGGGGTGTGTGGCGTATTGGCTGTTAACGGGGAGGAACGTGTTTAGCGGGCCGACGCCGATGGCGATCTTGCTGAAACACTTGCAAGAGCCGGTGGAGGCGCCGCGGATGCTGTCGGAAATGCCGATTGATGGGGAGATGGAGGCGGTGGTGCTGCGGGCGCTGGAGAAGAAGCCGGAGGATCGATTTCCGAATGCGGGGGAGATGCGAAGGGTGCTGGAGGAAATCCGCTTAGGCAAGCAGTGGGATGGGCGGGCGGCCGGGGAATGGTGGCGGACCAATTTACCGGGGCTGGCTTAAGGGAGCGGCTGCCAGGCGGCGAGGAGCCAATAGACGGCGGGCATGGAAAATAGGCTGGAATCGAGGCGGTCCAGCCAGCCGCCGTGGCCGGCAAGCATGGTGCCGGAGTCTTTCATTTGGGCGCCGCGTTTGAGAGCACTTTCGCTTAAGTCGCCGAATTGGCCGGCGACGTTACCGACGACGGCAAAGAGGGCGGCCTGGAGCAGGGTGACATCGGGTACGAAATAAGGAAGGTAGACGCAGCCGAAGAGGACGCTGGCGGCGACGCTAGCCAGGGCGCCTTCGACGCTTTTGCCGGGGCTGACGACGGGGGCGAGTTTGTGGCGGCCGAAGGCGCGGCCGACGTAATAGGCCGAGACGTCACCCGCCCAATTGAGAGCGACGGCGAAGAAGAGCCAATGGAGATTGCGGTCGTGGAGGGCGATGCCGGCGCGCCAGGCGCCGAAAACGTAGAGGATACCCAGGACGAAGGCCGCCGCGGAGGCAAAGCCGATGCGGAAATCGTCGACGCGCAGGGAGAAGCCGAGGCCGAGCAAGGACAGAAGGAGGAAGTCAGGCCACTGCAATTGCGGGGCGACCAGGAGGAGGACGCCGAAGACGGAGCCGATGAAGGCGAAGCTCTTGAGGCCCTGGTTTTCGACCATGCGGATGAACTCGCGGTAGCAGAGCAGGGCCAAGCAGGAGACGATGACGACAAAGACGGGGCGGGGGGCCCAGAAGATGCTGAGCGCGCCAAAGGGCACCAGCCAAGCCGCGGTAAGGAGACGCTTCATCGCAGTGCTCGAGGCAATTGGGGTCAACGAGCGGCGACCGGAATGGTCTCGGCGCTTTCTTCAAGCAAGGGGGCGGCGGGGCCGACGCCTCCGAAGCGGCGTTCGCGGTTTTGGAAGTCGACAATGGCGGCCAGGAGATGTTTGGTGCGGAAGTCCGGCCAGAAGACCGGGCAGACGTGGAGCTCGGTATAGGCGATTTGCCAGAGCAGAAAATTCGAAATGCGCATTTCACCGGAGGTGCGGATGAGGAGGTCGGGTTCGGGCAGGCCAGCGGTGTAGAGGTGGGCGGAGATCGTATCTTCGTCGATGAGGGCGGGAGCAAGGCCGGTGGAGGCGATGGCGCGCATGGCGTCGACGAGTTCGGTGCGGCCGCTGTAGTTAAGAGCGAGGTTGAGGCGGAGGCCGGTATTGGAGGCGGTGAGCTGGCGGACGCGTTCGAGCTCCTGGCGGGCGGCGGAGGGCAGGTCTTCAATGCGGCCGATGGTTTCCAGGCGGACGCCGTTGTCCATGAGGGTGGAAAGTTCCGATTTGAGGTAGATGCGCAGGAGGCGCCAGAGGGTCTGCACCTCGAGGGCGGGGCGCTTCCAGTTTTCCGTGGAGAAGGCGTAGAGGGTGAGGGCTTCGATGCCTAAGCGGGCGCAGGATTCGACGGTTTCGCGGACGCTGGAGACGCCGGCTTTGTGGCCGGCGACGCGGGGGAGATAGCGCTCGCGGGCCCAGCGCCCGTTGCCGTCCATGATGATGGCGATGTGCCGGGGGAGGCGTTGGGGATCAAGCGAGGCGGCTAGCGACCATTCGTCGGTCGTGGATTCCAGAGCGGTGGGGGATGCCGGCCCGGAAGACATTTCCGGTGCGGAAGGGGCGAGGGCATCGAAGAGAGACCTCATTGGATTCCTACCATGGTACAACGAGGCCGCCGGAGGCTTCGGGGTAAAGGAAGGGGGGAATGAGGGCGGCCAGGCCCAGAAAGGTGCCGAAGGGGAGCTCGTAGGTGTCGGAGTCTTTCTTGGCGAGCCAAACAAAGAGCAGGCCCAGGACGGAGCCGGCGATGCTGCCGAGGATCAGGGTGAGGAGGGCGGTTTGGAAGTTGTAGAGTGCGCCGACCATGGCGATCATTTTGACGTCTCCGAAGCCTAAGCCTTCGCGTCCGCGCATGCGGTAGTAGAGTTCGCCAATGCTCCAGAGAGCTACGGCGGGCAGGAGGCCGCCAATAAGACTTTCGCCCAAGCTGCGGTAGGATTCGCGCCATTCGGCGGGGAAGACCAGGATGGAAAGAAAGCGGGGCATGGGCAGGAAGAGACTCAGGACGAAGCCGGCGGTCATGCCGCCGACGGTGAACTCGTCGGCCAGGATACGTTCTTCAAAATCCATAAAGGCGAGGCCGACGATCAAGGCGCAGTAGAAGCATAGTTTGGCGGCGTCGGCGTTGGGGCCGAGGCGCCAGACGGCGGCGGCGAAGAGAAGGGCGGTGCTGAGTTCGACCGCAGGGTAGCGCCAGGAGATGGGCGTGCGGCAGTAGCGGCATTTGCGGCCCAGCAGGAAATAGCTAAGAAGGGGGAGGTTGTCGTACCAGGCAATGGGCGACTCGCAATGGGGGCAGAAGGAGCGGGGGGAGACGACGCTGAGATCGCGCGGAAGGCGGAAGATGCAAACGTTGAGGAAGCTGCCGATCAGGAGGCCGAAGAGGGCGGCCAGGGCCATTGCCCAGGTGGTGGCCCAGGTTAAATCAAGCATGGGGAAGCAGCTCCCGGTAGGCGGCAAGGGTATTGGTGACCATGTGTTCGGTGGTGAAGAGATTGAGGTAACGGCGGCGCGAGTTTTCACTGAAGCGAAGCTGGAGGTTGCGGTCGGTGCTGAGCGTCATGATGGCGCGGGCGACGGCATTGGCTTCGTTGGCGACGAGGAGGCCGGAGAAGCCTTCGTCGACGGTTTCGGGCAGACCGCCGATGCGGCTGGCGACGATGGGGAGTCCGGCGGCCATGGCCAGCAGAACACCGGAGCCGAGGCCTTCCTGGCGGGAGAGATAGAGAAAGAGAAGACCGCTGCGGATGGCTTCGAGCAAGGCGGGATGGAGGCGCAAGTCCGCCCCGGCCAGAGCGGCGGCCTCCGTCATGAGGGCGTTGAGTTTACCGGGATCTTCCGAGGCGATGCCGCAGAGGTGTTGCGCGTAGGCGGCGGGGGTAACGTCGGGGACGCCGTCATAGACCACACGAGTTTTTTCGGGGGGAACGCCGGCAAGCTTTAGTTCTTTGGCAACGGCTTGCGAAACGGCGAGGTAGCCGGCGGCGCGGGCGTATTTTTTGCGGGAGAGCCAGGAATGACGGACGGGGAAGGCGACGCGGCGCGAGACGAGGAAGGGCTTGCGGCTGGCAACGGCAGCCAGGGTGTGGGAGGAAGCATCCTGGACGTGAATGACGTCGACGCGGCCGCTGAGGCTGAGCATGGTGGTGAGACCGGTTTGGCGGGTGTCGAGGCCGGCCTGGGCGGCGACGTCCCAAAGTAAAGAACCGTGCGTGGCGAGCAGGATGACCTGATGCCCGTGGGCGCGCAGGCCTTGGGCGAGGTAGAAGGTTTGCCATTGGCCGCCTCGCATTTTCCAGCCGGCGTCGGCAAGTAGAATCTTCATCGCGAGCTGGACATATTCCTTGCTTTGGCGAATTTGAGGAAGGTATAGATGGCGGCCATGTAGGCGATGGCGAGGCCTTCGGGGCCGTCGAGGAAGCCGCGTTGGAGGAGGTAAGTGCGGAGGAAGGTCCAGGCGGGGTCCAGGGCCATGTGGCGCCAGGTGACGGCGCGTTTTTGGGCGATGATCTGTTCGGCGGCGAGCGTGGTGTAGCGGTCCATAGTTTTCAGGTGCTCGCTGAGAGAAGAGCAGGTGTAGTGGAGGAGATTAGTTTCGAGGTGGCCGATGGAGCCGGCGACGACGACGCTCTCATGCACATATTCGCCGACCCATTGGGCCTTCGCGCGGTGGTAGAGACGGACCTTGCGATCGGGGTACCAGCCGGAGTGAAGAATCCAACGGCCCAGGTATTGGGCGAGACGAGGCATAGTGTAGCCATCGTACGCGGGGCCATTTTTCTTGAGTTGCCAGATTTCGGCTTCGAGGGCCTCGCTTAGGGCTTCGTCGGCGTCGATGGAGAGGACCCAATCGTGGTTGGCGGCGTCGGCGGCAAAGTTTTTCTGGGCGGCGTAACCGCGCCAGACGGTTTCGAGAACGCGGGCGCCGTGATTGGCGGCCAGCTCGACGGTGCGGTCGTTGGAGCCCGAATCGACGACGACGATTTCGTCGCAGCAGCGGAGGCTCTCGATGGCGCGGGCGATGTTGCGCTCTTCGTTGTAGGCGATGATGATGGCGGAGATTTTCATCGGCGGGCGGCAGAGGCGAAAGCTAAGGCAATAGCTAATAGCGTAGCGGAGCGACCATGAAGCAGGCGGCAAAGACGAGGCAGGCAAGCGCGAAAAAGGCGAGGCGGCGGGCATCGAGAGGAGTGGGGTCCTCGATGCGGGGATGACGGCGTCCGAGCAGGAAGAGCAAGGCGGCCCAGCCGAACCAGGGGGGATAGAAAAAGTAGCCCAAAGGAAGCAGGGCGAGGATGCCGAGAAAGGTGAAGGGTTTGGCCAAGCGGGGCGAGGCGGCGTAAACGAGATGGCCGCCATCCAATTGGCCAATGGGGAGGAGATTGAGGGCGGTGGCGAAGACCCCGACCCAAGCGCCGCGGGCCATGGGATGGAGGTAGATGTGTTCCGGGTCCGCGCCGGGGAAGAAAATCTGGAGGAAAGGCCGCATCAGGAAAGGCTTGGAGAAGACGAGGTCGCCCTCCAGGGCCAGGGTGGGCTCGAGGCGGCTCAGCCAGAGGCCAAAGAAGAGAAAGGGGAGCAGGACGACGAAGCCGGCCAGAGGCCCGGCCAGGGCGACGTCGAAGAGGATGCGGCGGTTGTAGACGATGCTGCGGATGCGGATGAAGGCGCCGAAGGTGCCGATGAAAGTGGGTGCGGGCAGGAAGTAAGGAAGGGTGGTATCGAGGCCATAGTATTGGCAGGCGCAGTAGTGGCCGAGCTCGTGAGCGAGCAGGATCAAGAGGAGCGGCAGGGAGAACGAGAATCCGGTTAAGAGGGTGGCGGGGTCCAGGAGGCTTGCCCAGAGCGGGGCGAGATCTTCCTCCAAGCGAACGGCGGGAAGGCGTTGATGGAAGTTATGGAAGAAGCGGGAGCCAGCCGCGGAAGTAGTCCAAAGGGTGAGAAGGAGAAGCAGGGCCGCGCGGAAATAGCGGGGCCGAGGTTGGGACTGGATGATCACGCCGGATCAGGATGGCGAATCGTTTAGAGGGATTGCAATTCTTTGCCGGGTTTGAAGCGGACGGCCTTGCCGGGAGGAATGGCCACCTCGTCGCCGGTGCGGGGGTTGCGGCCGATGCCGGTTTTACGGGGCCGAACGTTGAAGATGCCGAAGCCGCGTAGTTCAATGCGCTCGCTCTGTCCGAGCGCCCGTTTCATCGATTCGAAGACCGTTTCGACGGCCATCTCGGCCTTGGCCTTGGTGATGCCGGTTCGGGAAACGACCTCGTTGATGATATCGAGCTTGATCATGCGTGAGAAACTCCTAGCGGACGAGAACAGCTAAGTTATTCAAAATATGAACTTTAGTATAGGGGTTGGGGCGGGGCGCTGTCAAGGAAGACGCGGGTGGCCGGCGGGTTGACACGGGCGGGAAAGCATTGGTAGGCTTGGGGTTTCGCAAAAAACCCGGCGCACCTAGCCCCACAAGGGTAGGGAAATAGACCAGGGAAGCAGAAAGAGCAGCATTCGACCTCGCAAGTGTTTCCGGAGGGGCCGGTGCTGGCACAGCTTAGTCAGGTGCAGCAACCCTACTTCATCCTCGTTGTCGCGCATTCTTTGCACGGCAGATTGCGGCGCATTCATGTGCCGTACAGCGTCCTATACGGAATTTTAGGGCTGGCGTTGTTTGGGGGGATCACGGTGGCGGGGGTGGCGGCCAGCTACGCGCGGATGTTCTGGAAAGTCAGTAATTACAACTCTTTACGGGCGGAAATTGACACGGTGCGGAACCGCTATCTGCACCTAGAAAAAGAGCATAGCGAGGGGAAGCAGCAGCTGGCGACGCTGCAAGTGCTGGCCTCTGAGATATCCACGGCATATGGGCTGAAGCGGGATTTGGACGGACACGCGGAGCCAGTTCCAGTGGTGGGGCTGACGCCTTCGATCAGCGAGTCGATCGACGATTACAATTTCTTGCGCAACACCAGTTTTTCGTCGCGCTATGCGACGGCCTTCAACATTTCCAGTCCCATTCGGCCGCGCTTGTCGCTGGAAGACCGTCCGAGCTTGTGGCCGGTGCAGGGCCGGCTAACGAGCTTTTTCGGGCAGCGGCTGGATCCGTTTAGCGGGCATGGAAGTTTCCATTCGGGGATAGACATCTCGATCCCCTCGGGAACGCCGGTGGTGGCGACGGCAGGGGGCGTGGTACGTTACGCGGAAAGCCACTATGGCTACGGGCGGTTGGTGGTGCTGGATCATGGAAATGGGCTAGAGACGTACTACGCGCATCTTTCGCGCTACGACGTGGTGCCGGGGCAGCGGATTGCGCGGGGGGAGACGTTGGGGCATTCGGGTATGAGCGGGAGGGCGACGTCGCCGCATTTGCATTACGAGGTGCGATTGATGGGCTCGCCGGTGAATCCGTATCCGTATCTAAAGTCGCAGTCGGTGATGGCCGAAAACGCGGCGGCGCAGGCCAAGCCGCGAGATCTTCCGTTCTAGTCGCCAGGTCTGGCAAGGCGTGATACACTCGCCCACGTGCGACTTACGATTCTTCGTTGTTCCCTTGCCGCGCTAGCGCTTTCATTTTTGGGTACCGCCTATGTGCGGATGAGCGTGCCCAAGCAGATGTCGGAGGCGGCGAATCAGTTTCTCGCGTCCTTGAGCGAGGAACAAAAGAAGCAGGCGACGTTTGCGTTTGACGACGAGGAGCGCTTCTTTTTCCACTTTGTGCCGGCCGAGAATGTGCAGACGATGTACAAGCGTCCGCGCAAGGGCGTGGTGTTTAAGGACCTGACGGCGCCGCAGCGGCACCTGGCGCATGCGTTGATCGCGAGCGGGCTTTCGCAGCAGGGCGCGATCAAAGCTTCGACGATTATGAGCCTGGACGATGTGTTGCGGATCATGGAGAAGGACACGACGGGGCGCAGGGATTCCGATAAATACTTTGTGTCGATCTTTGGCACGCCGAGCGAGATGGGCAACTGGGGCTTCCGCTTTGAGGGGCACCACTTGAGCCTGCACTTTACGGTGACGGGCGGCAAGGTGGTTTATAGCCCGACCTTCTTTGGATCGAATCCGGCTGAGGTAAGAGAAGGGCCGCGCAAGGGACTGCGGGCGCTGGCGCGGGAAGAGGATTTGGGACGCGCGTTTATGTTGAGCCTGACGGCGGAGCAGCAGAAGACGGCGACGGTGGATGCCAAGGCGTACAACGACATTCTGACTTCGGCCGATCGCGTGGCTGCGCTCAAGGGGCAGCCGAATGGGTTGGCGACGGCGAAGCTGAACGCGAAGCAGAAGGAGTTGTTGAAGGAACTGGTGGATGAGTATGCCGATAACTTCCCGGCGGAACTAGCGCAGGATCGTAAGGCGCGTTTTGCGAAAGTGGCGAACAATTCGTATTTCGCCTGGGCGGGCGTGACGGAGAAGGGCGGACCGCATTATTACCGGATTGCGGCGCCGGACTTTCTGATCGAATACGACTGCACGCAGAACGAATCGAATCACATTCACTCGGTGTGGCGCGATCTGACGAACGACTGGGGCCAGGACACGCTTAAGGCGCACTATAAGGCGGCGCACTAGAAAGCGCGCCTGGGGCCGAGACGTAGGCTCCGTTTTCGAGGCGGCAGGGCGAGGCGGCGAAGCGGTTGGCCAACTCGACGACGCTCGGATTGTATTCGCAGAGGCGGCAATTGGGGATAGCAAAGGCGCTTTCGAGGGCGGCCTTGAGTTGGGGCGGCAGGGCAATGGAGATGTGGGGGACGATCGCGGCGCCGTGGGCGGCAGCTAATTCCGAAAGGGCCAGAGTTTCCGTAATGCCGCTGCGGCCAAGGTCGGGCTGCCAGTAGGTAACGATGTCGCGCTCGAAGAAAGGTTTGGCTTCCCAGCGCGTACGGTAACTTTCGCCAAGGGCGAGGCGGACGCCGGTTTCCTCGACAAGGCGAACGTGGGCGTCGAGATCTTCGGGAACGAGGGGACACTCGAGCCAGAGGATGCCCCGCTCGGCGAGATCGCGGGCGCAATCGGTTGAGGGCAGGTGCCAGAGGGCGTCCACGGCGAGGCGGATGCCGGGGAAGTGGCTAGAGAGAGCGTCGAGGGTGGCGAGGAGATCCTGCCAGTCGCTTTCGAAGTAGAGCTTGAAGGTGCGGAAGCCGGCGCGCCAGTGACGGTCTACAAAGGCGAGGCGGTCAGCCAGATTTTGACCGGGCACGCCACTGACGTAGGCTTCGACGGCGCCTGCGGTGGGGAGAGGCTGAGCGCAAAGATTCCAGAGGGCGATGTCGACGCCGGCAATGGCATCGAGCATGAAGCCGCCGCTTTGACCGCGCACGCGCATGGTGGAATACATACGTTGCCAGAGCTCGGCAATGCGGGCGCGGGAGCCGTCGAAGTCTTCGCCGACGAGGACGGGGGCGAGGAGGCGATGGACGATTTCGGCGGGGACCTCGGGGGCGAGGGGCGCTTGGGCTTCGCCCCAGCCGACGCGGCCATCGGAGAGTTCGACGCGGACGAGGCAGGATTCGAAGTGGCGGCTGTAGAGGGCGGGGTAGTGGAGGCTCCAGGCGTAAGCGGAGTCTCCCGATAAGGCGTGGGGGCTGCCGGCGGTGCCCTGGGCTTGGGCATGGTCGCGGGCGAGTTTAACGGGAAAGGCCTGCAGGGAGAGAATTTGTTGCGCGGGCATGAAAGGGTGTGATAGGAATTATTTCAGATTTCAGAGGTCCCATGAAGAACCATACCCATCGCCCGATCTTTGCCAGCGCCTTGCTGACGCTGGCCGCCCTAATGCCCTTGAGCTTGCCCGTAGTTGCCCAACAAGGCCGCGGGACTATTGCGGGTCTGGTAACGGATACGAGCGGAGCGGCCGTTGCGGGCGCGCAGGTGAAGGTGACCAATGTGGGGACCAATCAAAGCTTTAGCGCCGAGACTACCAGCGAAGGCTTGTACCAGGCGCCGAACCTCGCGGTGGGCGAATACACGGTAAGCGTGGAGAAGGCGGGGTTCCGGCGGGTGAACCGCACCGGGCTGCAATTGCAGGTGGACCAACGGGCGCAGGTAGACATTCGACTTGAAGTGGGGCAGGTGACGGAATCGATTGAGGTGAGCAGCGAAGCCGTGCTGGTGGATACGTCGAACACGTCGATCGGCAAGGTGGTGGACCGCAAGCGGGTGAGCGAGTTGCCGCTGAATGGGCGGAACGCGCTGGCCTTGACGTTGTTGACGCCGAGCGTGAAGTCGAACGCGGGGCCGACTTCGTCGGGCTTTGCGGACCGGGGCATTCAGCTTTCTTCGATTTCGATTAACGGCGGGCCGAACGCGATGAACGGGCAGTTGCTGGACGGCGGCAATAACATCCAAAGCTACATTGGCGAGGTGGCGATTAATCCGGGTGTGGATTCCGTGGAAGAGTTCAAGGTGCAATCGGGCGGCATGAGCGCGGAGTATGGCTTTACCGCGGGCGGGGTGATCAACATGGTGACGCGCTCGGGAACGAATCAACTGCACGGCAGCGTGTATGAGTTTCTGCGCAACGATGCGCTGGATGCGCGCAATACTTTTGCGTCGACGAAGCCGCCGTTCCGCTACAACCAATTTGGCGCGTCCGTAGGCGGGCCGGTGATCAAGGACCGGACGTTTTTCTTTGGAAACTGGGAAGAATACCGTTACCGGCGTTCGCAGGTGCGCATTGGCAGCTTCCCGACGGTGGGACAACGCGGGGGGAACTTTGGAGATTTGCGCAACGCGCAAGGCGCGCTGATCCAACTTTTCGATCCGTTTTCGACGCAAGGGTCGGGAACGGGGGTGACGCGTACGCCTTACCCGGGTAATGTGATTCCGGCGAGCCAGATCGATCCGGTAGCGAGGGCGATCAACGAATTTTACCCGATACCGAACCGGACGCCCGCGACGGAGACCGAGCGGATTACGAACACGAACAATTTTCAGACGAACGCGAGCGAGATCCAATCGATGCGGCAGTACACGCTAAAGGGCGACCACCGCTTTACGAACGCGAATTCGTTGTTCTTCCGCTACTCGTTCTTCAATCACAAGACGGATAACGGCGCGGGGGGCGCGACGATCTATCCCAACGAAGTGGTGAGCAAGCGCGACGACGATTTGAAGAACTTCAACGCGGTCTTGAGCGACACGCATGTCGTATCGCCGACCATCGTGAATGAATTGCGCATTGGCGCGACGCGCGGCTACTTTCCCTTTGTAGTGCGCAGCTTTGGCGGCGGGTGGCCGCAGAAGTTGGGGCTGCCCTCGATCGTGCCGGCAGACACGTTTCCGGCCATCAATAACGGGCTGACGGGCTTTAATACGGGCACGGCCGGATTACGCGGGAGCTTGAACTGGCAGTTCCTGGACCAGGTGAATATCGTGCGCGGCGCGCATTCATTGAAGCTGGGCTTCGATTTGCGGCTCTTACAGGGGCATAATTTGCAACGCGGTGCGCCATCGGGTTCTTATACCTTCGCCTCGGGACTGACGGCGAATCCGTTGACGCCGGCGGGGACGGGCAATGGCTACGCGACGTTTTTGGTGGGGGCCGTGAGCGGGGCAAGCGTGACGACGCACGTGGGCGAGAGCCAGGTGTCGCATTCCATCAGCGGATATGTGCAGGACGATTGGAAGATATCGCGGCGCCTGACGCTGAACATGGGGCTGCGCTACGACTACCAGTCTCAGGCGGTGGAGCGCAACAATGGGGCGACGAATTTCGACCCCTTTTGCCAGTTGCCGAATGGGTTGGCGGGGTGCACGGTGTTTGCGGGAGTGGATGGCCAGCCGCGCACGTGGCGCAACGAGGATTACTCAAATATTGGGCCGCGCCTGGGGATGGCTTTCGATGTGTTCGGCAACACGAAGACGATCCTGCGGGCCGCTTACGGGATGATGTATCCGTCGCAGATGTGGAGAGAGAATTACGCGAATGCCAACGGCTTTGCGCAGACGAGCACTAGCTATCCCCAATCGGACATTAACCGGCCCTCCTTCCTACTGCGGCAGGGATTCCCCTCGGCTCCGATTCCGCCGCAAGGGCGGGCTCTGGGCGCGGCGGCGTTTTTAGGGCAAGGCGTGGCGTACGACGAGGAAGACGGCAACATTCCGCGCATTCAGCAATTCACGATCAGCCTGCAGCAGCAAGTATGGAAGAGCTGGCTATTTGAGGCTTCCTATGCTGGCAACCTCGGACGCGGTCTGACGGCGGGGAGCTACGACCTAAATCAGTTGGACCCGGCTTTCCTCTCGTTGGGACAAAGCCTGACGCAGCAGGTGCCGAACCCGAATGCGGGGCGAGTGCCGGGCGCACTGGGCAACGCGACGATTACGCGTGAACAGTCGTTGCGGCCCTTCCCGCACTATACGGGCATCTCGGTGCGCAATCCGAGGCTAGGCAGCTACAACTCGCACCTTTTGCTGTTGAGCGCCGAAAAGCGCCTGTCGCGGGGGTTGACGTTCCTGGTCTCCTTTACGGGTGGCAAGGTGATCAGCGACAGCATTCAGACGCCGGTGAACTTCGGGCCGATCGAGCAGGCTTCCGTGGTGGGATACCAGAACGGCAAATACAATCGCGCCGCGGAGCGGAGCGTGGACCCCTCGGACGTGGCGCAGCGCGCAACGGTAAGCCTGGTTTACGAGTTGCCTTTTGGGCGCGGCCAGCAGGGGTGGAACCGTTTGATTGGCGGCTGGCAGGTGAACACGATCGGGATCCTGCAAACGGGCATACCGCTCTTGGTGAGCGGCGCGAACAACCAACGGGCCAGCCGCCCGAATTCGACCGGCACGAGCCCGAAGCTGGAGAACCCGACGGCGCAGCGCTGGTTTGACACGACGGCCTTTGTGAATCCGGCGCCTTTTACGTTCGGGAATCTGGGACGCACGATTCCGGACGTGCGCACGCCGGGGACGTCGAATTGGGATTTATCCTTTATCAAGAACACGCGCATCACGGAGCGCTTCAATCTGCAATTCCGCACGGAGATGTTTAACTTCCTAAATCATGTAAACCTGGGCGCGCCGAATACGGGCTTCTCGCCCGGCCCAAATGGCTTGAATCAATCGGGGGCGTTTGGTGTGATCACCAGCGCACGCGACGCCCGGACGATCCAGATGTCGTTGAAGCTATCTTTCTAGCGATGCCGTTGTCCCCTTTGCGAAAGAAGCGCGCGACCGACGAAGTATACGATTCGATCCGGGCGGCGATTCTTACGCGGCTATTCGAGCCGGGGCAAAGGCTAAAGGCCGATGCGCTGGCGGAGCAGCTGGGCGTGAGCCTGACGCCGGTGCGGCACGCGCTAAGCCAACTAGCCGTGGAAGGCCTGATCGAGATTCATCCGCGGAGCGGCACCTATGTGGCTTCGGTGTCGGCGGCGGAACTGGAAGAGACCTTCGAGATCCGGGTGGCGCTGGAGACGCTGGCGGCGGCGCGGGCGGTCGAGCGCCTGACGGCGCAGGATCTGGCGGAAATGCGGGCGATTCTCGAGCGGCTGGCCGAGACGGTGCGCGACGAAGAAGGGATGAAGCGGCACGAGGCGGCGAACCTGGATTTCCACCGGAAGCTGCTGGCGATTGCGGGTTCCAAGCGGCTGCTAGAGATGTATGAGACGTTGAACGCGCACATCCAGATTGCGCGCATCCACGCGGCGGAGGGCCCGAATTTTCCGAGGCTGAAGGCGAGGCTGGAGCAGGAGCACGAGGAGCATACGGCGATAGTGGAGGCCTTGGGCAAGAAGTCCGCGGCGAAGCTGCAGGCGGCGCTGAAACAGCACATCCTGCGGGCGCAGGAGAGCCTAGTGCGGGCTTTGGGCGGCGAGGGGAAAGGGGCGGCGCACGAGGGTGCGAAAAACGGCAAAGCCAAGCGGGTGTAGGACGCCCATGAAGACGAAGATCCAGTTGTAGCCGAAGCCGCCGACGACCTGGCCGGTGAGCTCTGTGAAGAGCATGCCGCCGAGGCCATTGCCGAAAGCAAAGAGGCCGCTGACGCGGCCGACAACGGCGGTGGGGTAGAGGTCGTTGGTGACGGTGGCGAGGTTGGTTTTCCAGGCCATGTGGGCGAAGGTGACCAGGCAGATGAGGGCGATGGACAGGGCGCTGGAGCTAGTGAAGCCGATGAACATGCTGACGGGCATGATGAGGGCGGCGGGGAGCATGACGGCACGGCGCGCATGGAGCACAGGCCAGCCGCGGCCGATCAAATGGCCGCTGAGCCAGCCGCCGAACATAGCGCCGAGGTCCGCGCTGAGGTAGGGCATCCAGGCGACGAGGGCCATTTCCTGAAGGGTGAAGCCGCGCTGGTCCACGAGGTATTTGGGCAGCCAGAAGAGGTAGAACCACCAGACGGGATCGCTTAAGAAGCGGGAAAGGAAGAGGCCCCAGCTCTGGGGCTCAGCCAGATAGCGTTTCCAATCGCCGTAGGTGGCCTGCGTTTGCGCCGCCGGCGGAAGCAGGGGCCGGTAGACCCAGAGCCAAGGCACAAGCCATACGAGGCCCAAGGCGCCACAAACGACGAAGGCTCCGCGCCAGGAGAGCTGCGCGTAGAGCCAGGTGACGAGGAAGGGCGCGGCCATGGCGCCGACGCTGGAGCCGGCGTTCAGGAGGCCGTTGACGAGGGCGCGGTGTTGTTTTTCATAGCATTCGCTAATGGCGCGGAAGGCGGCCATGAAGTTGCCGGGTTCGCCGAGGCCGAGCAGAAAGCGGAAGGCGCCGAGGCTCCAGACGTTGCCCGCGAAGGCGTGGAGGGCATTGGCGGCGCTCCACCAGGCCATGAAGATGCCGAGGCTTTTGCGGGTACCCCAGCGGTCGACCAGGAAGCCGCTGCCGACGTACATGAGTGTGTAGGCGAGGAGAAAGGCATTTAAGACGCGCGAGTATTCGAGATTGGTGAGGTGGAGCTCTTTGGTGATGACCGGGGCGAGGATGCTGAGGCACTGGCGGTCGATGTAATTGATGACGACCGAGAGAAAGAGGAGCGAGGCGATCCACCAACGCGGCTCTCGGACCCAGGCCAGCGGCATTAGAGCCTTTCGCGCAAGACCCGGAGTTCGGCGAGGCTGAGGGGGTCGAGGTCCGCGGTGGGATGGCGGACGGCGGCGGAGGCGATGATGCCGCGGGCGACGAGGTTGTGCTTCATGGCGCTGACGCCCATGCCGGGCTGCAGCTCAAAGCGGAGCAGAGGCAGGATGCGGGTGAAGAGCTGCCAGGCGTCCCAGGCGTCGCCTTTTTCAAGGGCGTTCCAGATGGAGACGAGGTCGGCGATGCAATCGCTGCCGGGCATGGTGCCGCGGGCGCCGCGCTGGTGTTCTTCGATGAAGAACTGCGCGTTGAGGCCGCCATAGACGGTGAGAGTGTCGCCGGCGGCCTTGATGGTTTGGGTGATTTTGGGGGCGGTGGGAGGCGCTTCGACTTTGGCGGCCTGGACGAATTCGATTTCTTTGGCCAGGCGGGCGAGCAGCGCGGGCGGCATGGCGACCTGGGTTAAGAGCGGCGCGTCCTGGACCATGATGGGCGTGCGGGCGCCCTGGCTGATTTGTTCAAAGTAGTGCAGGAGGCCGTCGCCGTCGGTCTTGAGAAAGAAAGGCGGCAGGACCATGAGCATGTCCGCGCCCAGGCCGGCAAGGTGTTTGGAGAGCTCGACGGCGCTGCGGGTGCCGGTGGAGCCGCTGGAGGCGATCAAGGGGACGCGGCCGTTGACGTGCTTGGCGATAGCTTGCATGAGCTCGACGCGTTCGGCGGCCTCGAGGGCGTAGCCTTCGCTTGCGTTGCCGAAGAGGCCGAGGCCGTGGGCGCCTTGTTCGAGCAAGAAGTCGACGAGGCGAAGCTGGCTGGGGATGTCGAGAGAACCGTCCTCGTGAAAGGTGGTAACGAGAATGGGGAGGATGCCGGCCAGCATAGAAGTTTCCGATGGTATCACGTGTACCGCCGCCCGGGGCTACGCGCATCTTATGCTGTAAGAAGGAAGCCGCCCGTTTGCATCGCCGTACCTTTGCGTTGAGTTCGCTAGCCGCCGCCACGCCCGTGAGCTGGGGCCAAGCGTCGCTGATACGCCGCTATACGGATCCGTCGACGGAAATAGAGGTGTTGTGCCTGAGTGATCCGGGGCAACCAAGCTTTCTGCCCTTTCACTACAACCGCTGCGCGTCCTCGCGGCAAGGATTCCTGGTGCACAGCGTAGAGGGGCCGCAGGGCGTACAGGCCTACCGGCTGGATTTGAAGGGTGGTGTACAAAAGGTGTTGACGAGCGCAAGCGCGATGCACCCGCGGGCGCTGGCGCTTTCGCCCGACGATAGGACCGTGTATAGCACCGACGGAGACCGCCTGATTGCGACGCCCGCAGGCGGGGGCAGAGGACGCGATGTCTATAAGGCGGAATCCCCGGCGGCCTGGGCGCGCGGGTTTTCGCTAAGCGAGGAGGGCGGATCTCTGGTGCTGCTGGACGGGGCGAAGCTGGTGAGTGTGAGTTTGGCGGCGACGGGGAAATATGCGGCGCGGACGCTGGCCGAAGTGGAGCCGGGGGTCGCCGAACCGGTAACGGCGCGCAGCGGCGTGGTGCTCTACCGGGATGCGGCGAAGGGAATCTACCTGGCCGGCGGCGGGGCCAAGCCGAAGCGGCTGGGGCTGGAGGGAAGCCTGGGACCGCTGGTGTGGAACCCAGGCGGGCAATCGTTTTTGTTTCTACGCACCAACCAGGGGCCGGGGAAGGCGAACTCGCTGCACGAGTATTCGCTCGAGACCCAGAAAGAAAGCTTGATTGGGAAGACGAGCCAGTTTGTGCACTTCAACCGGAATGCGGACTCGAGCGTGTTTGTGGGGGCCTCGGGGTCCAAGGCTCAGCCGTTTGTATTGATCATGCTGCGCGTGACCCGGCGGGAACTGGCGCTGTGCGAGCACAAGGCGAGCGATGCGGCGATGGTGAGCCCGGTGTTTGCGCCTTCGTCGAAGCGGCTGTATTTTCAGAGCGACCGGCTGGGGAAGCCGGCGATTTTTAGTGTGGCGGTGGAGCGGATTGTGGAGCCGACGGAGGAGGAGGAGCCGGCGAAGAAGACGTGAGGGGGCTAGCGCTACGCGTCTTGCTGGCGGAGGCGGCGCTCGAGTAGGTCGAGGGCGGAAGCGTTTTTGCTAACGACTGTCGAGGTGTTGCGGCAGTCGGCAAAGTAGGATTCCGGCTGCAGCGTTTCCAACTGTGGCCAGAAAAAATCTCTAGAGATAGGATCGTCTTCGTGGTGAATTGCGAAGGAGGTCCAATTGACGAAGACAATCGTGCCGGGCGAGTCCAAGGCGCCGGAGTAGGTCTGGCCACTCTTAAAGATGTTTCCCTAAAAGCGGGGCGATAGCTCGCGGGGCTCGCTAAATACGTACCATTCTTCGTAGCCGGAACAGCCTCCGCAGTGGCGGTCGTTGTCCAATGTCTCGACGGAGGAGACGCGAGGGCTGTAGGCGATGTCGCCGACGATACGCCAGCCTTCGGCCAGTTCGTGGGGAGTGAGGTGCTTGATTCCGCTGTCGACGGAAGTGACGGCGAGGTAGCGTCCGATCAGCAACGCAGGACAAAAGTAGGCGATGGCGTGTAAACCGTAATCGTTGGGGGCACAGAGCCAGTGCCAGCGGCCATGGCGACCGCGCCGAATGGAGAGTGCATCGCTTGGAGGCATAGCGGGAGATTAGCAATGCGGGGGAAGGCGGAGGTTCTTCATGCTATTCCTGCCGCACTCCGCTTCCGGGTGCCGCCAGGGCGGCGAAAATGGCACGGCGAAGGACGGGAAGGTCCTCTTCCACCACCTTCCAGACAATGTCTAGATCAATACCCAAATAGTCATGGACGAGCCGATTGCGAAAATCTGACACAAGGCGCCAGTCGACCTCGGGGCGGGCTTGTTTCCAGCTGGCGGGAAGCTTTTGTGTGGATTCGCACATCACTTGCAGATTCCGAATGACGGCGTCTTGAATCGTCTCCGAGCTCCAAAAGGCATCCCGGCCCCCTTGGGTGTCGCGCTCGATTTTTCGGAGGCAATCGGCGATATGGAGAAGGTAAACACGAGAATCCTTAGACTCCTTCAAGGCTGCCTCCGCAGGACGCCAACTCAAAGTGGGCGGGCTTGCGCCTTAACTCGTTCGCGCATGGCCCAATGGAGCGACTTTTCCGTAATCACGTCCACGCGACGGCCTAGAAGCGCTTCCAGGTCGAGCGCCAAACCCGAGGGAAACCAGGCGCTCGTCTTACCCACAATGTCGATGAGGAAATCGATGTCGCTGTGCGGATGCTCTTCTCCCTGGAGAGCGCTGCCGAATATCCGCACGTGGCCCGCCCCATGATGAGCGGCCAGACGAACAATTTCTTCGCGTTTTGCCTGCACTTCTTCGAGCAGAGTCATGGCTGATTCCAGATTCTCACAAGCGCGGCAAGTTTAGCGCTCCGAATAGAGCGAGGCCGGTTCGATGTGGCCGGCGGTGCGCCAGTTGAAGTCCTTGCGTCCCAAGTTTTGAATTTGCGCGGCGCGGGCGGCTTCTTTGCGCTGCTCTTTCATGCGGTACATGCGGCGGTCGGCCTCGGCGAGCAGGGCTTCGGCGTCGCGGCCGTCCTCGGGGGCGTGGACGGCGCCGATGGAAATGCCGATGATGTCTTCGCCAATGACCTGGCGCGAGACCTCGACAATCATGTTCGAGATACGGTCGGTGCGCTGGATGAGGTCTTCTTTCTTGAGGCCAGGCAGGACCATGACGAACTCGTCGCCACCCATACGGGCGACGTAGTCGTACTCGCGGCAGTTGAGCTTCAGGCAATGCGCGACGGCCTTAAGCAGCTTGTTGCCTTCGAGATGGCCAAAGCGGTCGTTGACGGCTTTGAAGCCATCGAGATCGGTGACGAGCACGGTGACGGACTCGCGGTTGCGGCTGCGGCGGGCGAGTTCCGCGTCGAGATGCACGAAGAGGCTGCGGGCGTTGGGCAGTTCGGTCAAATAGTCGGTCGTGGCGGAGTTCTCCGCTTCGGTGAGCCGGATGAGGTGGTCGATGGTCATACCGACTTTACTGGCGATGGCGAGCATGACGCGGAGGTTGTCGCGCGAATAAGCGTCCTTTTCGGCGTGGTAGAGGGCGAGCACGCCCACGACGCCTTCTTTTCCTTCCAGCGGGACGGCGAGGGCGCTGCGCAGGGTGCTGAACATGGTGGGGTCGTTCAAGTAGCCGGGCTCAACGCTGGGATTGCCGTTGACGATGGGCTTCAGATTCTCGGCCACCCACCCGCTGAGGCCTTGGCCCATGGGAATTTCCAGGGCCGAGAAGAGACGGTAGTTTTCGCCGGAGACAAAGGCGGCGCGCAGGGTGTCGCCGTTCCTGATATAGACGGCGAGCGAATCGTAGGCCACCATCTTTTTGACGCGGATGCTCAAGACGCTCAGCATTTCGTCCAGGCTCAAGGTACGGCCGACGTCCTGGGAGATCTCAAAGAGCTGCTGCACTTCTTCGCGGGCCGAGGCGATGGAATTGATGAAGTCGCCCGGATTGCCAGCGACGATGGGCTGGATGGACTTTTTGGTTTGCTCAAAGCCGGCGGCTGGGGCAAAACCGGCTTCGATTTTGATGTCCTTGGACAGCTTCTTGGGCGGGTTGGACATGCGGATGGCGGCGCGGGCCATCACTTCGAGTTCCTGGTAGCGCTTCTTAAGGGTGTCGACCACGCGGGGGTCGAAACTCTTGCCGCTTTCCCGCTCAACGACGGCCATGGCTTCGTTTAGCGGCAGGGCGCGGCGGTACTGCCGGTCGCTGGCGAGCGCGTCCAGGCAATCGACGGCGCTGAGGATGCGCGCGCCCAAGGGGATCTGCTCGCCGCGCTTGGAGTAGGGATAGCCGCTGCCGTCCCACTTTTCATGGTGCGCGATGACGATGGGGGCGACGTCGTAGGGAAACTGGACGCGCTCCAGGATCTCGGCGCCGACGACGGGGTGAATCTTCATCTTCTCGAATTCTTCCGGCGTGAGCTTACCGGGCTTGGAGATGATGTGCTCGGGCACGGCCAACTTGCCGATGTCGTGCAGGATCGCCGCCGCGCGTAGGGCTTCGAGTTCCTCGTCGCTCATGCCAAGGTCGCGGCCAATTTCGAGGGCGTAAACCTGCACGCGCTGCAGATGTTCGTGCGTGGTTTCGTCTTTGGATTCGATGGCTAGCGCGAGCGCCTCAATGGTGCGCAAGTGCAGCGCGGCCATTTGCTCGGAGTGGTGCATTTCTTTGTCGATGCGGGCCAAATGCATCGAATAGACCTTATAAACCAGGTAGAAGAAAAAGAGCGCCAGCATCGAGTAGCCCCACTCGAGATAGCGGTTGACAAAGGTGAAGAGGCCGGCCGCAGCCGTGCCGACGACGTAAAAATTGAGGCTCCAGATGTAGCGTTCTTTCCAGATGCGGCGCAGGCTCTTGTGCTCCGTGAGGCTCATGACGGCGGCGACGGGAAAGGTATTGAAGAGATAAAACGTGGCGGCGGCGACGCCCAGGCGCACGGGCATTTCGGCGATGTCGTTGGCGAGCGCGGGATGCGAGTAGACGAAGTAGGCGATCCAGGTGGCGGTGGCGATATTGGCGACGTTGAAGCTGGTGAGGAAGATGCGGCTGGGGCCGTTCAGCACCTGCAAGCACTGGAGCGCGGTAGTGACGCAGCCGATGGCCAAAGTTTCCGGGAGCGTGAGCTCCAAGATGCCGATGAGCACGAAAAGAATATTGACCGGCATGGCGCCGCCCGACCCACTACCGGTGCCGACACGCATGCTGGCGGCGATGGAGGCGACAAGGAAGAAGCATACAAACCGGAGCAGGTTCGTCGATTCCCACGACACCAGACTGGTGGCGAGAACCACCGTCCCGATCACGCTGATCAACATGACATAGAGACGGGCGGGCAAACTCAAGACATTCATTCTGATTGGACCTGGGACAAAGGTCTGTATTACGGGGAATCGGCAAGTGGCTTTAGAACCTTTAGTGGATTCCGGGATTCTAAAAATCTTTCAAATTCCGGGGCTTAGCGGGCCTGATGGCCAGCGGAAAGGGCGGGATGGCCGGAATGCCCGAGCCTAGTTCTAAGTGGTTTCGCATTAGGCACTAAGGTCTTCGCTTCATGCGAGTTTTTCGAGAAAGTCCGTAACATCAGATAGCGGTTCCATAGCGCCTATGACGGTCGAGAAATATCAATTTTTAGGGGTGGAAGCCATCATCGCCTCGCCGTGCATGCGCGAGCTGTTTGTGCAGGTGCGCAAGGCGGCCCAGAGCGCGGCGACGGTGCTGTTGCTCGGGGAATCCGGGAGCGGCAAGGAAATCGTAGCGCGGGCCTTGCACCATTATTCGCCGCGGAAGCAAAACGCGTTTGTCGATTTGTCGTGCGCGGCGTTGCCGGACGATTTGGTGGAATCGGAACTCTTCGGGCATGAGCGCGGCGCGTTTTCAGGCGCCTATCAAGCCAAGCCCGGATTGCTGGAATCGGCCAACCGGGGCAGTCTCTTTTTGGACGAGGTGGGGGAGTTGGACTCGCGGCTGCAGGCCAAGTTGCTGCGGGTGCTGGATACCGGCAGCTTCTACCGCCTGGGCGCGGTAAAGCAGACCAAGGCGGATGTGCGGATTGTGGCGGCGACGAATCACACTTTGATTGAGGCAGTGGCGCGGCGGGAGTTTCGCGAGGACTTGTATCATCGCCTGGCGCAGGTGACCTTGACGGTGCCACCGTTGCGGGAACGGCCCGAAGAAATTGAGGCATTGGCCTGTCATTTTCTGGCGCAGCAGAATCCGGAACTGCTCTTTGCGTCGGACGCCATGATGGCGCTGTACGCCTACCAGTGGCCGGGGAATGTTAGAGAGCTACGCAACACCGTGTTGCGCTCGGCGCTCCTGGCTAAGGGACCGCTGCTGCACGCCGACGACATACTTTTTACGCCGCGGCCGCTGGGGCAACGGCAAAACCCGGAGCCGCAGCGGGGCGTGGCGGGCTTGGAACCGGCGCTAATCCGGCGGGCATTGGCCGAGGCGGGCGGCGTGCGCCAACGGGCCGCGGCGGCCTTGGGAATGTCTCCGGCGACGCTGGCTCGCAAGATACGGGGATACGGACTGGTGGCGGAAACGCCGAAGCTACGGAGGTCGGCATGAACCCGCAAGGCGGAGTAAGGCCTATGGTGGCGGTGGACGACAGGAGGCGGGGCGAAGAGCGCCGGGTGGCTCCCCGGCATAAGGCGGCGGGGCAGGTTTCGTTCCGTCTAGCGGAGTTGCAACTGGCCTTTGAGGGGCGGCTGCTGGATATTTCCTCGTCGGGCTTCCGGGTGCGGCATGGCAACTCGCAACTGCGCTCTGGGCAAGAGTGCGAATTCGTTCTGCCCGGCAGCAAAGGCCTTGCGCGCGTGGTCTGGAACCGGATAACGCCCGAGCACATTGAGACGGGTTTTCTGATTTTGAACTGCGATACGGCTTAGCGGCTTATTGCAGTTTGCCGCGGGCGGCCACGGGCCAGGAAGTTTCTACCACGCCGCCGCGGTGGCCGTGTACGCTTTCGGCGAGATTCATCGCCACACACACGTGGTTCATGAGGATGCGGAGCTTATCGCCGACGCCGAAAGGGCGCTCGCAGCGGGAGACGTCGATGAAGCCGTGTTCCTCGTTCATCTTGTGGAAGTGAGCCTCTGGGGCGTCGAGTACAAGGCCGAAGCTGACGCCCGGGTCGCCCTGCAGGCGGTCGCTCGAGAACGTTTTGGAGCCGCCATCGACGAGGACCTGGCCGGACTTGGCGGTGGAGACGACGGTGACGATCATGTGCGCGGCGCAGTCTTCTAAGGTGCAGGCGCCGGAATTCACCGTGTTGCGGTCGTTGAAGACATAGGTGCCGGGGCGGATTTCATTCATGCCGCGGACCAAATGAGACTGCGGCCAGGTGGGGGTGGAGCCGCCGGAGACAACCCGGGGCGCGAGGCCAATTTTAGAGACAGAGTGGACGGCTTCTTCGACGACCGCATCGAGGGCGGTGACATCCACATTCGTTTTGAGGTGTCCGGGGTAGAAGGCTAGACCATCAAAGCGGATATGCGGAAGGCGGGCGATGGATTCCACAAGCGCGGGCAGTTCGGCAAGGGGAACGCCGGCGCGGCCGAGCCCCGCGTCAAACTCGGCCAGGATATTGACGGGCAGGCCCGCGTCGCTTAACTGGCGGGCCGCTTCGAAGGAATCGAGCGAGACACTGATCCGAGTGCGGGCGGCCAGGCGCCGGAGGCGTTCCAGTTTGGGGGCGCCGATGGTGGGGAAGGCGATGAGGAGGTCGTCCGGGGCGGCGTCCATGAGCACTTCGGCTTCGGTGGGTTTGGCAACGGTAAGGCCTGCGGCGCCGAGAGCGAGTTGCTGGCGGGCGATCCAAGGGGACTTATGCGTCTTGGTATGGGGCCGCAGGCGGAGGCCATGGGCCTGGGTGTATTCGGCCATGGTCCGCAGGTTGCGCTCCATGACGTCGAGATCGACGGCGAGGGCAGGAGTGTCGAGTTCGAGCAAATGCACGATGAGTTAGGGCTTCTTTTCCTTGAACTCCATGTCGATGCGGCCGCCCATGCCGCGATAGAGGAGCATGATGTTCTTCGGCTTGTGCTTGCCGTCGATGGGGAAATAGAGAAGGCCGGTGAGGGGCTCGGGGCCGAGTTCGCGTTGGGGCAGTTCTTTGTCTTCGAGGACCTTCTTCATGGGGTTGACCTTGGCGCCGGCTTCGTCTTTCATTTCGGCGTGGGCGGAATCCGTGTTGGCCGTGCCGCTGCCGATCATGTTGCCGTTGCCGGGAAGCATGACGGGGGGCCCGCCGACGCCGCCCCAGACGGGGCCGTTGTTTTGCCCCATGACGCCGGAGGTGGGGCCGGGTTTGGACTTAATGACGAGCGCGCCGCGTCCGGTTAACTGCGCGGGAGAAAAAGGCTTGGTCTTTTGGCCGTCGTCGGTGATGAGGATTTGAAAGTCGTCGCGGTCGATGCGAATGCTTTCGTCCGTACGGCTCTTGAGGGTAACTTCGATGACGTAGAGGTAGCCGCCCATCTCGTCGCCGAGCACTTGCTTGACGGCTTCCTTGCCCGGATACACGGTGGCGAGGATTTCCATTTTATCGCTGGCGCCGCGCGCGGTGCCGGTCTTGATGTCGGCGGCGAGCAGGCTCAACAAGAGCAGATGGGTCATGCTTATCTCCCTAACCACATTCTGACTGATTTTGAGACGCGCTCGGCGGCGTCCTGTTGGACGAAGTGTCCGGCTTCGGGAATCGTGACGAGCGTCAGGTCGCTGACCCAATCCCAGGTGCCGTTGAGGGCGGGGGACAGTAGCGCGGTGTCGCCGAGGCCGTGGATCAGCAAAGTCGGGATGGCGAGAGGCTTGATTTCGCCCTGCGGGGCCTGGTAGGGCGGGCGCGGATAGTTGCGCTGGTAGTAGGCCATCATGGCCGGAAGGCTGGAGCGCTCGAAGGCTTCGACGTAGACTTTGCGGGCCTCGGGGTCTTTGACCCAGCCGGCGAGGCCGGCGGCTTTGAGCTTCAAGTGGGAGTCTGGCTCCTGGAAGCGGCGGGCGTATTCGCTGGCCTTTTGCTGGTCGGGGTTGCTAGCGAGTTCGCGGCCCAGACCGCGCGGGTGGGGCAGATTGAGGATGACGAGTTTGTCGAGCAACTGGGGTGCGTTGAAGGCGACCTGCCAGGCAATGGCGCCACCCCAATCGTGGGCCATGAGGGTGACTTGGGGGCGGCCCTGGGCACGGATGACGGAAACAACGTCGCCGACGAGGAGGCGCATGTCGTAGTTTTCGGCGCCGGCGGGTTGGGCGCTGAGATTGTAGCCGCGCAGGTCCAGGGCAACGCAGCGGTAGCCGGCATTGGCCAGGAACTGCATCTGGTGGCGCCAGGTGTACCAGAAATCCGGGAAGCCATGCACCATAACGACGACGGGCCCCGTTTTGGGCCCGAAGCTCGCCGTATGGATTTTGACGCCACCCGAGTCTACGTAAGCGTGTTCGACCTTGGCGTCGAAGTCGGACGCGGCTAGCAGGAGGGCCAGGATGGGCAGCATGGTGCCGCTATTTTAGCTCGTCTTCGAGAAGGCTTAGAAGGTCGTTGAGTTTCTGTTTTTGGGCGGGCTTGGTTTTCTGTTTGGCCAGCTCGGCTTCGAGTGCGGCGACTTCGGCTTCGAGGCTGGAGATGCGGTCGGCGAAGTGGAGGCAAGACAAAATGGCGGCACGATTGGAATCGGCGATACCGCGCGCGGCGATGACGCGCATGAGGTCGTCGACCTTGGCGGCGATGGCTTCGACGCGCTCGGGGCTTTCCGCGGTAACAACGGTGAACTGCTGGCCGTAAATCGTAACGGAAACCGGCTGGCCCATCGCGGTGGATCCGGGGTTAGTCGCCCGGGGTCTCCATCTGTTCGAGGAGCTTGGAGATGCGGCTGGCGGCCTGTTTGCTCTTGTTGCGGCTTAGGGAGAGTTCGGCCTCGAGGCGTTCGACGTCTTTTTGGAGAGCCGCTTTTTCCTTTTTCAACACGGCCACGGCTTCCAAAGCCTTGACGACACGGCCCTCGAGCTGGGCCAGCAGTTCGGACTCGGGATCTTGAAAGAGTTCGTCGGCCATGGGAATCTTAGGCGGGCTGCGGCTGTGCAGTCTGCGGCTGTGCAGTCTGCGGCTGTGCAGTCTGCGGTTGGGCGGCCTGGGTGAGGGCGGCTTTGGCTTTTTCGACCAGGGCGGTGAAGCCGAGAGCGTCGGCAACGGCGATGTCGGCCAACATCTTGCGGTTGAGGTCGAGGCCGGCCTTCTTCAAGCCATCCATGAAGCGGGAGTAGCTGATGCCGTTGGTCTTGGCCGAGGCGCTGATGCGGACGATCCAAAGGCTGCGGAAGTCGCGCTTTTTCAGGCGGCGGCCTTTGTAGCCGTATACGCCGGCCTTTTCCACCGCTTCCTGAGCGGAGCGGTTCAGCTTGGATTTAGTAAGAAAGTAGCCTTCGGCCGCTTTCAGGGTTTTATGACGGAAGTCTCTTCTTCCGGTACCACGTTTGACTCTAGGCACGTTTTTTCTCCTTCAAATGAATGTGGTCTTGCGGGCACGTGCGAGGAGCGCCGCTCGAACCGGAATATCTAGTACGCCGCTATTAGGCGTAAGGCAGCATATCCGCGACGGCGTTGTGATTGGCGGTGGACACGGTGGTGCCCTGGCCGAGACGGCGCTTATTCGCGTTGGATTTGCCGGCGAAAAGATGGCGAGCGTTCGCCTTGCGACGGGTGAATTTGCCCGAGGCGGTCTTCTTGAAGCGCTTCGCCGCGCCCTTATGGGTTTTCAACTTCGGCATGATGTTTTTCCTTTAAGGGAATGAGCAGACGTGAAAGAGGCCGCACGCTGGAGGTGCGGCCTCGCGTTTACCTCTTAGAATCGTAACACAATTACTCGTCATCGGGAGCGTGGAGGCGGGTGGACGCCGCGGCGGCAATGATTTTTTCGGCCTGGGGGGCGGGGACGTAATCGTAGTGGTCGAATTCCATGTGGAAAGTAGCCCGGCCCTGGGTCATGGCGGTGAGGTCGTTCTGGTAGGTCAGCATTTCGGCCATGGGGGCGACGGCTCTAATTAGCTGGACGCCGCCATTGACTTCCATACCGGCGACACGGCCGCGGCGGCCGTTGAGATCGCCCATGAGATCGCCGGCGAACTCGACGGGGGCCTGGATTTCGATTTTCATAACGGGTTCGAGCAAGGCGGGCCGGGCTTGTTCCATGGCGGCCTTGAAGGCTTTGCGGCCGGCCATTTTGAAGCTCATTTCGTTGGAATCGACGTCGTGGTAGCTGCCGTCATAGAGGGTGACCTTGAAGTCGACCATGGGAAAACCGGCCAAATGGCCATGTTCGGCGGCCTCGAGAATGCCTTTTTCGACGGCGGGGACAAACTGGCGGGGAATGGCGCCCCCGAAGATGGAGTTGACGAACTGAAAGCGCTCGCCGCGGGGGAGGGGCTCGATTTTAATCTTGCAGTCTCCGAACTGGCCATGGCCGCCGGTCTGCTTTTTGTGACGCCCTTGGACGTCGGCGGCGCCGCGAATGGTCTCGCGGTAGGGGATCTTAGGCGCGCGAAGTTCGATATCGACGTGGTATCGCTTCCGGAGGCGGTTGACCATGACCTCGACATGCTGCTGGCCATTGCCGGCCAAGAGGAACTCTTTGGTTTGCGGGTCGCGGTAAAAGCGCAGGGTGGGGTCCTCCTCCAGGACCTTGTGGACGGCCGAGCCGAGGCGGTCTTCGTCGTTGCGAGTCTTGGCGAGGATGGCGTAGGCGATGGCGGGCTCGGGAATCGAGACGGCAGGCCATTGTTGCGGCGCGGATTTATCGGAAAGCGAGTCTCCAGTGAGAGTGTCCTTGAGCTTGTGGACGACGCCGATGTCGCCGGCGTGAAGTTCCGGGATTTCCAGATTTTGTTTGCCAAAGGGGACGCTTAAGTGGGCGAAGCGTTCGTCGCAGCCGGTGCGGGCGTTGGTCAAGTGCCCGTCGTTGCGCAGGGCGCCGGACATGACGCGGAAGTAGGAAAGGCGGCCGGAGAAGGGGTCCGAATTGGTTTTAAAGACAAAAACGGAGGGGGCAGCGGACTTGCCGAGGTGGGCGCGTTCGGCCGGGGAGGGAAGGTATTCGACGATGAAGTTGATGAGTTCGCGGATGCCCTCGCCCTTGAGCGCGGAGACGGCGAGGATCGGGAAGACTTTGCGCTCGAGGATCTCTTTGTGGATGCCGTTCTTGAAATGCTCTGGCGTGAGGGCGCCGGATTCGAAGAATTCGGCCAGGAGAGCGTCGTCGTCCTCGGCGATCATTTCCGTAAGCTCGTCATGGGCTTCGACATTCAGGCAGCGGCGGCCGAAACGTTCGCGGATGGAGGCGGCGGCGCGGTCGAAGCTAGCGCGTTCGTGATCGAGCTTGGTGACGACGAAGACAACGGGGAGCTGGAATTCTTCGGCAAAGTGCCAGATGCGTTCGGTTTCTACCTGCACGCCGCAGGCGCCATCGACGGCGAGGAGGACGGCGTCGGCGGCGGGGAAGACGAGGCGGGCGTCATGGATGAAGGGGGTAAGGCCAGGGGTGTCGAGGAGATTGATTTTGTGTTTCGAGAATTCCAGGGCGGCAAGGCCCGTGGAGAGGCTGTGTTTGCGGGCGACTTCCTCTTCGTCGAAAGAGGTGGGGGTGGGGCCTTCATCGGGGCGGAGAAGGCGGCTGGTGGAGCCAGCGGCGTAAAGCATGGCGCTGGCGAGGAGAGTTTTGCCGGCATGAGCGTGCCCGGCGAGGGCTACATTCCTGAGTTCCGAGGTTGCGTAGACGCGCATGGTCGAGGTCCCCTCCTTAGGGACTGGCCGGGTTGTATCACAATTGGGTAACAAGAGGAAGGGGCCGGCTAGAGGCGCTGGTTGGTGGATCACGGGAGGGCCATGGTGCCAGAGACGCCTTTGGTAGGTTCGGTGGTGATGGAGCTTCCCCATGGAGAAGCGGCGATTGTGGATCTCCAAAAATTGGCGGGCTACTGTCTCAACGCATCGCATCCTCGCGGAAAGCATAAGGCAGGGGTGTTTCAGGCGGTTCTTGGCTTGCATGTCAGCGATGCCGATTTTTTGAGGAACGAGCTCTTACGCGCAGCGCGTGATGCGGAGGCGTTTCAGTCGGGCTCGGACGAATATGGCAAAAGGTATATCGTCGACTTTCCCGTTTGCTTTCCAGAGGGCCAGGGTACCGTTCGTAGTTCCTGGATCCTACTTCGAGGCGAGGAGACGCCTCGGAGAACCAGGTGCTTTTTGCTATGAATGAGTGAGGAGATGGAAATGCGGGATTTGGAAGTCCTTTCGGTGGTGGCGCTTTTGGACGAAGCGCCCCTGCATGGCCTGCGGAGTGGGCAGGTGGGTACCGTAGTGGAACGGCTGAGGGATGGGGCCTACGAAGTCGACTTTAGCGACGAAGAGGGCCGAACTTACGCGTTAGTCGCGCTGCGGGACGAACAGTTGTTAAGGCTGTGGCATGGGAGGCATTTGCAAGCGGCCTAAGGCGGAGAGAAAGTGCCGTCACCGGTTTCGTCGTGGCACGAGCCAGGGAATCGGCAGTGGCAGTTTTCTGATCCTCGGGGCGCAGTGCTGGGTACGGGAGGCGTTAGTTGTGGAACGTGACGCTTCTGTAACACTTGCGGGACCCCAAAGGTCGAAGGGGTAGAGGAGTAATGAAGGATGAAGACTTTAGTTTCCCTATTGCTGATTGCAGGCGCCCTAGGCGCGCAGAATAGCTCAAACGCGGCCAGGCGGATTCCCGCCACGACGGTGATCAACGTGCGGTTGATCGATACGATCGATTCCTCCATGGCCATAGAAGGGCAGATCTTTCAGGCCAGTTTGGCCGAGCCGATTATCGTCAGGAACCGGGAAGTGGCCGGGCGAGGGGCCAATGCCACGGTGAAGCTGCTGGACTTGGAGAAGAGCGGTAAATTTACCGGTCAGTCCGGGCTAGGAGTGGTGCTGGACACGATTACGATCAACGGGCGGGCGGTGCCGGTGGAGACCGGCGTGGTAAGCAAGACCAGCGGCAGCCAAGGCAAGAATACGGCGCTGAAGACCGGCGTGGGCGCGGGGATCGGCGCGGCGATTGGGGCGATCGCGGGCGGGGGTAAGGGAGCGGCGATCGGCGCGGGTGTGGGCGGCGCGGCTGGGGCAGGCAGCCAGATCTTCACCAAAGGCAAAAAGGTGCAGATCCCGAGCGAGACCGTTCTGACCTTTACGACGACCACCGCAACCAGGCTCTAAGGCAGCCTTAGGGCTGAAACGGACTTGACATAAAATAAGGGGCGTGAAAACCATTCGCGCCCTTTCTCTATTCCTACCGACGCTTTTTCTGATGGGGGAACCGCCCATGAAGAGCGGCGTCGACCCAAACGTGATCGATAAAGCCTGTAAGCCCTGCGACGATTTTTGGCGTTATGCCAGCGGGGCGTGGATGGACGCGAATCCCATTCCGCCCAGCCAATCCTCCTGGGGCCCGATGGCCGCCATTAACGATCAAAACCGCGAACGCCTGAAGGTGATTCTGGACACGGCGGCGATGGCTAAGGCCGCAAAGGGTACCAACGACCAGAAGCTCGGCGACCTCTATGGCGCCTGCATGGACGAGGAACGCGCCGAGAAGCTGGGCTGGCAGCCGCTGGCGAAAGACCTGGACGCGATTGCCAAGGTGGCAAACGCGAAGGAACTGGCGCGGCTGTTGGAGGCACGGCAGAAGGAGAACCCCATCGGGCCCTTCGCGGTGGCGGCGTCTCCCAACGTAAAGAACACGGAAGAGACGATCGTGGGCGTGGTGCCGACGGGGTTGAGTCTGCCGGAGCGGGATTTCTATTTCAAGAGCGACGAGCGGACGGTGAAGGTACGGGAGGAATTCCTGGGCTATGCGGCTAGGATCCTGACGCTGGGCGGGTCGAGCGAGGGAGCCGAGGAGGCCAAGAAGATTCTGGCGCTCGAGACCAAGATGGCCGAGCCGATGTTGACGAATGTGGCCCGGCGCGATCCGTATGCTTCGTATCACCCCGTGGGATTGAAGGGGTTGAGCGAGCTGACGCCAAGTGTGAACTGGCAAGGCATCTTGACGTCGCTGGGGATCCCCGAGGGGACGATGGTGAACGTGAGCCAGCCGGAATACATGAAGGCGCTGGAAAAGCTGATGGCGGAGACGCCAATCGATACCTGGAAGCTATGGCTGCGCTGGAAGACGTTGAGCGGCGCGGCGCAGTATTTGAGCAAGGCATTCGTCGATGAGAGCTTCCGCTTTAACTCAACGGTGTTGAACGGCGTGCGGGAGCAGCAGCCGCGCTGGAAGCGTTGCGTGAATTTGGTGGACGGCTCGCTGGGCGATGCGCTGGGCGAGAAGTATGTGGCAAAACACTTTCCGCCCGCGGCCAAGGCCAAGATGATGGCGATGGTGGAAAATATTCGCGCCACGCTGAAGGAAGAACTCGAAGCCGCCGAATGGCTGAGCCCGGAGACGCGCGCGGCGGCGGTGAAGAAGCTGGCGAGCTTCCGGCCCAAGATCGGCTATGCGGACCGCTGGCGGGACTATTCACCGGTGACGATTGACCGGGGGGATTTGATCGCCAGCCTGCGCAGCGCCGGGAGCGCCAACCGCAGGCACGTGCTGGCCAAAGTTGGCAAGCCGCGGGACCGTAACGATTGGGGCATGACGCCGCCAACCGTCAACGCTTATTACAGCCCAACGCAGAACGAAATCGCCTTTCCGGCCGGGATTCTGCAAGCGCCCTTATTTGACATGGATGCCGACGATGCCGCCAACTACGGCGCAGCAGGTGCGGTGATCGGGCACGAGATGGGACATGGCTTTGACGATCAAGGTTCCAAGTTCGACGCTGACGGGAACTTAAAGAATTGGTGGACCGATGCCGACCGGAAGAACTTTGACGAGCGGGCGGCGTGTTTTGTCGAACAGTTCAATACTCTCGATGTAGGCCCCGGATTGCGGCACAATGGCAAGCTGGTCTTGGGCGAGGCGATGGGCGATCTGGGCGGATTGAAGCTGGCCCATAAGGCCTACCGCCGGAGTTTGCGCGGCAAGCCGGAGCCGGCGCCGATGGATGGGTTTACGGGCGACCAGCGATTTTTCCTGGCCTTCGCGAGGGTGTGGGGCACGCAACTGCGGGAGCAGGCGGTGCGGCTGAGACTGGCCACCGACCCGCATCCGATCGCCAAGTGGCGCGCGATTGGAACGCTGCAGAATATGCCGGAGTTCCACAAGGCGTTTGGCTGCAAAGAGGGGGACTTCATGGTGCGGCCGGCGGCGCGGCAATGTAAGTTGTGGTAGCCGAGCAGAAACGGACTGCAAGTGAAGTTTGAGAGAACTCCGTTTACGCTGATGTCCGATAGCGGCGTCGATCGCGGAAAATAGAGAGGACGAAATCGTTCTTCGGGTCTCGACACTGACGCGAGGGGAGTGCTGGCAAAAAAGCAATCTTTGTCTAGCAAAGCCCCGGGCTCAATGCCCGTTGGCATTCGAATGAGGAACCGCGCTTCCTGTTTGGCGGGCCCAATGCGGCCATTTCAATAGCGACTACGAACTGATCGTAGTAGGCTTCCATGCGTGGCTGAATGACCGAGGACGGGCGATTGAAGATAGGCCACATACGAAGTATCTTTAGTTTGTTGACTCAGTGACCGTATGCGGGTTCTCAATTGGCCACCGAGCGCCAGACCCCGCGGGTTTTGAGAACGAGTTCGCTTTCGGTGCGCGGGATAGACGAGCCGATTTCCACTACCAAAATGCGGCGAGTGAGTCGATGTGCGCCCGGCGGCGCGTCAGTGTAAGTTGTGGTCGCAGGTGGGGGGATGTGATAGTATCCCCCGCAAATGGTCTCGATACGCGGGTATGCACTTTTCTTCCTGACGCTCGCCGTTGGTTGGGCGCAGGTTTCATCCGGCACGATCACAGGAACGGTTAACGACGGCACGGGCGCGCGGGTGGCCAAGGCCAAATTGCGCCTGGTGAATTTGGATACGAATGTGGCGAGCGCCGCCGAGTCGAATGAACAAGGGGAGTACACGTTTCCCCTGATTCCGTCGGGACGCTATTCTCTGCGCGTGGAGCAGACGGGCTTTCAGACGGCGATCACGCGGGAGGTGACGGTCGAACTGGGCCGCACGATCCGCCTGGACTATACCTTGCAATTGGGGCAGACCACGGAATCGGTGGTCGTGACGTCGGCTACGCCATTGCTCGACAGCGAAACGTCGACGGTAGGCCAATTCATCGAGAACAAGACGATTGCCGACATGCCGCTGAACGGGCGGCGGATCGGCGATTTGATGGGCTTGGCGGGGAACGCGATCTATATCTCGGGAGACGTGATTCGGCCCCGGGTGGCGATTGCGGGGGGACGCGCGGACCAACAGCAGTGGCTGCTAGACGGAGTTAACGCGTCGAATGTGGCGTTGGAAGCGCCGCAGGCTTTGTTTAACCCGCCGGTTGAATCGGTGCAAGAGATCCGGATTCAGCAAAGCGGGTATTCGGCGGAATTCGGGAATTCTTCGAGCGGCGTGATTCTAACGACGACTAAATCGGGCGATAACCGCCTGCGGGGCAACGCCTACGAATATCTACGCAACGACCGTTTGGATGCGCGGAACTTTTTTGCCGCATCGAGGCCGCCGTTGCGCTGGAACACGTTTGGCTTCACGTTGGGTGGGCCTATCTCGATCCCGAAGCTGTACAACGGCAAGAATCGCAGTTTCTTTTTTACCTCTCTGGAATGGCAACGGCAGCGAATTGGCGTCGTGCGGCTGCTGACCGTGCCGACGAACGCGGAAAGGAACGGCGATTTCTCGGGGACGCGCACGGCGGCCGGGCAGCAGCTGACGATTTTCGATCCCAACACATCACCCCGCGCCCCTTTCCCTGGCAATGTAATTCCGCCTAACCGGATCGATCCGGTGGGTAAGGCCCTGGCGTCCTTTTTGCCGGAAGCGAATCGCACTCCCACGAACGCGGCCGGAGCCAATAACTTCAATGCCAACGCGTCCAACGGGCTGAACATCACGACGTCGACCTCGAAGTTCGACCACATTTTCAACGACAACAACCGGATCAACGTACGCTATTTGCTGCACGATTTCCCCACTTTTTCTACAGCCGTGTACCCCACGCCGGCCGCCGATCCGAACTCCAACACGCAGGCAAGACGAGCCTATTCGACGATGGTGAACTACATCCGCAACCTGCGGCCCACGCTGTTGAACGACTTGCGATTCAACTGGCAACCGCGCTTCTTCATCTTTAGCTCTACCGGTCTAGGGGAGGGTTGGCCGACGCGAATCGGGCTGCGAGGCGTGGACGACCGGGCCTTTCCGCGGGTCGCGGCAACGGGCTACGCAGCACTGGGCAACACGAATCATGAACGCATCCAGCAGCCGATTTGGGATTTGCACTTGGTGGACGGATTGAGCTGGTTCCGCGGCAAACATGCGATCAAGATCGGCGGCGAGTACCGATGGGGGCGCAACCAGGATATTTTCAACCAGCAGATCAGCGGCCAATTCAACTTCGCACCACAGCCGACGGCGCTGACGGGCAATGCGAACTCGGGGAACGGGATTGCGAGCCTGCTGGTGGGCTTTCCGAACTCGGCCAGCGTGTTGTCCACCCAGCCGCTGGACCGGCGCCAGGCCTACTACGCGCTTTATGTGCAGGACGATTACAAGTTGGCGCCGAACCTGACGGTGAATATTGGCATACGTTGGGAAGCCCACACGCCGCGCGTAGACGCCAACGACCGTCAGAACGGCTTCGACTTTAATGCAATTAACCCGGTCAGTAACACGCCGGGGGTGATTACTTTCGCGAGCCGGGACGGGGCGCCGCGCGAGGTATATCGCGGCGACTACAACAATTTCGCGCCGCGGATCGGCCTAGCCTGGAAGCCCTTTGGCAGCGCCAAGACGGTGGTGCGCTCGTCGTACGGGGTGTTTTTTGGACCGCCGGTGCCGGGCTCCAACAATACCGCGGCGGGATTTGAGGTATCCGGTAGTTTCCAAACTCCGGACAACGGCATCACGCCGCCCTTTCTTCTGCGCAATGGCGTGCCGCCGCTACCAAGTACGGCAAACCTAGGGCCGGGATTCGGGGCGGTGCGGCCGGGCCAAGCGGTGGCCTTCTCGCCGGCATTTATTGAAGAAGACCGGCAGTTGGGCTACACGCAGCAATGGAATTTGTCGTTGCAGCGCGAAGTGGGCTGGAACTCCGTCGTGGAACTTAGCTATACCGGCACGGTGGGACATCGCTTAAATGGCCCCAATACGAATATCAATCAGGTGAGGCCGGAACTCTTGGCCGCGGGCAACGCGCAAATCCGGCGGCCCTATCCGCAGTTTGGCAACATCGTCTCGACGGCGCCGATGTGGGGCAATTCGAGTTACCACTCGATGAACGCGAAGCTGGAGAAGCGCTTTTCGAGCGGGTTGAATTTACTGACGAACTACACGTGGTCGAAGTTTATCGACGACGTGGCCAATGGCTTCGAGAACGGGAACATACCCGGCGGCATCCAGAACTTCTACAACCGGCAAAACGAGAAGTCGCTTTCGGGCAACGATGTGCGGCACCGCTTGTCGATGAGTTCCGTATACGAATTGCCCTGGGGGCGGAATCGGCGCTGGCTTAATCAAGGCTTTGCGGCTTCTGTGCTGGGAGGCTGGAACCTGGGCGGGATCTTGACGCTCCAAGCGGGTTCGCCGGTGGGGGCGACGACGCAGACGAATACTTTGAACGCGTTCAATCCTGGAGCGCAGCGCGCCAATATTCTGCGGCCTGCGGATCTGCCGAAGGAAGAGCGGCGCGTGGAACGCTGGTTTGACACAAGCGCCTTTGCCCTGCCTGCGCCCTTTACGTTCGGCAATTCCGCCCGGGCGGCGACGACCGGACCGGGCCTAGTGAACTTGGATATGAGTCTGATCAAGAACTTCGCCTTCACCGAACGAATCAACCTCCAGTTCCGGCTAGAGAGCTTCAACGTGGCCAACCGGGCGAATTTTGAGGAGCCGGGCAGCGCGCTGGGCGCGCCAAACTTCGGGGTGATTACGGCTGCGAAGGCGGCGCGAACGAATCAGTTGGGACTGAAGCTGGCTTTCTAAACAGCAGCTCTTGGGCGGCCTGGGGCCAGTGGGGATAGTCGAAGTGGAAGCCGGATTCGAGGAGGCGGGTGGGGAGGACCCATCGGGACTTGAGGACGAGTTCGCTTTCCGTACGTAGGAAGAAGGCGCCGATTTCGATCATCCAGGAAGTAGCCGGGAGGCCAATGGGTTGGCCGGCGGCCTGCCGTAGGACGCGGAAGAATTCGCGGTTGGGAAGGGGGAAGGGGCTGGTCAGATTCACGGGGCCGTCGAGGTCTTCGCGCTCGATCAGAAAATCGACCGCACGGCAAAAGTCGAACTCATGGATCCAAGAGATGTATTGTCGGCCGGAGGCGATCGTACCGCCAAGGCCGAGTCGTACTAACGTGCGGAGGACGTCGAAGATGCTGCCGGCGTCGGGGCTCATGGTCATGGCTGAGCGCAGGGCGACGCGGCGAGTGAAGGGCAGGGAAGGGGCGAAGAGTTCGTACTCCCAGGACTTGGCGACGTCGATGGAGAAATTCCAGGCGGAGGGCGCGCCGGGTTCGTTGCCGCCGAGCTCGCCGGTGGCTTCGTCTTGCGGACGGCCGAGAGCGTGGCGATAGATGGTGGCGGTGGAGGCGTTGAGCCAGACGCGCGGCGGGCGCTTAGCGGCGGCGAGGGCTTGGCCAAGGATGCGTGTGGAGAACACGCGGGAATCCATGATTTGGCGTCGGTTTTCCTGGTGGTATCGGCAATCGACGCTGCGGCCGGCGAGGTTGATGAGCACATCGGTTTCGTCGAGCCACGCGGACCACGGGCCTAGAGAGCGCCCGTCCCAGGCTGCGGACGGGTCGCGGCGGGAGAGAATGCGGACGTGGTCTCCCTTTTTGGAGAACCAGCGCGACAGAGCGGCGCCGACGTGACCGCTGCCGCCGACCAAAAGTATGCGGCGTCCCATACCAGATGGGATTCGGTAGCGATAAGATCGGCTCATGCAAAGTTTGGATCGGCGGGATTTTGTGGCGCTGGCGGCGCTAGCGGCCACTGGGAGCGCCGTGCCGCTGACCTTCTTTTCGGCGGAAGAGGCCAAGTGGGTTGAGGCGCTGATGGCCTGCATTATTCCCACGGACGATGCGCCGGGGGCCAAAGAAGCGGGGTGCCTTTACTATCTCGACCATCAACTGCAAGGGGCGCTCTCGCGCTTTGGTGGGGCCTACCGGGACGGGCTGGCCACATTCCGAAAAGGGCATCCCGACTTCCTGTCGCTGGGCGCGAAGGAGCAGGTGGTGCGGCTCGAAGCGCTGGGGCGGAATGCGTTTTTCGAAATGCTGATCGACCATACGATGCAGGGTTACTACGGCAGCCCGGAGCATGGCGGCAACCGGGATGAGGTGAGCTGGAAGATGCTCAAGATCGAGAGGTATATGGGGGCGGGCGAGTGGGGACAGGAAGGAAAGCACGGTCATGGCGCTTGATCCGGTGGATGCTGTCATTGTCGGCGCGGGCGGGGGAGGCGGCGTAGTGGCTTATGAACTCGCGCGGGCTGGTTGGAATGTGGTGCTGCTGGAGCGCGGGAGGCAGCAGAATTTCGCCGAGACGAGGCATCTGGAACTGCGCTCGCAGCGCACGACGGTGCTGGGCAACGCCTTCGGTCCGGACGATGAGCGGCATCCCAGGGTGCGGCGGAACGAACGTGGCGAATGGGTGAAGGTGCGGCCGAGCGAAGGGGGCTATAACAACATTGCGGCGGTGGTGGGCGGGGGCACGTTGAGCTATGGCGCGATGGCGTGGCGCTTTCATCCCAAGGATTTCCGGATGAAGTCGACCTACGGCGCGCCGGAGAATTCGACGCTGGAGGACTGGCCGATTTCCTACGAGGACTTAGCGCCGTACTACGAGCGCGCGGAGTGGGAGATTGGGGTGAGCGGCAAGGGCGGCGCGAATCCGTTTGATGGGCCGAGAGCAAAAGAATACCCGATGCCGCCGCTGCCTTTCAACAAGGAGGCGTCGCTCTTAGCCAAGGCGGCGCGGGGGCTGGGGCTGCACCCGTTTCCGATTCCGATGGCGATCAATTCGGTGCCCTATGGGGGCCGGGAGGCTTGCGTACAATGCCCCCATTGCGTGGGCTTCCGTTGCGAAGTGGAGGCGAAGAGCTCGACGGCGGTGACGGTGATTCCGAGAGCGATTGCGACGGGGAACTGCCGTTTGCGGACGCAGTGCGTGGTTAAGGAAATCTTGACCGATGCCAAGGGCAACGCGCGAGCGGTGGCTTACTTCGACGCGGAGGGTCAGTTGCAGGAACAGCCGGCCAAGGTGGTGGTGGTGGCGTGCGGGGCGACGGAGACGGCGCGGCTTCTTTTGAATTCGAAATCGAAGCTTCATCCGCAGGGATTGGGCAACCGCTACGACTGGGTGGGCCGGAATCTGCAAGGGCATGCGTATTCGGGAGCGTTTGGACTATTCGCTGAAGAGACATGGGACGGTTTGGGGCCGGGAGCCCGCGTTGCCATTGGCGACTATAGCCATGGGAACCCGGGCGTGGTGGGCGGGGCGATGCTGGCGAATGAATTCATTCGTATGCCGTATTTGTTTGCGCGGAGCACGCGGCCGCCGGGCGCGCCGCGCTGGGGCCAGGCGCATAAAGATTTCCAGCGGCAGTTCTACCGGCGCAGCGTCGGCTTTAAAGGGCCAGTGCAGGAGGTGCCGAACTGGACGGCGCGCGTGGAGATCGACCCGAATGTGCGGGACGCCTGGGGTATTCCGGTTTTGCGCTTGAGTGGGGAAAGGCACGCCGAGGACTTGAAGACGGGGCGCTTTCTGGCGGAGAAGGCCGCCGTGGTCTTGAAGGCGGCCGGGGCGACCGAGGTTTGGACGACGACGCCGGGCCGCGGGCTTTCCGGTGGACAGCATCAGGCAGGGACAGCGAGGATGAGCAAGGACGCCAAGATGGGCGCGACCGATCCAAATTGCCGGCTGCACGATGTGGACAACGTGTTTGTTGCCGACGGGAGCCCGCATGTGACGAATGGCGGGTTTAACCCGTCGTTGACGATTCAGGCGCTGGCGTTCCGGACGGGGGAGTACCTGTCGAAATTAGGAATAGTTAATAAGCGGATCTAGGCCAAAGAGGGATTCGTATTTTCTTCTGAGCCACCCCAGAGGGTGCTCGCGCGTAATGGTTAGTGCTCGCTAACAGAATCTGCAACCGATTTGCGGATCGGCTAATCTAACCGTGCAAGGGATACTGTCAGATATGGAAATCGTTCGCGCCGCAAGTGGCTCCTCGGACCAGAAGCTAAGCCCGGTAGCTTTCAAGCTGCCGCCGGCGCTGCTGGAGAAGGCCAGCGAGCGGCTGTGCTGGGTGACGGTGTTGTGCGCGGTGACGACGGTAACCTTGCTGGCGCTGGAGAGCTTTTTTCAGCCTGAGTTCCAGGTGGCTTTTGGTTTGCCGGCGATCCGGCTGACGATCCTGGCGACGATCCTGGCGAGCGGGTTCTTCATCCTGGTGCAAAAGAACGGGTGGGTGAAAAAGGAAACGCTGTTGGATCTCGGCATCGTTTTTCAAGTTTTCATTGCGTTTGTGATTGCGATGTTTGAGACGACGATAGCCTGGGACCCATCGGACCCCGTGCTGGGGCATTCCGGCGTAGCAATTTGGCTGGCGCTCTGCGGACTCATGTTGCCCAATTCGCCGATGAAAAGCGGGATCGCGGCGACGCTGAGCGCAGCGATGTGGCCGGCCGCCTATTACTTCAATTTGCAGCTGTACGGATTTGAAGCGCTGCCGCTGAACCGCTTGGCGATCTGGGTGATACCGAACTTCATTCTGGCGGTGTGGATGTACATCCTGAACGCGCGCATGTTCGATATGCAGTGGAAGCAGGTGAAGGCCGAGGAATTGGGGAGCTACCAACTGGACTATTTGATCGGCAAGGGCGGCATGGGCGAAGTGTGGCGTGCCAAGCACAAGATGCTGGCACGGGATGCGGCGATTAAGCTGATTCGCGCCGATGTGCTGGCGGGGGTGAACGCGCGGCAAGAGAACATCATGCGGAAGCGCTTCGAGCGGGAAGCGCGCGCCACGGCGAGCCTGATGAGCCCGCATACGGTGGCGCTGTTCGACTTTGGACAGACCAAAGACCACACTTTCTACTACGTGATGGAACTGCTAGACGGCATCGACTTGCAAACGATGGTGGAGCGCTACGGCCCTCTACCTTCGGGGCGTGTCGCGAACATCCTGATTCAAGCCGCGGAAAGCTTGGAAGAGGCGCATCGCGCCGGCCTGGTGCACCGCGACATCAAGCCGAAGAATCTAGTGTTGGCCAAACTGGGGCTGCAATACGATTTCTTGAAGGTGCTGGATTTTGGTTTGGTAAAGACGAGCGTCAAAGAACAGGACGCGAGCCTGATGACGATGGACGGAACGGCGACGGGCACGCCGGCCTATCTGGCGCCCGAGATTGCGTTGGACGAAACAAAGATAGACGGACGGGCGGATCTGTATAGCCTGGGCTGCGTAGCGTACTACCTATTGACGGGGCAACTGGTCTTTAACGAGCCAACGCCGACGGCCATGGCTTTGGCGCATGTGCAGAAGACGCCCGTGCCGATGAGCGAGCGCACGGAGTTGCCCATCCACGCGGGGCTGGAAAGTGTTGTGATGCAACTGCTCTCCAAGCGCCCGGAGGACCGATTGCGGAGCGCCCAGGAATTGCAACGACGCCTGCGGGGATTGACGGACGTGCCGAAGTGGTGCACGGACGATTCCGCGCTTTGGTGGCAGACGAATTTGCCAGAGACGGCCGCGCGCGTGCAACCGGTGCTCCTGGACGAAACGCCGACATCGGCGGCACTAGCCTCGCCGGTCGGGGCGCGGATGAGCCGCTAACGCTAAGCTCTAAAAAGTGGAACTGAACCGCCTCACACTTCTTTCGATGTGCGGGGCCGCGATATTGGTAGCGCACCAACTGGCGGGCAAGGCCGCGCGGGACGGGCTCTTTCTGTCGCGCTTTACGCCGGCGGACCTGCCGAAGATCGTGGCGTTGGCCGCGGTGGTGGCGATTTTGCTGGGTTTGGCAACAGGGCGCCTTTTGTCGCGCTTCGGCCCAGCGCGCGTGGTCCCGATAGGCCTGGTGGCCAGCGGGATTATGCACCTGGCGGAGTTTGCCGCGCTCGAGGGGCAGCGCAGCTTGGCGGTGAGCATTGTTTATTTGCACATTGTCGGCTTGGGCGCGGTGCTGCTGAGTGGATTCTGGAGCGTCACGAGCGAAGTCTTCGATCCCCGGGAGGCCAAGCGGCGCTTTGGGCGCATTGCCGGGGCGGGCACGGCGGGCGGGATTGCGGGCGGCTTGCTGGCCGAGCGGACGGTGGCGTGGTTTTCGACGGACTCTTTGTTGTTGCTGTTAGCGGCGCTGCACCTGGCCGGGGCGACGCTTGTGTGGGTGCTGGGGCGGCAGGCGATGTCGGAAACGAGTATCGCAGCGGAGCCAGGGCTGGCGGCCGCGCGCCGCGCGTTTGCCCAGGCGCCCTTTCTGGTGAGCTTGGCCGTATTGGTGCTACTGGGCACGACTAGTGCCGCGCTGCTGGATTATCTCTTCAAGAGCGGGGCCGTGCAGATCTTTGCCAAAGGGCCGGAACTGACGCGCTATTTTGCGATTTATTACACGGGCACCCAAGTGTTGACGTTTCTGGTGCAGAGTTTCGCGACGCCGTTGGCGCTGGAGAAGCTGGGCTTGGGGCGTACGGTGATGACCTTGGCGTTGGCGATTGTGGGCGGCTCCCTGGGGGCGCTGGCGGTGCCAGCCTACGGGATGATGGCGGGGGTGCGCGCGATGGAGCTGATCCTGCGGGGGAGCTTTTTCCGCAGCGGGTATGAACTCTTCTACACGCCCATTCCCGCGGGGGATAAGCGCGCCGTCAAGACGGTGATCGATGTGGGTTGCGACCGGCTGGGGGATGCCTTGGGCGCGGGCGCCTTGCAACTGCTGCTGCTGATGGGCGCGGCGCATGCGCGCATTGAAATTCTGCTGGTGACGATCAGCCTGGCCGCGGTGAGCATTTGGATCACGCGCCGGATGGACCGGGCCTATATAGCGGTGCTGGAGAGGGGATTGTTGCAGCGCGCGGTGGAACTGGATCTCAACGACGTGGGCGATTCGACGACGATGTCGGTAGTGATGAGGACGGTAGCACTGCCTACGGTTCCGGCAGCGGCAGAGTCGCCGACGGCAAAGACGGCGCTGCCGGGTCCGGCCGAGGAGCAACCGTTGCGCTTGATCCGAGACTTGCGCGCGGGCAACGCGGCGCTGGTGCGGCAGCGCTTGCGCGAGTTGGACCCCTGGGAGCCGCTGGCGGCGCCGCAGGTGATTCGGCTTTTGGCCTGGGACGAGGTCTCGCAGGAGTCGCGCGAGGCGCTGACCCGGGCGGGGGGCAAGGTAGTGGGCCAATTGACGGACACGCTGCTGGATGAGAAACAGGATTTCGCGATCCGGCGGCGAATTCCGCGCATCCTGGCGCGTTGCGAATCGCAGCGGTCGGTGAACGGGCTCTTGGCGGCGCTGGACGATCCCCGTTTTGAGATTCGCTTCCAATCCAGCCGTGCGTTGGACTATCTACACCAGCGGCGGCCGGAATTCGACTATAAGGGCGATGTGATCTATGCGACGGTGACGCGGGAGCTTTCCGTATCCAAGCCGATTTGGGAGGGAAGGAAGCTGCTGGATTCGCGCGACGTGAACGATTCGGGGTTTAGCTTCTTGGACGAGGTACTGAAGGAGCGGGCCAACCAAAGCCTGGAGCATGTCTTCAGTCTGCTTTCCGTGTTGCTGCCCAGGGAGCCGCTGAAAACGGCCTTCCGAGCGCTGCATAGCGAAGACCGGCTGTTGCGGGGTTTGGGTTTTGAGTACTTGGCATCGACGCTGCCGGTGGCGGTGAACGCCAAGCTCGTGGCGCTGATTGAGCATGGAGCGGAGCTGAATTCGGGCAAGAGCGCGCAGGAGGTGCTGGATCAACTGATGGCGTCGGGGAATAGTCTGGTGCTGGAACTGCGCAAGCAGGGGGCGGTACTGCCCGCGGATTAGCGGTAAGGCAGCATGAGCTGCTTTACCCACTTATCTGGAATCGACGCGAGATGAGCGTCCCGGTGGACCAGGGTATAGCTTTTCGATTTGGCGCAGGCTGCAATGAGAGCGTCGATGGAAGGAACCCGCGCCTGGCTTGCCGGGCGGAGTGAAAGAGCAAGGAAAGCGACTTGCTCCGTTACATCGACCGTACCCGCTAGAGCCTTTTGGTAGGCATCGAGAATGCGTTGCCGCTCCTCGAAGTCTCGAAGCCGCGTGCCTAGCTCCAGCCAGGACGCCGCGCAGACGTAAGCCTTGGCCGTGTGGAGCAGTTTTCCCACTTGGTGGGCGCCCGGTTCACGCAGACAATGAATCAGCAGCGCGGAGGTATCCAGTAGATACAACGCCGCCTCTATTCCTCAAGATCTTCCCGGCGGCGCGCGTTCGCCAGTTCGGCTAGCACGCGCTTACCTTGACCGCGGTACTTCTTGCTAATCTCTTCGATTTCTCGGATCGCTTGCGCGCGGCTAGGGAGGAGCTTAATCCGAAGCTCGTTCGGCTGGTCGCCAAGCGTCCATACGAATTGGCTACCCTTTTCGATGCCTGCGGCCGCAACGATCTCCGCCGGGACGGTGACTTGATTTTTCCCCGTCAAGGAGCTTTTCTTTTCAAGGGCGGCCATGCTTCAAGTATAGCGGCGGGTCAAGCGAACCTGGACGCCGCAAAGGTTCTGGCCGAGGCGCCAAGCCTCCGGCAGGACGAAGCCCTCGAGTTCGCGGCTTTCCAACTCGCCGCCGTCTCGCAGGTGAAGGATGCCGGATAAGACCTCCGTAATGCGGGCGTCGCGATGGGTGCGGGCGAGATGCACGACCGAGCGTCCCAACACGAGTTCGAGACTCAAGAAATCATCGCCGCAGAGATCGCGAATGGTCTGTAGAACATCCCCCATCACGTGCTCGGCTGGCGTGTCTCCCGCGCAGGGTAGGTAGGGAGGCCATTGGTCGTAGATTCGGCTGATCCATTGCTCGAAGGGAGCTCGCACGCCGATGAACGCGAGGCTCAAATCCGCGTCAAGCGAAAGTTCTAACGCGGATTCATAGGCATAGCCTTCGAGGACTCCGAGGGCATGCCATTCGCGAATGCGCGCTATTAGTTCGGGTACAGAGGGATGTAGACCTTTTTCGGCGAGGTCCCAAAGCACTCTGAAGATACACCAGTCGACCGGCTCATAGTCGTCGACGCAGCAATCTAGTAGTGCCTGATCGATAGCATCGCCCCGGAAGCGCCGTTCGAATTCGTCGAAGGTCATTGTCTAGAAGGCGAGGCGTTTGTGTTCCTTGACCAGGCGGCTGACGATCCAGAGCCAGATGAGGGTGAAGCCGATGTTGAGGATGGCGTAGCCGGTGAAGGCGAGGCCGGCGAGGCTACCGAGATAGACGACGCCGGCCTGGATCACATCGCCGAAGCGCATAAAGAAGGTGTCTATGGCGGCCTTGGCTTTGTACTTGGACTCGCGCGAGGTGGGCAAAAAGAGCGCCTGGCGGACGGTGTTCTGCAGCGAATAGTCGGTCGCGTTCTCGAGAGTCTTCATGACGCGGACCACCATGAGGAAGGGCGCGACGGCGAGCGTCAGGTAACTGGTTAAGGCGATCATGGGCAGCACCCAAAGGGAGCCCTGGACGCCGAGGAAGCGAAAGACGCGGGAGACTACGAAACTCTGAACGAGAAAGCCGAGCAGGTTGACCCCGGCAAAGAAACTGCCGTAGAAGGCGCCAATGAATTTTTTCTGAGCCGCCGGGTCGGTGGGGAACTGCGCCTTGGCCTGGTCGCTCACGACGCTGCCCAGGAGAAACTCGCCACTGGAATTGACGATGTTGAGCAGCACGGTCAGGGCGGCGATGAGCAGCAGATAGCGGGACTGGAAGATGAGTTGGAAGCCGCCCTCGAGGCCGAGCTTTTGGTCCGCGTGGGCGCCGACCTCAGGGATGGCGCGCCGTTTTTCCCGGGCGTTGACGTAGACGGTGATGGCCGTGGAGAGCAGCAGGACGGCCGCGCCGAGCAGTTGGAGCTGGTAGGGAGAGAGGTCGAAGCGTTTGACGAGATCGCTGGCGGCCTGCGCGCCGAGCCAGGCGCCGAGCGAAGCGCCGACGCCGATCATGGGGAAGAGGCGCTTGCCTTGGGATTCGGTGTAGAGGTCGTTGGCGAAGGCCCAGAATTGGCTGACGACGAAGACGTTGAAGATGCCGACCCAGATGTAGAAGACGACGCCTTCCTTGGCGCCCTGGATGCCGAAGAGCCAGAAGAGAATCAGGTTCAGGACGAAAAAGAGCGAGAGGCCGGCGATCAAGCGGATGCGGTTGACCTGGGTGCCCACCCAGCCGTAGAGCGGCACAATGAGCATGAGCAGGGCGGCCTGTCCCGCGCTCGCATAGGCCTTAATGTAGGCGCTGCCCTCGCTCAGGATGAGGGCCTCACGGACGGTCTTCAGAATGTAGTAGGCAAAGAGCAGCAGGAAGACATTGGCGGCCAGCAGCAGCGCGCCCAGGCCTTCGCCTGCGCGGACGTCGGCAAAGAAAGAGAGCAGGCGTTCCAGAGGACCCTTGGGCTGTTCTCCAATGGTGGAGAAGCTGGGGAAGCTTTGGAGACTGCGGATTTCCGGGCGCGATTGGTATTCGGGACGATCTTCGGCTTTGGGCATAGGGGAGGCGCCTACCAGTGGCGCTCGATCCCCACGATCTTCTCACCTTTCAGATACACGTCGATGACATGCTTGGGGTTCTTCTTGCCGGTTATTTTGGCGTGGCGGTAGACGCCGCTGGCTTCGGTGTAATCCGACCAGGCGATGTCGGCGTCGGTGGCGGGCAGAAGCCCGGTTTTCGCGCCCAGATCGTCCCAGACGAGCTTCCCGTTTTCCCAGCGAAATCGATCGAAAGGAAGGAGCTTGGCGAAGAAGGCTTTGCCAATCTTGTCGCGGCGCTCAATCAGACACTGGGTAACCCAGTCGGCCGACTGGGGATTTTCGTATTGGCCGGTAGACACGATGGCGCGGATCTCGTCGTTGGTGAACGCCGTGACGAGCTTGGCGGCCCAGAATTCGTCGTCGGGCAGGCGGTTGAGGAACGCGGGGTTGTGATACTCGGGCACCCACTTTTCAGGGTTAAAGGTTTTGGATTCAAAGCGGCCTACTTCAGGAAGCTTGGGGAAGCGGGCGAGGGCCCAATACTGCGGGACCAGGCCGAGGGTGAAGAACTGTTTGGCGGAGTCGCCCCAATCGAAAAAGTAAGCGCCGCTGCGGGCCGAATTGGGTTTCTCCGTACCGCTGCCGAGAGTGGAGCCAAAGTCGAGCATAAAGTGCTGCACATAGTTGTCGCGGGTGAAGACGTCGATGTTGTTGATGGCGCGGGAGTCGTCGTGGCCCAGCCAGGCGTCGATGACGTGCAGGCCACGCAGGTCGCGGCGATGCTCGTGGGGAACGACGTCGTTGGGATCGTCGGCGCGGGTGCCGTAGTAGCGCGGCGGCCCGATGATCTTGCCAGGCAGAGAGTAGCTGGCCGTAGCGCGGTACTTCCCGTCGGGAGAAAGCGGCACTTTGAGGAGGATCTCGAGCAGGTCCCGGCGCGTCATCTTGCGGGCCTTGCCTTTGGCATCGAGGAGTTCAATGTTCTCGCCAAGGACAAGCTGGTCGGGCGTGAATTTGACGATGCTGTTTTCCGGCACGTGATAGCCCAAGGCGTAGAAAAAGCGCGAGGTGATGGAGTCGACGGCGGTGGCCATGTTGGGGTTCGTCAGGGGATCGAACTTGATGAAATAGCGGTCCTTCTTGGAGTCCACAATGACGAAGCCCGGAGTGACACCCTCATTCTTGGCGCTGATGACGGTCCATTTGCCGTCGAGCGAAGGCGTATGGCCGGGGGCGGGGCCGCGGCGCAGCTCGTCCAGGCTCATGCGCTTGTAGTAGTGGCGCTGTTCCCACCAAACGCCATTCATCGGTTCGCCCAGCGTGTTGACGGCCTGGGCGCGGATGGGGGCGCCCTTCTTGGGCTGTAACTGTCCGGGAGGCCCGAACTGGTGGGAGAAAAGATCGTAGATATCGCTCAGCTTGCGGCTCTTGGGCTGTTTGATGGTAAGCGGCTTGGGCTCGTTGAGGAGCGGATCGTCGGGGAGAAACTTTTGCGCGAAAGCCGGGCCAAGGATCAGAAGGCCGCTGAGGGAGAGGAGAAACATTCTAGGCATCGGGGTGGTTCCTTGGATTAGTTGATCGGCTGCATGCGGGCCGTGCCGAAGCGGCGGGGGTTCAAGAGGTCGTTGAACTTAAACCAAACCTGGTAGCCTTCCTGGCTGAAGCCGACATCGACGCGCAGGAAGGTGGCATTGCGGGCGTTGAAACGGAAGCCGAAGCCGGCGCTGGTTTCGAGGTTGGAGAAGGCGAGGAGGCTGCGGCGCGGCATGACTTTGCCGGCGTCGAAGAAGAGGGCGCCGTCGAGCCCGGAGAAGATTTCCCAGCGGTATTCGGCGTTGTAGACCACGGAGTTGCGGTCTGAGAAGCGGAAGAAGCGGTAGCCGCGGACGTCGTCGGAGCCGCCGACAATCGGTTGCAGGTAGAAGGGGACGACGTTGCCCGCGTCGGTATCCGTAAAGGAGCCTTTGGCCCGCAAGACGATGCGGCGCGTCTTGTTGAAGAAAGGCAGATGCTGTTCGAGATCGATATCCATGCGGCGGAAGCTAAAGCGGTCCAGCTTCGTATCGTTGAACCAGGTGTATTCGAAAACGTAATTACCGCCGGACTTGGCGCCGAGTGGGTCGTCTCGGTAATCGAGCTGGCCGAAGACGCTGGCGCGCCGGTAATCGGTTTGCACGTCGATTCCGGGGCTGACCGCGGGGGAATAAATCTGTTCGGCGGAAATGAAGCGATTGTCGGTGCCGGGGCCCACGTTCAGATACAGGAGTCCGGCCGAGGCGCCGACCTTGACGAACCTGGCGACGTTGACGCCCAGGATCGCGTCGAGGTTGAGGTCTTCCAAGCGGTAGTTGGAGCGGCCCTCCCTGCGGGAAAGCGGCCCGGGGCCGTAGTAGTTGATGCCGGCGTAGTTGCGGCGGACGGCCAAAAAGTCCAGATCCAGACGTCCCTTGGCCAAGCGGGGCAAGCGCGCTTCGGCCTCGATCTTGTAGTAGGCGCGCGTGGAAATCTGCGCGCCGATGCGGGTCTGGAGACTGCCGCCGGCCAAGTCTTCGCGGAAGTACTCAGGACCAAGGGCGAAGCCGCCGCCGGTGACCATGTTGCCGATTTTGGGCCGGAGGCCGTTAAAGCCCTGGCTAAAGCGTTCGAGATACTTCTTGTCTTTGAAGTCTCGCAGGAAATTTTCGGCCTTAGAGACCTCTTCGGGTTTCAGCGTTTTCGCCTTGGCCTCGCGTTCTTCTACAATCTGCTTCTCCCGGGTGGCGCTACTTTGTGCCCAGATTCCTTCGCACACCATTAAGACAATTAAAAACTTGCGCATTCGCGTTCTTCGTATTCGCCTTCTTTTGAGCTTAGACACAACAAAACAGAGTTGCGGATTGCTATAGGTTAGCAATCCGCAACTCCGTTGCGACAACTGTTAATTTCTCTAGGTGCGTTTACGGCGGAAGGCCAGGTAGGCCAGAGCTCCGCCCACCATCAAATAGGTGGAGGGTTCGGGCACATCGTTGCCAGTGGTCGGCGGCGGAGGAGGCGGCGGCGGCGGGGGAGGAGGAGGGGGTTCCTCGGCGCTGAAGGTGCCGGTAACGCGGAAGAAGGCGTTTGTGAAGAGGAAGAGGTTGTTATCCGAGACCTGGAAGCTGAGGCTAAAGGGGGTGCCGAGCGCGCCGGTGAGGGCAAAGGTCTCATTGGCGAAGTTGCTGTCGGCGAAGCAGTCCGTGGGAACCAGTCCGCAGTTGCCGGTCAGGGGAGAGCCTTGGCCGGTGAAGTTGGTGCCGCCCGGGCTCGTATTCAAAGGGTTGTTGAAGTTAAAGACGCTGAAGGACTCGCCGGAGAAGTCCGCGTCGGTTAACTCGAGAGTGCCGTTGCCGATGAGAGTGAAGGTCCAGGGACCGGCGCCGGGCGCGGAAAAGCCCGTGCCGTTGGTGCCACCACTGACGCTGGAAATCCCCGTTCCCAGGTCCGTCACGCCTTGGATGTTGTACCAAACGCCAGACTGGATGGCGGCGGCATCCAGCCGGGCCGTCATCATCGCCAGCGCGGCCAAAAGAAATTTGCTTCGCATGTGCATAAGAGAACTCTGCGGCCAAAGCGTTTCCAAAGCAATTCGGATCTTCCCTTAGACAAAAAGGGCGTATCTCGCCCTAGCGAAGGGGCCGTAGTTTTTCAGGTGCCTGCCTACCGAATCGGGATGGGCATAAGCACCTGAGGCAAGGGCGAGATAGGCCTTAGGGGGACGGGAGGAGGGCCTATTTGCTGGCCTTTCGCAGAAAACGGATGCCGGGGGCTAGCGCCAATCCGTCTAAGCTAGAGGGGAAGTTCCCGGTATGACTGTAGGGCAAAAAAGAGAGAGCGTCTTCGTCTGCGACGACCAAATGGAAGTACGCGAAGCACTGCGTCTGTTGTTGAAATCCAATGGCTACGTAGTTGAAACATTCGCGAGTCCCAGTGATTTGCTCAGCGCCGCGCAACGAACGGCGGCCTCTTTGATTCTGCTGGACATGAATTACACGCGCGATACAACAAGCGGCGCGGAAGGGTTGGGGTTGATCGGCAGGTTGCGCGAGGCGCGTGTGGCAGCGCCATTAATAGCCATGACGGCATGGGGAGATATTTCTCTGGCCGTGGCGGCGATGCAATCGGGCGCATCGGACTTTATCGAAAAGCCATGGAACAACGACCGGTTGTTGCAATTAGCGGCCAAGTGGTGTGCGGCCCAGACGGGGGCTTCCAAAGAGCTGGAATCCGCGCGCAAGGTGCAACAAAGCTTGCTGCCGCGCGCCGCGCCGCGCTTGGGCGGACTGGAGGTGGCTTGCCGCTTTTTGCCGGCGCGTGAGGTATCCGGAGACTACTACGATTTTTTCGAGAAGAGGGCAGGGCACTTTGGGCTGGTAGTGGCCGATGTGAGCGGCAAAGGAATTCCGGCAGCGATGCTGATGTCGAATCTGCAAGGACTATTCCGCAGCCTGGTGCCGCAAAATAGCGTGGACCCGGCGGGACTGTTGCGCGCGGTGAATCGACAGTTCCATGAGTCGACGGCGCCGGAGGCCTTTGCCAGCGTGTTTTACGCCGATTTTGAGGAAGGCAGCAAGGAATTGCGCTATGTGAATTGTGGGCATCCCGCGGGAATGTTGTGGCGGGCCAACGGGCAGATGGAGACGTTGGCCGCGACGGCGATGGTGATCGGTGCGTTTGGAGAATGGGACGGCGAAGTGGGGCGGGTGCAGTTGGGGACGGGGGACCGCCTCTTGATCGTTTCCGACGGCGCGATGGAGGCGCAGCGGGTGGATAGCGCCGGCGAGCAGGAATTTGGCGAAGAACGCCTTTGGCAGTTACTGGCGGATACGGCGGGTTTTGCGCCGCACGAGGCGCTGGGGGTGGTGGAAAACGAGGTGGTCGCCTTTTCCGGCGTTTCACTCTACGACGATTGCACGCTGTGCCTGCTGGCGATTCGTTAGGCGGCTTTCCGCTAGGAGGCTTTATCGAGAGGCTTGGTGGAATCGATGCCCAGCCAGCAGAGGGCGCCAATGAAATAGGCGGCGGCGGAGATGTAGAAGGTGATGGTGTAGTCGTTGCCGGTAGCATCGAGGACTTTGCCGATGACAATGGGCGCGACGGCCCCGGCGAAGTTGCCCATCATGTTCATCGAGCCGGATAGGGTGCCGGCAAATTTGCCGCCTACATCCATGCAGGTATTCCAGGCCGGGGGCATGACGAGGTCGTTAAAGAAGCTGGCAAACGCAATGACGAAGACGACCGTGAGGGGATCCTTAAGCGATACGCTGAGCAGCAGCAAGGCGCCCGCGACGGTCATGCCCGTAATCGCCATCAGCTTACGGGCGCGGCGGGCATCGTTTAGCTTGCGGCCCAGCAGCGGCGTCAGGAAGCCGCTTACCAGACAACCCACCCCACCCAGGAAAAGCGGCATGCCGCTGAGCACCGCGCCGGAGGATTTCAAGTCGAAGCCGAGCGCTTTGCTGAGGTAGGTGGGGAACCAGGTGATGTAAAAGTACCAGCCGTAAGAGAGCATGAAGTACTGCACCCAGAGCAGCCAGACGCTGGAAGACGCGGAAAAGCGACCCCACGGCACGCTGCCATGATCGTCGGCCATTTTGACGCTATCGCCGATAATGGCGAGCTCGGCTGCGTTGACGCTGGGGTGGTCCTTGGGGTTGTCGCGGTACCAGAAGAAAAAGACCGCCACCCAGAGCACGCCCAGGATGCCGAAGAGTTGAAAGGCGACCCGCCAGTCGATGATCTGGAAAAGGCCGGCCATGAGCAGCGGCGTAAAGGCGCCACCCCAGCGGGCGCTCATCCAAACAATGCCCTGCGCACGGCTTTTTTCCGGGAATGGCAGCCAAGTGGAAAAGGCCTTGGTGATATTGGGAAATGCACCCGCTTCGCCAGCGCCGAAAAGAAAACGGACGATCAGGAGATAGAGGTAACTAGTCGCCCAGCCGGTGGCGGCAGTAAAAAAACTCCACCAGAGCACGATGCGGGCCAGCACCTTGCGGGGACCCCATTTATCGCCCATCCAGCCGCCAGGGATTTCAAAGAGAGCGTAGGAGAGGGCGAAGGCGCTCAGGATCAGGCCGAACTGGGAATTCGATAGCCCCAGGTCTTCCCGCATCCTGGGCCCGGCGAAGGAAATCGAGACGCGGTCGATGTAGGTGATGATCGAAAGGACGACGGCGAAAAAGATGACCCAATGACGAGTACCGCTTGCTTGCATCCGTCGCAGACTATCATACTGAGCTCTCAATCCACCGCAGGTATGGTTCTAGACCTCCCTCCACGGGCAGGACGAGGCCTTCGGGAACCTGGTATGGGTGCAACTCGGCAAGGGCGGCCAGGACCTCCTTAGAGCGGCTGCGCAGGGTCTTAACCAGCAGTAGGACTTCGCTCGCAGTCTCAACCTTGCCCTCCCAGCGGTAAATGCTCTCAAGGGCGGGAATGAGATTGACGCACGCCGCCAATTGCCGCTCCACCAGCGCGTGGGCCAGCAGGCGGGCCTGGGCGAGATCCGGGGCGGTCGCCAATATTACACAAAATTCAGCATCCGTAACGCTCGGCAATTGCAATCACTCCTATATGTGTCTATAAACTAAGAAGTAGCCATTTTCCGATCTATGTCAATCCTCCGCTTTCCGCTTTTGCGCCGGGCCGGTCTCATTTTGGGACTGATGCTGGCGGCGGCCTACGCGATTATTGCCCTGAAGGGGCCGAACGGCGTGAGTGCGTTGGCCGATCAGCGCCGGGAACTGGACCAATTGCAGACCGAAAACGCGAACCTTACCAAGATGCGCGACGAATTGCGAGATACGGTGCGGGCCTTAGGCTCCGACGCGCAGACGCAGGAATTGGCCGCGCGCGACAAGCTGGGCAAGGCGCGCAAGGGGGAAGTGGTGATTAAGGTGGATCCACCGAAGGGCGGCGCGGAGACCCCCGTACACTAGGCCCGCTATCTAGGCCTACGTTCTAAGCTCTGCGTAGCAGCCGGAGGGGGCGAAAATCTCGCGGTCGCCAATTCAATCGTTCGATCAATTTCCGGCGGCGGCGTTCCAACATTTGTCCGTCCCACCAATTCAATACGAGAGCAAGTAGCATTGCCTACTGGCATTGCACGGCGGATGCCATCCCAATCTGAAACATCTTGCGCGGTGGCCCGAATGAAATTCCAGAGCCCTTGTCGAAATAGCCGAGCGACGCGCGACATGTTTTCGAGCGCCCTGCGCGCTTCAAAATCATCGACTAAAGGTAACGGCAATGAAATACTGCATTATGGTCTACGAGACGCTCCAGGACTTCTCGAAGCGCACCAATCAAGACGCTCAAGCCTATTGGGCGGCCTATTCCGCGTATGGTAAGGCCCTGCATGAGGCCCAAGTATCGGCCGGTGGGCAAGCGCTACAACCTCCGGGGACGGGCACGACGTTGCGCCTAAATGGCGGCAAGCGGCATGTCCAGGACGGACCCTACGCCGACACGAAAGAACAGCTTGGCGGCTTCTTCATCGTGGACGTGCCGGATCTGGACGCGGCTTTGGAATGGGCGGCGCGTTGCCCGGCGGCGGCGACGGGCGCGGTGGAAGTGCGGCCCGTGCTGCCGATGGGATGACGGAAGTCCAAAGAGTGGTGGATGAGGCAGCGCGGCTCCATTGGGGCCGCCTGCTTGCCTTGCTGATCGCGCGCAATGCGGCGCCCCTGCGGGATATTGCCAGGGCGGAAGATGCCTTGGCGGAGGCCTTTGCCACCGCGCTCGAAAAATGGCCGCAGGAGGGGGTGCCGGCCAATCCAGTGGCGTGGCTGTTTAGCGTGGCGCGGCGGCGGGATATCGACCGGCTAAGGAAAGACGCTAGGCGCGAAAGCCTGCCGCCGGATTGGGAGGCGGATTTCCCGGCGCCGGCCGAGGTGATTCCCGATGAGCGGGTGCGGCTCCTTTTCGTTTGCGCCCACCCGGCTATTGACGAAACGGTACGCACGCCCTTGATGCTGCAAACGGTTCTGCGATTGCCCGCCGAGGCCATTGCATCGGCCTTTTTGGTGGCGCCCTCGGCCATGGGGCAGCGCCTGGTGCGGGCCAAGGCCAAGATTCGCGACGCGGGCATTCCTTTCGAGGTGCCCAGTGCCAAGGAGTTGCCCGAGCGGCTGCACGCGGTTCTCGAAGCGGTCTATGCGGCCCAGGCGCACATGGAGGAAGAGGCGATCCGGCTGGCGCGCATTCTGGCCGAGACGATGCCTGGCGAGGCCGAGGCGCTGGCGCTCTTGTCGTTACTGCTCTATCTGCGGGCCCGCGCGGCGGCCCGGCGAGGCAGCGTGGGAGAATTTGTGCCGCTAACCGAGCAAGACCCCTCGCGTTGGGATTCCGCTTTGCTGGACGAGGCGGAAGTGCTGCTGCTGCGGGCGGCGTCGCTCGGCCGCCTGGGGCCTTACCAACTGGAAGCGGCTATCCAATCCGCCCATTGCGTGCGCCGTTATACGGGGCGCACGGATTGGCCGGCGATCGTAAATCTGTATGCGCACCTAGTCTCGATCAGCCCCACCATCGGTGCGCAGATTGCTTACGCGGCCGCATTGGCCGAGGCGGGGAGGATGCGCGAAGGACTCGCGCTCTTGCAAGGCCTGGAGGAAAAGCGCGTGCGCGCTTATCAGCCTTTCTTTGCGACGCGGGCCCACCTGTATGCACTCTCCGGGCAGCGTGCCGAAGCGTGCGCCGATTATGAGCGCGCCATCGGGCTCACCACGGATCGTGCCTTGCGGGACTTCCTGGCCGAACGAGCGCTACTTCTGAATCGCGCGTGAGAACTCCGCGAGATCGCCGGCATTGACCACGTCGGCTTTCTCCAGCCAGCCCCGCCGCGCCATCCTCACGCCATACTTCATGTTGCGCAGGTGCGCTGTGTTGTGGGCGTCGGTGGAAATGGTAAAGCGGCAGCCCTTGGCCTTGGCAGCGCGAATGAGTGGCGCGTGCAGATCCAGTCGCTCGGGGCTGGCGTTGATTTCGAGGAAAACCCCGCGCTCGGCCGCTTTGGCCGCGATCTTTTCAAACGAATAGGCGTAGGCGTCCCGGTGCAGCAGCACGCGGCCCGTGGGGTGCCCGACGGCCTTGACGTGCGGATTCTCCAGCGCAGCCAGCAGGCGCTCCGTCATCGCCTGCTCGTCCAGGTTCATGTGGCTATGGACGCTGGCGATCACGAAATCGAGCGCGCCCAGCGCCTCGTTGTCCAGGTCCATGCGGCCGTCCTTCAAAACGTCGCATTCGATACCGGAGAAAATGCGGAGGCCGAATTCCTCGGGGCTTATGCCCGCGACGAGCTTGGCAAAATCCAGCGCGCGCTTTTCATCAAGGCCGTTGGCCATGGCGAGCGCCTTGGAGTGATCGGTAATCACGATGTATTCGTAGCCGTAAGTGGCCGCGGCCCGCGCCATCTCTTCCAGGGTGCCGCGGCCGTCGCTTTCGCGAGTATGCATATGCAGATCGCCGCGGATGTCGGAGAGCTCCAGAAGTTTCGGGATGCTGCCTTGTTCGGCGGCTTCGAATTCGCCCGCGTTCTCGCGCATTTCCGGGGGAATCCAAGCCAGACCCAGGGCCGCGTAGATTTCTTCCTCGGTCTTGGATGCAACGACGCCGCCATCGCTCTCGCGCGCCAGAGCATACTCGTTCAGGGTGAGCCCGCGCTTAACGGCGCGGGTCCGCAGCGTTACGTTGTGTTCTTTGGAGCCGGTGAAATACTGCATGGCCGCGCCCAGGCTTGCTTCGGGCAAACTGCGCACGTCCACTTGAATACCCTCGACGCCTACGCGCGCGCTGGCCTTGTTCTCGCCATGGCCCAGCACCTCTTCGACCTTCTTCCATTTGACGAAGACATCCAGCGCTTTTTCCGCCGCCTTGCCTGCCACCAGCACATCGACGTCTCCTACCGTTTCACGCCCGCGGCGCAGACTACCCGCCGCGACGGCGCTCACGACGCCCGGCACCGGCGCCAGGAGGGCGATGACTTCGTCGGCCGTATTGGCGGCGAAATCCAGGAGGAAGCGGCCGCTGCTCTTGCGGTACAGTGCGATGCTCTTGAGTACTTTGTCTTCGAGTTTCGCGCCCATGCGGGGTAGCTCGCGCAGCTTCTGCTCCCGGCAGAGCTTTTCCAGATCGTCGATCGTGCTGACGCGAAAGGCTTCGATCAGCAGAGCGATACTTTTGGGCCCCAGGCCTTGGAGCTTCAGCATCTCCAAAGCCGTGGGCGGATACTTCTCGAGCATCTCGTCGCGGCGTTCGAAGCTGCCGCGTTCGGCAATTTCGCCCAGGACGTGGGCGATGCCTTTGCCGATGCCGGCAATGTCGGTCACCTTCCGCGCGGGATCGGCGAGGATCGCCAGGACGCTTTCCGGATGCCCCTCGATGGTCTTGGCGGCGTTGCGGTAGCTGCGGATGCGGAAGGCGTCCTCGGCGGCAATCTCCATCAGGTCGGCCGTTTCGGTGAGGAGGCGCGCGACGCGCTCGTTATCCATGCGAACTATTTTCGCTCCCCTTTCGTTCGCCGGGTTCAATGTGAATCAGCACATCGGCCACCCAGGGGATCGTATCGCGCAAACGCTGCCGCACCGCGCCGCCGACGCGATGGGCCGCCTCGACGCTGGAATCCGGATCCACCTCAAGATGTAAGTCGACGTGATACTGAAAGCCCGTTTTTCGTGCGCGTACCTTCTCAATATCCCAGGCGCCCGGCACCAGGCGGGCCACGCACCGCACTTCTTCGAGCTTGTCCCCTTCGGGCATCGTGTCCAGCAACGCCGTGCTGGCTTCGCGCAAGACGCCCAGCCCCAGCACCACCACCAAGCCGCCCACCAGAGCGCCGCCCCAGGCGTCGGCATCGCGGAATTCCAGCGGCCGCCAAAGCGTGAGGCCCAGCGCGCCCATGGCCACCAGGCCGCTTAAGACATCCAGCCAATCGTTGTTCGCGTCGGCCTGCATGGCGGCTGAACCCAAAGACTGGGCGCTCGAGCGCTTCCACCGTGCCAGTGCCAGCTTAACCGCCACACTCACCACCAGGGTCCAAATGGCGAAGGATTGGGGCATAGCGTGCACGTTGCCCACCCGATGCAGCGCACCCCATACCAAGGCTCCGCCGCTCACCACGAGGAAGGCGCCGATGGCTTGCCCGGCCAAGGTTTCGTAGCGGCCATGACCGTAGGGATGATTTTCGTCGGCGGGACGCGCCGCAGCCATCAGTCCCAGCCAAAGGATTGTGCTCGCCACGACGTCGCCCGCGCTCTCCACCCCATCGGCCAGCACCGCAAGCGATCCGGCCAGCCAGCCCGCGCCGAGCTTCAAAATGGCCAGGGCGGCCCCCACCATGATGCTGACCGTGGCCACGCGCTGCGCCTGTTGAGTTTGTGCGGTCACCAAGAGCCAGTCTACCTAGCGGGTGCAAGGCGGAAGGCAAAGTACCCTGTTGTACAATCGCAGTATTAACGGTGGATTGCCCAGCATGCAACCCCAAACCTAAAAAACAAAGAGGCGACGTGATGGAAAAGCTGGCACAACAGCAAAACATCCAAGAGGCTTTCCTCAATAACGCCCGTAAAGACAAAACTTACTTAACCATTTATTTGATGAGTGGGGTTAAACTTTCGGGGCGCATCAAGAGCTTTGATAAGTATTCGGTGGTTCTGGAAGCCAACAACCAGGAGCAACTTATTTTCAAGCACGCCATCTCGACGGTGGTTGTATCCAAGCAGCCCCACGGTGGAAGCCCCGCGCCCGGCATGCACAGTCCAGCCCCCCTCCCCGTGGAACCCAACGGAAACTAGGGTTTGTCCGAAACCGCCATCCTGGTCGGAGTGGAACTCCGCAAGCAAGACCGGCACAGCGAAGAAAGTCTGTACGACTTCACGGCCGAAGAGTCGCTCGATGAGTTAACGGTGTTGGCGGAAAGCGCAGGCGCAATCGTAGCGGGGCGCATCTTTCAAGCCCGGGACCGCGCCGACCGAGCCACGCTGATTGGAGAAGGCAAGGTAGAGGAACTGCGAGCCGCCGCCATCGCCGCCGGGGCCGGCATGATTCTGTTCGACGGCGAACTGACTCCCACGCAGCAGCGAAATCTGGAGGGCGAGCTGGGCGCGAAGGTTCTCGACCGCACCCAACTGATTCTCGACGTATTTGCCTCCCGCGCTCGCACCCGAGAAGGTCAGTTGCAAGTGGAACTGGCGCAATTAAACTACCTGCTGCCGCGCCTGGCCGGAAAAGGAATCGCCTTATCGAGGCTGGGCGGCGGCATCGGTACCCGCGGCCCCGGTGAAACGAAGCTCGAAACCGACCGGCGCAAGATCCATGCCCGCATCGCGGGAGTAAAAGAAAATCTAGAGCGTGTGCGGGCGGGCCGCGGCATTCAGAGAAAGCAACGGCAGGGGGTTCCTTTGGCCACCGTTGCGCTAGTTGGGTACACGAATGCGGGCAAGAGTTCCCTCTTCAACCGCTTAACGCAAGCCGATGTGCTGGCCGACGCCAAGATGTTTGCGACCCTGGACCCCACGGTGCGCCACATCATTCTGCCTTCGCGCCGCAAGATCCTGCTGAGCGACACGGTAGGCTTCATTCGGCGCTTGCCGACGACGCTAGTATCGGCCTTCCGCGCCACGCTTGAAGAAGTAGTGGAGGCCGCGCTGCTGCTGCATGTGGTCGACGCCTCCAGCCCCCACGCGGCGGCCAACATTGAACACGTCCAACAGGTGCTCACCGAAATCGACGCCCATCGCACGCAGCAGGTGCTGGTGCTGAATAAGGCCGACCTCTTGCCGGACGCCGACGAACAGGCGCGCCAGTTGCGGCGCATCCTCAAAGATCCAAGCGGCTTACCGCCCCATGCCGCCGCGGTAAGCGCGCTGACGGGCCGGGGCATGGAAGGTCTGCTCCGCTTGATGGACGACGCACTGCCCGTCGACCCCATTGTGCGCATCCGCGTCCGCGTACCGGCCGCCGACGGCGCCACCATGCACCTTTTGCACGAGTACGGCCGAGTTAGCGCCAAAGAGTTCCACGACGATGTTTGCGAGTTGGTTGTCGATGCGCCGGAGAGTCTGCGGAGATTACTTGGCAACGTCGAGTTGATATCCTGAGGGCGATTTCTTTAAGCGCGTGAACTTGCCTAACTACTTGACGCTGGCCCGTATCTTTCTGGTGCCTCTGCTGGTGGCAGCCCTGGTCCAGGAGCGGAAGGTCTATGGTTTTGCAGGCTTCGAAATTCCGCACGAGTTGCTGGCCCTCGGCATTTTTATCGTCGCGGCGTTCACCGATCTGCTGGACGGCTACCTGGCGCGGAAGTGGTCGCAGATCACCACACTGGGTACGTTGCTGGACCCCATTGCCGATAAGCTGCTGATCTCGGCTTCCCTCATTGCGCTGGTAGAGGTAAAGGCCGTCCCGGCTTGGACGGTGATCCTAATTGTTGGCCGGGATTTTGCGATTTCCGGTCTGCGGTCCATTGCATCCAGCGAAGGCTATGTGATCCCAGCCAGCGACTTGGGGAAATCGAAAATGATGCTGCAGGTGGCCGCCATCTCCTTGACGCTAGTGGCCCTGCGCTGGCCGGAGTGGAAGCCATTGGGTGTCTGGACGATGTGGGCCGCGGTCGTATTCACGATCGCGAGCGCCATCGACTATGTACGCCAGTTCTGGAAAAAGATCGATATTGGCGTGAAGCTGCGGCGTCGCAACGAGCTGTTAGCACTGGAACGGACGCGGCGCAACGCAGCGCGGGCGCACAAGAAGCTAGCGAAGTCCGCCATCAAGCCGGACATAGCGGGCTGAGGGGGAACTGAGAGTTCCGGTTGTGGGCGTGGGCAGGGAAGCGGGATTCTCGTTCGTCGCCGAAGGCGCCTTCGGCTTATAGCGCCATCCTTCGGGATTGAACTGCAAGGTCTTTACCTCGCCGAGACCACCGTATTGCAGCGCTTTGCCGTTGTAAATTACGTCAAGCGTGCCGGCGTTGCCGACGATCACCTCAGCGGCAGTGGCATTGATGGATTTTCGCTCACCCGCTTCGATCGTGCCGCCGAAGACTTTCGCGCCATCGGCGGTGATCCGAATCCACGTCAGTTGCTTGGCCACGAGCGTTAGCTGGAATTGTCCGGGGGCCGCTGTCTCGAACGGCTTCGCAGTTCCGATCGGCTTCACAGGAGGAACGGTGGGGGCGGGAGACTCCGCCACGGGCTTCGCTTCTGAAGGGACGGGAGCCGGTCCAGTGGCGGTCTGAGGCAGCTCCGGCACGCTCGACGCCGCAAGGGATGGGCTAGGTGAAGCCGGGCTGCTTGCCGCAACCGGGCTAGCCGCCGGCGGCGTGAAGTTTTGCCACGCAAAGTAACCCGCGCAAGCCGCAATCACGACCCCCGCAAAGGCCAGCCACGCTTTCGACATTCCATCGTCCTGCGGAGGACGTAGTGGTTCGCCTTTGAGTTTTTCACGCAGGGAAGCGATCTGGGGGTCCGCTTCCGCTACGTTCGGCACGCCCGGCTCGACGACGGGCCGGCTGGAGACAACGTTGATTTCGCGGTCTATCGCCTCAGAGTCCAGGCCCAGGTAACCCGAGTATTGGCGGACAAAAGCGCGATAGAAGAATTCTCCCGGCAATGCCGTTAAGTCGTCAGCCTCCAGGGCCTCAAGATACCGCGAGCTAATGCGCGTCTCTTCGGCGATCTTCGAAAGCGAGATCTGACGTTTTTCCCGCTCTTGCTTTAGCCTTGCGCCCAAGCTTTGCATACTTTTCAGGGGAGACGGTCCTTAACGCTATAATACATGAGTCTGTGCGAAATGAAAGCCCGGTTTTGGCTTCAATTATCGTCGTTAACTTCAACCGGGCAAACCTCTTAGCCGATTGCCTTCAATCCGTGGAGGCCCAGTCGTATCGAAACTTCGAATTGATCGTCGTAGATAACGCGTCGACGGATTCTTCATTAGCTCTTTTGGAAAGCCGCTTCCCCCAGGCGCGGCTCATTCGCAACACAGGGAACGAGGGTTTTTGCGCGGCCAACAATCAAGGCTTTGCCGCGGCACGCGGCGAATACTTTGTACTTTTGAACAACGATGCGGTAGCAGACCCGCGCTGGCTGGAGGAGTTGGTTCGCACCGCCGAGGCGCATCCGCGCGCGGGGATGGTGGCTTCAAAGATTTACGTGCATGGTACCGCCAAGACGATCGACAAGATTGGGCACCTCATCTACTTTGACGGACAGAATCGAGGGCGTGGCTCAGGCGAGACGGATTGTGGCCAATATGACACACCAGGAGAGGTCCTTTGGCCGGACGGTTGTGCAGCCCTCTTCCGTCGCGAAATGATCGAAGAGGCGGGGGGCTTTGATGAAGACTTTTTCGCTTATGCCGACGATGCCGAGTTGGGGATGCGCGGCCGGCTTCTCGGCTGGGAGGCGGTGCTGGCGCCAGCCTCCCTTGTTTACCACCATCGCGGGGCGACCCTGGGAAAGTACAGTAACGCGCGGATCCATTTGATTGAGCGAAACCGGCTCTGGTTGGCCGTCTTGCATTTCCCGCTGTGGCTGCTCTTGCTCAATCCCTTTTACTTTGCGGTGCGCCTGCTGGCCAGTTTTTTCGCTAGTACGCGGGATCGGGGCGAGGCCGCGCATTACCGCGGATTTCGCGCGAAGATAGAGCTGGGCCTGACCCTGCTCCGGGCCGACTTTGCGGCCATCTCTGGACTTACAAGGATGTGGTCCAAGCGCCGCGCCTTTCGCCAACGGCGGAAACTGGACGACCGCGAGCTCATGAATATACTGCGCCGGCACGCCATTTCGCTGCGCGAACTGACCCACAACCGCGCCTAAGGAATCCATCATCTCCGCCGAAAACACCACCACCGCGTCTGAGGCCTGCCGGGCGGCTGATGCCTGCACTGCGTGCGGGTCCACGGGCATGCGGACGTTGTTTCATGCGGGAGACCGGCTTTACCTCACTACTCCCAAGAGTTTTCTGGTGGTGGAATGCGATCGTTGCCACTTGTTGCGTCTCTATCCCAAGCCCACGCCCGCGGAGCTGGCCACCTATTACCCCCCCACCTATTGGCACGCGGATGAAGGCTCGAAGATCACCGCGCTCGAGCAATTTTACCGCCGCATGGTGCTGTCAGATCATGTGCGATTCCTCGAGGGCGCGGTAGCGTCGGCAGCCGCTGGCGAAACGCGGGGGCTGGTGATGGATGTGGGCTGCGGTGGAGGCCTGCTGTTGCGCCTGATGCGGGAGCGGGGCCATCGCGTGCTGGGCGTCGACTTTTCACTAGACGCGGCGTCGCTCGCCTGGCACGAAAATGGGGTGCCCGCGCTATGCGCCTCCTTGGCGCAGGCGCCCTTGCCCGAGGGTTGCGTTTCGGTGCTGAGCATGTTTCACGTGCTCGAGCATTTGTACGAACCGCAAAGCTATCTGGAAGCGGCCCATCGTCTGCTCGCGCCCGGCGGCCGGCTGGTGGTACAGGTGCCCAACGCCTCCAGTTGGCAATTTCTTCTTTTTGGCGAACGTTGGAACGGCATCGACGTTCCTCGTCATCTGCACAACTTCCGGCAGCGCGATCTGGAAATTCTGCTCGATCACTGTGGCTTTGTTCCGACGCGAATCAAGCAATTCTCCTTGCGCGACAATCCGGCCGGCTTTGCCATTAGCCTCGCGCCCGGGCTGGACCCGATGGCGCGCCGCGTGCGTGGGCTTGCCGAGAGCCCCCCGCAGCGGCTAAGCCGGAACCTGGCGCACTTGGCTCTCACCCTGATGGCCTTACCCTTCTCGATCCTTGAGGCGCTGTGCGGGGCCGGATCGACGATCATGGTCGAAGCCCGCAAGAAGCCATGAGCTATTCCCGCCTGCGTGCAATGGTGCCTGCGTTTCTGCGCGCGCAGATCTTTCATTTCGAAAACGAGATCGAAGAGCGCGTACGCGCTTTTGCCGCGCAACTGGCGCCCGCGACGCTGCTACTGGACGCCGGCGCCGGCGAGGGCCAGTATCGGGCTTACTTTCCCCATTGCCGCTATGTAGGCGTGGATCTGGCCGTAGGCGACCGCGCGTGGAACTATTCGCGCCTGGAGGCGCGAGCCGACTTGCTGCAACTGCCCTTTCGCGACGCAAGCTTCAAAGCATTCCTAAGCGTCGTTACGCTGGAACATGTCATCGACCCCGGCTTGGCCTTGGCCGAGATGGCTCGCACGGCTGAGCCCGGCGCGCGTCTGCTTCTGGTGGTTCCCCACGAATGGGAAGTGCACCAGCATCCCCACGATTACTTCCGCTTCACGCGTTACGGCATTGAGCATCTGCTTGACGCCAGCGCCTGGCAGGTGCAATCCATCACGCCCGGCGGCGGCTTCTTCCGTCTGCTCTCGCGGCGCTTGATGAACTCGCTCCAGTTCTTTCCCGGCTACTTGATGCCGCTGCTGGCCTTGGGCGTCGTGCCGTTGGCCTTGGTTGTGGCGGGCCTGGATTTTCTCGACCAAAAACGCGACTACACGCTGGGCTATTTTGTGCAGGCCGTTAAGCGCTAGCCGATTTCTTGGCCGCAGGAGTGTTGGCGCGGACGTTGCGGCCGGCCAAGCGCGCCGTCTCGGCAATACGGCGGGCGCGCGTCTCGGTCGATTTAGCGGCGAGGATCCACTCCAGGATGCCGCGCCGCGCCGAGGGTGGAAAGGCGGCAAAATAAGCGCTCGCGTTCTTCACCCTCGCGATGGCCTCCGTCAAATCCGGCGGCACTATTAGCGCGTCCACATCGTTTAAGGCGTCCCAGGCGCCGCTTCGTTTTGCCTCTCTCACTTTAGCTGCGCCCGCCTCTTGCATAAGCCCAGCCGCCTCCAGCCGCGCCACGCGCTCCTTGTTGAGCTTCGACCAGCGGCTTTGCGGTTTACGCGGAGACAGCAGCAACATCGTGCGCTTCTCATCCAGTTTGGCGGGCCGCGAATCGATCCAGCCAAAGCAGAGCGCTTCCTCAACGATGTCGTTGTATTTCAGCTCGCCGCCCTTGTAGGTAACCAGCCAAATGCTTTCGCCCTGCCGGTAATGTTCGGCTAGCCATTGCCGCCACTCGGCCCGGTTCCGCGCCGTCACCCGCTCCAAATCGAAAAGGGCCATCTCAGAGCTCATCCTCGCGCGACCGTCCGGGGACGCGCGAAAACTCCCAACTCTGGTGCATTACAAGGGTGACTCCTGGTTGCGGAGCCTGCGCGGCAACAAGCATATCGAAGGGGCCGATCTTTTCCCCATTGTGTTCCAGATTGAGCTGCCGTTGCGCGGCAATTTTGGCGGTGGCGATGGCGGCGTCGATGGGCAAGGCCCCGTCAGCACTCGCCAAAGCAGCCCCTTGGCCTGGGAACAGAGGGTTCTGTTCTTTCCCGTCGCTCCCCCAAACAAATCGCAACCTGGCGCCTAGGGGTCCCAAGAGCCGTGCGTGGATGCCTCCGGAACCGGGCCCAATGCATTACTCTGACTCCAGAGCCATGAAAGCAAGAAAAACCTCCCGCCGCAAACTTCTGCCCGCCCTACTGCTGCCCGCTGCCCTCGCCCCGGCTGCCGACGAAAAGGCCGCAAAGAAGACGGCCAAGAAACTCCCCGACTTCACCTACACCTTGGAGGAAGCCAAGTTGGTAAAGGAGACCTTCGGCATCCACCGGCAATATTTCGAGGGCCCCACCGATCAGTTAAAGCTGCTGGTGGCCGGAAGCGTAACCCTGAATCCGGGCGCCACGCCGCATCCTCCCCACACCCACCCGGAAGAGGAGATCATGGTGGTCACCGAAGGCACAGGCATCATCGGTCTCAATGGCAAAGACAAGAAGGTGGGCCCCGGCAGCATGATGTACTCGGCGGCCAACAAGCCACACGACATCCGCAACACCGGCACCACCCCCTTCACGTTCTACTACTACAAGTGGATCGCCTAGGCCCATTTCTCAGGTGTTCGCCTGAGTCGAGCTAAGGCATTTTTCGACGAGATTTCAGGGTGCTCTTGGATGTAAACACTTAGGCCTAGTACCTCACGATAGGGCTAACTAAGATGAAACGCCCAGCCGCCCTAGTTCTTTTTGCCTTAGCGCTTGCCAACTTTGAGGCCAGTACCCTTCAGGCCGCGACCTTAAACATCACGAGCGTCGATTGGCAGCGTTTTGCCGCCGTCGATCTTCGTGTGGATGGCCAGGACCGGCAATCGTACGCGGGTGTAATCCAGGCCACTTACGACGGGGGCCCGTCCTTCGACCTCTTCTGTATAGACCTGTTTACGAGCATCAGCTATGGGGTTTGGGACTCTTATACGATATCCCCGCGGTCGGCCTTTCATGAAGAGCGCGCCGCCTGGCTCTACGCAAACGTCTACACTCCCGCCACAATCAACACGCCGGAATTGGGTGCGGCGCTGCAGATCGCGTTTTGGGACATCGTGCATGACGGGGGCGACGGAGTGGACCAGGGCCGCATCCAACGCAGCGCCTCCACGTCGATTACGCTCGTGAATTCCTGGCAGCAATTCCTGGCGGCCAGCCTGGGCCAAACCTCGCAGAACGCCTCGATTTACATCAACTCGCGCGGCAATACGCCCGCGCAGAGTCTAATCGGCTTGCGCCAGGGCGGAAACACGCCGGCTGCGGAAAATGTGCCGGAACCGGGAACTTTCGCCCTGCTGGGCGGGGCTTTAGTGTTTGGGGCCTGGCGAGCTCGCCGGGCTGCTAGCCGCCGCTAGCTCCTCGCTTTCGGATACACTTCCGATTGCTTATGGCCAACGCCGAAACCTCTGCCGCCAAACTAGACCAGCTTTACGAATTCGACCGCGAACCCGTCACCTCCGACCGTCTATTGGGTCCCGGCTACTTCATTGGCGCCTTTGCCGGGGAACACGTGGCCGCGACCGAATTCGTCATCGGCGCGCTCTTTGTGAACTGGGGCGCGAGCGTAAAGGATATCTTCCTGGGCCTGGCGGTGGGGAATTTGTTCGCCGTACTGGCCTGGGCCCTGCTGTGTGCGCCGATCGCGGTAGAAACCCGGCTCACCCTTTACTGGTACCTGCGCCGCATCGGCGGTCCCGCGATGACGTTGATCTATAACGTCGTGAATGCGGCTTTGTTTTCCGTCCTGGCCGGTTGCATGATCACCGTTTCGGCCTCCGCCGTGCGCGTGCCTTTTGGCATCCCCCCGCAGGTGAACTGGTATCCCACGGATTGGCGATTTGTCCTGATCGTGATGGGCGTGGGAGCCGTCGTGGTCACCCTGGCCACGCTCGGCTTCAAGAGCCTGGCGGCATTCTCCAGTGTTTGCTCGCCGTGGATGTTCTTGATGTTCGTCGGTGGCGCACTGACCATGTATCCGGTGCTGGCCAAGGCCATCGGCACCGATGATGCCCATGCCGTCTTCCAGACCGTCTGGACCGGACGAAGCCCGGACGGGTCCCCGCCCGTCGGCTTCGGTAGGATTGCCGCCTTTGCCGCCATTGCCAATCTCGCCATGCACGCGGGCCTTTCCGATATGGCGCTTTTCCGTTATGCCCGGAAGGCCAGCTACGGCTTCGCCTCCGTCTTTGGCATGTTCCTGGGTCATTACCTGGCCTGGATCTGCGCAGGCATTATGGGCGCAGGCGCCGCGCTGCTTTTGCAGGCGCCGCTGCCACAACTCGATCCCGGCGCGGTGGCCTACCAGGCCCTGGGTCCGGCCGGCATCCTGGCGGTGGTCTTTGCCGGCTGGACGACCTCCAACCCCACGCTCTACCGCGCGGGCCTCGCTCTCCAGGCCGTTACTCCCAATTGGTCCCGCACCAAGGTCACGATCGTCACGGGTATCGTCACCACCATCATTGCCTGCTTTCCTTTTGTCTTCACCCGGCTGCTGGACTTTGTCGGCCTCTACGGTCTGCTGCTTTCCCCCGCTGGCGTGATCGTGCTGACGGAGCATTATCTGTTTCCCCGGCTCGGGTTGCCGCGTTACGCACAAGGGCAAACTTGGAATATCCCCGCGCTGGTCTCTTGGGGCGGGGCCGTTCTGGTTGCGCTCCTGCTGGAACGCAACGGCATCTTGCACCTCTTCTACCTATTCCTGCCCACGGCCGCGCTTACGGCGCTGCTCTATTCGGGGCTGACGATGCTGGCCAAACCGGCGCCGGTTTCTCAAGAAGCGATGGCGGCCCGGACCTCGGCTCCTGCGGGCGTCCGCTCGACCCGGCGCCCGAACTACATTGCCGGCCTACTGGCTTTGGCCGCCTTGCTCTATTGCCTCTATCTGCCGCTCACGGTCTTTGGGGGAGCGCCGCTAGGGGAAATCCGGGGACCGCTCCTGGCGGCAACGGCGATTTATCTCTTGGCGGGCACAGTCTACTACCGCTCCCAAGAGAGAGCCTAATCGAGGTGAAAGACCTCTTCGATCTCCAGCATCCGTTCGTCCGGCCGGCGGCCGGGAATCCCCTCGAAGAAGGGCGCCATCTCCGCCTGCCAGCGCGCATTGATTTCGCGCGTGGCCATGGCCGCCCGCGCCGCCGCGAAGTCTTCGGTCTCCAGGTATCCGATCAGCAGGCCGTCGTCGCGCAGAAACAGCGAGTAGTTACTCCAACCCGTTTCCCGCAGGGCCGCCAACATCGCCGGATATACCGCCTCATGCCGCCGCTTGTATTCTTTTAGGCGGTCTTTCTTTACTTGCAAACAAAAACACACGCGTCTCATGGGTTTCAATCTTAACGTAAAGAAATGTAAAGAAAAGAGGTTGAAATCGCAAATTCGCGGTGATAGGATTCGGCAACCGGGCGAAAACGAGCTTTGTCCGCTCTAACCGGGATTAAACAGGGGGTTTCGCATCATGTTGCAGCGCAATGTTCGCCTGCTCTTCCTTGCTGCGTTCTGCGCAGTGTCTGTTTTCAGTCAGGAATTCCGGGCCACCATTTCCGGCCGCGTCCTGGACTCATCCGGAGCCGTTATTCCCAACGCCTCCATCAAAGCCATCAACACCGCCTCGAATGAAACCAACACCGCTACCAGCGATGCTTCGGGCGTTTTCACCATTCCCTTCCTGCGCCCTGGCCAGTACAACCTGACGGCCACATCGCAGGGCTTCAAGACCTTCAACCGCACCAACATCACCCTCGTCGTGGGCCAACAAGCCGGTATCGATGTCATGCTCGAAGTCGGCCAGTTGACCGACAGCGTTACGGTCGAAGCCAACGCGGCTGTGCTCGAAACCCAGACCGCTTCGCGCTCGGGCATCATCGACAACCAGCGCGTGGTTGAGTTGCCGCTCAACGCGCGCAACCCCTTCATGCTGGGGGCGACGCAATCGGGCGTCACCTTCCGCGGTGCGGCCATTTGGCAGCGTCCTTTCGATAACGGCGCCATCGCCGAATGGAGCGTCAACGGCGGCCAGCAATCGCGCAACGAATTCTTGCTCGACGGCGCACCCAACAACGCGCAGCTGGGCGGCAATAACATTGCGCTCGTTCCTGTCGTCGACGCCGTGCAGGAATTTTCGATCCAAACGAACTCTTATGACGCCCAATACGGCCGCACGGGCGGCGGCGTCATCAACGTCGTGCTCAAGAGCGGCGGCGCCAAGCACCACGGCGCGGCTTGGGAATTCATGCGGCGCGCGCGCCTGAACGCCAACAGCTTTCAGAACAACGCCATCGGCGCGCCCCGTCCTGGCGGCGACATGAACCAGTACGGCGTGCAGGTTGACGGTCCGATCTACATCCCGAAGCTCTTGAAGAAGGATTCCCCGGTCAAACTCTTCTACATGGGCACCTATGAAGGTTACTCGGAAGGTACGCCCAACCCCTTGCGCAATAGCTTCGCGGCGACCGAAATGCGGACCGGCGATTTCTCGCGCCTTACCCAGCCGAACGGCCAGCCGATTCAAATCTACGATCCCTTCACGACGAACTTCGCGGCCAACGGCGACCCGATCCGCGCTCCGTTCCCCAATAATCAGATTCCCGCCAGCCGCATCAATCCCGTCGCGCGCAACGTGATCCGCTTCATGCCAACGCCGAACGCCACCACGCCCGGACAGCGCTATTCCACCGTCAACTCCTTGATTCCCGGCTACGTGAACCAGGACGATTTCTACAACCTCAATCTGAAATTCGACTGGAACTTCGGCGATAAGCACCGCGCCTTCATCCGGCACGCCTCCAACGACCGCACCGAAGAGCGTTGCGCCAATGGCATCTGCGAAGGCCCCGGCATGGACGGCCAGCAGCCCTTCCAGCGCATCAACGACGCCTACGTCATCGACTGGGTTTCGACCCTCAACCCCACCACCGTCTTGAACGTGCGCGGCAGCTACAACCGCTTCATCGAAAAAGGCTTTGGGCGCGACAACACGAATTTCGACCTGACGAGTCTCGGACTTCCCTCTTCTCTTGTGAGCCAGCTTCCCGGCGGCGCCTACTTCGGACGGTGGAATCTGAACGGTTATTCGCCTCTGGGCCGCGGCCAGGGCATCAACATTACCAATAACTATTCCATCGCCGGCAGCCTCACCAAAATCGTCGGCAAGCACAACATGAAAATGGGCGCCGACATCCGCCGCATCCACTTCATCCAGCAAAACACGGGCAACGTCCTCGAATTCACGTTTACCGACAGCTGGACGCGGCGCCTGTGGAACCAGGCCGAGGCCAATGCCGGCGACAGCTTCGCCAGCTTCCTACTGGGGCTACCGGGCGGCGGCGGCACCAACCGCAGCTTCTTCCCGCTCTTCCCCTTCTATCAAAATTGGTATTCGGCCTTCTACTTCCAGGACGATTACAAGCTCAGCCGCAAGTTGAGCTTGAACCTGGGCGTTCGTTACGACATCAACATGCCCGCGACGGAAAAGTACAATCGCATCAACCGCGGCCTGGACACGGCCGTCGCCGCGCCTTTCCGGAGCCAATTGCCCTCCAATCTGCTGGTCACCCCCTCGCTGCAGAATCTGTCGGGTGGCTTGAACTTTGCCGGCGTCGGCGGCGCGCCCGCCAATTCCGGGGACACCTACAAGAACACCTGGCAGGCCCGCCTCGGCTTCGCCTACCAGATCAGCGAACGCCTGGTCATGCGCGGCGGCTACGGCCGTTATTACATGAACCCCTCGAATAACAACCTGCGTTCGACCGGCTTTGAAACCGAAACGCCGCTGGTGACTTCGCTCGACGACGGGCGCACTCCGCTGCCCAACATCATCTCCAACCCCTATCCCAACGGCATTGCGGTTCCTTCCGGCGCCTCGGCCGGGGCGGCCACCTTTGTGGGCCGCGATTTCAACCACTGGACTCCCGGCTTCAAGCTGCCTTCCATCGACCAATACAGCTTTGGCTTCCAGTTCCAGGTCAATCCGCGCTCCGTGCTCGATGTCAGCTACATCGGCAGCCGTACGAACGATCACGAAACCGAAATCGCCGCCAATATCCCGTCCGCGCAGTTCATGCGCCAGTGCGACGCTCTCCAGGGCGGACTGCCGGATTTCTGCAACCAACAGGTCACCAATCCCTTCCGCAACATCGAAGCCTTCCGCGGCACGAATTTCTTCACGGCCAACACGATTTCCCGCTACCAGGCCAACCGGCCTTTCCCGCAATACAGCGGCAACCTGCTGCAGCAGGGCTTGAACGACGGCAAGATCAACTACCACTCGCTGCAGGTCAACTACAACTTCCGCGCCGGCGGCCTGGTGTTGATCACCAACTACACCTGGTCGCGGATGCTCGAAACCTGGGGCTTCACCGATCCCTTCAACCGGATCACCCAGCGCAGTCTCTACTTCAACGACCGTCCGCACGTCTTCAAGCTGACGGGCATCTACGACCTGCCCTTCGGGCGCGGCAAGCAGTTCGCCAACAACTTGGGCCGTGTAGCCAATGGCTTCGTCGGCGGCTGGAAGGTAACGAGCTTCTTCCAGTGGGCGAGCGGTGAACCGGCCGACTATCCCGGCAACGTGCTGCCGCTGCGCGACAGCTTCGTCAAGGACATCAACTGGAATCAGCACCAGGTCCGCGGCTGGGGTAATTGTGTGGTGCGCCAGAACGACAACGGCACGCAAACCGCCTTGCCCTATTCGCTGGCCGCTGGTTGCGGCACCGACCTTTCCAAGTACGACTGGCTCTGGGTTGGCAATTATTCTCCGGGCCAGACTGCGCCCGGCCGCCAGACTCCGAACCGCATCGGCCAGCTGCGCAAGCATGCCGTGCCGACGCTGGACGCCTCGATTCTCAAGAGCGTCCGCTTCACCGAGTCCATGCGCGCCGAGTTTGGCGTGGAAGCCTTCAATGCGATCAATAAGTATTATTTCGGCCGCAACGATAGCTTCAACACCGATCCCAATAGCGCCAACTTCGGAACCCTGTTCCCGAGCTTGACCTCCAACCAGAACTTTAATCCGCGCGTCCTGCAGTTGCGCTTCAAGTTCTACTGGTAAAAATAAATCTCATCCTTGCTTCAAATCCCTCTTTTCCCATTCGATATGGGAAAAGAGGGATTTGACTTTGCCGGACAGCCAAAAAAACATGGACCTAGCTCTGCTGGACGCGCTGCAGCGCATTCAAGCGGTAATCGAGTTTTCGCCGGACGGGAAAATACTCGAAGCCAATGAAAAATGCTTGACTCTATTCCGCTACGCCTTGGCCGACGTCCAGGGCCGGCACGAGTCGATGCTCTGCAGCGACCACGAAGCGCGGGGCCGGGAATTCCAGCAGCGCTGGGAGAACCTGGTGCGCGGCGAGGCCGAAGCCGGGGAATTTAGGCGCCTGGGCAAGGACGGACGAGAAATCTGGCTCAACGCCTGTTACAGCCCGATCCTGGGCGTTGGCGGCCGCGTGGAGAAGGTTGTGTTCTTCGCCACGGACATTACGGCCCAGAAATCGCAAAGCGCGGAATTCGAAAGCAGGGTGAAAGCGATTTCCCGTTCGCAAGCCGTAATCGAGTTCAGCGTGGACGGATACATCATGGCGGCGAACGAAAACTTTCTCTCGCTGCTAAATTACGAATGGGACGAACTGCGGGGCAAGCACCATCGGGTGCTCTGTGAGCCGGCCTACGCCGCCTCGGAGGAGTATCGCCGTTTCTGGGCGGGACTACGCGAAGGGAACTATTGCAGTGGCGAGTATAAGCGGGTCGGGCAGGGGGGCAAGGAAGTGTGGCTGAACGCCACCTACAATCCCGTTTACGACGAGGGCGGCCGCTTGAGCAAGATTGTCAAGTTCGCCAGCGACGTGACGGCCCAAAAGCTGCGTAATGCCGAATACTTGGGCAAAGTGGACGCCATGGGCCGCGTGCAAGCCATCATCGAGTTTGAGCTGGATGGCCGGATCATCTGGGCTAACGATAACTTTCTGCGCACGATGGGCTATACGCTCGAGGAACTGCAAGGCAAGCACCACCGGATCTTTTGCGACGAGGAGTATACCCGTGGGGCCGAATATCGTTTCTTCTGGGAGCGCTTGAGTAGCGGCGAATCCGAGTCCGGCGAGTACCGGCGCTTGGGTAAGGGCGGACGCGAGGTATGGCTCTCTTCGTCGTACGCTCCGATCCTCAATCTAAGCGGGCGGCCCGCCCGGGTCATCGTGTTTGCCACGAATATCACGGCCCACAAGATGCGGATGGACGCGATTAACCGCAGTCAAGCCGTTATTGACTTCAGCGTCGACGGCACGATCCGCGATGCCAATGAGAACTTCCTGGCTACCTTTGGGTATCGCCTCGAGGATGTACGCGGCCGTCACCACCGGATGTTATGCGATGATCGCTACGCCGCCAGCGCGGAATACCGCGAGTTTTGGCAAAAGCTGGGCCGGGGAGAATTCCATGGCGGACGTTTTGCGCGCCGCTCCAAAAGCGGCAAGGAGCTGTGGCTCCAAGCCACCTACAACCCGATTTTCGATGAAGACGGGAGGGTGGTCAGGATTACGAAACTGGCGACCGAAATCACCCGGCAGGTGGAAGTTGAGCACAGCGTGCAAAGTCTCGCCTCGGAGTTCAGCTCCCGTTCCCAGCAGATTGCCGGCCAATCGAGTGCGGTCGCCCGCGGCGCGCAGGCTCTCGGGGCGACGACCGAGGAAATGACAGCGACCGTGGAAGAGCTTACCGCCTCGATCAACTCTATCTCCCAAAGCGTGAAGCGCGCTGAGGATTTGGCCCGGGCCGCCGCAGCGGAGGCCGAAGCCGGAGCTCAGTCCTTGCGCAAGGCCGATGAGGCGATGGAGTTGATCGGGAAGAGCTCGGAGAACATCGCCGAAATCGTGCAGGTCATCGGGGAGATCGCCTCGCAGACGAACCTTCTGGCCTTTAATGCGGCCATCGAAGCGGCCCGCGCAGGCGATCACGGCTTGGGCTTCTCTGTCGTGGCCGACGAGGTGCGCAAGCTCGCCGAGCGCTCTACGCAAGCCACGCGTGACATTACCAAGCTGATCCACGAATCGCTGAAGCGGATTTCCGCCGGCGGGGAAACCTCCAAGCAAGCCAGCCAGGCCTTCGAGCGCATTCTTTCGGGAGTCGGCCGCACCTCAGCCTCGATCTCTGAAATTTCCTCCTCGGCCGAGGAGCAACTCCACGCCGCCCGCGAAGTCTCCACCGCCATCCAGCAAGTGGCCCAGGAAATGGAAAAGGCCGCCGAGGCCTCGGAAAATATCGCTCAGGCTACCGGGCAGTTGACGGCAGGCGCCGAAAAGCTGGCGGCGCTGGCTACGGTCAGCCATGGAGCCTAAAGCCCGGCCTGCGCTCGCGCTCGGCACCGGGCTTCCCCCACAGGGAGCCGCTAGGGAGACGGAGGATGACTCGGGGCCCCCGGCCGGCCGGAGCGTGCTGGGGCCCAAGGACTACCTGGCCGTCGTGGCCACGCTCAAGCGCTGGGCCGGCATCACGCTCGACCCGGTGAAATCCAGGTTGATCGATCAGCGCCTCCGCCGTTGCCTGGAGCGGCCGGACCGCGCCGCGGTCCATCATCTGCTCGCCGAAACCGCGCGTTGCGCGGTTACGCGCCAGCGTTTCATCAACGCCTTGACCACCAATGAGACCTATTTCTTCCGCACCCCGCGCGTCTGGGCCTTCCTGCGCTCCTCCTTTCTTCCCTCCTGGCGGCAAGCCGCCCATGCGGGCCGCCGCCTCCAAATCTGGTCCGCCGCCAGCGCCACCGGCGAAGAGCCCTATTCCCTGGCCATCCTTTGCAGCCAATTCGCGCGCGGCGCGCCGGGCTTCCAATTTCAGGTGACGGCCAGCGATATCGATACCGACGTGCTGGCTTCGGCACGGCGCGGGGAGTATGCCGGGCGCTCCGCCGAGACCCTGCAGCGCGCCGTACCCATGCCGGGCGACCTCTACCTGCCTGGCACAGCGCCGGGATCGATCTTGATCCACCCGGCGGTGCGCTCCCGCGTGGAATTTCTCCAGCACAACCTGTTTGAGCCCTGGCGCGGCCCGGCCGCATGGGCCGATCTGATCCTGCTGCGCAATGTCCTGATCTATTTTGACGCCCCCGAGCAGCGCCAGGTGCTGGCGCGCATGGGCGCGGCGCTCCGCCCCGGTGGCGTGCTCGTGCTCGGGGAGTCGGAATCGCTCCTGAGTCTGGGATCGGAATTCGTGTATCTGGGACCGCAGATATACCGGCTAGGCGGAGGGAGCTAAACGGCCATGAAACGTGTCCAGATGGGAGAGTTCAGCACTGCCCGAGAAGGCATTTTGAGAACGGTGCTGGGTTCCTGCGTCGGAATCGTGATCTTTTGCCGGAACCCGCGAGTCTCCGGCCTTGCCCATTGTCTCTTGCCCTTTTCGCCCGCGGGGCAGCAGGACGCCCAAGCCCGCTTTGTCGATCAAGCGATCCCGAACCTCCTGCGGGCCATGGAAATCGACAAGACTCCGCGGAGCCGGGTCCGCGCTTTCGTCGCCGGTGGCGCCCAAGCCCATCCCGGGGCCAATAACATAGGCCAGCTAAATCTCGACTGGTCCCGCAAACTGCTCCGTGATTTGGGGATCCGCTTCGTCGAACTCGATACGGGAGGCCAAAAAGGCTGCGAGTTGTCGGTGGATTGCGACCGGCAAACCGCGGAAGTGTGCCATTTCAATACCGCGATCGCTCCTCCTCCGAATGGCGGCACAACCCTAAAGGCACAAAACTAAAGGCGCACATTTAAGAGCACACATTTAAAGGCACAGATCACGAGCTTTCATGACCCACCCCGCATTTAGCCAAGACCCTGCGCAGCCAGGCATACCGAGCCCCACGGTCCTGGGCCCTCGCCCCGTTCCCGCGCCAACTGCCGTTCCGCCTCCTTCCGCCGCCCCGGATAGCTTCCGGATGCTCGGCGTATTTTTCAGCGCGGGAAACGAGTACGCCGTCCCCGTGGAAGTCCTCGAAGAAGTGATTTCCGAGCCCCCCTCCTATGTGCCGATGCCGCTGGCGCCACCCAGCCTGCTTGGGCTCTTCTCGTTGCGCGGCGCGGTTTTGCCGGTTCTCGATCTTCCCCGGCTGCTGCAGCTCCGCGTCGTCGCCGCTGCCCCCACTGCGGCCGTAGGCGGCTCGGAAACTCTCGCCCCGGCGCGAGCGGGAAAGATTGCGATCTTGCGCCGCGGCGGCGCCCGCGTAGGCGTCCGCTTCGATGCCATTGGCGAGGTCCTTCGCCTCCGGGCGAGTGAAATCCAGGAAACGCCCTTCGAGATTGGCTCCGCGCGGCCCGTTGGCGGCGTGATCGAACGAATTGACGGCCGGCTCATCCTCGTACTGAATTTCGAGGGGCTGATTCCTGTAGCGAATCTACCCCTCCAGCCCGACGCCGTCGACGTCCGCCGGGCCACGCGCGGTACCGGCAAGCGGTGGCTCTCTTTTCGCTTAGCCGGCGGTCGCTTTGCCATCGATAGCGCGTTGGTTCGCCGGATTGTGCGTCCAGGACAAGCTGGCTGCAGCCCGCTCCGGCCCGAGTCTCACAACGAGGAGTTTTGTGAACACAGTATGCAGGATCTCGGCCATTCTCTGCCGGTAGTCCGGCTGGACCGGATTCTAGCTCTGCCCACTAGCCCAGCTCTGCCCATTAGCCCAGATCAGTCCACTAGCCCAGCTCTGCCCACTAGCCCAGATCAGTCCACGAGCCCAGATCAGCCCACGAGCGGAACCGATCCCGCCGCTCCCGTTGTCGTTTGTACCTTCAACGGCCACGAGGTAGGCTTTGCCGTCGATAAGCTTGATGAACTGATCGCGATTCGGGCCGAAGAGATACTTCCCATCCCGTTGCTTTCGGATTTCCGCGCGGATGTGTTCCACGGATGTTACCGAGACCGCGAGGGCGTCCCCGTTGTGGCCTTGGCGGGAGAGGCTCTGCTGGGCGACGGCCGCGTTCGGAAAATCTGCGAAAACTTCGCCCGCGTGAGCGCCCAGGGAAGCATGGTCCACTCCCAGTCCCGCCGCGGCCACGCCCGCCAAGCGTCTATCCTGAGCTTCCGTCTTGGCGCCCTCTTCGGTATGCGCTTGCTCGACGTCCGCCAGATTCTTGAGGCGCCTCTCAGCTACATCCGCACTCCGGCCATGCCCCCTTCCGTACTGGGCACGATCTCTCTGCGGGGCGTGCCTATGCCGGTCATCGATCCTCGCCAGCTTTTTGATCTACCGCCCGCCGCAGTGTCCCGGCAAAAAATCCTCGTCTTCGAGGATGGGGAGAACCAGGACGCCGGGCGCTTCGGCATGGTCGTCGATTCCATTGAAAGCCTCGTCGCCGAAAGCTCGCAGGAGATGGCGCTGCCGAATGTTCTGTTCCGGAAAACCCATGCCAGTTTAGGCACGAGCTTCGACCGCGCGATCGAGACCGTCGGGCCGAACGGGGCCAAAGAGGCGCTCGTGCTTCTGGAAAGCGGAGAAATCCTGCGCCGCTTACGCCAAGCCTTGGGGGGCGAGCAGGCCGTTTCGGTCTAGTTCCCGCCACAGCCACAGCCGATCAAACGAAGTGCACGTCGATCAGTTCTACATCCAAGGCCAGGTGGTTGCCCGCGACAGTCCCCCCATCCAAGCCGCGGCGTTCAGCCCGGCCTGGCAAAGGCATCCGCGCCAAGGCATCGAGCAGCGCGGCTTTCGGCCGGGAGAGCAACGCCGCCGTCTCGCTTTGGCGCGCACCGTGGCCTCCGGCCAGGGCGTGCACGCTTACTTCGAGCGGCTCCTCCCAGCTTGGGGAGGGAAAACGCGCGACCCACTCTCCTCCCACATCCGCGGGAAAGCGAATGCCTAGCCAGGCTTGCAGCCCGCCCGCCGCCGCGGGCATGGCCGGATAGGAGGCATAGCGGTAGCGCAAGTCCCGCTCCACGTTTAGCAGCCAGCCCACTTCCCAACTGAGCTTTACGGCCCGGCCCAGCTTCAAGACCGGGAAACTCAGTTTCTTTTTGGCGAACTCGCTACCGGGATCGATGTCCGCGTTCGGCCAGAGGGAGCGGCGGTGCTGCCAGAGGCGGTCTACGTTGGCGTGATGGAAATAAAAGAGCGGGTCAAAGGCCGAAGAGGACTGATACGCCATCACCCCGTTCACCCCGTTGTGCACCCGGGCATGAGGACCTTGCGCCGCCAGCGCGGCCGTCGAATTGGCCCATCCATTCACGCCCGCCAGCTTGCCGCCAAAATAATCAAAGGTGGGGGCTTTGGCTTGGGCAAGCCACTCCTCGTGCAACTGGGCGGCGGCGTTGCCTGGAAAGCTCCAATCCCGCAGCCCAAAAAACAGGGGATTCGGCTGGCCGTTCCACGTTTCTGCACACAAGGCTTCGGCGGCGGGAATGCCGTCGGGGTCTTCCCAATCCCATACCGGCAATCGAAAGCCCGGATCGTTCAGCAAAGCCGCTAGCGTGCGTTCATGCGAATAAAGGAAGGCGCGGTGCCACGGCAGGAAGAGCCCGGTCTCGTGGATGCGGTCTTCCGTGTAGGCACGCTGGTGGGCCACGCCGAAGCCAGGCAGGCTTAAGCGTCCCAGGCGTGGGTTTACCAACAGCGAGTAGCCGCGCTGCAACTGGGCCAAGTAACGGCGCTCCGGGCAGGCCCGATTGGGGTCGTCCCGGAGCGCGCGCCACAAGTGGCTAAGCGTTGGCCGAATTGGCGAGGGCATGGTTGGCGTGTTCGGCTGCGTACGCCTCGTCCAATTGACGCGCGGCGGCCACCAGCATCGGGATGTCCGGATCGCGCGGGCAGGGGTCGGGCGAGTAGAGGTCGTCGTCGCTAAAAAAGGCCGTGTCGATGGTGGCTTGGCGCGAGGCAAGCAGTGCCGTCCGCTCGTCGTCGCCAATGTCTAGCTTGCCTCCGTCAACGACCACCGATTCGGCCAGCTTTTCGCTGAAACCCAGGCCCGTCAGATGGGCCTTTAATTCGTCGGAATCGGCAAAGGCGTTTCCTTCTTCCTTGGCCGCCAGTTCCGAAGGCAGCGCGAGCAAAGCGGCGTAAATGACGCGTTGAAAAAACGTGTCCGGAAAATCCTTGCGAGTTAATACTTGGGGCATGAGGGATGTCCTTTTCTTTCTTGAATGAGTCGGTTCATTACATCAGTCGCTTACAACAGTCGATAACATCAGTCCATAACATCAATGAGCGCGAGGGCGCCCGGGGGATTGCCGAGCGGCGATCCCCAAAGCGAAGCGGTCTGTTCCGCTAAACCGCTTCGCAATCTCTCCCAGTCGGCTAACTGGCGCGCACGCCGTAAGGTGCGCAGCAAGCCCCCCGGCCACTCTTCGCGCCACGCCATGGCCCGCGCGCTTTCGAAATGCTCGCGGGCCTGGGAATAGCGATTGGCGGCCAGGGCAACTTCTCCGGCCAAACGATGCTGCGCGGCCACCAGACGGGGCAGAGTGAAGCGGCGCGTCAGTAAGTTTGAGTCGACCGGCAATCCCAGCCTGGCGCGGTACTCGCCCGCCCGCAACTTCGTCCACACGCCGGCGGAACTTTGTTCTACCAGCGCGAGGGAGTCCTCCGCCTCGCGCCGCCGGGTTTGGACCAGGTAGAGCTCGGCCAAATGCAAGCCTACGGGCAGTAAGTCGCCACTCCGGTTCAGCCGCCGGCTCCAAGCCGCCGCCTCCTCCAACACCGCCGTCGCCTTGGCCCAGCGGGACTGTTCCGCCTCAAGGCCCGCCAAATGCAAATACCCAAAGGCCGCCAACTGCGCCTCGGCGCCCGAAGCGGAACCCACCCGAACCCCTCGCTCCTTCATTTCGCGGAAGATACTTTCGGCTTGGGCATAGTCTCCCCGCAATTGCGCCGCTACGCCCAGAAGCCTCTGCGAGCGAAAGGGCGTCGCCAACTGCCGGGCCTCGGCGATCCACGTCGAAGCCTGATCAAAACGCTTCAGCGATAGACAAGTCCACGCCAGTTTATCCAGTATGTAATCGGTTCGGCGCTTTTGAGCGGCCACCTCATACAGCGCCAGCGCCTGCTCAAAGCGGCCCCGGAAGCGGTGAAAATCCGCCGCGTAGTAGTCCGCTATCGGGTCTTCCGGGAACTGCGTCTGCATCAGGCGCGCGGCTTCCTCGCCTTGATCGAAGCTCCAGGTATCGATCGCCAGCGAGATCCGCATGCGCAAGGCCTCCCGCGTGAGCGGTGCGAGTCTATCCAACAAAGCCGAGGCTTTTTCCTGCCAGGCAAAGCATTCGTCGAGGGAATTCAGCTGGGCCGAAAGGTCGCTGGCCCGGCCGGCCGCCATGGCGAAATTCGGGTCTAAGCCATAGGCCTGGCGGTAGAGGGCGAGCGCCCGTGGCAACTGCGCCTGTAGCCGCGCTTCCTCGGCCTGCTGATAAAGCCGTAGAGCCTCCCAGTTGGCGCTCGAAAGCAGCTCCGGCGCCTGAGCCCGCCGGGAAATTTCTTGCTGATTCTCGCCCGCCGTCTCGCGAATCCAATCGCCCGCGGCGGATGCTAGCTGCAGGACGTCCAGCTTTCGCGACGCCGTAAATTGCCGTCGCCAAGCGCGCCGCGCAAACGCAGTGCTTGGCCCCAGGGATTCCAGCCGCAAATCGATCTGATACTCCCCGTTAATGGCGGAAATCGAGCTATATAGCAGCAACGCCGCGTTTTGGCGTAAGGCCTGTTCGCGGTCCGCGACCGGGAGCGGCACCGGATCCAGAAATCGCGACAAATCCAACTGTCGCGAAAGGGCGCTCGGCCAAGCCAGAAAGGCGGCATCGCCGCTGTGGTTTTCCAGCGGCGCCAGGGCGATCTTCATGCCGGGCCGTCCCGCAATCGATGCGCTGGGCCCGCGAAGCCACAGGACGCCACCGAACGCGGCCGCTCCAGCTAGGCCCAGCCATAGCCGCCGCGTGGGAAGCCCGCCAAGCGGGCGTTGCGGTTCAAACATCGCCGAAGCCTTAGGCCAGCGCCGGTCCGGATCCGGCTCCAGACACCGTTCGACGCGCTCCCGCCAGGGTGAGGGCAGGGAATTGCCTCCTAGTTCCCGCGGGTGCTTGCCCGTGATCATTTCCGCCAGCGTTACGCCAAAGGCGTATATATCCGCGGCGGCCGTCACTTGACGCGTGCCGATTTGCGCCGCTTGCCATTGTTCCGGCGCCACATAGCCCGGAGTACCTAGCAACATCGTCGTCGAGGCGCCAGCGCGCCGCTCGGTCTCTAGCGGCGCCGCCAGTCCGAAATCCAGGATTACCGCCCGTTCCGGCGTCAACATGACGTTGCCCGGTTTGAAATCGCGATGCATGATGCCCGCCGCGTGCGCCGCATCCAAGCCGGCCGCGATCTGGCGCGCTACTTCTTCCACCTTGGCCAAAGAAAGTGCTCCATGGCGGGTCAGATGTTCGGCCAACGTCAGGCCCTCCAACAACTCCATCGTGTAAAAGACCAGCCCGCGATCCTGGCCAAAGTCGAAGACCCGCGCAATGTTGGGATGGGTTACCTTGCGCGCCAGGCGAATCTCGTTCCGGAAGCGGTCCAGGAAATCCGTGTTCCATTCCGCATGCAGGATCTTCAAGGCCACCCGGTCTTGCAACTCCCCGTCGAAGGCCGAGTAGACCTCCCCCATTCCGCCCCGGCCCAGAAAATCCTCGATGCGGAAACGCCGCGCGAGCAACTCTCCTGGGGCCAAGCGCCGCGGTGCACGCTGGCTCTCGTCGCTCCACTGGGAGTAAAGATCGAAGGCCCCCTGTTCGAGGACGTCGTGGCCGGGCTCCGGCGCCGCCAGTAGGCTCTCCACCTCCCGGCGCAGTCCTGCATCCGAGGTGGCCGAGGCAAGATACGCCTCCCGTTCGCTCTCCGGCAAGGAGGCGACCGTCTCAAACAGCTCAGCCAGGCGATTCCATTCCGTACTGGCGTCTTTAGGTTCCGCCATAAATTTCGTTTCTAAGCCATTGGGGAATCAGAGAGTTCTCGATATAGCCACGCCTTGGCTAGCAACCAGTCCCGCTTTAATGTGCGGCTGGATACGCCCATTACCTTACCCGCCTCTTCGAAGCTGAGGCCGGCAAAGAAGCGCAGCTCCACCAATTGATACGCGCGAGGCGAGCGCGATTCGAGACAAGAAAGTGCTTCGTCCAGCGCCAAAAGAAGCGGTTCGTTCTCCCAAACCAGGTGCGCCGCCGCGTCCAGATCCACTTGCTGCGGCCGGGCGCCTCGCTTTAGCGCAAGCCGCTGCCGCGCATGGCTGATCAAGAGCCGCCGCATCACGGTAGCCGCCATGGCATAAAAATGGCCCCGCGACGCCCAGTCCACGCAGTTCATCCCCACTAGCCGCAGGTAAGCGTCGTGCAACAGCGCGGTCGGCTGCAAAGTGTGCCCCGGCCGCTCTCGGGAGAGTTGCCCCGCCGCCAGGTTGTGCAACTCCCGGTACACCAGTGGGTATAACTGCGAGCGTGCCCCTCCGTCACCTTGCGCGGCCAACTGCAGCAGCGCGGTGATCTCAGCGGGGGGGCGGGCTGAGTCTTCAAAGGACGTCATACGGCGTTCGGTTCCCGTGCTGCGCGCGGGAAGATCCCACCGAGTATAGCGAGGGCGATAAGCACGGGGAAGTGTGAGTGGATGCGCCATCTGGGAAATAGTGAAGCGAAACGCCGGGGCGTTTCACGAATGTAGGAAAATTTGGAGCATGGCCCTTGCCCCCGATAACGCCCACGAACACAATCACGATCACGAACACGATCACGCGCATCAGGACGTGCCTTCCGACGTCGCCCTGCGCGTCAAGGCTTTGGAATCTTTGTTGGTGGAGAAAGGCTACGTCGACCCCGCCGCCCTGGATACCCTCGTCGATACCTTTGAAAACAAAATCGGCCCCCGCAACGGCGCCAAAGTCGTCGCCCGCGCCTGGGTCGATCCCGCCTTCAAGCAACGCCTCTTAAGCGACGCCTCCAGCGCCATGACCGAACTCGGCTTCCCCAGTACTCATGGCGAACACACGGTCGTGCTCGAAAACAAACCGGGCCTCCATAATCTCGTCGTCTGCACGCTCTGCTCCTGTTACCCCTGGACCGTCCTCGGCCTGCCGCCCGTCTGGTACAAGTCCTCGAAGTACCGCTCCCGCGCCGTCATCGACCCGCGCGGCTTGCTTGCGGAGTTCGGCCTGGAGATCGAAGCCGACACCGAAGTCCGCGTCTGGGATAGCACGGCCGAACTGCGCTACCTGGTGCTGCCCGAACGCCCCGCCGGCACGGAGGCCCTTAGCGAGGATGAACTCGCCGCGCTGGTCACCCGCGACGCCATGGTCGGAGTTGCCCGATGAATCGAGTTGCGCGATGAACGGCGTCCACGACATGGGCGGCATGGAAGGCCTGGGCGAACTTGGCTACGAGCGGGACGAGCCAGTCTTTCACGCCCCCTGGGAAGGCCGCGTCTACGGTCTAAACCGCGCCATGGGCGCCTGGCGGCGTTGGAACCTCGATGCCTGGCGCCACGACATCGAACAACTTCCGCCCTGGGATTACTTGCGCATGAGCTACTACGAAAAGTGGTTCGCCGCGCTCGAAAAGCGTGTCGTCCAGTATGGCTTTGTCACCGAAGAAGAAGTCCGCTCCGGCCAGGCCTTGCCCGGGCCCCGGGAAACTCCTCGCCTCAGCCCCGAGATGGCCGCGCAAATTTTGCGCCCACTCCCCACCCACATCGACCCGAGCGTGCCCCCGCGATTCTCCCTCGGCCAGCGCGTCCGCGCCAAGATCATCCAGCCCCACGGCCACACCCGCCTGCCTCGCTACGCCCGCGGCAAAACCGGCGAAATCGTCCGCGATCATGGCGTCTATTCGTTCCCCGATTCGATGGCGCTTTATGAAGGCGAAAAGCGGCAGCATGTCTACGCCGTTCGCTTCACCGCCCGCGAACTCTGGGGACCCGATGCCCATCCGCTTGACACCGTCTGCATAGACTTGTTTGACGACTACCTCCAGGAGACCGCATGAACCCGCCCGAAAAACCCTTTGCCGAACCCTGGCAAGCCCAGGCCTTCGCCCTCGCCGTCAAGCTCTCGGAAGCCGGCCATTTCACATGGCCCGAATGGACCGCCGCTCTCGCGGCCGAACTCAAGGCCGCTGGCGAAGACGACGGCACGCGCTATTACGAAGCCTGGCTTCGCACACTAGAAAAGCTCGTGCTGGCCAAGGGCCTCGAAACCGAAGCCGCCCTCGCTAGCCGCAAAGAGGCCTGGGCCGACGCCTACCGCCACACGCCCCATGGCCAACCCGTCGAATTAAGGAAATAATACGGGCGCCCGTCCCTGTCACGCGCTACATTTCGCCTAACATTCGAGGCAACGCCCGACTCGTTGACACTACTCAGAGGAGCCACCATGAGCCACTATGAAGTTCCAGGGATGACCCTCATCCCCCAGAGATTGCAGATGTCCTGCTGGTATGCCAGCGCGCAAATGCTCATCCAATGGAAGCAGGATCAGCTCCAGGCTTCCCTCAGTTGGCTGGTCCCGCCCGAACTCGACGCGCAGTGCATCCAGATCCGCGACGCCAACACCGGCGTGCAGAATCCCCAAATCCTGGGCCTGGCGAAGCGTCTGGGCCTCGAGGCCGTGCCGCCCCTAAGCCCCTCGGCCGAAAGGATCGAGGATTGGCTCCGTGCCTACGGCCCTCTGTGGGTCAATGGCAAGACGCACATCGTCGTCATGGCGGGCGTCGACACGGTCACCCGCAAAGTCAAAATCTACGATCCCGCGCCCGTCAACGTGGGGCGCATTGATTGGCGCACGCTAGACGAGTGGTATGTCGGCGGAAAATCTCCCAGTAGCCGCGACACGGGCCGAGACGTCGAGACGGTCTTCTTGCACGTGCCGCGCTAGCCCTGCGCTAGCTCTTCTTCGGCACCGGAATCGCGTCGCCCAGGTTCATGCTGCCCCCGCCCTCGGACACATAGTTCCGATTCCACGTGGGGATCTCAAACACCACATCGCCCTTCACCACGCACTGGCAACCCAGGCGCGAATGCAGCGTCAAGCCGGGCGCCATATCGAGGCGGTCGATCTCATCGTCCTCGGCCTCGCTTAAGTTTGCTTCGCCTTCCTTGATCACCACGTGGCAGGTTGTGCACGCGCAGCTTCCTCCGCACGCATGTTCGATGTGAAAGCCGAAATGCTCGCCGAGATCGAGCAAACTCATTGGCTTGCCGTGCCCCCCGTAGGGCACTTCGCCTTCCTTGTATTCGTAGACGGAACCGTCGTTCAACAGCGTAATTTTAGGCACCGTTTTGAGTTTAGCGCCTCCGAAAAACAATTTGATTCTCATTTGAGTTTGAACTAAACTGAGAATCAATGGAATCAGCCGTCCTCCAAGCCGTCTCGAGTCCTCGCCGGCGGGAGATCCTGCGCCTCATCTGGAAGCGGGAACTCAGCGCCGGAGACATCCACCGCGCCATGCACGACGTTAGTTTTGGCGCCGTGTCGCTCCACTTGCGCACCCTGCAACAAACGGGCCTGGTTCGAGTGCGCGCCCAGCATCGCTACCGCTTTTACCGGGCCCACCGCGACGCCTTCGGTTCCCTGTCCCGGCTGCTTGAATCCATGTGGGACGACGCTTTATGGAACCTGAAGATCGCCGCCGAACTGGAACAAAGCCGTCGCGGTCCCGCTCGAAAATCCCAATAGAAAGACCTTCACAATGACATCGCACCTTCCGCATCACCTCGCTCGTTCCCTCGTCATCCGGGCCACTCCGGAAATTGTCTTCTCCTTTTTCACAAGCGATGAAAGTTGGGCCTCCTGGTGGGGACCCGGTTCCACGATCTCTTCCCAACCCGGCGGTCCCCTTACCATCCGCTACCCGAATGGCACCGAAGTTATAGGCCAAGTGTTGGAAGTCTCCCCGCCCCACCGCCTCGTCTTCACCTACGGTTATGCGAGCGGGCAACCCGTCGCCCAAGGCGCCTCTCGGGTAAGCATTGAACTCGCGCCTCACCCCGAAGGCACCCTCCTAAGCCTCCGTCATTACTTCAGCGACGCTTCCGTCCGCGATCAACACATCCCAGGCTGGCGCTTCCAGCTCTCTCTTTTCGCCAACACTGTCGCCAACGCGGCCTTCTCGCACGCAGCCGATACCGTCGACCGTTGGTTCGCGGTCTGGGCTATCGCGGATGACGCAGCCCGCCTCGCCGCCTTCGCCTCCCTCGCTTGCCCCCACGTGCGCTTCCGCGATCGCTATAGTTCGCTAGAAGGCGTAGACGAGATCAGCCTCCACGCCGGCGCCTCGCAACGATTTATGCCCGGCGTCACGCTTTCGCGCGTGGGCGCCCTCCGCCACTGCCAGGGCATCCTTCTCGCCGACTGGACCGCCTCCGGCCCCGACGGCAAAGCGCTGATGTCGGGCTCCAACGTTTTCGTGCTCGATGCTACCGGAAAAATCGAAGCCGTTACGGGCTTCTCCGCATAGCCAGCTCGAGCCCGCTGCTAGACTGAGGAAACGTGTTTCAACTCCTCGAAGGCCTGATTTCACAGGCTGTTTCTCAACATTTGGAAAGCGCGCACCAGGTCACCCTGCCCGTCGTGTGCGAACAGCCGAAGGATTCGAAATTCGGTGAGCTCGCCCTCCCCGTCGCCTTCAGTCTCGCTAAGCAACTCCGCAAAGCCCCCCGGGCTATCGCCGAGCAATTGGCCGCGGAACTGGCCGGAAAACTCCCCGGCGTCGCTTCCATTGAGGTCGCCGGCAACGGCTATCTGAACCTCCGCTTTGCCCGCTCGGGCTACGCATCCCTCCTGCTTGAAGGTCCTCCCCTGGTCACCTCCACCGGCACCAAGGTCATCGTCGAACACACCAACATCAACCCCAATAAGGCCGCCCACATCGGCCATCTGCGCAACGCCATCCTCGGGGACACCTTCGTGCGCATGATGCGCGCCGGCGGCCAGCACGTCGAGGTGCAGAACTACATCGACAACACCGGCGTCCAGGTGGCCGACGTCGTCGTCGGCTTCCATTTTCTCGAGCAACGCTCGCTCGCCGAAGTCCGCGCGATTTCCTCTGGAGACCGCTTCGATTACCTCTGCTGGGACCTCTACGCGCGCACCTCGCAATATTACGAGACCCACCCCGAAGCCAAAGAATGGCGCGCCGCCACGCTTCACGAAATCGAAGCCGGCCACGGCCCGCTCTCCGAGATGGGCCATATCGTCGCCGACGCGATCGTCGAATGCCACCTCAACACCATGCTCCGCCTGGGCATCCAGTACGACGTGCTGCCGCGCGAAAGCGAAATCCTGCATCTGAAGTTCTGGTCCAGCGCCTTTGCGCAGTTGAAAGAGCGCCAGGCTATTTACCTCGAGACGGAAGGCAAGAACAAACGCTGCTGGGTAATGCCCGGCAGCGCCTTCCGCGAGAACGCGGGCGAAGAGGATTCCAAAGTCATCGTTCGTTCCAACGGCACCGTTACCTATGTTGGCAAGGACATCGCCTACCAGCTTTGGAAGTTCGGCCTTTTGGGTAAGGACTTTTTCTACCGCCTCTCCCGCCGCTACTCCGATGGCCGCCCTTGCTATGTTTCGCAAGCCAATCCCGACGGCGCCCTGGACGTCCGCTTCGGTGGCGCCGACCGCGTCTACAACGTCATCGATTCCCGCCAAAGCTATCTACAGGATGTCGTCGCCGCCGGCTTACGCGCCCTCAACTACCCTGCTCAGGCTGAGCGCTCCATCCACTTCAGCTACGAAATGGTCGGCCTCACGCCCCGCACCTGCGCGGACCTGAACATCCCCTTGAGCGCCGAAGACGCCGAACGCAGCTTCGTCGAAGTCAGCGGCCGCAAGGGCCTGGGCGTCAAAGCCGACGACCTCATCGATCAATTGATCGAGCGCGCCCAAGCCGAGGTCGATTCCCGTCACGCCGACAAGCCCGTCGACGAGCGCTCTACCATCGCCCGCCAGATTGCCGTCTGTGCCTTGCGCTACTTCATGCTCAAGTTCACGCGCTCTACCGTCATCGCTTTCGACTTGCAGGAGGCCCTTAGTTTCGAAGGCGAGACCGGCCCCTACGTGCAATACGCCACCGTGCGCGCCCGCAAGATCCTGCGCACCGCCGTCGAGCGCGGCATCCCGCTACCGGATTTTCGCCAGGACCTGAGCCCGGAAATCCTGGCCGCCACCTTCGCCGACGAAGCTCTCTGGCAGCTTCTCCTCGACATCTCGCGCCTCGACAGCGTTCTCCTCAAGGCCACCGACGGCGGCGAACCGGCCCACGTCGCCCGCTACGCCTTCCAGTTGGCCCAAGCCTTCTCGCGCTTCTATCACGACTTCCGCGTCATCGACGAGCCCGACGAAAAGCGCCGTGCCGTTTTGCTCTGGCTCACGCATTACCTCGGCGAACAGCTCGCCCGTACCCTGGGCATCCTCGGCATTGAAGTGCCGGCCTACATGTAGGCGAGATACCATAAGAGATTCCTCAGGAACATGGATGACGGCGGCAGTCCCCGACATATTGGCGCGCATCGTTGGACGCAAACAAGAAGAGCTCACCGCTCTGCGCCCCCGCCTTCCCGCGCTTGAAAAACTCGCCGCTGCCCGCATCGGCTTGCAGCGCGGTTTCCGCCGCGCCCTGCTTCAGCGTCCGCCCGCCATCATTGCCGAAGTCAAGAAGGCTTCTCCCTCAAAAGGCCTCCTCGCCGCCGATTTTCGCCCTGTGGAAACGGCCCTCGCTTACCAGTCCGGCGGCGCCGCCGCCCTGAGCGTCCTCACCGATCAGGACTTCTTCCAAGGCTCTCTCGAGGATCTCGAAAACGTCCGCGCGGCCATCACCCTTCCGGTTTTACGCAAAGACTTTACGCTCGAAGAAGCGCACGTGATTCAAGCCGCCGCTCACGGCGCCGACGCCATCCTTTTGATTGCCGCCCTGCATGACGCTCCCACTCTGCGCCGCCTGCGCGAATTTGCCTTCGCCCTAGGCCTCGACGTCCTCGTCGAGGTGCACGACGTCGAAGAACTCGCCCGCGTCCTCGACAGCGGCGCGGACCTGATCGGCGTCAACAATCGCGACCTGCGCAGCTTCGAAGTACGCCTCGAAACCTCCCTGCGCCTTGCCGAACGCATCCCCTCTTCGGCCCTTCGCGTTAGTGAAAGCGGCATCTTCACCGCCCACGACGTCGCCTCCCTACAGGCCGCCGGTTACGTCGCCTTTTTGGTTGGCGAAAGCCTGATGAAGAGCCCCGACCCCGCCTCGGCCCTCCGGAGCCTGCTCGCATGATCGTCAAGGTCTGCGGCATCACCAACACGCGCGACGCCCTCGTCTCTCTCGATGCCGGCGCCGACGCCCTGGGCTTCAACTTCTGGCCCGGCAGTCCGCGCTTCATCAAAGACCGCGCCTTCCTCGCGGACCTGCCCACTAACTTCTGGCGCGTCGGCCTTTTCGTAAACGAAGAGGAACAAAAAGTCCGCGAACTTGTGGCCGAGCATCACCTAGATATCGCCCAGCTTCACCGCATGTTGCCCATTCCCCGTCTCCGCGTTTGGCAGGCCATCAACGTCCACACCCCGCTTACTCAGGCCGACATCGACCAGTGGCAAGCCGAGGCGATTGTCCTCGACGCCCCCGCGAGCCCTACGGAAGGCGGCGGCACCGGGCGTAGTTTCGACTGGTCCCTTGCCCAAGGCCTGCGGGCGAAGATCGTCCTCGCCGGAGGACTGGACGCCTCCAACGTCGCCTCCGCCATCGCCGCCCTTCGCCCTTGGGGCATCGACGCCTGCTCCAAACTCGAACGCGAACCCGGCCAGAAGGACCCCGATAAAGTCTGGGCCTTCCTGAACGCCGCCCGCATGGCCGAGCGTGATAACGCAGAAAGAGAACCCGCATGATCATTTCCGAACGGCCCATCCAGAGTGAACCCGATTCGGGCGGCCACTTCGGCCCCTACGGCGGACGCTTTGTTCCCGAAGTCTTAATGGCCCCCCTCGAAGAACTCGAGCAAGCCTACTACGCGGCCCGCCAGGACCCCGCCTTCCAGGCGGAACTCGCTGACTTGCTGAAGAACTACGCCGGCCGTCCCACGCCTCTTTACTTTGCCAAGCGCCTCAGCCAGCAACTCGGTGGCGCGAAGATCTACTTCAAACGCGAAGACCTCCTCCACACCGGCGCGCACAAAATCAACAACGCCTTGGGCCAGGCCCTCCTCGCCCGCCGCATGGGCAAGCGGCGCATCATCGCTGAAACCGGCGCCGGGCAGCATGGTGTCGCCACCGCCACCGCCTGCGCACTGTTGGGCCTTGAGTGCCGCGTCTACATGGGTGAAGAGGACATGCGCCGCCAGCGCCTCAACGTCTTCCGCATGCGCCTTCTGGGCGCGGAAGTCTTCGGCGTCACCAACGGCTCGCGTACCCTCAAGGACGCCATCAGCGAAGCCATGCGCGACTGGGTCACCCATGTCAACACCACTTACTACCTCCTAGGCTCCGCCCTCGGCGCACACCCCTATCCGCTCATGGTCCGCGAGTTCCACCGGTGCATCGGCGACGAATCGCGCGAGCAAATCCTGCTGGCCGAGGGTCGCCTGCCCGACCTCGCCATCGCCTGCGTGGGCGGCGGTTCTAACGCCATCGGCCTCTTCCACGCCTTTGTCGGCGATAAGAATGTCGCCCTCGTGGGCGTCGAAGCCGGCGGCAAGGGCAAGGCCACGGGGGAACATGCTGCGCGCTTCAGCGGCGGCGCGCCCGGCGTCCTCCACGGCGCCTATTCGTATCTCTTGCAGGATGGCGACGGCCAGGTCGCCCTCACGCATTCCGTCAGCGCCGGCCTCGATTACGCCTTGATCGGCCCGGAGCACGCCTACCTGCACGACGTCGGCCGCGCCGAATATGTCGATTGCTCGGACGAAGATGCCCTCGCCGCCGCGGTGCAGCTTTCCCGCACCGAAGGCCTGATTCCAGCCCTCGAATCCTCGCACGCCGTCCATGAGGCCATCCGCCGCGCCCCGTCCATGCCCGGCCAGATCATCGTCGTGAACCTGAGCGGCCGCGGCGACAAAGACATCGATATCTATCGTGAAAACTTGAAGGAGCTCGATGCCGACTCGCATCAGCCAGCGCTTTAACCAACTCAGCGCGCGCAACGAACCCGCGCTCATCACCTATCTCACCGCCGGCGACCCCACGCCCGGGGCCACCGTCGATCTGGTCGCCGCCCTCGAGCGCGGCGGCGCGGACCTGATCGAACTTGGCGTCCCCTTCAGCGATCCCATCGCCGACGGCCCCGTCATTATGCGTGCCTCTGAGCGCGCTCTTGCGGCCGGCACCACCGTTGAGCGCGTCCTCGAGATCGCCGCCGAGATCCGCCGCCACAGCGAGATCCCCCTCGTCCTCTTTACCTATCTCAATCCCGTAATGCGCTATGGCTTTGCTAATCTCGCCCGCCGCGCCCGCGAGTGCGGCATCGACGGCTTCCTCTTAACCGACCTGAGCGTCGAAGAAGCCGAATCCTTCGTCAACGCCGTCCGCGCCGAAGGCCTCGACACGATCTTTCTGGTCGCTCCCACCAGTACGGACCGCCGCCTGGAACTGGTGGCCAAGTATTGCTCTGGCTTTGTCTACGTCGTTTCCCGCACCGGCGTCACGGGCGAGCAGGAACAAGTTTCCTCGGGCGTCGCTCCCCTGGTCGCCCGCGTCAAGCAATTCACCTCTCTTCCCTTGGGCGTGGGCTTCGGCATCGCCAAGCCTTCCCAAGCAGCCGAGGTCGGCGCCCTGGCCGAAGGAGTCGTCGTCGGCAGCGCCTTCGTCCGCGCCATCGAATCCACGCCTCTGACCGAGCTCCCTGCACGCCTCGAATCCATGGCCCGCGAACTGAAAGAAGGCGCAAAGGCGGGCCGCGCATGACTCCCACGGAAGCCGCCGCCTTGCTTTCTGAGCTCCGCACCCAAATCGACGCGCTCGATACGCAGATCCTCGCCATGCTCAACCAGCGCGCCGCCATTGCCCAGCGCATCGGCGACGCCAAGCACTCCGCTGGGCTCCCCGTCGTCGAACTGACTCGCGAGCGCGCCGTCATTGAACGTATGGTCGAGCGCAACGCGGGTCCGCTCGAGGGCGAAGCCGTCGGACGCATCTACCAGGCCATCATGCTCGAGATGCGCCGCATCCAGGAATTACGGCGGAAATAATCCTTGCTCTTTGATCGCGTCGCCATTGTCGGCACCGGCTTGATGGGCAGTTCTTTTGGGCTGGCCATCAAGGAAACAGGCCTCGTCGGCCGCGTCATTGGCGTCAGTTCGCCAGCCATCGCTGAGGAAGCCCTGCGTGCCGGCGCCATCGACGAGATCGCTCCCCACGATCAAGCCCTCGCCGAGGCCAGCCTGGTTCTCCTGGCCCAACCCATCGGCCGCATGCTCAAGACTCTTGAAATGGTGGACCGCTTCCTCCCACCCGGCGCCGTGGTCACCGACGTCGGCAGCACCAAGCTCGCCATCTGCGACGCCGGTACCCGCTTCATCCGCCGTGGCCACTTCATCGGGGGCCACCCCATGGCCGGCAAAGAACGTCGCGGGCCTGATGCCGCCTCCGCCAATCTTTTCGTTGACCGCACCTGGGTCTTAACGGAAGCCCACCCGGCGCTTGAATCCCTCATCTCCGCCATCGGCGCCCGCCCTCTGATCCTGTCCGCCGAAGAGCACGACCGCCTCGTCGCCCTCAGCTCCCATTTGCCCCAGCTCCTTTCGACGGCCTTGGCCGCATACCTCGATACGAAATCCGTCGAAGGCGTCGCGGGCCCCGGCCTGCGCGACATGACGCGACTGGCCCTTTCCAGCTTCGACATCTGGGACGACATCCTCAGCACCAACCGCGCCAACGTCGACGCGGCCCTGGCCGGATACATCCAAACGCTCGAAGCGCTCCGCCGCGATCTCGGCCAAGCCGAAATGGGAGAGCGCTTCGAGCGCGGCCGTTCCTTAGCGGAACGCATCCCGCGTTAGCGCCAGAAGCCGCCGATCCAGACATGGACGCCCCGTTGCGGCCTCCAGTATCCCGGCACATACACCGCCCGCGGCCGCGGCGGGATGGCCCAGTAGCCATTGTTCCAGCCATAGCCGTTGCCCCGCCACGCATAGTAGCCGGGCACCCATACGTGCCGCGGACTCGGACAGCGGCCGTAATACTCGCGCCGCGGCGGCGGAGGCGCATACCGCGCCGGCCCGAAGCTGTCATAGCGGTCATCGCCGCGGTTATCATAGCCCCGATTGTCATAGCGCGAGTCGTATCGCGAGTCATAGCGGTAATTGTCATTACCCCGGCGTCGCCGCCAATCGTCGTCGTCCGCCCATGCGCCTATCGCGCCCAACATCATTCCTAAAGTGCCAATCAAAAGAGTTTTTTTCATTCCTGAACTCCTTTCCTGCACTCTCTCACTGCAAACGCTTTGCCACCCCGCAACTGATTGAAAACCCTCGCGCCCCCCGCCTGACAAGCTGGTGGAAATCCACCACCAACGCACGAAAAGCAGCAAGCGCCGCGATCCTAGAGCATCAAGATCCGCCAGACCCTTCCGTCCAATCCACTAGATACGCGAGTCGCCCCCGCCACGCCTGCCCCCTGGCCTAGTCGTTAATCGAACAATACTTCACTTCGTACCAGGGAATAAACAGGGCCCCGTTCTTCATCCGGATGCACACCACATCGCCTGGCCGGCTTTGCTCCCATACGTCGCCTGGCACCCGCACGCTCTGCGCCGTGGTCATCGGCCCCCACGGCTCCAGCTTCAGGTACTTGCTCTTGACCTTCCGCCCGCTCTGCCGCTTGCCGATCACCGTGGCCCGAAAAGTTTGCGCCTCGCCCGCGTCCAGCAGTTTGTTCGCCGCCACCGGCGCGCTAAAGCCATAGATCCAGGCGCTAAACAAAAACAGCAGCAACGGCTTCCATTTCGTCACGATGCTGCGGTCCACCAGCACCCCCCAAATAAAAAGCGCCCCGCCGATCAACGCGGACAGCAACAGCTGCACCTTCCACCCGATCGTCTGGAAATCGTTCATGCTCCGGTAGCACAGCACCGCCGCTGGCAGAATAAATAGCAGAATCGTGCTCGGGTCCCGCTGCCTGGGCGCGGTATGCAGACGGATCATTCCCGGATACAGGCGCGCCAGCGATACTGCCAGCGGCGGGGCCAGTATCAGCAGCCCCATCGTTAACCCGTACGGCTCGGGAAAGAATCCCCAGATGAACAGCGCCACCGCCAAAGCCTTCGAGATCAACGAAATGATCTTCGCCTGCACCAGCGCCGCCACGCTCATGTTCTCGGATTGCCCGGCTTTAAGCTGGTTTACAACGTGCTGGACCGCGTCTGCCATCGGGATCTCTTGAAGAGATCGGCGCACCGCCCGCCGGGCATTAGAGAGAGACCCTTTGCCCTATCTCCACTTCTCCCATTCCATCCCCCGCATGTCCCCATTCACCAAAAAATTCCGGTGCATCGCAAACCCCAGGCTTAGGGACTGCGGCACATGCCCCTGCTTGGTCAGCCGCAGATAGTCGTTTAGTTGCTCCCGGTAGTCCGGATGCGCGCATTGCTCAATAATCAGCCGCGCCCGTTCATGCGGGTCCTTCCCGCGTAAGTCCGCCACCCCTTGCTCGGTCACCAGCACCTGCACGGAATGTTCGCTGTGGTCCATATGGCTCACCAGCGGCACAATCGTGGAAATCTTCCCGCCCTTCTGCGTCGACGGGCAACTGAAAATCGACAGATACGAGTTCCTCGTAAAGTCCCCCGACCCCCCGATTCCATTCATCATCTGCCGCATCATGATGTGCGTCGAATTCACATTCCCGCCCAGGTCCGCCTCGATAGCCGTATTCATCGACACCACCCCCAGCCGCCGGATCACCTCCGGGTGATTGCTCACCTCCTGCGGCCGCATCACCACGCGCGCATGAAAGGCCCGCGCGTTCGCGTTCAACACCCGCGCTTTTTCCGGGCTCAACGTCAGCGCCGTCGTCGAGGCGAATTTGCAGCGCCCGGTTTCCAGCAGCGGCAGCACCGCATCCTGCAACACCTCGGTATACATCTCAAAGTCGGGGATCTCCGGATGCGCCGCCACGCGCGCCAGCACGCTGTTCGCAATATCCCCCACACCCGATTGGAGCGGCAGGAAACGCTGCGGGATCCGTCCCGCCCGCATCTCGCTCACCAGAAATTCCGCAATCCGCTCGCCGATCTTCTGCGTCACCGCGCTCGGCTCGTCGAAGGGCGCGTTCTCGTCGTCCAGGTCCGTCCACACCACCCCCGCGATCTTGGCCGGGTCCACCAGGCAAATCGGCGACCCGATCCGGTCGCTGGCCGCGTAAATGGGAATCTCGGCCCGCGCCGGCGGATCCTGCGGTTCAAAGATGTCGTGCATCCCCAGCATGGCTGGCGAGTGGCGCGCATTCAATTCAATCAGCACGCGCCGGGCCTCGTTCAAATACGTGGGCGTTGCCCCCACGCTGTTGGACAGCACCACGCCGCCGCCCCGCGTCAGGTCCGCCGCCTCAACGATCGCCCAATGGATCGGGCCTAGGAATCCATAGCGCACCGCCTGTGGCAGCTCCGAAAGATGCATGTCCACAAAGCGCACCCGCCCCGAGTTGATTTGCGTCCGCAACAGAGGGTCCGATTGATAAGGCGTACGGAACGAAATTGCCTCGGCCCTAGCCAGTGCCCCGTCGAGCGACGGCCCCGTTGACGCCCCCGTCAACACCCCTACCTGAAACGGCCTCCCCGCCGCATGTTCGGCCTCCGCCCTGTCGGCCAACGCCCGAGGAATGGCCTTCGCTGCCCCCGCTGCGGTGAACCCGCTAAACCCGATCGTCTCGCCATTCTCGATCAAAGACGCCGCTTCTTCCGCAGTCAATACTGGAAATGTCCAGTTCGTCAATGCTCACCCCTTTTCTACCAGCCCAACCTTGATTTTAAGCACTGCCCCCAACGGCCAATCTGGGTCTATCATTAAGAATGCGCCGTCTCGCACCTGCCGCCCTTTTTCTCCCTCTTTTGTTCGCGCAGACCACCAAGCAGTCGCCCGCCGATAAGTTCCGCCAACTCGAGGAAATCCTCCCCACTCCCAACGAATACCGCGCCGCCTCCGGAGCCCCCGGCCACCGCTACTGGCAGCAAAAGGTCGATTACGACATCAAGGTCGAAATCGACGATATCAACCAGCGCTGTATCGGCAGCGAGACGATCACCTACAAGAACAACTCCCCGGACACCCTCTCTTACCTCTGGCTCCAACTCGACCAGAACATCTTCGAGCCCGGCAGCGACTCGCAGCTAACCATGACCGCCCCCGACCTCTCGAAGCTCTCCCACAAGCAGGCCCTCAATTTCCTGCGCGATCCCTTCCCGGGCGGCTACAAGGTCACCACCGTCAGAGACGCCCTTGGGGCACCCCTCCCCTTCACGGTCGTTAAGACCATGATGCGCGTCGACCTGAAGAAGCCCCTCCTCAGCGGCGAGAGCGTCAGCTTCAGCGTCGATTGGAGCTTTAACATCGTCAATTCGAAAAAAATCGGCTCGCGTAGCGGCTACGAGTTCTTCCCCGAAGACGGCAACTACATCTATGAGATGGCCCAATGGTTTCCGCGCCTCGCCGCCTATTACGACGTCTACGGCTGGCAGCATAAGCAGTTCCTCGGCTCGGGCGAGTTCACCCTCGAGTTTGGCGATTACAAGGTCGCTATCACCGTTCCCGACGACCACATCGTCGCCTCCACTGGCGTACTTCAGAATCCCGCGCAGGTCCTGACCGCCGCCCAGCGCGCCCGCCTCAAGGAAGCCGAAAGCGCCAAAAAACCCGTCCTCGTCGTCACCGAAGCCGAGGCCACCGCCAGCGAAAAGTCCAAGCCCAAAGGCAAGAAGACCTGGATCTTCCACGCCGACAATGTCCGCGATTTCGCTTTCGCCAATTCCCGCAAGTTCATCTGGGACGCCCAGGGCCACACCGTCAGCGCCGGGGGAGGGAATCAGAAAACCCTCGCCATGAGCTACTACCCCAAGGAGGGCAACCCCCTCTGGGAGCGTTATTCCACCGCCTCCATCATCCACACGCTCAACGTCTATTCCAAGTACTCCTTCACCTACCCCTACCCCATCGCCATCAGCGTCAACGGCCCCATCGGCGGCATGGAGTATCCGATGATCTGCTTCAACGGTCCCCGCCCGCAAAAGGATAAAACCTACTCCTCGCTGACCAAGTACGGCCTCATCAGCGTCGTCATCCACGAGGTCGGCCACAACTACTTCCCCATGATCGTCAATTCCGACGAGCGCCAATGGACCTGGCTCGACGAAGGCATCAATACCTTCCTCCAGTACCTCGCCGAACAGGAATGGGAAGAGAACTATCCCTCCAAGCGGGGCGAACCCAAATACATCACCTCCTACATGACCAGCGATACCCACGACACGATCATGACCAACTCGGAGTCCATCATCGCCCTCGGTCCTAATGCCTACGCCAAGACCGCCACCGGTCTAAACATCCTGCGCGAAACCATCCTCGGCCGCGAGCTCTTCGATTTCGCCTTCCGCGAATACTCCCGCCGCTGGAAGTTCAAGCGCCCCACTCCGAGCGACTTCTTCCGTACCCTCGAAGACGCCTCCGGCGTCGACCTCGACTGGTTCTGGCGCGGCTGGTTCTATTCGACCGACCACACTGACATTTCTATCGAGAAGGTCCGCCACTTCGTCATCGACACCAAGGACCCCGAAGTGGAAAAGCCCGGCCAGAAGCGCCAGAAGGACTCCGAGCCCATCACCCTCTCGCAGATGCGCAACAAGTCCCTCCCGAAACTCGTCGACGCCAACCCCGATTTGAAGGACTTCTACAACTCCTACGACCCCCTCACCGTCACCGACCGCGACAAGGACGAGTACCAAAAACTCCTGGCCACCCTCGAAGAAGAGGAAAAAACGGCCCTCAAAGGCGGCTCAAACTTCTATCTGGTGGATCTGAAGAACCTCGGCGGTCTCGTCATGCCCGTCATCCTGGAAATCGAATACTCAGACGGCAAGAAGGAAGAACTCCGCATCCCCTCCGAAATCTGGCGCCGCAATAACGTCGCCGTCACCAAGATGCTCGTCACCCCGCGCGAAATCAAGTCCATCGTCGTCGATCCGCACCTTGAAACCGCCGACACAGACTTGAGCAACAACGCCTGGCCCCCGCGCCCCGTCAAAACGCCGTTCCAGTTGTTCAAGGAAAAGCGCGAACAAAACCCCATGCAGCTCGACAAGTCCAAGGGCAAGCCTTCCACCGACGCCAGCACCGGCAACAACAACTAGCCGCCTGCGGTCTGCACTCCCGATCGGTTCCGGATGAGTACTCCAACCACCCACCTGGAAATCGACCTCGCACCCTACCTAGCGGCCCTGTCCCGCTATCAGAACGCCGTTTGGGTTAGTTATGGAACCTCACCCTTTTTTGCAATCACCTTGATCGCCGCCCTGGGCCCAAGGGAGCTCACGATTCTTGCCTTACTTCCTGTGTGGCTCTTCGCGCACGTTATTGTCTCGGCCGGGATGCGCCGATTGCGCCTCGCTCATCTCTTCTGCTTTGCTGCGCCGGCGCTTCCCCTTCTGGCATTGTGGAGAGAGAGCGTCGGGGCGAATACCATCCTGCTTGCCATGGGAACGCTTCTGGGTTTTCCCCTCGCGTTTGCCGGCGTTCTTGCTTGGCGCCTTCGTTCGGTGGAAAACAAAACCGCCGCTTCCTTCCCCTACTTCCCCTCCAGCAGGAACCGCGCCCCCGCCCCCTGGCGCAGCGGCCGCTTCCTGTCCTATCTCCGTTTTCGCCTGCTGGGCTTCGTGCTGGCTCCCTTGCCCTTTCTGGTCCTTGTGCTACCCGTCGCGGTCATCGGCGAGAACGATCTGATGGCCTCCCTGCTCGGGACCCTGTTGGCAACCTTCGCACTAAATCTCGCCACCTCGATCCACAGCTACTTCCGCCGCCGCGCGCAGTCGGAACTCGCGCAAGGCTTTCTGGGCCGACCGATTCTGGACGATCGAGCCCCGGTGCTCCTCTTGCGCTCCTTTTCCGACGATTCCGTCACGATTACGGAACGTGTCCATTTCTGGGATGCCGTCAACGGAATAACCGCCCGGATTCTATTCTTCCTCCCCTTTCAACCCGACGTGGACATACGGCTGGAAGAAGTCTTCGTTCGCCATGCCTGGCCGATCGGTCCCTTTGTTGCTGTAGCCGCGCCGGCGCTCCCCGACGTCGACCCCGGTGCTATTCGTGCGCCCCTTCCGCCTGGCCCTTGGCAGGAGCATATCCTCCGCAAGGTCGAGGAGGCGTCCCTCATCCTCGTCATCGCCGGTGAAAGCGCTGGGCTGCGCTGGGAATTCGAGAAGATCGTCGCCAATCCAACCTGGCGGGCGAAACTGTTCGCCATTCTGCCGCCCAAGGCGTCGTTAGACCTCTTCCCCCCAACGCTAGCCAACTCCCTCGCCTACGAACGGGGCATCGCCGTTTACTACGAGGGCGAGACGCCCTGTCTTGTCGTAGGCACTCGCCGCCACGAAGAGGACTACGCGGCCCTTCTCCCTCTGCTATCCCTTCCGGTCGAGCGAACGAATTTCCACCCCTCTCCGTAACCCCCTTGATGCTCCCCGCCAATAGTCTGTCGGCTATGAAAATCCTTCTTGCTCTCGCCTTGGCCGCGTCCGCCTACCCGCAGACCTCCTCCGGCCCTCTCACTTGGTCCCGCGTCACCGCATCCGGCACCGCCCCCACTGGCCGCTACGACGGCACGATTGCGTACGACCCCCAAGCTAAGCGCCTTTACGTCTTCGGCGGCACCGACGACCGGGGCGATACGAACGAACTCTGGTCCTTTGACACCACTTCGAGCACCTGGACCAAGCTCAACCCCACCGGCGCCCTTCCTCCCGCGCGTCATGGCCACACCCTAAACTTCGACCCCGTCCGTCGCCGCGTCGTCACCGTTGCCGGCCAGGCCCGCTCTCTCTTTGGCGACGTCTGGGCCTACGACATCGCCTCCAACGCCTGGACCCAGCTCAGCGCTTCCGGCGGCCCCTCCGCCCGCTACGGCCACTCCACCATCTATGACGCCCGGCGCGATCGCCTCGTCCTCAGCCACGGCTTTACCAGCGAGCGCGGCCGCTTCGACGACACCTGGGTCTTCGACCTCGCCTCTAACCGCTGGACCGACATCACCCCCTCGGGCGTGAAACCCCTGCGCCGCTGCCTCCACCACGCCGAATATTCCGCCGCCCGCGATGAAATGTACCTCTACGGGGGCTGTTCCTCCGGCGCCGGCCCCTGCCCCCAGGCTGACCTCTGGGTCTTCAACCTCTCCCGCAACGATTGGCGCGAAGTCCAATCCTTCCCTCGCCCCTCCGGCCGCCAATACTATGGCTTCGCCTATGACGCTTCCCGCGCCCGCCTGGTCCTCCATGGCGGCTCCGGCGGCGGCAACCTGGGCGACTCTTGGGAATTCGATCCCGCCACCGACCGCTGGAGCGAACTGCAAGCCGCAGGCACCGCCCCCTCCGCCCGCCATCGCCATCAGGGCACTTACGCCGAAGGCTACGGCAGCGTCTTCTTTGGCGGCATCGGCGGCCTTCAGTTCAACAACTTGAACGAACTCTGGCGCCTCGGTGCTCCCCTCGAAGCCGCCGCCCCGTCCACCAACCCCACCATCAGCTCCAATGGCATACGCGGCCTCTTTGAAGGCAGCGCGGGACCCTTTGCCCCCGGCGAAATCGTTTCCCTCTACGGTAGCGACCTCGGCCCCGCCGAAGCCGCCCTCGCCTCTTTCTCCGCCGACGGCAAGCTGCCCACGGAACTTGCCTCCACCCGCGTCCTCGTCGATGGCCTCCCGGCGCCGCTCTACTTCGTCTCTCGCGGCCAGGTCAATTTGCAAATCCCCCTTGAGCTCGCCGGACGCACTCGCATCCGCGTCCGCGTCGAACAGTCCGGCCGCCGCAGCGAAGAGCAGGAAATCAATCTCGTCGCCGCCGCCCCCAAACTCTTTACCGGCCTCCTCCGCGTCCAGGACGTTCTAATCCTCTACGCCACCGGCGCCGGCCGCACCAATCCCGCCGCCCTCACCGGTCAGGTCGCGCAAGCTCCCTACGGCCAGTTGCTCGACCCCGCCCTCGTCTCCATCAACGGCGCTCCCGCCGAAGTCCTCTACTCCGGCCTCGCCCCCGGCACCACCGGCCTGGTCCAGATCAACGTCCGCATCCCCAGCGCGCAAAGCGCCGCCGCCACCTTCCGCATCCGCCTCGAGCACGCCGGCACGACCGCCGAAGCTACTCTGATCCCCCAATAGAAACGCACCGCTCCCTTATCACGCTTTCGCATTCCAAGGCTAAACTCAAAAGTATGCCTCGTCAATTTGATGTCGTAATCGAGCGGGATGAAGAAGGCGCCTACGTCGCTTCCGTGCCCCAATTGCCGGGCTGTCACACCGATGCCCTTTCTCTGGACGAACTCATGATTGAGATTCGAGAAGCCATCGAACTATGCCTCGAGACTCAAGGGCGGCAGCCTAGCAACCTGGAATTCGTCGGCATCCAACGGGTGACTATCGCGGCATGAGTTCGCTTCCACGCCCCACGGGAAAAGAGCTTGTAAGAGCCTTGGAACGGGTTGGCTTTGTGGTGGAACGCGTCCGGGGAAGCCATTGTTTTGTGCGCCACCCGGACGGTCGCGCCACGGTCATACCGCTGCGCAGCCGTACGCTAGGTTTGGGTTTGCGAAGAAAAATCTTGTCCGATTGCGGCATCGATGCCGCCCAATTAGGCGACTTACTCTAGCTCCTCCCGCCCCCTCGCGTCACAATAGAAACCATGCGAGCGCTCCTCCTGCTGGCCGTCTCAGCCTCCGCCTTCCACGGCGTCCACATGAGCCTCTCCACCGTCGATTACCGCAGCGATTCCAAGCGCGTTGAAATCCTCATCGCCCTCTCCGCCCAACACCTCGAAGAGATCCTGAGTTCCAAATCCGGCCGCCGCATCGAGCTCGACCGCAGCCCCGACATCGAAGGCCTCGCCAAAGACTACCTCTTCCGCCGCTTCAGCCTCAAAAACTCCTCCGGTCAATTCCTCACCCTCCACTGGGTGGGCCTTGAAGCCAAAGGCGGCAACGTCAACCTCTACCTCGAAGCACCCGTCCCCTCCGATACTGGCCTCTCCCTTCGCAACGAACTCCTCCTCGATTGGCAAAAAGACCAGGTCAACCGCGTCCTCCCCAAACGCGACGGTAAGGGCAAACCGCCCCAGCTCCTCTTCTGGAGCGGCAACGCAGGCGAACATATCCCGCTTCACTTTTGATCTCGCGTTCCGGTTTATTCCCATCCATCCCGCTTTATCTACTTTTTCTGGCATCTGCAACCGATCTGTTATAGAATCGCGAAGCGAGAAGTTTTCCGGCAGCTAACCCTATGGTTTTTCATAGACTTGCCTACTGAAAACGAAAGAGGAAAAATGATTAAGAAGCAGACGTCCTTGTTGTGTCTAGCCCTGCTCGGGGCCGCGATGGCCTCCGCGCAGACCTCCACTGGTTCTTTGGCTGGCCTAATATCCGACCAAAATGGCGCGGCCGTGCCCGGCGCCTCCGTCATTGCCAAAAACGAAGCCACCGGTGTGGAAATCAAACTCACCACCTCCGATTCCGGCATTTATGTCTTTCCGGCCCTCAACACCGGCAAGTATGTCGTCATGGTTGAAAAGACCGGCTTTAAGAAAGTCAATCGCGGCAACATCGAAATCCGCATCGCCGCCCGCGTCGACCTCGACATCCGGCTCGAAGTCGGCGACGTCCAGCAGACCATTACCATCACCGACCAGGCTCCGTTGCTCGAAACCTCCACGGCCGAACGCGGCAACGCCGTCTCCAAGCAAATGATGGATAACCTGCCATTGTTCGCCGGCGGCATCCGCAATCCCCGCAACTTCGTCAACTTCCTGCCCGGCGTCACGAACAATGGCGAGCAGAGCGTCTCGGGCTCTGGCGGCCGCGCGCAAGAAATTCTGATCGACGGCGCCAGCGCCATCAACGTCGAATCGAGCGCGGTCTTCAACTTCCCCTCCGCCGAAATGTTCAGCGAGTTCAAGATGCTCAGCTCCAACTACTCGGCCGAGTATGGCCGCGTTGGCGGCGGCATTGAAATCTACGTCGCCAAAAGCGGCACCAGTTGGTTCCACGGCGCCGCCTTCCACAACATGCGCCGCGATATCTGGAACGCCAACGCCTGGGCCCGTAACGCCAACCCCAACCCCGCCGCCAACTTCCGTCCCAAGGAACGCTTCAACGAAACCGGCGGCTCCATCGGTGGTCCGGTCTGGATCCCCAAGCTTTACGACGGCCGCAATAAGACCTTCTGGTTCTTCACCAAAACCAAGGACCTCCGCCCCGCCACCATCAGCTTCCCCATCTCCACCCTCCCCACGCCCCTCATGAAGCAAGGCAACTTCTCCCAGGCCGGCGTCCCCATCATCTACGATCCCGCCACCACCTCCGGCAACACCCGCACGCCGTTCCCCGGCAACATCATTCCGGCTGCCCGCTTCAGCCGCGTCGCCCGCAACCTCATCCCGCTCATTCCCGACGCCAACCGCCCCACTCTCGCCAATAACTACGACTTCGTCAACGAGAGCCCCTTTGAGCGCGACATCTGGAGCATCAAGGCCGACCACGCCTTTACCCCCAACAACCGTCTCTCTTTCTTCTTCTCCAACGAAGTACAATCCCAGACCGACCTCGCCACCTTCCCCGGCGTTCTCGGCACCGGCTTGAACAATAATCAGAAGCCCTACAACTATCGCTTTAATCACGACCTCAACATCCGGCCCAATCTGATCATGCACTCGACTTACTCGTTCTCGATCACGCGCCAGACTTGGGACAACCCCTTCCAAAAAGGCGCCGGCAGCCGGCTTGGCTTCAACCTCACGGGCGATTCCGATGCCACGCCCCGCATCCAGTTCAACGGCCCCGCCGGCCTCACCGCCTACGGCGTCCAGGACGGCAAAGTTGCCAACGGTCTCCAGTTCAACCGCCAATGGTGGGTTAGCCAGGGCTACACCTGGCTTCGTGGCAAGCATGAATACAAATTCGGCTTCAACTGGCGCAAGTTCACCACCCGTGGTGAAGACCTCGCCGGCACCAACGGCCGCTACGTCTTTAACCGCGTCCAGACCGGTTCCCCCACCGCCCTCACGTCTACCGGCCACGAGTTCGCCAGCCTCTTGATCGGCGGAGCCGACGTCGCCTCCAACGTCGTGCCCCCGGTGCTCTTCGATACCACTGTTTACTACGACACCAGCGTCTACTTCCAGGACAACTGGCGCATCACGCCCCGGCTCACCTTGAACCTCGGCCTCCGCTATGAAGTCCCCATCGGCTGGCACGTCCCCGAGGGCAACGGCTACTCCCACGTCGATATCAATGTGCCCAACCCCGGCGCCGGTGGCCGCGCGGGCGCGCTTGTTTTCTCCGGCACGGGCCCCGGTCGCACCGGCGTGCGCCGCTTCTATCCCAACGACTACGGCAACATCGGCCCCCGCCTCGGCTTCGCCTACCAGTTGACCCCCAAGACCGTCCTGCGCGGCGGCTGGTCCATCTACTACCAGGGCCTCTCGAGCGGCGGCTGCGGCTGCCGCGCTGGTTTTGCCGGCACCAACGACCTCCAGAGCGATGGCCTCAATCCCATCCTCAACTGGGATAACGGCATTCCGGTACAAGCCGGCTACCGCCCGCCCCCCATCATCGATCCCACCATCGTCAACTTCCAAAGCGTGCAGTATCAAGGCCCCACCGCCGGCCAGCCCGCCCGCATCTTCAACTGGAGCTTCAGCGTCCAGCATGAATTCAAGAACTTCCTCTTCGATATCGCCTACCAGGGCAATCGCGGCACGCGCTTGAATTCCACCATCGACTTGAACCAGCTCCCCACCAGCCTCTTGAGCCGCGGCAGCCTTCTGCAGCAACCGGTTGGTTCGGCCGCCGCTCAGGCCGCCGGCTTCCGCGAACCCTTCGCGGGCTTTGGCGCCAACCGCAGCGTCGCCCAGTCCCTCCGCCCCTTCCCGCAATATCTGTCGGTCTCGAGCCTCTTCTCCGGTTACGGTAGAAGCTGGTACGACGCCCTCCAATTCAAGGTCGAGCGCCGCTATGGCGACCTCCAGGTTCTGGCCAACTACACCTGGTCCAAGAGCCTCGGCTACGGCCACTTCCGCCAGGTCTTCAGCCAGCTCGGCGGCCAGGGCTCGCCTCAGGACTACTACAACCTGCCGGATTCCAAGAGCTTCCTGCCCTTCGATATCCCCCACGTCCTGAACATCCTCGCCACCTACGACCTCCCCTTCGGCCGAGGTAAGAAGTTCCTCAACTTCTCGAATTCCTTCGCCAACGCCGTCACCGGCGGCTGGACTGTCGCCGCCACTGCCGTCTACCGCAAAGGCACCCTCATCCAGGCCGTTACTCCGGGCAACCCCCTGGGCAATGGCGTCCTCTTTGCCCCGCTCACCAAGGCCAACCGCAGCGGCACGGCGATCCGCACGGGCATCGACCGCACGACGCTCGATCCCAATAATCCCAACACCCGCTTCTTTAACCCGGGTGCCTTCACAGCCGCGCCCCAATACACGCTCGGAACCGCTGCCTTCTACGACAACGATTTCCGCCAGCCCGCCGTCTTTACGGAGAACATGTCCATCGTCAAGCGCACCACCTTGTGGCAAAACGATAAGAACCCCATCGTTCTGATCTATCGCGCAGACGCCTTCAATATGTTCAACCGCACCAACTTCGGTGGCGTCAACGGCACCGTCGGTAACGCTAACTTCGGCCGCCCCACCGGGCCGCAGAACGGCGCTCGCCTCATCACCATGGGCCTCCGCCTGGAATTTTAAGGCCTAGCCCAAACGAAGCAAAACCCGGCGCCGTTTCGCGCGTATCATCCAGATAGCATGCAGCGGCGCCTCTTTCTTTTCTCCCCCGTCTTGCTCGCCCAAGACGCCATCCGCGTCGAAGTCAACCTCGTCAACGTCCCCTTCAACGTTCTCGATTCCCGCGGCCAACTCGTCCAGAATCTCAGCGCCGACGACTTCGAAGTCTTCGAAGACGGCTCCCCCCAAAAAATCGCCTTCTTCTCCCGCGCCGCCGATTCCCCCCTCACCCTCGCCGTCATCGCCGACGTCTCCGGTTCCCAGCAGGAATTCCTCAAAGATCACCGCCGCGACCTCCGCGACTTCCTCAAAACCGCCCTCACCCCCCGCGACCAAGCCATGCTCATCTGCTTCGGCAATTCCATCCGCCTCGTCTCCCCCTTAAGCTCCAAACCCGAACATCTTGACGACGCCCTCAAGGACTTTCAAAAGGCCCGCAACATCTCGCAATTCCCCAAAATTGGCGCGCCCGAACTCCGCACCGGCGGTTCCGCCTTTCACGACGCCGTGGTCGCCGCCGCCCAGGAACTCGAAGGCCTCGAAGGCCGCCGCGCCATCCTCCTCTTCTCCGACGGCGAAGACACCTCGAGCGCCCACCACCTCCTCGATTCCATCGAAGCCGCACAACAACATAGCGCCACCGTCTTCTGCCTGCGCTACACCGACGTCCAAAAACGCATCTGGAATTCCCGCAACAAATACGGCCGCTCCGTCATGCGCCGCCTCGCCCTCGAAACCGGCGGTCTCGAATTCGACGCCGCCGAAGAAGACAACCTCCGCGCCGCCTTCCGCCAGATTGCCGACACCCTGCGCTCCTCCTACGACCTCGCCTACAACAGCGCCAACCCCGATCGCGACAACGCCTTCCGCAAAATCCGCATTCGCCCCCGCCGCGACGGCCTCCAAACTCGCCACAAGACTGGCTATTACGCGCGCCCCCTATAGCTTCCCCTTCTCCCTGCTACCATTCTTGTAGGCGAGTCGTCGTGGGACGAATATTGGCGCCCACGCCAAATTTCGCTTCGCTGTCCCCTCCTGTCCTCCCTTGCAATCCTGGTTGCACGGCCTAAAGCTTCCCTATGCAACTTCGAATTGGCTACGAACTCATCTACAACTTCCCGCAGGCTACGCCGATGATCCTGGTCGTCAACGTCCATGAATCGCGCGTGGCCGACCTCGTGGTTCCAGACCATCCACAGACGGAGCCACCCCTGACGATCACCCGCTACCGCGACGCTTTCGGGAATCATTGCAACCGCCTCATCGCGCCCCCCGGCCGCCTCCGCCTCACCGCCGATGCCGTCATTAACGATAGCGGGCAACCGGATGAGATTATGCAGGCGGCCTGGCAACACTTCGTAGAGGATCTGCCGGATCAGAATCTTGTGTTCCTTTTGGGCAGCCGCTATTGCGACACCGATTTGCTTTCGCAAGCGGCTTGGCAACTCTTCAGTGGCACGGTTCCGGGCTACCCGCGCGTGCAGGCCATTTGCGATTACGTTCATAACCACATCGCGTTCAATTACCAGAACGCCCGCCCCACCCGCAGCGCCTCGGAGGCATTCTACGAGCGCACCGGGGTCTGCCGCGATTTCGCCCACCTCGCCATTGCATTCTGCCGCTGCATGAACATTCCGGCGCGCTACTGCACCGGATATCTGAGCGACCTCGGAACTCCCCCGCCTTACGCTCCCGGCGATTTCGCGGCCTGGTTTGAAGCCTGGATCGGCGGCCGCTGGCATTTGTTCGACCCGCGAAACAATATGCCGCGTCGCGGACGTATCTTGATGGCCCGGGGCCGCGACGCGGCCGATGTGGCCATCGCCACCACCTTTGGCCCCAACACTTTGGAACACTTTAGAGTCTGGGCGGATGAGTTCTCCAGCGGTCAGGTCCAAGCAACGGCCGAATGATGTCCCTCCTTAAGGTGAGCCACTCAACGGTCTACCTCTATCGCGAGCCCGTCGGCCTCGGCGAACACCGCATGATGTTTCGCCCGCGGGCCAGCCACGATCTACGCTTGATTTCCACTGCCTTGACCATCACGCCGCAACCGGTGCAACTCCGCTGGCTGCACGATCCTTTTGATAACTCCGTAGCCGTCGCCACCTTTGAGGGGACCACCTCCGAGCTCCGCTTCGATAGCAGCGTAACGCTGGAGCATTTCGAAACTACCGTGCCGGAATACCCCCTCGAAGAATACGCGCGAACCTATCCCTTTCGCTATTCCGACGAGGACTTTCCCACGCTGATGCGTCCCCTGGCTCGCCATTACCCGAGCGAGCTCGTTTCCCAATGGGCCTTGCAATTTCTCGATGCCGCATCCTCCACCGGCACCATGAACCTGCTCCGCTCCATGACGCGCGGCATCACCGCACAACTCAAGTACGGACGCCGGATCGAAAAGGGAGTGCAGACTCCAGAGCAGACGCTTCTCATAGGCAGCGGCAGTTGCCGGGATTTCGCCGTGCTGATGATGGAAGCTTGCCGCTCCTTAGGCATCGCGGCGCGCTTCGTCAGTGGATACATCTTCTCGCCGCATGGTTCGGGTCTCGCCGGGGGCGGGGCCACGCACGCCTGGATGCAGGCCTACCTGCCGGGCGCGGGCTGGATCGATTTCGATCCCACCAATAGCATCGTCGGCAACCGTAATCTCATCCGCGTGGCCGTCGCTTGGGACCCCTATCATGTCCTGCCCCTATGGGGTACGTATTCTGGCCCTCCGGAGGCATTCCTCAGTATGGATGTCTCCGTGGCCGTGACGCAGGCGGTGGAATAACGAACCCATGGCCGCGTTTCGCCTGCTTCGCCCGCGGGGAAGCAGCCGCTTTGTCCTGTTCTGCGATCATGCCAGCAATCGCATTCCTGCGTCGCTAAACGCACTGGGTCTGCCTGCGTCCGAATTGGAGCGCCACATTGCCTGGGACATTGGCGCTGCGGGCGTTACCGAGGCCCTGTCGGAAATCCTCGACGCCCCCGCCGTCTTCGGCAATACGTCCCGCCTGGTGATCGACTGCAACCGCCAGCTCGATGCCGTGGACCTGATACCCGAAATCAGCGACGGGACCGTGATCCCCGGCAATCTGCATCTCAGCGAAGCCGCCCGGGCGGACCGCATCGAGGGCTATTTCCGCCCCTATCACGATGCGTGCGAGTCGATCTTGCAAGCGCGCGAGTCCAGCGGCGTCGAATCCATCGTGGTTTCCATCCACTCCATGACGCCCTCCCTCGCGGGCCAGGTCCGCCCTTGGGAAATCGCCCTTTCCAGCCATCGGGACCGCCGCCTCACCGATCCCGTTCTCGCCGCCCTTCGCCGGCCCGGCGACGTCCTAGTGGGAGACAATCAACCCTACGATCTGGATCCAGCCGTGGACTACACTGTCCCGTTCCATGCCCTGCGCCGGGGACTGCTGCATCTCCAGGTAGAGTTCCGGCAGGATCGGATCGCGCAAGCGGCGGACCATCGGCCCTGGGCTCTCCGCTTCGCCCAGGCCTTGCTGGAAATCACAATCGTCCCCTCCGCCGCGAGCGGAAAGATTTTCTAGGCCACCAAAACCGTCGGCGCGCCCAGGATCACCACTCCCCCGTGCGCCGTGTTCGAAGTAATCCGCGTACACGGCCTGCCCGTCACCAACACCGTCGGCGACCCCACCGTCACCACGTCCGGCGGGCCTACGCACACGCACATATCGCCCACTACCGAAACAGGCAGCCCACTTACAATCACGTTGGGCACGCAAGGCCCCGATATCGGCCCTCCCACGTGCGGCACCGGCACCACCGCGGGCGTCACCATCGGGCACAGATGCATATCTGTAATTCGGCTGGCGGGGAAGGGCATTACTTGTATTGACTCCAAAGTTGAATCCGGTTGGCCACGTCGAAGCCTTGCCGCAGGTAATCCGCCGCCGTCTCGGCGGGATTTTCCGGGTTCGGCGGGTACGCGCTCGCCACGGTTGCCGCATACACAAATTTGCTCGCCAGATAGTTCGGCGGCGGGCTCTTCGCTCCGCTTGAGGCGTCTTCCAGGTCCCCCGTCGCCACTATGGCCTCCAGCACATGCTGCGGCGCGGCCTTGGCTTCCTCGCGCTCGGCATAGCTCTTGGCGATTTGCCGGTTTTCTTCCGTGGGCTGCGCGATCCATTTCTCGGCCAGCCCCAGCGCGTGCTGCGTTTCGGGTTGCTGGTCCTTGGAGTGCGCCTTGCGGGCGCAGTACCACGCCCACCACACTCCCTCGCGGCTCGGCATGGCGTGGGCAAGATAATTCAGCGCCGGCATCCAGTGCCCCTTGGCCACCAGAATCTCGGCGTAGTGTTGCGCGCTCTTTGCCTCCGCCAGATAGTCCGTCGCCGGCGGCTTCAGCATCGCAAACTGCGCCAGCTCTTTTGCGTTTGTCGCTTTTGCTTGCGCCATCCTTGCGTCTCCCTAGTTCAATTTGATGATCGGCGCGGTCACCGACATCAGCGCCGGCCCGTTCTGGATCTTGGCCGCGGCCCCGGTCAGCTCTATCGCCCCCGCTACGCTCAGGCTGATCTTCGAAGCCCCCACGCTCAGTTCGATACTCGTCGGCGTCAGTGTAATCGACGACATCCCGCCGCAGGTCATCTTGATCTCCTGCGCGGCTTTCTCCTCGATCTTGCCCGCCGTGCATTCGAGCTTGTTATTGCCCATCGCCACCTTGATCTCGCGGTTGCCCATCTTGACTTCCGTCTTCTGATTGCCCTTTTCGAGCGTAATCAGTTGGTCAGAGTCCCGCACCGTAATCGTGTGCTTATTCTCGATGAACTCGTCGTAGTCCTTCTGCGCGTGCAGGTAAATCTGTTCGGAACCCTTCTTATCCTCAAAGCGGAATTCGTTGAAGTCGTCCGAGCCGCCGCCCGTCGTCGAACGGGACTTGATGCCCGATTGCGTCATGTCGCCCGGCAACGTGTAGGGCGGCATCTGCAAATCGTTGTAGACGCGCCCGGTGATCAATGGCCGGTCCGGATCTCCTTCCAGAAAACTGACAATCACCTCTTGGCCAATCCGGGGCAGGGAAATCTGGCCCCAGTTCGCCCCGGCCCACGCACTCGACACGCGAATCCAGAACGACGACTCCGCCTTATTCGTGTACGTCGCCCGGTCCCAATGGAATTTCACCTTCACGCGCCCGTACTTGTCGCAATAGATCTCGTTGCCGTCCGGCCCGGTCACGATGGCCGTCTGGATGCCATGAATCATCGGCTTTGTGTGCCGCAGCGGCGGCCGGTAAGGCACCTTCACCGGAATCGCGCTGAAGTGAAAGCTGCCGCTTACTCTTTGCCCGCCCTCTCCCAGATCCACCATGTTCTGGCGTGCCGACAGGCTTTGGCTCAGCACGACGTACGTCGTGTTGCATTTATCGTCGAAATGATCGGTCAGCGAGAATTTGAAGCCCGGCATTAGGGTCGTCGATACGGTGTGGGCCTGGATCGTGCGCAGCCGCGCTTCCTGTTCTTCCAGCCGCAGCTTCGCATAGCGCTCGCCGTCGGCCTTCGTCTTGTAGTAACCGGGATAGTCGTAAACCTCGCTCAACTGTTTTCCCTTGGTCGAGGCCATCAGGTTCACGCTGCTCATCTCGAAGTTAAAGTCCTGGTAGGTGATCTTGCCCGTATGCACACTGGTCGAACTGGCCAGCTTGTCCACGATCCCCGTCCGTCCCGGGCCGCTCATGTCGCCAATGCCGTAAGGCAAAACGTTTAGCCCCGGGCAATCCTGCGTGGCGGAATTCACGTTGGTGAGGATCAACTGGTGCTTCTGCTCACTGTGCTCAAACCAGTAAAAGATCCCCTCTTCCTCCATCAGCCGCGAAATAAAGTTAAAACTCGTCTCCCGGTACTGCACCGTAAACTCGCGCTTCGGAAATGAGCCCTGCGGCTTGAAGGTGTAGTCGCGAAAACCGTGTTCGTCGAAAACCTTCTTCACAATCTCCACCGCCGTCAGGTTCTGAAAATGCCGGCATTCGGTCTCCAGATTCAAAAACCACAACCACGGCACCACGATCACTTCCCAGTAATAAATCGTCTCTTCCTCTTCCACGCGTCCCAGCAGTTTGGCCTTCTGCATTAAGCCATGTACGTAGCGCGGCTGGTACTCCTCGCGCCGGATGGTCAGCAGAATCGGTTTCCGCAGCAGGTCCTCGTCGTGGATCGATTCCCGGTTCGTCGCTATCACCACCCGGAATTCGAAGGTGTGGGAAACATACTCGTTGCCTTCAAAGCTCATTAGGACAAACACGTCCTTGCCCAAATGGGGTACGAGTGCTTCGTAGGGGCGTTCCTGTTGTTCGAATACGGGCATGGGGCTGTTTGATCTCTCAGTCTAGTAGAAAAGCCTACTGAGTAAGCGTCGAGCGGAGGCAAATTGGGTCGCCGGAAGGGGAACCCCGCGGGAAATTCCTGCGTATCCCCTATGGAGGCGCCTATGTTCACCTTCCTGCTTTGGTTGCTGCTCTTTTTTCTGTGCTGGCCCCTCGCCTTGCTGGCACTCGTGCTTTACCCACTACTTTGGCTGCTCCTCCTGCCTTTCCGCCTGGTCGGTGTAGCCGTCTCCGGAGTCTTGCAATTGGTCTATGAAATCCTGATGCTTCCGCTCACGATTGGCCGCAAGCTTTTCGGCGGCGGTGCCCGGGCCTAGCGCGACGCGAGCGCCTGCTCGAAGCTCCCCAGCATCGTCCTCACGCTCTTGGCTTCATCCATATCGGGATTGAGGACCAGCATTTTCTGAAAGTGCCTTTTCGAGGCCGCCAGCGTTTCCAGGCTCCCGCTGCTCTGGGCCTGTGTTGCCAACACCAGCCCGGTCAAGTAATGTCCATAAGGGTATTCCGGATCGTACTGCAGGCTCTTTTGGCAAAACAACAACGCGTCCTCGTTCTTCTTCTCGCGGTAAGCGCAATCGCATAGTCCAAAATAGGCCAGGCTCCGCAGATCCTGCCAGATATCCTTCTGCGCCGCCCGCCGGCGTTTGCCCAGGCCCACCAGGTAGCCCACCACGTAATAGTGCATGTTGCCGGCCAGCCCCGAGTCGAAATTCGAGTGCTTCAGATAAGCCACGTATTCCCGCCGCGCGTCCCCATAGTCGCCTTTCATGCGTAGGCTTTCCGCTAGCCAAAAATGCGGCTCGGCCACCGTCGGAGAGATTTGGATCGCCGCCCGGGCCGAGTCGATCGCCTCGTCGTAGCGTTCCTTGATGCGCAAGGCCTGCGCCCGCAAATACAGCGTCTGCAAATCCTTCGGTTGGCGGCGCAGCACCGTATCGAATTGGCGGATGCTTTCGTCCACGCTGCCAATATCCAGCAGCATCCCGCCAAAGCTCGAACGCGCTTCGGCATAGTCCGGGTCGATCTGGATCGCCTTCTCAAAATAATGCTTGGCCTTGTCCTGCTCAAATAGCGCGTTGTGCGCGCGGCCCAGGTACAACGCCGCCTGGCTGTAGGTGGGGTCCGCGGCCAGCGCCTTTTCCCAATGCCCCACCGCCGCGCGGTAATTCTTCTCGAAGCCCTTGTTGTAATCCTCCAGGCCCTGGTTGAAGTGATCCACCGCCGCCTTGGGCCGCTTGCGCGGAATCAAAATCTGCAGCTTCACCGTGGATTCCTGACCTGGATAAACCATTTCTTCCCGCGGACCGTCGGGTTCGTAGCCCATCTTTACGCCCTGCACCGTATGCGCCCCGGGCCGCAGACCGGGGATGCGCAAAGGCTGCGCTTTCGACGCAACCCCCGCGCTTTTGCCGTCTACAAATACTTCCACCTCGTCGCGGTTCGTCTCAAAGACCAGCCCGCCATATTTCGGCGCCGGAGGTGCCGCCGCCGTCGCATGCGCCGGCACATAGGAGATCAGCATTTCCGGGTCGAACGCTCCCCGATCCGAGCGCGGCGTCTGCTTGCCCTGCGTCGCCTCGCGCACGTTCCGCCTCACATATTCGGTCATCTCCGCCGCCGTCACAATCCCGTCGCGGTCCTCGTCCGCCTCGCCTTCCATGCCCTTCACGGCATAGTAAGTAAAGACGCCATGTCCGCCGCCAAAGTCCGGCGATTCAAAGCTCCGCTCGTCGTCCCGCGCCGCCGTGAGCGAAAACAGGCTCGTATCGAGCGACTGCAAAATCTTGTTCAGATTCGACGCCTTCGTCTCCGTCGTCACAAATCCCGAGTGGCAGCTATCGGTGAAGAGCACCTTGTACTTGGCCTTCAGACTCGTTGAAACCAGCTTCGCCAGGCTTTCCATCGGGTATCCCGAAGCGGCGATGTTCTGGAGGCTAAAGTCGCTGGGCGCCAGATACCCCTTGCCCTGGTGGACGAAGCCGTGACCGGCGAAGTAAATGAAGACCCGGTCGTTTTCCTTGGCTACCCTCGGCAGCCACTCTTCCAGTTCCGTCTTGATGTTGGCTAGCGTCGCCTTCGGTCCCAACAGCCTCTTCACGTTCTCCGAGCGAAAGTTGCCGCCCTCCAGGCTGATCAGTACCGAATACAAACTCTCGGCGTCGCGCTCGGCATAGGCCAATTGCAGTTCTTTAGTGAGGTTCGGGTAATTCCCCACGCCAATCAGCACCGCGTAGCTGCGCGGGATGTCCACCTTGCGCGTCAGCAGTTGCATCTCGCCTTCGGGGAAGGCGTCTTTTTCAACGCGCAAATCGCGGCCCTTCTTCTGCGGCTGCGCGTTCATCGCGAGCGCCGCGAGCGCCAGTAGCGTGAAGAGGCGCATTTACTTGTGCACCAAACTCACTTCGGCCACCACCCGCGCGTCGGCCTTGTTCTGGCTGGCCACATAAGCCGCATACTCAAACTTTGGCCCCAGGCTCGACCGGATTTCGCCCTCGGCCTTTTCCACAATCAGGTCGCGGGCGTACATGCCTTTCATGCGGTCCACGAAAGGGTCCCCGATCGTCGAGTTCTGCGCCAAGATAATGCCGGGATGCTGTTGTGGCGCGGCGCTGGGACTTTCTTTACGATCCGGGGCGACCTTGTAAATCAATCCGTCGAAATCCGGTTCCGGCTTGCGCGAAAAGACCACAAAAATCCGCTCCGTGCCCGCCTTTTCGTCAAACCGGAAAACGTATCCGGCCGGCATCAGATAGGGCTGATTGGGCCCCACCCGGTTGTCGCCGCTCGACACATTCGGCGAGGGAAACAAGGGCGTCCACTTCCCCGAAGACCCGCGGGCGAAAATGTAGAGGTAGCCGAAGTCGTTCACCTCCACCCGGACGTTTATCGCGTCTCCAGACTTAAATTCGGTGGACGCCGGAACTTCCTTCTTCGCCCCGCCTGGAAAATTCTGCACAATTGACCAGCGCATCGCCAATCCGCCCCCGCTTGCGGCGCTGCCCGTATCGTGCGCCAAGGTCACCGGTACCGGCTCGCCCTGGGCCGGGGCAGGATTCGCCTTCTTCTTGGCGGGCGCGGGCGTGCTCTTGGCTACTGTCTTGGGCGCCGTCTTGGGCGCCGTCACGGGCGACTCGGCGGGCTTGGCGCCGTAGAAAATCTCCCGCGCCGTGAGGCGAGGTCCGCTCGATTCCTGTCCCCATCCCAAAACGGCCGCTAAAGCCAAGGCCGCAAAAGTGCGATGAAACATTTGGTAATCCTCCAAATTCTTCTTCAGTATATTCTTAGAGAACAAAACCATATGACGTCTTATGCCTATCGACCGTTCTGCGCACTTTTATTAGCCGCGCTTTTGGCCTTTGGTCCCACGGCTAGAGCCGCCCAAGATCCGAACAGCCCGAAATTGAACATCGTTGTCATCAATGGCGACGGCGCCATCAACAACATCAAAAGCCGTACGGCGCGCGAAACCATCGTCGAGGTCCGGGACGAAAACAACAAGCCCGTCGCCGGGGCCACCGTCGTCTTTCTCCTGCCCGATTCCGGGCCCGGCTTGGTCAGCCAGCAGGGCGGCCGCATGATCACGACCACCACCGACAACGCCGGCCGTGCCGCGGCCCGTGGCTTAAAGCCCAACGGACAAGCCGGCAACTACAACATGCAGATCCGCGCGAATTTCCAACAGTCTTTCGGCCAGATCGTCGTAGCCCAGTCAAATGTATTGGCGGCGGGCGCGGCCATTTCGGGTCTTACGCTCACGATTATTGGAATTGCGGCTGCCGCGGCGGCCGGGGGAGCCATTTACGCCGTGACCAACAACGGCAACAGCCGGCCGAGCGTGGGCGTGAACCCAGGCAACCCCAGCGCGGGCGCACCGCGATAAATATTCTTTCCCGCGAGCAGGAGGCTCATTCATGAAAAAGCTACTGGCATTGTTGGCGCTGCTCAGTGCCGGGGCCTGGGCCCAGGTGGTCATTGCGCCAACCACGATTCCCAACGGGATCTTTAACGTCCCCTACAGCGTCACCCTCACGGCCAGCGGCGCCACCGCGCCCTATACGTTCGTTCTTGAGCAGGGAATCTTGCCGCCCGGCTTAACGCTGAGTTCCAGCGGCTTGCTCAGCGGCACACCCACTTCGACGGGCGGCTTCTCCTTCCTGGTCCGGGCCAGTTCGGGCCCCCCGGGCGCCCAACAGAACGGCTTCATCACTTACAGCCTGAACATCGTCACTTTCGTCTGTCCGGATCCCAATGCAGGGGTGGGCGAATCCTATTCAAGTAGCGCCTTTGTCATTCCCACTGCCCTCAGCTTCGCTTTGACGGGCGGGGCGCTGCCGCCGGGCTTTAACTTGAGTGGCGGGCAAGGCGTGGTCTCCGGTACCGCGGCCGCGGAAGGTGTTTTTAGCTATACGCTGACGGCCTCGCTGTCCGGCGGCGGCACCGTCACGCGGGACTGCAACCTTTTCATTAACAGCGTCCTCGATACCCTTACTCCTCGCACAACCGCGCGCCTCGGCGTGCCTTACCGCTCGGCGATCTCGGCCTACGGAGGCGTCTCCCCCTATTCCCACACCTTGCTCTCCGGCAGCTTGCCGCCGGGCTTGAGCCTAAATGGTTCCAGCGGATTGATCACTGGAACCCCCTCCACGCCGGGCAGCTTTACGTTCACCGCACGCACCAACGACGGCGCCAGTTCGCTCGTCAACCGCACCTACACCATCACCGTGCTCGGCCGCCCCGAACCCTCCCCGATCGCGCTGCGCTGCCCCTTGCCGAGTGGCATTGGTGGGCAATTCTATAGCTCGGCCTTGAGCATTAGCTCCGGCGTCGTGACGGGCTTTAGCATCACCCAAGGGGCCTTACCTTCGGGCGTCACGATGAATGCCCAAACCGGCGCGCTCAGCGGGTCCGGCAGCTCGGCCGAATTTGCGAGCTTCACCGCCACGGCTACTCTCGCCGGAGGCGGAACCGTCTCCGCCTCCTGCAACATTGATTTCACCGAAGGCAGCACCGTCGGCGCGCGGGGCATCTGCCCGGACCAGACGGACCTCGTGCTGGGCGAACCCTATGCTTCGCCCGTTACCTCGGTCGGCAGCCGGCGTCCGCTTAGCTTCTCCCTTTACCAAACCGTCTTGCCCGCGGGGCTCAGCTTGAATCCCTCTACCGGCCTCGTCTCCGGCACCCCCACCACCGTCGGCAACTTCTTGACCGCCTTTACGGTGGCCGACAATCTGGGCTTCGCTTCGCAAAGCAACCTCTGCGATTTCCGCGTCGCCGCTCCGCCGCCGATCTCCATCAGCACCCTCACGCTGCCCGGCGCGCAAGTGGGCCTGCCCTATAGCGCCAACATCGTGGTGGTGGGCGGGATTGCGCCGTTAAGCTTCCAGGTCTCCGGCAGCTTGCCGCCGGGTTTGACCCTAAACCCGCAAAGCGGACTCCTCAGCGGCACGCCCCAATCCCCCGGTACCTTTAATTTTCTCGTGCTGGTTACCGACGTCCAAAGCCAGAGCGCCAGCCGTTCCTTCTCGGTCAACGTCTTCCAACCGGACCCCCTGCGCTTTGTCACTTCCTCCCTCAGCGGCGGCACCGTGGGCACGCCCTACTCGCAATCCATTGACGTCGCCGGCGGCGCGCCGCCCTACGCCTTCCGCCTAGCCGAAGGCAGCGTGCCGGGCTTGACCCTCAGCGGCAATCGGCTAGGCGGCACACCCACCGTGTCCGGAGCTTGGCCCATTCAGGTCGAGGTGTCCGATTCGGCCGGGGGCACAATATCCTCGCGCTTTACCGTCAACGTCGCCCAGGGCGCCTTCCGCGTCGGGTGTCCCTCCTTTACAGCGGAGCTCAATCTCCCCTTTGATTCGAGCGCCGTCGTGCTGGGCGGTACACCCCCCTACCAGTTCTCGATTCGCGAGGGCAGCCTGCCCACGGGCATCTCTCTGGGCGCCGCCACGGGCGCCTTTTCGGGCCGTCCCACCACCACGGGCAATAGCGTCTTTACCCTCGGCGTTACCGACTCCGCGCAGCAATCGACGGCGGCGCGCTGTGGCATCTCCATCGTGGGTGGCGCCTTGCGGCTCCTCACCACCGGCCCCATCCTCACCAGGGCTGGGACCGCCTATTCCGGCTCAATTGAGGCCGGCGGCGGGCAGCCCCCCTATCGCTTTGGCGTCCTCGGCAATCCGGCTCCCGGGCTGAATCTGGCTGAAAACGGAACCCTCGGCGGCACCGCTAGCCGCCAGGGCGATTTCCCCGTCACCATTGAAGTGCGCGACGCCGCGGGTCTCGCCGTACAGCGCTCCATCCTCTTTCGGAATGCGGCAAGCAACCTCAGCTTCGTGTGTCCCGAGCCTTCCAGTTTCACGCTTGGTTCAACCGTGAACGCTAGCTTCGCGCTTAACGGCGGCGTCGCTCCCTACACCCTGCGCATCCTCTCTGGCGCCCTCCCGGCCGGCTTGACGCTGGGCGTTGCCGACGCGCAGGGCCGAGTGCCATTAACCGGCCGGCCTACCGCGCCCGGCGACTTCGCCTTGAACTTGCGCGCCGACGATTCCACCGAGACCAACGTGACGCGCAGTTGCACCCTTCGCATTACGGGCCAATTGCTGAGCCTCACAACAGACGGCCTTCCCAACGGCCAGTTGGGCGTGACCTACTCGACCGCCTTGAGCGCCCAGGGCGGTCTTCCCCCTTACACCTTTGGCTTGGCGGGCGGCGCCATGCCACCAGGACTTGCGATCGACGCCGCCAGCGGTGCCCTTAGCGGCATGCCCACCCGCACCGGTGTCTTCAGCGCTACCTATGAGGTGCGCGACGCAAATCGCCAATCCGCGCGCCGCGATCTAACCATTACCGTCGAGGGTGGCTCCTTGCCCTTGACCATCACCACGGAATCGCCCTTGAGCGATGCCGTCGTGGGCCGCCCCTATTCGCAATCCTTCGACGCCATCGGCGGCACGCCGCTCTATCTTTCGACCACCCTGGAAGGCACGCTGCCCCCAGGGCTCAGTTTCAATGGAAGCATTACGGGCACGCCTACGGCCACAGGCCAAAGCCAGTTTACGGTCACCGTGAGAGACAGCGCGCGCGGGACGGTGGCGAAGGTTTTCACCCTGCGCGTGGTGGCCGATCCGGCACTGAACATCGTCACCGAAACGCTGCCCGACGGCGTGCTCGGTGAGCCCTATGGCGCCGCTGTGGCCGTCGCCGGCGGAACGCCGCCCTATACCTGGTCTCTGACGAGCGGCAGCATTCCGCCCGGGCTGACCTTTAACGCATCCACCGGCAACTTTGGCGGCACGTCTACGGCCGCCGGGCAATTTAGCGCCAACGTCCTGGTGACGGACGCGGCGGGCGCCGTCTCGCGCCGCAGCTATAGCTTCGAAGTACGTCCCGCCGGCGTCGAACGCCTCGAAATCTCCACCGCCACTCTGCCCGCCGCCACCCTGGGTCGGCCTTACGGGGCCAGCCTAAACGCGCGCGGCGGCCAGGAACCCTACCGCTGGGAGCTATTGCCGGGCGGGCTGGCGGACGGATTGACCTTTAACGCGGCTACTGGCGCGTTTAGCGGCACGCCCACGGCCACCGGCACGGTCACCTTTATCGCGGTCGTCACGGACTCTCTTGGCTTGGTGGCCTCACGAGCCTTCACTTTCCCCGTCATGGCCACCGTGCCGCCGGGACTGGCCCTCACCGGTTTGCCGGAAGCCTTGGCCCCCAACGCCAACGCGCCCTTCGGCATCAATGTGACGACGCCCTTGGGCGTGGCCACTACCGGCGTACTGACGCTGCGCTTTACCCCGGATTCGATCCACAACACCAACGACCCCAGCGTGCGCTTCAGCAACGGCACCCGTAGCTTGGAGTTCACCATTCCCGCCACCGGCGGTGCCGTGGTCTTGCCGCCCGGCTCCAATATTCAGACCGGCACCCTGGCCGGCACCATCACCATTACAACCGAAGTCTTTATCTTTGGTACCGTCCTGCCGGGGCCGAGCCAGACGATCACCATCCGCCGCGGCCCGCCCGTTATCACCGCCGCGCGCCTCACCCGCTCCGGCGGAGGCCTGGAAGTCCGCATCGAAGGTTTCACCCTCACGCGTGCCCTCAGCGAAGCGCGCATTACCTTTACCTTCGCCTCCGACGTCGACGTAACCGGTAGCGCGACGGCTACCGTCAACGTGGCCGCGGCCATCCAGTCCTGGTTCGCCACTGCCGCCAGCATCCCGTTTGGCGGTCAATTCGGCCTCACTCTGCCCTTTACGGTCACCGGCGACGCGGCCAACGTCACCAGTGTCAGCGTCCAGGTCACGAACTCCGAAGGCGCCTCCAATACGGTAACCGCGCAGTAGCGCTAGCGCGCAAAATCGTGGCGAATTAGGTCGGGCAGGTAAAATGCCTGGTCCCGCCACTCCGAGGCGTCCGATATGGCCCAGATCACGAGCAACGCCTCGATGACCTCCGCCATCGGTGCTGATTGCGCCACCAGGAAGAGTCCAGGGCTGGTCTGGCCTGCCGCCAGCCGTTCGCCAAAATATCTCGGCATCGTGCGAAGGTCGCTGCTTACAAGAATCCGGTTCTGCTTAGCTGCATATTCCAGCACGAGGTGGTCCGGGAGGCTAGCCAATCCCCCTGAGTGTGCGCTTTGGAAATCCAGCGCTGGCTCGCGCCGGCGTAGCGCCGCAAGATAGGTGTGGTTTAAGCTCGCGTCTGCCTGGTAGAGGATGCTCAAAGCGATTGATGCTAACTCGGCTGTCGGCCAGTTTTGGCACGAGCGGCCTGTATGCGTGCCCAAAGGTTTGGGTTGATTTCCGAAAGCGGTGTGCCTGCGGGCGCTGCTTCCAAATTCTCCACGCCCAGAAGCTCGTCGATTCGAGCCTGGTTTTCCAGGTAAAACGCAATCGATCCGTACACGTCGGCTAAGGAAAGCACTGGATAGCTTTGCCGCAACGTCTCAGCGGACTCCCCGCGGCGAAACCCAAAGACTAGCCCATCCAGGGGCACCCGTGTGCCCGTTACGTAGTAACCGCCCTCTCGTTCTTCCACGTAGCCGCTGTCCATGGTCGCTCTCTTCTTGAGTATAGTGATAACCTGCAAAAACGTGAAAATACCGAAATCGACTGCCGTGTTTTGCCTAGCGACAATAAGTCTCGCGGCCCAGGATTTCAGCGGCTGGCGCGACTATGGCGGCGGCCAAGCCGGCGCGCAGTATTCCTCGCTCACCCAAATCAACCGGGCCAACGTCGGCCGGCTCGAGCGTGCCTGGCGCCACCCCATCGGCGACGGCAAGAAGTATTCCTTCAATCCCGTCGCCGTCGACGACAAGCTCTTCGTCATGGGCAAGAACAATTCCATCGTCTGCCTCGAGGCCGAATCCGGCAAGGTGGTCTGGACCTACCAGCCGCCCGCCGACACCAAGCTCATTACCCATCGCGGCATCAACTACTGGGAGAGCGCGGACCGCACCGAACGCCGCCTCTTCTTCTCCAGCAATCACGTCCTGCGGGCCATCGACGCCCAAACCGGTAAGGCCGTCGAAGGCTTTGCCGTCGACCTGAAGCAAGGCTTGGACCGCGACCCGGCCACCCTCCAACTGGTGCAATCCACTACTCCAGGGCGTATCTTCGCCGACCTGATCATTCTGGGCTCCGCCACCAACCAGGGCTACGGCTCGGCGCCCGGCGACATCCGCGCCTTCGACGTGCGCACCGCGAAGCTGCGCTGGGTCTTTCACACCGTGCCCCGGCCGGGTGAATTCGGCTTCGATTCCTGGCCCAAAGACGCGTGGAAAAACGTCGGCGGCGCCAACGTCTGGGGCGAAATGTCCATCGACGAAAAACGCGGCATCCTCTACGCCCCCACCGCTAGCGCCAAGTACAACTTCTGGGGCGGAGACCGCACGGGAGCGAATCTCTTTGCCGATTGCCTCCTCGCTCTCGACGCGCGCACCGGCAAGCGCCTCTGGCATTACCAGTTTGTCCATCACGACATCCTCGATTACGACGGGGCCTCCTCGCCCAAGCTCCTGACGCTGCGCCGCGAGGGCAAAAGCATCGATGCCGTCGCGCTTGCCACCAAGCAGGGCTTCCTTTTTGTGTTTGACCGGGTCACCGGTCTGCCCGTCTTTCCCGTAGAAGAAAAGCCCGTGCCTTCCAGCGACCTGCCCGGCGAAAAAGCCGCGCCCACTCAGCCCATGCCAACGGCACTCAAACCATTTTCCCGTCAGCGGTTTACGGTAGACGATCTCAGCCCTTACTTGAATGCCGCTGACCGCGCCAAGTTCCGCGATCAGATCCTCTCGGCCCGCAACGAAGGCCTCTTCACGCCTCCCTCGCTCAAGGGTTCCATCCAGATGCCCGGCAACAATGGCGGTTCCAATTGGGGCGGCGTGGCGGTGGACCCCGCCGGCGGCAAGCTGGTGGTCGTATCCAAAGACCTGCCTTGCCTGTTGAAGCTCGAAGACAAGGACCCCAACGAAGGCGCCTCCCGCTACGAGACGGGTTTTGGCTTCATGATCGCCAGCGACGGCCTGGCCGCCATCAAACCCCCGTGGACCACCATGACCATGTACGACTTGAACAAAGGCGCCATCGAATGGCAGATTCCCCTGGGCGAAGTGCCCTTTCTCGCCGCCAAAGGCATAAAGAATACCGGCACGCACATGCCCAAGGTGGGTCCGGTGCTCACGGCCGGCGGGCTCGTCTTCACGGGCACGCGCGACAAAAAGGTCCGCGCCTTCGATTCCTCCACGGGCAAGCTCCTTTGGGAGCGCGAGGTCGAAGCCGCGCTCGAAGGCATTCCCGCCGTCTTTGCGGTGAACGGCCGCCAGTACATCGTCTTCTGCGCCTCCGCGCAAGCGGGCTTGACGCCCTCAACTTTTGAAGAGATCCAAGGCGCCTACATCGCCTTTACCCTTCCGCAAAATGAGTCCGCACGTTGATCAATCCCTCCAGGATTTTACGCGGTTGCGGCGCCGCCTTTTTGGGATCGCCTACCGGATCTTGGGCGTGGTGGCCGAGGCCGAAGACGTAGTCCAGGAATGCTGGCTGCGCTGGCAGGGCGCCGATCGCGGCACGGTCCAAGATCCGGCTGCCTACCTGGTCACTATCGCCACTCGCTTGGCGATCAATGCCGCCGATTCGGCTCGGGTCCGGCGGGAAAGCTACCTGGGCGTCTGGCTGCCGGAGCCGGTGGATACCCGTGAGGATCCTTATCTGGGAGCTGCCAAGGGCGAGGCGCTGAAGTTGGCGGCGCTATTGCTCCTGGAAAAGCTGAACGGCCCCGAGCGAGCGGCCTTTGTCCTGCGGGAGGCCTTCGACTACGCCTACGAAGACATCGCCGAGATCCTCGAAGTGAGGCCGGACCATGCGCGGCAGATCGTCAGCCGCGCGCGCAAGAATCTGGGCGGCCAGCGCTCCTTCCCCGTGCCGCAGGATGCGGAGACCCGAATGCTGGAGGCGCTGCTCAAGGCTTCCCGCGCCGGCGATCTGGCCGCGCTGGAAACCATGCTCGCCGAGGATGCCGTCTCTCTTTCCGATGGCGGTGGCAAGACGCCCGCGGCCCGCTATCCGCTGCTGGGGCGGGACCGTGTGGGCCGAATGCTCGCCGCTTTAGGGGAGCGCTTTTGGAGCAAGCTGCACGTGCAGCCCCTGATGGCCAATGGGCAAGTTTGCGCATGGATAGAGCGGGACGGCCGGCCCTTTGCGCTGCTCGATTTGAGCGGACCTCCAGGAGCCGTCCGGCAATTACTGTGGGTGATGAATCCGGAGAAACTGGCCCATTTGGCGGCTGTCACAAAAAAGCTTCCGCCCCGGTCCTAGGTGATGAAAGGCGCATATGAGCTACATCACCACCAAAGACGGCACGTCGATTTTTTATAAAGACTGGGGTACCGGGCAACCCATCGTGTTCAGCCACGGTTGGCCGCTGAGCGGCGACGATTGGGACGCCCAAATGTTGTTCTTTGGACTCCAGGGTTTCCGCGTCATCGCCCACGACCGGCGTGGGCACGGCCGTTCCAGCCAGACCTGGGACGGCCACAACATGGATACCTACGCTGACGACCTGGACGCTTTGTTCACCGCGCTGGATCTACACAACGCGATCATGGTGGGCCACTCGACGGGCGGCGGAGAAGTGACACGTTACCTTGGGCGCCATGGCGCCGGACGCGTGGCCAAGGCCGTGCTGATGGGAGCCGTTCCGCCCTTGATGCTCAAGACGGACGCCAATCCGGGCGGTCTCGATCTCTCCGTTTTCGATGGCATTCGCGAAGGCGTCGCCAAGAACCGCGCTCAATACTACAAGGAATTCACCCTGCCTTTCTACGGCTACAATCGCCCCGGCGCGGCCATTTCCGAGGGCGTCCGGGAGCGCTGGTGGACCCAAGCCATGATGGGCGGCATCAAGGCCCACTACGACTGCGTAGCCGCGTTTTCCGCCACCGATTTCACCGAGGATCTGCGCAAAATCGACATTCCCGTCCTCGTGATGCATGGCGAGGACGATCAGATTGTGCCGGTCGGAGACTCCGCGCCGCTGTCGGCCCAGCTATTGAAGAAATCCACGCTCAAGATCTACCCGGGCTTGCCCCACGGCATGGCGGCAACGCATCCCGATCTCATTCACGCCGATTTACTCGCGTTTTTCCGGGAAACGGAGGCCGCAGGATGAAGATCGTCGTCGTGGGCGGCAGCGGACTCATCGGCCGGCAATTGGTGCCAATTTTGCGCGAGGCCGGGCACGAGGCGCTTGCCGCCTCACCCTCCCGCGGTGTGAACACGCTCGACGGCACGGGCTTGGCGGAAGCCTTGCAAGGCGCCCAGGTGGTGGCCGACGTCAGCAATTCCCCGTCCTTTGCCGACGACGAAGTCCTCGCGTTCTTTGAGACCTCGACGCGGAACCTGACGGCCGCCGCATTGGCGGCCGGCGTGACCCACTATCTGGCTCTGTCCGTGGTGGGCGCGGACCGTATCCCCGACAGCGGCTACATGCGCGCGAAAGTAGCGCAGGAAAGCCTGATTCGCGCCAGCGGCCTGCCCTATACGATCTTGCGCGCCACACAGTTCTTCGAGTTCCTGGGCGCCATCGCCGGGGCGGCCCTCCAGTGGGAGGCCGGCCGCGTACCCGCCGCCTTGATGCAGCCCGTGGCCTCGGCCGACGTGGCGGCGCGTTTGGCCGAGCTGGCCGTCGGCGTTCCCATTCAGGGAATCGTGGACTTAGCCGGACCCGATAAGGCGCCAATGGAGTCCATCCTCGGGCAGTATTTGACTGCTCAGGGAGATTCTCGCCGCATCACGGCCGACCCGGAGGCCCGATACTTCGGCGCGGCCCTGGCCGTCGACGCCCTGGTTCCGTTGGGGAAAGCGTATGCCGGCCCCACCCTTTTCGCCCATTGGCTTGGCCTTGCCACCCGCCCGTAAGATTTTTTCTTGTAGTTAACCGTAGTTAACGGTATTCTGGAAGCGGACATTATGATCCGCTTCCTCCTTGCTACATCGATGGCCGGCGCGATGCTTCTGGCGCAGACTGGCGGCAGCATCACCGTCCACGTCGCGGACCCCAGCGGCGCTTCCATACCCGGAACCCCTGTCGAGCTGCAACGCGAAGCCGGCGGCTGGACGCAAACGGCCACCACAGACGCCCAAGGCCTCGCCTATTTTGCGAACCTCCCCTTCCAGCGCTACCGGCTCCTGGTGAACGCGGCCAATTTCGCACCCTTTGGGGAGACCGTTGTGGTGCGCTCCACCGTCACAGAGTTCGTCACGGCTAGGCTGCTTCTGCCCGGCGAGACGACGGCACTAACGGTGGTCGATGCCGCGGCTGTTGGGGTCGACCCGGAGCAGACGGGCGCGCGCGTGCAAATGTCGCGCGAAACCATTGACCGCCTCGCCCTCCAAACCGGCAACCGGGGCCTGGAGCAGGTTCTCGTCACCTTTCCCGGTTTTGCCAAGAACGCCAACGGCACCATCCACCCGCGCGGCGCACACAACCAGATGACTTACGTGATCGACGGCATGCCCATCAGCGACCAACTCGGCGGCGCCTTCGCGGGCTCCATCGATCCCTCGCTGGTGGAGACCGTGGAACTCTACACGGGCAACATTCCCGCCGAGTATGGCAACAAAGTCAGCGCGGTCGCCCAGGTAACCACTCGCACGGGCTTTGGCACCGGCCGCCAGTGGACCGGCGGCCTCACCACGCAAGCCGGCCAATTCGATACGCTCAGCCAGGCCGCGCAGGTGGCGGGCGAGCAGGGCAAGTTGGCCTGGTCGGCCATGGCCTTGGGCCTCGAGACGCACCGCTACCTCGACGCCGTCTCGCTCGACAACCTACACAACGGCGGCAACATGCAGCGCGCCTATCTACGCCTCGACTACCGCGCCGGACCCAGAGATACTTTGCGGTTCTCCGCCACTGGTGGGCGCTCGAGCTTGGAAAGCGCCAATCTGCGCAGCCAACAGGCCAATGGCATGCGCCAGCGTCAGTATCTAGCCGATAGCGCCTATTCGGGCTCCTGGTTGCGCGTTCTCGATGCCCGTTCAAGTCTAGAAACCAACTTCAATTGGCGGCCCACCATCGCCAGGTTGCTGCCCAGCCCCGGCGATACGCCCGTCACCGCCGCCCAGGAGCGAAGCGTCTCCACCGGCACGGCCAACGCGCGCTATTCGCGGCTCGTGGGGCGGCATAACATCCGCACCGGCGCGGACTACCAAACCTTCCCGATCCGCGAGCAGTTTCAATTCGCCGTCACGGACCCCACTTTCGAGCCCGTCCCCTCTTTCTCTTTCGCCGCCCGAGGGCGGGGAACTCTCGCCAGCGCCTTCTTCCAGGACCAGCTTCGCCTGGACCGCTGGACCTTGAACCTTGGCCTTCGCTACGACGCCTACCGCTTCCTGGTGAACGGCGCGCAATGGCAGCCGCGTCTGGGCCTCGCTTATCACCTTCGCGAGACCGGAACAGTCTTCCGCGCCTCCTACAACCGCCTCTACCAGACCATCCCGAATGAAAACATTTTGCTGTCAAACTCGGACGAAGCCCTGGCCGTGGCCCCCGAAGCGGTGCGGAATTTCCTCGGCAATCGTGTCGTCCGCCTGCGTCCCGAGCGGCAGAATTTTTATGAAGCCGGCCTGCAACAAAGCATCGCCGGTGGAGTAATCTTGTCAGCCAGTTTCTACCACAAGAACGCGCGCGACCAGCAAGACGTAAACAACTTCTTCAATACCGGCGTCGTCTTTCCCATCACGCTCGCCAGTATTCGCGTCAATGGCGCCGAGGGGCGCATCGAAGTGCGCGAGCGCAAGGGCTTTTCCGGCAGCGTCAGCTTCACCCATGCCCGCGCGATTTCAACGCCGCCCTTCACCGGCGGCTTGTTCCTGGGCAACGACGCCATTGACGCGCTCAGCGAAGGCCCCTTTGTCATCGATCACGATCAGAAACTCAGTGTGCACGCCGTCGTAAGCTACGCCCATAAGCGGGGCTTCTTTTCGACGCTATCTTCGCGTTACGATTCCGGCTTGGTCGCTAACCCGTCCGACCCGGCAGAGGTGGCCCAAGACCCCGACTATCTCGACCTCTTGCCTTATGTAAATCTGCTCTCGGACCCCGCCCGAACCCTGCCGCGCACGGTCCACGATGTGTCCCTAGGCTATCGTCGAAGCAGCGACGGCGGCACGCGTTGGGAGTGTATGCTGCAGCTCACCAATCTGACCAATCAAACGGCGCTCTATAACTTCCAGAGCGCCTTTGTCGGTACCCGCCTCATCCAGCCGCGCACCGCCGCGCTCCGCTGGCGGCTATTTTTTTAACTTCCTATTTCTTAGCTGCCTATTTCTTAGCTTCCTAGGAGCGTTCGACGCGGTGCTCGAACAACGGCTCCACCTCTTCGCTCGTCAGCACCCATAGCCCATAGGCGCCCAGGATGCTACCCAAGGGGAAACTGATGATCTGCAGCGCGCACAGCACCGTCGCCAGTGTGCGGGCCCAGCCCTGGCATCGCAACAATCCTACGCCCGCAAAAACCAGCGGCGCACCCAGCAGAATGTTGAGGAAAATCACCCCGACGAAGACCGGCGCAATAAAGGCATTGGTCTGCTCAAAGGCCAGCATCAGCCCCGCCGGACCTCCCGAAGCGATCAGCCAGATGAGAGAAATGAGCCCGCCCCCTAAGCCCATCACTATCAAGCAGATGGAAAGAGTACGGACGTGGTGGGCCATGAACACCCCTATTCTAGCGGGTTCTCGTGCGCACGTAGGTTACAACACCGAATATAAACACTGCGCCCCACACCAGAACGCGCAGCGTGCTGTCTTCTTGCCAGTAACCCGCCACTCGCCAACCCAGCACCGAGTCGTAGAACAATGGCGTGAGCGCAGCTCCTAGCAGCCAGGGCAGGGGATTGATTGCTTCCGCCGCCAGTAGCGGCAGAAACCAGCTCAGATACCAGGGATGAATGTTAGCCGAAAAGGCAACCAGGATGGTCGTCAGCCATAGCGCGGCGCGGAAGGGTGTATTTCGCCACCAGTAAGAAGCTAGCGCCACCCCCACAAGCAAAACCATTGCCTGAAATTTCGACTCTAAGAAACGGTAGAAAAAGGCGTTATTCTGCCAGCCTCCTAGGAAGCCCGTCGAGAAATCGATCTTGGCTTTCCAGAATTCCCACGGCAACGCCAAAAATAGCGCCGCGCCCGCCGCGCTCAGTAGCAGGATGCCGCCCACGGACGGCACGCTTCCCCACAGATAGGGCAATAGCATGGCCGGCCACCACTTGGTCAGGATCGCGGCTATGAAGGCGCCCCACGCAAGCAACCGGCGCGGGAGCGTCGCCAGGGCAAGCGTCGAAAAGAGCGCCAGCAGTACCCAGGCGTCGTTGTGCCCGTGCCACCAGAATTCCACCGCCGGCAGGGGCGACCACCCATAGAGCATCCACCGCCATAACGGCTGGCCCGCGCGTCGCACCCACCACCAAAGCGCTCCCAGCAATAAGCTATCCGCCGCCACCGCTCCCAGCTTCACGTGCCCCGCGCGATAGGCAATCCAGCCCATAGCCTCCAGCACCGGCCCATACACGGCGCCGTCGCCCGGGCCTGGAATGCGGCTCGCGTCCGCCACGGTCGCCTGCGGCGTAGTCAAGTAGGGATTTCCCCCCGCCGACCACTGACGGGCTTCCCACACGTAGCGATTTAAGTCGTCGCTAAACAACGGCTCCACAGGAAGGAACGGCACGCGCAACGCCAAGGCGACTAGCCAGACTATGGCCACCGTAGTCCCCGACTTGTGCCAACTCTGCGCCCTGGATTGCTCGCTGTATAGGGCGAAGAGATAGGGGATATGGGCTATACTACAGACGATAATCGCAGGCTGTATCCACGACGGATCGGCGGGGCGAATCGCCAAGGCCAAGTACAGGAGCGGCACCACAAGCGCCCATCCCGCCAACGCGATTGTCTTCGTCGCCATGTTGTGGTTCAAGTCATCAACTATGCTACCCGGCACCGCTGTTGTTGCATTCCTCGTCCCCTCCCCGACGACCGCCGAAAAGGTTTGGACTACCCTTTTCGACGACACCTTCGCGGGCGTCCACTCCCTGGCCTGGTTCGATTACGCCATCCTCATCCCCTACTTCGTCATGCTAGCCGTGTTGAGCTTCTATGGGCTCCATCGCTTTGCCATGATCTACGGCTATTTCAAAGGTAAGAAGTCGATGCCCAAGGAACCCTCGCAGCGCTTCGCGCCCGGCGCGCTGCCCAAGGTCACCATTCAACTTCCCCTCTACAACGAGCGCTATGTCGTCGAGCGTCTGCTGGAAAGCGCCGTGAAGGTTCGTTATCCCCGCGAGCTCCTGCAGATTCAAGTACTCGACGACTCTACCGACGACTCCGCCGCCTACACCGAAGCCCTCGTGGCCCGCTACGCCGCCCGCGGCTTCAACATGGAATACCGCCATCGCACCAACCGCAAGGGCTACAAGGCGGGCGCTCTCGAAGCCGGCTTGGCCACCGCCACCGGCGATTTGACGGCCATCTTCGACGCCGATTTCATCATCCCCGAAGACTTCCTCGAGCATACCGTCCACTTCTTCACCGATCCCCAAGTAGGCGTCGTGCAAACCCGCTGGAGCTATCTGAACCGGCACTATAACCTGCTCACCGAAGTGCAAACCCTTTTGCTCGACGGGCATTTTGTCCTGGAACATGGCGCCCGCGCGGGCACTGGCCTCTTCTTCAATTTCAACGGCACCGCCGGCATCATGCGCAAAGAGATGGTGGACGACGCGGGCGGCTGGCAGCACGATACCCTTACCGAAGATAGCGATTTAAGCTATCGCGCCCAGATGAAGGGTTGGAAATTCGTCTACCTGCCCCATGTGCATTGCCCTTCGGAACTGCCCGTGGAAACCTACGGCTTCCAGGTGCAGCAGGCCCGTTGGGCCAAAGGCCTTACGCAATGCGCGCGCAAGCTCTTGAAAACCGTCCTCGAAAGCAACCAGCCGCGGCGCGTCAAGCTCGAAGCGATTTACCACCTCACGCCCAATTTGTCCTACCCGCTCATGATCCTGGTCAGCGCGATGATGCTGCCCGTCATGATCGTACGTTTCTATATGGGTCCGATCGAAATGCTCTTGATCGACTTCCCGCTCATCATCGCTAATTTCATCAGCTTGACCGTGTTCTACCTGGTGGCCCAGCGCGAGCTCGATCCCCAGGGCTGGAAGCGCACCATCTGGTTTATTCCGGCGCTGATGGCCGCCGGCGTCGCGATGACGCTCAGTAACTCCAAGGCCGTCATGGAAGCTTTGTTCGGTGTGCAGACGGCCTTTGCGCGCACGGCCAAGTACAACATCGGCGAAAAGAAGATGCAACTCACCCAGTTGCAGTACAAGCGCAAAAGCGGCCTGCTGCCTTTCCTCGAACTCGCCATGGGCACGGGCTTTGCGGCCATGATTTACTACTGCATCGAGAGCCTCAACTTCTTGAGCATCCCGTTTTTGCTTATCTTCGTGAGCGGCTATTGCTGGGCCGGCTTCTCCACGCTTTGGGACGAATACCGTGGCCTTCTCGAATTCAAGGCCGCCGCGCGCGAGGCCGCCAAGGCCGCCCAGGAAGCCTAGTTTTGTTTCTGAGTTCCTCCCGTCCTCGTTAACGCTTCGATATACTTTGAGGCCATGAATACAGAACTCATCAACGGCGCCATTACCAAGCTGGAGCAAGCCCTGGCTGTCTCGGAGACGAATTTGACGGTGGCCCAGGGCCTCGTCTTGAGCGCCGCTAAAGACCTCATCGACTCCACTGGCCTGGCTCTCACCGCGGGCCCCGACGACATCATCGAATCCGGCAGCTAAGGCTTCTCCTTTGGCGCCGCCGCCAACGCGCGCTTCCAGGATGGGTCCCTCGTTAGCTCATCGAAATCCGGCTCGGACTCAATCGTGGCTGCGCGAGCTTGGCTCTCCGCCAGAATCGCGATGGCCGCAGCGCGCTGTCCGCTCAACTCGTAAGCCAGCCCCAGACGTTCGCCGTAGAGACGGCGCACCGCTGCGGGAATCCTTCCCACCGCCTCCATCGCCGCTTCCCGGTCGCCGAGCTTCGCCGCGTACTCGGCCATATTGGCGTAGGTGTTGTTGTCCCCTTGTCTCAGGCGCACCGTTTCCCGCGCCATCGCGAGAGCTTCCCGCAAATGCGCCAGGCCCGTCTCGCGTTGGCCCGGTAGATGACGTTCCACCGTGCCGAGATTGCCATATAGCCGGTAGTTCTTGGGGCTTAGGCGAAGGGCTTTCCCGATAGCTTCCGCGGCCTCCGGGAAGCGGCGCTGGTAGTAAAGGGCAAGTCCCAACGAGTTATAGGTGTTGGCATGTTCCTGAAACTGCAGCGACGCCCGGAACACTTCGGCGGCCTCGCGATTGCGGGATTGGCGGCGCAGCGTGTTGCCCAGCAACCGCAGCACGATGTAGTTGTCGGGCGTCAAATCGATCGCGCGGCGGTAGGATCGTTCCGCCTCTTCCAGCCGGTTGCGTAGCAGAAAGAAGTTCCCGAGATCCGTGTGCAGCAGCCAGTCCGCCGGACGACGGCGCAGCGCTTCCTCAAAGGCCGCCTGCGCTTCCCCATCCCGGCCTTCCAGCCCGAGTAGATTCGCCAGTGCGCGATGCGCTTCGCCATTCGTGGGCGATAAAGTCAGAGCCCGTCGCAGTTCCGCCTCGGCTTCGCCCGCCTTGCCAAATTCGGCCAGCGTTTCGCCCAGCCGCGTGTGGGCCGCCACCAGTTGCGGAGCCAGGCGCACGGCCTCGCGTGCGGCGGCCACGGCGCGCTCACGGCCCTGCGGGTCTCCTGCGTCTTTCGCCGTCCGGGTGTAGACCGCCGCAAGGGCGGTCCGCGCCAGGGCATAGTTAGGATCCTCCTCGACCGCGCGCTCCAGCAGTGCCCGCGCCTTCTCGAGGTTGCCCTTCTGGTCGTATCGCACCAGGTAGCCGCGTCCTTCCAGGTACGCCGCGTACGCGGCAGAGGAACGCGTGCCCCCTTCGGCGCTGCTAGCCGCTTGGGTGGCTGGCAGCGCTATCTGGAGCAGGCGCAACGCCGCAGGGATCATCGCGTCTTGTAGTTCCACCGCGTTGCCGCTGCCGAATTCGAGCGTGCGCGAGGCCTGTTGCACTAGCTTTTCGGCGTCGATCAGTAGCAGGTTGAATACCTTGCGCTCCCCCCTCTTCTGTGCGCTGCCGCCCAGAGCCAGTTGCACGTTGTAGAGCTGGCGGGCTTGACTCGCGCTGGAGACTTTGCTCGTCAAAACTTCACTGGCCGGCACCACGCTGACGCGTTCGGAAACATCCTCCACCTGGGTCAGTTGCGCCGTGAGCGTCTCCGTAAAACCTTCGGCCAGAGCGCGCAACTGCGGGTCGTCGCCCGAGACCTGCAAGGGCAGAATTGCGATGCGCAGCGGAGGGCGGGGCGCGGCCGAACCGCCCCAGCGCCAATAGGCGGCGCCGGCGGCCGCTGCCGCGAGCCCCATCCAAGGCAGCGTTCGGCGCGAGAGCGATGCAGCCGAAAGCCCGGCCCCCGTCCGCGCCAGCGTATGCGTATCTTGATCGTCTTCCACCCGCGCGCCCCCCAACGCCGCGGCGAATTCTCCCGCCGTCGCAAAGCGGTCTTTCGGTGCCTTGCTCAGCGCTCGTTGGATGGCCGCTGCCGACTCCGGCGGTACTTCACAACGAGCCGGCTCTAGATCGTCCGGAGCCTCGTGCACCACCCGGTACAGCAGTTCCGCCGCCCGCCCACCGCGGAAGGGCAGCCGCCCCGTCAGCATCTCAAAGACCGTCACCGCAAGCGAATACTGATCCGCCGCCGCGCCTGTGCTGTGGCCTTGTGCCTGTTCCGGCGCCACGTAGGCCGGGGTGCCGCCGAATTTCTCGTCCAGCGAAGACGTGGACTGGGTCTGCTGCGAGGCCAGTCCAAAATCCAGCACATAAGCGTGCAACTCCGCCGTCACCAGGATGTTTCCCGGCTTAATGTCCCGATGTACGATTCCGGCGCGGTGCGCGGCGTCCAAAGCCCCCGCTACCTGCTTCGTAACTGCCAGCACTTGCGGGTAACTCAATTCGCCCCCGGCAATCCAACGGCTAAGCGGGCGCCCGTCGATGTAGGCCAACACCAGAAACGCCCCGCCTTCGTACTCCTCAAAGCCGTAGACAGGGCAGATATTTGGGTGCTGCAGTTGGGCCGCCGCGCGGGCCTCGCGCGCCAGCCGGCGTTGGCTCTCCAGACCCCCCTCGTCCCGGTGCAAGAACTTCAGGGCCACCCGACGGTTGAGCCTGGTGTCTTCGGCGGCATACACAATACCCATACCGCCGCGCCCAAGCTCGGAAAGGATTCGATAGTGCTGAACCGTTTGGCCGAGCATCAGCCCGCCGCATCTCCTTTTCTCGCGCCATCTCCTGCGCCTGCGTCGTCGAGATCGCTTCCCCCCACAAGAGCAGCCACTCGCTCCGCTGGGCCGGCTGTCAGTGGCACCTTGGTTTCCGCACACAAACGCAAGCCCCCGCGCGCTGCGCCCGTGTACCCGCGCAGGTCCAGACTGGTCACCACTGGAGGCAATGCGTCCATTTCCAAAGCAAAGCGGTGCCGGCCATCCCCTTGCACCCGAAAGGCCCGTTGCGGAAACGTCATACGGGGGCTACTCAGGCTCGCTTCCACGCGCAGCAGACCCCTGCTGGCCACCTCGAACTCCAACAAGCTTGGCGTGGCCGCGTTGCGTTCCAGGCGCACGACCGAAAGGTGAAAGCCCGGTCTGGAGGCGAGGATGCGACAGGCGCGCTGCAGCAAGTCGAAATTGAAGTTGTGCAGATCCTCGGCCGTCAACCGGTGCACCGTCTTGGCCACCACACCTACATCCTCGAGGGGCTGCCCGCTGTTGAGGCCCGCCCGGAGGCTGCGCCGAATGGAAACGCCCAGACGCGCCCCTTTGGGTAAAGCCTTCAATGGCACTCCCGGCTGGCCGGCCAGATTGGCCAGCAAGTCGGCGTGGGTCCAGCGGTTGGCCCCACCCCCGCCGCTGGACTCCTGCACCCCCAGAATCGTCCCCACTTCGTTGTCCTCAAAGCCGGCCGCAAAGAAGTCCGCCGCCGAGTACGTGAGTCCATCCAAGAGCAGCAGCACCGGCCCCTGGTAGATCTGGCCCCCCGCGTTCATCGTGCGCCGGTCCGAAAGCGGAAAGCCGCGCGTCAGCGGGCTGCCGGTAAACGGAGCCTGCGTCAGATCTTCGGCCCACGGTGCCCATTCGCGGTTGCGGCTCAGACCGACCTCGCCCCGCGCGTTCCGGCTGGCCAGATTTTGAATGAAGTTAGTTTGCAACACCGCAAAGCGCGCCGGTTCAATTGCCGAAGGTGTGAGGTACTGCAGCAGCGATTCCGCCAACACGATATCCCCGCCTGGATTGCTGCGGATGTCCACGATCAGTCCATCCGGCGCGCGCTCGTTGGCCAGGCTGAGAATCCGGCGGAACTCGCTCCGAAAGCGGTCAAAGGACTGACGCCGGTCCTCCTTGCCGGGCAAGGCGAAATCGAGGATGCGCAGATAGCCGAAGCTTCGCTCCGGCGCTTCTTCCAATTTCAGGTGCTGGGTTGGCACGGCAAAGGGCCGGTCGGCTCCCTTGGTGAACTGGAAGACCAGCTTTTCCGGCCAGCGCGGCACCAGTTCTTCCGGTACCGTTGGGGCGCCATAGTCGCCCGTAAGGGCCGGCACCGGCCCCATCGCGTTCGGCTCATAGCAATGAGCCCCCTCCGGCGTATTGTAGTAGAAAAGCCGCAAAATGGCCTGCCGGCTTAATGCCGGGCCCATAGCGAAGCTTCCAAACGAGCCGGACTGCTCCCGGAACGCCCCAAAGCTGCTCACAATCCTCCACGGCAGCCGGATAGCCCGGCTTTCTACACCCGGACTGCGCAAATCCGCCGCCGAAAGGTATTCGACGACGACGTAATCCTCCGGCGGCGGCAGCGCCGCCAGCAGCGGCCGTACCGTCAACCGGTTCAGGCTCCGCAGAAATCTTGCGCTCGCATTGGCGCCGCTCGCCAGGTCTGCGCTCTGGTCGATTGCGGCTTCCATCGACAGTCCGTTCCAGCGCAGCAACTCCGCCTGGGTCGTGAAGTGCGGATGCTGGAAGCCCGCCATCGTGTCGCCCACTTCAAAACGCCGCCTCCCGGACGAGTCGTGAAAATAGCGCACCGTAAAGGGCAGAAACGCGGCCGCGCTGGCAAAAGGCGCCGGCAGGAAGTAATTCGTATGCGCGTCGCGCAACCGCGCGAAAATGCCCAGCAGGCGCGCGTGAAATTCCAGCGCGTCTATATCCACCACCTCCCGCCGCAACAGCCGCAACTGCTGCAGCGGATCGATGGCATAGCGGGCCCGCTTGAAGGGCAGGTGGCAATAAAGATGCTCCAGCACAAACGCCGCCTGCTCCAAGATGTCGATGCGCTCGTCGATCGTCAACTCGTCTTCTTTGGCCTTCTCCAGAAAGGTTCCCGGCTCGAGCACGGCAAATTCTTCCAGCCCCAGCGCCTCCCGTGCGGCTAGCAAACCCTGAATAGCCGCCTCGAATGCCGCGCTTCCGTCGTCGAATTGCATGACCCTTCATCCTATCCAACGCAGGATCGTACCTGGCGGTGTTATGCTTCTCCGCGAAGACTATGACGCGTAGACACCTCTGCGGCCTCCTCGCCGCCGGCCTCGCCCAAGGCGCCGAAATCCCCATCCGCCGCCTCACCCAGGGTCCCCGCTTCCATTGGTTCGGCTACTACGACAAACTCCAATTCGATCCCTCCGGCCGCTATTTGCTGGGCCAGCAGGTGGACTTCGAAGGACGCTCCCCGCGCCCGGAAGACAGCATCCGCATCGGCATTATCGATACCGCGCAAGGCGATTCCTGGACCGAAATTGGCTCGACCCGCGCCTGGAATTGGCAGCAAGGCGCCATGCTCCAGTGGCTTCCCCAAAGCGATCGCCTTTTGATGTGGAACGACCGCGACGGCGACCGCTTCGTCTGCCGCATCTACGATCTCAAAAGCAAACGCACCCGCACTCTGCCCGCCCCCGTCTACACGCTCTCCCCCGACGGCAAGACCGGTCTCGCGCCCGATTTCCGCCGCTTAAACGACGTCCGCCCCGGCTACGGCTACGCGGGCATCGCGGACCCCAACCGGGAAAAGCTAACACCACCGGACGCCGGCATTTGGCGCATCGATCTCCGCCGCGGTAAACCGGACCTGCTCTTCAGCCTTGCCGACGTCGCCAAGATTCCCCACCGCGAAGCTTACTCCCCCAACGCCAAGCACTGGTTCAACCACTTGCTCTTTAATCCCGACGGCTCGCGCTTCATCTTCCTCCACCGCTGGCGCGGCGATAAAGAGGGCACCAGCTTTTCGACGCGCATGTTTACCGCCTCCGCCGCCGGCCGGGATCTCTACCCGCTCGACCCCTGGGGCAAGACCTCCCACTTCATCTGGCGCGACCCGCAGCATGTGCTCGCCTGGGCCTGGCACCCTTCTCATCAAAACGCCTTCTATCTCTACCGGGACCAAACCGAGCAGGTGGAGGTCGTCGGCCCAGGCGTCATGACGGTCAACGGCCACTGTACCTACTTGCCGGGCAACCGCTGGATCTTGAACGACACCTATCCCGATCCACAGCGCCTGCAGCACCTCTATCTCTTCAACGTCGCCACGCGCCAGCGCGTCCCCCTCGCCGACCTGCTTTCCCCGAAACAGTACACCGGCGAGTGGCGCACCGACCTGCACCCCCGCTTCTCCCCCGACGGCAAGAAAGTCTGCATCGACTCCACCCACGAAGGCCTCGGCCGTCAAATGTACCTGCTCGATATCAGCGGGCTGGTCTAGCTAACCCGCTCTATTGCGGCGGCGCCGACCCCGTCGCCGGATTGAAGCGCGGATGCTTCGGGCTAATCGGATTGCGCGAGGGATCAAAACTCCCGCGCGTCATTTGCGGCATTGCCTCGCTCTCCATCCACGCCGTATGCGCCAAGTCCCGCAGCAATTGCGCACTCGCCGTCATCAGTTGATACACCAGCGCACGTGCCTGCTTATGGTCCTTATCGGTATAGGCCCCCGCCTTGTCTAACTGGTAAACCTCTTCCACATGGCTGAAGCTCATCGCGATGTGGTCCAGGACCGCCGTCCAAGGGTCCGCCAGCCTTTGCGCGGGCTTCACTTTGGCGACGAAATCGCTCTCCTTCAGCTCAATCAGTTCAACAAACTGCGTCTCAAAGCGCCCATGCACCCGAGGGTCCCGCGTGTATTCGTTCGGATTCTCGCCCACCCAGCCGTCATGGTGCACGCTCACATGCAAGGGCATGGCCGCATCGGCGACGTAATGGCCCAAGCGGCCCATATACTGCGCAATCTCCCGCTCGATCATCGGCTTGATCTTGGCATCCTGCGTTGCGCGATATCGGCGCATCGCAATCCGCATGTGCTCGTAGCTTTCCATCGCCGCATAGGGCAGGGTACCGGTCCAACGCACGTTGGTCAACGCGGCCCGTTCGGGCTCCTTATCCTGGATCCGGCGGTGCTCTTCGTTCAGCGCCAGCACAAACTCGTAGCGGGACTTGGGAATCGTTTTCAAAAACGAAAACTGCTCCTGAAACCAGCCATGGTTCGGGTCCTCGAGGATCTTCGAATACGGATCGCCAATCCCGCGCCACGTGTCGGGAATGATCGACCAATACGCGATCCAGTCCTCATGCGCTTTGAGAAAGCCCAGTCCTTCGGTCGATAGAGCCTGCACCGCCGCGCGGTTACAGGCCGAGTGGGCGCGCGGGCCCCACGGCAAGGCGATTTGCGCAATCAAAAGGAATACCAATGTCGAGCGCATTTAGAACATGTACCTCATGCCGAACTGGAAAACGCGGCCGGGGCGAGTCGACGTCACGCGGCCAAAGTCCGCGGCCCCGTCCCGGTTCACCACGGCCCCCGTGCAGCCCGCGATGGAGCAGCCCGGGTTGAAGCGGTTCAATAGGTTCTCGCTTTCGCTAATCAGCTCCAGCGTCTGCTTCTCGCGAATCTTGATGCGGCGCGCTAGGCGCACATCGATTTGGAAGAAGGAAGGGCCTTGGAAGGCGTTGCGGGAGCGGCCCACGATGCGGTCGTTCAAGACCAGATCGTTGTTCAAATCGGTGCCGGCCTGTGCGTTGATCGGGTAGCCCGAGTTGTAGAAGGTCGTACTGGAGATCTCGGTGCCGTTGAACCACTTGAGCCCCGCCGCCTGAAACACGGGTGCATAAAGGCCCTGAAAGACAACATTGTGGCGAACGTCGGCATTCGAGTTGCCGCGGTCGCGGAAGCGCGCCGAGGGGTCGCTCAGGGCCCCGCCTTCCAGGTCGCCTTCGGCGATCGCGTGCGCCCAACTCCAGGTGGTCGAGAGTTGCAATCCCTGGCTGAAGCGCTTCCGGATCGTCAGGTCCAGCGCGTTATAGCTGGAGTTCGCGCCCGATTCAATTAAATTGATCTGGCGGAAACGGGGATCGGGCCTGCCCGCCGAGCCGCGGTAAATGGGCCGCCCATCGGCCAGCGTGCCCGTGGGAGCGCTCAGGTTGATATCGCGCGAGAACGGCGCATAGCGGTGGCCCCAGAAGCTGTATTGCGCATTCACCGCTAGATTCGGCAGAATCTCCCTTTCTAGCTGCAGGCTCGCGTTGTGGGCGAACATGATCTGGAAGTCGCTCGGAAAGGCCGTGATGTTGGGCGGCACCGCGAAGTTCGGGTCGGCCGAGGCCAGCAGGTTTGGATACACCGGCGCGCGCAGATCGGTGCCAGGCACTGTGTAGCTCAAGAGCCGGCGGCCATTGATTTGCGCGGCCGTCGAAGCCAGGGCCAGACTCGGCGTGTCGTAGTAAATGCCGTAGCCGCCGCGAATGACGGTCTTCGCATCGCGGAACGGCGCGTAGCTGAACCCAAAGCGCGGGGCGATGTTGTCTTTATCCGTGTTGATCCGGCGCGACAGCGCAAACGGCGCCTGTTCATCCAGCACCGGGAACTGAATCAGCTCATAACGCACGCCGAAGTTCAGCGTGAAGTTCGAGGCCACGCGGAACTCGTCCTGGACGAAAAAGTTGTAGAACTTCACGTCCAGATTGACCTTGTTGTCGCCAATGTCCTGCGCCAGTTGCGTGTAGGTGAAAGGACGGTTGGTCGCCGGATCGATGCGCCCGGCCACCGTGTTCAGGTACTGATCGAGCGGCGTCACCGCGCCCCGCACCCCCGTCACCGCCCCCAGCCCGTTGAAGCTGAACGTGCGGTTCAAGGAACTCGTCAGGTCGAACTTGGTGAGCTGGAAATCGAAGCCCGTCTTGATCGTATGGCGGTTTACCGTCCAGGTCACGTTATCGATCAACTGCGTGCTGGTCTCAATATTGAACGAGCCCGCCAGCGGATTCACGCCAAAGTTCGCCACCTGGTTGATGTTGATCAGCGCCCCGTTAGGTTGCCCTTGGCTGAAGGGCGCGCGGAGCTCATGACGCCGGTTGATGCCAAAACGGAATTCGTTCAACACCCGCGGCGTAATCACGGTTGCCAACTGCGCCGCGCCCCCGTTCATCCGGTCTTCAAACGTAAGGCTGCGGCCGATCGTGGTTAGGCCCCCACCCGCGCCCGGCTGATCGTTGGTGAAGCGGTTGTAACGCACAAAGCCCGAGTTCCGATCGTTCAAGCGGAAATTGATCTTGCCCGAAGGCGTATGAAAGGTTTCTCCAAAGGGAGAGTTGCCGAGGTCCGAGGCTGGTAAGTTCAAGACCGTGGCCACCGCGGGAAGAATCGTCACCGGTTGCGGAATCTTCAGCGGATTGTATTCGTCGTTGATAAAAAACCACACGCGGTCTTTCACGATCGGGCCGCTCAGATTGCCCGCCACCATGTACCAGGTCTGTTGGCTCTTGGTAGCCGCCAGCGGCGCCCGCGCCGTAGTCTCGTTCGGCCGGTATAATCCCATGCCCGACCCGTGGATGTCATTGGCGCCCGAGCGCGAAACCACGTTAATGATGCCGCCCGCCGCGCGGCCAAATTCGGCCGAGTAAGCCCCCGATAGAATCTGCATCTCCTGCACCGATTCCGGAGTCGAGATCACCAGCCGGATCTGCCGGTTCGTGCGGCGCTGCGAGTTATCCAGCCCGTCCACGGTCCACGTGCTGCGGTTATGGCCGCCAAACGTAAACTGCGTCGTGCCAAAGCCCGTCGACGGAATGCCCTTCACGCCCGGTCCCAGCAGTTGCATGTTGTACACGTTGCGCGACGTGATCGGCAACTGGCGCACCGCACGCTCGTTCACCGTCTCTTCTTGCGACGAGGTGCCCTGCTGCACAATCGAGGCGTCCGCCGAAACAGTCACGGATTCCGCCGCCGCGCCCACTTTCAATTGCATATCCAGCCGCACCTGCTTGCCCACGCTCAACTGAATTCCGGACTGTGTATAGTCGGCAAAGCCCGGCGCGCTCGCCTTCACCTCATAGCTCCCCAGCTTCAACAGAGGAAAGCGAAAGTAGCCCTGCGCATCGGTTTCCGCCGTGGATTCGTTATTTGTATTCAAGTTGCGCGCGGTCACCTTTGCGCCAGGAATTCGGGAACCGCTGGCATCGGAAAGGTATCCGTCAATAGCGCCGTCGGAGGCGTTGGATTGGGCAAAAACGGACGTGCCTAAGCACACGAGGGCCAGAAAGACTTTTGTAATCACGGTATACGCAGGATAAAAACTCGGCGTGTCGGCGGCATGAAGATCCAGTAGCGTTTGGGTGACAGAAGGCTTGAAATGCTATGTTGGGGAATCCCGGCATGGCGACAATCAAAGAGGTGGCCCGAAAGGCGGGCGTGAGTGTGGGCACGGTCTCCAACGTTTTGTCGAAATTGCCCACCGTCAGTCCAGACCTTCGCAACCGCGTTGAAAAAGCGATTGCGCAACTCCGCTTCCGCCCCAATCAGGTCGCCCGCAGCCTCAAACAGCAACGCACCCGCACTCTGGGCCTCGTCATCAGCGACATCACCAATCCCTTCTTCCCCGGCATCGTCCGAGGAGCGGAGGATGCCGCCGCCGAGCGCGGGTACGTGCTCAGTGTCTTCAATACGGACGACCGCCTGGAACGGGAAAAACAAGTGCTCTACACCCTGGAGGAACGCCGCGTCGATGGCGTGCTCCTGGTGCCTGCCCTCGCGCGCCAGGACGATGCCCACGTGGCACACCTGATCGGTTGCGGCACCCCGGTCGTCACCATCGACCGCGAGATCGATGGCGCCGCCCTGGCTGGTCTCGCCCTGGACGGAGTGGTCGTCGATAACCGCGGCTCCGTCGCCGCCGCCGTCGCCTATCTTCACGCGCGCGGAGCGCGCCGTGTTGCCTACCTGGGTGGACCCAGGAATTTTTACATCGCCAAAGAAAGGCGCGCTGGTTTCGACCTGGCCCTGAAGCGCGCCGGCCGCAAGCCGGAAGCGAAGCTCGTCTGGACCGGGGATTTCCGTGCCGAGTCCGGCTATCGCGCCGTGCTGGACCATTACCCTGGCACCAAGCCCGACGCTCTCTTCGTGGCCAATGTGCTCATGACCCTCGGCGCTGTAAAGGCCATCGGCGAACTCGGTCTCCAGATGCCGGACCAGTTACAGCTCGTCACCTTCGATCATCTTTCGATCCTCGACAACTTCCACCCGCGCCCCACCGCCGTCGCGCAGCCCAGTTATGACATGGGGAAAGAAGCGGTTCGTTTGATGCTGGAGCGATTGGACGCGCGCACCGCACCGGCCCGGCGCGTGGTGCTGCCCACGGAACTTATTCCTGGCGAAACCAGCTATCGGGATCCCTTGCCCTAACGTACGTCCAGACGCACGGCATTGGATTCCTTGCCGTTCACCCGCAAGCGCAACGTCGTCGATTGTCCGGCCGGGAATTGCGCCCCCAGCCGAATTTCCACGCTCGTCATGCCCACCTGTCCCACCGTGGCCAACACTCGTAACGGTTGCACCACTTGGTCTCCCACCAGCACTTCCACCGTGTCGGCCGCAAGGAACGTGTTGCCCGCCGGGATGGCAAAACCGATCGGAGGGTTGAATCGATACGGGCCCAGTCCCGTGGCCTGCAAACTAATCACTTCATTGGCCCGCGCCGGGTTCTCCGGCGTCACCACGCTCCCGTCCGGCCGGAGCGCATAGCCCAGCGGCGGGATCCCCTCACCCTCCGTGCCCCCGCGCCCGAAAAGTCCGGGCGCATTGCGCACAGCTTCAAACTCCGCGTTTACTTCATCCTGGCCTACCCGCAACACGCTCAGTTTATGCTTGCCGAGCGGCAGATCGTAGGGCAGTTGGGCGCTGATCAAGCTGCCCGAGGCAAAGCTCAAGGGCAAATAGCGCTCGTTCACCCGCACCACCACATCGGCCAGCGATTGCGCCTGCGGGCTCAGCGGCCCCGTCTCTTCCTTCGGCGTTAAGTTGGCCCCCGTAATCGAGATCAAAGAGCCCGGCGCCACGCGCCCCATCTCACCCTCGTCCTGCGGACCCGTGCCAGCGGCGTTCTTCACCCCCGCCGGCTCCACAAAGGGCACTGTGTTCAGCTCCGCCACCACGCCGCGCGGCCCGCCAATGGTAATTCCCGCCGTTGGGAAGCGGCCCGCCGTATCGCCCGCCCACTCTCGGAACTTGAATCCCTGCTTCGGAGTAACAGTGACGTTCACTCTCGTGTTGAGCGGATAAAAATTGTCGGGGCTCGCCGGATCGAAGCTGAAATCGGCGCCCTCGGGCGGATTCGAAATCGCGCTCAAGCGGTAATTCTGGCGATAGTTGGCCACCAGGCGCCGCGCGTCCGGCCCAAAGTCCACTGTACGGGTCGTCGGCCCCCCATCGTTCCAATTGTCGAATTCCAGGCGCAGCACGTCCCGCTGCGTTACACTCGGCGCTGTTGAGACCGTCACCGATTCCCCCGCCAGCCGGTCCAGCAGGCAAGGATGCGCGCATTCCACGCCATCGACGAAGACCGGCAAGCCCACCGGATTCGTCTCGATGGACAACTTGTTCAACGGAACGTAATTGGCGATCAGCGTCAGCCCGTTCTTTACCATCTCGTCCGTAACTTGAATCGTCTGTGTTGCCGTCCCGCCGTTGGACCAGCCCGCAAAGCGCCAACGCCGCCCGTCCGGACTCACCGATTCCGCTGGAGCCGTGAACGTAAACTCGCGGTTCAAGCCGAAATGGAAGAAGTTCGATGGCCACGTCCGGTTGTTTACGATGATCGGCAAATTCAATTGCGGCTGTGTCAGAAAGGATACGCTCGCCGCCGGCACAAACTTCCAGGTAATCGTGTTCGTCGCCAGTTGCTCGCCCGCTACCGTAAAGTTGGAATTCTGCCCTAAGCCGGTATTCACAATCTTTTCGAATACCCACGGCTTGTTAAAACGGTCGCGCTGCAAGTCGGGCGCCGCCAGGAGCCGCGTCGAGTTGAATGGCCACACCGTGCAATAGCTATCCCCGGCCGCGTTGTCCCCGCCCTGGCCAACATTGGTGGGATTCCCATCGTCGTTGACTAGCGTGAGATAGGCGTTACAGAGCGATTGAATCAGCGGTTCCGGCGTCCGCGTACGGATAATTGCGCGGTCCACCACTACTTCCAGGCCCGCCGGGTCCGTTACCAACCGGTAGAATTTACCCGGTCCCCACTGTACGTTCATGTGGAAAGGCGTCAGGAGCGTGAACTGCGCATAGCCGTAGCCCCCGCCGTTGATCTGCGCGCCGATGCCGGGTTGCGTGGTCCAGTTGTTGAAGGCGTAGCCCACCGCCGGCACAGCCAGTAAGGTAATCGCCGAACCCTCGGCGCACCAGTAATCCCCATTGGTCGCTCGAATCACGCAATCCTCGTTGTTGGTCGCCACCACATCGACATAACCCGGCACCGGCCCGCAAGCGCCCGGCAGGGGATTGTTCAGCGGGTCAAACGCCGGCGCGCAGCCCGCCGACTGCGAGCGAATGCGCAGCACATGCTGCTTCACGTTCACCAGTTCCACTTGCGTCAACGTCGGCCACACCCGCAGCCGCGCCAGGATCTGGCCCGGCGAGACCGTCGTCAGGTCAAAGCAGGGTAAATCCTGGGCCGGAACCGTTTGGTTCTCCGAGCAACTCGTGGCCGGCGAGGCGGTGTTAAATACCATCTGGCCCGTGAAGGCGTAGCGCGTCCCCAGACCCGCATCCGTCGCCACTTGGCCCGGTATGCCCTGGTTGAGTGGATCCACCGTGGAACCGCCCGCAAAGGGCGATTGGATCCGGATCGTGTGCGTGTCCCCCACCTGCCAGCGGAAAATCTGCCCCGACGTATAGGGCACCCCATCCACGTAGAATGTGCCGCCCGCCGTGGTCGGAAACACTCGTACCGTCGTGAAAAGTCCCGTTTGAGCCGGGCTCGATACGGCCAAGCCGCAGAACACCATCAGTGCCGTGAAGATCCGTTTGCTGAGCTTCATGAATTTCGCTTCTCCTCGTGAATCGACAAAAAGGGCGGAGAGCTTTATGCGAAATCGCGCCGCCTGCCCTCCGCCGCTTGCCTTAGCGGGATTGCCTTAGCCGGATCTAAGTAGCCTTGCTTAAGCCAACACCCGTTCCCGGGCGCCGGCCGACGCCGGGCTCGTCACTTTCGTTTCGCGTCCAATGGCCGCAAACAGATTCGCCGTCGACTTGGCCCGGATGTTTTCAAACGTTTCATGCCAGATCCGCAATCCTTCGAGCAGCATCTTGCGCCCTTCGATCTCCAGGCCGCTCCAGGCGCCCTTGCCCGTCAGCGCCCCCGCCGGCCAGGCCTCCGGCAGCGCCTTCAAGATCTCACCCAAACAGTCGTGATACGTATTGCCGCTCAGCGGGATCGCCCGCAGCGCCTCGCAAAAGCGGTCCGTCTGCCGCATCCCCACGCGCTCGTTATCGAGGTCCTTCCAGTAATCGTGCGGGTTCCGCTTCTGCCGCACCCACGGGTCTCCAAACGCCACCACTTCTCCCAGATGCTCCGCAATGCGGTCGATGAAATAAGACGCCCAGATGTCGTCGTAGCGGCCGATATAGGGGCTCAGGAAGTAGGCCGGAATCACGTCGCGCTGGATGCCCGTATTCTGGCTATTGAAAGGGCTCCACGTTCCGGGTTCGAGAGCAAAACTGCCCGGCGCGTTCGCCGTCCAACCGCGCACCTGCAACATCCGGTGCATGCGCGTCAGCGCGTCGATGTCCGGGTCGTCCAGCCAGAAGCCGGCATTCACGGCCACCTTTACCTTCTTCGCCGTCACCGCCGTAAAGGCCTCGCGTTCCTTCCAGCGCATTTCCTGCGGATAGCCGCGGTGATAAAACGGTTGGCCGCTCGCGTCCTCAAGGTAAGAGCAGACATTGAACCATTGGCTGGTCGAGGCCACCGTCGGCAACTCTATCGTCCGCCCGGCCCGGCCGTGCAGGCTGACAAAGTCCTGGTTCATGATCCAGTTATCGTCGTCGATCGTAATAATCGTATCGGCGCCCTGTTCCCAGGCGCGCAAGATGCCTACGTTGCGCCGCTGGATGGAGTCGAAGCGCAGATGGCGCCACAGTTCCGGAAAACGCGGCTCAAGATATTCGCGTTGCGCTTCAATGTCCAGGTATTCGGTCGGATAAAAATCGTGGCCTAGCTGGCTGCAGAAGGCGGCCGTCTCCGGCGGCGTTTTGCGGTCCCCGATGACGATGAAGTCGATCTCTTTGTGGCCAAAGTCGCGCGCGTTCCGCGCATAGACGCGCAACAGCTCGGGAATGTAAATCGTGGTGGTGACAATCGTGGTTTTCATCTAGTCCTCTAGGTTCGGGGGCTTTCTTAGTCTTCGAGTACGACTCCGGCCTGCACGCGGCGGCGGGCTTCGGCTAACACCCGGCTCATGCCCTCTTCCAGGCTGAATTCCGGTTTCCAGCCCAGCAGGCTCTCCATTTCGCCCGGATTGGCGTAGCGGCTTTGCACGCCCACCGGACGGTCGATCTTGGGCACTACGGGCGTGTCGTAGCCTTCCAGAGAAACCAGCAGGCTCGCCAGTTCCTTAAAGCTGGTCAGGCGTCCCGTGCCAATGTTGACGCCGCGCCCATCCGAAATGCGGTCAATGGCCAAGAGCAGCGCCGTAATGCAGTCTTCGATGTAAACAAAATCGCGGCCCTGTTCCCCCGTGCCCCACACCGTCATCGGCGTGTCGCGGCGCGCGGCGCGATAGGCGATGGCCGGCACCGGATAGGTCAGGTCCTGGTCTTCGCCGTAGCCCGAAAAGGGCCGCACGCAGGCCACGCTCAAGCCGTAATGCTTGGCGGCGATGTAGGCCAGATACTCTCCCGTCAGCTTCGACCAGCCATAGGTCATGTCCGGCATGCCGATCTTGCCGTTGGGGAAATCGATTACTTGCTCCGCAAGCGCCACATGCCCCTCGGCGCCCTGCAAATGCACCGGATAGGCCGCGCTCGAGCTGGCATAAAGCACCTTGCGCACCTTGTCTTTGTTGCGCACCGCCCACAAAAAGAACACGCTGTCGATGCCGAGATCAAAGGCCACTTCCATCGGGTCCCCGTCGATCTTCTTGCGGCCCCCGACGATGCTGGCCAGGTGGAACACCCGCTCAAAGGCCGGCAGCAAAGGCTGCTCGCCGCCCTCTCTACTCAGGCGGGGGATCACACCCAGTTGCCCCAGGAAAAAGGCCAGCGCGTCGCCCTCGATAAAGGTCACCCGGCCTTTCGGCATCCCGGGACCGGCCGGCACCGTATAGCGCAGCAGGCCGCCCGGCAGTTCCTCGCGCCGCACGGTGTTCTCGCGCCGCACGGTGTTCTCGCGCCGCACGGTGTCCTCGCGCCGCCCGGTGTCCTCGCGCCGCACGGTGTCCTCGCGCCGCACGGTGTCCTCGCGCCCTACCGCGCCGCTCGACATCGGGCCCATCGGCCATTGCTCCATCGGCCATTGCTCCATCAGCCATTGGTCCGGGTGCAGCCCGGTCGAGAGATTGTCGATCGTCCAAACGTCCGCGCCCAGGCTTAAGAGCCGGTGCAACAAATGCCGGCCCACGAATCCACAACCGCCCGTTACCAGCGCGGTCGAAGTGTAGTTCTCGCTCATGCGAAATTTTCCTTTCGGGTATTGGCGGCGCCGGCCGCGGCAAAGTTCTCCGCCAGCAGTTCCCGCCGCGCCCGGAAACGCGTCTTCAGCGCAATGCGGAAGTACAAAAAGTTGCGCCAGAACGGGTTGTGGCTTTCCCCCTCCACGCGCGCTTTCCAGGTTGTCGGAATCTCTTTCACCTTCGCGCCCAGGCAAAGGGGTTTGAGCATGCTTTCGAGCAAAAGCGGGTGGCGCAGTTCTTCCCAGCGGATCTTCTTCACCCATTCGATTTTGAAAACCCGGAAGCCATAGGTCAGGTCCGACAGTTCCGTGCCATAGAGCAGCGCAAAAGACTTTTGGAAGATCCAATTGGCCAGGTACTTTACGGGGTTGTATCCTGCAAAGGCCTTAGCGCCGGACCCCCCGGCCCAACGCGAAGTGGTCACGATGTCCCAGCCGCTGCGCGCCTCGGCAAGAATGTGCTTCACGTCGCGCGGATTCGTTTCGAGGTCCGAGGCCATCATCAACAAATGACTGCCCCGCGCCCAAATGAAGGCGTCCTGCATCGCCCCGCCCAGAAAGGGCTTCACTTGGTCCCGGCAGAAGATCAGTCCCGGATGCTCGCCGGCCAGGCGTTCGGCCGCCGCCCGCGCCGCGGGCTTGGTGATCTTGCCCATCACGATCAGGATTTCGTAGAGGTCCGGCCGGTTCTCTTCGAGCAGAATCCGCACGGTTTCCCGCAGGCTCTCGGTCTCATCGACGACCGGGAGAATTACGCTCACGGCTAAGGTTCCGGTTTCCCGATTTGGCTGCATTGTTTTCCTAAAAAAGAGGGCCGTTTCGTGCAACGCATACGGCCCTCAAATCCCGCAGGAATGTTTCGTTCGCTAGACTAATCGGGCGTCTAGGGCTTTCTCTTTAGTTAGTTGGTTGGATTCCAGGCGGGAATTTTGCCCATCCCGCCCGCCTGGAAGCGATAGATGACGAATCCCGCTTGTTTTCCCTGGTGGACTAGGGTGAATTCCTGAGGGTGCCGTTTCCGGCACTCCTCCACCAGCGTGTCCAGAAAGGGATTTTCGATGAACCAGTTCCACGGCGTCAAAACCACGTAGCTCACCCCCTGCCGCAGCAAGTTCGCGCGGAAGTCCTCGGCGCTGCCCAGCGGCTCGGGCTTGGACACGTACATCTTCAAACTCGCATTGCCCTCGGAACCGCGGATCGCTCGCCGGCCCGTGAACAAAAACACGGTCGGATCGACATTGGACTGGATCACGGCATCCACCGGCGCCTCGCGCCGCAGCCAATCCAACTGCGCCTCGTATTCCCGCCACGAGGCCAGCGGATAATTACCCGGCAGCCACATTCCGCTCTCCCGCGCGTGCCCGCTATGTCGATAGGAGGCCACCGCGCCCATCCCCGCCGCTAGCCAAAACAGGGCTACCAGCACCCCTCGGCCCCGCCCCGGCGCGCCCCTCCACACAAAATACAGAAAGAAGGGCAGCATCGGCACCACAAAGCGCGGCGGCGGCCAGGCCCAAAACAAGATCACCAGCAGGCTGAAGGCCCCCCATAACGCCACGCCGCGCGGCGTTTCCCGGTGCCCCAGTCCGCGCACCCAAAACGGTAGCGCCAGGCAGCCCAGCGCCGCCCCCACCCAGATCCCGAAAGGCAGCCCGAAAAGGATTTCCGGGCTCGCTAACAGGAAAAAGAAATTCTTGCCCACAATCTCCACCTTCTCCGCCCACCCGAAATTCGTGAAGGCGTTATAGCCGGTGTAGTAATTGGCGTAGCTTAGATAACCTCGCGCTTCGCGGTTGGCATACTGCCACAGGAGCCAGGGCGCCGATAGCCCTCCCGCCAGAGCCGTATACAGCGCCGCTTCGCGCCAACGCCGCTGCCACAGCACCGCCACCGCGCCCGCCCCCATCAGGCAGATCCCGATGCTGCGCGTGTGATAGGCCATGGCCGCCAGGACCGCACTGGCCGCGGCCCAACGCCAGCCTGGCTTTTCCTGGTAGCGGCATAAACAACACAACGTGGCCGTAGCCAGCGCCGCAAACATCGTTTCGCTTAGCACCGCCGTACTTAAAAAAACGACTTGCGGGCTCGCCGCCACCGCCACCACCACCGCCGCCGCCACTCCCTCGCTGCCGCTAAGACGCCGCAACAGCCACCAAGCCAAGCCCAGCCACAGCCCCAGCCATGCCAGAGAAATCCCCTTGAAGATCCATACATTGCCCGGAAACTCCGGCGCCACCTTCCAGCCCAGCGCTAAGACCGCCGGATACAGTACCGGGTACTTCGTTTGGGCGACGGACTTCGGTACGCTCTCGATACGGTAGCCTCGCCCTTCGGCCAGCGCCCGCGCGGTCGTCAGATAGATGCTGTCGTCGTGATAGATGCCGATCGCCGGGCTCATCCAGGCCAGCCAATAGCAGGGAATAAGTACTAGCAATCCCCATAACCCGCCGCGCCCTTGCATGAGCCTTTAGTGTAAGCCGCAACCTTGCGATTTTGGTACCAGCCTTACCCAATTCCTCCAGCACTTCCGTCAATATAGAAAGAGTGCCTTTAGGTGTCTCAGTCCGCATGGACCGCAAGGCCTGGTTGACCTTCGCCTTTGCGATCGTCCTCGCCGGGGTACTGCTCTATTTTTCCCTCCAGGGCATCGATTGGAGCGAGCTTAGCTTGAAGCTCCGCTCGGCCCGCCCTGAGCCCCTGGTCCTGGCGGCTTTCCTCCAAATCGGGAATCTCTGGCTGCGCAGCTACCGCTGGCGTGTGCTCCTGAACAGCAATCAGAACGTCCCCATGCCCACCGTCTTTTGGGCCAATTCCCTGGGCTACCTCGGCAACAACGTCCTCCCGGCGCGCATGGGGGAATTGCTGCGCGTAGAAGCCATCAAACGACGCTCTCACGCCAGCCGCAGCTATGTCATGGCCACCGCCCTCATTGAGCGCGTCATGGATGCCGGCGTCCTGGTGCTATTCACTAGCGCGGCCCTTTTGACTTTTCAAAATCTTCCCGAGACCCTATACCGCGCCTGCCAGACCTTTAGCCTCCTGAGTGCCGTCGGCATCCTCACCCTCTTCCTCCTGCCCCATGGGGAAAAGCGGGTCGAGGCCTGGCTAGGCAACTTCCCCGTAGTCCAAGGCATCGCCGGCCGTTTCCTGGAAGGCTTGCGCTCCCTGCATAGCTGGTCGCGCAGCGCCGTTTTCCTGCTCTTGACCCTGGTCATTTGGCCCCTGGACAGCTTTGCCGGTTTAAAGGTAGCCGAAGCCCTCGGTGTAAACATGAACTTCCAGACCTCTCTTGTGGTTCTGGCCGCCCTGGGCCTCTCCAGCGCCATGCCCTCGACGCCCGGCTATGTCGGCGTCTTCCAGTTCGTCGCCGTCACTGTCCTCAAGCCCTTCGGCATCGAACGGGAAGCCGCTATCGCCTGGGTTCTGCTCTACCAAGCCATTGGCTATTTGGTGCAATGCGGCTTCGGCGCTCTCGGCTTCTTCGCGCTTTCACAAAACAAAGTTAAACCCGCCGCCGCCTAGTTCGCGATCTCAGGCGCTCTCTTGGTCCAGGCGGATAAGCCAGGTGGGAACTTGCCGCATCCTTTCGCCGCCGCCGGGTACTTGCCTTGGGTGGAGCCTTCGATACTCCTTAAGAGATTGGTCCCCGTCGTTACGCCTTGCCGCAGGATTTCGCGGCGTCCCCGCCATGCAGCAGTTGCGCAAGGCCGTTGTCATTCGGAAGCCTCATGAGCAGCCCAAATCCCTCGGAAGGCTTCCGCCACGTCATCACTAGCCTGCTGCGCCACGACGGCCAGTCCCGGAAGCTGCGAGTGTGCCAATCCGCCTAGCCTTCCGGCGCAGTGCTCTCGCCCCGCGCAAGTCCGCAACTGCCGGGAACTCATTGGTTGGCGCAACAAACCCGATAGGTCGCGCGGCGCCCCTTAGCGGCGTTCTTGGCCTACAGAGAGCGTTGCCTAGCAGTCTCCTAGCCTACGGCACAGCTTGCCAATTCGCGCAGCCCAACATCATCGCCAATTAATCGGCGCGGCCATCGCCGCGAGCGAGTCCAGGTCTTGGTTAAAGCGGTGATCCGAAAATTCAGCCCCCCTCTCGCCGCCTATTTGGTAGCGACGCGTAGGGAAATACGGCGGTTCTTGGCGCGGCCCTCTTCCGTGTCGTTCGAGGCGACAGGAAACTGGTCGCCGTAGCCTTCCGCCGAAACCCGCGCGGCGGCAATGCCCAGTTTCGTCAGTTCCGAAGCTACATTTGCGGCGCGCTCCGAAGAAAGCTTCAGGTTGGCCGCCTTGTCGCCCGTGTTGTCGGTGTAGCCGCCAATCTTGACGCTCACCTTCGGGAAGGCCTTCAGGATCTTGGCGATGTTTCCCAACTGCTCCTGGCTCGAGGCCTGCAGCGACGCTTTTCCCGTATCGAAGAGCAGACGGTCAAAGTCGAACCAGGTCGTTTTGTCGGCAGGCTTCGCGGGGTCTTCAATGAATTCCAGCAGGCGGTATTCAAGTCCAGCCGGAGGGATGTTTAACATCTCTCCCGTCGGAATCTTGCGTTCCACCCGCGCGCCTAACGCGGTCGCCTCCAGCTTCGCAATGGGTCCAGAGTTGGCTACCTCGCCCCACATCTTATTGGGCAGAGTGCTGTATACATAAAGAGCGACCAAGGCGGCGGTCGCCAGAAACGCGAGTACAACTACAAGCAGACCCTTTTCCTGGTCTGTGAACATTGGGGCTGCTTCGTGCGAGTCATGGGTGTGAGTAGAAGACATTCCCTTCTAGTCTAAAGCGTCACCGGCCAAGCTCGCTGGTAGGCGTTCTCGCCGCCGATGGCGCTCGGCGAGAGGAAGTCGAGCGTCTGGTTCATCCAGCGCGTCAGGCGCCCTTCAAGGTCAAGCCGCAAAGGCCGCAATTTGGGATCTTCAACCAGGTTCACCAACTCCAGCGGATCTTGCGCGAGATCGTGCATCTGTATCACGGGGCGCGTCGGGCTGAAAAGATGCCGCAAATGCACGGGCAACGTCGAACGGCGCCGTGCGAGCATCGTCTGCCACGTTGGCGAATCTTCGAGGTCGCTCGGGGGGCGGTAAGGAAAGTGCGGCGCCGCGTTGAAGATCAGCTTGTGCGTCTCCGTCCGGATGCATCGCATCGGATCGAAAGTGTCGTGCCAGTTGCGCTCGGCAAAGATCTCGTTCCGCTTGGCATACTGCTGGCCTAGAAGTAGCGGCAGAAAGCTGCGGCCTTGCATCTTCTTGGGGCGTTCGATTCCCGCCAGATCGAGCCAGGTCGGGGCCAGATCGATATGGGACATCAGTTCGCTCTGGACGGCCCCTGCCTTAACTTTGCCCGGCATCCAGGCGATCAGCGGTACGTGGATGCCGGCCTCGTAAAGCGTGCCTTTCGCCCGCGGAAAGGGCATGCCGTTATCGCCCGTCATCAGCACCAGCGTGTTTTCGGCGAGGCCCTTGGCTTTCAAGAGGTCCATGATTTGGCCGACTTCGGCGTCCATGCGCGCGATGAAGTCGTAGTAGTGGGCGAGGTCCTGGCGTACCTCGGGGAAGTCGGGGAGCCACGGGTGCACTTTCACCTTTGCGGGGTCGTGCGGCGGCTGGAACGCGCCTGGCTTATACGGGCGGTGCGGATCGGTGAAGCCCGCCTGGAGAAAAAAGGGCTTGCCCGCCGGGAGGCTGTCGAAGAAGTTCTTCCAGGGCGTTTGGGCTGTGCCGTAGAAGTCCAGCCGCTTCTGGAAGCCGGCTCCTTGATGGTGCTTCCGAAAGATTCCGGTGTGGTATCCCCTCGCCTTGAGCTGATCGACGATCGTGTCTTCCCAGTCGGGCAGAGGCGTATGTAGACGGGACGTTCCGGTGGTGTGCGCCGTGGCCCCCGTGAAGATCGCGCTCCGGTTCGGCGAGCATTGGGGGGAAGTAACGAAGCACTTTTCAAAGCGCATCCCTTCGCGCGCCAGGCGGTCGAGGTTCGGGCTGGTGACGGCGGTGTTGCCGTAAGCGCCGAGGTCGGCGGCCGTATGGTCGTCTGAGATTAAGAAAAGTACATTTGTCGGCTTGCCGGTGGATTGAGCCAGGGCGCTAGCCGCGGCGGAGCTCTGTAGGAAGTGCCGTCTTTGCATGAGGATGAGTCTATCTAAAGCTTTCACGCCGCGATACCGATTTTCCTCTGGATGAGCCGCATTGCTTTGCTCGAACGCTGCCAGAACCCCGATGGGGGCTGGGGCTATTTTGAGACAAAACGAAGCCAGGTGGAGCCCACGGCCTATGCGCTCAAGGCTTTAGGCCCCGCGCACCCCGCCTGGGCGAAGGGGGTAGCGTTTATCGAAGGCTGCCAGGAAAAAGACGGAGGCTTCCGCCCCGCCCCCTCCGTGCCCGGTAGCACCTGGGTTAGTGCCCTGGCGATTCCCATCTTGGCCGCCGCCAAAACGGACCCAAAAGCGCTCGAACGAGCCGGCAATTGGTTGCTCGAGACGGAAGGCGCCGACGGAAATTTTGCCCAGCGGCTTTTTCACATGCTCGGCAAAAATGTGGTGGACCAGGACCCGAAACTGCGCGGTTGGCCGTGGCGTCCGGGGAACAATTCCTGGGTAGAGCCGACGGCGCATTCACTGGTCGCGCTGAATTATTTGACGGGGCTCGTTTCGGATGCGGGCCTGCGCTACCGCCGCGAAATCGCCGTGAAAATGCTGGCCGACCGGCGCTGTGCCGACCAGGGCTGGAACTATGGCAATAAACGGGTCCTCGGCGAGACTTTACCCTCTTACCCTGAAACGACGGGAATTGCCCTGGTGGGCCTGGCGGCGGCGAAGGCCGAGGCGCCCTTGGAAGCAGCCCGGAAAATTTACGCGCAGGCCAAGGGCGCTTACGCACGGGCTTGGCTGGCGATTGGTTTACGGCTGCACGGGGTTGCCGTGGACTATCAACCGGGCGAGGCGCCCCACCCGAGCGGCAACCTGGCCTTAAACGCTTTAGAAATATTGGCCGCGAACGCGGCGGCATTGTGATAGATCGAAGACAGGCGCTACTGGGGGCCGGTTTGACTTTGGGCTCCTGCGCGACGCCAAAGGACAAGGAGAGTCTTATGCCTCCCGTGGAAAAAGCCCGGGTAGCGGTGCTCAAGGCGGGCAGCTACGAAGGGGAGCTGCTCGAGCGCCTCGAAGAAGGCTTGCGCGAATGCTGGCCGCAAGCCGCGGCGAACGTCAAAGACAAACGAATCCTGCTGAAACCGAACCTGGTGGAGTTCGACGAAAGAACGGCGATTAACACCGACCCGCGTTTTGTGCTGGCGGCGAGGGAATTATTTCTAAAACTGGGTGCGCGCGAGGTCCTGGTGGGTGAGGGCCCAGGGCACCGGCGCGATACCTGGGACCTGGTAGACCAGGCGGGCTACCGGAAAACGATTCCGGGCTTCGACGCGATCTTCCGCGATTTGAACCTCGACGATGTGGCGCCGAAGCGGGCCTTTGGCGGCACGATGGACTTGTATTTGCCCGAGACCGTCCTGGGCGCGGACCTGGTGGTGAGCCTGGCCAAGATGAAGACGCATCATTGGGCGGGGGCGACGTTGAGCATGAAAAATTTCTTCGGCATCGTTCCCGGGGCGATTTATGGCTGGCCGAAGAACCTGTTGCACTATCAAGGCATCGAGAAGTCGATTGTGGAACTGAACCGGCTGGTGCGGAACACTTTCGCCATCGTGGACGGCGTGGTGGCCATGGAGGGCAACGGGCCCATCCAGGGCACGCCCGTCGAGATGGGCGTGATTGTGATGGGCCGGGATCTGGCGGCGGTGGATGCCACCTGCGCGCGGCTAATGCAACTGGACCCGCTAAAGATGACGTATCTGCGCGAGGCCGCCGCTCTGCAATTGGCGGGCTTGGGCGCGATCGAAGAAAGCTGGATCGAACAGCGCGGCGAGGCCATCCGGGGCCTCGCACGCCCCTTTGCCGTGGTCGAGCGGCACCAAGGTTTGCGGGCCGCCTGAAAACGCTAAGGCTATGATTGAGAAGTAGCCATGCGGCGTTGGATCTTTTGGGAATTTTCCCGCGGTAGTTGGCAGTACGACATTATTGTCGCCGTACTGCTGGCCTTCATCTTCCTGACCCCCCGCGAAGTGTTTCGCGACCAGCCCAGGGCGTCCGAGGTGGTGATGGTACCCGCGCACGACGGCGCCTACGTCTTTTACTTAGACCACGAGGCCTTAAGCCGCGTGACCGAGGACCAGCGCAAGACGGAAGCCAACCGGCTGATTGCCGCCAAGTACAAGGAACGCTGGGAAGTGGTTCGCCTGGAGACGCTCTACGACTCGGAGAACGACGTGAGGGGGTTTCTCGCCTATGCCAAACATTAAGTTGGCCGCCTTGGTTATCTGCGCCGCGACGGCTTGGCCGGCGGCCTTGCCGCTGGAAGAAATCTACCGCCGCTTCGACGGGAACGCGGCGGGCTTTAAATCCATGCGCGCCAGCATCGAACGCATCGACTACACCGCGGTGCTGAAAGATGCGGCGAAAGAAACCGGCACGATCACGCTCCTCAAAAAGAAGCCCGGAGCCGTAGAGATGCGGATCGATATTGCCACGCCCGACGCCAAGCAAATTGGCTACGGCGACAAGAAGGCGCAAATTTTTTTACCCAAGATCAACACGGTGCAGATCTTCGATGTGGGCAAGTACGACGCCCTGATCAGCCAGGGCATTCTGATCGGCTTTGGCACGACGGCCAAGGAGCTGCAGAAGGCTTATCACGTAAAGGTGCTGGGCGAAGAAGCCATTAACGGCCGGGCCGCTACGCGCCTGGAGTTGGTGCCCAAGGGCGATTCGCCGCTCTTGAAGTTGAAGAAGATCGAGGCCTGGATACAGCATTCGGACGGTTATCCCTTGCGGCAAAAAATCTACCAAGGCTCGGGCGATTACAACCAGGCGACCTACTCCGAGATGAAGATCAATCCCGGCGTAACGGAAGCGGATGTGCGTTTGGCGCTGCCCAAGGACGTCAAGAAGGAATACCCCTCGAAGTAATGGCGGAGGCGCGTTCAGCCGCGAAACGGGAGCGGGTGCACGCCTCGGCGAATCGCCTGGGTTTTCTCGATTGGACGCGGGGGCTGGCGGCATTGGTGATGCTGCAGGGACATGTGTTTCACAGCTTCATGGCGAAGGATCTGCGGGAGAGTTCGCCGTTTATCTTGAGCCAATTCATTGGCGGAATGCCGCCTGCGTTCTTTCTGTTCCTGACCGGCGTGACGCTGGCTTTTCTGATGGACAGTCTGGGCAAGAAGGTGGAAGGCGGGTGGGCGCGATGGAAAGCGGCGTTGGCCCGGGCGCGCTTTTTGCTGGTGGTGGCGGTGCTGTTCCGCGTGCAGCTTTGGCTCTTCGCCTGGCCCTATTCGCCGGTATCGGACCTGTTCAAGGTGGACGTGCTGAATTGTATGGGCGTGATGGTGGCGCTGCTGTCGTTCCTGGTGTTTTTTGAGACGCGGCAGCGAGTGGTCTATAGCTTTGTTGTGGGCATGCTTTTGTGCGGGGCGGCGCCCTTGCTCTCGCAGGCCGATTGGACGGGGGTACCCGAGTTGGTGCGGCAGTACTTGAAGCCGGACGCGATGTTCTTCAGTATTTTTCCGTGGGGTGCGTTCTTGGCCTTTGGATTGAGCGCGGGCAGCGTGATCCGGATGGTGCCGCCGGAGCAATTTGGGCGCCTGGTGGAATGGGGCGCCATCGTGGGCCTGACCTTGATCTTGCTGGCCGGTTATCTGTCGGGGATTCCGTACTCGGTTTATCCCAAGAGCGACTTCTGGCTGGACGCGCCGGGTCTGGTGCTGGTGAAGACGGGGATTGTGCTGGTGACGACGGGGCTGGGATATCTGTGGATGCTGTACCGGGATGGGCGTTGGAGCTGGGTGGCGACGCTGGGCCAACACAGTTTGCCGGTGTATTGGGTGCATATTGAGCTGGTGTATGGGCGCTGGTTCGGCGGGTGGAAGGAATCCCTGAGTCCCCTGGAGACGACGCTGATGACGGTGTTTATTACCGGGCTGATGGTGTTGCTGGCCCAGGTGAAGGGCAAGTACGAGCGCGGGGAGTATCCGGGGCTGAAGTTGAGGCTGGGGAAGGTTTGGCCCTTGGGCGCGTAAGGGATCGGAAGTGGTTGACGGGCTTGGATTTGGGCCGTTACCTTCGTTGGGCAAATTTGCATCAGGCAAATGCTCGAGTCGGGATTTGGGGTTGGTCTTGCGGTGAGCTTCGAGCATTTTAATGGCTTGGTTGAAGGTTCGTTGGTGGTGGGCGCGGTAGCGGTGGAGGCTGCGCAGGGAGGAGTTGCGGCTGTCGAGGACGTCGAAGGCGAGCCAGTTGTGGGCTTCGGGCGGGACGTGTTTACCCGTGGTGGCGGCTTCGAGCTGCTGGCGGCCGATTTCGATGGAAAGCGCGGCATTTTCCATTTCGTTGGCGCGATCGAGTTGCCAGCGGGACTCAATGGCCTGGTTGACGAGGGTGGTTTCGAAGATGTCCTGGGGCGAGTAGAGTTCGTGGTAGTGGCGGTGCAGGGAGTGGAAGTCTGCGGGGTTTTCCGTGGGGAGGACGGAGAATTTGCGCGAGCGGAGGCCATGTTTGAGGGCGTTTTGGGCGCTGGACTGCTTACCAAATTCGGACTTTTGGTTGCGGCCTTGGCGGCATTTGATCAGGCCGGCACGGCGGCGGGCAGCGGACTTCTTGGACATAGATTGGCATGCTCCTTTACGGGCTTGAGTTTGGCAGAGAGGGAGAGGCGGAAGAGGCGGGTGCGGAGGCGGACGTGTTGGAAAAAAGAGAAATATTTCGTTCTTCGAGGCGTGAAGGGATGACTGGCGTATCGTAAATTCAGGCCAGGAGAGCGACTGGCGTAGAGGTACAAAGGCGGCAAGAAAACAGAGCAACCAGCGTTGATTCTGAGGGAGCGGCCGTGTTTGACTTTCCGTGGGTGGGAATGTAGATTAACGATGTTACAGATGCTTATGGGCGGGACGCGTCACGCTGTCCCCTGTGTCCTGTTCCCTTTAGTGGGTCAAATGAAGACAAAGGTAGTGTTGTTTTTACTCCTGCAGTGCGGCGCCGCCGCTTGCTTGAGTGCTCAGTGTATTTCGGTGTTGGAGTTCAGAAATGGCAAAGGTGAACTTCAGAATGTGCGGATTGAAGACGTTCGGCTGGATCTGGCAGGAGACGGATTGCGTAATGCCCATGTACCGTATGAGGCAAAGAAGCGAACGGATGGACGATTGATACTGAGTTTTGACGAGGAGCAACTAAGGCGTCCTCTCCGTGTTTGGTTCGTCACAGAAAAGGGGCAATCGAATGCTGACAAGATACTTCCATATCACTGTGGCGACACCATTTCGATCGTAACCGAGCATCCTGGCGAGAACTCTGAGGCTCCTTTTTCAACGGTGGAAGGATCGATTGCGCCCGCTTGTGAAGTTGAGGCCGAACGGCCAATCTGGGTTCGGATCATGCCACTATACGGCGGTACATCGGATCCGCGCTGGGCTGAAGCGACTATTTATAAAGGGCAACGGCAATTCAGGATATCGAGGGACTTTCGCGGAGGCCAGCACATTGTCCTGTTTGGGATTGCAGGTCGGGTATTGGCCAGTCAAACTTTTCTGCTCGTGCAGGGGAGTTCTAATGTGTTGCGCCTGCAGGTGGTCAAGAATTGCCGGATGAAAAAATAGCCGTCAGTTGATTGATGATGCCGCGGCTGGCAAGGGCCAGGGAAGAGGGACAGCCTGAGGTGTCCTCGTGAGAAGTTTCATGAGGTTTTCGCTTCTGTTGCATTGTTTGAGGAGATGCTAAGGGCAGCGACATGGTTGGGAGCGAGATGATGCCTTCTGTGAGTCAAAGGTTACGGCAGCAACGCAAGCTGGTAGGGTGCTGCGAACGAAGGAGTTTGGGGAGGATTTGAGAAGGCGGGAAGTGGTCGAGTAGGGATATGATGTGCGGGAGGAGGGGGCGTGATTTGTGGAGGAATGCGGGTAAGACGGGTCAGGCTGTCCCCGGCGCCCATGATTAACAACTGTATGAAGGGTCTAGTGACATGATAGAGAAAATATTGTTAGCTCTGTGTTCTTTTGGGATGTTGTATGCGCCTTGTTTCGCAGCCGAAGAGTGCGCCCTGAGCATTGAAATTCTTGACGAACAGTTAAAGTTGGTTGATTGGCCAATACGGGGTGAACTCATCGATAGCGACGACCATATTGTCACCAGCGCTACGTCCTTTGGCGGCATCTTATCGTTCTGCGACTTTCCGTTGGGAGTGTTTCGAGTGCGCGTGGGGGATAAGGGAGCCTGTGGAACGGTAACACTTGAAGGAGTTCGGAGAATCCCCCGGACCTTTCAAAGGCGTAGTGTTATTAGGGACTCGTGCAGGACTGCGCAAGGCCCTTCATTCGTTTATGGTTGCCAATATATATACAAAATCGTGGATGATGATTTGAAATCACTTCTCAGGGCAAAAATTCTGAGAGACACAGACGAAGTCGTCTTGGACAGGGATGCCATTGCCATGATCAGCATCGCTAGAGGGCGTATGTTGGCTATCCAAGTTGAACATGATGGTTATGCCAGCGCGGCAATCACTGAATCGTGTGTAAGGAGTGGCATATATTATAGAAATGTTATAATGAGGCAAATGAATAAATAGCGCTGCTGGGTTCATCGGGCGTGGCCAACGGGAGTCTGACGACGCCGCAGAAGACGGTGAATTGCAGTTACTATTCAACCTTTGGGCGCCGACGAGCTGCACGATCACGGAGGGCTCGCAGACGATTACGCCGTTTACAGATAACTACGATCAAACAGCGCTGGCGGTGTTGCCGGGTGGGGCGCGGTTGTGGACGCATAGAGCTCGAGTGTCCAAGATTGACAGAATTGGCCAGGATCGCTATGCTGAGGGCGAAGGTGAGGCCTCGCCCATGAACGTACATCTCACGCAAGAACTCGAGCAAATGGTACAAAGCCGCGTCAAGAACGGGCGCTACGGATCGGCTAGTGAAGTAGTGCGAGAGGCTTTGCGCTTGTTGGCGGACCGGGATGAACTGCTGGAGCTTCGCAAGCAAGAACTTCGGAAGAAGATCGCGCTGGGGCTGGATTCTCTTCAGCGGGGCGATGGACTAGATGGCCGGGAATTCTTTGCGCAGTTGGAGCGCGACGAGGCGGCGCTAGAAAAGTCCACGGGGCATGCAGGAATTTAAGCTTTCCAGGGAAGCGGCCCAAGATATCCGGGAGATCTGGAGTTATATTGCGGCGGACAGCGTAAACGCTGCCAGGGGGTTCCGTTCGAAGTTGTTGGACGCCTGCCAGCGCCTGGCTGTGAATCCGGGCATGGGCCACCTACGGACGGACTTGACGGACCAGGATGTTCTTTTCTGGCCCGTGGGTTCGTATCTGATCGTCTACGATCCCAAGCGCACGCCCTTGTCCATCGTTCGAGTTCTCCATGGGGCCCGTGATGTTTCCAGCTTACTTTGAACCGCATCGCCAATCAGCTGAGGTTAAGTGCGAAGATATTGCGGGGTTAGTTAACAGAAGAGGAACCGACTGACGTGTCCCCGTGTCGACTTTGTGGAGGTTTTCGCTTCTCTTGAACGAATTGATGGGATGCCAAGAGCGGCGAGATGGTTGGGTGCCGAAATCGTCCTTTCTGTGACCCAGAAGTTACGGCAGCAACGCAAATTGGTAGGGCGCTGCGAACGAAGGAGTTTGGGGAGGATTTGGGAAGGCGGCAAGGGGTCGAGTCGGGATATGATGTGCAGGAGGAGGGGGCGTGATTTGTGGAGGGATGCGGCTGGGACGCGTCAGGCTGTCCCGGTGGGTCGGTGTATCCGTAGGAGATCAGCTTCTTTACGGGACTGCAGCTAATTCAGTTGCGCTTGTGGGGAAATGTTGGTGATACTCCAATACACTTTACGCCTTAGGAAAATCCTCTTAGTCTATGCGCTTGTACTCTGGATTGTTCCCTCAATACTGCCGATCATTACGATGCGTCCGGTCACCGTTGTTGCCGTTAATGAAAATGGCGAGCGAGTTGATATCATTGTCGAAAGTGTCGGATGCTCGCCATCGCAATGCACTGCCAACTACACTAAAAAAGCATCGATACATGAATTGATGGTACCTTCTGATTCTATTGTCGAGTTTGTAAAGTTCAAGGTGGCCGACAGTGACTTGCCATCACGGCTTTATCGCCCATCTGTGCCAAATTCACCAGCCCAAACTGCCATAGTCATTCCAGTGAATCGCGGTTTTCTATCGGTACGCAACGTCCGACAGTCCGTACTTCGCTTAACTGGCTTGCAGTGTAAGGTACTCCGTGGACCCGCGATGGTTCGCTTGGTGCCATTAAACGAGAATCGTTATTACTCTTCGATGCTGAGTAACTGCACTATCCCAGTTGATGGATTAGGGCGTGGACGATATGTAGCTCTGTTTGAGGATAGCGCTATGGGTCGTTATTCAGCAGAAGTATTTCTCGACCCCCAATTTCGAGATTCTGAAATCTCCAGTTTAGTGCGCATCAATTAGATCGTCTACGACATGTCAGACCTGTGAATCACTTCAGTTGTCGATTTGCGACGATAGCAACCAATTAGCGTTACTATTCCGGCCTTTTAGTCGCGATATCTGCAATTGCTGGCCTGATGCCGAGAAGTCGCTATTCAATGAAAGTCGCATCGAGGGGATAGGGCGGGCGGTGAAGGTGGAGAGCGGGTATGCTTCGACCATTGTGTCGACGGTGGAGACCGAGTATCAGCCGTGCGCGTGTTCGCCGGTGGGTAAGGTGAAGAAGGTGAGCCTGCCGTATGCGCCCGGCGGGACGGTGTATTGGACGGAGTACACGTATGATGGCTTGGGGAGGACGCTGAGCGTCATTCAGCCGCAGAACTCGGGGACGACGACTTACTTGTACGAGGGGACTACGGTGAGGGTGACTTCTCCGTCGGGTAAGTGGAAACGCTACGAGATGGATGGGTTGGGGAGGCTGGTCAAGGTGACGGAGCCGCGTCCGGGTGGGGGGACTTATGAGACGACGTATCTGTATAACGCGGCGGGGAAGCTGAAACAGGTGATTATGCTGCGGGATGGCGTGACGCAAAACCGGTATTTTAACTACGATACGGGGACGGGGACGAGGCTGCTGAGCGCGCAGAATCCCGAGAATGGCACGGTGACGTACAGTTATAACAGCGACGGGACCGTGGCGCATAAGATAGACGCGAAAGCGACTCGGACAGAGTACTCTTATGACACGCATAAGCGCGTGAGCGAAATGCGGAAGATTCCGCAGGGCTTGTATGAAAGCCGGTGTGAGCGGGTGAATTACTACTACGACGAGGGTGGCAGTTATAACAATGGACGGCTGACGCGATTGCGTTGGGGCTGGGACGAGGCCGGAGCTTGTACGGTGCCGGGAACGACGCAGGTGGCGGGCTTCGAGGAGACTTACGGCTACAATGCGGCGGGGAGGGTGGCGGCGAAGTCGCTGCGCGTAAATGGGTCTACTTTGGTGGCGAGCTGGACTTACGACAACGAAGGTAAAGTGTCGACGCAGGTATATCCTACGCGGACCGGGCCGGCGGGGACGATGCGGACGGTAAACTTCACTTACGATGCCATGTCACGGCTGCAAGGAGTGGGGACGAGTTGGGACGGCGTGACTTATACGAGCGTGGCGAGCAATGCGCAGTACAATGCGCAGGGCGGGTTGACGTCGTTGACGATTCTGGGACAGAACGAGACGCGGCAGTACAACACGCTGGGGCAGTTGACGCGGATTACGGGCATGGGCGTGGATTTGCAGTATTCGTTCAGCGCGACGCAGAACGATGGGAAGATTACGCAGCAGACGAACCATGTGACGGGCGAGCAGGTGACGTATGTTTATGACGAGTTGGAGCGGCTGGCGAGCGCGTCGACGGCGGGGCCGGCGTGGGGGTTGAGTTGGAGTTATGATGGCTTCGGGAACCGCTTGAGCCAGAATCTGACGAAAGGGACGGGGCCGACGAACGGGACGCTGGTGGATGTGACCTGCTCCCCAACTTTGCACCAGCCAATATTGAACAACTTAGCATTTCGGCT
>CAYLXK010000007.1:0-215384 GCA_964387685.1 uncultured Bryobacter sp.
GGAGACAGGGATTCGAACCCCGATAAGCAGAGTCAGAGTCTGCTGTCCTACCGTTAGACGATCTCCCAGGGTACTTTCACATTTTACCAAACCTGGTACAGCGTCTTCCGCTCCCGGTCCGGCACCCGATTTACCCGCATGTTTTCAAACCAATACTGCCCCGCCTTACCCGCCACCACAATATCCACATCGCCATCCCCATCCAGGTCCCGCGCCACCAATTGCATCCCCGGGCTCGCCGGCGAATTCACCGCCAACGGCACGCGTTCAAAACCCGGCAGCTTGTAGTAATAAAACGCGAGCGGCTCATACGCCCCCGGATCCTTCTCGTTATGCGCGCGATAACGCTTGCCCGCCAGCAACTCCGGCCGCCCGTCACCATCTAAGTCCTCTAGCGCCACCGTATGCACCTGCGAAAAGCTCTCGTCGATCGCATGCCTCTCCCACTGGCCCCTCGCCTTCTGCTCCAGCCAATACAGCCCGTAATCGTGCCCGCGGCCATAAATCAAATCGTTCTTCCCATCCCCATTCACGTCCCGCACTTCGATCCGGATCGAGGCGTCGTGCAGCAGAAACTCCGCCCGGTATTCCCACTCATCCTTGCGCCAATCCACCTGCCGGAACCAGCCCCGCTCGCTCACAATATCCACCTTGCCGTCTCCGTCGATATCGCCCGCCCCCACCCCGTGCCCATTGCCGCTGCCGTCTTTTTGGACCACATGCACCTCCAGGTCCCTCCCCGTCAATCGAATCCACAGCATCGGCTGCCGGCTGTAATTCGACACCAGCAGATCCCGTCTCCCGTCCCCATCGATATCCGCCATCGCCAAGCCCTCGGTGTCCTTGGACGCCACAATCTTCCGCTTGGCCCACATCACCCCCGCCTTCCGCGGATTCTCCCAATAGAAAATTCCGTCCTCCTGCCACCCCGCGCCCAGAATGTCCTCAAAACCATCGCCATTCACGTCTACCGCAAACTCTCCGCAGTTCACCACATACTCGTTCGTAAACCCCACCTCACGGAACTTCACCGGCTCCCAATGCGGCGCCTTATACCAGTACGCCCCGCTCGCCACATCCAAGCGCCCGTCCCGGTCCACATCAAACACACTTACGCCTTCGCTCAGATCCCGCGCGATCGTGTGCTGCAGGAACGGCTGCGCGCTCGCCACACCGGCTACCAGCCAGATCAACCACCTCATTGCGACCCTATCTTCAGCCCTTCCATCCGCACCCGCACCTCTTCGCGCAATCCCGCCAGCACCTCTTCGATCAACCCCGTATCGCCCGCCGCCGCTTTACAAATCCCGATCGCCGCCACCCGATCCTGCAACTCTCCCAATTCGTCCTGCACCGCCTTCACCTCGTTCACCCGCGCGCCTTTCGGATCGAAGAACTCTAGCGCGTACCGGTAGCGCTTAGCCACAATGCGAAATTCGTGCAACGCCTCGGCATCCCGCGAATCTCGCACTTCTTCGCTCGCCTCCTGGTAGTGAGCTTCGGCCTCGGCCAGCAGCGCTCGCGCCGCCTCCTCCAGCGTCTCTTCATTTTCTCCCCGCAATGTCAGCCGTACCGGCATCGCCCCGGCCAACCGCTCCCGGTACGCGCCCCTCCATAACTCCCTCTGCGCCGCTATGGCCTGCCGCAAGGGCTCCGGCCCCGCCACGATTTGCAATGCCAAATCGCGATCCCGCACCTCGGAGCTACACCGCATCAAAGCCTTCAGCTTCTTGCGAAACGGTTTCCATTCCCGCCTCTCCACCAGCCAAGGCAGCATGCGCACTACCGCCTCGAGCCTCCGCCATGAAGTCCGCGCCACATGAATTGCCTCTTCGCTCGGGTCCCGCTGGGCCGCCCGCAAGGCCGTCCCCAGCTTCCGGCGACGTTTTTCCGCCTCGCGCCGCGCAAATTCTCCAATCGTCACACTGGCCTCGTTACTCGTAGCTTCTTCCCATAGACCTGCGTAAACGCATCCGCGTTCCGTTCAATGGCCCATTTTTCCAGTTCATCGTCTTTGCCCTCCACCGCCTCCAAAGTCAATGCCACTTCTTCGCCCCGAATCTCCGCCTTTGCCAACTTCACATGCTGATCGCGGCTCCGGTCCAGCGCATCCGCTATTCGTACAAAGGGCACCATCAGCTCAAGTGCCCGCCGGTCCGCGCTGGAGATGCCCGCCAGCTCCACGTGCCGCGCCTGCGGCAAGCTCTTACGGTGATAGCGGCACAACAGTGCAATCATGCGCTTCTCTGTATCGGTAAACGCCGCCAGGTCCGCATTCGCCACCAGGTAGTAGGAATGCTTGTGATGGCCCGTATCGCTTACATAGTGCCCCACGTCCAGCAGATAGCAGCTGGCCTCGAGCAACCGCGCACACTCCCGGCCTAGCTTGTGCAAGCTCTGCAGGTCTTCAAACAACCGCATTGCTGCATTCGCGCTCGCCCGCGCATGCCCCAGCGACACATTGAACTTCTTGGCAAAAATCTCGATCACCCGCTTCTGTTCCGCACTCAGCCCCAGCCGCTCGCCTTCTTCTTCTCGTTGCGCCAAATCCGCAATGATCCCCTCGCGCACCCCCGCCGTCGAATAGTGCAGCGACGCGATATCGAAGCGCTCCATGGTCCGAACATATACCGCCGCCCCCGCCAACACAATCTCCGCCCGCCGCGGTCCAATGCCCGGGATCGCTCTCCTTTCGGCCACCGTCATCGTCGACAGGTCCCGGTACAATTTCCTCACCTGTTCCAAGCTCGCGCTTTTGCAGTCCGCCTCCTGCCTTTCCGTCCTGGATATGCCATTCACGGCGCAAACGATGGCCGCCGCAGAGGCCGACGTCGCGATCGCCCGCACAAAGGGTTGCCCCCCCAGCCTCCGCACCACAATCTCCAACTTCTCATCGATAAACTCCTGCAGGCGATGCACCTGTTCCCGTCGCGGCGGGCCCTTCTCCAGAAACACCTCCGTCAGCCGCACCGCGCCCAAGGGCCGCGAATAGCCCTCCACCATCGCCCCACGCTTGGTGAGCAAAAATTCCGCGCTCCCTCCACCGACATCCACGATCAACACCGGCTCGTCGCCCTGCGGCCATACTGCCTCGACGCCCAGCCCAATTAGCCTCGCTTCTTCCACGCCGCTAATGGTTTCAATCCGCGCGCCCAACGCCGCTTGGCTCCGCGTCACAAACTCCGCCTGGTTCCCCGCGTCGCGCGTCGCACTTGTCGCCACCGCCCGCAGCCTCTCCACACCGAAGCCTGCAATAATCCCTCGAAAGCGCAGCAGCACGTCTTCGGCCAGCCGGATCGCCTCTTCGCTCAACACGCCCTTGGCAAACACGCTTTCGCCCAAGCGGGTCACCTGCCGGTCTTCCGCCAGACGCTTCACCGCCCCGTCTTCGCCCACCTCCGCCACCAACAGCCGCATCGAATTGCTGCCGATATCGACAGCGGCATACTTCGCCATCCGCTAGTAGCCAGCCACTTTATCCACCACCGCCAGCATAGGCTCGCCCAGGCTGTAGCGCCGAATGTTTTCGGCGAAATGCGCCACTAGCCGCGTCTGCCGTTCCACGCCCCAACCGCTCGTGTGCGGCGTCATCACCACGTTCGTGCAATCGAATATCGGATGCTCCTTCGGTATCGGTTCCATCGGAAACACGTCCAGACCCGCCCCACGCAAATGCCCTTCCTTGAGCACCTTCACCAACGCCATATCGTCGAAGAGCTTCCCGCGGCTCATCGCAATAAAGATCGAACCCTTTTTCATCGACCGGAAGATCGTCTCGTTAAACATCCGCTCCGTCTTCGGCGTGTGCGGCGCCGCGCTTACCAGCACGTCCACCATCTTGGCCATCTCCGGGAACCAGCCCGGCTCGCGCAGGATCTCCACATAGTCGGGCTTGGCCATCGGCTTCGCGTCGGTTGCATAGATCTTCATGCCGAAGCCATAGTGCGCCCGCTTCGCAATCTCCGTCCCAATGCCGCCCATGCCCACAATGCCCATGGTGCGCCCGCCTAGCTCAATATGATCCGGGCTCCGCACAGTTCCCACCGGCTTCCATTCCCGCTTATAGAACTGCGGCATGTAGTAAGTCGATATCCCGCGCGTGATGTTCAGCAGCAGCCCCAACGCCGTGTCCGCGATGCCCGGCGCAAACACCCTCGCCATATTCGTCACGATAATCGGGCTCGCCAGTACCGTCTTATCAAAGCCCTCCATCCCCGCGCCGCCCGCTTGAATCCACTTCAACTTCGGCGCCAGGTCCATCTCCGCCGCGCGGATTTCTCCATACACGACCTCCGCCTGCCCCAGTTCCTTGCGCAGTTCATCCCGCCCCTTTACGGTGATGAATTCCACCCGCCGCCCCACCGCCGCCCCGCTCAGGATCTTCATCTCCTCGGCGTCAAAGGCGGTCATTGATACGATCCGCAACGGCTGCCCGCTTTGCGCGAACGCCGCTGCGCCGCTCACAAAAAGCATGCTGCGGCGCGACAAATCCCGTGACAATTGCATAGGCATGCGTAGAGAATATCACCATGCTCCGCCGAACGACGCCCCGGCCTCAGTCCACCGGCACCCAATAGTCGCGCGGCGTCAAACGCTCCAATCTCGTCGCGGGTCCATACGCTTTCTTCAAATACGCTTCCCACGCCGCCAATTGCTTTTCCGGACCAATCACGTAGTAGCTCGCCCCTTCGGCTACCTTCCCGTTGTAGCCCGGCAGTACCTTACCGTAAGCCTCATCCATCCGCGCATAGAGTAGTTCGTCCAGCTTGTCGTGGCCCCTTACCTTCAAAACTGCCTCGCGAAACGCTCTCACTTTCTCGGGCCCGTTTCCGTCGGCCAAGTCTTCCGCCATCGCGCTCGTCCGCCCTTCAAAGCTCCCATCGGCCCTGCTTTGCGCAAACACCTGCGACAACGCATATTCGGCCAGCGGCTTCTCGCGCGGCGCATTCTTCAGTTCTCCTATCACGAACTGCAGCGTCTGCGGCAACTCGGGCGTCCTCTCGGCGTAATAGCTGATCCGCCCTTCGCCCGCGCTCGATCGCAGACCGTTGGAATAAGCGAGTCCCGCTCCCCACGTCTTCATGAACACGCCATGCGGCCCGCCGCCCGCATACAGCTTCGAAGCCAGAAACTGCAGCGCACTTTCCTCATCCAGCTCGTTCAGCTTCACAAATGGCGCGCTGTTCAGGAACACCCCGCCCTGCATGTTCGGCGCCGTTAACGCTACAAACACCGGCTCGCGTTCTTGCTTCTCGCGCGCCATCACTCGCTTGGCGATTTGCCGCGGCTGCTTCTCGCCCCATAGCGTCATCGGCTTTTCGCTCAGCTTGGTCAGGATCCCAGCCACATCCCGCTTCAAAGCCTCGCTGTTCTCCGGCGACCCCGTCACAAAAAACCGCGCGTTCTCCCGCTTCAGGATCTTCATTCGCCCCGCGTCCAGTCCGGCCAGCGCCGTCGCCGCTGGCTCCAGGTAATCCTTCCGCGTCACTTCTATCAAGTACTTCCAATCCCTCGCGCGCGACGTCGCAGGCAGATCCGCCGCCAGGTACGCCAAGTCCCTCGCCGCCTCGAGCGCCGTCTTCTTTGCTTCGCCGTCCAGCTTCCCGGCCGCCGCCTCCAACGCCTCCTTGCTCGGCGCGCTCAGTTGCTCCACTTCGCCTAGATATCCGAGCACCGCCTGCTTCTCCTCCTCCGAACCCGCATCCCGCAGCATCCACCGCAGCCGGTGCAAATGAAATAGCCGCGTCAGAAACGAATTCACACTCAAGTACAGTGGATCGTCCTGATACACCCACGCGCTCGATGGATTGTTTACCCACGTCTCTTCGCTTCGCTGCATGGTCGTCCGCAACGCATTAATCGTCTGGTCCACCTGGTCCCGCACCCGCGCCGCATTCTCGCTCCGCCAGTTCGGGGCAAGGAGCGCCGCCTCCATCCATCCCACCGCGGCTTTGGCCTCCGCCAGGTTGTTTCCAGACCCGCTCACCACCATCTCCATCCTCCCCGTCACCGGGTTCGTCGAATAATAGGCGCTCAAACTCAAAATCTCGCGGCGCACCCGCTGCGTCATTTCCTCAAAGCTCAGCGTCTGGCCGTCTTTCGTCACCCCACTCCCCGTCAGCAGGCCCGGCAGGATCGCGGCGTAGATCAACTCCCGCCCCTTCCATTCCTTCACGTTCAGCGCCACGCCCACCGTCGCGCTATTCATACCGGCAAAACGCCCGGTTACGTACGGCGCCCCATTCAAAGTCTCCAAGCTGTAATCCAACTGCTCGTCCAAGCTCAGCGGCGGTTGATCGATAAACTTCGCCGTCGCACTCTGCGCCTCCGCCCGCTCCAACTCCGCTGTCGCCTCGTCGTATTCCTTCTTGTAACGCCGAATCGCTTCCTGCTCCTCGCTCACCTGATACTGCTCTTTCAGCCGCGCCACCTCGGCCGCGATCCTCTCCTTGTATTCCGCCTCTTCCTTTGCAATCAATTCCGGCGAGGCCTTGGCCGCCACCACATATGGCGGCGTATCCAGCAACCGCCACTCTGCCAGCTTCTCCCTCCAGATATTCTTCTCCCCCCTTACAATCGCTTCGAGCCGCGCGATCAGGTCTCTCTGCACCACGCTCTTCTCAAAGCCCGGCACGCGCTCGAGTTCCTCCAGCAGCCCGGGCCACATGCTGCTTCCGCTGCGGGCCCCAAATCCCGGCGGCGAACTCGTCAGCTTATCCAGGCTCCGCTTCGTCCGCGTCAAATTCGCCTCGATCCGCGCGTGGAATTCCTTTAGCTCCCCACTCCCATCCGCCCATCCGCTAATTCGCTTCAATTCGCCCTGAAGCGCCGCGCGAATCTCTCCTAGCTTCTCCTCCGTGGCCAGTCCCGGCGCGAGGTCCGGCACATACACGCTGAAGCGCGCATACGCCTCGTTATCGAATCCCATCGCCACGCTCCGCGCCCCCAAATCCATCTTGCGGGTCTTGGAATCCACAAAGAGCTTATAGAAATTCGTCGACGGATCCCCGCCCACCGCGTCGGCAAACACTTCCGCCAGTGCCTGATCGTCCAGGCTCGCTACGGGTCTTGCCGGCCACGAGAAACTGGCCGGTCCCGGCTGCTGCGCATTGCGCGCCGGAAATTCCACCACGCGCATGGTTCCAATTTCAACAGGACGCGGCGCTGGAAGATCCTTTACCTCGTTTCCCTTGCGCTTTGCCTTTTCCCCCTGCAATCGGGTCAGCGTCTCGTTGAAGCGCTGAAGCGTCTCCTCTATCGTTCCCCCCTTGGGCAGACTCGCCACCATTTCCATATTGCCCAAGTAGTAGTTCGCCGCATGAAAATCGCGAATATGCCGCGGCTGCATTTCCCGGATGTACTTCGGGTCCCCTCCCGAATCAAAACTCATCGGATGTTCCGGCCCAAAAACAAGGCGGCCCATGGCGCGATAGACGCGGTAGCCCGGCTGCGTCGTCGCGCTCACCATCTCGGCGTAGATCGTCCCCTTCTCCTCCAACTCCAGTTGCCCCCCGTCCCGCTCCTTCACCCCAAAGTTCCGCACCTCGCGCCGGATCTCCTCGTCTGTGTAGTCCGGATGCAGCATCGCGTTCAAGTTCCGCCCCAGGCTCGCGAAAAACACCTCACGCCCCGCCGTCGTATTGAACGGATAACAGGTCTTCAACTGCTGCGTAAACGCCGTCGACGTAACCAGCGACATCGTCTCCGCCGCCGCCGTCGCCCTTCCCACGTTGCCCTTACCCAGCAGCAGATGCTCCTGCGTATGCGGCTCGCCCATGTTCGAAGTCGGAAACGTCTTCACGCATAGGTAGGCCTGTGGAACGCTTTGGATCTCCAAAAGATCGAGCGTAAACCCACTCTTCTCATGGACAAAGCGGCCACCGATCCCTTTGTCCTGCCCGTTCTTGTAGACTGCCTCGGCGCGAAATCCCGCGACCACGGCGTCCTTCTGTAAGCCATCAAAATCAAAACTCATGAACAGGTACCAGAATACGGGCAATATGCCCTTATCCTAATCCCTGAACTGAATCAACCCCTACCGGTTCAGCCCGCGCGAGAGCACCTCGGCGCGCTCCGCTAGATTTTCGGCTCGCGCCAGATCCGTCTTTCGCGCCTCTTCCGCCTGCTGCAGAAATGTCCGCACCTGCGCAATCAAATCTTGAGCCTGTGCTCCCGGTTTGGCCCTCTCGGCCCGGTACACGCTCACCCGCGCCCGCTCCAAATAGGCATTGATCCTGCGATTGCGCTCCGCTGCCTCTTGCGGACCCAGAATCGGCTGCAGCGCCGGCGCCAACACGGGTGCCGCGGGCGCCGCTTCGCCAACGGAACTTCCCTCTACCACTGTTTCCACCGGGGCCTGTTGCGTGTTGGCATTCGCGGGGGCCCTACGGGTCGGCTTTGGTTTCTTCTTCTCTGGCGTATCGGGTGGCGCGGGCAATTCGGGCACCTGCCCGGCCACGGCCCCCGCATTCTTCAACGTCGCCCCTGTGCTCTGAGCCGGTAAGGTCGGCGGCGCCGGCAGCGGATTTGGTGGCGGCGGCTGCGGGGATGGGGGCACGATGATCGTAGCCTTGCGCGGTTCCTTTTTGAAGAGACAACTCTCTTCCAATAGCGACACTGCCAGGATCGCGATGCAACCGGGGATCTTTCTCTGGTCCATTTCTGCCTACCCTTCCTCCAGCGCCGGAAAGCGCAATTCAAACTTGGTTCCGTCCCCCGGCTTACTGTCGAACGAGATACTTCCATTGTGCAACTGCACGACGCGGAATGTAATAGCTAACCCGATTCCAGTACCATCCTTTTTCGTGGTGTAGTACAACTGGAAGATTTTTTGGCGGCTACTTTCCGGAATCCCGATCCCGCGGTCCTGAATCGTCACCGCAATTTCACCCCCCGCTCTTGCGATCGTAACCGCCAGCGGCCCCCCTTCTGGCATCGCCTCCATTCCGTTACGCAACAGGTTTAAAAATGCCTGCTTCAGCAAATCGGCGTCCCCGCGAATCATCGCCGGTTTTTCTTCGCATTCCAGCCCGATCGCCACTCGTTTTGCCTGCGCCTCCGGCATCAAAAACTGCAACATCCCATTCAGTAGCTCGAATAAATCCACCGGCCCCAACTTCAGCTCGACCGGCTTTGTAAAGTCCAGGAAAGTCTTCACTACCCGGTCCAGGCGCTTCGTTTCGTCCCGCAGTACCCGCAGTTCTTCCTCGGCCGCCGCATCCTGGCCCGCAATCCGCGCCCGCAAGATCTCCAGATGGAGCCCGATGGAGTTTAGCGGATTCTTGATCTCGTGCGCCACGCCGCTGGTTAGCTTGTTCAGCGCGCTCAGTCGCTGCCCCACGTCCAACTGTTTGGTGATGTTGATCTTGGCCTCGGCGTCTCGCATGGTAAGTAGAAAGCCCTTGGCATCGCGGGATGGAAAGTCCTCCAACACCTCCAGATTTACAAATACCCGCCGCGGCTCCGCTCCGTTGCCGTTGCTTATCTCGCTCCCCAGCCGCGCCACCATCGCCTCGGCATTGCTCAGCGGCCGGCGCAGGCTCACCGCGCTCTGTACCAATTCTCCCAGCGGAGTATCGGCAGGAAACACCTCCGCTACGCTCAGGCCGGGCAATTCAAAGCGGTTCCGGCCAATAAAATTCTCTACCGCCTTGCCGGCATTGACCAACCGCTCGTCTTTGTCGAACAAAAGTACCGCGTCCTCCATCCGCTCCAGCAATTGCTCCACATTGCCGCGCATCTGTTGCAAGTCCTGCCGCGCCCCCCGCACCTGCTCGCCCAGCAGGCTCAGTTTGCTTTCCACTACTTGCACTTCCTGCAGTTCCTTCGCCTCCGGCGCCCCCAGCACTTCGCCTCGGCTCACCTTGTCGATGGCATCGCTCAACCTCCGTAGCGGAGAGAAGGCGAAGTTTCCCGCCAGCAGCGCCAGCGCCAGCGCTAATACCATCGAGAATCCCAGGCCGTACAGCAAATTGCGCACCTCCGGCTCCAGCGTGTTTTTCAGCAAAACGCTGGAAACTAGAACCCGCAACTGGAACAGAGGTTGCTTTTGCCCCTGCAATCCGAGCGGAATCGCCGATTCATACTCCTCTTCCTTGGACAGCACCCGCCAAATCTGCCGCAAACGCCCGCTTTGCTGCCATTCCCGCATCGATTTAGCCGGCCGCGCGGGCTTGCCGATACTAATCGGATTCGAACTCGCCAGCACCGTTCCGTCCCCGCCCGTCACGTCGATCTCCACCACCGTCCGCGTCGAAGCCATCGTGTCTTCCAGCAACTTGGACAGCGCCCGGTCCTCCAGCGCCATCTGGGTCCACCGCTTTTTGGTCGCTTCAATGTCGGCCTCGGCGGGGCTCAGCTTGCTGTACTCGGTCACTCGCTGCACTAGCAACGTCTGTACCTGGCTGGCCAGCAGCATCGCTACCTCGGCGGCCTCGCGGAATAATACTTCGGCCACCGTAGTCAGGCTGAGGAGGGAATAACCTAACGCCACCGCCAAAAGCGGTAGCAACACCGTGATTCGCAGACGGCTTTTTAGCGTCATCCTGAGCTTTCGCTTGTGTCGCCGCCGTAGAGCTTAAGCTTATTGTGCAGCGTTTTTAAGCTTACGCCCAAAATCTCGGCCGCCCTCGTCTTATTGTTCTTCGTGTGCTCCAGCGTCTTCTCGATCAGCGCCCGTTCCCCTTCGTCCACCGTCGTCCCCACCCGCAGCACGATGGCCTCTGGATCGTGATGGATCGCCTGCACGATCGTCTCCGCGCCCGGCGGCGTCGGCAGGTGCCCCGGCCGAATCAATCCCTCCCCGGCCAATATCGACGCCCGCTCCAGCACGTTGCGCAGCTCTCGCACGTTCCCCGGCCAGCTCCGCCGCCGTAGGGACAGTGCCGCCGCTTCGTCCAAACCCGACACCCTCACCCCGTGCTTCTGATTCATCTGGTGGATCAACGTCTCGGCCAGCAGCGGCAGGTCGTCCAGCCTCTCCCGCAGCGGCGCCAGTTCAATGCGGAACACATTCAATCGGTAGAAAAGATCCTCGCGAAAATTTCCCGCCTTGATCCCCTCTTCTAGCGCCCGGTTCGTGGCGGCCAGGATCCGCACGTCTACTTCAATTTCGGCCTTCGCCCCCAGGCGCCGGAAACGCCCGTCCTCCAGCACGCGCAGCAGCTTTGCCTGCGTCCCTACGGGCATTTCCCCAATTTCGTCCAGCAGCAGCGTGCCCCGGTGCGCGAGTTCAAAACACCCCGCCCGCCGGTCGATCGCCCCCGTGAACGCGCCCTTTTCATGGCCGAAAAGTTCGCTTTCGATCAGGCTCTCCGGCAAAGCGGCGCAATTCAGCGCCACAAAGGGCTGCTTGGCGCGCGTGCTGAGTGTGTGAATCGCCCGCGCCACCACTTCTTTGCCCGTGCCGCTCTCCCCCGTAATCAGCACGTTCGCCTTGGTCGGCGCCAGCTGCTGGATCAGTCGGAACAGCTCATGCATCTTCGGCGTCGAACCCACGAGCCCGGCAAACTTGCCGTCATAGCTCAGTTGCCGCTCGTAAATCTGATTCTGTTCTTCCAGCCTCCGCGCCGCCCCGGCCCGCTCCAGCAGGAGCTTCAATGCCTCGGGGTCGATCGGCTTTTCCAGAAACCAGAACGCGCCCAGTTCGTGGATCGTCTTAAGCGCCGCCTCCAGGCTCCCAAACGCCGTCACCACGATCGCCACCGGCGGATTGGCTTGCTCCTTTAATCGCAACAACAAGCCCGTTCCGTCCAGCACCGGCATCATCATGTCCGTCACCAGTAGTTGCGCGGGAAAACTCTCCAGCGCCTCCAAGGCCGCTTGCCCATTGGGCGCCTGCGCCACTTCGTATCCCCAAGCCCCAATTAAGGACGCCAGTCCCTTTCGCTGGTTCTCCTCGTCGTCTACTACTAGAACCCGCGCTTTGCGTTCGTCCATTTCACCTCTAAAACCGGTTAAACACCACGCCCAGCAACACTAGGCACATCTCGTCCTCGGTGCCCTCGCCCCATTTCACGTCCTTCAATGGATTACTGGGATTGCGTGGATTATTGATGGAATTATCGTACACACAGCGTAGGTTCGCCTTGCTCAAAACCGGCATTTCTACCGGTTCTTCAAATTGATAAGCCCCCTGCCAGTTAAAGTCCCACTGGCCGATAGCGATCAGCGATTCCTTCTTGCCCAGGTACTCTTTATCCACTTCGATCTTCGTGCCGAGCAAATGCATGTGCGGGAAAATATTGATCACCTTCATCTCAAAGAACGGCACCACCGGGAATTCGGCCGTCGCGACGCTCGCCGGGTCTCCGGCTTTGATATTCAACCTGGATTGCACCACGGGCAGATAGTACATCTGCTTTTCCACCTTGCCCTTGTTGAAATACAACCCGACGCTCGTCTGGTCCTCGCCCGTACGCCCACCCGTGTAGTAATGCACCTGCATCACCACCTTGGCCTGTTGGCCCAGCTTCATCCCGATTCCTTCCGGCAGAAACTGCGGACGCGCACCCGGCGCCCAGCCGCCCAGCGTATAGCCGTTCATCAACAGGCTAATGATGCTGCCCGCGTTCAAATCGAAGCCCGGGCCGCCGTAGCAATCGTAGCCCGGCTCCTCGTCTTGGGCGTCCAGTTTTTCCGCAACACCCGTCGAATCCAGGTACAGAATCACGTGATGCACAATCCGCCGGTTCCCGGGCAAAATATCCACCGCATTGACGAAGTGGTCCGCGTCCAACCCTGTCGGCAGCACAAAGCAGCGGTAAATGTCCTTGCCCTTAGCCGGCGCGAAAGCTTGGGGCATTTTCAACACCAGATCGGGGTTGCCCAAAATCCACTCCCCCGCCGGCTCCACCTTCTCCGGCAGCTCCGCCTCATCCCCCATCGGCGTGCCCCCCTCGATCCAGCTCAGCAAATCTACCTTCTCTTCGGCCTTGAGCGCAAACGCGCCCTTGTATTTGCCATGGCTCTCCGCCGGCTTCCACGGCGGCATTAACCCTTCCTCCACTACCCGCTTGATGTCCGGTGCATACGCCACCGCGTCCTCGTAGCTCTGCAGGCTAAACGGCGCGATGTCCCCCGGCCGATGGCAGTTTTGGCAACGCTCGGCCAGGATCCGGCTCACCTGCCTCGCATACGTCACCTCGGCCGCCAACGGCAGCGCCGCTCCCATCCCGATGGCCAAAATCAACAACTTCGCTTTCATACTCGCCTCGCTAGGATTGTTTCCGTCGCTTTAGTGTTACGAGCGCCTGCGCTTCCGCGCTCTTGCCCTCGCCTACCGGTCCGACTCGCTCGGCCGTCTTAAACTTCACGCTCACATTCTCCACTTCTAAACCCAGCCCCGCCGCCAGACTCTCCCGTATCCGCATCCGGTAATCCTTCAGTTTGGGCCGCTCCAGAATTACCGTCGTATCCACATGGACGATCTCAAAACCTTGCTTCTGAACGAGCCCGCGCGCGTGGGTCAAAAACTGCATGCTGCCCGCCCCCTTCCACTGTGGGTCCGTATCGGGGAAGTGCATGCCAATGTCGCCCAGTGCCGCTCCCCCCAGCAGCGCATCCGTGACGGCATGCAGCAGAATATCCGCGTCCGAATGTCCATCGAGTCCAAACTCACTCTCCACCGGCACTCCCCCCAAAATCAAGGGCCGCCCCGCCGCCGTCCGGTGCGAATCCCACCCTAGACCGCAACGGTATTCTTCGCTCATTCCCCCGCGCTTTCTTCGGCCAAAAAATGCCGCGCCAGGTCGAGATCGCTCGGCTTGGTGATCTTGATATTCCGGTCGCTTCCCGGCACCACATGCACTTCCACTTCTTCCAGCCGCTCCACCAGGCTCGATTCATCCGTTCCCGTAAATTCGTCCGCCGCGGCCTTGGCAAAAGCCCGCCGCAGCAAGTCCGCACGGAACACCTGCGGCGTCTGCGCCAGCACCAAACGGTCGCGCGAAATCGTCGTCTGGATTTTGTTCAGATGTACTTGCTTCACCGTATCCACCGGCACGATCCCCACAATTGCCGCTCCACAGTCGGCCGCTTCGGCGATGACCTTGCCTATCAATTCCCGGCTCACAAACGGCCTCACGGCGTCATGGACAGCTACCAGTTCCGCGTCCGCGCTTACCGTTTCGAGGGCGTGCGCCACACTCTCCTGCCGCGTCGCTCCCCCTTGGGCCAGCCGCACCGGCTTCGAGATCGTCTCCCCAGCCAACATGCCCCGCACATCGTCCATGTCTTCCGGGCGGCAAGCCACGATGATCTCCCTTACGCCTTCCACCTGCGCGAAGCGCCGCAGCGTGTGAATCAGGATCGGTGCCCCGTCGAGCTGGAGGAACTGCTTCTTCGCGGTTTTCCCCATCCGCGTGCCGAGTCCGGCCGCGGGCAATATGACGCTTACATTCATGTGTTGAAGCCCACTTTATTGTAGTGTTGACAGAGGGCGAATAAATAGCGAAAATGAGCCATGCATCTTGTGGGCATCGCTAAAGCCGCCGCCGCGGCGCCCGTGCTCGATTCCAAACGCTCCGTCACCTATAGCCACTTGGCGACCGGCAAGTGGATCAACCGCGTCGAAGACTCTCGCCACAGCTTCGACTGGTCCATCAATCCCTATCGCGGCTGCGAAATGGCCTGCCAATATTGCTATGCCCGCTACACGCACGAGTTCCTTGAACTCCGCCAACCCGAAGACTTTGAAACCAAGATCTTCGCCAAAACCTGGAACGCCGCCGCGTTTCGCTCGGAACTTGCCCGTATCCCTTTAAGCCAAGCTATCGCCCTTGGCACCGCCACAGACCCTTACCAGCACGCCGAGCGCCGCTACCAGCTTACCCGCAAGATCCTCGAGATTCTCGCCCGCTCCTCTGGGCGTAAGCTCTGGATCACGACCAAAAGCGATCTGCCCGTTCGCGATCTCGATCTCTTAGAGCGCGTGGCCCGCCGCAACCTCCTCTATGTGAATTTCACGGTCACCACCCTCGATGCCGACCTCGCCCGTGGCCTCGAACCCGGCGCCCCCCGCCCAGACCTCCGCTTGGCCGCCCTTGCCCAGCTCAGCCGGCGCGGCATCCGCTGCGGCGCCATCGCCTCGCCGGTCTTGCCCGAGCTCAACGATTCCGAAGCCAACCTCGATGCCATTGCCGCCGCCGCCCAGGCCGCCGGCGCCCAATGGTTCGGAGGCGGCGTCCTCTTCCTCAAAAGCCCCACCCGCGAAGTCTTTTTTCGTTTTCTCGCCGAGCGTCACCCTAGCCTCTCGCGATTCTATGAGCGGGCCTACGCCGCCTCGGCCCGCCCCTCGCGCGACTACCAGCAACGCATTGAAGAGCGCTTTGCTAACATCCGCCAGCGCTATCGCCTGAGCCGGAAAGCCACCCCCTACCTGCCGCCGGACTGGGAGGCCGGCCGCCAGTTGGCACTTGCTTTGTAGTTCAAAGTACTCTATTATTCGTCCATGGGTCTTCGCGCCAACATCCATGACCATGCCCTCGACAATCTCCGCTACATCCGCACCACTATGGAGAACGCCGCGGACTTCACCGCTGTCCCCGGCTACGGCATGATCGCCGTTGGTCTCTCGGCCCTCTTCGCCACCTGGCTGGGCAGCCGCGCCACCGAGCCCGAAGCCTTCATTGCCATCTGGACCGCCGAGGGTATGGCCGCGCTCTTGTTGGGCTTCATCGCCATGCTGCATAAGGCCAATCGTTCGCAGGTCTCGTTGCTTTCCCGCCCCGCGCGCCGCTTCGCCTTCGGCTTCGCTCCGCCGCTGCTTGCCGGCGCCGCCCTCACCGCCGCCGCCGCCCGCAGCCATCACTACGGCGAAGTCGCAGGGCTTTGGCTGCTTTTGTATGGCGCCGGTGTGATGACCGGAGGCATGTTTAGTGTCCGTGCCGTCCCCGCCATGGGTCTCGGCTTCATGCTGATCGGCGCCCTCGCGCTCTTTACGCCCCCGGGGCTGATGCATTACTGGCTTGCCGCCGGCTTTGGCGGGCTCCACATCTTTTTTGGAATTTGGATTGCGAGGAACTATGGCGGCTAGAGCCCACAAGATTTTTGAACCCGCCCCGGTTCCCCAAAAGGCAGTCCATCTCGACCAGCTCATCCATGAACGGGTGCGGCTGGGTATCGTCAGTGCGCTTGCCGCTTCCAAGACGCTCACCTTTGGCGATCTGAAGAATATCCTCGAGTTGACCGACGGCAACCTAAGTATTCACGCCCGCAAGCTCGAAGACGCGGGCTACGTGGAGTGCCGCAAGTACTTCGAGGGCCGCCGTCCCCAGACCGAGTACAAGCTCACCGCCGAAGGCCGCAAGGCCTTCGAGAAGTACGTCAACCACATGGAGGCTCTCATCCAAGCCATGAAGGCCAAGAGCTAATGCACGTCGCCATCATCATGGACGGCAACGGCCGCTGGGCCGCGCGCCGGGGCCGGCATCGTTTGGACGGCCACCGCCAGGGCGCCGAAACGGTGCGCCGCGTCATGCGGCAAGCGCCCGCCCTCGGCATCGAGATCCTAACGCTCTATGCCTTTTCAAGCGACAACTGGAAGCGGCCGCTCGACGAAGTCTCGGGGCTCATGCGTTTGCTCGGCTACTTCCTGGAAAGAGAGGTCGATGAGTGCCTCCGCAGTGGAGTCCGCCTCACCTTTATTGGCCGCCGCGACCGTATCCCGCACAACATTGCCGCCGCCATGCTGGACGCGGAATCCCGCACCGAGGCCAACTCGAAGCTCGTGGTCCGCATCGCCATCGACTATTCCTCCCGCGACCAAATCCGCACGGGCGCCGCACCCGGGCCCGATGTCGATCTCTTGATCCGCACCGGTGGAGAACAGCGCCTTAGCGATTTCCTGCTTTGGGAGTGCGCCTACGCCGAACTCCACTTCACGCCCGTGGCTTGGCCGGATTTCGCCGAAGGCGACTTCTCGCTGGCTCTCGACGAATTCCATTCCCGCCAGCGCCGCTTCGGAGCCCTGCCAGGTTGTAAGATCGTGTTGAATGAACCGTCGCCACCTGCTTTCGACTTCGCTTCTCGGCGCTAGCGCCGGCTTCGCTATGGAACCCACCCAGAAAAAAAGCAATTCGCTGCTTGAGTTGCGCTATTACCATTTGCGGAACACGATGGACGGCATGGGCCGAAGGCTCGGCGAATTTCTAGCCAAGCAACAAATGCCGGCCCTCCAGCGTGCGGGCGTCTCCAAACTTGGCTTCTTTGCTAACGTCATTGGTGAGGGCAGCCCTTATACGCTCCAGGTGACCGAGTATAAGAATTTCGCGCAGTTAGAGGCCACCTGGGACGCCCTGGCCGCCGACAAGGATTACCGCGCCGCCGCGCAAGGTTTCGAGGCCTCCGGCCTGGGCTACGTACGCATCTCCACTAGCCTGCTCCGCAGCTTCGACGGGTTGCCCGCGCTAGAGATGCCCAAGGCCCAGCCCGCCGCCCGCGTTTTTGAACTGCGCACTTACGAAAGCAACGGTTACGGCTCGCTCGCCAAGAAGATCGGAATGTTCAACACCGGGGAGATCGCGATCTTTCGCAAGACCGGTCTGAATCCCGTTTTCTTCGGGGAAACCGTCTACGGCGCCAACGCGCCCAATCTGACTTACATGCTCTGGTACGACTCGCTCGCCGCTCGCGAAGCCAACTGGAAGACCTTCATCGCGCATCCCGAATGGGACAAGCTAAAAGCGACCCCGGGCCTGAGCGATGCCGAGGTAGTCTCCAATATCTCCAACTCTCTGTTGAGCCCCACGGCCTATTCGCCCATCCGTTAAGATGCGCTACCTCGCTCTCGTTTCTCTCGGCGCGGTCGCAATTTTGCTGGCTGCGCAGGAGCATGGCAAGCCGCCTGAAAAAGCCGCGCCCTACTATCCAACGCCGCAGGTAGTTGTCGAGCGCATGCTCCAATTGGGCGAACTCAAGAAAGGCGAAAAGCTCTACGACTTGGGCTCGGGCGATGGCCGCATTGTGATCGCGGGCGCCCAGAAGTTTGGGGCCAAGGCTGTCGGCGTCGAGTACGACGCGGCACTCGTTAAGCAGAGTCGCGATCGCATCGCGCAATTAGGGCTCACCTCGAGCGCTTCCATCATTGAAGGCGACCTCTTTGCGCAAAACTACAAAGACGCCGATCTCATTACCGTCTACTTGCTGCCGATCACCAATGCGAAGCTGTCTCCCCTGCTTGAACCGCAAATGAAAAAGGGCAGCCGCCTGGTATGCCACGACTTCGAGTTCCAGGAGTGGAATCCGGAGAAGACCATCGAAATGGAGGATCAGGAAGGGCGTGGCCATACGCTTTTCCTGTACCGCCGTTAGGCGCGATGATCGAACGCGGATTCTCCGATCCCAAATACCTCTCGCCGCTCTGGTGGCAAAGCCTCGCGGTCATCCGCACCATTCTCGCTTTGGCCTTCCTTTCCGTGGGCAGCGCCTCCCCGCGCCCGCTCCCGTGGTGGATCATGGCCCTCGCCAGCGCTTTCACGATTTATAGCCTCGCCGCACTGCTCTGGCGCGATATCGAACGCAGATGGCCGCCCATGATCAGCCTCGCCTCCGACGTGGTGGTTTTCCTGATCTTCGCCCGCTACTCGGCCGACCAGACCATCTGGTTCCATTCCCTCTTTTACGTTTACCTGCTGCTTGAAGCCGCCATCTTGCATACCTGGCGAGAGGTCTTCGCGGTGTTGGTGTTTTGCCAGGGTTTCTTCCTTTTCCTCAAGCCCGCGCAGTGGGAGGTGCTGCAGCCGCTGGTGATGTTAGCGGGCATCTTGGCCTCCACGCTTTCTCTAGAAAAACGCATCTTGGCCGACCGGCTCGACGACGCTCTGTTGCAGATTGGGCTCTTGCGCGGCGAGTCCGAAAAGCTGCGCGAGGTGGAGCGCCAGCGCATGGCCGACGACTTTCACGACGGTCCCCTCCAAAGCTTTATCAGCTTCCAGATGCGGCTCAATGTCGTGCAGCAGATGCTGGGCCGGGACCTCGCCACGGGCGTCAAGGAACTGCAGGATCTGCAATCGATCTGCCGCGCCCAAGTTGCCGAGCTGCGCGCTTTCGTCCGTAGCATGCGGCCTTTAGAGGTGGAAGGGGAAAGCCTCTCCACCGCCATCCGGCGCTTGGTGGATAACTTCAAAAAGGACACCGGCATCGGCGCCACTTACTCAAGCCAGGAAGTGACGGGCGAGCCCGAGAGTTTCCTCGAAGTCCTCCAGGTGGCCCGGGAAAGCCTCAACAACGTGCAAAAGCACTCCAAGGCCTCCCGCGTCGCTATCTCGCTCCAGAAGCAGGGTGAGATGCTGCATTTTGAAGTGGAAGACGACGGCACAGGATTTCCTTTCAGTGGGACCTACGACCTGGAAGAACTCGAAACCTTGCGCCTGGGCCCGGCTAGCATTAAGCGCCGCGTGCGCAGCCTCGGCGGTGAAATGATGGTGACCAGCCGGCCGGGTCACGGCGCCATCCTGCGCATTCGCATTCCCCTATGAGGTGGCTGGCCGTCCTGAGCCTGGCGCTAACGGGCTGCGGACGCTACGCGGATTTTGGACTGCCGGCTCCGCCCGCATCCGAGACCTTCGCCCTGACCTGGAAAGCGGCGCCCGCCGCCTCGCTGACCCGCGGAGACGCTTTGGATGTTCTCAATCCGTCGGTCGCATTCTGGCGCGGCGGCTACCTCAATCTCTATTCGCGCTTCGACGGCGGCAAATGGGAAAGCTACTCGGCGCTCTCCCCGGATGGTCTGGTTTGGCGGGATCATACGAGAGTTCTGAGCCCCAGCCTGGACTGGGAAGGCAAATATATCGCGGCGAACGGTGCGCTTTGGGTGAATGCCCCGGACGACCTTCTCTATGTCTACCAAGCGGGCGAAAAGGGCAAAACCGTGTTGGGCCTGGCCCGCTCCGCCGACGGGCGGACTTGGCAAAAGCAGCCCGGCCCGATTCTGGCGGGCGGGCCCCGGAAAAGCTGGGACGAAATCAGTTTAGGAGACCCCTACCTTTGGCGGGCCGGCGAATATCTGTACCTGGCCTATCTAGGCGAAGACCGGGCGCGCCGCCAGCGCTTGGGTCTCGCGCGCAGCCGCGACGGCCTGACGTGGGAAAAGCAACGGGGGAGCCCGATCCTGGAACTCGGCGGATATGGCGACTTCGACGAAAACGGCCTGGGCGAGCCGGCCGTCTTTGCCGCCAACGGCGCGTGGATGATGCTTTACACGGGCCGCGACCGCAACGAGCGCCGCGCCATGGGCTATGCGGTTTCCCGGGACGGCCGGAGTTGGCAAAAGCTGCGCGAGCCGGTGCTGCGGGGGGAATCCCCCTGGAATCGCGCGGTGGTTTGCGATGCGACCGTGCGGGTGGAAAAGGGACGGGTGCGCATTTGGTACGGCGGCGGCGACTTGCCGAAGCCCGACGAGCGGCTGAATGGCCAAATCGGTTATGCGGAGCTTCAGCCGCGGGTCCTTCAGCCGCGGGTCATCGAATAGCGGCTGGGCAAAATCGAGAAGTACTCGATCTTGCGTTTCACCTTGATTTGGCGTTTGGCCGATTGCTCGGAACTGAGCCAGCCGGCGAGATCGGCAATTTCCCGATAGTAGGAGGAGGCGGGGTCGAGGGCGCCCCCTCGCATCACGCTCTTGTAGAGCTGTTCGGGGCTATCGCCGAGCGTGGCTTCGGCGGGCAGCCCCAAAACGCTCTCGATGTCGGCAATGGTGAGTGGAGAGTCCTTCCGCCACTTGTTGATAATCAGACCGATCCGGTCGTGCAGTTCTTGCGCCTCCAGGAAGCGGAGCTTTTCGCGGGCTTGGTGCACGCAGGCCAGGTCCGGCTCGACGACCAGCATCACGCGGCGTGATTGCTGCAGGATATCCACCGAGAAGGCTTCCATGGCGCCGCTGAGGTCGGCCAGGATCACTTTGTAGCGGCGGCGGGCGAATTCAAAGAGGGTGCGGATGCGCGCGGGCTCGAGATCGAGCTTGGCCTCGATCAAGCCCGGTGGGAGGATATCGAGGTCGTCGTAACGGGAGACGATTTCCGTCCACAGCCCTTCGTCCATCTCGTCTATCCGGGCCACCGCGTCGCGTAGGCCCAAGGGATTCGACAGCTTCATCAGGAAGCGGCTGGTACCGCCATTCAGGTCGAAGTCCGCAAATAGAACCCGCTGATTCGGGCGGAAGGAAAGCTCAATCGCGGTGTGCAGGGCCGTCATCGAGGCGCCGCAGCCGGGTTTAGCCGGCAGGAAGCTGAAGAGCAGGTCGGTCGAATCGCGTTCGGTGGGGGCCAACGCCACGGAGGCCTCTACGCGGGCCAAGGTCGCGGCGAGTTTCTCCGGTTCGAACGGGAAGCGCAAAAACTCGCGGACACCGAGATTCATGAGTTCAAGAAGCACTTCGGCTTCCAGGTTCCGGTCCACCGCCACAATGTGGACGTGGGGCGAGTTCTTAAGCAGTTCGGCGGCTTCCTTCACGCTGTAGCGACCGAGGGAAATGTCAAAGAGGAGAATCTGCGGGGAATGGGCGCGCACGAAATCCACCAGCGCTTCGGGCTCGAGGAAACGATCGAAAGCCTTCAGCAGCAATAATCCCGGTTGGTCCTCCACGGCCAGGCAGAGTACTTCTCGGGCGTCGGCATTGGGGGTGAATACGGCGCAACGCAGCATAAGCCTTCTAGACCGCCTTTTCCAGCCGGGCCATCGCTTCTCGCATGGCCTCCCCGCGTAAGGGTTCGACGACGCGGGACTGGCAATTCCAACCGCTGACGGAGGACAGCGATTTCTCCATCGCTTCCGCCACGCCCGCGTATTCGAGCAATTGGCAATGCACGGCCGCCAGCAAAACGCCGGCCGAAGGACTCACGGTGCTGACTTGGTGGCCCATCCGCTCCGGCAGCGTCTCGGAGAGCGCAGCGCATTGGCCTTTCCAGGCATTCTCGTCCGGGGCCGAACCTTGGCGGTCCCGGAAATCGTAACGCACCAGACAATATCGAGGCCATTCGCTCACCGCCCGGTCCAGTTGCAGCAGACTATCAGAGGCCTGTTGCGCGCCCGGCCCCGGCAGGCGGCGCTGCCGGCGGAGCTCGCTGGCATTCATGTCCTGGGAAAGCCGGCCCACGGCCGCTTTCGTGTCGCGCTGCTGCTCCTCCAAACATTTTTCGAGCGCGTTTACTTCCGCGCTGAGCTTCTGGCGGATCTCGCTCAGATCGTTGGAAGTGGCCAGCAGCCGCAGCTTCTTCGTGATGCCTTGGAGGCGCACGGAGTAGCGCTGATCGAAACCCGAGAGGGTTTCCGTCAGTTGGGCGACGGAGGTCAGTACAGCCTTGGCTTCCCGCTCCTGCGACTCAATAAAGCCCCCCATCTGCTGGCCATAACTCTTGAGCACTTCGGTGGTTTGCTGCCGCCGCTGTTCGATCTGGTTCGGGGCGGGACGAGTGGGGAACTCTTCCACCAACAGTTTGATGCCTCGTCGATGCGGTTCGGAAATCTGCTTCGGAACCAGGGGCATGGTTTCGCTCAACGTAAGCATGCTCGAACGCCAAAGCTGTAGCGCCGCGTCGCGCGCAGCCTCCAACCATTCCGGACTGCTGAAGGGATTTTGATCTGAAGCAAGAACTCCTGTACCGGCGTCCTTGCCCTTGTGCATAAAATTGCTGATTAGCTTCACGGCGCTCTTGACTCATAAGCCATATCGGCGCGGAAGCCGACAGCTAGAGCATTTGGCGCAGTTCTTCCAAACTTAATTTTCCGGTATAGATCGCCATGCCAAGGGCGGCATGGATATTGAGGGCCAGCAGGGACCGCACGTCATCCAAGGTGGTGATTCCGCCGGCTGCGGTGATGGGGAGGGAGGTGGCGGCGCGCAGGCTGGCGAACCAGGCAAGGTCCGTGCCTTGCATCATGCCCTCTTTATCGACATAAGTACAAAGGTAGCCGCCGCAAAAAGGCTCGAGTTCTCGAATGACTTCGAGGGCCGTCAAGTCGAGACTCTCCTGCCAGCCTTGGACGGTAATACGGCCTTCTTTGGAATCGAGGGCGATAAGGATTTTCTCGGGTCCGACGGCGGCGGCGATGGCCTCCAGCGTCGGGCGATGAAAGGCGGCAGTGCCGACGATGACCTGGTGGGCGCCTTGGGCGAGGAGGGTCTGGGCCCGCTCAGGAGTGCGCACGCCGCCGCCGACGCGACATTTGGCGCGGCTGGCTAGAACTTCGACGATATCGTCGTTGGCTCCGCGGCCCATGGCGGCGTCGAGATCGATGACCTGGATCTCGGGGAAAGCGGCAAAGCGTTCGAGCATGACCAGAGGCGCGTCGCCCTCGAGGGCTTTCTTTTTGCCTTGGACTAATTGGACGACCTTGCCGTCCTGGAGGTCGATGCAGGGGATGATGAGGGGTTTCATGAGGGTCTGCGGACGGGGATGCCTTGCTTGTCTAAGAATTCCTTTAAGTCTTCCACCGTGTAGGTGCCGTAGTGGAAGATGCTGGCGGCCAGGGCGGCGTCGGCTTCGCCCGAGGTGAGGACCTCGGCGAAGTGTTCCGGCGTGCCGCCGCCGCCCGAGGCGATGACGGGGATCTTGGTCGCGCGGCTGATGGCGCGGACCATTTCGCAATCAAAGCCCTGCTGCACGCCGTCGGTGTCCATGGACGTCAAGAGGATTTCGCCCGCACCGAGGGCTTCGCCGCGCGCGGCCCACTCGACGGCGTCCAAGTCTTCTTCGACGCGGCCGCCTTTGGTAAATACCCGCCATTCGCCAGGGGACTTGCGCCGAGCGTCAATGGCCAGAACCACGGCTTGGGCGCCGAACTCTTTCGACAGTTCGCTGATGAGCTCAGGCCGGCGGACGGCGGCGGTATTGACGCTGACCTTGTCGGCCCCCGAGACGAGGATCTTGCGCGCGTCGCGAACCTCGCGGATGCCGCCGCCCACGGTGAGGGGGATGAAGACGCGGCGGGCGGTGCGAAAGACGACGTCGACCATGGTCTGGCGGTCGTCGGAACTGGCGGTGATGTCGAGGAAGACGACCTCGTCGGCGCCTTGGGCGTTGTAGCGTTCGGCGAGTTCGACGGGGTCTCCCGCGTCGCGTAAGTTGACGAAGTTGACGCCTTTGACCACGCGGCCTTGGGTGACGTCGAGGCAGGGGATGATGCGTTTGGCGAGCATCTAGGCCAGCTCCAGGAAGTTCTTCATGAGCTTGAGGCCGGTGGGGCCGGACTTCTCCGGATGGAACTGCACTCCGAAGACGTTCCTGTCCTCTAGCACCGCCGTGAACGGAAACTGGTAAGTGCAGGTGGCGGCGGTAGCGGCAATGGGCGGGGCGTAGTAGCTGTTGGCGAAATAGACATAGATGGGGTCGTGAAGGCCCTTCATCAGCATCGAGTTAGGCTGGGGGCTTAAGTTGTTCCAGCCCATATGGGGGACGCGGGCGTCGGCGGGGAAGCGCTGGACGCGTTCCGGAAAGAGGTTGAGGCCGGGGAGTTCGGGGGCTTCGTCCGAGGCCGAGAAGAGCGCTTGCATGCCGAGGCAGATGCCGAAGTAGGGGGTGCCGGAGGCGATCTTTTCGAGCAGCGGCTCGCGTAGGCGCATGACGTCCATGGACAGCATGAGTTGGCCGAAGTGGCCGACGCCGGGGAGGATGATGGAGGTCGCGGCGCGGACGGCTTCCGGCGTTTCAATGACCTTGTATTCGGCGCCGAGCTCGTGAAGCGTGTTTTGGACGGAGCGTAGGTTGCCCGCCCCGTAATCGATGATGGAGACCATTTTCTTTAAAGCAATTCCTTGGTGGAGGGGAGTTGGTCTTTGAGGCGCAAGTCTTTCGAGCAGGCGTATTTCATGGCGCGGGCGAAGCACTTGAAGATGGCCTCGATCTTGTGATGGTTGGAGCGGCCATGGAGGATCTTGGCGTGGAAGTTGGCTTTGGCATGGACGACGAAGCCATCGAAGAAGTCTGGGAGAAGCTCGGTCTGGAGGTCGCCGACGTGAACGACCTTTACCTTGTCCTCATAGACCAGGGCCGGACGGCCGCCTAGATCGACGGCACAGACGGCGAGGGTTTCGTCCATGGTCTGGACGAAGTAGCCGGCGCGGTTGATGCCTTTGCGGTCGCCGAGCGCCTGGTTGAAAAGCTGGCCGAGGACGATACCCGCGTCTTCGACGGAGTGGTGCTGGTCGACATCGAGGTCGCCCGTGACGTGGAGCTTGAGGTCGAAACCGCCGTGGCGGGTGAAGAGCTCGAGCATGTGGTCGAGGAAGCGGATGCCGGTGGCGACCTCATATTTGCCCTTGCCTTCTAGCTTGAGGCTGCCGCGGATTTGAGTTTCTTTGGTGATGCGTTCGACGATGGCGCTGCGCATTAGAGGATGCTCTCCAGGTGGGTGATGTCGGGGACGAAGTGGGCGACGGGCAGACCCGTGAAGTTGCCTCCGGGCGAGGTGATGGCGATGAAGGGGACTTCGGCGTCGCGGCTGGCCCTGGCGTCGTCGACGGAGTCGCCGAGGTAGTAGGCGATTTGGCGTTGGGCCTTGATTTGCAGAAGGCCGTCGGGGTGGGGCTTGGACTGGGAGACGTTGTCGTCGCCAATGACAGCGATGAAGTTCAGATGTTGGGCAAAGCGGCGTAGGGTGATCTGGGCTTCGTCATGGAGTCGGCCGGTGAAGATGGCGAAGTCGTACTTCTCGTTGAGGCTTGCGAGGACCCCGGTCGAGTCGATCCAGACTTCGCGCTCCATCAGGCCGCCGAAGAAGTATTGGTTGAAGACGCGCACGACTTCCTCATAGGCGACAGTGTGTTGGCGATCGGCAAGGAGGCGCTGGCTCAAGAGCCAATCGTTGTTGAAGCCGCCGAGATTCTTGTAGCGCTGGATCTCGTCGTGGGACGGCGTTTCGCCCGTGAAGTGGTGGACGGTGACGCGGATGGTTTCGCGGTAGGACTCTTTGACGTCGACAAGAACGCCGTCCATGTCGAAGACAAGAACGGGCTTCATTGGATGGACTTCCATATGGGAGTGAAGGCGTCGAGGAAGCGGCCGACTTGCTCACGGTTGCCCACGGTGACGCGCAGGCAGCCGGGGATTTCGTAGCTGCGGTCCCGGACGAGGATGTTTTCTTCGCGCAAGCGGTCCCGGACTTCGAGAGACTTGGGGCCGACGTGGAGGAGGACGAAGTTGGCGTGGCTGGGGACGTAGGGGACGCCCAGCTTTTCGAGACCCGCCGTGAGGTGTTCGCGGGCCACGAGGACTTCCATGACGTAGCTCTTCAGATAGGCTTCGTCCTCGACGGCGGCCTTGGCGGCGAGGGCGGCAATGTAGTTAACCGAGTAGGGCGAGTGCGACTTATGGATGTGGCGCATGTTGTCTTCGCAGGAGAAGAGGCAGCCGACGCGCAGGGCGGCCATGCCGTAGACCTTGGAGAAGGTGCGGCTGACGAAGAGGTTGGGGTACTCGTTCAAATAAGGCAGCATGGTGATGCCGCAGAATTCGAAGTAGGCTTCGTCGACCAAGACGCAGGCTTGGGGGGCACGATCCAGGATCTCTTCGAGGCCTTCGCGTTTGACGGAGGTGCCGGTGGGGTTGTTGGGGTTCGAGACGAAGATGGCTTTCGTGGAGGGCTTGATGGCGGCGAGGACTTCCTCGAGGGGGAACTTGAGGGTGTCTTTCTTGTAGGGGACTTCACGGATCTTGGCGCCCATGACCTCGGAATAGAAGCGGTACATGGCATAGGAGGGCGTGAGGATCAAGACGTCGTCGTTCGGCTCGATAAAGGTGTTGACAAGGGCTTGGATGGCTTCGTCGGTGCCGTTGGTAAGGGCGAGCTCGGCTTCTTCGACCTTGAAGAAGCGCGCGAGGGCGGGCAGGACTTCGGAGTATTCGGGATAGATGGTGAGGAGGTCGGCAGTGAGAAGCTCCTGGATTTTGGTCAGGACCTTGGGCGAGGCGCCGACGGTATTTTCATTGAAATCGAGGCGGAGTTTGCCGGCGCGGCCGGCGCTGGGCGGATGATAGGGCGCCATTCTTTCGATGGCGGGGCGAGGCTTGGGGGTAATCACTGGAAGCGCACCTCGATGCTGCGGGCATGGGCTTCGAGACCTTCGGCGCGGGCGAGGGTGGTGACGGCGGGGGCGAGTTTTTTGAGGGCTTGGGGGGTGAGTTCCTGGGTGGTGATGACCTTGACGAAGTCCGCCGCGGAGAGACCGCCGCGGAGGCGGGCGGCGCCGCTGGTGGGCAGGACGTGATTGGGCCCGGAGGCGTAATCGCCGGCGGCTTCGGGCGAATGCGGCCCGATGAAGATGCCGCCCGCGTGCTTGAGGTGCTTCAGGAGCTTGGAGTTGGGGATGGAAAGATGTTCGGGTGCGAACTGGTTGGACAACTCGCAGGCCTCTTCGAGGGAATCGACGAGGATGATGGCGGAGTTGCGCTGCAGGGACTCGCGGGCGGTGGAGGCGGTGGGAAGGGTGGCGAGCTGTTTGTCTACTTCGGCGGAGACGGCGGCGGCGAGCTTGGCGTTGGTGGTGAGCAGGATGGCGGAGGCGTCGGTATCGTGCTCGGCTTGGGCGAGGATGTCGGCGGCGAGCCAGGCGGGGTTGCCCTGGGCGGCGATGATGAGGATCTCGGTGGGGCCGGCGACGAAGTCGATGCCGACTTCGCCGGCCAGGAGCTTCTTGGCGGCGGCGACATAGATGTTGCCCGGGCCGACGATGCGATCGGCCTTGGGAACAGACTTGGTGCCGTAGGCGAAGGCGGCGATGGCGTGCGCGCCGCCGAACTGAAAGAGGTTCCGGATGCCGAGCACGTGGGCGGTGCCGAAGATCTCTTTGACGAAGCGCGGGCTAGTGATGCAGATGTTCGGGACGCCCGCGACCTGGGCGGCTTGCGTGGTCATGATGAGCGTGGAGGGCAGGGGATAGCGCCCGCTAGGGATGTAAGCGGCGATGGTATCGAGGGGGCGGACGATGGTGCCCAGAGGGCCGGGGAGGGGCTGCGGAAGCTGGAGCTTGGCGAAGGCGCGGACATTGCGGGCGGCGGTCTGGACGGCTTTGACAAAGGCGGGGTCGAGGTCTTTCGCGGCGCGTTCGGCCTCGCGGGGAGAGACGCGGATGACCTTGCGGTCGAAGCCGTCAAGCTTGCGAGCGTATTCGACGAGGGCCTTGTCGCCGTCTTTGCGAACGGCTTCCAGGATAGGCTTGACGACCTCGATGGCGTTATCCAGGTTGACAGAGCGGCGCTTCAGAAGGCTGCCCGCGCGGGATTTGGGAAGGATGCGCATTAGTTGATGATCTTGTTCAGAGGATATTCGACGATGCCTTGGCCGCCGGCTTCTTTGAGACGGGGAATGAGGTTGCGGACGGTGAGCTCGTCGAGGATCGTGTTGACGGCCACCCAATTGCCGTCCGACAACTGGCTGATGGTGGGATTCTTCAAGGCCGGCAGCAGGCTCAAGATGTTCGGCAGGTTGGTCTTTTCGACGTTGAGCATAAGGCCGACTTTGCCAAGGGCGGCGATGGCGCCTTCGAGCAAGAGGCGCATGTCGGCGAGCTTGCGCTGCTTCCAGGGGTCCGCATAGGCGGCCTTGTTGGCGATGAGCTGGGTGTTGGATTCGAGAACGGTTTCGACAATGCGGAGCTTATTGGCGCGCAGGCTGTTGCCGGTTTCGGTGACTTCGACGATGGCGTCGGCGAGCACGGGGGGCTTTACTTCGGTAGCGCCCCAGGAGAACTCGACTTTGGCGGTAACGCCGTTGCGTTCGAGGTAGCGCTTGGTGGCGCCGACCAGTTCGGTGGCGATGATCTTGCCTTCGAGATCCTGGACGCGCTGGACGGTCGAATTTTCCGGGACCGCGAGGACCCAGCGGACCTTCGAAAAGCTGGCGCGGGAGTAGATGAGATCGGCGAGAGCGAGGACGTCCGAGTTGTTTTCTTCGATCCAGTCGCGGCCCGTGAGGCCGGCGTCGAGGATACCGTCTTCGACATAGCGGGCCATTTCCTGGGCCCGAATGAGCATACATTCGATGTCGGGGTCGTCAATGGAAGGGAAATAGCTGCGCGAGCTGGTGGTGATCTGGAAACCGGCGCGGCGGAAGATGTCGATGGTGGCGTTCTCGAGAGAGCCCTTGGGGATGCCGAGTTTAAGCTTCACTTTTGGTAGACCTCTTGGGGGTTGTAGGTAGGGGTGTCGACGACCTGGAATTCGTTGTTCTCGTCCAAGCGGCGGGCGAAGCAGGACTCAAAGCCTTCGTGGCAGACGCCGGGGCCATGGGGCTGGCAGAGCAAGAGAAGGGTGTCGCGATCGCAGTCGGTGCGGATTTCCTTGATTTCGAGGAAGTGGCCGGAGGTTTCGCCCTTAAGCCAAAGTTGGTTGCGGGAGCGCGAGAAGAAGCAGGCTTTGCCGGTTTCGAGAGTCTTTTGCCAGGCAGCTTCGTTCATGAAGCCGACCATGAGGACGCGGTGGGTTTGCCAGTCCTGGATGACTGCGGTGAGGAGGCCGTCGAGTTTGGAGAAGTCGAGTTTCGGAATTTGCATAAACGGAAAGCCCGCCGAGCGGAGAGCACGGCGGGCGATAGGGAGAAATCGAGTCGCTGAAGATCACGAAACGAAGACCATCGCCGGCCGCACCGTATGGGGGTGATGAGGGCCGTGATGGAGTCCGAAAACCATGAAATCTCAAATTAGCATGGCGGGAATGGGTTTGGGAAGCGGGTTACGGGGTTAAAGGGACAGAAGCCGGCATTGGATTGGGTACGGGGAATGGCTTGGGGCTGGGGCTTGCGGCGAGTTCGTTTTGGAATTTTTTGACGTAGTTGAGAATGGTGCGCAGGGGGAGGATTGGGCTGGCGGGGATACGTGAATCGACGTTCATATTGGCATGGATGGCGCGATTTTCCTGTGCCTGGCGGAGTTCGGCTACTGCACGTTTGAGAGAGTTCTCGTGCATGCGGCGGTATTTGGACATACGAGTGAAGAATTTCTCCAGATTTTCGTCGCCTGGATTTGCTAAATGGTGGGAAAGGCTCTGGGTTTCGATGATTTGCGCAAAGCTCAGGCGCCACATGGAATGGATGATTCTCTCAAAGCAGGCGTTCTCGAAGGCGCCTTCCGGAGAGAGCTCGCCACGCAGTTCGGCAGCCATTTCGTCGAATCTAGCCTGCTGGGCGGGGTCGAGGTTCAAGCGGGTGCCAGTGAGGGAATGCTTGACGGCATTTTGAGAAGAACGGGCTTTTCCGGCGGCGGTTGTGGGGCCAGTCATAAAGAAAATATATCACAGATATAATTGCTAATGCAATGCAATTATGAGAGAAATTCAAAAGTTGCAAAGTAGTAGTAGGCTCCAGCTGTGAAAGACATAGCAACTAGCGTGCGGGTGAATCGCGATGCGCGGGATCTACTTAACGTATTGGTAGAGAGAACCGGCCAATCTAGGTCGTAACTGGTTGAACTGGGTTTGCGGAAGCTGGAGGAGGAGTGGTTTTAGCAGGAAGTGGATGAGGCGTACAAGTTTCCCGAAGGTGCGGACGAAAAACGGGATCGTGAGGTTTGGAATGCGCCGGTAGCCGACGGCTTAGCGGAACGAGACCGATGAAGCGGGTCGAGATTTATTGGTGCGATCTCGAGCCGAGGAGAGGCCGGGAGCAGGGGACACGGCGTCCGGCGCTGATTGTGTCGCCGGATCGAGACAACGAGAGCAGCTCGCCGTTGGTGGGTGTAATCCCGCTGACAATGGCGAAACCCAAGAACCCGCTTCACGTTTTGGCTGGAGGAGCGGAAAGCGATTTGGAGATTAACTCGACGGTGCTCACCGAGCATTTGCGATTTGTGGATCGAGAAAGGTTGAGCGGCGCCGCAATCGGGGCGGCATCGGATGCGGTGATGGTCAAGATGGAGAAAAACTTGTTGCGTCTGCTTGCCCTGCGGTCCCTTCCCTGACGTGTTTGGAGTGGGAGACTGGAGAAGACTTTCGGGAAGAGAACGTGGAACAAGAGCAAACAAGACGATTGACGTCGATCGATGCGCTGCGAGGTTTGGTGATGATCGTAATGGTGCTCGATCACACGCGCGACTTCTTTCACGCCGGGGCGATGACGTTTAGCCCAGAGGATTTGACGAAAACGACGCCGGCGCTATTCCTGACGCGATGGGTTACGCATTTTTGCGCGCCGGTATTCATGCTGTTGGCGGGGATGGGCGCCTATCTGTGGGAAGCAAAAGGGCGGACGAAGGGAGAGCTCTCGCGCTACCTCCTATCGAGAGGGTTGTGGATCGTAGCGCTCGAGGTGACCGCGTTTCACCTGTCGATCCAATTTAACTTCCGTTATCAAATTGTGTACCTAGCCACGCTGTGGGCGCTGGGGATGTCGATGGTGCTGCTGGCGGGGCTGGTGCATCTACCACTGCGATGGTTGGCGGGTTTAAGCGCGGCGGTGGTTCTCGGGCATAACGCGTTCGATGGGGCGACAGGATTGGGGTGGCTAGGCACGATTTTGCATCAGCCGGGGGCGCTGCGGGTGGGTAACTGGAACTTCTTTCTGATGTATCCGCTGGCACCGTGGTTTGCAGTAATGTCGCTGGGCTATTGCCTAGGCGCATTGATGAGGCAGGAGAAAGAGGTGCGGCAGAGGTGGATGGTGTGGCTGGGGATGGGGATGACGGTGGGTTTTGTGGTGTTGCGCGCGCTGAATGTCTATGGGGATCCGGGGCCGTGGGATGGGAAGAGTTGGATGAGTTTTCTGAAGACCAATAAATATCCTCCGTCGCTGGACTACTTGTTGATGACGCTGGGGCCGGCGCTGTTGGGGTTGCGGGCGCTGGAGCGATGGAAGATGGAACTGCCGAACCCGCTGATTGTTTTCGGGCGGGTGCCGCTGACCTTTTTCGTGGCGCATTTCTTTGCGCTGCACCTGCTTGCGTTTCCGTTGGCATGGGCAATGTATGGAAAGGCAGGCTTTCTATTTGAAATGGCCCCGTCGTTTGGAGGCGCGCCGGGGGGTTATCCGGCGGGCTACGGATTTGACTTGCCGGTGGTATACGGAATCTGGGTGGGGATGGTGGTGGCGCTGTATCCCGCGAGCTTATGGTTTGCGCGCGTGAAGGCGCGGCGGCGGGACTGGTGGCTGAGCTATTTGTAGCGGGCGGTTTTTGGGGGAACTCAGGTTTTTGGGAACTCTAGGCAAGCGCATGCGTAGATGCTGACATGACCCTGCATGGAAGTTTGCTCTCCGTTCTGCCCGTGGCGCTGCTGCTGACGGGTTGCGATATCGAGGATGTGGGCAATTGGGGGTCGATGGACAAGTTTAAGGAGGACTTCCATTACTCCTATAAGCTGAAGCCGGGCGGGACGCTGGCGATCGACAACTTCAATGGAGCGATCGAGATAATTGCGTGGGAGAAGGACGAGGTGGAGGTGAACGGAGTGAAGTACGCTTTCAGCGAGGACACGCTGCGGCGGATGAAAGTGGAGGCGGATTCAACGGCGGATAGCTTGCGGCTGCGGACGGTAAGACCGGATGGACTCCGGTGCAATTGCGGGGCGAAGTATGTGCTGCGGGTGCCGAAGAAGTTGACGCTGAACGGGATTGTGTCGAGCAACGGAGGGGTGCGGGTGGAGGATATCGAGGGGGAAGCGCGGATCGAGACTTCGAATGGCTCGATTCGGATGGTGCGGCACGTGGGGAAAGTGAACGCGAAGACGTCGAACGCCTCGATTGAAGCGCAGGGCTTGGTGGGGGATCTGCTGGCGAGGACCTCGAACGGCGGGATCAAGGCGGACGGGATGAAAGGGGCGCTGGAGGCGGATACGTCGAACAGCAGCATTGTGGCGAGGATTGAGAAGCTGCCGGTGGGGCGGCCGGTGAAGGTGGAGACTTCTAACGGGAGCATTGAACTGGTGCTGCCGGATTACAAGGATCAGCCGATCGACGCCGATACGAGCAACGCGTCGATTACACTGCGGCTGCCCGAAGGGGCGGGGGCGGAACTGCGGGCGTCGACTTCGAATTCGAGCATTTCGAACGATTTTGAGGTGCAGACGACGGGCGCGATTTCCAAGAATCGACTGGAAGGGAAGTTGGGGAAAGGTGGGGCGCCGATTCGGCTGAGCAGCTCCAATGGCGGAGTGCGGATTCAGAAGTTATAGAATCCAAGCATGCGCTCGCTTCTACTTACGCTTTGCTTGTCCGGGATGGTGCTGTTCGCGCAGCCAAAGGCGAATTGGAAGATTCAGTATGAACTTCCGGCCAAGGTGCTGGCCAACTATGACACACCGCTAACGGTGAAGATCCTCGACGCAAAGGGCAAGCCCGTGGAAGGCGCGGAAGTGGAGACGATTCTGACCATGGTGGACATGGACCATGGGGAATTCAAGGAAGCCGCGAAGGCCGAGAAGCCGGGCGTGTACAAGGCCAAGCAGAAGTTCATCATGGTGGGCGCCTGGCAGATTGAAGTGAAGGCGAAAAAGGGCGGACAGGTGGCCAGCCAGAAGTTCCGCTATGAAGTGAAAGAGTAACCAGGGTGTGCAGGCTGCCGCTTGACATCAAAATCGAGTTCGTCTAATCTCTTGTTACCGTCCCATCGATAACATCTGGAGGTTTGTATGAACTCGAGACTGTTCTTGCGGGGGGGGCTTAGCTCTCCTGGTTTCTATTCCTTGTTGCGCTTGCGGCCGAAAGCGAACTGGCCGCCTGCAATTTCCCTTCCTCTAATCTGAATTTGAACGATTCGAGCATGTATTGTATTGGCTCTTCTTCGTGTGACATGTACTCCGATTGCGAAAACGGCAGCTGCTACAGCCCTCCCGGTTGTGTCGGGTGGTGGCAAGCTTGCGGGTATTTTGAGATCGCTTGCCTCTTCAGCCGCTGCCAGGGCATTGAGTATTGCATTTAGGAGGAGATCATGTTTCGCTTACACAAGTTTCTAATTCCTCTATGTGCCTTTCTAGCGCTAAGCGCGGCAATTTGGGCAGTCGCGCGAACTGCCGTAGCGCAGATGTTAGGCCCCTCGCCGATGACGTTGACCTATTCCGTGAAGACCACCAGTGAAGGTGGAGAAAAACAAAGTTCCACGCTTTACGTTGTGCGTTCCGATGGATCCAGAATGGAACCCCGAGTCATACAGGCTCGAGATGGAAAGCTCTACGAGCAGCGTACAATCCAGGACGCGGCCTCTGGCCGTCGCGTTGTGATCGAGGGAGTCACCCAGTCGCTCACGACCTATCAACTGAACGAGCGAGAGACGGCGGCTTTGCGAGTAGCGCATCGCGATTGCCAAGGCAACCAATCCAAAGAAGAAGAGCGGATCCTGGGCTACCGGACAACGAGAAGCCTGATCCGTCTTGGAGAAACACCATTGGCGTCGAGCATCGAACGGTGGGTAGCACCGGAGTTGGATTGCGCCGTGTTGAAAGAGCGATTCACAAAGCGCGACCATGCCGGCCAGATCGTGGCCACGCAGGAGAAATGGGTCACGGAGATACGGCTTGGCGAGCCGGCCGCTGAATTGTTCGCAATACCTGCTTGGCCGGAACGGACGCCTTCGCAGGTAAAGGCGGAGCTGGAACGAAAATTCGGGCTAAAGCCAGAAACGCTTGGAAATGCCGGGGACCGTGAGCAAGACGCGGCATACTGGGTCCGGCAGAGCAGCGGGGGCCGATAGGCACCTGGCGGGAGTTCGCTCTGAATTCCGTCTGGAAAAGGGTTAAACTAAAAGATGGTAACGGGCGAGTAGCTCAGTTGGGAGAGCGCCGCGTTCGCAATGCGGAGGCCGAGGGTTCGACCCCCTTCTCGTCCACCAAAAAGATTCCGAGCCCGGCTGGTAAAGACTAGCCGGGCTGATTGTTTATGGGAGACCGATGGTTCTATCCGACGTTGATATTCACCGATATATTGCCGAGGGCAAGATCAAGACGGAGCCGGAATTGCCGGCGGATCAATTTGGGAGTTGCAGCGTGGACTTCCGGTTGGGGAACGAGTTTTCGATTTTTGAGCATTCCAAGCACCCGTATATCGATCTGCGGAACAAGGTGGATATCGCGAAGCTGATGCGCCCGATTGTGGTGCCGGAGGGGGAGCCGTTCGTATTGCAGCCGCGGGAGTTTGCGCTGGCGATCACGATGGAACACCTGGAGCTGGCCGATGATGTACTGGGGCGCCTGGAAGGACGTTCGAGCCTGGGGCGGATTGGAATTATTGTGCATGGGACGGCGGGGCTTTTCGATCCGGGCTGGAGCGGAAAGGCGACGCTGGAGCTATCGAATTTGGGGATTATGCCGGTGGCGCTTTATCCGGGGATGCGCATTTGTTCGATGACCTTCGAACAGCTATCGACGCCCTCGTCGATGCCGTACCGCAGGAAGCCGGGGAATAAGTATGCGGGGCAGCAGAGTCCGCTGGCGAGCAAGCTGGGCGGAGAGATGTCGTAGTTTATTTGAGGCCGGAAGAGCCGAAGCCGCCTTGGCCGCGCTCGGAATCGGAAAGGTCCGATTCTAGGAATTCGACGGCTTCGTAACGGGCGATGATCATTTGCGCGATGCGGTCACCGGGAGCGATGACAAAGGGGGCGGCGCCGAGGTTGAGCAGGATGACTTTGATTTCGCCGCGGTAGGAGGGGTCGATGGTGCCGGGGGAGTTGGGGATGGTGATGGAGTGTTTGAAGGCGAGGCCGGAGCGGGGGCGGATTTGGGCTTCGTAGCCGGGGGGGAGTTCGATGGAGAGACCGGTAGAGACGGCATAGGTCTGGGCGGGAAGGATCGTGACGGCTTCGACGCTGCGGAGGTCAAGACCGGCGTCTTCCAGAGGGCCGTGGGCGTAGGTGGGAACTTGGGCTTCGGCGTGGAGACGCTTGATTTTTACTTGCATGGCAAACTAGTGAGGATAACGCGATGAGTGAGCCCCTGCAGCCTAGAGTGATTGCGATGAGCCCGATGCCGGCCGAGAAGAGCGCATATGCGCTGGCGCGGTATAGCCGAAGCGCGGATTCGATTGTGGATTCGCTGGAGTGGGTGAAGACGCACGACTCGATGAAGTTCCTGGAGAGTTTTTACTTTCAATATGGACATGCGTCGATTGCGGACCTGGGGCATTTGGGCTTGTGTTGGGAGAACATCTCCGAGCTGGCGGCGACGGAGATTGAAGACGAGCCTTTGTGGGATGGGCAGGCAAAGAGCACGCGGTACCAGGATTTTTCTAAGTTGGGTTTTGTGACGCCGGCGGAATTTACTGCCGAAGAGGCGGGGCGGTATCGGGCGGCGGGGGAAAGGTTGCTGGAGGCGTACGGCCGGCTGCATGCACTGAAGCTGGAGGAGTTGAGAGAAAAGCTGCCTCGCCCGGAAGCCATGAAAGCGGATGCGTATGAGAGGAACTTGAAGGCGCGGGCCTTCGATGTAGCGCGCTATGTGTTGTTCTTTGGCATTCCAACGAATGTGGGCCAGGTGACGAGCATTCGGACATTGGAGAAGCAGATACGCCGGATCAAGGGGAGCGAGTTTGGGGAGTTAAGGGCGCTGGGAGCTTTGGCGGCGGAGACGGTGGCAAAGAAGCCAGAGTGCTTGTGGGATGAGAGCGTGGGCGAGGCGGTGGCGCCGACGCTGGCGAAGTATGTGGACCCGGACACGCACGGTCCGCAAGCGGCCGCGGATTTGGCGGAGTGGGCGGGGGTGAATTTACCGACGGCCCGGGGCGGGGAAGCGGCGGACGTGGACTTGGTGCGGCCGAGGACGGTGGAGGCGGATATCGTGGCTTCGCTGCTATACCCGGTGACGACACGGCCTTACCGGGAACTATACGAGTGGGCGGAAGACGCAGCGGCGGGCGTGCGGAAAGAAGTAATTGATTTAGCCGTTAGGTCGCGCGGAAGATACGACGAGTTACTGAAGAATTTCCGCAGCGCTCCGTATGTGTTTGACATGGTGATGGATTTCGGGGCATATCGAGACTTACATCGACATCGGCGTTGTATTCAATTGCGGCAGGCCTATACGGCGGACTTGGGTTGGGCATGTCCGGAGGAAATCACGGCCGGGCCGATTCGTGACGCCTATACGGCGGCCGTGGAAGAGGCGGTGCGGACTTACCAAGGATTGCCGCAGCCGGGTGCGCAGTACTTACTGCCGTTCGGAATGCGGGGGCGCTTTTTGTTCAAGATGGATTTTGCGGAAGTGGAGTACATCTCGCGTTTGCGGAGCGGCGTGAAGGGGCACTTTAGCTATCGGCTGGTGGCTTGGCGGATGAAGGAAGAGCTGGAAAAAGTGGAGCCGGCATTGGCAAGACTGATTGCAGCGACGCCGCCGTGGGAAGAGGATCCGCTTACGCGATAGCGGCGAGCGTGCGGAGTTTGGCGCCGAGGGTAGTGCGCTTTAGGCCCAGGAGATCCGCGGCTTGGCTCTTGTTGCCATTGGTGCGGGAGAGAGCTTGTTCAATCATGCTGCGCTCAATATTGGAGACGATGCGCTCGAAATCGATGGGGCCCTCAGGAAGAGAGAATGGGGAAACGCAGGGCGTGGTTTCGGAGAGACCAGAATTGGGTTTGCGCAGGAGGAAGTCGGAGGGAACGAGTTCCTGGCGGGTGCCGCTGAGAGCAATGGCTCGCTCGATAGTGTTCTCCAGCTCACGAACATTGCCCGGCCAATGGTGAAGCTCCAAGTGCGCGAGGGCGGCGTCGGAAAGGGTCTTCAGGGGGAGATCTTCGAGGCGGCAGATTTTGGCGACGAAGTGACGAGCTAAGGGAGCAATGTCGCCTTCGCGCTCCCGGAGAGGAGGCAGGTGCAAGGGGACGACGTTAAGGCGATAGAAGAGGTCTTCGCGGAAGCGACCGTCTTCGACGAGGCTGAAGAGGTCCGCATTGGTGGCAGCGATGACGCGGACGTCGACGGCGATGGATTCGCTGGAGCCAAGGCGTTGGATTTCGCGCTCCTGGAGGACGCGGAGGAGCTTAGCCTGGAGTTCGAGCGGCATGTCGCCGATTTCGTCTAGGAAAATCGAGCCGCGGTGTGCGGCTTCGAAACGGCCGATGCGGCTGTTTTGGGCACCGGTGAAGGCGCCTTTGGTATGGCCGAAGAGTTCGGCCTCGAGCAGGCTTTCCGGGAGGGCCGTGCAGTTTAGAGTGATAAGGTTACCGGTGCGGCCGGAGGCTTGGTGGATGGCGCGGGCCACGAGTTCCTTGCCGGTGCCGGTTTCGCCGGTGATGAGGATGGTGCTGCGACGCTGGGCGACAGTCTCGATCGCGAGGGCTAGATTTTCGATGGCACGGCAGCGGCCGACGAGGTTGGATCGCCACAGGGGACTGACGGGATGGGGGCGAGGGTTAGAGACGGGAAGCAGCATGACGCTCACTGGGGTAGAGATCGCCTGATGGGGGAGGAAGCTTTAAGGAGAAAAAACGCTTAGGCTGGCGGAGCAAGTGGTTTTATTTCAATGAGATGGAGGAGGTATTCCGTGGTGCGAATGTTTGCTATTCCGGGCGATTGTGATAGAGTGAGGGTGGTGGACGAGCGGGAGTAATTCAGTGGTAGAATGTCAGCTTCCCAAGCTGAACGTCGTGGGTTCGAGTCCCATCTCCCGCTCCATCTTTTCAACAACTTGCAGGCCACTGAGCTTCACGTTGTACTCCGATTACTCCGTTAGTGTTCTAACGGTTTCCCCAAGAGATCGCAGGATCACCTCGGATTCTAGCCTCTTTACTGCTTCGATCTTCTGCTGAAGATCGCTCACCGAATAGACTTCCAGACTGACTCCAAGGCCATGTCCGCGTTGATCTGCGGCGACCTTGTCATCGATCTTTGCCTTGCGCGATAGACTGGCATTCGTCCGGCGAAGCACTTGAAAGTTCGCCCACTCAAGCCCAACCGTCGCTAGCTTCGGTTCTAGGTTTCGACGCCACATGTTGTCCCGGCTGACGGTCGTGACCGCCGCTTCCGAGGGAAAAAGAAACGCATCTGGTGAGCGTCCCTCAAACTGCTTTCGCCACTCCTGTAGGTCCTCCTTGGTCCCTGGCGATAAAGCTACGACTCGGGATGTTCGCTTGCCCTTCCGGCCCTTCGGGGTGTCCATCGTTCCTCGATAGACGCGTTGATCTATGAGAACTGAATCCTCACCGATTTTGCCGAGGCGGATCGCGAGGATCTCTCCAGGGCGCATTCCATCGAATAGGGCCATCCTGAACATCAGGCGTTCCCGCAGTCCCAGAACTTCCAGCGCCTTCTTGATGTCTTCTTTGGCGAGAACACGCTTCTCTTTTCCGACCTTACAGGCGGGCGTGTAGAGTCCTAGTGTCGGATTCAAATCGACGGCACCATCACTCATAGCCATCTTGAAGATGCCGCTGAGGTCCCATCGAAGATGGGCAACAACGCTATGTGAATGAGTGGCGGCCATCTTGTCGAGATACGTTTGCATCTGATCGCGGCTCATATCTGCAATTCGCCGCGTTCCGAACTCGCCGACGAGGTGCAAAGTTATTCTGTTCTCCGTTGTCGATCGGGTGGACTCTTTCCATTTCCGTCGGCAAACTGGCAGGTAGACCTCTTCGACGAACTCCTTGAATGTGAAGGGACGAACCGTTTTCTTTCCCGCCATGTCGTTGAGAGGTTGGAGGATCGAGGCCAGCATGGCTTCGGCCTGTCCCTTTGTGAATTCTGAGCATTTTCCAAGCACCTTGGTTCTGCGTGATCCGTCTTCCCACCACTGCGCCAGCCAGAGCTTGGCCCGACCGTGTTTGCGTTGACGGAGGCTACCTTTCATGAATCGCTTACGTCGCATTGAATCTCCTGATTCCCTGCGTCCGCAGCGCAAAATCCTGACCTGTCCGCCAGACTAGCATCGACTCTTGCTCGCTTCCAACCATTGATTCAGCCATTCGCGCCGAACGAGCTTCCTTCTACCCAAAGCGATGTGGGCGAGTTGAGGCACGCCTAGCACCTTACCGGCCATGACGTTGCATACGTGAGTTTTTGAGCATCGCAGAACTTCGGCGACGTCTTTGATGGTCAGGATTGGTTCTTCCTTGAGCGTGTCTTGCATTGCGAGGTACCTCATGAATTCACGGCGGAGATATATGGAAAGCCGAACAGACGGGACCAGGCGAAGAGGCAGGCTTCCTGTGCGGCGGGAATGTTCGTTTGCCGAGTCCATGCCGCATTCGAGATGCCGACGATGAGGCTGGGCTCTTCCAAAGCAGATTGAAGGATGGGCCAAACGAGGAGTTGCTCGTAACAGATAAGGATGGCCAATCTATGCGGACCGATCTGTAAGGTGCTCGGCCCAGTCAGGTTTAGTGGGACGCCGTCAGCAGGGCCAAACGGCTTCCACATCCCAATTGGTATCGGAATGCGTTGGTTGAAGGTAACCGATTGGATGGCTCCGATTGCGATGGTCGAATTCTGGAACTCTTGCGAGTTGGCTATTGGGACGCCGGCGCCAACTAGCGCCGCTCGGCGTGAGGCTCGCAGATCTTGGATTGTTGGCGACCAAAACTCTTCCGTGGCCTCAGTCCAACGACGAACCGCGCCCTCCGGGAGAATGACGAGATTCGATTTCGCGAATTGGATTGCCGCCCGCGCCGCCTCTTCTTTTTGGAACAGGTCTGGACTCCCTTTCGTGTTAACTACCTGGATATCGGAAGGTGGGGAGGCTGGGGTATAGATCAGATTGGCGATGGCGACAACGCCGAGCAGAAGGAACGGGCGCGCTGTCCAGACGGTCGGGATCAAGGCAGTAGCGAGGAGCCCGAGGAAGCCGGTGCCGGGAAACAGAACGCCGGCGGAAGTCAGAGGCGATGCCCATCCGATGAGTCCAAATGGAGGGATAGCTGAGAGGAGTAAGGCAGCAGGGCATCGCCAAAGGCTTTTAGCGGAGTCGGGAGTCCAGAACGCTGCGCACGGGAGTGCGAGGACCACTGAGGCAGCTAGCCAAATGAGCCATCCCTGTACTGGATTGTTTGGCTCGAACGCCTGCGCAACCGCGACCGATGGGAGTGATGCAGCGAGGTAGTACGCGAGTGCAAGCCCCGTCGCGCGCGGCCGGGTGGATTCGCGAAAGATAATCCACGGAACAAAGACCGTAAGCCCAATCATCGGCATTGGACCACGCCATGCGACCGCGCCGATCAGTGCCGAGACACTCAAACTGACTAGCCACGAAAGAGCCATAAAGGTCGTAGCCTCCTGCGGATTTGGCTGATCTGGATGGGGCCCATGTAGCGGGAGTCGTAGCTTCCCGCGTTGTACGTTGAAGCGACCCACACAGTGCCTTCGCGGACACCGTACATTCCAGTCGGCCAAGCCTTTAGCGGCCTGCCGCTCGCGTCGAAAGGGATTGGATAGGTTTTTGGAAGCAGATGGCCGTTGACCACAATCCCCTCTTCACTCACGATGACCAGGTCGCCGGGCCGAGCTACCACCGGCTTCAGCAGTGGGACCGCGCCATCCGGGCAAGCGAACCCACGGGTTCGGTAGCTCCGTGATGCGGATTCGGAGGCGAACGGTTCCGCCGGGCAGAACTCGATCAGTTCCGCGTTGCTGTCGCTTGTCGTCGCATAAAGTCCCAACGGAAGGCTGTAGCTGGTGTTGATGCGGATGCCAAGCGCCATTGCGGCGGTCGAGAGCGCCGAGAGTGTAAAGAGCGGCACGCCGAATATGAGGAGAAGCGCCTTATGATGGCCAGACAGAAGCATCGGCTTCGACCTCCTCTATTCCGTTGGCGCATGCTGCCGATGCGTCCTCTCGCTGAGGGGCGTTGTCGGCAGGAGCTTCCTTGGCTGTGCGGGGCTTGGCGATCAAATAGACACTGCGTGCAATGATTTCGTAGACGGTTCTGGGGCTACCATCCTTGGGCGTGAATTTTCGTGTCTGAAGCGTGCCCTCGATGAAGATGTTCTCGCCTTTCTCATATGTGGCGGCAATATCGGCAAGGTCACCGTAGAAAACGAGGCTGTGCCAGTTCGTATGTTCCTGGGCTTGGTTATTGCGGTCGGTGTAGCGGTAGCCTTCGGCCATGCGGACGTTGGCGACTGGTGTACCCGAAGGCATATAGCGAACTTGCGGCTTATCGGCGAGGTAGCCCGCCAACTCGATGCGGTTCTTTTGCATGTCAGTCCTTCCTTTCTTCGTGAAGATCCAAGTCGAGTTGCTCAATGAAGCCGGGCTTTGTTGGCACTGCGCCATTCAGCTCGGCTAAAAAGGCAGCTTCCATTGGGGATTGTGGGACGAATTCCGCGCGGCTGATGACGTTGCGGGTTCGATTCGGTGGCAACTGCGGTTCAATGCCGGCCTCGCCGATGGCCAGGAATGTGGTCGGCGGAGCAATCTCGGCACGGTGCTTCAGGACGGGGTCCGTGAAATAGAGAATCTGGGTCCCGTAGATCGGATGGTGACCGCTGACGAAGATCAGCATGTCGCCGGGCGCGACGATACGTTCGTTAGAACCTTCCCCGGTCTTCTTCGGAGGCTTCAGACGCATCACTTCGTCCGGAGTCACGAGAGGACGCTCGACTTGATCCACTGTCGCGCTCATGTGATTTGCGATAGGCGCCAAACGGGAGCCTGAGAAATTGAATGTGGCCTTCTGGATCGTCTTTGTCCCGGTCATCTTCGAGAGCAGTTCTGCGGTGTCGAACTGGTTCGGCGCATAGGCAACACGGACGTGGCAGTTGGAGACGATGCTCTCGTTTGGGCCGTACTCATCGACTATCTGCCGGATGTCCTGCGTGATGAGGTATGCCTTCAAGCCGTAGCCAGCCATGTATGAGAGCGCGTCGGCGAAGATCTCCATCCGCTTCAGCGATGGGAACTCATCAACCATGAACAAGAGCCGGTGGCGATTGCGCTTCTGAGCCGCGCCTTGGAAGTCCATCCGTTCTGTCAGCCGGTTGACGATCATCGTGAAGATGAGGCGGATCAGTGGGCGAAGCCGGATCTTATCCGAGGGCGGCACGACCAGATAAAGTGAGACGGGCCGCACGTGGTTGACCAGATCGTCGATCGTAAAGTCGCTGGCGGCGGTATTCTTGGCGACGAGGGGATCGCTGTAGAGAGTGAGGGCGCTCTTAGCGGTTGATAGGACCCCGGAGAAGTCCTTGTCCTCCTTGTCGAGCATCTCGCGAACCTTCTCTCGAACGACGGGGTGAGTTGTGGTTCGTTCGCCGTCCGGGGTCATCCATTGGTGGTTGCGCTGTGGGTCGTGGGGAAAGTTCTCGAGTTCGTTCAAGGTGTCGCGGAAGCTTTGGCCCGGTCTAGTGAAAGTAGCGGCGAGGTCTCCGAGACTTGCTTCCTTGCCGGCTGCGGCTGCCGCGTAGCAAACATGCAGAATCATGCCCGTGGTGATTGAGGCCGCTGCGTCTTGCCAGTAGCGCTCCATCGGGCTGTCTTCACCCGTGCGGACGATCATGTCTGCGACGTTTTGGGCGTCGGAAACGTCGCGGGGTGTGCCGATTCGCACTTCCGCAAGGGGATTGAAACGGGAGCCGTTAGCCACTTCTACCGGTGAGAACTTAAAGCAAAGGTGACCAGCTTTTACCCGGAAACCGGCTGTGCGTGCCCAGTTCTCGCCTTTGATGTCGTAAACCACCGCCGATTCGGACCAAGCGAGCAAAGTGGGAATCACAAGGCCGATGCCTTTGCCGCTTCGCGTAGGGGCGAACGCGAGCACGTGCTCGGGGCCGTTGTGGCGAAGATAGTGGAGATGCCGCGTAGAGGGATTTAGCCACCCACCGACGTAAACACCCTGGTTGGATTCGAGCAGCCCAGTTGCCTGAATATCGGAGGCACTGGCCCACCGAGCGGAACCATGCAAGTCTTCCGTGTTGGCCGAAAGACGGCGGGCGCGCCTCAGATTGAGTCCATAGACGATCATGACCGTGATGGCCGACCCGACGACGACCACAAGGGCTCCCGCGAGAAGCGGCTGTTTCACTTGAAGGCTGGCCGTATTGCTGTGTTGAAGGAGCCAAAAGGCCCAACCCGTTGGCTGATAGATGGCGTGGCCCGAGTGAATGAAGAGCGGCGCTCCAAGCGCTGCCTGATAGCGAAACTTGTAGGCCACGAACTGGGTGGCCGCTATGTTCACAACTAGGAGCAAACCCAGGCCGGTCAGCATCGCTGGCCAGTTATAGCCGCCGACGAAGCCGGGGTCGGGGGGTGTTCGATAGACCTTTGGTTCGCGCGGCATCTTGGTATCGGTTAGCGGGCCAACGCGTGGGAACGCTGGCGCTCCTGGTTCGGCTTGAGTTGGGCTGCCTGATTGGAATAGGAGATCAGGACATTTTCAGCTACCCCGGCGGTGCCGGGCAGGAGGTGCTTTTCGTGCGCGACGACGCTCTTGGCACTCACCTTCTGGATGAGATGGTGGTCGGTTTCGCCGAGCACTTCGCCGCGGTACTTGCCGGAGTCTGTGTCGGCAGAGTACGTCTTCACCTTCTCTCCCATCAGTTCTCGTGCGGCAAGCTCGGCCGCAGCAAACGATTCCTTGAGGGCCTGTTCGCTGGGCGGGCGACGACCGTCCACCTCCCCGTCCAGGATTTTCTCGACCTCGATCTTGGCGACGCCTCTGGAGACAACCGGGTCCCGATGTTCTGTCGCCGTCTCCTTTTCGGTGATGGCTACCGCTCCCGCGCCCCGCTCGAAGACGGCGACATGCTCGGATGTCTCAGTTCGGAGTTGTTTCCCCCGTTCCAAGTCCAATAGGTAGTCGGCTGCTCGATGGGCGTCCTTGGCCGCGCGAAAGATTTCGTTCTTGTCTTCGCTGAGCGCCTTGATCCAGGACTGCACATACGCCGCGTGCTGTTCTGGATTGTGTGGAATACCCCGTTCCGCCGCGAGAAAGACGCTAGTGAGTTCGGCCCTCAGTTCTTCCTTGGCGTAGTTCGGATCGCCAAAGCGGTAGCTTTCGTTGAGCGTTGGCCGATTCAGGCGGTCTGGATGGCCGCTCCAATGGGCTAACTCGTGAAGCGCCGTGCCGTAATAGTCGGCGGCGGTCTTGAAGGCAGCGTCCGGCGGGAGGTGAATCCGGTCGACGGATCGGCTGTAAAAGGCACGGTCATTCTGATCGTGGACGATCTTTGCCCCAGAATTCTGTAGGATCGATTCGCCGGTCTCGGCGATCTCCCACTCTGCTCGCTCCTTTGGAACGTAGGGAGAAACGCCATCGATTTGCTTGGCGTTGAATACCGTGAAGACTCGACGGAGCGGTCCGCGGTATTCGCCGTTGCGGGTGTCGCGCTCGGCGTCTGCTTGGGTCGGTGAGCCTTTCTTGGGGTCTTCGCCAAACTGCCAGAACTCAATTTGCGTGCCTTTTTCGCCCGCACGAACCTGCCATCCGATGGCGGCCGCCTGTTTATAGGTAAGCCAGCGCGGGTCATCAAAGCCTTTGCGGGTTCCAACGGCCATCAGATGAAGGGCATTGCCGCCCCGGTAGTTTTTCTCGGTAGTGGGATTGAAGGGGAGTTGAAGCGATCCTGGCTCCCAGGGCTTCTGCCAAGGCGCGGTGCCCTTCTCCAGCATTTCGATGATTTGGTCCGTTACTTCTTTGCGAAAGTCTCTCTTGACCGGAGCTTCGGTGGAATTGGATTCGTGAGCCATGTGTCAGATCCTTTCGTCGAAGTCTGTTTCGGGTTGCTCTTCCTCGAAGCCCGAGCCGAGGACAGGGTCGAGACCCTTTTCCTCTTCTACTGGGGTATCGTGATCGGTGACGGGTAGTTGATTTGAGATGTCTTCCATGGTCGAATCTAGCCTGTACAAGCTAGCATGTCAAAAGTATGCCCCCAGATGCCCCAGTTGTCAAGCGCGTGAGCCGAGGCCGTCTTAGGTAATCCAAAGATTCGGCGGCTACACTAAACCCACAAGTGCCTGGTCGTGCAACTCTCTTTCTCGCGCTCTTGCGCACATCGCTTCTGGGGCAGGCGGTCGTTGAGACGATCACCGGCGTGGTGAAGGACCCGTCTCGGCTCCCGTGCCCGCGCCCGCGAGCAAAGCAAAACAATTCGCCAGGCTCAGTCCGACGCTGAAGGCGTCTCGCGTCCCCAGGGTTGCGCCGGGCCGGTATGGCCTAAAGGTGCAAGCCCGTAGATTCAAACCATCTACAGCGAGAGCTGTGGTAGGAACCCAAACCCTGCCGCCGGTAACGCTCACCCAAGAGCTAGCCGATGTTTGAGCCGCTGCGACTATCGCCGCAGAGTCCGGGCAGGTCTAGACGAACGTCGCCGAGAATTTGAAAGCAATTCAAGTCGATCGTGCCGCGTTCGATAGCCTGCCCAGCTATGGGCAGGACTACATTGGCACCCTCTCTCGCTTTCTATATCCAGGTTCGGTGGGTACCGGGGGAGTGACGCTCGTCGTTGACGGCGCGGAGGCGACGACGAGCGTCGGGGCCCCAGCAATTCAGGAAATCAAGATTAACCAGAACCCCTTCACTGCGGATTTCTCACGACCCGGCCGCAGTCGCATCGAAATCATCACGAAGGCCGGCGCCGATTCCTTTTATGGCCTTTTCAACTTGGTATTCCGCGACCATCTTTAAACGCCCGCGATGCCTGTGCTTAGACGCGCTCCCCTGAGCAGTGTCGTATTTATGAGGAGAGGCTGTTTGGGCCGGTCGCTTCCGGCGAGAACACGTCTTTTATGATCACAGGCAATCGGGAGGAAGAAGACTTGCAGGCCGTCATCTTTGGCAGGAACGCCACGGGGCCAGTGCTCGGGGTTTCATCGACGCCAGTGAGGGCAAGGATGACGCATCACTCTACCAACGGGAGTGTAGCTTTTTTGGCAGTACTCATCAAGCCGTTTCTCAAGGAACAGGGAACCGACGGCTTCGTCCTGCCAGAGGGCGGATTCAATGTAGGCTTCCCGAAGGCCAGGCGATCTTCCACTATCGCGGCGTCATCACACCTAAACTGAGCAAGTCTGAAACAGCGATACTTGCGGGTTGATTGCTCCTTGGGAATTCCGCTCACCCATGTGTGGCAAAACCATTCAGAACCGACTTAACAGAGGATTCGTTCCATCCTGCATCGAGAATGGCACGTCTCAGCCGGGTTCTTGCATCGTGAATAAGTTTATAGACCGCATTTCGGTTGGAGCCCATTCTCTCCGCAATCACCTCGGGAGGCGCGCCTGCCAATTCAGCCTGTATCGTTTGGCGTTGCCGTTCCGTGAGATCGTTTTCGATCGAGGTCCGAACGACTTCCAGAAGTCGCAATCGGTCCAGATTCTCGTCGTTTGAAACGACAGTCGCTAAAGGCGGGATCAAACCCGCTGCGGCCATTTCATCCAAAGAGACGTTTTTCCAATGGGCCCGCCGCAAGTGGCTAAGCATGACTCGAGTGGCGACGGCCATAGTCCAAGTGACAAAGCGGCTATCGCCTCGAAAAGATTGGATGCGGTCCACAATGCGCAAGAGAGCTTCTTGCGCTGCATCTTCGATCAGCGTTGAACCGACTTCCGATTGGCGAAAAGCGCGGTCGAGGCCAGCGACGAGAGTCGCGCGCAATTCGGCCAGCGCCTTTTCCCTGACTTGGCCTGAACAAGAAATTTCGGCAACCCATTGTTCATCCGTGCGCAGAAGGTGATCACGGGACATAATTTAAGCCACCTGTTTCGTTCCGACTAAAGGCAGAAGCAACAAAATGATCCGAAATGGCTCCACGAACCCAGCTTTCCGAGGATCATCGAGTTCACGACCTCAAAGCGATCAAGATAGACCGGATCACTATCCGCATCACATCAATCCGTAAATCACAAGCATAGGGCAGGCGGCCCCGCGGCCACCACGTGCTTTTCTCAGGTTTATACCTATAGTTATCAATGGTGCGTTCAGCATGCGATGGGAGGTGCCGCGTCAACGGGCAGCGTCTTGAGGAAGGGGTGACAGACAAGGGTTATCACAGCGGCGCCGCTGCTGAAGATTGCGGAGTGGAAGGTGCGGACCTACATCTCTGCACCACGGCAGAAGGCTCGCAACTGGGACGGCAAGCAGCGGGAGAAGAAGGTTGTTCTGGGCAATCGACGGCGTGTTGAAGGTGAGCGCGGCAAACAGTTGCTACGGCGGCGGGGCGAGTATCTGGAGCGTCCCTTCGCGCATCAGTACGAGACCGGAGCGATGCGGCGGTTGCACGTTCGAGGCCGGGACAACGTGGTAAAGCGTCTGTTGCTGCAAGCCGCCGCGTACAATCTGGCCCTGATTCTGAGGACATTCGGGGGAGAAGGAACGCCAAGAGGTCTGGCAGACCACCGCCGCAGTCTCATTGGCGATCTTCTGCCCGTGTTTCGCACTCTGTGGGTACTTTCGGTGATGGAGGTCCGGCAAACGCGGAGTTAGCGGCTTGCTGGAGGGTCTCCCGCATCAGGCACCGCCAAATGTCCGCGAGCTTGCCGACGGAGGCGTTTTGACAACGGGCTGCTAGATGGGACGTTGCAAGTTCGGGAACTTGAACCAATTGCTTCAGAGGTTTGTCAGAACACGTTTTATAATGGGTGGAATCGATGGTGCCAGAGAAACAGATTCGCATCATGACTGTCGAAGATCATCCCGTCTTCAGGGGCGGTCTTGAGATGATCATTTCCGCTCAGCCAGACATGCTTCTCGTGGCCCAGGCCACGAACGCCGATGAGGCATTAAGCGAATACCGTCGTCTGAGACCGGACGTCGTTCTGATGGACCAAAGGCTTCCGGGCGCTAGCGGAACTGAAGCCCTTATCGCGATCCGGGCTCAATACTGCGATGCCCGCATCATGATGCTTACTACCTCACAAGGGGACATCGAAATTCAGCGCGCTTTGCGTGCCGGAGCAGTTGCCTACATGCTAAAGAGTGCGCAAAAAGATGAAATTTTGAAGAGCATTCGCGCCGTAGCAGGAGGCCGTAAATATATTCCATCCAACGTTGCGGGGGCCGTCGCCGAATATTTAGGCCAGGAAGATCTCACACCTCGCGAACTTGAGGTCCTGAAACTCATTCGAGATGGAAACAAGAATAAGCAAACCGCTGATAAGCTGGCCATCTCTGAGACCACAGTCAACTTCCACATCAAGAATATTGTTGACAAACTTCAAGCTAATGACCGAACCCACGCTGTGACACTCGCGCTGCGGCGAGGTCTACTCGAGATTTGATCCCCATCACCCGCGGAGCTAAACTTCTCAGATGAGAACGCGCAAATCCAACACGATTCGCCGTCTCGTATTCGCTGCATGCTTCCTCCTCATGTCCGCCGAATTCCAAGCGTTTGCGGTCGAACCCACTACAAGGCTAACCCAATACGCACACAAGGCCTGGCAACTCGGCGACGCGGGACTCCTTGGCACTCCACAGGGCATCGCTCAGACCCAGGACGGTTATATCTGGGTGAGTACAAGTAACGGTCTTTTCCGTTTCAATGGAGTTCAGTTTCAAAAGTGGGCTCCGCCTTCCGGGGAGTCACTGCCTAGTAGCTCACTATGGTATTTGTTCGGCGCCCGTAACGGCTCCCTCTATGTCGGAACCGATCGCGGGTTGGCTCGAATCACGGCAGGCCATGTATACAACTATCCTGCTAGCCCGAGGTGGCCAGGTCCGTTTGTCGAAGACGCTCACGGAACAGTCTGGATGGGGGTCAGCGGCGCTCATAGCACTCCCAGCGCACTATGCAAGGTTGGGGAGAATAAACTGGATTGTCTCGGATCTGCTGACGGCTTCCAATGCACCAGGGGATTGTCAAACACTGTAGGCTCGGACGGTGACATCTGGATAGGTAGCAGCGACGGCACCTGTCGTTGGAAAGAAGGCACTCAACCCAAACATGCAAAGGTTCCTTCTCTCGAAAAACAAAATGGCCTGAGCGCTATCACGAGCCTCGCTGCGGGATTGCACGGTGTGATTTGGGCGGGCACGGAGTACTCCGGAACTGGGCATGGGCTGCTTCAGTATGTAAACGGATCCTGGAGAACTTACGTTACGCCCATGGTTGACGGCAAAGGACTGGCGGTCTCTTCCCTTCTCTCAGGGAGGGACAACGTTCTCTGGATCGGAACAACAGACAAAGGATTGTATCGACTTTCAAAAGGGGTGTTAGACCACTTCGATGTCTCAAACGGACTGAGTGGTCGACGGGTCCTTTCCATACTCGAGGACCGCGAAGGCGGCCTTTGGGTTGCTACTCCAAGGGGGATCGATTATTTCCGTGACTATGCAGTCCTCAGCTTTTCATCGAACGAGGGCATCCTTGACGACCGTGCCCGTGCCGTAGCGGCTCAGGGCGACGACATCTACCTGGGAAGCGGAAATCTCCTTCGTTTGCGCGATGGTGTCCGCGATCAGATAAAAGACCAGCACGGCGAGCCGCTACATGACGTCCAATTTCTCTTTAGCGATTCAAAGAAGAGTCTCTGGATTGGTGCTGGCAACCGTCTACTTGTCTTGCCGGACGGCGGCCCGATCTACGAGATTGATTCTTTTTCAGGCTTGGGCTCTGAGATCGTCGTCTACATCACGGAAGACAGGGCTCATGATATCTGGGTCTTGTCCCGAAACCTTGGAACCATGCGTGCGTCCTTAGTCAGGTTCCACGAGGGAAAATGGGCCGAGAGGTTTGCCTCTACAGTGCCAATCGGAGATCTGATGATGAATGCGCTGGCGCCCAATCCAGCTGGGGGTATTTGGGTTGGGGGAGCTCTGCGCGGATTGTTCTGGTTCCATGACGGCCGATTCGAACGACTCGCGCAGAGCTTCAATGATCGGATCATGAATCTCTGGCAAGAACCTGACGGAGGCCTATGGCTCGTAACGCCGAACGGGTTTATGCGCTACGCCGATGGAAAAGCCAAGATGCTCGATACCAGCGCTGGATTGCCCTGTAATGGCGCTGTCAACATCCAGAATGATGGTCACGGATCGATGTGGCTATACATGCAATGCGGAATTTTGCGCGTACCCGATCAAGAGCTCTCCGCGTGGTGGGCAAATCCTCGTGCTCATATTACGGGCAGATTCCTGGGCCAGCCGGAAGGGGCTCGACCGAATAGCTTCCACGGCAGTCCCGCACAGACATCCAAGGGAGAGCTCTGGTCTGCGAATGCCTATGACTTTCAAATGATAGATCGCAATCACCTTCCATTCAATCGGAATCCTCCCCCCGTAAACATAGAGATGGTGTCGGCGGATGGCGAGCAGCTAGCGCTCGATCGCCGGCTTCAACTGAACCCTAATACTCGCTACGTTCAAGTTGGCTATTCGGCGCTCAGTTTTCTAATCCCAGAACAAGTGCGGTTTCGTTATTTTTTGCACGGACACGATACCAAATGGATTGATGCGGGAGCCCGCCGGCAAGCCTTTTACAACGATCTGTCCCCCGGACACTATGAGTTCCAGGTTACGGCCTGTAACAACGACGGGGTCTGCAATGAACGGGGTGCCAGCATCGCGTTCGACATCATGCCGGCCTGGTACCAGACGGTGCTGTTTCAGTTGTTCGCTGCTTTTCTGGGGATTGCGCTTGTCGTCGGCGCATACTTTCTTCGACTCAGGCGTTATGCAGCTTCGCTAAAAATCAGATTTGACGAGAGACTCGCGGAGCGAACCAGACTGGCTCGCGAGCTCCATGACACGATTTTGCAGACAATCCAGGGAAGCAAGCTGGTCGCGGATAGCGCACGAGAACACGTTGATAATCCGCAAACAACCGTCCAGGCTCTCGACCGCCTCTCTGAATGGCTTGAGAGGGGTATTTCTGAAGGTCGCGAGGCGTTGGAGGCCCTCCGCAGTTCAGTTGCCGAATCAGACAGCCTCACAGCAACTCTCCGCCGAGCCGTAGACGATTGCGTGTTCTATTCGGATCTTAGAACTACGGTTTCTACCCACGGTATGGAGCGAGAGCTGCACCCAATTGCTCGTGATGAGATTTACCGGATCGGCTATGAGGCAATTCGCAATGCATGTGCGCATTCAGGGGGAACAACAATTGACATCAATCTTTACTACAGAAGGAGGTCTTTGCAACTTGACGTCCACGATAACGGACGCGGTATCGATCCGATCTTCCAAGAGGTCGGCAGGACCGGCCATTTTGGCCTAACTGGTATGCGGGAAAGGGCAATGAGTCTAGGTGGAACATTGAACATCGTCAGTCGGGCAAATAGAGGGGCCACTGTATCGCTGTATCTCCCTGGGAATGCTGTGTACCTCAGTCATCCGTGGAGGCCGTATCTCTGGATTCTTCGGATGTTCAGATCGCCCGCCAAATAAAGCCTAACTTATTAGTGTCCTGAGTTAGAAATACAGTGAAAAAGTGGATAATTACTGCAAGCTCGATGTATGTCCACCAGACACCGGACGAAATCACTTAACGTAACGGCCGAGGAGAGGGAAGCGCTGAGCCTGAGGGTGCGACGGGCCGAAGTCGGCGCAGTCGATGGCAATAATGCGCGCCCGAATCGTGTTGGGGTATGACAGCGGGATAAGTAAAGGAGCTGTTGCGGGTACCCGAACATCTTGGTGGATTCTGGGTCCACGCGCATAATTCCAGAATTGCGATCGAGCAAGACAATCGCCTCTGGAACACGCGCAAACAGCTCGCTGAGATGGGCCTTGTGCTCCTCGAGTTCACCACCCAAGCGGGCCAACGTCGATTGCTTCCATCATCTCGCCCTTCGCGATCATTGCGTCCAGATCTCTGTCAGCGTTTTTACACCGTCCATCGCAATATCCTTCTCTCTTTGAAGCGGTTTGACGATCGTCTTACCCCAACCAAGAAACAGGAAGGCCGCGCAGTCGCGCAGCAGGCCGAACAGAGCAGACCGCCACCCTGTTGTGAAAGTATTTCCTGCCGGGGGTAAGACGCCGCTAGAACACAGCGTCGCTTAACTCGAGGAGTTCCAAGCACTTTTAAACTGCTCTGGGGCTTCGAGGCACCGTGATCCCCTTTGGTACTCGCACTGCGTGAAGGTCCTTTCTCAAAGGGGACTACAGATGAGTTCACGAATGCAGCAGCTTCACTCGCTCTCAACACGCAAACCAAATGAATAACATTCGCCGTGCCTGGTGGATTGGAGAAAGCCGCATGATATGGCGAGGGGCTACTGGATCTGGCACACTAGCCAAACCGGGGCGCTTGCACTCTAAGCGCAAAGATGACGTGTGCGTTGGCGTCGGATTGCTAACCGCCGCGGAGCCCAGGGCGTTCTTTCGGGCGATCAGGACCTGGGTCGCCTGGGTGATCGTAGCTGCCCTGTTTTCGGCAATCGCGCGGGCCCAGGTGCCGACGTTGGAAGAGCGGGTGGCGTCAATAGAGCGTCAACTGCGCGGGCTGAACATCGAGATTCCAGCAAGCAATGCCGCTTTGGACCGGCGGATTGCATTGCTGGAAGCGAAGATGGCCGAGGTCTTGGCCCGCAGCGGCGGGAAGACGAACCCGACTGACGCTGGCAAGTCGGAAGTCGGCCTAACGCCGGTGAAGACGATCGATGAGCCGATGGGTGACGTGACCATGGAGGGTGGGGCTGATGAGCCGTCATCGGAACTGCGGGACGTAGTCAGCGGCTATGCGGAGTTTCGTTACAGGAACCGTCCTGGGGTGCCTGGAAACGCTGGAGTGGAACGGTTTGTCTTGTATTTTGGGCACAGATTCAGCCCAAGACTCCGGTTTTCAAGCGCTATCGAGGTTGAGCCGTCAGCAGACGAAGCAGTGGACGATGTCCGAAAGATAGTTCTCGGGCAGGCATATCTCGACTTTCTCGCGACCCCACGCTTCTCGGTGCGCGCCGGTATCTTGCTCGCACCCATCGGTATCATCAATGAAAAGCACGAACCCACAAGTTTTAATGGCGTGAACAGGCCTCTGGTGGAGACCTTCATCATCCCTTCTGGGTGGCGGGATGCCGGGTTCGGAGTCACTGGGCAGTTCGGGCAGGGATGGCGTTATCGAGCCTACATGATGGGAGGGTTGAACGCAGCCCGCTTCGCCGCAGCAGATGGCCTACGTGGCGGGCGGCAAGGGGGCCAACTCTTCACGAACTTGAGTAGACCAGCGCAAGTCGGTCGAGTCGAGTACCTCGGGATTCGTGGCCTACAACTCGGCGCGAGCGGGTATACCAGTGGGTCGGGATTTGAGCTAAAATTGCTCAACCCGAGGGTCAACATCGGGGAGTTTGACGGTCAATACGGGAGAGGGCGTTTTCATCTGCGCGCCTTATTCGCGCGCGTGTGGATCACCCAAGCCGGAGAAATCAACAAAACCATCTCCGAAGAGTCCGGGCGGAATCCGAACGTCGCCGGCCAGTTGGGCGGGTGGTACATCGAGCCATCCTGGAACCTCTTCCCAGAGAACGCGCATGGTGAGTTGCTAGCTTTCACTCGGTACGAAAGATTTAACACCCAGTTGGCCATGCCCGCTGGATTTAGCCCGATTCCTGAATACCAGCGAAACGCAATTGTTACCGGCCTTACATATCGGCCTATTCAGGACGTCGCCCTTAAGTTGGATTACATTTTTAGCGGTAACCGCAATATTGAGGGCCGGATGAGAGACGGACTTCACCTTGGATTGGGGTGGTATTTCTAGTGAAAAGATTACTACTGGGTCTGTTCCTGATTCGGGCCCTTGCCTCGGGCGCGGAAACTGAAACGCCGGATCGAGTGATAAACATTACCGCCCAGCGCTACCACTTCCATCCCGCAAAGATTCGTGTCAAGAAAGGGGAATTGGTCGAGTTGCGATTCACGAGCCTCGACACCGACCACGGCGTGTTGATTCCTCATCTTATGCTTCGATCGACGATCCCGCCGAAGGGCAGAGGCGTTCTTAAAGTGCGGTTCCGCGCCACTAAGGTGGGTCAGTGGTGGTTTGAGAGTTCACATCCAAGCGGCGCGAACGACTTATTGATGCGTGGCGTCGTTGACGTCGAATGAGGAGAGGGTCTTCTCACCGTGTCACAATGCGGGGTGATGGTGGCGACCATCGAATTCCGGGATGTATCCTATTAGCTCGGTGGGCGCGAAATCCTCACACACGTTAATTTTTCGGTGGAGCGTGTCGAAACGCTTGTCTTGCCCAGCCTCAGAGCCGATTGTTCGCAACGCCTTGGTTGGAATAGAGTGCGTTGATGCGGCGGTCCGCGAACCGCTATCGCGATGGGGATGACCGATAGGCAACTGCTTCAACGTATTGCGCTGCCCCCTTGCGGTGCAGTAGCTGGTAGCATGGTGATGTTTTACGCTTGCCACTCCTGAGAGTTTTCCTCGATTGACCTTTCTTTTGCGCACGGATGAAAAATGGGTTGCTGACATCTCTGACTCCGGCGACGTCAGGGAAATGGCTTTGGCCGATTTGCGCACAACACTCGTCGCGGGCCTCAACCGCGCCTTTGGTCAAACCGACTTCGGGTCAACGTTGATCGAAGATGCAGCGCAAGAGGCGCTAGTGCGCATTGTGGAGCGCATCCAATCTTTTCGAGGTGATAGCCGCTTTGTCACTTGGGCTATGGCCATCGCCACTCGGGCCATGCTTAGTCACTTGCGGCGGGCTCATTGGAAAAATGTCTCTTTGGATGAGATGGCGGCGGCAGGTTTGATCCCGCCTTTAGCGACCGTCGTTTCAAACGACGAGAATCTGGACCGATTGCGCCTTCTGGAAGTCGTTCGGACCTCGATCGAGAACGATCTCACGGAACGGCAACGCCAAACCATACAGGCTGAGTTGGCGGGCGTGCCTCCAGAAGTAATCGCCGAGAGAATGGGCTCCAACCGAAACGCAGTCTATAAACTTGTCCACGACGCAAGAGCTCGGCTGAGACGAGCCATTCTTGCTGCAGGATGGACGGAAACCTCGGTTCGGTCGGTACTGAAGGGCTTTGACACACATGGCTGAGCGAAATCGAGGAATCAAGGCGTTGGTTGAGCAGGCGCTGTCCGTTCTTCCTCAGGAGTTGGGCTGCGATCGCTGCGCTGAATATCTTGCGGCCTATGCGGACTATCGTCTGTGCGGCAAAATGCCTCCGGATTCACTCAAGGGAGTGGGTGAACACCTGGACCGCTGTGATGCTTGTCTGGAAGAATTCGAGCTGCTGCTGGACTCGATGCAGGGCTCTGACGATCATCTAGGTGAACCGAGCGGCCGCTGATCTCGCACCAACGAGGTTGCGAGGGCTAGGCGGATTGCGGCATCGAGTCTGCGGTGGCGCTACTAGGGCAAAGAACTTTCCTCTGGTCCGTAATAACTTCGTTTCTGGCAGCGTCCATATCTGTGAGGATCATTTCTCTCTTTGGATGGGGCTGGCGGAAATGGCGGAACCAGATCAAACGTTACTACGGGTTGCCGCAGAGGCTCTTTCTACTCTTCCGGACGAGATAGGATGCGACGACTGTGCGGCGCACCTTCCCGTTTACGCCGAGGCACGAGTGCGCGGAATGCGATTAGGAGACTCCCTAAGGGAGGTTGCCGATCATTTGGACCGGTGCCCCCACTGCCGCGAGGAATATAGTCGCCTGCGAAACGCGCTTCACATGGGTGGACGAGGGTAAGATCGTGCGGGCCCGTTGCGTCAATATGTTGACTAGCTACGGCCCTACGATGAGCGCAACCTCTACAGAAACGCCGATGGAACTAACCCGTAATCAACCGGATCTGCCTGTGAACATACTCGCTCTCGTGCTGGCGGATGAGTATCTGTTTTATACGAAGACAAGAGACTACCACTGGAACGTCAGCGGCCCCAGATTTCACGATCGGCACAACTTTTTCAAGACTCAGTATGAAATATTGGACGAGAAGATCGACGAACTTGCTGAGTTTATTCACTATTTCGGCCAACCGGCACCTGCATCTCTCTCCGAGTTTGTGAAGCGTGCCCGATTTAAAAAAGACGCGGTTGCCGTTCAGGCTTCTGGAGTCATGGTGAAATCGCTGTTGCCGGACCATGAATTGCTCCATCCATCATATGAGCACGGATGTTGCCGCTATTGAAAAAAAACGACGGCCCCGTGGAAGTGGCGGACCTGCGAACTGGTCTTTTGGCAGATCATGGGAAGTTGGCCTGGATGCTCGGGCCACAGCAGGATGGCAGACCCGCTGACGGCAGTTGCTATTCTCCTAGGCGTCGTGGCAGGCAATCGCCCGGACTATCTGAGGATTAGTGCCAATGACCCCGGACAGTTCTGAAGTTCTTTACCACGTAAGCGTTACCGCCGACGGAAAAGTGTTTTCCGGCGGCGTTCCGGGCGGCTCGAGTTCGCTTGCAAAAATGAGTTGGTTCCACCTGTGCGCCTCGCACCAGGCGACATCCAGCCATCTCAGGTTGGTGGCAGGGTTGGACGACGTTGTGGTCGAAGCTCTTCTCTCAAAAGAGACGCGTTCGCGCGTATCCATACGCGGTCCTGGTGCACTTGTTATCCTCAAGGCCATGCATCGTCTGGAGGGTGCCAGCCCGCACGACATGGTCGGACTGCGACTGTGGGTGGACCGAGATCGAGTGATCACAGTCCGAGAGCGGGAAATCGATGCTATTGCAGAGATAAAAATGCTCATCGAAGGAGGAATCGGGCCAAAGTCTACGGGGGAGTTCTTGACCGGCCTGTTTGAAGAGATCTATGCGGAAATAGAACCCCACATCGAAGGACTGGAGGATTCCGTGGCGGAAATGGACGAGCAGGTAAGTCAGGGAGTAATCGATCAGGCGTGCGCGTCGCTGGCGGCCATAGGGCACAGTGGTATTGCGTTTTTAAGACACCTATCGCCCCAGAAGTCCGTTCTCGATACGTTGTGCGGTTCCGGGCTCGAACTGCTATCGCAGAGGGATGTTGAGCGGATGGTGGAATCGCGCGATCAGTTGACGCGGCTTCTCGAAGCTTTGCATGAAGTGCGGGACCGCGGTGCGATTATCAACGAGCAAATTAGCAGGATCCAGGATATCGAGCTGAACCGGGCAGTGTATAAATTTTCGCTGGCGGCCACGATTTTCCTCCCTCTGTCCTTCATTACTGGCCTGTTTGGAGTGAACTTGGGCGGCCTCCCAGGAAGCACCAATGATGCTTCGTTCTGGATCTTGTCAGCTGCCTGTTTGGTGTTCTTGACCTTATCGATTCTAGCCTCGAGGAAGCGAAGATTGCTCTAGTCGGTCGGCACGCGATGCGTCACCAGGTAGACTCAAAAATGACCTCACTATCACAGTTTTCTTTGCTTCAAAGTGCGTATTCAAAGCTTCGGGAGCGCTTCTTCCGCCCTGCGAAACCTACACCGGTGGGTCGTCCCGCCATGGTGCTATGGAATTCCGCACTCGCGGAGGAACTGGGCCTCAACGGAAACCCCAGTGGGATTTCAGCGTTGCTGTCTTGGAACGATACGCTATCGGGTTCAACACCATTGGCGTCTGTATACGCAGGCCACCGATTTGGCCACTTCGTGCCTAAGTTGGGAGATGGAAGAGCAATCCTCCTAGAGGAGGCGATGAGCCGTCAGGGCATGCGCTACGAGATTCAACTTAAACGCGCAGGACGGACACCATTTTCACGAAATGGCCATGGCCGCTCCAGTCTCGGTCCCGTCTTCGCGAGTACCTCGCCAGCGAGGCCATGCATGCGCTTGGGTGTTCCGACCTCTAAGGCCATCGAACTCCACCAAGTGTTGGCAACCCCTTTTGACGACTAGTCGGAGTATGCGGCATATCGGGAGCCGCCCCGGCCCGGTGATTGGCAGTGTAAGACTTTTTGTGAAACATAGGAGAACATCATGAGCAATTTTGAAACAGCGATACTTGCGGGTGGTTGCTTCTGGGGCATGCAGGACCTGATCCGCAAGCTTCCCGGCGTCACTTCCACTCGAGTGGGATACAGCGGCGGCGACGTGCCGAAGGCCACTTACAGGAATCATGGAACGCATGCGGAGGCCATCGAGGTGATCTTCGACCCGAGCCGAATCAAGTTCCGCAAGCTGCTGGAATTCTTCTTCCAAATCCATGATCCAACCACAGCCAACCGCCAGGGCAATGATCGTGGGGCATCTTACCGCTCCGGGATCTACTACACGACCGAAGAGCAGCGGGACGTCGCGCTCGCCACGATCAAAGATGTCAACGAGTCTGGGTTATGGCCTGGCGAGGTAGTGACCGAAGTCAAGCCGGCTGGTGAGTTTTGGCAAGCCGAGCCCGAGCATCAGGACTACCTAGAGCGCATTCCAAACGGCTATACCTGTCATTTTCCCCGGCCGAATTGGACGTTGCCACGGCGCACGAATGTAGCGTAGCGGGCCCGCGCCGAACTGCCTCACGGCATCGTTTCTGATTGATATTGGTAAATGGGAGGTCTTTTGTGAAGTCAAGCGAACATCGACAAGCACCGGAGTTGCGCGTTCGCCATTGGATTGATGGGGAAGGCAACCCGCGCGCACCGCTGAAATTGGCGGACCTCGGTCCGGGCCACAAGGTAATCTACTGCTTTCAACACTGGTGCCCTGGCTGCCATGCCTCAGGATTCCCAACGTTGAAGCGCCTGGTAGAGGCCCTAGATGGAAAGGGAGTCGGCTTCGCGGTTGTTCAGACTGTGTTCGAAGGTGCGGAAGAAAATACGGTTGAGCGCCTGCACGAGACACAAACGCGATATGGCTTGGAGATTCCATTCGGGCACGATGGCGGTGTGGGCGAACAGCCGTCGATAATGAGCGACTATCGTACTGGTGGCACGCCATGGTTCATTGTGATTGACCCGTCCGGCCAGGTCATCCACTCGGATTTTCGAGTGGACGCGGAGGCCGTTATTGCTCTTGCCGGCATCGCTGAGCAGGCGGCTCGGGCTGCCGGAAGTGCGCTTCCGCTGAACTGGAAACAAGTAGTGACGTGGGCGAAGCGCGGCAACCCGGCCCCCCCGAGGCGCGATGAGAGAACCGAAAACGAATGGAGATCCTTACTTACCGAGGAGCAGTATCGAGTCGCGCGTGCCAAGGGCACCGAGCGGGCCTTCAGTTCCGAAATGTGTGGATTGTTCGAGCCCGGGCGCTATCACTGCTTGTGCTGCGACACGCCGCTGTTCGACGCGGGCAGCAAGTTTGACAGCCGGTCGGGTTGGCCAAGTTTCACAGATCCTGTGACGCCGGGCGTGGTCGCCTACCAATTGGATACAACCCACGGCATGGAACGGGTTGAAACCACGTGCAACGTTTGCGACGCCCACTTAGGCCACGTCTTCCCGGATGGGCCGCAGCCGACTGGCTTGCGATACTGCATCAATGCGGTCTCATTAAAGAAGGCATAGGAATCAAGAAGGGGCCGGCTCGCAACGCGCGGGCCAGCCCTAACAGGGGAATGAGCGGCCTGCGCTCTAAACCTTTCGCTCCAGCGCCACGGCGCACAGGGGGAATTGGTCGAAACGATTTCGTCGACCAACCTAACGACCGCCCATCTCACCCGGCCAACTGGAAACTCAGCGCCCTACCGCAAAAGCCTGTTCTGCCTTAACCATTCGAAGAAGAAATGCAAAACGACCAAAAGTCAGCCGTTCCAGCCTCTCGATTCGAGAAGTGATCCGACGTCTTCAGCGACCTTCAAGAGGCGGCCCAATTGCTGCTACTGAACCTCCTCGACGGCCACTTCTTTACCGTTGAACTCGAAGCTTTCGCCGGTGCGCAGCCCCGTCATCGCCTTGAAGAGAGGTGCATCTGTAGATATTCCGAGTACCTCGACCCCGCTCAGTTGCATGACCGGTGTCGGAACCGCGATCGCGAAGTAGCGGCCGTTCACTTTGACTACAGCTCCTCGCACGACCTCCTGTTTGGCGCCGAAATCAATTGCCTCGATTGTCTTGCGATGCGATTCATGCAGGTGCACTTGTTCCTCGAAGCGGCTTGCGGAATTGCTGTTCTGTGCCGACTGCGAGCGGTCGCCATCGTCGATAGATCCGCTGCGGTCTAGGCGGGCTCCCTTTAGGAATTCTTCGTACAGGCTGTGCGCTTCGTCAATGGATATGGATTCTATCGTCAGCAGTTCAGCCCGCAACGCGTCTTTGTCGATCAGTGTCATCAATTCTCCAAGAGTTCAAAGCTATCAAAACAAAAAACATTCCCGCCAGACCTCAATAAAACCAGGCGCACCACTCGAAAATTAAGGCTGGCCCAGCACGCCACACCAGAACGCAACCCGATTGGCGCCTGATGCAGCCCCGGTTTTTGGCGCGGGATCATATCAAGCAGCCTCCTTGTCGAGCTTTTCATCTACCTTTAGACTGAAATGGCTGGCGCAGTCTTTCCAGGGGCAAACGGTTTGCGAATCGCTATTCTATACATAACCCCGATCCGGTGTGGCTAAGGGGAAATACAAATTGCCCTTGACCTCGGTCGTGTGGCCGCCTTCCGCGATTACGGTATCGTTCCAAATGGCCTTCATCGGTGATCGCTTCTAGCAGTTCGGACTAGCGTTTCTTCGGTGCCGTGTCCGGCATTCCATTTCCAGGCCTCCAAGATACGTTCAAAAAAATCGCAGGGATATCTTGGTTCTTGCAGGCTCTCCGAACAGCGGCCAAGAGATTATCGTCTCCCACGGTGGCGAACGCAGACCAGGCTCTTGCTACTTATGTGGACCAACGTCAGCCCGTCCCCAGGTTGATCCCGGGCACGACCGCTCGATTGTCCTTACTTTTTTGCCGGATTGCGAGGATGTCCCTACCCCAGCGTGATCTCGATCTTGCCGACCTGCTGATTGCTTTCGAGGTGCGTGTAGGCCTCAACCACCTCTTCAAACCGAAATACCCGATCTACTTTCGGCTTGAACGTACCGTCGGCGAGGCGATCGTAGATATAGCGCTTCATCCTTTCAAGCCGTTCCGGCGTCTTCGTTTGCGTCAGAAGATAGAAGGTCAGCGCAACGCCCTTACCTATACCGGACATGGGGTATGACGTCGGCTTGCCGGACAGCATTCCGTAGAGGAAGATGGTTCCCTCGAAGGCGGTGGCCTGCGCGAGCAGATCCACATAATCACCGCCGACAGGATCAAACACGATACGAGCCAGCTTGCCTTTGGTGATCTCGGTGACACAGGCTGGCAGATCTTCCTCCTCAGTCGCGATTACGTAATCTGCACCTAAATCGAGTAACTGCTGCTTCTTGCTGGAAGTTCGGGTAGTGGCAATGGCGACCGCTCCCTGGGCTTTCGTTATCTGGATAGCCGCGAGTCCGACAGAGGAACTCGCCGCTGTGATGAGGACGAAGTCTCCGGGGCGAACCTTTCCGAGCTCTATTAATGCGCCATAGGCTGTTGTGTACTGCATCCAGACGGCGGCGCAGTCGACATCGGAGAGTGTGGGTGGTAATTCAGCGATCTCGTGTGCTGGCACGATCGCTTTCTCGGCAAGAACTGGAAAATCATTCATCGAGAATCCGGGAATGGTGCCCACCCGTCTACCGATGAGCGACGGATTCACATCTTGACCGACCGCAGTGATCTTTCCTACAGCTTCATATCCAAGCCCGGATGGCAGTTTCGGCTGCTCGAGATATTGTCCGTGGAAAAACATGCTTTCAGCGCGATTGAGGCCAACCGCGGCAACGGCGATCGCAACCTCACCCTTCTGGGGTTGACGCACGGCGATTTCCTCGATTTTCAGAACCTCTGGCCCCCCAAGTTTGTGGAACCGTACTGCTTTGGGCATCAAAATCTCCTTGGAACACTCTTAATCTGTTAGAACAATCGGGTGCTTAGCGCCTGCGAGCGCTTGACGCACGGCCTAGTGGGTTCACCGGGTTCGGATCGTCGTCGTACACGTAGCTTAGTTAACTTCGATGTTCAGGTTAAGCGGGCGACGTGTCTCTGAGGGTTGCCCGTTTGTCGAATAAAGCCTCGGCTCGATGTGCGAGATAGAATCGCCCCTTCCGTTGTCATTGGCCTTCCGTCAGTTGAGCAATGTAGGAGCCATATCCTTCGACTTCCATCTCGTCGAGAGGGATGAACCGCAAAGAGGCCGAGTTGATGCAATAACGCAATCCACCGCGATCTGCCGGACCGTCCGCGAAAACGTGACCGAGGTGGCTATCTGCTTGCGCTGATCGTACCTCGGCGCGGACCATTCCGTGCGATGTATCTTGCAACTCGCTCACATGGTCGGGCTCTAGGGGTTTCGTAAAACTAGGCCAGCCGCAGCCGGAGTCAAACTTGTCGGAGGAAGCAAAAAGCGGTTGTCCAGATACGACATCGACATAGATGCCAGGTTCTTCGTTGTCCAGGTACTCACCACTGCCGGGGGCCTCGGTCCCGCCCTGTTGCGTCACCCTGAATTGCTCCGGCGTGAGTTTTCGGATCTGATCATGGAAGGCGTTAGACGTTTTCATTTTGATTCACTCTCTTTGATGCGGCGTAAGCTTCTCCACAGGTCCAGACGGCTGCGCCCAGAAGCACTACATCTTTAATTATGAACTGCCCCACAGAGGCAGAGAGGGCGGGGAAACCTCCCAATGTCGGCTCCCATCCCGGGGCGGAGAACAAAAAGGAGATGGTGGTAAGAAACATCAAAATCGCACCGGCGCTCCCTGCGGCTGAGGCCAAGGGCAACCATGGCCGCGAAGCAATCAGCAAAGCTACCGTGACTTCTACGATACCGAGCCCGTGTGAGAAGTCTCTAACGGACAGGAAGCTGTACATCCAGCCCATTAGTGGGCTAGATGCCACCAGAGGCTGTATGCCGCTTGCTTCGTAGGCTGTAAACTTCATGAGTCCTATCCATAGGATGACCAAAACTAAGCCATATCGAAGGAGATGAGCTCCGAAGAGTTGCAGTATCGAAGGGTCTGTCAGACCCAACGGAACCACAGATCGAGAAACAGCTTCTATCGCTGGCGGGATTGCACCGTTCTCTCTTTTCGGCTCATGGCCTGGTTGGTTTCGACTTTTGTGTTCGGTATTCAGTTGGCTCATTCTTCTTGATGCTTTCGGCGCGGCATTTCTTTGGGTGCTCCCTGCCTACGAGGGCAGCCTCCTCTTGAGAGGCGCACCGTTGGCGGGAAGGAGGCGATCAAGTCAAACAGCTATTTGGTCATATCGCCGTCTCGAAGCATTGGTTAGAACTGAACCCAGGTCATGTCGGTCGTGGCTAAACGGTCTGGAAAACATTTGTAATCTCCTTTTAACGGGAGCATTTGGTTAGACGCCTCCTGGGCCTGCGTCTTACTCCCGGAATCGACATATTACGTTCTATATTGGAATGCAACACCCTGAGAGTAACTCTTGGCGTCGACTTCAACAGCTTCGCTTTGGCTATCGGTCTACGGTCGCGACACCTTGTGGACGGGAGCCGTAAAACACGCCGTCTTGGCCGAGGTGCCGCGATTGAGCAACCGATGGTAGGCCTTCGCCGTCTAGCCTCAGGCTGTGCAAAATATTCCCTACTTCGCTCTTGTTTTCGTCTGTTTGGTTGATTCGCTGACAAATCACGTAGAGAAATGTGTCTTCTGGATTCAGACCGCATTGAAACGCGGTGCTCCCAGGCTGTGAAAACATGCGATTGTTTATGAACCACTCGCCAGGATCTGGCAGTTGGAGGCGACTGATCTCAACAGGCTTCACGGCGCGCTCACCGGAGATGTCGTAGGTGCTTATCGTCGCTGCCTTGTCATCTTTGTCGCTACGCGGGAGGTTGTTCACAGTATAGAGGCGAGTTCCTTTTTTGTTGGGCAGAACCCAGCAGATATCTTGGCCACTGTTTGCCACAGCGCCTAGAAACGTCATCTCCCCTTCCGGGCTGAATCGGTAGACGCCAAGTTCATTGCGGGTAACAAATCCGACGTAGAGTAGCGGCTCGGTCGGATGCGTCCAAATGCCCAAGGGCAACGAAGGGACGCCATCCATTCCCTTGTACTTGTACCCCGCATTCGTCTCGGGCAACTGCACCAGGTTTCGTTCGGTCAGTCGGCTGTCGAGCCCGATCTCAAAGAGATGCAACTGCCCTTGCACGCTCGGCCGTGTTCCGGCTAGGAACGATCTCGTGCCGTCGCCATCGAAATCGGCGTCAACCTGAAAGTCATTCCCGAATGCGATGTTGGGGGTCGACGCGGGGATCAACACCTGCGTGGGTTTCTGCGAGTTCTCAACGTCGATCTTTGAGACCAGTCGCAGACGCCCGCCGTCCTCGATTCCGAAAGAGACATAGCTTGCCTTTGCGGCGCCACGCAATGCCTCGATTTGGTGATAGTCCTCATTACGGTTCGACACGAGCAATGTATTGCTGCTGACCGAGAGACTATTGGGGGCGATCCCCTCTGATGAAAACGGTGATCCTTTCACATGCCGTAACGAACCGTCGGATTGTATGTCAAACACGGCGATTGTGTTGCTGTGAGTATTGACCGTAAAAAGGCGCGTGCCATCTTGGCCGATCACGAGCGGGGTATCGTTGTCATGGGGTCCGAGCTTCCCATGGGTGTCATTATTTATTCCCGTACCGCCCGTATAGTAGGGATTACCAGGAAGCGGCTCCAGCGTTCCATCGTCTTTTCGGGTGTAGCCAAGAACTGCATTTTGGCCTTCACGAATGTCGTTGGTCTGGATGTAAAGATAGCGTCCTTGGACAGCTTTCGTGTTCATGATTTCTCCAATTCAGGAATTTAATCCACTGCAAACGCCTCTTCTCGAAGGCGGGAGGGCCTAGTGGCTGCGGGGGCCCGCTGGGGCACTAGCTCTATTTGAGTGACTCTAGATAACTGACAAGGGCCTCGCGCTTCTCAGCCGAGTCCACGCCGGGGAAGAAGCGCCCCATTCGGTTTCCTGGGATAAATCCCTTGGGGTCGGCAAGGAATTTCGGAAGAGTTTCGCGCGACCACACAACGACGGCATCTTTCATTGCCGAGGAATACGCGTATGTCGCTTCCGTGCCAGCCTTCCGGCCTGCCACTCCGAATAGGGAAGGTCCAGTGTTATTCTTCCCAGCTTCAACAGTGTGGCAGGAGCCGCAGGTCTCCTCAAAAGCCATCTTGCCAGCCGCGATAATCGCTGGGTTTCCGCTCATGGCCGGAGCCGCCACAGCCGCAGCCTTAGCCGTCGCGGCGCGGGCCGCTGCCGGTGTAAACTTCAAAACCCTCTCGCCTAAACCGGGGTATGCGTAAACATAGACCCAATCCGTCGCTTTCGCTGGCACATGGCATTGGATGCAATCCTGCTTGTAGTCCTTAGCGATCTGCTTCGAGCGATCCTTCGGATCATACTGCGCCCAGCCCCAACCGTCTCCCCAAAGGAGATGCTTCGGGTAGCGGCCAACGCTGTCCTTGATCATCAAAAACCATGTCTTGCCCTCGGACGCCCAGAACGCGTTGCCGGTGGTGTGGGGAGAGCCAATAACGCCCTGGACGTCTTTTATCAGAACCGCGCCATCGGGAAAGGTCCCGTGGGCGCGGAAGTAGGCAGCGTCTGAAGGCCGGGTGTAGGTGGCGTGCGTATCGGTTACGCCACCGTTACCCGCGACAGCAACTGTCCCAATGTGCATGAAGCCGTTGGGAAAATCTGGCGGGAAAGCGATATCCCCCCTCCCATTCACCAGCGGGCTAAAGGACGGCGCCGCCCCCTGCCCGAACAAGTACGTCGAGGCGAGAAACGCCGCGCAGGCGACGGCGAATACTGAAATTAGGCGTTTTCTTAGGCTAGACACGGCGGGTCCTTTCACGGTGATCTTCTACTTCTGCGTCGGCAACGGATCCAGGATCGGCTTATAAAACTTCACGTAGACCATGTCCTCATGGGCATTTGCGATATGGCAGCCAGCGCATTCAGCAACGGGACGCTCGGAAGCGGCGGCCAGGTACGGGGGCGCGGTGTGATTGAAGTTAAAGTAACCCCAATTTTTGGTTTTTCCGAAGCGCTTGCTATCCTTCACCGCGACATCGAGCCCGTTAACTTTCCCAGGGAAATAGCCGCGACCCGAGGCCTCAAGCCGCGAACCGTCCGGGTTTTCAGCTGGACCGTCGACCAACTGCAACTCTTTGAGCATCATAGTGCCCTCGGGCCACTTGCCCGTCGCGCGATAGGCTTTGAATGCGGCGGGCTGGACGTATACGTTGTGGAACTCAGGAAAATTCGCCTTGCCGTTGTTTAAACCGTGCGGCGTGAACGGTGCGCCGATGAAAACCCATTCTCTGAAGTCTTTCGGTTGCACCAGTTCGCTCTTCGTATTAAACACTGGGGCAATGTCGATCTGCGGATACGCCGCATTTCGACCAGGGCGTTGCGCCGATACCACAGCGACGACGGCGAGCAACAGACACACTGTGGGAATCGCCACCTGTGGCCGGAATCTGAACGGTCTGGAAAACATATAATCTCCTTTGAATGACAGTGATTGCCCTAAAGAGCGAAAGCATGCCGCGCTTTTTCAATAGGGGGAACCATGGTGGCTAGACGCTGCACTGGGTCCGGATCTTACCCCGGAGCGGACATGCGTGCATTTAATCAACCGCCGAAGCGTTCCGTCCGTATCACCTCTTGACTCTAGGCAAGCTCTCCGAACGCCCCACGAGATAAACGTGTTCGGCGGTGGCGGACGCCGGACCAGCTTCCTCCCATTGAGTTGACCAGACCCATCTCCGCCACTGGCTGATCTCAGCCCCAACTGCTCGGCCAATGTTCTGGAATTCGTTTTTGTATGTTTGTAGGCTCCCGGCGCAATCAATTTGTTCATTTTCCCGACGCTGCGACCGGCGAGCATCTGAACCCCGAACGCGAGATCGAGTGAAGCCGAACGGTCACGGCTTCCGTCTCGGTGACCCTACAGATGGGCACCCAACAGCAGGAGCCAAACCAGAATGGCCGGATTCCCCTCATTCAGCGATGGACGGTATTTGACGTTCGGGTTGTCCTACACGGGCACACCTCTATCGCAAATGGAAGTAGCCGAAGCTCAGAATGACGAGCAAGGCAACCCCGCAGACAGCGATAGCCCAGTGCTTGGCTCTCCGTCATAAATTCGAACCGAGGTAGCAATCCTGCTCAGAAGCGGGACATCTTTACTCCCGGATGGTTCGCCATCCGAAGATTGATGTGCCGGCGAAGAGTTGGTTGCGTGCGGCCAGTCGCAACGTTACCTGGCCCGACTCTGTTCCGCAGTATTCCGGTCTAAGGTTGGTGTCACCTTGATCCCCCTACTCCTCTGGCGATCGTTCGCGGTCTGGAAGGCGCGGAGCTTTTGATGGAAGTCAGTTCGGAGATTCCATTGCCCACCTGGGTTGGGCCGAGCGAGGTCCAGTTTGGCGAGGACTCCAAGTCGAGCCTGAAGTTGAGAAGCCTTTATGCGCTGCAATTCTGACCCAGTGGGTTCGGGCGTTTGAACTGATCCCCATTCCGCCGAAGTTGGGCTCATCTTGCGAGCCAGTTCACGGTCCAGGCTCGTCAGATTTAGGGCATTGATTTCCCTGCGTCCGGATTCGATCACGTCACCGACTGAGCGAAATCCAAGTTGTTCCGTGCAAAGGTCCTCCGCGTGATTCCGAATCGAGTGCTTGATTACATCCCGAGGAATGCGGAGGTTGCCGAGGGCAGTTACGCCTCGCAGGGCGATGTGGACGTGGGGATGGCCGGTGTTGAAGTGAGCCACCGCTACCCAATCCAGTTGAACGTTCAATTCGCTCCCAAGCCGCGTCATCAGGTCGCGAACGTGCCGCTTGAGATCCATTCTCTCTCCAAATTCCGGAGAGACGATCATCTTGAACATCCTCGGATCACCGGCCCTCTGCCATTCCCCAAGTTCTGCCGCAATGGCGACGTTCTCCTTCTCGGCGGTGAAACCAACGCCTTCGCTATTCGCGCTTTCACGAGCGATGTACCGCCCATGGGCAGCCCACTGGCCGCGCACCTGGTTCGGGGAGTAGGTGAGGCGGATCGCACAGCGTTGCTTGTGTGGCTTGCGGGGCCGAGCCGCGGAGCTCCCGCCGGGTGAGGGCTTCCGGTTGCTCGTCATGCGTGCGATCCGCATCAGGCCTCTGAAGGCGCTGGACCAAGACTTGCTCTCGTCTCGGACGAATCTCGGCTTGCGCGGGCGAAGCTTGATTGCTGGTTCTTCAGGCATCCGAAGCTCCCTTCAGTACATCGATCAAGGCCGCCTTGGAATCTCCCGTCATGTTCTGCGCGACCGAAAGCATGAATCGGTCATACCGAAGCTTCGCCCGGCGTTTGGTGGCATCGAGCGCCTCAGGCGGAGGTTCGGGCGTGCAGGTGAGGAAGAGGCGGACCAGGCTGTCAGTCAGCGCGAAGAGAGCCTGGTTGGCGTTGTGGAGCCGCCGCAACTCCTTCGACATCCGATCAATGCTTGCGGCGACGGTTGTTTCAAGTTGGTCCTGCTGGGAGCCGCGCCGCAAGTCCTGGTCCATTACCGCACGCACGTAGGCGGAGAGCGAACCAAAGCCCCGTGCGCGTGCAGCCTTCTTTGCGGCCGAGAGCTGTTCGGGCTCGAAAACGATATTGAAGGGTTGCGTTTTTGCCATGTGGGAGTTCTCTATATGACAGGCTAGCTTGTCCAATACAGCCATAGTATTGAAATCGAGGCGCTTACGCAAGAAATATCGACCACACTCCCACATCCCCCTTTATGTTCCACTACCATCTTCATTGCCCCATTTCCTTTGACTGTGGCGAACGGGGGCTAGAAAGACTTGAAATGCATTAGAACTGCTTAGAATCTTTTGGAACCTGTACAAGCTAGCTTGTATTTCGCTAGAACTTGCTGTATTTCTTTAGACAGACGTGATTTCGATGCCAAAGCCCGTTGAGTTGCCACAACTGACCGATCTTGCTTCCGAAGTACCGGCCCGGCGGATCGGAGTGATTCGATTTCTGTGGCCGTCCATCCGTGCCTGCCTGGATGCGGGACACACGGTTAGGGCGGTTCAAGCTCGGCTGAACGCGGATGGGCTGTCGATTCCGTACTCGACTCTGTGCTGGGCGATTGCGAGTTTACGAAAGTCCGGCCCGGCGAATGAGAGAACCGCGCCGCCCAAGCTCGGGGAAATCAAGATGCCGAAATTAGCGGGGAACGATCCGCTGGCCAATCTGCATCGCATTGTCCAGAGTCGCCCGGGATTTGAATACAACGGGACGATGTCGGACGAAGAACTGTTCGGAAAGAAATGAGGAGACGAAAGATGGCTTCAACGAAGGCGAATGGGACTGAACTGGAAGGCGAGATTCACTTCTCACTTCAGGGCAAGGGAGGAGTCGGCAAGAGCTTGGTTGCATCACTCCTTGCTCAATACTTCCTCCACCGGAGGAATGTTCCGGTTCGTTGCATCGACACCGACCCAGTGAATCAGACCTTCTCTCAATATCGGGAGTTGGAGGTGGACCGATTGGAATTGCTACGGGACGGTTCCATCGATCAGCGCGCCTTCGACGGACTAATGGAGAATTTGCTGACCCAGTCCGGCACCTTCATCGTGGATAACGGCGCATCGACGTTCATCCCTCTTTGGAACTACATGCTTGAAAACAACGCGATGGGGTTGCTCAAGGACTCGGGGCGGAAACTCTACGTGCATTGTGTGATCACCGGCGGACAGGCCCTTGCGGATACCCTGAGCGGCTTTGCCCGGCTCGCCCAGACGTCGGAGGATCAGAATATCGTCCTTTGGATCAACGAGTACTTCGGACGTATCGAGCGTGAGGGGCGCCAACTGCATGAGATGCCGGTGTATCAGGAGAACGCAAGCCGGGTTCTGGGCTCCATCGTCATACCTCGACGAAATCAAGACACCTTTGGGCGAGACGTTGAGGATGTGATCACTCGCAAACTGACCCTTCAGGAAGGAATCGACTCGGCTGGATTCCCGATCATGATGCGCCAGAGGCTCAAAGTGATCCAACGCGAGTTGTTCGACCAGCTGGACGGGCTTTCGTTCCACTAGCGCCATGGATATCAATCGCCTGATGGCCGAAGCGATAGCGAGGCACGGCGTAAAGCTGGATGCCGCCGATCCCGCCATGGTGATCGTGACGCTGAACCGGCTGATGCTTGAGGACGCTGTCCACGAAGTAGCCGATGAGATACGTAAGGCAGCGAATGAATTTGAGGCAGCTGGCCAGAGGCTTCAGAAGGGCGTTGGCACGGCCTTGGCTCGGGAAATCGCTCGGAATGGCAAAGGCGGCACTCCAGGCAAGGACGTGCAGTGGCTGCGTGTTGCCCTAGCCGCCGTAGCTGCCTTCGCACTCGGACTTATCGTTGGGAGGCTTATATGAAGTTTCAAGATTGGATTGGGGTCTATCTGGGCATGGGTGAGACATTCACCCGCTGGGCCATCTTGCTGTTTTACGGTGCATTTTGCGCACTTGGATTCGTCGTCGTTGCTTTGGCTTCGGTGCTTGCGGTCGCTATGGCGCTTCACCGATAACTTCGAAGATGAGGCGGAGCGTGTGCCCCGCCCCAGGGAAGGGCCTCAGGCGACTCTCCGCCGCACATAATCCGGCATGTCGTCGAGCCGGATGACTTCCGAGGCGGTTACCGCACGGCTCAGTTGCACAAACTTCCGCTCCGTAAGGCCGAGCATCTCCGCGATCTGGCTTTGAGCCGGACGATCCGCTTCGGCGTAGCCAGCCAAGATTGAATCACGACGTTTCTGAAAATGGCGGACGGTACGAGGCAGTGGGTCCACTTTGCGGAGGTAATCGAGTAGCGCTCCGTTGATGCGGTGCTCGGCGAGAGTCTTCAGCTTGAGGTTTCTGGAGGAATCGAAGCGATCCACGGCCTGGATCAAGCCAACCGTACCGGCGGAGATGAGGTCGTCGAGTTCGACCTGCGGGCAACGCCGATGAAGTCTGCGGGCGAGCAATTCCACTTGGGGAAGGTGATTGAGGATGATCTGGTCTCGGTTATTCATAGCCGGATTGGCCGCTTACGCGGCCACCTCCTGCTTCGCCGAACGGTCCAGGCGGTTGATGCGCTGGACCCGGATCTCGGTAATGGACTTTTTGACGCCGTCCTTGGCGGTGTATTCGCGGGTGTTGAGTTCGCCCGTGATCTGGAGATGAGCGCTCTTGGTGAGAGTGCCGGCGTACTCAGCCAGGCTGCCAAAGACGACGAGGCGGTGCCAGGTGGTTTGCGATTGACGTTCGCCGGTTTCGCGGTCCTTCCTGGTGCGCTGCGTGGCCAGCGATAGGGTGGTGAGAGTTGAGTCGTTGCGAGTTTTACGGGTTTCGGCGTCGTTGCCGAGGTAACCAATCAGAATCACGTTGTTCACTTGCTTTCTCCTTCTGCCGCCGTCTCTTGATCGGGGCACCCAAAAGCGAGCGGGGCCGCTCCCAAGAGCGAAGCGATGAGGCGAAGTGCATTGTTGGGGGGACCGGGCGGATTGCGGAGAGCGATAGCGAACGAACCCGCAGGGCGCAATCCGTCTGGGGGAGCCGACAAAGCAGAACGTAGCCGAGCGCCGGGCGCGGCCAGGCGATAGCCGTCAAGCGAAGCGGTGCCCGATCATGGACGGAAGGCTAGGGGAGAATTTGAACAGCGGGCGCTGGTTATCAGGCTCCGCCCTACCCTCGCTCGCGAACTCTTCGATCCCACCATGCTGACTCCCGCGCTCGAAGTTCACGATTGAGGTGACGCCTTCCTACCCGCACCGTGATGCCGTCGCTTCGGGCTAGGGGCGTCGGCCAAACTCTCTCGGGCGGTCATCCGATCGGCAGACGAAATCCCTGGGCGAATCGCCGCGATGCGAAAAGTTCAGAGTCCGGGATGGACGTCCTATCGACCGCCTAGACCATGGATACGCTGTGCCGCTTTCGCAATAGTCCGGCTTGTATAGGCCGATTGACGACGCGGTGCGCCCTTCTTCGATAGGTCCCTGGAATTGATTGCCTCGGCGATTGCGGTCTCGCAGACACCGTGCGCTAGTGCATAGACCGAATACGCCAGGTCGATTCGATTGCCGTCGCCGTCATAGCTGGGATTGGACCGGAAATCATCAATTGAGAGCAGTCGCCCATCACTGTGAGCGCTTGCCGCGGCACGGGTGGGACTTTCAAGCGAAGAGGCGACCCCTCGAACGTTTGCGACGAAATCGTCAGCAGCCGCATAGACATGGGCCTGCGTTGCGTCAATGATCCGCACGAACGGATAGGTTCCGTCTCGCGACTGATATTTAGCCTTCCGATTCGTGAAGCCGGCGAGACGTCCAAAGTGCCGCCAATCCGCCGCGCCTTTGTCTCCTCCGAACTTCGTGGCGAGAGTCCGGGCGGCGATTGTTGAGACGCGCTGAGGAAGCATCTGTCCATGGTTGAGCCATGCCTGGAAGTTGCCCGGTGACGTCTCAACAACCATGGTGGGACCAAATCCTTCGGCGTGCATTCGTTTAACAGCGCCTGCGGTCAGGTCGTCGACCATGCTGAGCCTATGCTCGCCACTGGGGCGGATATAGATGTTCCGGCCTTGGGAGTTCTGGTAGCGAAGCCACGGAACTGACTTGAGAAGCGTGGCGGTGTCCCAGGTTCGCGGGAGCATTTCAGGCTCCTTAGAACCCGAGCCGGGCACGTGTGGCTTGAAGAGACCGATCTCGTAGACCTCGCAGCCCATCGCGTTGATCTGTTGTTCGACGGCAACTAAGGTGCGGCTTTTCATCTTTGCCCCTTGACGTTCAGTGAAACTTCCGGAATAATCAGCTTCATAGCTAGCTTGTACATGCTGGCTATGAAATAGTCAAGCGTGGAGTTCTGGAATGCTTGCTCAGACCGCAATCCCTGTTTCACTCAATGACCGAGGCCAATCCGCCCGGCTCGATGCGAAGCTCCGGCGCGAGCTCGGAGAGACCGTCTTGCGGGCTCTCGCAGATGGCCGAACGGAAGACTTGGTACTCAACCCCGACTCCCGGCTCTGGGTCAAGCGGCAGGGCGATCGATTCCAGTGCATCGGTGAGATGCCGCCCGCGCAAGCTCAAACCGCGATGGGTACGATTGCGGCCCAGAAGGGTACGGTGATCAACCATGACCGGCCAATCCTCGAAACCGAATTGCCGATTGACGGGAGCCGCTTCGAGGGATTGATGCCGCCTGTTGTAATCCGCCCCACGTTCGCGATTCGCCAGCGCCCGCGCCGCATCTTTACGCTTGAGGACTACGAGCACGCCGGAATTCTGAGCGATTCACAGGACCCGATTAACCGGCGCCGGTGGCGCAACGAATTTCAGAATGCAGTCCGCGGCCTCTCGCACGCCGAAGTTATCCGCGCCGCCATTGCGGAGAAAAAAAACATTCTCATCGTGGGGTCCACGGGTTCCGGGAAGACGACCCTCGTGAACGCAATCCTCGAGGCATTGATCAAGCTGGCGCCGCACGATCGAGTGATCTCTATTGAGGACACGATCGAGCTGCAGTGTCCAGTCGAGAACTACGTTGATCTGCGAGCGGTTGGCAATGTCACGATGCTCGATTGCCTGCGCGCCTGCATGCGCCTTAAGCCAACCCGTATCGTTGTGGGCGAAGTTCGCGGGGCTGAGGCCCACGTGATGCTCAAGGCCTGGAACACTGGGCACCCTGGTGGCGCGGCCACGGTCCATGCCAATGACGCTCTCAGCGGGTTGGTGCGTCTTGAAAGTCTTGTTGCGGAAGCTACCTCCGCGCCGATGCAATCGCTGATTGCGGAAGCGGTGGATCTGGTGGTTTTCATTGATGAGGAAGCGGACTTAGCGGCTGGCCGCAAAGTTCGTCAATTGCTGTTGGTCAACGGGTACGAAAACGGTCGGTACTCGGTCGAATATCTCTAACCGAAAAGGAAGGACAACTCTGATGAGGATTTCAAATCGTGTTCTTGGTCTGACGTGGATGCTGCCGGTCTTGCTGCTGCTATGGACGCAGACCCTCTTGGCGGGTGGCGCGGGTGGCGGTGGATTGCCGTGGGAGACGCCGCTCAACCGGGTAGCGCAGTCGATGACTGGCCCAGTGGCGCTCTCCATCTCTCTCATTGCGCTCATGGTCGCCGGCGGAACGCTCGTGTTTGGCGGCGAACTGAGTGAGTTCGCACGCCGGTCGTGTGTAGCCGTATTGGCGATTGCATTCCTGGTTATGGGCGCTGGCTTCATGACAACGCTGTTCGGCGTAGGCGGGGCCGTCGTTCTTTAGAAACTCATGGAGACACCACGCGAGATAGTCATTCATCAATCCGCCAACCGCCCGCACTTGTTGCTCGGGGGTGACCGCGAGTTGGTTTTGTTCGCGGCCCTGCTATCGGCAATGTTGATCTTCGCGCTTGTGACCTGGTGGGGTGTGGTGGCTGGGATCTCTCTATGGATCGCCGCAGTCGCGGTGCTTTCGCGGATGGGGCGGTCGGACCCGATGATGCGCCAAGTCTACCTGCGGCATGTTCAATATCGTCCCTTCTACCCGGCCAAAGGGTCTATCGGGCGAGAAACAGCTTCAATCCCAAGGCGTTGGAGGCAACGATGAAACTTACCGAAAATCGCTCCCGCAGCCAAGGCCTGGCGGATTTGCTGTTGTATGACTCGATGGTGGATGACGGCGTCCTGCTGCTTCAGGACGGAGCGATGCTCGCGGCCTGGTCATTCCGCGGCCCGGACATGGCCTGCGCAACGCACTCCGAGATGGGGGCCTTGAGTGCTCGACTGAATTCAGTTCTGCGGCTTGGAAGTGGGTGGATGATTCAATGCGACGCCATTCGATCTATGGCCCCCGACTATCCCTTAGCAGGTGCGTTCCCTGATGCGGTTACCAAGCTGATTGATGACGAGCGGCGGCAACAGTTCACGGCTGAAGGCTCGCACTACGAGAGCGACTACTACATTGCCCTCACCTACCTGCCGCCGGAGGAAAGTGAGGAGCGCGTAAAGGGCTGGATGTTTGACGGTCGGCGGGAGTTGAAGTCGAGCGCGTGGAGAGCTCTCGACTATTTCAAGGGACGCGTCAGCGCCTTTGAGGACATCTTCGCTTTGCTGTTTCAGGCGAAGCGTTTGTCAGGTGCTTCGCGCGGTGACCAACTGCTGCAATACGTGCATCGTTGTGTTTCGGCAGTGGATCACCCAATCCGCTTGCCGCAGATTCCCAGCTATCTGAATGACATCCTCTCCTCACGCGACTTTGTCGGCGGAATGAATCCGCGAATCGGGCGCAAGCACGTTCGCGTGATCGCGATTGATGGGTTTCCCCGGCTGAGTTTTCCCGGCATCTTGGGAGCGCTCGATACCCTCGCAATCGAATACCGCTGGCATACCCGAGCTATTCTGCTTGAACCAGAGGAAGCCCGCGGTTTGCTCGACAAGACGCGGCGGAAGTGGCGGGCGAGGATTCGCGGCTGGAAGGACCAACTACTCCGAACGGAGAATGGCCCCGTGAATCTCTTTGCTCAAGAGATGGCCGTGGACGCTGAAGAGGCCATGGGCGTGGCGAGCAGCGGCGATGTTCAATTCTGCGTCTACAACACGGTCTTTCTGTGTTTCCACGAGCTAGAGGATTCAGTCGAGGAAGCGGCGGCGCTGGTGGTAAAGACAGTTCAGAACTTGGGCTTCTCCTGCCGTGTGGAGAGCGTCAATGCTGTTGAAGCCTGGCGGGGAAGCCTGCCGGGCGACGGATACCGGAATGTTCGGCGCGTTATCCTTCACACGCTGAATCTCGCCGACATGATGCCGATTACGGCTGTCTGGGCCGGTGAGAAAAAGAACCCGTCGCCACTGATGCCGGTCGATGCTCCCTCGTTGCTCTACGCCGCGACAAGTGGAGCAACGCCATTCCGCTTCAACTTGCACGTCGGCGATTTGGGCCACACGCTCATGATCGGGCCGCCGGGAGCAGGCAAGTCCACCTTCCTCGGCCTGACCACTGCGCAATGGTTTCGCTATCCGCGCGCTCAGGTGTTCGCCTTCGACAAAGGCTATTCACTCTTGGTGCTGACCAAGGCCGCAGGAGGCGAGTTCTACGACATCGGCGGGGAAAAGACACATTGGGCCTTCTGCCCGTTGAAGGAAATTGACACGGCATCCGACGTAGCCTGGGCCGTTGATTGGCTCGAAAGTCTATGCACTCTTCAGGACTTCAAGATCGGTCCACGCGAGCGCAAGGCGTTAACCGAGGCGGTGCTGCTGCTTCAAAACTCCCCGACGCGAACGCTGACGGAGCTTTGCGCAAACGTCCAGGACACCGACATCCGCGAGGCGCTCCATTACTACACGCTGGGGGGAGCGATGGGTCACCTTCTCGATGCCGAGGAAGACATGCTCGGCGATGGTCGCTTCCTCACTTTCGAGACGGAGCATCTGATGAATCTCGGCGAGAAGGCCGTTGTTGCGGTTCTGCTCTATCTGTTTCGACGCATCGAAAAGCGGCTCGACGGGTCGCCAACTCTTGTGCCGCTTGATGAGGCCTGGGTCTACTTAAGGCATCCTCTGTTCCGGGAGCGGGTGCGCGAATGGCTGAAGACGCTTCGCAAATTCAATGGCGTCGTGTTGCTCTCCACTCAGAACCTTTCAGACATCTTCAACTCCCCAATTCGCGATGTGGTGCTGGAATCCTGTCCCACCAAGGTGCTGCTGCCCAACGCCGAGGCGGCGAACCCAGCATCTCGCGAGTTCTACGAGTCCATCGGGATGAACGATCGGGAAGTCGACATCATTCAGAAATCGATTCCCAAACGGCATTACTACGTTGTCTCGCCTGCCGGCCGCCGTCTGATCTCCCTGGGCTTGGGCGGTGTTGGGTTGTCGTTCGTTGGCATCAGCAGCCGGGAAGAGCGCCAACTTGCGGAGCAGTCAATGGAGCAATTCGGAGATGACTGGCCCGCGGAGTGGCTCCGGATGCGTGGCTTAGTCGATTGGGCTGAATACCTGGATCAACAGAATGAACTGAAAAGAAGGGTTCTGGCATGAGCTCGAAAGTTTCACGTCGTGCATCGATGCTGACGGCGGCAGCGTTTTTCCTGCCTGGAGCGCGACAGGCGCGGGCCGGAGTGTTGGCAGGCATTGCAACTGAATGGACCCAACTAGCGAACAATCTGCAACTGATCACCACCTACATCCGCCAAGGCGAGGAACTACGACAGAAGATTCTCATGGTAATCGACATGGCCAAGAACACCGCCGAACTTCCCTTCCAAGTCTTTGGTCCGATCATGGCGGAGATTGGGCAGTTGGCCGGAATCGTTCAAATCGGCCGGTCGCTGGCTTACTCCATGGCCAACCTCGACGCGGAGTTTCGCAACCGATTCCGCGGTTGGGGCTACAACGCACGGGCCTGGTTCACCGACTACAAGAATTGGTCACAAACCAGCTTGGATACGACTCTCGGAACCCTTCGCGCTGCTGGCTTGCAAGGCCAACAGATGCAGAACGAGGAAGCGGTCCTTCGGCAGCTACGGGGAATGGCCAACTCGTCTGACGGTCGAATGAAGGCGATTCAAGTGGCCAATCAAATTGCCGAGCAACAAGTGCAGCAGCTCATGAAACTGCGCCAGTTGATCCTGGCCGATTTACAGAGTAAGCAGGCATTCCAGGCAGCGCAAATTCAACGCGAGGCATCCAGCGAAGCCGCTACTGAGCGGTTCTTCCGCTTCAACCGGCGCACGGGGGATGGACGCGGCTTTCAAGCTGTCCAATGATGGAGGAATGCGGATATGGACTCTTGCAATCGTTCTTATTCTGGTTGGCTGCGCGAAGGAACCTTCGAGCGCCATCGTGGCAAAAGTAGAAGCGGCTGGGGCCGGCGACTTACGGAGTGCTTCGCCCCAAGCCGTGGAGACATGGTTTCGGCAACACAAGGATCTTGCGGTTGAAGTGAAGCAGCTTTGCCAGCCGGTGCGTGAGAAAGCACCCGCGGCTTGGGCTGATTCCACGGAAGGGAAAGTTTGTTCAGCGGCAAGCGTAGCGAGTGCCTTCCGCTTTCAGGAGCGGAAGGGCGACGGACGAGGATTTGAAGCAGTGAAGTAGCGCGGCGACTTGATTCGGTTGTCGCGCTGCGAAAGGAAGCAGCGATGACAATCCGCAATCTCATTCGAGGGTCGGCTTTTCTGTGTCTTGTGCTGTGCCTCGCGGACGGAACCGCATTCGCGCAAACGTCTCCTAGCGCAATGCTGGATCAATACCGGTCCGTCCGGATGTCCTGGCTGAGCACCGCTGCGGGTTATGCCAATCGGCTCTTTGGCATTCTGGCCCTAATTGAATTCGCGTGGACCGCAGCCATTCTGGTGCTGGAGAAGACCGATCTCCAAGGCTGGACGGCGGCTTTGATCCGCAAGATGATGTTCATCGGCGCGTTCTTCGCGTTGCTCAGCTTCGGAGCGGACTGGATTCCGCGGATTATCAACAGCTTTCAGATCATTGGGCAGAATGCTTCCGGCTTGCCCTCGTTGGCTCCAACCGATGTTCTCGTGCGCGGGCTGAACATCACCGGCAATCTTCTGAGTGGAGCGGCGGATTCCGGTTGGATGGGGAATTTCGGGACAGCATTGGCCCTCGTATTCGCCGCACTCCTCGCGTTCCTCGCCTTCCTTGGCTTGACGGTTCAACTCGTTGTGACGCTCGTCGAGAGCTATCTGGTTGTTGGGGCTGGGTTCATCTTTCTGGGCTTCGGCGGATCGCGTTGGACCGCACCCTACGTGGAGCGATACATCTCGCTGGCCGTTTCGACGGGCGTGAAGATCATGGTGCTCTACCTTCTGATGGGTGCCGGGTTGACGCTCACCGATGGTTGGGTTGCTGCCGCCACGGCTGTGCCGTCTGGGCCCGAACCCGCCGTAGACGCGCTCGACATTGCAGCCTCGTCAGTCCTGCTTCTGATGATCTGCTGGAACGCACCCAAATTCACGGCCGGAATTCTCGGCGGAGCGCCGGCGTTCACTGGCGGTGATGCTGTCGGGACTGCGGGAGCGCTCGCGCAAGGGGCACTGCTGGCGGGTACTGCCGTAGCAGGAGGCGTGGCGCTTGGCGCCAAGATGCTTGCGGCAAAAGGAGGCATGTCCGCGGGTCAAGCCGCCGGAATGGGAGCCGGTGGTGCGGCCGCTGGTGCAGGTAATGGCGGTAGCGCCGGTGGTTCGGGCGGTGCTGGTTCGGGTGGTTCGGCCCCTAAGCCATCGGGTGGCGGGAATGGCGGGACGCCATCTGCCGGGAACGGGGGCGGGCAGGTGGCCCCGCCGACGAAGAGCGGATCAAACGGCGGTGGGGAACAGACGAAGAGTAACCAGGCGAGTGCCGACAAGAGTACCTCCACGCCCCCACCGCCGGAGAAAGCTCCAGATCCGTCACCTGCTCCGTCAAATGCGCCGAGCCGATCGGCCCAAGTTGCGGACCGCGGCAAGAGAGTCGCGAGAGGCTTCGCCTCCAGCACGGCATTTGTCCGGGCAACGCAGGGAGCTGTCCCGTCTGACCACGCTCCCCACGTCGCCCCGCCACCGTTGAACACCTCAGGAGATTCGGAATAGCCATGCAACACGCACTTGAAACTCACACGCCGCCAAAGGCCAGCCCCTATCTTGATGCCCGCAAAGAATGGGACGAACGGTACGGCAGCTTGATCTCCCGTGCCAATAACTGGCGTCGAGCGGCTTTTGTCGCGCTGATGATTGCCTTGCTCGAAACCGGAGGTCTGATTGCGCTAGCCATGAAGACCAAGGTCGTCCCCTACGTGGTGGCGATCGACAACCTTGGGCGCATGGTCGCGTCCGGCCCGGCAGACCAAACGACTGCGGCCGACGACAAGCTGAAGCGGGCGGCGCTCTTTCACTGGGTGAGCGACCTCAGAATGGTGACCATCGACGGCGTTGCTCAGCGCAAGGCGATTGATCGTGTTTACACGATGATCGCCAGCGGCAGTCCCGCACAGGTTGAGGTTGGCGATTTCTATCGCCTCGCACCTCCACATGAGCGGGCACAGACCCGCACGGTCGATGTCGAGGTGAAGGCTGCCTTTGCCACCAGTGAAAAGACCTACCAAGTGGAGTGGTCGGAAACGGTTCGCGGCCTATCGGGCCAAGTGGAAGGGGAAGAGCGTTGGAAGGGTTCTTTCACCATCGCCGTGAACCCGCCTTCTGACGAGCGCCTGATTCGGCTCAATCCCCTGGGCATCTATGTAACCAACGTGAGTTGGTCGCGCGTGCTCTAGCAAAAGTACTGACCAAACGGAGGACTCATGAAGAATATTCTGATCAACGCGGCGGTGTTCGCCGGGACGTTGCTGGGACAGCCAAAGCCGGTAGAAGTCAAACGCATGCCCCCACCCGCGAAGTCGGCTCCTGCCGAGAGCGTGCCTTCGCCTGAGAAGTATCCTTTCGACAAACTGATCCAGACTCTGGACGGCAACGCGCCACCGACTCCATTACCCGTCAAACCGTTGTCCGCAGTTGGAGGTCTGGTTCCAAGCGCCGAACTTCCAAAGGACTTCAATCCGTCGAAAGATATTGCCCTGCCGAAGACAGCGCAGGAGGCGCTTGCCGTTGGCCAGGCATGGATGAGTGAAAAGCATACGCCCGCTCCGGGCAAGGATGGTCGAGTTTTGTATACCTACGGGGCCGGATTGCCGACCGTAGTCTGCGCCCCGTTGCGGGTTTGCGTCGTTGAACTCGAGCCCGGAGAAAAGTTGGTGGGAGAGCCTCACATCGGTGATGCGGTCCGCTGGATCATCGCGCCGGCCGGAGTAGGCCAGGCCGACGCAGTCACGCCAATGATCGTTCTGAAGCCGAAGCAAGCAGGGCTCGACACAAACCTTCTGTTGACGACTGATCGACGCGCCTACTATCTGCGCCTGATCTCGAAGCCTGAGGAGTACTTGGCGCGCGTGGCGTTCGCATACCCGGAAGACGAAGTGCGGAAGTGGCAGGTCCATTTGGCCAGGGAGGAACAGCGGAGAAAAGCGGAGCGCGAGGCTGTCCAGGTCGCGCCAGTCGAATCACTGGAGAACCTCTACTTCGACTACAGGATCGAGAGCGTCGATCCGCATATTCGGCCGGTTCGCGTGGTGGATGACGGCACTAAGACTTTCATCCAAATGACGCCGGACGCCGCCCATCGCGAAGCCCCAGTTCTGGTCGTCATCGGCCCGGATGGTCCGGAGATGGTGAACTACCGAGTGAAGGGCGACATGTACATTGTGGATCGCCTCTTCGAACGCGGCGCGTTGATCCTCGGTGTCGGTAAGAAGGCACGGCGTGCGGAGATCTTTCGTGGCACCTATCGCGGAAAGTTGAAGTTGAAGGGCGATCCGTACGCGACGGACGTGGCAAAGCAGGGAGGCGCGCGATGAATCCAGTGAAGGATATCGATTCCCCTTCCGGTCTCGACGTGAATCCGGAGCCGCCGTCTCCAGTCCGGCTGAGCAAGCGAGCTGGTATCGTCGCTCTCGCCATCGTGTTCGTCGTGGTCGCACTCATCGGGTATGGAGTTTACACTCGCGGTCAAAAGCAGTTCCAGGTCGGATTTCAGCCAGACGAGACTCGTGGAATTACAGCCGCAACAGATGCCGGCAAGATTATCGCCGCCCAAGTGCCCAATCGCCCAACTTTGGCTTTGCCTCCTTCCGCAAACGAGAATCTAGTGGTCGAGCCGGAGCAACTCGCCACTTCTAAAGGCCAGCCGCCACCGCAGATCTACTACCCGGCCGGTGCCAATTCGGTACCCTCGAACGTCCCACAATATCGCGAGCCCACTCTTGAGGAGAAACGGCTGATTGCCGCGTACGAGCGCGAGCAGGAGGCGATCAACTCCTCCACTGTTGGGCGAGACGGATTCAATGGCGCTGGCCAAAGTGGGGCGGTGCGCAGCGGACTACCCACGCCGGCCGGCGATGTTGCTCAGATGACCAATCTATTGCAAGCGATGCAGGGTCCCGCAGGCCAGGCGAGGTCTGCATCCGGTTTGCCGAAAGTATCCATCGAGACAGGCGAGAACTCGGCGGACAGCTACGATTCCCAGAACATGCAGGATCGCAAAGAGGCGTTTCTAGCCGCCGCTCGCAAGGCTGAGAAAGGCAACTACCTGGAATCGACTCGAACCGCTCCGATCAGCCGCTTTGAATTGAAGGCAGGATGGGACATCCCCGCCGTGCTGGAGCAGGCGTTGAATTCGGATCTGCCCGGAGAGATCAAAGCGCTCGTTCGAGAAAACGTTTACGATACGGCGACCGGTCGCCACCTGCTAATTCCTCAGGGGTCGCGTTTAGTGGGCTCTTATGATTCTCGTGTTTCCTATGGGCAGAACGGTTTGCAGGTTGCCTGGAGCCGTATCATCTACCCCGATGCCTCCTCGATCAACCTGGAAGGGATGTCCGGCCAAGATGCGAAGGGCTACTCGGGCCTGCGACACGACGTGGACAACCACTACAAACGGCTCCTCGGATTCGGCCTGATGACCAGTCTGTTCAGCGCCTCCTTCCAGCTTTCTCAAAGTCGGCGCGGCGGACTCCTCGGCTATCCTTCAGCCACCGAGATCACCGGCAGCGCTGTCGGGCGCGAACTCTCTCAACTCGGAGCAGACGTGACACGGCGAAATCTGAACATTCAGCCGACAATCAAAGTTCCTATCGGGTACCGATTCAATGTGCGAGTGAACCGCGACATCCTCTTTGACGGGCCATACCGGCCCGGTCGAGAGTAGCGGATTCAATGGGTGCAACGACATAGGACTGGTGGGCCTGGAACCGAGAGCGTGAGAGGTGGTACCGTAATGCCTGTACAATCTTTCAAGAAAATCACGCTACGGAAATGCCCGACCCCACGAAACCCGTCGTCCGCCTAGAGCAGCCCACCGCCATCAAGAAAGCGAAGAAGAAGGCTACGCCTGCGCAAGAGCCGATCATCAAGCTGGCAATTCGTTTGAATGAAGGAGTGAACGAGGCGCTCCGCACGCTGATCCGTTATCGCGGGGATTTGTCTGTAATGGCGATCGAAGCGCTCGAATCCGTTGACCTTGCCGCAGTTCCACTTGTCAGCGTTGAAGAGAAGATGGTTCGCGACACGACGATCTCGCTGCCGCGGGCGCTTCACAAGAAGCTGAAGAAGATCGCGGACGATCGTGGTTCGTCGATGAACATCTTGGTCAATACGGGCCTGGCCTATTGGCTTGCGAAAAAAGGCTCGATTACACTTCGCTGATTTTATATGCCGCGGGGCGTCTCATCTCGCATCGATAAGTAGCGAACATCGGCAACCGAAGTGAAAGGGGAACAGAATCCATTCGCTTAGCGGCCTGGCTTCTCCGTTTGTCTTTCGGCAGGTCTGGCAGGTGAAGACGTCCTTGACGTTGTGTGCCCTAAAGTGAACGTCGGCAAGATGTCGCCCTTCGTATTCCCGGTTAGTTGGTGCCAGCGCTGCTGTTAAGTACGTTGTGACCACAAGACGGATAGCGCTTAAGGCGAATTTCATGCGCGCGTGCATTGCTCCGAGGTCCACATGGGCAAGCGCGTCGGGTGGCGGAATAAAGTAAACCACGTCACATACGGCTATCGATTCGATTAGGCGCTCCCGAATTTCCTGCTGCGTCAGCACGAATTCAATCGCCAAGTTCTTCTTGCGAAGTTTGGAGGGAATGGGTAACAACGAAAGCGCTTGGATATCTTTCAAAGTCAAGGCGCGCAACAGTGCCTCGGTCGGGATTTCTGAAATCCTTTCGCCGCATATTGCCAGCCCTGCCGACACTACGCCTTCAACTCGCACACGGTCACGATGTCCCGCTGACACCAATTTGACGCTGGACGGTCCTGCACTGAGGTAGCGAAGCAAGTTGCGATATCCAAAATGCCGAATGACCTCAAGATCGCAAAGGTTTGTCGGGTACTCGCCCTCAAGAAGATCGCCTAGATCGTCACAGCACTGGTCGAGAGAATTGATGGCTTCCGCCTCGATTTCCTCGTTGATCAAATCCTCTTGAACGGTGGGAGGAAGGGCTCGCTTTCCATGAGCTGTGGCTAGCGCGGCGCGATAGGTTTGGCGCTGCATTTCAATATAGTTCTCGAGTTCCTGGAAGCGAGCCCCTCGCTCCACAACCAAGCTAGCCACTACTTCGGTGACTTCCTCCATCGAATGATTCACGAGTTGGTCCAACGCCTCGCGGATTGCGCTCGCCGTTCTTTGATCGCATTTCACAACTGTCAATGGAAATGATGTGCTCGAATTGATGCACCATCCGCGTGATTCTGCCGACCAAATAATCGGCCCCGCCTGTCTTACTTCATCGATGGCCAGCGAATCTGCGGTTGCGTAGCTGGGAGCAGGGGAAGCAGCCGAGTGCGTTCCGCCCGCGGGTTCGGTGGGTTGAGTCGCGGAAACGTCCGGCAAGCTAGCAGAACTAGATGGTAAGTTCAGTGAGCTTTCAGTCGTCGCCGCATCGGCATCGCCCGCGACGCTCTCTTCAGATTGAATTGGTGCTGGTTTCGATTGGTTTAGCAGTCGGGCTATGAGTGCCTTTAACATTGATGTCCTTAGCATCCTATCGCCTTGCGACATGTAACAGCTTAAACGCGCCGTTCCCCGCGGGGCTGGCGCGAAGACTTCCACCCTCAAAGTGGGGAGCAGGCAGGATTTGGCCATCAGATTGAGAGGCTGGCGCGGTGTGCGTAAGTAATCCGTCGTTCTTACTTCAAAAAGGCAGAAAGCCAACTTCTTGCCGGAGAGTTGGCGTTGAAGGTGTCCCGCGTGCCGATGCCTTTTCGAAGCTCCTAACAGGCCTGGTGGGCTTCCACAAGAACCTGCGTACCGCCAATTGGCGAACTGATCACGAGAACAATCTCTTCATCGCTTGGCGATTGGAACGCGCATTCCAGTGACGTCGCACCGTCCAATGCCTCAATTGCCTCAATCTCCCCCACCTGCTCCGTGGAGTCGAGCCAGCGCTCGTAATTCGCGAAGGTACACAACACGAGATCGACACGCTGGCTCGCAGAGACGGCGACAGTCAAGCGATCTCCGCGGCGCAACTCAAACGCATAAACCAAGTCTTCTCCGGCCACCAGATTGACAGCTTCCAGAATGCATTCACTTGTAACAATACCCGCACCGTGCGGCGTCTCCTCAAAACGAGCCGGTTGATGAAAGACGTCTTGCCAATAGAGATCCAGGAGCATCCGTTCGGCCCTCTACTTGGTAAGACGCAAAGGAAAATTGAAACCTGACCGGCCGGAAGAGAATCTCGAAAATGTCGGCTTGCCGCATGAATCAGCAAGAACCCTTGGGAGAATTGCCAAAGCTGAGACTGCTTGACGAAGCAGGGCGGCCCTTCGACGAACGCATTCATGCGATCTTCTTGCCGCTCGAGATGCGATTCCGCTTGAAATTCAAGGCGATCCAAGACGAAAGCATTCTTCGCAACCTGTTTGATCGGGCTGGCCAGCTTTATTTTAAGGAAGAGCAACAGGGGATTCGGATCGAACGGCCCGAAGGGCTCGCATGGACGATTCTGAACAACCTTGGCGTTTCCGAACTTCGCCGATCAGAGGAAAAGGTGATCAATGGATCGGTTGCGGGCGTTGCCGGCGAAAAGATACTTCTCGCGATGTCCACCGGCGCCGGCACACCCGAGCAGATAGTCAACCAGGTCTATGCCAAACAGATCTACGCACAACTCAGCGAACTGGAACAACGATGCGCAACGTTGAAGACGTTGGGGTTCTCCAGCGGAGAGGTGGCAAGCGCGCTTTCCATAAGCTCCGCGGCCGTTGACAAGATGATGCAACGCATAAGGGACCGCTTCCGGAGCTCGTCGAGCAGTGGAAGGAAGTTTCGATCAGGAGGATCAAGTTCTTGAGATTCACTTTAGGCAAAACACCCTATAATTACTGAGGTTCCATGGCGCAAGAAGATGATTTTAGGCCAATCGAGGACATGCTGGCGCATGCGAACCCCAATCCCAATCGGGAGGGATGTCCCTCCCCGGCGGAGCTTGAAGAACTAGCTCTCAGGCGGCGCGATGCCAGCGACCCGCTGTACGTCCACGTCTCTCACTGCTCGCCATGCTACTCAGCGATTCGCGATCTGCAGCGACAGCGCGGCGTGTCGTCGCTGAATGCGGTGAAAAGAGTTTGGACGTGGTGGGCAGCGGCTGCCGCGCTTCTCTGCGTAATGGCTGGTGCTGTCTGGTACGCCATGCAGACTCCGTCAAAAGCGGTAGCGCCTATCGTGGCTCAATCGAATGCGAAATTGCCTTCAACGATTCTGGACCTCCGGCCGTTTGCGACGGCACGGAGTGAGGAGAGTCCCAATGGGTCGACTCCTCTCGCCATGTCCCGTAGTCGTCAAAACGTAGTCCTGGTGCTGCCGGTAGCTTCCGCGGAAGGCGAGTACGCCTTAAAGCTGCTGGATGGTAACCTTGCGCCCCAAATGACTTCCGCGCCGATCGCGAAGCTCGCCGATGGCGTCACAAGCATTTCAACCGAACTGGATCTTACTCGAATTCCGGCTGGCCGCTACACGCTCGCACTAAAGCGTGAGCCCGAAGACTGGCGCTATTTCCCACTTCAAGTACGTTAGAACTCGATTATCAACGCACGCTTCAGCCAACTTCGTCACGGGGTGTCCGCATAGTGGGGACGCTGCACAGAAATCGGGCATCCAGTGGAAACATTCAATGAGCGAACTTGTTGCGGTCGAGCGAAGTCTGCCTCCGGTGCTCTTGGCTCGGAGACTCCGGAGAACCGTCAACGGGTTGAAGATTCTTTCTTCTCAGTAGCTTCTATTTTTGAAGCTTGGGTGAACCGTCGCAAGTCGGAACAAACTGGCCGCGCGTACCGCGACGACGTGATGGCCCTCGTCCAGTTCATCAAGCGGACAATGGCCAGAGGATGCGATAGGGCTTTTCTCAACTTTGATTCTCGACGGGCAAGCGTGGAAAGAGTGAAAGAGTCGATGACGAAAGCAGCTATAGCTCCAAAGACGCTGAACCGTCGCGTCTCGTCCTTGTTTTCGTATTTCAAGTTCCTCACCGGTGCGGTGGCCGAGTTACGACTGCGATCACCGTTCCCAATCCAACTCACGCTCAGCTCATTTCTCCTGGGGCTGCGTCGGACGAGCAACGGTGACGGAGGCTGTTATTAAGGCTCGCACCCCTACCTTGCTACCTCTTCACCTTCGGGCACGTCCTCACTTTCGGCTTCGCTAGATGCCAGCTCAAGGACGTTTTCATCGACTTCAAACCGGATGCCCATCAGACGACTGCGGTCGTCCTTATCACTGAGCGTGAGGCGCACGTATTCTTTGAGGTCGAAGTCCGGAGAGAACTCGCCGTAGGGCACAGCGTCGCTGTTCAACGTGCAGATGTATTGGAACCCGCAACGCAGCGACTCTTTGGAAGCAAGCTCCAATGCCCTCGCCCGCTGCCGCTCATCAACACCATCGAAGATGATGCTGTCGTGAATCAGGAAGCCTGGGTGCTGCGGTTTCTGTGACCAGAGCTGGGCGAGCGTCAGGTCGTAGCAGAACACCTTCATGTTGCCGACGCCACCGCTTGTGGACCGCTGAATCTCAACCTTGAAGCGAAAGCCGTTGTCGTCCACGTCCACTACGAGATTTCCAGGCAATTCATACAGACCCTGTGAATTTGCGTTGAACAATTCGATCGCGCGGTCTCGTATTTTCGAGTGGTCGTCCAATCCGCGGAGCGCTCGCTGAACGAGTATCTCTCGGTCGATCTTTAACGCGCTCTCGCCCTTCTGAAGGTCGCGCAAGTTCTTGATGCGTGTGATAACGCCCTCTAGCTCTGCACGTGTTTTTAGGTGCCTCTGCTGGAGCTTGTTATATTCTTCCAACGCGCCGTGAGTTTGCAGAATCTGCATCAGCTCAGCCCGCTGGTTCGTCAGCGCTTCGACTTCGCTTGTGCGGCCTTGAATAGTGTTCCTGAGTCGTTGCAGTTCCGCAGTCAGGAACGATTTGCGGTTCCCCACAAGCTGCGTGTGAAACTGCTGCACATCGGTCAGTCGCTTCTTCACCAAACCCGGAAGCTCAATTCCGGCTCGCTCATAGAGCGCTACGACGTCTTGAGATTCCGGAGCCTTTTCCTCTATCAGCGTCTGCTCGTACAGCTCCACTAGGCGCTTGTCCGTAACGTTTTCGTTCGTGAGTCGATGAATCTGTTCGGTCAAAGAATTCGCCTGACGTGCAATGTCCTCGTACTGAGGATGAACACGGAACTCGATGAGGTCCTGTTCTTCTTTTCGCACTTGGCCTTCGAGACGAACCTTTTGTGTTTCGTACTCTCCCAACGTGCCTAGAAATTCCCTGGCTGTGCCAGTGCCGCTCGTCAGCCGTTTCAATTGAAGAAGGGTATCTTTCTTGTCCTTTAGCTTTTGAAAATCGAGCGCATCTTGCGATTCCAACCCAAGAAGAAACGTGTTCAACACCTGGATCGACCACGTCTTCTGACGCCGCATGAATTCAAAGGGCTTGCTGTAAGCATCTTTCCCGCGTCGGGCGAAGTAAGAAATCAGTGCTCTAAACGATGGCCGGTACTTGGTCGTGTCCGATACGGGAAGACCGAACATGAGAACGCCTAGTACCTGAATCCAGTCCTTCACTGAGAGCTCAAGTCGGCCTGTTTCCTTGTTCTCCTTTGGCAGGATGGGCCATCCGCTGGCATCGCCGTCAACAGCCACTCTGGTCGGGGCTTCCGTGTCTCTCGATATCGAGACCGGCCTCTTCTGAAGCGTCATGTCCAGCGTGAACACCCATCCAGTGAGCGCTGGCGCTGTGATGGGGCCTTTAAAATCTCCACCGAGACAGAAATGGACAAGCTCTATCAGCGTCGATTTCCCGAGGCCGTTTCGGCTTTGCTTGTTCGTTTCCTCCTGCGTGCGATCGGCAAGGATCACATTCAGGCCGGGCCCGAAATGGACGGTTCGAAACGTTGGCTTGTTGCACCGCAGCGCTGTAATCATGGACGCTTCCGTTTCAATAGACCATCTTCAAGATTGATCGCATCGATGGAGTACAGTAGATCGAGCGTGAGCAAAAATCGCTCGTAGCTCGTATGTTCTTCCACTTCGCGCACGCGCTCCCACAACCGACTGAGGGTCAACGGTCTTGCCATGTGCCCCAGAATCGAAGCGCCCATGCCGATGAAGCTTTCTGGAATCGCGATGTGTTTGGTTGGGAGAATCACTGAGCGAAGACCTCGCATTTCTCAAAAAGATAAACGAGCACGCTGAGGCCCGCCGCTTGCCGGTGAAACTCCTTTTTCCCTGAAGTCGAAAATTCCCTAAGGGCTTCGAACAATCCGTCTCCGCGAAGCCCCTCTGCATATCGGGCAGAGTACTCTTTGACGAATCCTGCTTTGAGGTCTTCTGGAAAGTTTGGCTGCGTCATGGCGAAAGAGCGGACAAACTGCTCTACGACCTTGGCGCTGACGAGGCCGAGCGTTACCAATTGTCTTGTCAGCTTAAGATCGTTACGGTCCATTTTCTCTCTTGGCGGGGTGACAGTGAAGGTCTCCCCTTCAGCTCCTTGGCTTCCTACGAGCAACGTCTTTGCGACCATCTCCAATTCCAAAAACGTGATGTGTGTCATCTCCTCACGAAGCCGGTCAGCAACCCAACGTTCGTGCTCGCGCTTCCATCTCCGCAGGTGGTCCACGGTGTATGTGTTCGACTGTTTATCGACCTGGCTATGGTGGGTGTCACAGAGCAGCACGAGATTCTCATATGCATCTCGCAGTGCCACATCAAAAGTCGCATCGGCTCGCGGAGCGACAACAGCAGGACTGTGGGCGACGATATGGGCCATCTCTCCGATGGTGGCAGTCGGGTCGGCGGCAGTCCTCTCCAACACCAGTTCTTTATGGCAGCCAGGGAACGCGCATCGAGCAGCAGCAAGACCCCAGAGGATCTTGACGTCTTTGTCTTTGTAATGTCGTGGCACGTTCTTGCTCTTCGACTCGCGTTTTTAACGACTTGGCGGCATTCTTAAGCATAGTGCTTATCGGCCGATCCTCCAACATCGCTGCTGTCCCCAACGTTCTAGTCTACAAGGTAATCGTGTTGTCTCGAGCGGTCTCCGCCCTTCGAGGTTCGAGCGGTCGATGCTGCGCCTTCGGTGCACCGCTTAGTGGCTTGGCCTTGACGGCGCCCTTACAGAATCGAGCCTGGGAACAGGCGGTGTTGAGCGCCGAGCGGGAGCGGCCCGAAGGGCAATATCCCTGTCCCGCTATCCAAGGACTTCAATCGCCTTCGTGAGTATGGCGTCTCTCCCGCCTACTAGATCATCGGGAATTGCCGATTCCTGGATGTCTGGGGCGACTCCTTTACCTTCCAGCTTCGTTCCGTGCCACGTATAATACGCTCCGACGGGCAAGGCAATACGATAGCCGTATCCGACCTTGAAAGAGCTCGCTGCTACCAGCTTTCCGGGTGTCTTTGTGCCAACTAAGTGTGCAAGCCCGTACTCAGACGCGAAGGCCGCTACCATTTCGCTAGCGCTCGCGGAATGCTCATTGACCAGCATCGCAACTCTACCGTGATGCGGTGCCGCGCCCAATCCCTCGGAAGAAACGGCTACGGAGCGCCCCGCCAAGCCAAATTTCACGATGAGCGGAATAACTCCCCATTGGTTTGAAGGGATCTTGTCGAATACCGGCAGAGCCTCTTTGGCCGTCCGTTTCTCTATCTGTGACCTGCCTAGGCTGTAGCCCGCGCCACGTTTGTCTGGGCAGAGGAGGCTCATCAGTCTTAAGCAGCCAATTCCGCCGCCGGTGTTGCCTCGAAGATCGACGACAAGCTTCTCGGTCGCGAGTGCGGAGACGGCCGCGCTCATGTCCCGAGCAACGTCGATGCCGAGCATGCCGGGGAACATGCTCACGCGGACGTAGCCGGTGGTGCCGTTTAGCCTTCTGCTCGTGACAACCTGATCGGGAACAATAAGTGGACGTTTCTTACTTTGCGACTCTGGAACGGACAATGTGACCGTAGCTGTTGAACCGTCGCGCTTGCGTATGACCGCTTCATGGTCAGTACCAAGGGAGAAAGTAGCGGCGCCGGGAGGCACAATTTCTTGGTTGTTCAACTGGAGTAGTACGTCACCTGGCTCGATTCCCGCGTTAGCCGCCAATCCTCCGGGATGGACATCCTGGAACATCCAGCGCGTCCCATCGCTCGTTTCAGCTTTCAGAAAGGTAGCGGCGATAGCAATTCGTCCCGGACTTTTCGGTCGAGCGCCCTGAAAGAACCCAATGTGACTCGTGCCAAGCCGCTGAAGCATCTCGTTGACTCGCCGTTCGAATTCGTCAAGATCGGCGCTCGAAACAATCGCCCCTTCAGCCTCGTTGGCGACCCGGCTCCAATCGACGCCATTCAGGCTCGGGTCAGCAAATTTGGCTGCAGTCGTCGCGACGACTTTCTCGAAGATATCTCGACGCTGTGATTCATTGAGCGATGTCATTGGTTATGCCTCCTATTTGTTGGTCATCACGGGCTCGGACCCTTCCCCGAACAAGATGAATCCGCTCCAGAGCTTAGGCGTCGCAGCTTTTCCGTATTTCTGGATCATCGTGAGCTTCGCCTGCTGCAAAGCGACCGCCTTGGCTTTTCCACGTGCGAGCTCTTGATAGAACTCCTTCATCAGCGCGAGACTGAAGGTATCGTCGGCAGTCCAAAGATTGGCGACAACCGCTCGCGCTCCAGACGCGAGAAAAGGCCGAACCAAGCTGGAGACTCCGTCTTGCCCAAAAAGCTTTCCGCTGCCTGTATTACAAGCGGACAACGTCACGAGCTTGGCCCGCAAGCGCAGTTCCAGCACCTCTCTTGCCTGGAGAAACCCGTCATCCTTACCTTCCGGCCTCAGGGCCAGCGCGGAGCGCTCCGGAAAGCTGGAACTCAGCAGTCCGTGTGCGGCGAAATGTGCAACTGCAAAGTCTCGAAGTGGGAGCGCCTTGATCGCGGACTCTGTCGCTTCGTTTCCCACAAGAAGTCGGTTTCCGGCATTTGACAGGGTGTCAACCGTCAGTTGCGCTTCCGCCTTCGCAGCCGGCAGGCTGGGCAAGCTTATTCCATCGACGTCGTAGATTCCTCGCGCGACTTTTCCGAACTCCGCTTTGGCTGAGATGGCTGGGGACTCTGGTGATGCGGCTATCGCGAGAACCGCTTTGCCCAACGCCGGTTGCGTCTGACGGCGAATGAGGTAGAGCGCGGTCGCGGACGGCGAATAGGAAATCGCATGGGTTTGCAGGAGCTTGGAGCCAGCCGCGGTCGTGAGCAGTTCAAAGGGCAGTCGATTAAGTTCACCGTCCGCAACAACAATCAGCCGGGTCTTGGATTCCAGGCCTGGAACGCGAACCAATTCGGAGAGTTGAGTGGCCCCGGCAATTTCCTGCCCGGACTGGATTGCCTTCCAAGCATCATCCATGCTCTTCTTCAGCTGCGTTCGATTCGGGAGCTTCTGTATCGAAGCTCCTTCGCGGGTTACCACGAGAACAACCGACGTGGGATCGTCCAAGACGTACTCGAGGAGCATCTCGTCCGGCCCTAAGCTTTGCCGAAATTGCGCCAACCGAAGCAGGTTTCGTTTACCTTGGAACTGCCGGTCGCGATCAGCCTGCATCGACACGGCCATCATGTCTGACTCAGCCTGAAAGATCTGATCGAGCAGCTTTTGCCGAGCAGTTGGGCTCTTCGCTGACCATAGCCGAGATTGTAAGGCGGATATGCGGCGATCTCCCTCCTTCGCGGCCATCGTCTTGGCCTTTTCGCCTTGGCCTCTCCCCATCAGCAAGTCTGTGATGGCCCGGCCGCGGGCTTGCTCAATGATGGAGAGGAGACGCTCCGGGCTGGACCCCATACTGAGTTCGACGCGAACCCGCGCGAGAAACACCTCGTCCATCACTCCGACCAGGCGGGACTTGACCCATGGGCTCCATACGCCAGCCAAGAGTCCTTCAGTGACTTCGCTCGCCTCCTGCAATAGCGCCCGCGCTTCTTCAATTCGACCTTGCCCGCGCTCACTTTCGGCGAACTTCGCCAGAAGCCGGGGTGTCAGAAGGCGCTCGCGCATCGCCCTGGCAACTTCCACCCCGGCGCTAAAGGAATTAGCCGCGTCTTTCTTGCGGCCAAGGGCTATTTGGAGCCGTCCCAAGTCGAGGTAAATCTGGGCGATGATTCGGTTTGCCGAGGCGCTGCGGGCGAACTCCAGAGCCTGCAAGAGCTTCGTAACCGCTTCTTCTCGCAACCCGGCACCCTCAGCCAAAAGAGCATCCTCGCGGAGCAATTCGGCTTGATAGCCCAAGCTCTCTCGCTCTCGCGCGACTGCGATCGTCGTTGCCAGGAGCTCTCGCGCTTCGTTGGTCCGGCCAAGTTTTGTGAGTGCACTGACCTTACCGGAGTAGGCCATCAGCGGGAATCGCAATTCATCCACAGAACTGCCTGCGGCAAGCGCTCGATCAAAATACTTGAGCGCCTCCTCCGGTCGGCCGAACTGAATGAAGCCGGTCCCGATAATGCTCAGCCAACGAACCACAGAAGAGAGATCCTTTGCCTCCTCCGCCTTCTTCAGTGCACTGGCGAGCAGGAACAGCCCTTCGCTTGTTTTCCCTTGCAGCGCGGCGACCAGGCCCAGTTCGCCATTGGCCCGATTCACCCACATCGAATCGTTCAAACGTTTGGCGACTGCAAGCGCCTCTCGCCAGTCTTCTTCTGCCAGCACAGCATCGTAGTCCTCGTCGGTCTCACCCTTGATGACTAGGCACCTCAGACGGATTCGGTCGTCGGTCGCAGCCAACGGAGATTCCAGAATGTCAGCCAATTCCTGAGAGACTTCGGCGATGGAGCGGCGAGGCAACTCCCCGCGAATGCGTCCGAGCTTGGCGAGCAATGCATTGCGGGCATCGCCGGACTGGGTAAACCCTTTTTCGGCCTCAATAAACAACGGTTCGGCGCGGGCCCAGGCCCGAAGATCCGCCAATCGATCGGCCTTCGCCAATGCTTCACCCGGGCCTTGCGCCTGGACCACAGAAGGGAGAAGTACCATCAATACAAACAGGCACACACGCATCTCTGTCCTCCGAACGGCTTTCGCCGCGATTCTTCATAGATGCCTCAGGATTGAATCGTGTGACAGGAATTGCGCTACTTAGATTGCAAAATCTTTCCATGCACAGGCTCTGCCCGTCTTTTTCCCGCCCTTGGGCGGCGCGGTCCGAACCAGACCAGGCCTTTTCAACATTTCAACAGCGTTACACCAGCCGACTACTGGTATCCCCTACAGGCTCTACAGGATAAAGAGAGAGCACGTAAGGTCCCGCGCTCCCGCACGCAGAGTCCCGCGCGTGACTGCCACTCAGCGCCCGCAAAGTCCCGTGGAAAACCGACTTTTCCACAGGCGCACGTAAAGTCCCGCCCGCTGTGCCTGCGCCAACATGTGTTGCCCCAACACGGAGACCCAATCACAGGAAGACCATATCGATGCAGCCAGGTTGCAGCACTGACTATGCCTGATGCAATAAAGTACTAAAGAGCAGTAACCGCAGGCGAAGTCGCTGGATCGTTTCCGGCGTCGGGGGATGTTTGTCTAGTTCCTGCCTAGAAGATGCACAGAACGAAAAACAATGGACGCATTTGAGATCAGACGACAGCTCATAGAGGACTATGCCAATTACGTCCAAAGCTTCATCAACATCCGTGATCGTCGCATCTCGGAGTGCGTGCAGTCGGAATTGGATTCGGGGCTGTTGTGGCCCGATCCACTGATCCAGTTGAATCCGGCATTTGAGGCTGGCGATTCAATCGATTCCCTGGTAGCGGAGGGCATCCTGCATGAGGAATGTTCACGGATCTTCAAGAAGGACAAGGAACCGGGAGGTAATAATTCGGGAAAGCCCCTCAACCTTTATCGCCATCAATCGGCTGCCGTACGCTGCGCCGTTTCGAATCACAACTACGTCCTCACAACTGGCACAGCCTCGGGCAAGAGTCTTTCGTACATCGTGCCGATCGTCAACCAAGTTTTGCGGCGCGGCTCGGGTGCGGGAATCCAAGCACTCATTGTTTACCCGATGAACGCTCTCGCGAATAGCCAGTACCGCGAGTTGGAGAAGTTCCTCCACTACGGCTATCCCGACGGTCGTCCTCCCGTGCGGTTTGCTCAATATACAGGCCAGGAGAAAGACGAACGAAGGAAAGCGATCATCGCCGACCCCCCGGACATTCTCATTACAAACTACGTGATGGCGGAACTGATCCTGACACGCCCGGACGAACGGCAGCTCGTGGAAGCTGCGCGCGGTCTTCGCTTTTTAGTGATGGACGAGCTTCATACGTACCGGGGACGGCAGGGTGCCGACGTGGCGCTGCTCATTCGGCGACTACGCAATCGGGTGTCGAGCGAGCTCCTTCAATATGTTGGCACCTCGGCGACTATGGCAGGCGGCGGCAACTTCGATCAGCAACGCAAAGAGGTAGCCGCCATCGCGAGCAAATTTTTTGGTGCCACCGTAAAGCCTGAGCACGTTATTGGTGAAACGCTTCAGCCCGCGACAAATGAATTACCGGCGGATCTCGGAGGGTCCAGCCAACCACTGCGAAAGCGGGTGCTCACGCCTACCCCCGATACACGCAGCTATCAGGATTTCATCGCCGATCCATTATCCAGTTGGATTGAGCATCGCCTTGGCCTTGGGGTTGAGGAGGGCACGGGTCGTCGCGTGCGTGCGTTGCCCCGAAGCCTCATCGGGCCGGAAGGCGCGTCGGAGTTGTTGGCGAAAGAAACTGGGCTGGAACCTGACCTGTGCGCCCGATCCCTTCAAGATCAGCTCCTGCGTTCATATTCAGTTGGTAAAAACCCAGAGAACGGTTTCCCGCCGTTCGCATTTCGCCTGCATCAGTTCATTAGTAAAGGTGACACGGTCTACGCCACACCTGAAGATGAAAACACTCGTTATGTCACCGTTCACGGCCAGCAATATGTTCCGGGAGATCGCAACAGGGTTCTGCTGCCGCTGGTCTTCTGTCGTGAATGCGGGCAAGAGTACTATTGCGTGCGAGCATCCAATTCGTCGAGTCCGGGCAACAGACATTTTGAGCCCCGCGACGCGCAGGATCAGGAGGGAACCGATGAGGTGGTCCCCGGTTATTTGTATATCAGTGGGTCGAATCCCTGGCCCTCATCGACCGATGAAATCGTCGAGCGCGTGCCGGAAGATTGGATCGAGGAACATCGCGGAATTCGCCGGGTAAAGAGCAGCCAGCGAAAAAACGTTCCTCAATCAATACGCGTCAGCCCGGATGGCGCAGAGTTTAGTGAGGGTGTCGAAGCCAGTTTTGTGAGTAGTCCGTTCCGGTTCTGTCTTAGTTGTGGTGTTGCCTACGGCGGACGACAAAAATCCGACTTCGCAAAACTCTCCTCGCTCAGTTCCGAAGGACGATCCACGGCCACGACGATCCTGAGCTTGTCGGTCATTCGAGGGCTGAAGAATGAAGCGTCATTGCATGATCGCGCCCGAAAGCTTCTGAGCTTCACTGACAACCGCCAGGACGCATCACTCCAGGCGGGCCACTTCAATGACTTCGTGGAAGTGGGATTACTGCGAGCGGCCCTGTATAAGGCTGCCGCATCGGTTGGTGCCGGGGGAATCCCCCACGATGAGTTGCCCGAGCGCGTGTTCAAAGCGCTAGATCTTCCGTTGGACTTGTATGCCAAAGATCCGGCCGTCCGGTTCCAGGCACTGAAGGATACCCAGAGCGCATTCCGGACTGTCCTCGGCTATCGGCTCTATCGGGACCTAAAACGGGGATGGCGAATCACTCTACCCAATCTGGAGCAGTGCGGCCTCTTGGAGATTCAATACCAGTCGCTTGACGAGCTTTGTCAGTCCGAATCCGACTGGCGAGACTGCCACGCGAATCTGGTAAGCGCCAATCCCGACACACGACAGCGGATCGCCAAGGCATTGCTCGATCACATGCGCCGCGAACTGTCGATCCAAGTTGATTATCTTGATTCCGCCTATCAAGAGCGAATACGGCAGCAGAGCAGTCAACATCTTCGTGAGCCGTGGGCAGTCGATGAAAGCGAACAACTGGAGCACGCGGCAGTTCTGTTTCCGAGACCGTCTGGAGGCGACCACGACGACTACGGCGGGAATTTGTACATGTCCGCGCGCAGCGGATTCGGGCAGTTCCTCCGGCGCGGTACGACGTTCCCTAACTCCGCGAACCTTTCGCTCGCTGACACTGAACTCGTTATCCGTCAGCTACTCGAAAAACTCCGTCTTGCTGGCATCGTGAAGCAGGTGATGGAACCTCGCAACGCTGACGATGTGGCTGGATATCAACTATCGGCGTCAGCATTGCTTTGGGTTGCAGGCGATGGCTCGAAGTCCATCCATGATCCGATTCGGATACCGTACATGCCAACGGATGGTGGGCGAACCAATCCGTTCTTCGTCAAGTTCTATCGTGAAGTCGCGCAAACGGCGCTCGGGCTCGAAGCGCGCGAGCATACGGCGCAAGTGCCCATCGATCTTCGCATCGACAGAGAGCAGCGGTTCGCAGAAGGAAAGCTCCCCCTGCTTTTTTGCAGTCCTACGATGGAACTGGGCGTCGATATTCGGGAGCTCAACGCGGTCAATCTCAGAAACGTGCCACCGACACCCGCAAACTATGCTCAACGGAGCGGGCGAGCGGGCCGAAGTGGCCAGCCAGCCATTGTTATTTCCTATTGCTCCACCGGTAGCTCGCACGACCAGTATTTTTTCAAACGCCCAAGTCTTATGGTTGCTGGGGCCGTGACGCCGCCAAGATTGGACCTCTCAAACGAGGATTTGGTTCGGGCACACGTACATGCAATTTGGCTGTCAGAATCGCGTCTCCACTTGGGAAGGACGCTCAAAGATCTTCTCGATCTTGCGGGCGACGATCCAGGTCTTGAATTGTTGCCGAGCATCGAAGATGCCCTCAATAATGAATCGGCGAGAACGAAAGCCAAGGCGCGCTGTCGGGCCGTGCTTGCGGACTGCGAGACGGAACTCGGCTTTGCCGATGGTGATCTCGACCGATGGCTTGATACGACGTTTTCGCAGATCCGTCTCAATTTTGTTGAAGCGTGCCGACGGTGGAAGGACCTGTACATGGCCGCACATACGCAGGCACGTCTACAGAGCAAGATCATTTTGGACGCGACACGAAACATGGAAGAGAAACGTCAGGCAGAGCGATTGCGGCGTGAGGCGGAAGACCAGGTACGGTTGCTCACCGAAGCGGACAATGTGGTTCAATCCGATTTCTACAGCTACCGTTATTTCGCAAGTGAGGGCTTCCTGCCCGGATACAGCTTTCCTCGTCTGCCGCTATCCGCTTTCGTTCCCGGACGCCGCCAGACCAAAAACCGGGAAGAGTATCTCTCTCGCCCGAGGTTCCTTGCCATCTCCGAGTTCGGCCCACGAGCGGTCGTGTACCACGAAGGGTCTCGCTATCGGATCAACCGCGTCATTTTGCCGGTTGGCGAAAATCAGGAACTAGCGACACGCCGAGCGAAGCAATGCGAAGTCTGCGGCTATTTGCATCCGATTACCACCGGAGATGGCGTCGATCTTTGCGAGCGATGCAAGAGCCCGCTGGGCTTGCCGATGCAGTCGTTGTTTCGGCTTCAGAACGTCACCACCAAGCGGACGGATCGCATCAACTCTGATGAGGAGGAGCGCCTACGGCAGGGGTTCGAGTTGCGAACCGCCGTGCGGTTTACCGAAAGCGCGGGTCGGCCTACTCACCGTGTTGCAAGCGTTGAGCGCAACGGGGAAGTACTCGCTCGCCTTGACTACGGATCGGCCGCGACCATCTGGAGAATCAATCTAGGGTGGCGACGACGGAAACAGCGTAACCTCTTTGGCTTCAACCTCGATACGGAGCGCGGCTACTGGGCGACAAACGACCTCGCCAATGATGATGACCCCAGCGACCCGATGTCCGCGCGCGTGACTCGCGTGATCCCGTTTGTCGAAGACCGCCGGAATTGCCTTGTCATGGAGCCAACGAATACGCTTCCCGATGACATGATGGCCTCTCTCGGGGCCGCGTTGAAGTCGGCGATTCAGGTTCGGTATCAACTAGAAGACAGCGAACTCGCCGTGGAACCGCTGCCCGACTCTAAGAATCGTCGTGTATTGCTTTTCTACGAGTCTGCCGAAGGCGGAGCCGGTGTGCTTCGCAGCATCCTGGATGACCCCGCAGCAATTCAAGAGATCGCCAAGAAGGCGCTGGAGATTTGCCACTTCGATCCCAAGACGGGTGACGATTTGAAGCGAGCTCCGCGAGCGAAGGAGGATTGTGAGGCAGCCTGCTACGACTGCTTGATGAGTTACGGTAATCAGGGCGATCACAAGATGCTGGATCGCAAGCGAATCAAAGACCTCTTGTTGTTGCTTGCCGGGGCGCATGTCAGCGCTTCTCCGGCTCAACATTCACGGAAGGATCATCTGACGGAGCTGTCCAATTTGGCGGACAGCGAGTTGGAGCGTCGATGGATTGGATTTCTTGAGAAAGGTAACCTCCGACTGCCTTCGAAAGGGCAGGCGCTGGTGGAAGCGTGCAGGACGCGACCGGATTTCCTCTACGAGGATTCGCTATCGGCGATCTATGTGGACGGTCCGCCGCATGAGTTTGCAGATCGGCACGCACGGGATCGCGTTCAGACAGAATGTATGGAGGATCTCGGCTACACCGTGATCCGTTTTGGTCATGACGACAACTGGACTGAAATCGTGGCTCGCTATCCTAATGTCTTTGGGAGAATCGCTTGAGCTTCGCTGTTGGTTCGCTTGTCAAAGCACGCGGGCGTGAGTGGGTTGTTCTGCCTGAATCCGAAGACTCGCTGCTGATGCTTCGCCCTTTGGGAGGCACGGATGAAGAAGTCGCCGGAATCTACCTTCCCCTTGAAACTGTAGAACCTGCTACATTCGCGCTGCCCGATCCGACTCGACTGGGCGATCATCGCTCGTGCCGACTTCTTAGGGACGCCGTTCGTCTGGGTTTCCGCGCAAGCGCCGGGCCATTTCGATCTTTCGCGCGGCTGGGAATCGAACCCAGGCCTTACCAGCTCGTGCCGCTGCTCATGGCGCTCAAGCTTGATCCGGTCCGGCTACTGATCGCAGATGACGTTGGTATCGGAAAAACCGTCGAGGCGTGCCTTATCGCGCGCGAGTTGTTGGATCGCGGCGAAATTCGGAGAATCGCCATCTTGTGCCCTCCGCAACTTGCAGAGCAATGGCAGACTGAGCTTCGCGATAAATTCCACATTGACGCCGAACTCGTGCTTCCCAGTACCGCGCCTCGGCTCGAAAAGCACTGCCGCGTTGGCGAGTCTCTGTTCGATATTTATCCGTTTGTCGTCGTTTCGACCGACTTCATAAAAAGTGACCGCAGACGGCTCGATTTCCTGCGTGCATGCCCTGAGATGGTGATCGTTGACGAGGCCCACACGTGCGCATACAGCGGTGAAGGAGGCAGCGGACGCCACCAGCGTCACGAGCTCGTGAAGGGTTTGGCCACGTCGGGTAAGGCGCGGCACATTATACTGGTGACCGCCACTCCTCATTCGGGGAACGAGCAATCCTTCCGCTCACTTCTCGGTCTGCTGGATTCCGGTTTCGGTGATTTGCCCGAAGACTTGGGAGGCAAACACAACGAGTCGCTGCGCCGGAAATTGGCCGGCCATCTGGTGCAACGTCGCCGTGCGGACATCCGTCACTTCCTCAAGTCCGAAACGCCCTTTCCTGATCGCGAAGAAGCCGAACACGGCTACAAGCTCCATGATGATTACCGTCGTCTTTTCGCAAGAGTGCTGGAATACGCGAAAGAGACGGTCTGCGAAAAGGGTGAGTCCCGTCACCGGCAGCGTGTGCAATGGTGGTCGGCTCTTGCGTTGCTACGCGCGCTTGCTTCGAGCCCCGCCGCCGCCGCTGCCACGCTTAGAACCCGTGCTGCGACGCTAGCCACCGAAACAGTTGAAGAGGCCGATGACCTGGGACGCCGCACTGTACTCGATCTCTTGGACGACGTAGCAGCGGAGGCGGTAGACATTACGCCCGGAGGCGACGCGGAACTGGGTGAAGGCGAAGACGCTCGCCTTCGGCGTCGTTTGCTCGACATGGCACGACAGGCCGAATCGCTTCAGGGCAACAAAGACAACAAACTTCAGACCGCTAGCACGATGATTGCGGGGCTCCTGAAGGAGGGCTTTCGGCCCATCATTTTCTGCCGGTTCATCGCGACAGCCGAGTATGTCGCCGCCGCATTGCGCCACGACCTTCCTAAAGATGTTGCCGTCGTCGCCGTCACGAGCGAGCTTGCGCCAACGGAACGTGAAGCTCGGATCAATCAACTTGCCGAAACGCCGAAACACGTGTTGATCGCGACGGACTGTCTATCGGAGGGCATCAACCTTCAACGGGATTTTAATGCGGTGGTGCATTACGATCTAAGTTGGAACCCGACTCGGCACGAGCAGCGTGAGGGACGCGTTGACCGTTACGGACAGCCGAGCACCAAGGTGAGGGTTGTTACCTATTATGGTCTCGACAACCAAATCGATGGTATCGTTCTCGACGTGCTTCTTCGGAAACATAAGAAAATCCGCAGTTCATTGGGAATCTCCGTTCCTATACCCGTCGATACCGAAAAGATCGTCGAGGCGGTTTTTGAGGGCCTGCTGCTACGCAGCAAACCCGGCACTGCTGAGCAGCTCTATCTCGACTTCGAAGACTACTTCCGTCCCGCCAAGGATGACCTTTTCGCCAAATGGGACATGAGCGCTGAACGAGAGAAGCGCTCGCGCACGATGTTCTCCCAAGAAGGCTTGAGTGCGAGTGTAGAAGAGGTTGAGCGCGAATTGGCAGATATGCGCAGAGCCATCGGTTCTGGCATCGACGTTTCCGCGTTCACGAAGGAAGCCCTTTTGGCGCACGGTGCAGTAGTCGCTCAGAACGGTGTCGTGAAGGTTGATCTCGCCGAAATTCCCCGCGGCTTACGCGATGCACTTACAGTTGACCGCCATTTGCTCGTTCGATTTGAACCGCCCACAAAGGTTGGTGAGCTTCTTTTGACTCGGACTCATCCCATTGTCGAAGGATTAGCAAGCTTTCTGCTGGACACGGCACTCGATACACAGCTCGACAGCGTTGCCCGACGTTGTGGCACCATCCGCACGCGTGCGGTCACCCGCCGGACAACCGTGCTGCTCCTTCGGTTGCGTTACCACATCATTACTCGGCAAGGCGATCAGGAACACCCGCTCCTTGCAGAGGATTGCATGACCGTGGCGTTTGAGGGTTCGCCTGGCAATCCGACTTGGCTCGACCGCATTAGCGCCGAAGCGCTTCTTGCCACGACGCCCGATGCGAACATCCAGCCCGATCAGGCCGCAGAGTTCATCCGGAAGGTGAATCAGGACTTTGAGCTTTTGACTCCGCGCCTCAACGACGTTGCGCGAGAGAGGGGCGACGAGCTTCTCACGGCACATACGCGGGTGCGAACTGCGGCGCGCCTCCAGGGCGTCCGGCATCGCGTTGAAGCCCAGCTTCCTCCAGACGTCCTTGGCGTATTCGTTTACTTGCCAGCGCTGCTTGATGCTGGAAAAGGTCCAACCCAATAATGGCGTCTAAGAGTCGCGATCTCTTTCTCACGATTCGCTCTGAAGGCGCCATCCTTCCGCCAGACCTTCTCCAGAGGATTGTCTCAGGCGACCGTGAACTATACGGCTTGAAGCCCGACGACTACCACCTGCCTAAAAGCGAAAAGCTCAACGAGGCAACGAGTCGATCTTGGAATCGATTACTTGGCGCGTGGTCCTCGTTTCGACCCGCTGCTGAGAAATTACCCGAATCAGAATTAGGAAACTCGCTGACACGTGAGCGTTGGCTTCTCCCGCTTTTTCAGGAGCTAGGATACGGCAGGCTTCTTACAGCGAAGGCAATCGAGGCCGACGGCAAGTCCTACGCTATTTCGCACGGCTGGAACCGCACGCCAATCCATCTACTGGGGTGCCGTGTGGATCTTGACCGGCCGCAACAACGGACGGCAACGACGAGTCGAAGTAGTCCCCACAGCCTTTTGCAGGAGACCTTGAACCGTTCCAAAGAACATTTGTGGGGCTTCGTCACAAACGGCCTCAAGTTCAGAGTGCTTCGGGACAACGCGAGCCTCACGCGTCAGGCCTACGTCGAATTTGATTTGGAAGCGATGATGCTCGGCGAGAACTACGCCGACTTCGTGCTTCTCTGGCTGCTTTGTCACCAATCGCGCGTGGAATCGGAGAATCCGCCTGACTGCTGGTTGGAGAAATGGTCGCAAGCGTCGAAAGAACGCGGCGTCCGGGCATTGGACCAACTGCGTCGCGGAGTTGAGCAAGCTATTACCGCGTTGGGCCGCGGGTTCCTCAGTTGTCAGGTGAATCGAAAGCTGCGCGAAGACCTTCGAACCGGCGCTCTTGATCCTCAGGACTATTACCGGCAGTTGCTACGCCTCGTGTACCGGCTGCTGTTTCTGTTCTCCGCCGAAGATCGTGGCTTGCTTCTGATGCCCGGTGACGCAAATGCAGCGGCAAGAGAACGATATCTCACGCATTATTCGACGAGCCGTCTTCGCCGCATGGCGGAGCGGCGGACAGGCACGAGGCATACCGATTTGTTTGCTTCGCTTCGTCTGATCATGGCCAAGTTAGGCTTGGATGCCGGGTGTCCCGAGCTTGCCCTCCCCGCTCTTGGAAGCTTCTTATTTTCCGAGAGGGCCTTGCCGGATTTGGAGAATTGCGACATCTCAAATTTCGATCTGTCGGAGGCGTTCCGCGCGCTTGCAGTCACGGTATCGAATGGCATCCGCCGCCCGGTGGACTACAAGAACCTCGGCGCAGAGGAATTGGGCAGTGTCTATGAGTCGCTACTCGAATTGCACCCCCGAGTGAACCTGGAGGCGGCCTCGTTCGAGCTGAGCGTCGCCAGTGGACACGAGCGCAAGACCACCGGATCTTACTACACGCCAACCAGCTTGATCGATTGTTTATTGGATTCGGCGCTCGAACCCGTACTCGGCGAAGCTTCCCGTAAGCCAGAACCAGAGAAGGCAATCCTCGGATTGAAAGTGGTGGACCCTGCTTGCGGCAGTGGTCACTTCCTGATCGCAGCTGCACATCGTATTGCCAAGCGGCTTGCTACAGCCCGTACAGGAGACGAAGAACCGTCCCCGGAGGCCGTAAGAACCGCCTTGCGCGACGTGATCGGGCACTGCATCTATGGGGTGGACATCAATCCAATGGCCGTCGAACTATGCAAGGTCAACCTGTGGATGGAAGCTCTCGAACCTGGCAAGCCTCTCTCGTTCCTCGAAAGCAAAATCCAGTGTGGCAATGCACTCCTCGGCACCGCGCCAACACTGCTCAACGATGGAATTCCGGACACAGCTTTCGCGTTCATCGAAGGCGATAGCCGCGAAGCCTGCACAAAGTGGAAGAAGGTCAACAAGGCGGAGCGGACATCCCGTGCAAGGAAACAGGGACGATTCGATTTCGATGCGCCGTGGATGAAGCTCGGGAAGTTCGCCGAGAGCTTTCTCGCAGTCGATCATTTAGGAGACGAATCCATAGAGCAGATCCACCAGAAGGAAATGCTCTATGAGCAGGCTGTCCGCTCTGGAGATTACCTGGACGGTCGTTTTTTAGCCGATGCGTGGTGTGCTGCATTCGTGTGGAACAAGTCGAGCCTTCTGGAGTTCCCGATTACCGAGGAAGTCTTTAGGCAGATCGAACAAAACCCGACTGCGTTCTACAATGACAAACGTGGAATGACCAAAGAAATTCGGGACTTGGCCGAGCAATACCAGTTTCTTCACTGGCATCTCGTTTTTCCCGATGTCTTTCGGCCAGCGCCCACAGTTGAGCGAAGCATTAACAAACGCACCGGCTGGGACGGCGGTTTTGACGTAGTGCTCGGCAATCCACCTTGGGAAAAACTGCAAACAGAAGAGCTTCAATTCTTCGCTGTAAGGGAGCCCCATATAGCCGCGATGGTTGGGGCCGATAGAAAGCGGGCGATCCTCGCGTTGCGGGACTCGAATCCCCGACTAGCATCCGCATGGGAACAAGAACGGCGATTCGATTCTGGAGTTATTTCTTTTGTCCGAAACTCTAACCGGTTCCCTCTGACAGCCGTGGGAAAATTCAACACCTACGCCTTATTCGCGGAGTTGGCGTTTCAGTGTGTAGGGCCAACGGGGCGACTCGGATGCATCATTCCTTCTGGAATCGCAACGGATGACACGACGAAGTTGTTCTTTCAAGAAATCGTGGAATCGGAGCGACTGGTTAGCCTCTATGATTTCGAGAATCGTGAAGGAATTTTCGAAAGCGTTCACCGCAGCTACAAGTTCTGTTTACTCACAGTCACGGGAGGGATGCGACGTACAGCGACCGGCGGCTGTTCATTTGTGTTCTTCGCAACACGGGTAGCTGAACTTGCTGACCCGGAGCGCCGTTTTCAACTATCCCGTTCGGATATCAAGCTGATGAATCCAAACACGCTAACGTGTCCGACATTTCGCACATCTCGCGATGCCAGCCTAAATGCCGAAATCTACCGGCGGGTCCCTATATTCCTCTCAGAGTCAGACAAAGACGCCAGCCCGTACCATCCGGAAGTATGGCGTTTGGTGAACACCACAGATGACCACGGGGGATTTACCTTTCTAGGTAGCGAGGAACTAGGTCCTGGGCTAATCCCCGTCATCGAGGCCAAATTGATTCACCAGTTCGACCATCGATACGCGTCTTTCCGCAGCGTCGGCGCTGATATGGAGATCTCGGCGTTATCCGATGACCAGAAGGCCAGTCCTGATTGTGAGGCGACCGCTCGGTACTACATGAAGGATGGGTCATTTCGAAACAGACTCCCAGAGAGTCTCAGGGATCGCGAATGGTTTCTAACCGTGCGAAACGTGGCTCGATCGACGGATGAAAGGACGGTGATTGCGGCAATCATTCCTCGTGGTGCCAGCAGTGAACACACTCCCTATGTTGAAGTTGCTGGCGGAGCACAAACTGCCGCCTTCTTATGCGCCGTGCTCAATAGCTTTGCATTGGACTACATAGCCCGACAAAAGGTAGGCGGCATCAATCTCAGCTATTTCATCTTCTACCAGTTAGCCGTGCTGCATCCCAAAAGTGCGGGTCCAGATATCCGCGAAGAGTTACTGAGACGGGTGCTTGAACTGACGTACACATCTCATTCACTGCTAGGATTTGCAGCAGCCCTTGGCTATCAAGTTCCCCCTTTCTTGTGGAATGGGCACAGACGGACGTATTTGAAGTGCGAAATTGACGCGAGGATCTTCCTCTTGTACGGGATGTCACGAACCGACGTGGACCACATCATGGACACATTTACCATAGTTCGCCGCAAAGACGCACAGCAGTTCGGTGAGTATCGCACCAAACGGCTGATCCTAGAGATCTTCGATGCCATGGCGGAGGCGGAAACTTCCGGAGTACCATACCAAACGGTCCTGGACCCACCACCGGCAGATCCGCGTGTCGCACACGGTGTTTTACCATTGCCCACAACGGTATTACTCCAAGCGGAACCTGTCGATCTCAGCGCCATTGCTGCTGGGGCGTGGGCCGCCTCGGTAGGAATTACTCCCGACAACCTGGCGTTGCTCACCTTGGTCGAAGTCATGCGGGCATTTGGCGGCAATGCTTCGCAAGTTCAGGTTCGACTGGCGGCGACTCTCGTTCGCAAGCCCGCGCACGTCTTGGCATTTCTCGAAGATGAGCAGGCTCGCGAATGGGTGCGGGCCGTTGGTAACGAGGCTCGCCCACTCCCAGCAAACGTCGTCAATATCAGCCAATTCAGACCAACTGCCGCCGACCTGCCATGGTCGAATGCCGTCGCCCAGTTGACCGCTACGGGAGGCATGAGTGCTTCTGCTGATCGCTGGGTTATTGCCGGGAGTTTCCCTGCGTCATCTGGGGAGTCCTGGATTGCGGGTCGAGCCGCGTTCGCGGTCGATCTGGTTTCGAGGATGGCCAGCGATGAGGCCGAACAGAGAATGGTTTCATTCCTAAGGAGTGTCGAGGATGGTACGGCGGCAAGGCGAGCTGTTTCCTGAACCACTAGTCGCGATTCATCCCGATTCGACTCGAGGCGAACCGCGACTTTGGGTCCGCAGACTCGTGATCTGGGAAGATCCGGAAAAGCTCATCCGCGACATAAAACTTCGGCGCGGCCTCAACCTGATCTGGTCACCCGATCCGGGGACAGCGACAGCCACGGTCGGGCGCGGCGACGGCAGTGGACACGGAGCTGGCAAAACCCTCTTCTGCCGTTTGCTCCGCTACTGTCTGGGTGAGGACACGTTTGCGAACGATGAACTGCGGCGAAGCATTGCGGAGCATCTTCCTAACGGACTCGTCGGCGCGGAGGTGATGATTGCCGGACAGTTGTGGTCCGTTATTCGCCCTATCGGAACTACGCGACGACAAATCGTTCGGCAAGACAAGACTCTCGATGAGTTGGTGATGTCCAAAGATCCGAGTACCGGCGTTCAGCCCATGTTGGACGCGCTTAGCACGCTCGTCACGCCCAGCGAGGGCGAGCTATTCATCCCCAGTAATCGCGCACATGCAGACTGGCTGTTTGTCCTTGCCTGGCTTTCGCGTGACCAGGAATGCAGGTACGATCACATCCTGGATTGGCGCCATGCGCGCGCTGATACCAGGTCTCCTGTCCTCGCGACATCGGTAGATCAGAGAGTCTCGTCGGTACGTTCGTTCTTGGGCGTTCTCGATCAAGCAGAACTCGAATTAAAGGATGAACGCGAGGGGTTGGCCGAGACGCGGCGATCTCTGGAGCGAGATCAGACGTACTATCGGCGAAACATTGAGCAACTACGGACAACACTCTCGACCTCGCTTGGAAGTTCGCTCGATACGACGGTGGGAGGCGAGATAGAACTGGTCACGTGGCGGACAGAGGCAGCTTCACGCTTGGCGAGGGAAAATAACACCCTCGATCTATCGGTGCAGCAGTCGGCTCTCGCGGTAGCGCGGAAGGAGCGGGACAGTATTCTCGGCGAACGAGCCGTGATAGATGGAAAGCTACGACAGTCCGAAGGATTGTTGGACGTGCATGTGGACCAGCTTGGTGTCCTGAGAGGTGAACGATCAAACTTGAGCGCCGCTGACATACGCGCCAAACTTGGGGCGTTTTGCCCGGTTTGCCTGGTTCCAATCGATCGCGCTCTGGCACAGGGATGCGGGCTGTCACACGTCTTGCCGAATCCTGCAGCAATCGCAGAACAACGGACGTCTCTGGCGGAGCAGATGCGCGATCAGAACGCGATCATCGAGTCCTTTAAGGTCGACCTCGCCGCCAACAAACAAGAGTCGGCGCGATTGCGGAATCGGCAGTCGGAACTGGACCAGCAGATTGCGACGCTGGAGAATCAGATCGTCGAAGTATCAATGAAGAGTCGCCAGAAATGGACTGAAAAGCGACGGTTGGTCGAGCGGGTATCGGAATTGGAAAGAGCCTATGATTCGCTGACTCAAACAGGCCAAGCCCAAGCAGCATTGGAGGTCAAGGACGAGACTCTCAAGAATCGTCAGGCGGCGATGCGCGCTACCCATCGGGAAGTCCTGCAACGGTTCGATGAATTGTTCAGTTACGTTTGCCGAGGTGTGCTCGGCAATGGGGTGACGGCGACCGTGTCGTTGAGCGGTTCCGGAATTCAGGCCGACGTGGAAGTCGGTGGGATGGCGATGGAATCTTTGAAGGCCATCGCGTTCGATTTGGCGGCAATGCTCATGAGCATTGAAGGCCGGACGCTAGTGCCGGCTTTCCTCATGCACGATAGTCCGCGCGAAGCCGATCTCGGCGCGTCGATTTACTACAGGTGGTTCAAGTTGATCGCCAGCCTGGAGGCACTTGCCGGGGAGCCGCCATTTCAGTATGTGATTACCTCCACGTCGGAGCCTCCGCCGGAATTGGCAGGAGAACCGTTTCTGGTTGCACAATTGCATGGCGGCAGTCCGAGCGAACGAATTTTACGAAGAGACGTCTAGGCGAAGATTTAACGCGACCTACGACGTATCAACTTCGCTTCTGCTCAATGACGTCAAAAGACGCCTACACGCAGCTACGATCTTGTCGCTCTACGGTTCATTTGTTCATTCGATGCCAAGCCGTGAATGGCGTGACCGGATCTTACGTCCGAAGCGTACAGCTAGGAACGTAACCCGGATCTTGGTACTCGAAAAGCTCAATCTCGCCGACCGACGACAGGTGCTGCCCTAAAAACACGGATAGCGCAAATGGCCCATAGAAAAAGATCCGCGTCTTCCGCAGGTTGTACTTCTTGAGGAGCTGGCCCAGATTCTCACGAACAGCGGCGGCAAAGGCGACGGCGTCACCTGCACCTCTGATAGACTGGCCTCCCTGCGAGGCAGGCGAGATGAAGATGAAGATCCGCGGCCTGTTTCCAGCGCTGTTCACGAAGCTCAGGATATCCCCGCGGCCGTCACCTTTTATGTTCAATCCGAGTACGGCGTCGGTTCCATCGGGGTTATCTTCCGTTACATCCACAAGGACTTCGTATGGGGCGGTTGCGGGACTGTCGGACCTCCACGGCTCCTTCGCCGGGGGCTGCGGTATTTCAAAAGCCCAACTGCCGACCGTTGGGAAAGTCGCTCCGAGTGCGACGCCCGTGGAGAGCGCGCATCTGCCTCGAAAGCGGATGAGTCGTTCCTTGTGCTCACGGAGACTTCGCTTCTTGATATCGTCGAGCTGCGGAATGAGTTCCGTATTCCATGTCTCCGGGGAAGGAACCCGGCGTGACGGACGGTCGAAGTGGCTCGACCAGTCCAGCTCATAGTTAGCCTGGGGCTCGAAGACTTCGCTGGTCCAGTTCTGGACCCAGAGGGTGATTTTCTTCTCTCCTGCAATTCCGGCCGCAACGGCCGCTTGCACCATGGCCTCTATTTCCGCGCGTCCGAGAACACTACCTTTCTTGGCACCAATGGCGCGCATGACCTCCGCAAATGCCGGCAACACCATAGCGCGGATCTTGTCGGCATAGTCAGGATGACTAAGCAGACGGCTGATGAAGTGATTGATGGCCCGCTCATCATGATGCATGTCGCCGTGGCCGACATCGATCATGAGCTTCGTGTAGATGAAGTCGGCATGATCGGCAAGCCCTGCCTCCCTCAGGCGATCGTCCAGTTCCTGTTTTGTGGGCGCCAGCGCATCGGGCTTGTCGTCATAAAAGGCCTTCGCGCCGCGAAATCTTGCCAGCCCGGTTTCAATGGAACGCAATGTCGTGGACAGAGATGGACAAACGAGGGTAAAGCACTTGTATGTATCTGGAAGATCGGTGTCGAGTCGGACGAACTGCTCGATGACGGTTCGCAATTCTGCCGGTTGGACGTCATGATCCTTCACCTGAATATGGACACGACTGGATTTTCCTGCTTCGGTGAAGCGGATGTCGATATCTCCGGTGCCTTCAAAAAAGAGTTGATGGAAAGCCGCTTCCAGGAGCCACAAGGGAACCTGACAAGCCGCAAACCGCGTCTGGAAATCGAAACCCTTCGCTGCGTTTATACCACCCATCATAGTCGGCGAAAGCAGCGAAGCGCCGGTTTCGGGCTGCTTTTCCGGAGCGTTTGGAGAGTCACTCATGGTTTATTTCCCAAACTCTGATCCGAAGAGTTGTTGCCAGAGTTTTCTGCTTTCACTTTCTGTAGCGCTATTGTAGGCCCTCCTAGCAGTCTGAGCAGACGATTTGACCTGGATCATGAAATCGTCGAACTCCTTGCTGGGCAGGCGCTTTGTTACATTTACTGCCGCATATCCAGGATCGGAAATCGAAGGGACGACGCCGCTGCCGCGATACATTCCGTAGCTCGTCTCGATTCCTTCGAGAACACTCACAATCGCTGCCGCATGCGAAGATGGTGTCCCGATCGTCTTGTGGATGAGCGCTTCCAGTATGTAGGATTTAAGCTGGCAGGATTTCGTCGGAAGCCCATCACGCCAAGCCTTCAGCAGCTTCACAACCTGTACGAAATAGCCGTTCGTGGCCTTATTTCGCTCAGTGCATGCGGCAATCTGTCCTTTCGGGTGAGTCTCAACCCACTTTCTGGCGTCTCGGTCTGGAATCCACAATGGCCCATCGGTAGCTGAAACCGGAGTGGCGGGCACGATATCCAGCCAAACTCCCCCTTTACCCGCCGCCCCAATCGACCGGCCTTGCGGACGGACGTCGTCGTAGTAGTTCGACAAGATGCCTTGTACCCAGGTGAGCAACACATCCGGGGGAGTGATTTTATGGTCTATGTCGAGGATGCAAATGACGTCCACGTCGTTGATGTCGTTAATCGCCGTCCGCCTCGCATAAGATCCGGACAGGAATGTATCTTGATGCGCATCCTTCGATTCGCTGTCGGTTTTAAGCTCGTCCCTCACCTTTTCATGTGCGGTCTTGGCTGCCGTCACTTCCTGTTCACCTGGCTGAATCGACGAGAGGAAGGTTTTGAAGTCGCTGGCTAGCTCCACGGGTCTTTACTCCTCGATCGACATCGGTACTGCGGCTTCAATGGACGCCGTCGGAACAGTGCCAGCGACTTTCAGGTCGAGGCCGTAATTCGCGGCCAGACTCGATAGAAAGTCGCCGCAGGCCGGACATTGCGCATCCCGGTCAAAGTAGATTCCGTACCAGCGGTTAATCGTCATTTCGTCGCTGCTTTCGCTCAGCGGCGGCCAGTCAGAATATGGCGTTCCGGGCTCCGGACGATTGAGCCACAGGAACCAGGGTGCATCGTAGTCGCGTTCCAATAACCGGAGGGTCGATGACTTGTCGCGCAGGAGTTCTGACAGCGCCAGTTTCGCGACCATATTTGCTATGGGTAGTACATCAAGAGACAGTCCCGGCTCAACCGCGACCGGCTGGTCGCTGTATGCGATGTCGGCCGCATCGGAAGCGGAGGAAATTTCGACGTTGGAAGCTTCTTCGGGCATCGCTGCGACAAAACATTGATGGCACGGGGACACCTTTGGACGCACTCGTAGCACTTGTCCTCCATAAGCTCTTCTGAATGCACCCCCGTAGATGGCCGGGACATTGGCTTCGACGCAGAGCTGATTTAGCAGGAGTTTGCTCTGGCGGTTGTCTGTGCCGCACACTACCACGTCGGCTCCAGTGACAAGCCTTCGCAGTTCCTCCAAGTTCGAAAATCCCAAGTCAATGCAGTGCGCATCGACCTTTGCGTCTGGATTTTTGTCCAAGATAAGGTCCCGCACAACATTGACCTTCAGCCGGCCGACCTGGGAGATGCCCCCCGGATGGCGCACCACGTTCCCTACCGAAAGGCGATCGCGATCCACAAGAGTGAAGCCCCCTACCCCGCTCTTGGCAAGTTCCAGGGCGGCCTGCGCACCCCCTGTGCCGAGGCCAACGAAGAGCACGGTCTTGTCCGAAAGAATGGTGGTTTCGAGGATACCGGACCGGCGGGCATCCAGTTCCGGCTGTACATCCGCGAAGGCCGCAGATAGTGGTTGCCGGGACTTCACTGTTGTTGCGGATGCACGATAGGCAGAACCATCGGGCGCTACAAAATCCGAAGGATTGGAACTTGCCTTCTCAAGCGGGTTCAGATTGACGCAAAGATCGGCGCCAGGGGCGGACGCGTGCCCCGCAATTGAAATGACTGCGTCAATAATGGTCGCCGATGGAAGCGGTCCCAGTTCCAATTGGGTGAAGGCATCGCCAAGATCCCATGAACTAAAGCGGCAGCCGACGCTGCCTTCGGCAACGAGGCGTTGCCAGTTCTGGCGCAGCCACATGGCCGAAAGCGTCGCTACTGCAAACATGTCCGCATCGTCAGCGGTTATGTTCAATGCTTTGGGCGGTTGCGATCCTTCGGCTACTGCCACTATGGTGCGTTTTGCCTTGTCATAGACCAGTTTGGTCTTGCCAGGCTTTCGCTGTGCGATGGATTGCATTGCATCGCGAATCATCTGCTGTTGAGTGTCGTTATTGCTCATGCTGTCTCCGCCATCGTGCCCACGAATTCGGATAGATTCCGGCCGGTTGCCAGATGCTGTTCATAGGCCTCGATCCAAAGCAGGCCCTTAAGAAAAACCTTCAAAAGAAGAATTCCGGAGTGCCACCGGGTATCGCGCCAGTGGCACACCTGTACCATTCCATTGGAAGAGGGTGCCAGCGTGTGCATGTAGTGAGAAATACCCAGCTCTGCCAATTTGCTGCCATCTCGCATCAGAAGCGGCAAGGGATCGGTGACGTACATCAGGGGCCGTTGATAGGGATAGCCGCTCGGTATTGTGATGTAGAGCCTGTATTGCCGCCCGGAACTTGATGTCGCGTAGCCGCACGCGTAGTATTTGTCTTCGGCCTGGTTATAGTAGACGCCGAACTGTGTGAACCCTTCCCTCTGCAATGTTTCGTGTTCGATGTAGAGGCGTTGCCTTTGCTCAGATGTCCACATGCTAGCCACCCTCCGTAGCCGATCTCGCCGATTCGTAGACCTTGACTATCGCTGGAATGTCCGCTGCAATCAGGTTGACGACCTTTTTAAGGGATTGTGTAGTGCCCGTGTTGCGATTCATGCGATGAATATCCAGCACGGCCATTGGCCAGGCTCCCGCGAGAGCGAAGGCTAGGTACTCTGTGCCCCGCAGGCGCGCAACGAGAATGGAGCCGAAGCCAGTCACATGCTGCTCGACCTCGTCGCCGCTAGCGGCTTGCAGTGCCTCGGCGAGATGCGCGATGACCTTTTCGCGAGTTGTCGAGTCTATGTCTGAAGCCGCTTCAAGCGACGGCGATGGCACGTCCGATGCAATGCGCGTGCGCTGGATCGCGACTTTTTCCCACGCCGTGAGGTCCTGTTCCGGCAGCAGCTTTCTGACGATGAGGGCTTGACGAATCGGACTTAACCCTGGAAGCACCTTCAGCCGTAGCGGCATTGGCCCGGTCTCTCGCATCGAGAGATCGTAGAGCCAGGGATGAATTCTGACCAGCGGATCGCCACGGGTCCCTTCAAGCGTTACGATGATCTCCGCCATCGCCGTGAATTGGTTTTTGGCCGCCAGCCCCCAAATGCGCTTCTGGTCGCCACCGCTCGGCGATGATAGTCCCAGCCGGTGATGGGAGTGCCAGTCCCCGAAATATCTCAGCGTCCATTCATCCGCAAGTACTCCGCTGAGCTGCCTTAGGTAGTTAACATCGAGGCGAAAGTGTGCATTGTTTCGTTCTGCATTCGGTCCGGCTTTCGTTGCGAGCAGTATGGTTGGCGTTTCGTTCCACCGACCGAACAGATCGCCGCCAGTTTCGATTGACCAGGCGGTCGATTCGGCGGCGATTGCCCGCAACTCGGACTCCCAGATGAGTAGTGAAACGCTGGGTGTCTTGGGAGGCAATCGCCGCGTCATGAAGCGGGCGAAGCGTTGGATTAGCATGTCTGCCTCCGGCGATGAACGTAGCGAGCGCAGAGCGGTGATCAACGGCGGGCGCTCTTCGATCCAGTCCCGGAGATCGGTGGTGAGTCTTGCGTCCGTTGCATCGATCTCTTCTGCCGGAATACCCAGCGCGGCAGCTATCTTTGCCTTGAGTTCGACACTTGGAATACGGCGCGAAGCCTCAATATCGGCGATGTACGCGGGTGTCACCCCGACTTTCGCGCCGAGTTCCCGAAGCGACCATTTCCGGGCGAGGCGTCTTGCCCTTATGATGTCTGCGAGTTCTGCCACGTCCTATTTATGACATCATATGCATACGTAGTCAAGGGTGACCAGCCAGGAATCAGGTTAGCGCTATTCAGCACATGGGGTGGGTTCGCTAACGGCCTCTATCTTATTGTATTTGCTTATGAGCGTTCTCACCTTCAGAACAGGAAGCGTTTTCAGCATTTGTTGAAACGTGTCATTATAGTGAAATAGATTTGCCCGTTTTCACTAAAAGTGGTATCTTCAACGTATGTTGAAATCGGCCGATTCGATGAAGGAGTTCGAGCAAAAGGCGGCTGACGCACTCGAGTCGATCCTAAAGGAGATCCCCATCGTCGCGCTGCAAAGCGTGGAAGTGGCGCCGTTCGTAGGCCGTGATCAGGTCGATGTTCTTGTGCGTCTCACCGCCGCAAACCGCCCCCACCTGCTCGTCTGCGAAGTCAAATCCAGCGGCCAGCCCCGTTACGTGCGTGACGGCTTGCTTCAATTGCGCAATTATTTCGAACAGTCCGACCTGCAAGCAACACCCGTCTTCATCGCCCCCTACCTGTCACCGGCAGCGCGGATGATCTGCAGGGAGAACAGGGTTGGATTCGTAGACCTGCAAGGCAATGTGCGGCTCGAATTCGACGGCGTCTTCATCGAACGCATCGTAGCGGACAAACCTGCTCCTGATCGCCGCGAACTAAAATCGTTATTCCGACCGCGATCCGCTCAGGTGCTCAAGACTATGCTCCGCGACCCGAGTCGCCGATGGCGCGTCGAAGAGCTCGCACAGTCGGCCGGCGTCAGCCTTGGGCATGTCAGCAATGTGCGTATGGGGTTGCTGGACAGGGAATGGGCTCAGGTCTCCCGCCAGGGCATGTTCATTTCCAAGCCCAACGAGCTGTTAGATTCCTGGCGTGATGCCTACGAACCGCCACCCGGAAAGCGGATGAGCTTCTATACCGTCACGCACGGAAAGTCCTTTGAAGATGCAGCTCGCGCAACGCTGGGAGCTATCGCGGGGAGGGGGCATGCCAGCTTTTGCTCGTTTTCGGCCGCGCACTGGCTTGCGCCATATGGCCGGACCGGAATGCAGTATTTTTATGCCGATGAGGCCGGGCTGGCGGAGCTCAAGGATGCCCTACATCTTTCTGTCACCGGCAAGGGCGAGAACGTAGTTGTCACGATACCAAAGGATCTCGGAATTCTAGGAGACACGGTCGAGCCTGCACCTGGAGCGGTTTGCACGAGTCCGCTTCAAACCTATCTGGACCTCGCTGTCGCCGGGGAACGCGGCAGGGAAGCCGCAGAGCATTTAAGGCAAGAGAAGCTGAAATGGCCGAACTAGAGAAAAAAGAGCCGCAGTCGGCGGCGGATTACGATGACCGCACGACGGACGCTGTAAAGAAGGTCCTCATTGAAATAGGGCAGATCCTTGGAAGCTTCCGCGGCAAGTTCGCGGTTGTCGGGGGAGCCGTACCTTGGTTACTACTTAACAACGAGGACATGCCCCATGTGGGCTCTTTGGACGTGGATCTGGGACTCGATGCAGAAGCACTCGGCGACGGAGAGTACGCCACCCTTGTAGAAGCGCTCCAAGGGAAAGGCTACGAACAGAGGAATGAACTTAAGCGGTTTCAATTGGTGCGTCAGGTTCCGGCCACCGACGGCGGACCGGCAATCGACATCATTGTTGACTTCCTCATGCCGCGAGACGCCGAAATTGTGAAGAACAAGCCTCCGTTGGTAGACAACTTCGCGGTGCAGCGTGCAGATGGTGCGGATCTGGCGCTTCACTTCTATCAGCTTGTAGCGATAGACGGAACGATGCCCGAAGGCGGCAGAAATCGGGTTGAAGTAGCCGTATGTTCCATCCCTGCACTGCTCGCCATGAAAGGACACGCCCTGAACGGCCGAGATAAACGAAAAGACTCATACGATATCTACTACTGCATCAGGAACTACCCTGACGGGCCGGCCGCTCTTGCGGAAGCTTGCCGCCCCATCCTTGCGCATACAAGCGGGGAGAGCGGATATAGGCATATCGCAGGAAAATTCCGCACGGCTGAAGACTACGGACCGACCTGTGTTAGGCAATTTGTCGAGGATACCAAGGTGCTGGGAGAGCGCTCACCGGACCAATGGCAGCAGGATGCGTTCGGGCAGATCAACGCCTGGCTCAAGATTTTGGGTTTGATCTAGTAGTCTCTTGCCGGTTGGCCATTCTTAGCCTGTTTCAGATAGCACGATGTTGGCTCGTCTTATACCTTCAAACCACGGCGATTGATCGTCTTCTTCTAATGCCGTGCCGTTGGTATTGCGCAGGAAGCGGGTAAGTAGAACATGGAGAGCGCAACGCAAAGCAGCTCAGTCAAACCTTAGGCCAGATTTTCCCTGCGGGAGGACCGCTTTGGAGTGGTTCACCAGCAGCGCTCGACCATCGCTCGCAATGACGGCCGGGCAATCTGGCCAAAGCCTTCGGATTGAGCCTAGCCACTGGTCAAGCATCGACCTGAATCGCCGAGGTCGCGAGTAATCCACACAGCCAAGTTGCTGGGCAAGTCCAAAGTCGCCAAAAAGCGGAATCCGCTCTGGGCCCTTTGTCGAGAAGCATCGATAGGTGAGCCAGACGAATAAGTCGAGCACCGCGGGTGCCGATGCTAACACCTTGACTGCCTCGAGGTCGGCGGGTATCGGATGCTCTGAAATCTCGCGGTAGAACTCTTCACTGAGGATGACGACGTTAGCGAACTCGTCTGATAGAGGCGGTTGTGCAGAGTCGTGGTTGTACCAAATCTGCGCCTCGGACAAGAAATTGAAGCGAGACCGATGGACCACTTTGGCGGCAGGACGGCTCGTCTCCGTGCCAAAGAAGATCGTCGCGCCAAAGATCCGCTCAAAGGCAGAAACAAGACGCCTGTACTCCTTGCCACCCTTCGAAAGTCCGAATGTGTCGAGCAGCTCAGCCGCCGATTCAAATCGCACGATCCGACTCTGCTGCCGGACAGCCATTGTCGCCAAGAAGATCGGCACAAGACGATCCTGGCCAAAAGGAAGGCCAAAATCGGGGTGACCCGTGACTTGAAGTGTGAAATGCCCGTTCCGGCGCTCAAAGAGCAGTTGGCCTTCGGGTGGGCGCCGAATCGGAAGACCACAGAGTACGAACGGCCGCGCGGTGAATCCCAGCGTCTGAGTCGCACTTTCGCGCTTCTCCCGCACAAGACAGATTCCCTCCGCCTTCTTGAGCTTCTGCTTCGAGACCAGGAACTCTCCGTGCGTTTCGCGCAGGACGTCGCCGGCTCTTGTCAGGCGTCGATTTTCGGAGCATACTTGCCCCATGGATCACCTCTTTGGAAGGCAATCCCGCACTCTCAAGGACACGTCGTGAACGAAGTGAAGTTTGTACTCCGATTACTCCGTTTAGTCGCGTTTTTGGGTACAACGTGAAAACTCAGCGTATTTCTATGGTCAGGATTTACGCCATGGACGCAGAAGTTCTGTATTTCCAAATGACGTGCAAGTTCCCAAGCTGAACGTCGCCGGTTCGAACCCGGTCTCCCGCTCCACTGTTTCTCCAACAGACTACGGGGATTCTTCCTCAAGAAATCCTTGCAGCGATCGAATGTCAACTTGGGTTTTGACATTTCCACTTCCGCCAGGGCCAGTCTTTTCTGAAGCTAAACCTTTGATCCGGTGAAGTCTTGCTTCGCAAATAGTGGGCTACTGGAGGTCTTCAAACAGTTCTGCGCCACGTCGATCTAATAAAGTTCGGTCGGCATTGCGCTGCGGATCGCCATGCCGATCACACGGTGAGTGGCGTTGTTTTCAGCACTGCCTGAGTGATCAATTTGACAAACAGCAAGTGCACTAGCAGGTGAGTAAGAGGCAAGGCAAAAGGGATTGATAGCCTGCGAGCGATAGACCATCACCCGCAGGCTTCCGTGGGCACTGCGGCCTAGATCGTATTATTCACCAATGTGCAGGCACCGGTGGTCCGAATGTTTGTGCTTGCGTTTCCTGTGGCCGTGTTTTCTGAAAGCACCCCTGGACACACCGCGTCGATTCCATAGGAACCGTTGTTATTTGAGGTATTGCCCGTCGCAGTCGCATTGTTGAGGGTGATCCCGGTAAGACTATTCGAATAGACAACATTGCCTGAGGCAATTCCGCCAGGGCGCACGGCGATCCCGAAGACATTATTCGACGCCGTACAACCCCGCACAATCAACCCGACAATCGCTACGTTGGAAGCATTCAGTGTGGCGACACTATCGATAACGGATCCTTCGCCGACTACGATTCCGGGCCCGCCATTGCTCATCGAGACGACGTTTTGCACGAATGTGCCATTGCCCATCATACGGATCCCGTGACCTCCCATCCCTCGCACGAATCCGTTCATCACCTTGACGTTCGCCGGACTCGCAGCACCCGCCTTGCCGACAGCCACGACTCCGATACCACTTCCTGATTGCGTGCAGCGGATCGGGTTCGGCTGACAGCTATTGGGCCCCGAAATCGTGAATCCATTCAAGTCGAGCGTGACGTTGTCAGATGTAATTTCGATAGCTGTAGAATTGGCGTCTGGAACCACGATGTTGCCGGAAAGCCGGTAGCTGCCCGGTTCGGAAATGGTAACTGGAAAGCCCGGCGTGTCGAGGTTCGTTACTTTGCCAGACAAAGCGGCCTTCTGATTGATCAGCGTCACGCCTTCGATTGCTGTACCATCCTGCGCGAAGGCGAGGACTGCGGCAGCCAAATAAAGGCTCCGCCCTATTTCTTTGAACTTCAATTTCATTTCTCCTGTGTTTGGATTAAGACCACCTGGGCGGTCACGGCAGTGCGCCGAATTCGAGAGGTTGCTTGCCGCAACCGCCTCTACAGGTCGAAGCGGGTTCTGGTTACAGAATTCGCAAGCTCAGTGAGAATTTCTTGCCGCGAAAGATTCCTTGCGAAAAACACAGACGGAACCCGCTTCCTGGTTGTCGCCGGAAAACGAGCCGGTGCGAACAACACACGAAAGGATCTTTCAAGATGAGCCAATTGCTGATCTTCATTTACGGCGCAGGCAGTTACTTTGCCTTTCTTGCCACATTCTTATATGCCATCGGATTTATCGGGAATTTCGTCGTCCCGAAATCGATGGACTCCGCCGCATCAGGCGACTGGGTACAAGCACTTCTGACGGATTTAGGGCTGCTCTCGCTGTTCGCGATTCAACACAGCGTCATGGCGAGGCCCGCTTTTAAGCGCATGCTGACTCGATTTCTTCCGCAGGCGATGGAGCGAAGCACGTATGTCCTTGCCAGCAGTCTTGCGTTGATGTTGTTGTTCTGGCAGTGGCAGCCTTTGGGCGGGATGGTTTGGACTGCAGAAAGCGCGATGGCGCAAAACCTGCTTTATGGCGGTTATGCCGCGGGCTGGCTGCTGGTGCTGGTGTCGACGTTTGTCATTAACCACTTCGACCTTTTCGGATTGCGGCAAGTGTGGAGGAACCTGCGTGGGCAGCCGCAGAGCAAACTCCGCTTCGCCACCCCAGTGCTGTATCGAATGGTCCGGCATCCGCTCTATGTGGGGTGGCTGATGGTCTTCTGGTTTACCCCGACCATGACAGCCACCCATCTGCTGTTCGCGGCAGTAACGACAGCCTACATCCTGGTGGCCATTCAGCTCGAGGAGCGGGATCTAATCAAAGAACATCCGGAATATGTTGAGTATCGCGACCAAGTGCCCATGCTGATCCCGCAACTCCCCAAGGACATTACCATCCTGCCGGTGCTTCAGGTCGCGGAGGGGCGTGAAGAGGCCTGAAGCAAGGCTTTGAAGGCCGGCTGGCGATACAATCAGGGAAGATTTTTGCAGGCACTCGTCGATGGAAAAGACAGGCGAAGAGGTCAGGCTCTGGTTCGACCGCGCGGTGAGCCAACCAGAAGGGAACCGCAAGGTATTCCTGGAGGCGAACTGTGCCGATGAAACGGTGAGAAAGGAAGTGCTGTCGCTTCTTGAGTTCGATCGGGAAGATGCCTGCGAGACTCCCGAACTGGTGCTCCCCGATGAAACAATGCGGCTGGCTCTCGATCAGGCCTTTGGCCCGCCATCCACGCCCAATGCGCCAGTCGGCCGGGTGGGTCCGTTCGAGCTTGGGCGCTTGCTCGGCTCGGGCGGAATGGGCATGGTGTACGAGGCGCATCGGGCTGACGGGGAGGTACGTCAGCGCGTTGCCGTAAAGTTCGCACAGGTTCCGCACACCGCAACTGAAGAGGTACGTGGAAGCGCTTACCGGCGATTTCTGCGTGAACGGCAGATGTTGGCCTCCTTGCGCCATCCTTATATAGCTGGCCTGATCGATGCAGGGACGACCGATGACGGGATTCCCTACGCTGTTCTCGAACAGGTAGATGGGGTGCCGATTGACGTCTATTGCGACAGCCATCAGCTCGATCAGAACCAGCGAATCCGGCTGGTCTTGAAGCTGTGCGAAGCCGTGCAGTCTGCCCATCGCAACCTTATCGTTCACAGCGACATCAAGCCGGACAATGTGCTCGTCACAGCCGAGGGGTTGCCCAAACTGATCGACTTCGGCATTGCCACCGACTTGAGCGATGAAGCGACAGTGACAAAATTTCGCGCCTTCACTCCGGGATATGCCAGCCCGGAACAGTCAATCGGGATGGATCCGACAGTCGCCACCGATGTCTATGGAATCGCTGCGGTCTTGTACCGGTTGTTGGCTGGAACTGCACTACGCGAGGTGAAGAACACTCCCTTCACTCAGGCAATTCAAGTGATTTCACAGCAAGATGTTGTAAAGCCATCGGCGGTCAAGCCGGAGCTGAAAGGTGACCTCGAGAACATCCTTCTGAAAGCCCTACAACTCGATCCGCAGCGCCGCTACGGGTCGGTTCCGGAATTAGCTGACGACCTGAACCGGTATCTTGCCCAGTGGCCCGTACGGGCCACGCCAGACTCAGCGTTTTACATCGCGCGCCGGTTTGTACGGCGGAACTGGCCACAACTGGCGGCGGCTTTGACACTGGTGGCGGTGCTGGTCGCGGCGACGCTTTTCGCTATCAGGCAGCGTGAGGAGGCATTACTGCGCACAGTGGAAACGCGCCGTCTCGCCGACCGGCTGCTGTTCGAAGTACATGACGAAATTGGCGGGCTTGTGGGGGGCACGAAAGCCCGCGAGAAGTTGGGTGCGATCGCCCTGCAGTATCTGGAAAACCTCGGACGCGATTACAGGCGGGACCCGGAACTGGCATGGGAGCTTGTGAACGCTCATGCAAGGTTGGCTCAAAGCCGCGGAGGAAACACTTCCAGCATCGGAGACACAGATAGCGCGCTGCGCTCCGCGGAGAAGACTCTTGAGTTGGGCTCGATTGTCGAATTGTCAGGACTCGATGCCGGCAGACTGGAAAAGCTCTTCACTGTCTACGCCAAGCTGGTGACAGTCTTTGAAGACGCCAACCGTCAGGCGCAGCGTCGCGAAGCCGTCGAACGCATGTTGCGGCTGGCTCCCAAACTCCATCCCCTTCGTGAAGCGGAGGCGCACAAAGAGATGGCAAGGTACTTCGATTTCCAGATGAACCCACAGAGCAGCGAGGATTCTTATGCCCGCTCACTCAGGATCCGGCGTGGCTTGGCTGCTACCCCCCCAAAGCCGCCAGGCACAGATTCGGAACTCGAGTCAACGCTTGTCAGCTATGGCCGGTCCCAGGCAAGCTCAGGCAATTTTTCCGGCGCCGTCAGCAGCTTACGCGAGGCGATCGGAATCGCGGAGAAGACCAACGCCTCAGAACCGCACATCGCCAGAAACGCCAGGCACCTGTACTGGAGCCATATCATACTGGGTGACGTCCTGGGCTTGCCCATCCGTTTCCATCTTGGGCACACTGAAGAAGCGATTAAAAATTATCGGATTGCGAGATCAATCGCCGAACGGCTGCTGCGAGCCGACCCGGACAATGATGCGGCGAAGTTGGACCTTGCCAGGGTCCTGGCTCGCGAAGGAGTGACACTTACCAGCGCAGAGCCCGCGCGATCGCTAGATTTTCTGCAGCGCGCCTATCGGCTGAGTCTTGAAACGTCCCAAGGAAATTTCACGGCTCAAGTGACGCGATTCGAATACCTGACAAGCATGGTTGCGGCACTGGTGGAACTTGGGCAACTCGACCAAGCGCGCCAACATCTTGCCGAAGCAACATCCGCGCTGGAGCAGATTCACAAGAATGGGGGTCATGCCAACGAGCGTGGGCTTTTCAGAGCCCGCGCTTCGCTGCTGGATGCCAGCGGCCAGCCCCGAGAGGCTCTGGCCGAAGCACAACGGCACCTCGCCTTGCTGCCGAAGGGCATCAACAAGCTGGTCAGCCAGAACTTTGAAACTGTGGATGTTCTGGAGCGCATCCGGGCGCTATCCGCTGGACTGGACGAATCCGCCTGCGTTTCCGCGACCGTGCGGCTGGTTGGGATCTGGAACGATTTGCGGGCAGCCAACCCGGGCTCGGCATTCGTACTTGACCAGGCCGAGCGCACCCGCCGGCTCGACCGGCGCTACTGCGCGATCTCGAGCAAGAAGTCCGGGGGGATGCGCCGGCCTGGTAACGCGCGGCGCTGAGCGGGTAGTTATCTGTTCCCCGCCAGCCTCTTGCCAAGCCAGGCGAGCGCAAATCGCAACTCGTGCCGTACGATATGAACCGACAGGCCCGTTGCTTCGGCCGACTCTTCCGCGGTCATGCCGCCGAAATATCGCATTTCGATCAGCTTGGCCAGGACTTCTTTTTCCACCTCGAGATCCCGGAGCGCATCTTCCAGTTCGATGATGTCGAGTATCTCAACGCCCTTGCTGGTTCTTACTTCGATGCTTGAGGTTATGGGCTCGCTGCTCTTTGCAGGTACTGCCCTCTTGGCCGCGGATCTCGCCCTGGCATAGTCCACCAGCACCTGGCGCATTACTCGCGAGGCAACCGCGAGGAAGTGTATCTGGTCGGTGTATTTACGGTCTGCTTCATCGAAAAGCTTCAGGTAAACTTCATGCACCAGCGCTGTGGCCTGCAATGTATGGTCCGTGCGTTCTCCGCGCAAATGTCGCGAAGCGATACGTCGAAGTTCCTTGTATAGTGTGGGTGTGAGTTGTCCGAGAGCGGCTGAGTCACCGCTCCGGTAGCGATCAAAACAATCCCGCAGAGGGCTGGACACATGTGCAAGGGTATCACTTGAATAGAAGCCTGTGGTCGAACTCTCAAGCTCATGTTCCGCAGGCGAACCTAACGCAAAATCTTCAGGTGTACTTGATCCTACGTCGACACTGCAATTGCCTCGTTGCCATCCGGCATGGATTTGTTTCGCCGCCAGAATGGGCTCTGCAGACTTCATATCGAATAGCTGCCGAACCACGCATGTCGTCGAGTTGCATGCAATACTCCACCCAATGTACTTGCGGGCCCAACCCGCAGCACCCCTGCGTGCGGCACAAGTGGCGGTGCTTGCAATCGCTCAAGTGTCCGTCGGACGGGGTTCATTATCAAGTTGTATTGCAAGAAAACCAGAATCTCGGCAACGAATCGCAAATGGACATCTTGGCTTCTTTGCCGTACCGCCAGCGTTGCTAGAAAAATTAACTCAAGTCTGTCTTGCCTAAGCGGTAATCCGAACTGGGGATGCTCGGTTATCTGAAATACGAAGTGCCCATTGCGCCTTTCGAACAGAAGTGGCTCTGGCGGTGGCCGGCGAATGGGCAAGCCACACAGAATTAATGGCTGAGATGCAAATGCCAGAGGTTACTTGCCCGCCTCCCGGTTCGAAACGACCAGCACAAGCCCTTCCGCCTGCTTCGGCCCGTTTCTGGAAATCAGGAGATCCCCGTGCTGCTCGCGATACAGGTCGCCCGCCTTGGCCAACCTCATCGAACCTCACGCAATATCGGTTGCGCGAGGGGCCAAATCGCCGACAGGATTTAGAAGAATTTTGCTGCGCCGGCCTCGTTACTGCGATTACTGCGTTAAGGCCGGTTTTCACTTTTCTCTGTAGTTCCAGGTGGTCTGGATTGCCGCCATGGTCGCATATGTTCTTTATTTGCGAACGAGGTGTGTATTCCCAAGCTGAACGTCGCCGGTTCGAACCCGGTCTCCCGCTCCATCTTTTCAACGACTTAGCGGCAAGGCGTCCCACCTTCTCTACCTTAGAAGCCTACTTTTCGAGGTACATCGCGTTGACATCGTCTGCAGGGCTCATGGACTCAATAACTGGCGCAATTGAAATCTGCGCAGAAGGCGGCCATTTGGGGTTGCATAGTGAGCATGGGAGATGCTCCGCGAATTCGGGGCGCCTTCACGCCGGAGCGCTATCGCGAAAGACATGGAAGGCGAGGCGACGCTGCGTTTCCGCACTGGCCGGACGTGGCAATGCATGCTGAAGCGAGTAGCTGCAGGGGCTCACTCCTGTCGACAGCACCGTCGAAAGCAGGGTTCTCGAGACGGCTATCTGTGCCGGATCGAGCGGCCGATGAGGGACTCATCGACAATCACTAGACTTCGGCAAAGGTCGTCCTTGTAAACTACCTGGGCCGCATACTCCATGGCAGCGGCCAGCCGCCGGCAATCATTGCAAGGAAGCTCGGCACCATGATCCGGGTTCCTTGCAGCAAAGGCTTTCCGCTGCCCACTGCAGGATTTAGTTCAATCCGCTCCTTCGCGCAGTTTCAGCATAGCTCCGCGCCGCGCAAGATCCCATGCCCCGACCAGGCTAACAACTGACCCGCCTCGATTGATTCAACGACGCCTCGGCAAGCTGGCTCCAGCGCACAAGCAGCAATCTGAACTCGAGCAAAGCCGCCGCGCGCCGCTCCGTGAATAAGGCTCTTTTCGACGACAACTGTGTGCATTCCGCCGGGGATGCCCCGCAGGGGGGGGGCGACTCAAGCGGAGTCTTTCCGCCGTTTGGACTGCGGTTCTTGGCGAAGCTGCAAAACGAGGCGCGGCCAGATCATCGATCTCGCTGTTGCGGGATTAACGACCGCCCGGGCCTCGCTGTTCCCGCTGGACGCCCGCTCTCTCAATTCTTAGGTTCGCGCCAGCAAGGAACCAAGAACCGGGATCTCGTGCCGGTGCACTACCAAGGTCAGCAACGAGCACAAGAACACAACTACGGCCAGGGCGAACAATTCCCCTTTATCGTTGACGGCGGGCAGGGCGATGCCAAGCACGGTCAAGTGGCTGACAATCGCTCCGCTAATCACCGCCAGCGAAAGCGCCGCTCCATAGACGACCGTTCCTGGAATCAGGATGAGAATTCCCGCGATGAGCTCGGCGATGCCGCTGGCGATGCGGCCTTGCGGTTCCGCGCCGATGGTCGTGAAGATGTAGACGCTTTCCGGCGCCCCGGTGAACTTAAAGTAAAGGGTCTGCAACAGGATGATGGCAGTGACGCCGCGCAGTACCCAGCTAGCGGCAACGATCCATTTGGCATTTTCCATGGCACTGCGATAATCCAGTGGTCGCGCCAGATTATTCCCGGGGCGGGTCGACTTCGAAAAACTCCAAGTTGGCACGCCGAACCAGCCGTCCGCCGAGGCGCAGGCGGCGACCAGCGTGGCGGGTCAACCACGTTCGCGAAAGCTTTTGGCCTCCGGTGGCGGCAAGCCAAAACACACGAAAGGCACCCCGCCGATCGCGGGCCACGAAAATCGGCGGCACTCCGCCGCTCAAGCAGCGTACGGCGCACTCCCGGTGCACCGTCCCAGCCCCAGGATTCATGACGCCGAGGAAACACTTGCTATCGGCGATTTCGCCCCATAGCGAAAGCCATTCTCCCCCAATACGTTCGGGGACGGGCGAGGGAACTTGGTCTTGCCAAGCCCAGGAATTCTCCTCAACCTCCAGCATTTCGCCGCCGGGCCGGTAGATTTTCGCGGCGCGCAAGTTGTACACAGCCCCTCCGCGGTTGGGGCCAGTCTTCTCGGCACCCCATTTGCCGCTGCCCGTAAGCAGGGTCCAACGACCGTTCTGGAGCAACGCTGGATAAGGTAGAAATGCCAGCGTGCCCGCCTGGGACCGGTAAGCTCCGAACTCGAAATTCGCTGGCGCGAACCACGCTTGTCCCCAAAGCAGAAGCCCAGCCAGGACCGCCGAAGAGGCGCAGAAAGCCGCGATCCACCGCCAATTTTGCTGGGACATCTTCATGAGGGTTCGATCCGCAAGGGCACAATGTAAGTCCCCGCTGGCTGTGGTCGCGGGTCCAGCAGGATCAGCCGGCCTTCGAGGGCCAGCCGGAAGGTTGGCAGTTTTTCCGTGAAGGGCGGCGGCGATTGGCCCGACTCCGGCAAGTACTGATACCCGTGCCAGGGACATGTTATGCAACCATCGACGATCACTCCTTCGCCCAGGGGGCCGTTTTGGTGTTGGCAGACGTTGGAGACCGCCGACAATTGCCCGTCATAGCGGAACACCGCCACGCGTTCCCCGCCGGCACAGATAATGCGGGCGCGTTTCTCGGGGATGTCATCGACGTTGCAGACGGGAATCATTTCCAGGCGAAATTCCCGGTCGAAGTCCCGGCCTGAGAGCCCCGCCGCGAGGTGCAGCGCGCTTAAGGCCAAAACGCCGGCGCCCAAAACTACCACCAACAGTGGGCTCCGTTCGCTTTGCAGCGCGCCCCAGGCGACATGTGCCAACACCAGCGCATAGGCGCAATACACGAGCATGTGAAGCCGCTTCCAGGTGGGGGCACTGAGTTGCCGCAGCCAGAAGTCGTGGCTAGTGGCCGCCATCGCGAACAAGATCAGCAGCGCGAGCAGTCCTAGAATCTGAAACGCGACGCCTTGCTCTGGAGGCGTCAGCAGGCTCAGCAGTGGATTCTGGTCGCCGAAGGCGTGGAATTGCACGAGGGAAAATGCGCCGTGACTTAAGGCCACCAGGAACATCGTGACGCCCAAATGGCGGCGGTTATAGAGGAGGGGCAGAAAAGCTGGCTGCAGCCGGCACAATGGCCCGATGGCCAAGATGAGGTGCAGCAGGAAGAAGGCTAAGGTGCCAAGGCCGCGGATGAGTGCCGTCTCCACGGTCGCGCCGGGAAAGAGCGCTAAGGTGCCGCCAGTGAAAACGGCAAGATAGCTAAGGCAAATGAACGCGATCGCAGTATCGTAAGTCCGTTTGGCGGCGTTCCAGCTAACGGCCTTGTACTCCAAGCTCATCGCCGTTGCTCCATTGCGAGATTCGGATTGGGCTCAAGCGCGGGTTCGCGACCGGCGAGGGCCAAAAGCAAGATCGCGGGAAGCGCGAACGCCAGGGAGATCCAGATTATCCGATGAGTTCGGCGTAACGGGCGGGTCATAGGCGATGGGCGGTGCGTTCGACAGGCGGCGCGGTGCGACCGGCGGACCAACGCCAGAGCAGCAGCGGCCAAAACAAGAGCACCCCCGGTAAGATCACCAGACGGAAACCCCAATGGGCGTTTCTGGCGAGCGGGTCCACACGCTGGACGCCCACGGCGACAAAAGCGAGCGCGAAGACCATGCCGAAGGCCGAGTACATCGCCAATAGGAATAAGGCGGCTTCTAGCATAGGCGGATGTTCTCCCCTGGTGCCGGGTTCGCCTCGCCGGCGGCCAACCTCGCCACCACTTCCGCGACCGCTTCCGGCTTCGTCCAAGACGCCGTGTCCGCCCCAGGCATCGCCGCGCGATTGGCTGCGATATCGAGTGTATTCGGTATGACCAAACTGGCGCGGACAGTGGTGGCGGAGTACTCGGCCCGAATCGAGCGGATGAGAGAAGAAAGCGCCGCCTTCGAGGCAGCATAGGCCGCCTGGCCGGACGGCGGCGCCTCGGCGGAGGGACTCCCAATCGCCACGAGTAATCCGCGGGATGAATGCGCCAAGTGCGGCAACGCGGCGGAGAACAAGCGGCTGGCCGACAAGTAATTCATTTCCAACATCCGCTGGACGAGTGCGTCGCCTTGTTGCGAAATGGGCGTGTCACCAGCAAACCCCCCCACAAGATGGACAACGGCATCCACGCCTCCCCGGCGCGCCACTACCTGTGCGAGGAGCGACTTCGCTTGGGCGTCGTCAGCCAGAGCATTGGCAACCGCCCAAAAGTCGCCTTCCGGGAAATCGCCGGCTGCAATCGATCGCGAGACACCCGTCACGGCAGCGCCAGCGGCGAGAAATCGAGCAGTAATGAAGGCGCCCAAGCCGCCTTTGGCGCCGGTGATCAAGACGGACAAGCCCCTAAGTGAAGTCATCGCGTGTTACTCCCCGGACGACCAAGCCACCCGGAACTCCGGATAAAGCGTCAAACCGCCGCAGGCGAAGATAGTCTGCCCGGTGATGTAGGAGGCTTCGTCCGAGGCGAGAAAGGCAAAGACACTGGCGATTTCCTCGGGTGCCGCGGCGCGGCCCATGGGAATGTGACTTTCCACATCTTTGCGGGCTTTCTCGTTGTTGGTCCAGGCGCTGTTGATCGGCGTCACGACCGCGCCGGGTCCGACGGCGTTCACGCGGATTCCACGATCGGCGTACTCCAGCGCCAACGACTTCGTCAGATTCTCCATTCCTCCCTTGCTAATCGAATACGGCAAGTACTTCGGTTTGGGAATTACCTCATGGACGCTGGAGTTATTGAGGACCACACCGCCACCGGGGCGAGTGAGGAAATGCCGGATCGCGGCGCGAGCGCAGAGGAACGCGCCACGAAGGTTGACATTGAGGACACGATCGAAATCTTCGGCCAAGACATCGTGGCTGGCCGCAGGCTTTTGAATTCCGGCGTTGTTCACCAAGATGTCCAGCCGGCCGAAGGATTCGATCACTTGGGAGAACATGGCTTCCACTTGGTCCTCCTTCGATACGTCGCCCTGCACAATGAGGTCCTTGCAGCCGGACTCCCGCGCGGCCAGACAAGCTTCGTGGACCAGAACCTCGGTGGCCTCGGCTTCTTCCGGGTCGTTGCGATAGTTGATGGCGACGTTGGCGCCTTCGCGGGCGAAACGAATGGCGATTGCTTGACCGATACCGCTTGAGGCCCCCGTAATGAGCACGTTCTTTCCGTTGAGTTTTGGCATGACGCTGAAGAAATGAGCCCAGCCGGTCCGCTTATTCCGGGAATTTTCTCCGGCCCGGAATAATTCGGGCACGCGCGTTCATGGATGGATGGTGGCAGGCTTGGCCGATTCCAGCTTCGAACAAATCCGGCAACGATTGCGCAGCGCGGTACGGGAGATCCCTGTCGACCCGGCACTGCGGGTGCGGGTAAGCAACAGCATCGAAAGTGTAGCCCCATCGGATCGGTGGCCCGCGCGGTTGACTTGGTCCGTTGCGGCGCTGTTACTCTTCGCGGCCCTTTTCACCTGGGAATCCCACCGCTTCGACTACGCTTGGCAACATCATCTGGCTTGCGCATTGCGGGGCGAAGTCATGGTTCGTCCCCTGGGCGAGACACCACTGCGGTCGGCCTTGCCGGCCGGTTATGGTGCGAGAGAGTTCCACGTTTGCCGCATGGGCGGCCGCGAGCTGATCCATGCGGTACTGGAGGGCGATCGGCAGACCATCAGTGTCGTTCTGGCCCCCATCGACTTTCCGGCTTTCCCACCGTCGAGAACGGTCCAGTTTGGCTCTGGCTTTGAGCAGGCGACACTACGCGCTGGCGAAAACTGGCTACACGTGGTCGGAGAACACGGCAGCGAAGGCGTCGCTCGCCAAGTCCTCGAGAAGCTAGGGGCGGAGACCCACTTTTCCCACGAGCGCCCCAAATTTAGCCTCGCCGCGCAGTCGCTTCAACTCCGGATCTTCCCGCAGCCATAAGACCCTGGAAATTCGCTTTTCCACGGCCTTATGTAATTCCGCCAGTGCGGCCTCGTTTCGGCCGCGAGCGGCTTCCACCACGGCAATCTCGAAGTGTGGATAGGGCTCATGGGAATTGGGGCGAAGCAGTTCCGGCCAGATGGCTTCGAACTCCTCGGTCCGGCCCGCCGCAACCAACGCCTTGGCGAGTTCCGCAAGCACCCTCTGCCGACGGCTGCCATTGATTTCCACCGCCCGGCGGGCCTGTTGAATGCTTTCGTCCAACCTGGACTCGAACAAATAGGCCTTGGCCAATTGACGCCGCGCGCTGTAAGACCAGGCGTCCAAATCCACCGCACGGAGGCCTTCGATAACGGACTCATCGTACTTTCCCGCCATCAGCAACGTCCAAGCAAGGTCTGCTTGCCACGTCGCTTGGTGCGGTTCCATTCGGCAGGCGGCCCGGATTTCAGCGATCGCCTCCTCATGGCGCGCCTGCGCGGTAAGCCAGGTGGAAAGCGCAGCGTGAGCCGCGGCGAGATTGGGCTGGAGTTCAATCGCCCGCCGAAAAGAGCGTTCCGCTCCCGCCCAATCCCAATCCGCCCGCATGAGTACTTGGGCCAGAGCCAGTTGGGACTCCGCCAATTGATCGTCGAGACTAATCGCGCGCAGAGCCGCGCTCTTCGCCCTGTCGCGATATGCTTCGCCCCAGCCTTCTCCCGCGCGAAAGAGATAGGCCTGCGCAACCGCGGCATGGGGCAGCGCGTAACCTGGATCAAGGGCAATCGCCTTTTCAAAGTAGCCAATAGCGGTTTCCGTGGCGCCATGCAGGCGCTTGGAAACCAGATACTGGCCTTGGAGGTAGGCTTGGTAAGCCTGGGGATTGGTGGTGCCGCGTTTCGTTACCAGGCCCGCATCAGCCAGGGCCCGGCCCACCAAGACGCCAGCCACCTCGTCGGCGATCTGGTCCTCTAAGCGAAAAATGTCTCCAAATTTCGAGTCGAAGGTAGCTGCCCAAATTTGCCGTCCATCCCTGGCGCGCAACAACTGCGCGGTAAGGCGCAACTGATCGCCGCTGCGCTGCGCTCTGCCGTCGAGGACGGCATCAACGTCCAACTTTCTCGCCACCGCGAGCGGATCGCGGCCCGGCTTTTGAAACTGGGAAACCAACGCGGTCGACCGGACTTCGATTTTGCCAAGCGCGCTCAACCGCGTGGTTACGGCATCGGCGATGCCTAATCCAAGCGATTCTGGGGCTTCAGGCGAACCGAGCGTCAGAAACGGTAACACGGCGACCGATTGCAGCGGGCGCGAAACCGGAAGGCGTTCTTTCAGGAGCCAGATTGTAGCGAACAAGAGGCAAACAGCTGCCGCAAGAATCCAGATTGGATGATTCAGAGGAACCGAGCGGGGCGGCACCGAGCGGGGCGGCGCCGAGCGGGGCGGCGCGGGCGGGGCGGCCGGCACCTCGGAGTGGAGGGGAGCAATGAAGCGATAACCCTTCTTGGGGACCGTTTCGATGAATCGACTTTCACCTGGGGCTTCGCCTAAAAGTTTGCGCAGCGCCGAAACGTTGACGCTAAGGTTGGATTCCTCGACGAAAGAGTCGGGCCAGATCGCCCGGAGCAGTTCTTCCTTCTCGATCAAGCGATCGCGGTTACGGACTAAATGCACCAAAAGATCAAATACCTTGGGTGGCACTGCAATGGGCAGGCCGGCTTTGAGAAGCCGGCGCTCCGCGGGCTCTAAGCGGAAGCCGCTGAACTCGAATACTTCGTTAAATTCGCTTTCCATGGGGTCTTTGGAGACTCTTTGGAGCTTCTTCGGACCTTCCTAAGGAGATTGCCGACGACACTTCCGTATTGTCCATCATGAGGGACCCGATGAACAACGCCAAGTGGTTTCATTTCGACGAACTGTACCGGATTGCAATGGCATTTTTGGGCGACGCGAGGCAAACCGAGAGCATCTTGACCACGGTCTTCGCGGAGGCCAACACGCGAGGAGAACTGTACCAGCGCCTGGGCGCGGCCTTGTTGACTGCGCGGCGGCGTCCGCGTTGGACCTGGTGGCGGGATGCGATGCTGGAAGCCGTCCGCGCCATGCCGGCCCAGCGCGGGCTGCTCGTACTGTGGGTGGAGGTTGCGGATTTCACGTTGGAGGACGCGGGCGAGATGCTGGGGTTGAATCTGGACGAAGCGCAGAGAGAACTAGCGGCGGGCCGGGCGGGGCTCGCCGAAAGACAGGGTGGGGGCTGGAACGAGGCGCGGAGCGCCGCTAGCCGCTAATCTCGATAATTCGCAGCGTGAAGTGGCCGTTGTGCCGGGGATGGACGGCAGCCGCTCCAGCCCGGGGAACAGCACGAGGCAGTCGCCCGGGGGGACGCCGCCACTTCGGTTGAGAGGAATGGACGGGAGGGACCGCGCCAAGCGGAAGCGTCGCCAGCCCTGGCGGACTGGGAACTCTAGTCTTTCGCCAGCCCGCGCGCGATCAGCGGCGAGAACAAAAGCGCGAGCAAAGGTTCGGTTTCGTTAAGCGGGCCGGTGCCAGGGCGGCGAGTTAAGCCGCCGAGGAGACTTGGCGCTGGACTTCGCTAATCCCCTGCCGCGGCGGCTGGGCCAATTCTTCGAGGCAAACCCGCAAGAGTTCCGCCACGCTCCACGCCTGGGCCGTGCAACCGCGTGCCGTGTGGGGGTAGTTGGCATCGGCGATTTCGGAGACTTGACCAAGCCCAGACTCGAAAAAATGCGTTTCGATGCCTTCCATCAGCAGGCGGACTTCCTGGTGCGCTTTGTCGCTATATCCGTTCACCTTCAGCAAGGCCGTGAAGAAAGGGCCTAACAACCATGGCCAAACGGTGCCCTGATGGTAAGCAGTATCGCGCTCCGTGACGCCGCCGGTGTAGACCCCGCGGTAGCGAGGATCGCGCGGGCAGAGCGTCCGCAGCCCGAGGGGAGTTAGCAGGTTGCGGCGCACACACTCGACGACGCGGGCGGCCTGCGCCGGTTCCAGCATCGAATGCGGAAGGCTCACGGCGAAAATTTGGTTGGGGCGAATCGAACCGTCGCGCTCGTCCCCATCGATGACGTCGTAGAGGCAATCGGCCAAGGAATTCCAGAATTTCTCCTGGAAGGACTTCTTCGCCTGCCGCGCGAGCTCCCGCGCGAGGGTTTCGACGTCGGCGTCGCCAAAGAGCTGGGCAAGTTCCTCGGCGACACAAAGAGCGTTGTACCAGAGGGCCTGGATCTCCACCGGCTTGCCCGACCGCGGCGTCACCACCCAGTCGCCGACCTTGGCGTCCATCCAGGTTAGCTGCTGGCCCGCTTCGCCGGCGTGCAGCAAACCATCGCGGTCGCAAACAATACCATAGCGAGTTCCACAGACGTGCCAGTGCAGGATCTGTTTAAGCTTGGGGAAGATACGCTGGCGCACGAAAGCATAGTCGTGCGTGTGTTCCAGGTAGGCGCGAACCGCCTCGAAGTACCAAAGGGTGCCATCGACGGTGTTGAACTCCGGCGCCAGGCCGTCGTCGGGAAAGCGATTCGGGAGCATGCCTTGATCGACGGCGTCGGCGAACGTGGTGAGGATGTGTTTCGCGTCCTGGTGACGGCCCGTGGCCAGCGTGAGCCCCGGGAGCGCAATCATCGTGTCGCGGCCCCAGTCGCTAAACCAGGGATAGCCCGCGATGATCGTCGAGCCTTCGCCCCGGCGAACGATGAACTGATCGGCGGCACGGACCAGTATTTCGACCAAGGGTTCGCGGTTGGGAAGGGCTTTCACGAGGGAAGCACGCCGCTCACACTCGCGGCGGCGTAGGTTGGCGGCTTGACCAGCGTCGCGGATTTCCGTAGAGGCGATGACCGCCGCGTACGGGCTATGCGACAGGTCGAAGCTCAGCGTCGCCGGAGCGAATAGATCTTCGTCGAAGTCCAGGCCGCGATCGCGCTCTGCGTTGAGCTCGAAGTGGAAATACCAATCCCCTCGCGTTTCGACCGCAGCGGGGGAATGGCTCAAATACAGCGGAGGCAGACTGGCATAGGGCTGAAAGCCGATGACGTTGGCAGCTCGATGAACCAGGGGCGACAGCGATTCGTTAGCGTGCGCCGTGGAGTGGTAGTCGCGGAAGGCGCAAAGCGGGACGAGCTCGAGCCGGCAATTGGGCACGGGCTCGCGATCCAGCGCGCGGAGCTCATATTCAACGACCACAGTATTTTCCCCGTGCACCATGAAGATTCGCTTCTCGAGTTCGGCGCCCGCCATTTGATAGATAAAAACCGGGAAGGGATCCAGCCGGAATTCGACGAGGTAGCGCGCACCATTCGGGTGGACCACACCAGGATATTCATTGGAGGAAAACTCGAATCGCTGGCCGTCAATCAGCAGTGCCTCCTCAAATTTCGCCAGGAGCAAGTAGCGGGCCACCGGAGGCTTGAGAGCCGCGGTGAGCAACCCGTGATATCGGCGGGTGCGGATACCTGCGACGGTTCCCGAGGCGAATCCGCCGAGGCCATTGGTTTCGAGCCATTCCTTTCGAGCCGCGAGGGGAGTATGACGGCAATCTTCCTGCGGAATGCGGAGCGGGAGCTGGATCACGAGTGGCCTCCCGTTTGCTGGATTAATTTGGCGACCAGTCCAGTCCATCCGGTTTGATGGCTCGCGCCGACACCGGAGCCATCATCGCCGTGGAAGTACTCGTAAAAGAGCAAAAGGTCTCGCCAGTGGGGATCGTGCTGGTAAGTGGCCAGCCGGCCATGGACCGGACGAGCACCATGTTCGTCGCGCAGGAAGATCCGGGTCAGGCGCCGGGACAGCTCGGCCGCGACCTCGGCCAGGGTCAGAAAGTTCCCGGAACCCGTGGGGCATTCCACGCGGAAAGCGTCCCCGAAGTAATGATGGAACTTCTGCAGCGACTCGATGAGCAGATAGTTCACCGGGAACCAGATCGGGCCGCGCCAGTTCGAGTTGCCGCCGAACAAACCCGTGCTGGATTCGCCGGGTTCGTAATCGACGCGGTACTCATGCCCGTTCACCGGGAAGCGAAACGGCTCTTCGCGGTGGCGCCGGGAGAGCGCACGAATACCATGCGGCGAAAGGAACTCGGTTTCGTCCAGCATCACTTTAAGAACCCGGCGCAGCTTCTCTTCATCGACGATCGATAGCAAGCGGCGTTCGCCCATGCCCCTGTGATTCATACACGCGACGTTGGCGGTAAGGTCGGAGCGGTTCGCGACGAACCAGTCCAAACGCCGTTTGAAGCCTTCCAGCTTCTCCATCATTTCGGGCTCCAAGGTTTCCACTGCGAACAACGGAATCAACCCAACCATCGAGCGCACCTTGAGCGGGATATGGCCTTGGCCGGGAACGTGGAGCACGTCATAGAAGAAGCCGTCGGCCTCGTCCCACAGGCTGACGCCATCGTGCGCCATGTTATTCATCGCGTGCGCGATGTAAAGGAAGTGTTCCCAGAACTTGCTGGCGACGTCTTCGTACGAAGGGTCCTCCTTGGCGAGTTCGAGTGCGATGGCGAGCATATTCAAGCAGTACATAGCCATCCAGCCGGTACCATCTGCCTGTTCGATATGCCCTCCGGTTGGCAATGGAGAGCTGCGGTCAAAGACGCCGATGTTGTCCAGCCCCAGAAAGCCGCCTTGAAACACGTTGCGGCCTTCGGCGTCCTTGCGGTTCACCCACCAGGTGAAATTGAGCAGCAGCTTGTGAAAGACGCGCTTCAGAAAAACGCGATCGCCCTGACCCCGGCGCTTCTTCTCAATCTTGTAAACCCGCCAGGTGGCCCAAGCGTGCACCGGAGGATTCACGTCGCCCAGAGCCCACTCATAAGCCGGCAATTGCCCGTTCGGGTGCATGTACCACTCGCGCACCATCAGCGCGAGTTGTTCCTTGGCGAAATCCGCGTCCACCAGTGCGAGCGGCACACAATGGAACGCGAGGTCCCAAGCGGCGTACCAAGGATATTCCCACTTATCCGGCATCGAAATCACGTCGGAATTAAACAAATGACCCCATTCCGCATTCCGGCCCCGGCGGCGCGCGGCCGGCGGAGCAGGCTGCGCCGGGTCGCCGTGCAGCCAATCTTTGACAACGTAGTGATAGAACTGCTTGGACCACAGCATGCCACCCAGAGCTTGGCGCAAAACGTTCTTTTCGTCCGCGCTGGCGCCAGCAGGCATGATCTGGCGGTAGAACTCGTCCGCTTCGCCGCGGCGGGCGGCAAAGGTGGCGTCAAATTCTCCGGCGTCGATCGGCATCGCTGATACACCTTCATGGAGACGCAGGCGCCACACTCGGCTTTCGCCCGGAGCGATCTCGGCATAATACGCGCAAGTGGCCTTCGTGCCGCGCCGCTCGGGGTTAACGGCGTCCTGCCGGCGATGGAGGAAGAAATCGTGAAAAGCGTCTTTGGAGAAAGTCTGCCCGTTCCCGTGGCCGTAGAGCCGGCGGGTGTTCGTCTCGTTCTCTGTGAACAAAAGTTGACCGCCTGACTGGCATTCCAGACGCATCGCGCCGTACTTGCCGTCGCGTAAGAGGACGCTGTCGGGACCCACTCCTGCGAGGTCTGGTTTGGCTTCCCCACCACCCCAGGACCACGTATTGCGAAACCAGATTGTGGGCAGCAAATGGATCTCCGCCGTCTCCGGGCCGCGATTATGCACTTGCAGCTGGATGAGGATATCGTCGGGCCCGGCTTTGGCGTATTCGACAAAGACGTCGAAGTAGCGGTTGTCCGCGAAGACACCCGTGTCGATAAGCTCGAACTCGGCTTCGCCGCGCCCGCGGCGGGCGTTCTCTTCTACCAGCCACGAGTACGGAAAGGGACTCTGCGGATACTTGTAGAGGTAGCGCATGTAGGAGTGAGTGGGTGTGCTGTCCAGATAGTAGAAGCACTCCTTAACGTCCTCGCCGTGGTTGCCTTCGTTGCCCGTCAGCCCGAAGAGGCGTTCCTTGAGTATCGGGTCACGCCCATTCCAGAGCGCCAGCGCGAAGCAGATGCGCTGATGGCGGTCGCTAATGCCGGCGATGCCGTCTTCGTTCCAGCGATAAGCTTTCGACCGCGAGCTGTCGTGGGAAAGAAACTCCCAGGCGGTTCCATGTTCGCTGTAGTCTTCGCGAACCGTGCCCCAAGCCCTTTCGCTTAAGTAAGGCCCCCAGCGCTTCCAATGTTTCTGGCGGTGGCGGGATTCTTCCAGTCTTCTATCTTCGGCTAACATCGGCAATACAAGCCCGCGTAAGCGGCAAGTATTCCCACTGTTTCAACTAAAGATTGGGCAACACTTCCGCGAGGCCCGGAGCCATCGCGAGCATCAATTCGAGGTTGCGATCAGCAGACAGGCTGGAAATCACGTACACTAAGTGACCCTTCGCCCCAAAGGCCGCGATCTGGTACTCCGCAGCACGGTCCTGATAAAAGTCGAGACCCGCCTGGCGAAGACCGCGAACCAACTTATCGGCGGCGAAAGATTCGCCCTCTTTGCGCGTGGCGATCACTACGGAGAGAACCTGGCTGTCCTTACGCAAGGCCAGATGCACGAAGCGGCGGCCGTCGAAACGGCATTGGTGGGCGAGATAGGGGCGGAAATCCGGCGGCACGTTCTTCTGCGCGATTTCGAGCGAGCGCGAGTAGGCGGCGGGCAGTTCGGACTGCAAGGATTCAAGCGCGGGGGCTTGGCGGGGATACTTACGGAAAATAGCGCAATGAATATGGTCGCCCAGGCCAACGCGCATCAGGCTAGACGCCTGCGCACTGACGCGAGCGATGTAAGCGCTTGGGTCGCGATCCGTGGCCACCGTCGGCAGCCACAGCGCCACGGCCACCGTCGCGGCCGTGACGAGCGCCAACACCGGCAGCGTGGGCCAGGACTTCGTGCCCACCGAAGCTTGCGCTTCCTCGCGCAGACGGCTGCGGACCTTTGCTTCCAGGTGGGCGGGAACGGTTTGGCTTTGAACCGCGCGCTTCAATAACTTCTTCATGCTTTCCAGTTGCGGAGTTTGATCGAGGATCATCCGCGTGCCTCCTTGGGAGCGCGATTCAACCCGTATTCTTGCGCCACCGCCGCCAACTGATCTCGCAGTCCTTTACGCCCGCGGCTCAAACGCGACATCACCGTACCGATTGGTATGCCGAGGATTTCCGCAGCGTCCTTATAAGCGAATTCTTCCACGTCAACCAGCAACACAACGGCGCGGTAATCCGCCGGTAGATGGTCCAGGGCTCCCAGGATGTCTTCATCGGTGAGGTGCTCGGGAATGGACTCGGCGTAGGTGAGGTTGGCTTCGAGGAACTCTTCCTTCTCCTTCAGCAAAGGAAAACGGTACCATTTGCGGCGATGGTGGTTGATGCAATGAAACAGGATCTTGAACAGCCATGCCCGGCAGTTCGTGCCGGGCTCGAAGCGGTGGAACGATTTCCACGCTTGCAGGAACACTTCCTGGACGACGTCCTCCGCGCGGCTTCGTTCTCCGAGCACGCGGGTTGCGGTGCGAAAGAGATCGTTCAGGTGAGGAATGGCCTCGGCCTCAAAGCGATCTCGGTTCATAGGCACGCCTATCAAACTATCCTGCCCGCGAACCGTGGAGGGGGCAGGATCCAGCCAGTTTTCCATGGTGTCGGACGCTTGCATACGTCCCTCAATGTAAAGCGCCACGAGGATTATTCCAGCCTTCTGAATTCCCCAAAAAAAAATGGTCCTGAAGCGTGAGCTCCAGGACCTGGAAGGTGGAGGCAATATTTTTCCGCTGCCGTAAAACCTATTTCACCGGAGATGAAAACGTGGTCTCTCCCAACAGGACCTCGGCGAACGCACAGTAAACCTGTACCTTGGCGATGTTGGGAACGTAGCTGGGGACCAAGACTTGGCGCTTTTCGCCGCGTTCGATCTTGAACGCATCGAGAGTGTAAATGTTGCCTTTGCTGTCAACAATTCGCCAGGTGGGAGCCGGCGTGTCGGGCACCTTGAAATCGGTCGAGACGCGCAAAATGCTCTTGCCGTTTTCATACAGATGGCTAACGGTGCCGGTGTTGGCTTTGGGACCTTCGAACTTCGGCGAAGTATGGACGTCATTCTTGTTGGCCGACATGGACACCGCCGTGATGGTGAGAACGGCCACGAGGGACAGGCCTTGCAGCAGAGATCGGAAGAGTTTCATGGAGAATCCTTTCGGGTGGACGACGCCACCGCTCATTGAGCCTTGGGTTTTTCCGCGATTTCGACGGCATGGCCATCGGGGTCGCGAACTACGATGTACTTCCAGCCGGCGGTCGCGGGAAGGGAGGACTCCACAACGCCCAGCGAGACCGGCGCAGCGCGAAGCATCCGGAAGCGTTCCGCCGCTTGCGCAGCGTTGGCTCCGAGAAATTTGGTTTGCCAGTGGATCAAATCGTTCGGTTGCGCCTCGGGGGGATAAGCTTTTCCGCCGGCCGGTGCAAGGTATTCGAGGAACTCAATACCCGGACCCTGTGCGGCGCGCAATGCCGTAATGCGGAGCCGCGCGCCGAAGACGTTGTTCAAACGTTCCTGCTCGGGGCCATGGTTTTCGCTTGCGCCCACCACGCGAAGGCCCAGCGTGTCGCGGTAGAACCGCAAGCTGGCCTCCGTGTCCTGGATCACGATGGCGGTGTGATCAATTCCCAGGAACGGCCGTTCCGGCAGGGCCGCCTGTGCCAGAAGGCGCCATTTGGGATCGCCCTTGCCCGCGGGAAAGGAAAGGACTTCCAGCGAGTGCCCATCGGGGTCTTGGAAATAGAACGCCTCAATGCCCCCCGCGTTGGGATTCCAATCCGGCAACCGTTGCGGTCCGGGCGAGGAGTGGCGCACTCGATGCCGACGAAGCCATTGGTACGCTTTCGGCATGTCTGCCACGATGATCGCGATGTGCTGGAACCAACGGTCGAAACTGCGCGAAGGCTGTGGGAATGGACGGCCCTGCGGGGCGAGAAACTCTCGTAGTTCAATGGCCTCCTCGCCGAGGCGCAGGCGGGCCGTCCGCAAACGGGAGCCGAAAACGCCAGTGCGTTTCTCGACTTCTTCACCCGCCTCTTCCATCTCCGCGACCATTTCGAACTGCAACACCTGCGTGTAGAAAGCCACGGACCGATCCAGATCCGCCACCGTGATGCCGATGGCGTCCACGGCCTGCACCAGGGGCTGAGCCCAAGCGCCCGGGGCCAGAAGAAAAAAGAAGAGGAACCAGAAGCGCCGCATAGAAGCGATTACAACCGCGCTTTCAGGTGGTCGCCCACGCGCAGGGCGTTGGCGATAATGGTGAGCGCCGGATTGACGGCGGAGCTGGAAGGAAAAAAGCTGCCATCGACGACATAAAGGTTGTCTAACTCGTGGGCCTTGCAATTGGCGTCCAGCGCCGAGGTCTTGGGATCATGCCCGAAACGGATGGTGCCATTTTGGTGCGCCACGCCCGCGAGCGGAATGCGCTGACCGAGGAACAGATTGCGCGCAAACAAACCTTGATGACACTCGTGGCCGTGGACTCCGCAAGCGTTCTGATGCTGCAGAGCGTGCTTCAGCCGTTCGGTGAGGCGTTTGTGGCCTTCTTCGTTATTGACTTTGTAGCTCAAGACGATCTTGCCGTGGCGGTCCAAGCTAACGCGGTTCTCTGGATCGGGAAGATCCTCGGAGGTGAGCCAGAAGTCCAGCGAGTGATTGGCCATCAGGTCGAGCGTGAAGCCGGGTGCGATCGCGGGGGCCCCGGCTTTCAAGGTCTCGCCGTCAAGCTTGCCGACGAAGGAAATGTGGCCCATGGGATAGTCCCAGTCACGGTCGCCGAAATAGAAGTCGTTAACGGAAAGCGACTTTTGGAAGACCGTGGGATTGGGGCATTTGGAAATCGCCATGAGCACGGAGTTGATGTGTCCCATGTAATGCCGGCCCACCACGTCGGAAGCGTTGGCCAAGCCGCCCGGATGCCGATCATTCGCGGAGCGCAGCAGCAGCGCGGCGGAATTGATCGCCCCGCAGGCCGCCACTACGATTGACGCGCGCAGGTGAATCGTCTTGCCATCCACGACCACCTCTACGCTGGTCGCCTCCCGGCCGGACGCGCTGGTGTGAATCCGTTCGGCGTAAGCGTTGGTCAGCAGATGGACGTTCGGAAATTCCAAGGCCGGATCCACGCCCAGGACTTGCGAATCCGCCTTTGCGTTGACCAGGCATGGAAAACCGTCGCAGGTGGAACAACGGATGCAGGAGCTCTTGCGCGGGTCGGTTTCGTTGAGCATGACGCCCAGCGGGGTGTGAAAGGGCTTCAGTCCCTGCGCGGCGAGGTCGCGGCTCAGCGCCTCGATGCGCGGTTCATGGCTGACTGCCGGATAAGGAAAATCGCCCGACCGGCGGGGCTCCGTGGGATCTTCGCCGCGCTGGCCGTGTACGCAGTACATCGCCTCGGCCTCTGAATAGTAGGGCTCAAAGGTGTCGTATCCGACCGGCCAGGCGGGCGAGATGCCGCCGTGGTGACGGATCTCCCCAAAATCTCTTTCTCTAAGCCGGAAGAGCGCCGCGCCATAGAACTTCGTGTTTCCACCCACGCAGTAGTTCGTGTGCGGGTGAAGTTCATGTCCGTCTTTGTCCTTCCATAGCTCCTTTGTTTGGTACTTGCCCTTAAGGTTGACGAAGTGTGAGCTCCAGTTGTCCTTCTCCCGCGGCACATAGTCGCCGCGTTCGAGCAGCAGTATCTTCTTTCCGGTTGGAGCCAAGCGGCGCGCCAGTGTGCCGCCCCCTGCTCCTGTGCCGATAATCAGGACGTCGTAAATGGTTTCATTTAGCATCTAAGTCTCCGTATTCGCAGCGGAAAAGGCACCGCTGAAGGCCGTGGTGATCGAGCTTGGCGCAATAGACCCTGCGTGCGCCGGGAAGGAATTTGTAAACGGCGGCCGCCGAGAGCATGCCCAACGGGGGCGCCGCGAAATAAATCCAGAGATGTTGCCATTGCCCGGCCGCGAAGGCAGAGCCAAAAGTGCGCGCGGGGTTCATACTCATACCCGAGTAGGGATTTTCGATGGTGATGAAGAGGGCCACTAGCAACGCCGCGCCGTAAGGCGTGAACCGCGCGAACCGCTTCGTGTTGCTGGTCCACAGGATCATGCTCATCATCAAGAACGAGATCACGGCTTCGGCGAGGAAAGCGGCTGCCGGCCCATCGCCGCCCGGCACCGTTACTGCGAAGTTGACCTGGTAGTGCGACAACGGTGCGCCAATTAGCAACCAAGCGGTCAGCACGCCAAGGACTCCGCCAACGAACTGGCCGGTAATGTAGCCGAGCGCTCGCTCCGGGGCTAGCTTGCCCAGGAGCGTGAACGTCATAGTCACAGCCGGATTCATGTGCGCGCCAGATTGCTTGCCCCACGGCGAGCGGATCAAAGCGATGGCGGTCAACCCCATCGCCGCGCCAGCGAAGGCCCGCGTCGATAGCGCGTCGGGGAAAACCCCGTGAAGCAGTCCGTCTGGATAGCCCAGTAACACCGCCACCGTGCAGGCCGACAACATGAACAGACCGAGCAACGCGCCTTCCATGAAATACTCCCGCCAAGCGGCAAATGGCGGGGAAGTGGTGGTGGTTTGCGTCATTGGCTTTGGATCGGCGCTGCGCTCGGCAAATGCCGGCGAATGAGAAACTTATTCCGAACGCCGGAAACTTTCGCGTCGGAATAAAATCAGCCTGTCCATGGATTTCCAATGAAGCTAAAACAAAAGCCCGCGATGAACAGCCCCGAAAAACTCTCCGCTTTGGTCGACGTCAACTTGCGCTGGCTGGACCAAGCCGCCGCTCTCGTCGCCCGACTAGACGACGATAGTTACTCCCAAAGCCCGGCCTCCCTCCCGCGGCACAAGGCCGGCGCGCACCTACGCCACATTCTCGACTTCTACGACGCCTTCTCGCAAGGTCTCGATCCGGAAGGCATGGGCGGTCACATCGACTATTCCGCACGCCGCCGCGACTCTTCGACCGCCGCCAACCGGCAAGTAGCGCTCTTGCGTCTCCGCCACCTACGGAATATCTTCGAGATTCTCCGCTCCACTCTGGCCGACGCCATCGTCTTCGTGCGCGTCGAAGACGCCGACCTCGGCGACAATCAGGACTGCTGGATGACCTCGTCCCTTGCCCGAGAGCTCCAGTTCCTCAGTAGCCACACCGTCCACCACTTCGCCCTCATCGCCGTCACTCTTCAGGCGCACGGCGTCGAGGTGGACCCGAACTTCGGCATGGCCCCGTCAACGCTACGCTTCGCGAGCCGCCAAGCGGCCTAGCCAATGTGCACGGTTTCTTGGCTCCACCAATCTGGGGGCTACCATCTCCTTTTCAACCGAGACGAACAACTCGCCCGCGCCGGCGCTGTGCCGCCTCAACAAAAGCGGACTAATGGTGGTATCGCCTACTTGGCGCCCACGGACCCCGGCCCCGGGGGCACTTGGGTTGCCACGAACGAAGCCGGACTAACCGTATGTTTGTTGAACGCCCCCGCGCGGGAAAACGTCAAGCGCCCGGTTAGCCGCGGCGCTCTCGTTTCGGAAATCGCCGGCGCGGCCAGCGTCGCTGAGGCGCTCGACGGGATTGTGGATCCTCTTCGCTTCGCGCCCTTTTCGCTGCTGGCCATCGACTTGGGTGGTCAAGTAGTAGTCGCGCTTTGGGACGGGACCGAGTTGCGTTCTTATTGCAGCGCGGAGCCCACGGGAATGCTGACTTCTTCCTCCTTGGACCATGCCCTTGCCAATGCCCGGCGAAAGCAACTCTGGAACGAATTCCGCCAACGCCGTAATCGCTGGGATAGCTCCGCGATCTTCGACTTTCATTGCAGCCATGGCGACGGAGACCAAGCCTTTTCGCCCTGCATGCATCGAAGCGGCGCCGAAACCGTGAGCTTCTCCTGGATCGAAGCGCGGCCGGACCGGACCAGCTTTTTGTATTCCCCTGGCTCTCCTTGCAGTTGGGCGGCGGGTCATCGGACGGAAATCCAACGAAGGGAAACGATTACCCAATGATCCTCACGCTGCTTGGCTTAATGCTCAGTACCTTGGTGAGTGAAGATGCCGCCTGTTTGGCCGCGGGCATCCTGGTGGCGCGGGGAGATGCGACGTTCGCCGAAGCCGTGGCGGCTTGCTTGGCTGGAATCTTTGCCGGGGACTTGCTTCTCTTTCTCGCGGGCCGCTTGCTAGGCCCGTCTTTATTGGGTGCCCGTTGGGCCCGCCGTTGGCTTTCTCCAGAAGCAGTCGCCGAGGCCCGCGAATGGCTGGCGCGCCAGGGCTTAGTGGCCGTACTCTTGAGCCGCTTTACTCCGGGCCTCCGCTTGCCGACCTATTTCGCTGCCGGGCTCCTCGGCTTGCCAGCTTGGCGCTTCGCGGCGGCACTCTTACTGGCGAGCGCAGTTTGGACGCCGCTCGTCGTTTGGGCTGCGTCCCGCGCCGGGCAAGGCCTTGTCGGTGCCTCGCTCCATCGATGGGAAGCCGCGCTTTTGACGATTCCGGCCCTGTTTTGCCTGCTCTGCCTCGCGCGTTATTCCTTCAGATTGGCGACGGATTGGAAGGCTCGGCGCCAATGCGTCGGGGCCTGGCGGCGCCTGACCCAATGGGAATTCTGGCCTACCTGGGCAGCCTACACGCCGTTGGTCCCCTATTTCATCTATCTCGCCGTCAAGCATCGATCGCTCACGTTGTTTACTGCGGCGAATCCCGGAATTCCCTCTGGTGGTCTGACCGGCGAATCCAAGGCCGCGATTTTGCGGCATCTTGCCAAGCGCGCACGCACCGTTCCCGAGTTTGTACTCTTGGATCATTTCGATCGGCGCGCCCAAGCCCGAACCTTTTTGGCCGCTTACGGCGATCCCTATCCGGTTGTCGCCAAACCCGATGTAGGCGAACGTGGCCAAGGCGTCGCAATCCTTCGCGACGATTCTCAATTAGATAACCACCTGGAAAAGAATCCGAGCTTGACCATCCTGCAACGTTACGCGCCAGGCCTCGAGTTCGGGGTCTTTTACTATCGTTTCCCGGGACAAAGCCACGGATGTGTTCTCTCCATCACCCAAAAGCACTTTCCAGCTCTCGCGGGCGATGGCCGTTCCATGGTTGAGCAATTGATTTTGAACGATTCCCGCGCGGTTTGCCTCGCAGAGGTTTACCGCAAAGTTTCTCCGCTAGATATGCGCTACATCCCGCGCCGCGGTGAAAGCATTACGCTTGCCGAGATCGGGTCCCACTGCCGCGGGGCAATTTTCGAGGACGCCTCCTACCTCATTTCCGAGGAACTGACGAGCGTCCTGGACGAGATCGTGGACCATCACGAGGGATTCCATCTGGGCCGCTTCGATGTTCGCGCCCCTAGCCGTGAAGCGCTGCGCGCGGGCCAATCGATCCAAGTCCTCGAGCTGAATGGAGTGGCCGGAGAAGCCACCCACATCTACGACCCCCGCGTTTCAATCCGAGCCGCCTACCAGTCCCTCATGACCCAGTGGCGACTCGCCTTCGAAATTGGAGCCGCCAACCGCGCCCGCGGCCACGACCCGATGCCCTTCGCCGACCTAATTGCGATAGTGCGAAACCGCTTTTCGTCGCCTGGGGCCAGCTCACCGGGGCCAGTCGCCCAGCAGGCGCACGCCGTCAAGCTGAGCTGCTGAACGTCTATGCCAAACCCGCCGCGCGGGTTCCTCCCGCACGGGGTCAACCGGGTGCGCAACGCTTAGCCGCCAATACAGTCCACTTCAACTTTAGAGACGATTCCGCGATTGCCTTGTGGGCATCTGCCTGTACCTCGATTAGCTCGATTAGCGGGAGCCGGAAAAGCGAGTGTGGAAAAGAAGAGACCTTCGATGCAGGTACAAACGCCTTTCACGCAAAACTCGTTTGCCTACAACTTAGACTCTTTTTACCAAGCTGGACGTCACAGGTTCGAACGCTCCAACTTAACAATGTCTTATCGTTCACTGCGGTCTTACTTTTTACGATAGGATCACGCGCCCAGGCGTTGTGGCCATAAGCTCGAATGATCGACGGTGTCGCTACGCAAAGCAAGTATGGTGGTCATCTCCGGGAATCGGGTCCAACGCCGAATTGGGCTGTCGCGAAAACGTAGATTTAAACTTTTGCCGCTAAAGCTTGCGCCTTTACCGACCAAAGGTTCTTCTTCCCTGCAATCCGCTTCAGGACATCGGGAACGCGAAACTGGTCTGCGGATGCCAAAGTATCCAACTCATCCCAAGCCAGCGGCACCGCAACGGGTGCGCCAGACCGGGCGCGCACTGAAAAATCCGCAATCGCTGTTGCCGTATAGTCATTACGAAAGAAATCCACGAAGATCCGTCCTGTTCGCTTCGACTTTGTCATGGTCGCCACGTACACATTGGGAAGGTCCTTAACCATTTGATGAGCTACCGTAGCGGCAAAGCTCTTCAATTGGTCCCAGGTTAGGCCTGGCTGCAACGGCACCCAAACATGAAGCCCTTTGCCGCCAGTACAACGTAGGTTACTTGCTAATCCTAATGCCTTCAGTCTTGCCCGTACGTCAAGGGCAGCCAATTTAACCGCCGCAAAGGGCAGGTCCGGCGCAGGATCCAGGTCGAAAGTCAGACGATCTGGGGAAGAGATAGCATCTATGTGCGCGCCCCAGGGATGAATCTCAATTGCGCCCATCTGCACCAGTTCCAACAATCCGGACTCGTTCTCGATATACAAATACTCGTAGTCTTTATTTTTGTGGCGAAACGGAAACGTGTGGACATCTTTCCCTAGCCCCCGTCCGGGATTGCGTTGGTAGAAGCATTGTTTGTCCACCCCCTGTGGACAACGCAATAGGCTGATGGGACGTCGCGCGATCAATGGAAGCATCAGCGGCGCGACAGCCAGATAATACTCGGCCAGCTCGCCTTTCGTAACATGCCCAATCTCCGAGATTATCCGCTCGGGATGAGTTATGTGGACTGAGGATGCTCTTGCCAAGGCTCTTCCTCTACCACGTCGCTTGCCGCCTTATCCTCACGGAGCCCTTGAAAGGAGGGGTGCCGAATTCTTCCCTCGCCCGCCCATTCTGTAAACGTGACTTCACAAAGGGCAGACGCTTCGACCCAACGGATCGCCTGCCATTCCGCGGCAGGTAAATCCAGCGCCTCATTGCGATCCAGCGACGAAACATCGACTCTGCGGAGCCTTTCGACCAATGCCTGGGCACTCTGCATGGTAAATCCCGTTCCACATTTTCCCGCGTAACGTAGCTTCCCGCCCTTTTTATAACCCAGGTAAAGGGCTCCCAAGGCCCGTGTTCCCGCGCGGGGCTTACTATATCCCAAGATGATGAACTCTTGCCGTCTTACGCATTTCGACTTCAACCAACTGTGCTGTCTTCCGCTTGAGTATGGAGCTGCGATCCGCTTTGAGACGATGCCTTCGAGTCCCATCGAACACACCTTTGCAACGAGTCGCGCAGCGGAACCGATGATATGGTCGCTATAGCGAATGGTCGATTGCGGGCCACGCAGCAGCGCCTTGAGCTTTCGCTTTCTTCTCTGTAGCGGCAACCCGACGTACGATTGTCCCTCGAAGTGGAGTAAGTCGAATGCAAATGCAGTAATGCTAGAGCCCGTGCCACCCGGAGACAATGCCTGTTGCAACGCGCTGAAGTTCGACTTCCCAAACTCATCTAGTACGACGGCCTCCATATCCACAACGACGCTCTCTGCCGGTAGAACCCGAAGGGCATCCGCTATCGCAGGGAACTTCGCCGTCCAATCGTTGCCATTACGGGTACGAAGAAGCACCTGTCCATCCGCTAGAAAACCAAGAAGCCGGTATCCATCGAACTTGAGCTCATGCAGCCACTCCGGCCCGGTGGGCGGCGTGGCTGTAAGCGTCGCCAACTGCACTTCCGGATAGGCGCGGGCCAGGCTGGCCACCGGGCGCGAGGATAGGAAAGGCATTTAACCCGCTTTCTTTTTGGTAGCGGGCGCCCTTTTCGCGGCGGGCTTTCCTGAGGCGGTGAGCGCCGGTTGAGGTCGTTTTTTGCCAGCAAGGCTTTTTTGCAGCGCCTCCATGATGTCAATCACGGGCGCCACCTTCGCGGCGGGCGGAAACACCGCCTTATTGCCCTTGATCTGCGATTGAATCAAGTGCTCAATGCGTTCACGGTAGGTGTCTTTATACTTGGAAGGCTCAAACGGCGCCGAAAGATTTTCAATTAGGTCCTTGGCTAGCGACAGCTCCTTCTCGGAGACTATTCGAGGCTCGGCGCGGAAGGCCTGCTCCTGGCGCAGCTCATCCGCGTAAAACATAGTGTGGAGTACCATGCCTCGTTCTCCACAGCGAATCAGTACGGTGTATTCACGCTGGTGCATGGTGACTTTGGCCAAGGCATAAAAGTTGGTCTTATGCATCGCAATGTAGAGCAACGTATACGGTTTTTCACCGCCCTCGTCGGGAAGCAAATAATAAGATGTGTCGAGGTAGATTGGGTCAACCTCGTGGGCTTCCACGAACTCCAAGATTTCCATCGTCTTCGCGCTCGAGGGTTTTGCCTTCTCTATTTCCGTGGGGTCTATTTCTACGTATTGGCCCTTCTGGTATTGAAAGCCCTTGACGATATCGGCCTTCTCCAGGGGCTTGTCCTCGGCCCGGCAATACATAACCTGCCGAATCCGCGAATGATCCTTCTTGTGCAGCAGATCCAGGTCAACCGTCTTTCGCCGTGCCGCCGTAGCGAGGCGCACCGGTATCGACACCAGCCCAAATGTCAGGTGTCCGCTCCAGGTTGAGGATGCCATATCGCGATCGCTTTCGTAATGTTGATCGAAAAACAGGTCCGTCCGTTACGGAAACATCTTCTTTGGAGCGCTAAATGCTTCGGATTCACCTATGGCACTGGAAGCGTACCGCCACAAAAGAGATTTCACCGTCACGCAGGAACCGGCTGGCAAGACGCCTAGTACCGACGTGAATGTGCACCTGAAGTTCGTCATGCACAAGCACCAAGCCACGCATCTGCACTACGATCTTCGGCTGGAATGGAAAGGAGTGCTGCTCTCCTGGGCCGTCCCGAAGGGGCCATCTCTCGATCCGAGTGTCAGGCGCCTCGCAGTGGAGGTTGAAGATCATCCGCTGGAATACGGCAACTTCGAAGGGGTAATTCCGAAGGGCGAATACGGGGGCGGGACCGTGATGATTTGGGATTCTGGAACTTGGTCCCCTGAGATCGACGTGGACGAAGGACTAAAGAAGGGCGAGCTCAAGTTCACGGTGAAGGCGAAGAAGCTAAAGGGTTCCTGGACTTTGGTGCGGACCAAGGGCCGCTTCGCTACGGGCGACGCGCGCTCTTCGTGGCTGCTGATCAAACATCGAGATCGATACGCCAGCGATGTCGATATCCTGGCGCTAAAGCCTCGTTCTGTAGTTTCCCGGAAGCTCCTGGCTGGGATCGCAGCAGCCCAGAGTCCTTTAAGAAATACGAAAAGAAGTGAAGTAAGCAAGGCAAGAGATGTATAGGCGAATCCTCCAATCGCTTTGATTCCATCCCATTGTGACCAATAGACGTCGCGAAGCAAGATCAAACGAGCACGGCGAAGTGGGCGCGGCGACTGGCTTCTAAGGCCGGACAGCAGGCCACGATTGGGGAAAAGGCCTCCCGTCCGAAATAACACCGAGTTGCACGTTCGGTGGCCCTTCAGTTGCAGGCAAGGCTGCCATGCAAAGTTATGTGCCTCCCGCGCACCTTTCGAGCCATTCGAAAGAATTTGCAAATCAATAGCTGAGGTGTTCATTACTATGCGAGCGCTCGTGTGGCACGGAAAAGAAGATGTTCGGGTGGACTCTGTCCCAGATCCAGTGATTGTGTCTGGTGGCGATGCGATTATCGAGATTACATCGACCGCGATTTGCGGATCCGACCTTCATCTCTATGATGGATATCAGCCCACTATGGAGAAAGGAGACATTCTAGGGCATGAGCCGATGGGAGTTGTTGTTGAAGTGGGAAAGTCGGTCAGGAACCTAAAAAAGGGGGACCGCGTCGTAGTGCCTTTTGTCCTGGCGTGTGGACGTTGTTTCTTCTGCGACAAGCATTTGTTTAGTAGTTGTGACACTTCTAATCCAAACGCCGCAATGGCCGCGAAAGTCATGGGTCAGTCCCCGGCCGGACTTTTGGGTTTTTCCCACCTGCTGGGAGGATTTCCCGGAGGTCAAGCGCAATATCTGCGTGTGCCTTACGCGGATGTGGGCCCCATCAAGATTCCCGATGAGATTTCCGATGAGCGGGCTCTCTTCTTGTCAGACATTTTTCCAACCGGCTATATGGCTGCGGAGAATTGTGGGATTGAAGCCGGAGATACGGTGGCCGTTTGGGGTGCAGGCCCCGTGGGCCAGTTCGCAATCCAAAGCGCCTGGATACTAGGGGCCGGGCGTGTGATTGCAATCGACCGCGTTCCGGAGCGGCTCGGTATGGCCGCGACCTTCGGCAAAGCAGAGACGATCAACTTTTCAGGAGAATCGGTATACGACCGCCTCATGGAGATGACTTCCGGGCGAGGGCCTGATCGATGCATCGATGCTGTTGGGTGCGAGGCACACGCTACGGGAAGCTTCGATGCCGTCTGGGATGCCGGTAAAGCTGCCGTGGGATTGGCTACGGACAGGGCGCATGTGATCAGAGAAGCCATCATGTGCTGCCGGAAAAGTGGAACTGTTTCCGTACCCGGCGTTTATGTCGGCTTTCTCGATAAGTTTCCGTTTGGAGCGGCAATGAACAAAGGATTGACAATCCGGGCCGGCCAGACCCATGTGCAGCACTATACTGCACCGCTGTTGAAGAAAATCGTGGATGGCGAAATTGACCCCTCTTTCGTCATTACCCACCGCATCGGCCTGGAGGATGCGCCTGCTGCCTACAAGACGTTTCGAGATAAGGAAGATGGCTGTATCAAGGTAGTACTCACACCGTAGGCTTGCTCTGAAATCTTTATTGTTGTCCGTTGGCGTTCGCTAGCGCCCTCCGGCCACTTTAGACGCCGCAGGCCGACCAGCGCGCATCCCCCTTTAAGACCGCCAATACCGAAAGGAACGAAGGCAGCTTCCAGATGCCTCTGCAAGCTGCCTCCGAAAGCAAAGCGATAAGTGGTGTGCGCCAGAACTTAGTATCCGCTCGCGTTTAAACTATTGCTTTCGGCTCTGTTCCGCCTTCGAGTGCGATCGCAGGGTAGGCAGTGTCTGGCTCAAGCTTTTTCGTCACTGTCCGTGGCGGAACTCGATGACGATTGCCGTCGTGGGTCGGACGAGGTCCTTGCGCTGCCTTGGCCGACCGATTCCCACCCGCAAGAGGGAGAAGCATGGGGAGACTCGGATTTGAATCCGTTTCCGTTCGATTCGGGGGGAAGCGAGAAGCCCTTTCGCTTCCTTGGAGGTTTTGGTCAGATGGCAACGGAAGGTCATTAACGAAGCCGCAAACGAAGTGCGGCTGATGTTCAACTCCCCTGGACCTGGTGGGGCCCTTTCGTCGAGTAGCGTGGCGACAGGAGATGGCACCCGAATTGCACTCGTAACTTCACGCTGCCCGTGTCGACTGGAAGGCAATGGTTGTGTCTGGCGCTGGAAAGGGCTGGACGTACGGGTACCACGCCACGTGAGATAAGCCAAATAAATTGGGACAGTAGAGCTTTTCGGCGCCAAAAGCAACGAAGCTGGGTCCCGTTCGCTCATATGCATATGTATCGCCAGCATCTAGCCAACAAGGGCGCCTGCCGTGGAGTCAATATTTCCCCGCCGTATTGGGGAGCAGGACCTCGCGTCACGGATGCATCCAGTACCGTGAGGAGTGCAAAGCAATAAATGCGCCGTGATTACATGCCTTCCTTTCCTCATCTAGGTGCATTCGAAAGCACAAAGCTAATTGGCTGCTCAACTGACATTCTCGCCACGACGCATCACCTCGAGCGCTGGGCATACGACTTGGACCTCCTTCAAGCGGCCGGAATTTCCTCTCTGCGCTATTCAGTCCCGTGGCATAGGATCGAGCGTCGGCCGGGGGTCTTTGACTTTTCCTGGATGGACGGGCCGATGTCCTACATGGATGCCTGTGGGATGCGACCAATACTTGACCCCCTGCATCATGTGTCGTTCCCAGATTGGCTAGATCGGGGCTTTGCCAATCCCGCATTTCCTGAGATGTACGAGCGCTTTGTTTTGGCTATTGCAGACCGATATCCTTGGGCGACCAGCTATACACTCTGCAATGAACCTCTTCCTACAGCAATACTCTGCGGGCTGACCGGTGATTGGTATCCCTATGGTAAGTCTGACGAGGCATTCGTTCTCATAGCCGCGAACCTGGCGCGGGCGATCTGCGTCGCGGCCGAATCTCTTCGATCCGCAATCCCTCATGTTCAGCTTGTGCATGTAGATGCGGCCGAGATTCATTGGGCGCTGGATCGCGCGTCAGAGGCTTGGGTTGAGTTCGCTAATCTGCGACGTTTCCTGGTTATGGACCTGATACTGGGACGTATCGATCAAACGCACGCACTTTACTCGTACCTACGTATCAACGGCCTTGCCGCTGAACAGATGGAATGGTTTGCGGATCACCCGGCCTGTTTCGATGTCCTGGCTCTAGACTACTATCCCCATTCAGAAATGGACTGGCATTGGGACAGGCGGCTGGCACGTCCGAATCTTGGTGCGCCGGTGTCCCAACCCTCCGGTTTCGCCCCCCTGGCGCTTGCTTACGCGGATCGCTATGGTACACCGATACTTCTGGGCGAGACGAATGTTCGCGGGTCCTTTTGTGACCGGGTTACTTGGCTAAAGTTCATGGAAGAACAATGCGAACTTGTGGCCTCGCGAATTCCCTTTGAGGGTTTTTGCTGGTATCCGTCCATCGACAGTACCGACTGGTGCAATCTGTGCACAAAAGCAACCGGCACCGTCGATCCTCAGGGAATTTGGGGATTGGATGCGTTTCGATGGAACCGCGAGGAGAGCGAGTTGTCTGAAGCGTATGCGTCGTTGGCGCAGGGCTTGATTCATTCCAGAGATCTGCCTGCTTACCGTTTTTCTCCTGCAGTTGCGAGAGAAGTACATGGGTATGGCGCATTGATGTCGCATTGGCCCATCTGGCAGTATCAAGAGGCGTTGCTAATCGCTTAGAGCCTCGGGCACGGCTGGAAAAGAAACTGTTAAAGCAAGTTGTTGACAAGGAGAAAATATATGCGGGACGCAATCGAGATAGTCACCTTAGTAGCGGAAGCAAGTGAAGTAAAGAGCCTTCCCAAGGGGGCCGTGGTCGGAGACAACTGCGGAGGCAGAACCTTTAACGACAACGTAGCCGCTGCGTTAGAGCGCCGGAGTTGCACCGGATGGAAGGATGTTGAAAAGAGCGGCCAGAATTGGACGCTTATCCTGCTGGATCAGTAGTATATAGCGCTTAATGAAGGCGATGGATTTAGATACTATCGGGGTAATGAAGCTGGTTGGGCGTTAGGGGCCGGCTTCCGGCCGCGGCGCTCGTTCTTCCGGAATCGGGTATCCGCCCTTCATCATTGCGGCCATGAGCCTTTCGCGGAACAACCCGTCCTCTTGCCAGTCTCGCGAGCTCCTGGATCCGCGAGTCGCCAATGCCACCTGTTCGATGGGGATTTTCGGCCGCCTGTCCGCGTAGAGCAACCCGTTCGTCTCCTGATAAGTATCGGCGAACTGGGTGTAGCAAAATCCAGCGAGGAGTGGAGTCCTTCTCACGGCACTCAGCAATCGGCGGTAACGCTCCGCAAACTCCTCAGCGGTGTCCGATCTGGTGTAGCCCCAAGTTTGCGCGGGGTCATTTGAAAAAGCAATTCCCCCAAACTCTGTAAGCATGATGGGCTGTCCTTCATGCGCTTTGCCGATGAGCAACTGTCTGCCGCCCGGACGCTCCCTCTCAAAGAGGCGGCTAGTGCTTGAGCCGTAACGTTCCGCCAGGCGCTCCGCATTGTCATCGTAGTCATGAATTCCGATGATATCGGTCGCGACACTTTCCCAGCCATCATTCCCAATAACTGGTCGAGTAGGGTCCAGAGTTTTCGTTAGGTGGTAGAGAGCCTGAACAAAGTGGCGTTGAGCCGGGCTATCCGGCAGGTCCGGGACGCCCCAACTTTCATTAAAAGGGACCCAGGCGACAATGCAGGGGTGACTGCGATCTCTTGTGATAACCTCGGCCCACTCGCCGGTGAGCCGTTGGATTGACTCACGGGTATAACGATATGCGCTGGGCATTTCTTCCCACACCAATAGGCCTAAGGTATCAGCCCAGTACAGATAGCGAGGGTCTTCGATTTTTTGATGTTTACGTACTCCATTGAAGCCCATCGCCTTTGCGAGTTCTACATCCTTCCGCAGCGCGTCGTCCGATGGCGCAGTCAAACCGGTCTCTGGCCAATATCCTTGGTCAAGCACCATCACCAAAGGGAAAGGACGGTTGTTCAGAACAAAGCGATCGGCCTGAATTCCCAAAGACCGCAATGCCGTATAACTGAAGATTCGGTCGAGGCTTTCGCCGGAAAGCGCTACGATCTCAATGTCGGCCTCAATCAAAGTCGGCGTTGAAGGCGACCAAAGAAGTTCGTTTCGATAGTCATCGATCCCAGGATCGGAGAGGGCTACCCTTCGATGTACTTCCCCTGAAATAACGCTATAGACATCGTCGGCAATGGTCTTGCCTCCAGTACTGAGGCGGACTTTAGCCCGCACGTCCTCCCGGGGAGGTCCGCCGATACGCAACTCCAGACCGATTTCCCATCGTTCCACGTTCGGTGTCCACTGTATCTGCGTGACCCAGGTCAATGCGACGATCTCGTACCAAACGTTCTGCCATATTCCAGAGGTGCGGGGATACCAAATGGAGTGCGGCTCCAACTGCCACTCCTGTTTCCCCCGGGGCTGGGCCAGCTCAGTGGGGTTGTCGTAAGCACGGATCACCAGTGTCGCCGACGTGCCCCTAGGCGCCAACCAGGTAATGTCGACGGAGACTGGCGAGTATCCACCCTCATGCTTGGCTGCCAGCTTTCCGTTCACCCAAATAGTAGATTCGAAGTCGATAGCGCCGCAATGAAGAATGAGCCGTCCTTGATGATTAGGAATCTCGATGCTGCACCGGTACCAACTCGCGCGAAAGTAGCCGGTAAATCCTACTCCGCTCGCAGGCGTTTCGGGCGAGAACGGCACCTGGATCTCCCGGTCGAAGACCACGTCAGAGGGACACTCCCATAGCGCATCATAGTCGAAGGCAAAATCCCATGTGCCATTCAATGAGGTCCACTGGTCGCGTCTTAGTAGTGGCCTAGGATATCCCCAACGGGTGTTGTTCACTAGATTAGCCATGCAATCAGAGAGCCATCGGTTTCCTGTGTACAAGCAAACACAGCAAAGGCCTCCCCGTGAACGGGAAGGCCTTTGCTGGCGGGCGGCTGAGCTCGCAATTAGAACAGAAGCCGGAGCCCAACCTGGAACTGGCGGCCACCCACGCCATTAAACGTTCCGATGGAACGCCCGAAGTTGGGGCTGCCAAAAGACGACTGAGGGTTTACGTAGTTCGCGGTGTTGGTTACGTTGTAGGCCTCCCCACGGAGTTCTACCCGGAAATTCTCCTGCACGATAAAGTTACGGAAAAGGGCGACATCGTAGCTGAACAGATCCGATCCCCGAAAACTGTTCCGCGACTGACTGCCAAAAGTTCCTGCCGACGGCAGAGCGAATTGCGCAACATCAAAGTTGGCTGATCCATCTGATCCACCCGTGCCTACGAACTGGGCAGGTTGGGAAAACAGGCCGGGGCAGTTACAGGAGAGCGAGTCCGCTGAGACCGTGTAGGGAGTCCCGGTAGCCCAATGGAGCAAACCATTGACTTCCCAGTTCCCTAAGATGTTTGCCACAGGGCCACTCGTCATGAAGCGCGATCCGGGTCCAAACGGCAAGCGCCATACATGGCTCATCGCGAAGATATGTCGCCGGTCCCAGTCGGCCGGGCCATAATTGGCACGGGTGTTGAAGGGATTTAGCTGGTCATACCCGTAGTCAAGAGCTTTGCCGAAGGTATAGGCACCTGCAATCGCCAGACCTCCCGCAAATCGCTTCGTGAGATTAACCTGACCAGAATTGTAGTTGCTGTTCAGCCCGGTGCTTCGAAAGTTGGTCGCAGCACTTCTATTGATTGCCGAGAAGGGTAGACCGGCGAGACCACTGCCGGGCAGGGCTACGTTCAGTGAGCGGCTGAACGGCAACTGTCGTCCAGTGTTGCCGACATAGCCGGCATCCAGAAGGAAGCCATTGCCCAAATCAGCTTGAATCATCACGCTGTAAGTCTGAGCATAGGGTGTCTGAGCGTCGAGCGAGCCTGTAGTGTAGGGCAGATTTGGCGCAGCGGTAGCCGATGTTCCGGAGCTACTAGGTGTCGTAAACGGTACCACGCCAAAACTTCCAGCCACTCCACGCTGTGTTCCCTCAATCGTTTGATTTATCGCCGAGGCGGAAATTGGGACCGGGAAGTACTGAAGACCGTAGCCGGCCCGAATAGCGACTCGCGAAAATGGTTGAATGACCAGTCCGACGCGGGGAGCAATGTTGTTTAAATCGTAGTCGCCATCGCCAAAACCGCCAAAACCACCACCGCTAGAAGGGGTGAGTTGGTTGGTGGTCGGGTCGAAGATAACAGAACCTCCGGCTAACCGAGTCTGCAGCGGCGAGAATACGTCGTAGCGAACGCCTAATTCAAGATGCACGTGTTGCCACAGGTTGATCGTGTCGGTGACGTAGCCAGATGCATAACCCTGACGGTAGGTGGGAGTCTGCGAGAAGCTAGAAACTCCAGCAACCGTGGGAGCTCCGGTAAGAAAGGATGCAAAGGCATTGGCGCCAGATTGGTCGGTCGCGTTGATCTGCGCGGGTGAGGAGGTGCCACCAGCCCCGAAGAAGAACGTGCCACGAGGTGAAAAGGCGCCGGCATCAAAGCCGTCGGCCCGCAGATAGATAACCTGTGCGCCCATTTTTAGGTGGTGCATCCCGTTATGCCAATTCCAATTCGTAGCGAAATCAAAGGTGTTATTCACCGGCTTTGACGGGTAGTTGCCCGGCAAACCATAGGTGCCAAAACCCGCGATATTGATCTGGGGAAGTCCATTGGGGAAACCGACGCCCGATAGAGTCTGATTGAAGTCTGAGGCGTTGCCCAAAGGCTGGATCAAGTTTCTGTACCGCGAGTAGCCCACCCGGAATTCTCCGGCGAGGCGATCTGTAAAGCTCTGCGTAATGCTTGCCACCGCGTTATGGTTTCTCAGGCTAGCCTGAGCTTGATTTCCCAACAAACCTAGAATCGAACCGCGATCGACCTGGGAGTGCGTCATGCCGTAACGGAAAAAGCCTGTGGAGCGTTCCGAAAAGCGGTGATCTATTTTCCCGTCAAAACGATGCTTGTCTTCCAGCAGCGAAGCACCCCCAACAAGGTTGTTGGAGTCACCCGGCTGATTAGGCAGTGGCAACTGTTGCAGAATCGCAAGCGAAGTCCGGTTGAGGGACGTCACTGGAATTCGGCCATTAGGGAAGGGAACTCTGCCGACGCCAGCCGCGTTGCCGCTGAGTGGGTCGAAAAGCACGCCGCCGGATAGTTGGCTGAAGTTGCCTTCGCGGAATTCCGCTGTTGGTACAGCGGTCAACTGCAGGGTTTCACCACGACGAATGAGGCCCTCGTAGGCACCAAAGAAGAAGGTCTTATTCGGTATGATCGGCACTCCGATGGAGCCACCGAATTGGTTGCGGTTGAATCCAGGATTTGCCGTCGAGTTGTTCAAGGGGTGTCTGGTTGCAAAGAAGCGATTGGTGTTCAGGCCAAATACGCTGCCGTGCACGCCATTGGTGCCGGGACGAGTCACGGTGTTGGTCCATAAGCCCCCCGCAAAGCCGTACTCGCCATTATAGTTACTGGTAAGTACATTCATCTGTTGAACGGATTCATTCGGCGCAATGCGGGAAGGCCGGCCACGGAAAGTCTCTACCTGGTAGGAACCGTCCTGAAAGTAGGCGTTCGCGTAAGCAGGTAGCCCATTGATATTAAAGGTTCTGGTGCTTTGCGGATCTTCAACTACGTCCGATGCGATAACGGGAGGCGTGACACCCGGCATTAAGCCGATGAGATCTTGGTGCTGCCGGTCGTATAGAGGTAAAGCACCGACCAAGCCGGTTTCATAGGCCCGGGACACTTGGGCGGATTCTGTTTGAATGGTCGGGGCGGATGCCTTAACAACTATCTTTGCTCCTTCACCGGTTTTCGTGGACAATTCCGAAAACGTAAGATTTACGGATGCACTGCCCGACTCCGCTATGTTGATACGGCTGGGCGATTCAATAGTGCGACCATTCATTCCTAGAGTGACCGTATAGGAACCCGCGTACAGATTCTCGATCACAAACCTGCCGTCCGCGCCCGTGGTAACGGTTTTCCCTTCTGCGCCAGGACCCTCCAGACGAACGGTTACACCGGACAGCGCTTGTCCAGCGGTGCCATTCACTTGGCCGCTGAGAGTACCCTGCACATTGGCCGAAGGCGGCGTTTGCGCAAAGCTGTGAGCAGTCAGTCCTAAGACTGCCGCTAAGAGGCACGAGTTGACTGTGCTTATCATATGGCTAACCTTTTCTGTGACATAATTCGTTCTCCCGAATGAGCTTGTCATGGCACAAGCGCCGCCCGGATTATTAGTCGGCGGTTGGCCCTTCCTATCACGTAGAAGGGATAACAGGTGACTAAGGTTACAGTTTTCTCCACGGTTGGCGCCAGCAAGGCGGTATCTGTGGGGAATACAATCTGAATGTCGTAGATTCGAAACGTGTTGTGGCCGAGAGCTTGATCTACGATGAAGCGATCGCCAAGCTTCGCATCTTTTAGAAAGCGAAAGTGGGTATCTCTATGGCCGGCCACAACGGTATTGCCAATCGAGCCAAAGCCACGGGTTTGGCGTAGCCAGACCGGACCTTTCGTCAGGTGCTTCGGGTTTTCGTCTCCCCAAACGTAGACCTCTTGCCCTAGCCGGCTAAACCGCAATCGCGCAACTGCCCCTGGGGGAAATGCTCCTCGAGTTTCCGCAGGACGAAGGATCGTTGAGAGACCTGGTAAAGATGCGCTAGGCTGATCCGTCCAACTGGTCGAAACAATAGAGGCCGCCCAGCCCATACAAACCAGCCCCGCTCCAAGAAGCGCGCTAGAGAATAATGATTTCATTTCCGCCGGATCGGCTACGAAATCGGCAAGCTAGCGGGGCGAACAGCCAAACCAACTACGACCAACAAGACGCCCACAAGTAGAAAAGCGGGCCAATGAGTAGCAGTCGAGGGCATAGGGGGTGTTTGGTCCGCGGAGTCCGCGGCAGCGCTGGGCGCGGGCGTAGATTGAGGTGCTGGTTCCGGCGTTGCTGGTGTCTGTGGCGCATCCACGGGCTGCGGTGCCTGAACGCTGGGTGCGGGCTCGGCTTGAGCGACTTGCTCCGGCTCCTGTCGTACTGGCTCAGGCGCCTGTGCGACGGTCGGCTCTGGTTGGGCCTGGGGGCGTGGGTTCGGTACGAAGTTGGCTGCTAAGGTAGCGGTTTCTGATTTCGAATTCGCTATCTGCTGCAAATTGCTCTCGACAGGAAGCTGATAACCGTAGGTCTTGCCGGCAATCCATACGTGAGTGAGGTGGTACTGGCCGTCTTTTTGTTCCAGGGTTACTGAGGTGTCGTGCTGTGTGTTGTTCCCAATTGCCGCAATCGTGGTAATCGCGGTCTCCATTTTTGTGCCATTGTCGGAACTGAATTCCAGTAGGCGAGGGCTACTGGCGGTCGGCAATTGCCGAATCCGATAGGTGCCGGGGGCGAGCGACTGGCTGCCTACCCAAGTGGTCTGGTCCAACGTGACTTCAAGTTTGTCGCTGATTGGTTCTTGGGCTAAAACCCCAAAGCCCGATGTCAGGACTAAAAATACGCCAACTAAACTGGGCGATACATTCCGGTGCATTCTAACGCTCCTTTACTTCTAGTTCGAACGCGAGTGCATTCGAGAGTACTTAATACGAAGCAATCTGATGGCCATGATGCATATCAGCTCCCCCATGGCTGTGTATCTTCGGTCGCCCGCCTTTTCCTTGCTTGGGCTACGGCCAAATGGGCCTTGGTCTATTCTCTGGCCGCTTTGGTCCCAGAAAACATTGGAGTTGCGTCCGTGGAATGACCGCGAAGCGCCAATCGATCAGCGGGGGTCACCTCAAGAAGTTGAAGTTGTTTCCTCGTGGCAAGCGATCAAAGGAGCATAAGTCTCTTACATTGAGACGATCTGCGGCAAGAATCTATGGCTTCTCATAGACTTCCAGAAGTGGTATCGCGATTGCTGCAAGATCGGTAGAAATCGTGTATCCCCTCTAAGCAAAGAAGTAGGGGACATGCGATTCGATGGCCGCTCCTAAGTGTCTGCAGCCGGTACCCCTTGGTAGAGCTATTGGCAAATACGACGGCCTCGAACTCTATAAACTAATTGCGCACATTGATGCGCGGGAGTGTTCCTTCACCATGCGCATTGTCATCATCTGTCTAGCACTGTCCGCACTGTGTCTTGGCCAAAGCCCAGTCGTCGCCGAAGGGAGCTTGGCGGGCGGATCAGGCGGGAGCTTCAGCATTGAGGTGTCGGAAGGCAGTGGTCGCTTACGTCTTTCAAGAGTTCCTGTTCACGCCGACTCTTCATTCAGAATTGAGATCCCAGGTTTTGGGCAAAGTCTAGAGTTCCGAGTGCTCAACTTTCAGGGAGACGTGGTACAAATCGTCCACCATTCACCACAACGCGGAGTTCCTATCGAGTTGCGCCTAGACGAAGTTTCAATCGTCTCAACGGTGCAGGGGATAGTTTCTTTGCGCAGGCTCACTTTTCACCCGTCGTCTAAGTCGCGCCGGGCCTTCTCCGAGTCCCAAAAGCTGAGGAGCAAGGGGAAAAACGTCGAATCTTTGGCCGCTTTTCACGAAATTGTGAGAAGCGAGCCCGAATGGTTTGAGGCCTGGGTAGAGCTTGCCACAGGGCAAGCCGTTCTCGGAGAGAACGCCGCCGCCGCCGAGTCACTGAGGCAAGCCTTGGGCATTGATCCGAACGCTTCCGAAGTTTATCCATCTTTGGGCTTTGCCTTGCTTCGGTCCGGCCGGATGCTGGAAGCGGGGCAAATCGCCCAAAAGGGATTGAGCATGAATCCGAATAGTTTGAAGTCCAAGTACGTACTTGGGCTCGCGAAGTCAATAGAAGCTGAGCCGTCGCCGCAGGCGGTTGCGTTGCTAGAAGAAGTGCAGTCTCATTTTCCGGATGCGATGTTGCCGTTGGCATCTCTTTTGCTCCGTTTAGGACAATTTGAAGCCAGTCGGGACGCGGCATGGCGCTACCTCCATATGGCGAAAAGTCCTCGGGTTGAGGTGGCAAACGCTATCTGGCGTGAGGCGTCGCAATCCCTTCATTCCCCGGGTAATCGATAGCCGCGAACAAGGCCAGAGTGGTTGGGTCAAGGTTTAGGTCTAGCGTCACGTAGGCGCAATGCAGCCGTCTCAGGGGTGAAATCGCGCTGAGGCTGCGCCAAGAGTTCATAGCCGACCAGGAATTTCCGAATCTTCGCGCTCCTCAGTAATGGCGGGTAGAAATGCATATGGAAATGCCAGCCTTCATGCGGCTCGTCGTTAACAGGACGCGAGTGCAGCCCGAAGGAGTAAGGGAAAGGGGTGTGGAAAAGATCGTCGAAGCGGCTGGTCACCTGTTGCAGAATTTCCGCCAAGGCGTAATCTTCCTCTGCGGTCTGATCGATGATGGTTCCAAAGTGCCGTCGTGGGACCACAATTATTTCAAAGGGCCACACGGCCCAGAATGGCACCAGTGCGACAAAGAAATCGTTTGAAGTCACCAGGCGTTCTCCCGACGCGTTTTCTTCAGCTACGTAGGCGGAGAGCAGTGAACGTCCCGTCGTCTCCCAGTATGCTTGCTGACTTTGTGCCTCTGTGACGATCTCACTCGGAAGGTTCTCGTTAGCCCATAGTTGCCCATGCGGATGGGGATTGCTGGCTCCCATTATTTCTCCTCGATTCTCAAAAATTTGCACGTTTCGAACCCATGGCGTTTGGGAGATCGTGAAGAATTCATGTCGCCAAAGACCGATCACTTCTACAATCTGGGCAATCGTCATCTGGCTCATCGAAAGGCTGTGGTTCGGCCCGTAACACAGAACCCTACAGATGCCAGCCTCCGGTTGAGCCCGGAGAAGACCGTTATCCACCACGGCAGGCTGTGGGTCAGGCAGCATTGCGGCAAAATCGTTTTCAAAAGCAAATGTTGCAGTGTAATTCGGGTTGATCTGGCCGTTTACCCGAGAGTTCCGGGGACAGAGATAGCAGGCTGGATCATGAATCACTGCCGCAGGTTCGGCTATCGACTCTTGTTGACCTTGCCAGGGACGCTGCGTCCGCTGGGGAGAAACGAGCACCCAATGCCTGGACAGTGGATTCCAACGCCGGTGGACGTTCATATTTCAATCTCCGAAGCCCCCGCCGTTGGCTCTGTCGCAAAGATTTCTGGGATAATCCCAGTCTCGGTGTGATATCGCTCCCCCAGCAGACGCACGGCTCGCTCGATTTGGCTTGCCGCAATCAGACTTATTGTGCACCCGCCGAAGCCCCCCCCGGTCATGCGGGCGCCATAGACTCCATCTAGTTCCCGTGCAATTCTGGCCATGGTGTCGAGCTCGGGACAGCTTACTTCGAAATCTCTTTGCAAACTCCAGTGCGATTCGTCCATGAGCCGCCCCGCGGTGGATAGGTCCCCGGCCAACAGCGCTGCTTCGCATTGCAGAACGCGCGAGTTTTCTGAAATGACGTGGCGAGCTCGACGGAGTTCGACGCCCACTAGGGGACCGATGTCAACATCGCGCAGAAACGGAACCCTCAGCCGCGCGGCAGCGGACTCGCATTCGGCCCGCCGTTGGTTATAGGCCGTTCCCGCAAGCTCATGCTTCACCATTGTGTTTGCCACTACCAGACGCACGTTAGGTGGAAGGGGAACCGTTCGGTGGGATAAGTCCCTGCAATCGATACAAAGCAGGTGGGCGGCCACGGCCAAGCAGCTTGTAAGGGGGTCCATAATCCCGCTTAGCACGCCCGTAAATTCGTTCTCGGCACGCTGGCAAATCCGCGCAATGTCCGCGCGGGGCCTTTCTCCCGCGCCTAGCGCCAACGCCACGGACACGGCCAACGCCGCTGAAGAACTTAGGCCGCCGCCAATCGGCACCTCGGAATCTACTAACAAATCGGCACCAACCTGGATCCCTAACAAAGCGGCTACCCCGGTTACGAAGTCTGTCCAATTGCCGGAACGGCGCCACTCGCCCACACGAATGTCGAGCGTTCCCGGCACGGACATCGACGATGCCCGTAGCCGCCCATCGTGGCGCGGGCTAACTGCTATGTAGGTGGCCCGGTCAATGGCGGCTGGAAACACGAAGCCTCCGTTGTAGTCGGTGTGGTCCCCGATCAGGTTTACCCGTCCAGGCGCTCGGAAAAGCCGGGGCCTCCGACCGAATCGAATCTTAAATTCCTCGGCCAATCTAGATGCAAATACAATGGCATCTTCGTGAACCTTTGAAGCACTCGAGAGCAATGGAAAGGTCTCTAGCGCCGCGCCCCGGTTTCTACTTGTTTCCATGCTTCAGCCCCCTCCCTTTCCTCCAGCTTTCTTGTTGAAACAAGGTCTTTAATCCACTCTTCGATCTCAACCGCTTCGGCATCCGAGGCCACTTCTTGTTCTTCCACTACAAAGTCGGCTCTACCTCCGCTCATTTCTACAACCCGTTCCAACACCGTGCGCCAAGTCCAGTTCTGCGCGACCCGACCACCCGTCCTAAGCGCTACCCAATCAAAAACGGATGCGGCTCGGGAAAAAATAGCGACTTCGAAGCGGACGGACGCCGAGGCCAACTCCTTGGCGGAGAAGCGCACCACGCCCGCTAGCGGGTGACCGCGCAACGTCGCGAAAGTCAGTGATAGCGGTGTTACTTCCTCGACCCGCATCTGAATGTTTCCCCGCAAGGGCAACGCGGCCGTTAGGCTGGCACCCTTGACCACTTCGTACCTAGATCCGGGTTCCACATTGAATTCGATGGGCAAAAGGTCCGTACAATCTTGCTGAAAATGCCGCATCAGCTCTTGGGCGGTTAACTTAGCACCCTCAATTTCTGCAATAAATCGTTTGCGTTCCAGATTTCCGACGCCTTCGGTGGGCTCCTGCTCCGGTTGCACGTCGGCAAGTAAAGTCAGTCCACGCTCTAAAGTCGTGGCTGCAACGCGAAAAACCGGACGGAGTGCATTGTTAGCGGCAGGTTCGACCAAACTCTGCTCGAGGATCATCTGAAACTGGGACTCGTTGATGGGAAAAGGAAGGCGAAGCGCTTGGGCGGCCCGGACTGCAAAGCCTGTTAGGAACTCTGGGACAGGAATCCGAAGTGGACGCCGGCCGGTTAGCTGCTCCAAGCGGTCGAGTAGGTCGTTCGCGGTTGTGACCTCATCCCCGGCCACATCATAGACGCCCTGGGCCACATCTCTTTCTACGGCGTGCCGGAGGGCCTTGCCCAGATCGATGTACCAGACTGGTTGAAATGGGTGGGAGCCGTCACCAATCATCGGTATGGCAGGCAACGTTCGTTGCATACCCAAAAGCAGCGACATCACTTCATCGCCAGGACCATATACATTGCCTGGGCGCACAATGATCCAAGGTCCTTGATACGCCCGCACCAGTTCCTCGGCGGCATATTTGGACTTGTGATAAGCCGACAGGCCCCGTTCTGCGGCCAGTGAAGAGATGAAAACGAATTTCGGTGCTCCGGCGTGCAAGGCTTCGTTCAAGAGATTCCGAGTGCCCGCCACGTTGACCGATTCAAAGGTAATGCCGGGTGGAACTTCGGCCACAATGCCCGCGATATGCACGATCGCTTCGCACCCTTCGGCTGCACCATGTAAGTGGTCCGCGTTCGCCACGTCTGCCTCAAAAGACTCAACTGACGTTGGCCACTCGCGCGACGACTCCTCCGGATGGCGTGAGAGTAGCCGGATCTGGTGCCCTCCGTCGAGCAACTCCGGGATTAGGCCCGCGCCGATAACGCCTGATCCGCCCGTGACCAAAACACGCATGAGCGCACCCCTAGAAAGGATGGCAGCCGCCCAGGATTTGTTTCGCTTTTGCGCATGGAAAAGCTGCCGCGCCGGGCCGGAGAAATGGGAAGCCTTAAGCGTGTGTTCCGGCGTAGGATAGGAGCATAATGGGGCACTCGTACGATGCGGTTATCGTGGGATCAGGTCCCAACGGCCTATCAGCCGCGATTGCGCTGGCGGAAATGGGCCGCTCCGTGCTCGTAGTGGAGGGTAAAGCAACTCTAGGCGGAGGCTGCCGCACCGAAGAGGTGACCCTTCCTGGTTTTCGACATGATGTTTGCGCCGCCATTCATCCGATGGGTCTTGTCTCGCCATTCTTCCGCAAACTGCCGCTTGGCGCTCATGGTCTGAAGTGGGCGCACGCCCCGATTCCCTTGGCGCACCCTTTTGATGATGGCAGCGCAGCAGTGCTGTATCGTTCCCTTTCGGCAACGGCTTCTACTCTGGAAATAGACGGCGCCGCCTGGGCGGATCTCATGCGGCCCTTTCTGGAAGATACAGATACTTTGTTTGAGGCTCTGTTGAAGCCCATTCGCATTCCTGACCATCCTTTTCGCCTGGCGCATTTTGGCGCACTAGGACTGCGCAGTTGCGCTTCTCTCGTCCGCCGCCATTTTCGGGGTTCAAAAGCCCAGGCACTCTTTGCTGGCTGTGCGGCCCATTCTTTTTTGCCATTGGACGCCACCGCATCCGCCTCATTTGGGCTAGTGCTGGCATTGGTTGCCCACGCCACGGATTGGCCTTGCGCAGAAGGAGGATCACAGAGCATTATCGACGCCCTCAGCGCCTACCTGCTGTCTTTGGGCGGCGCGATCGAGGCGAACCGCGTAGTGCAGCGCATGTCCGACCTCCCTCCGTCTCGGGCCGTGTTATTCGACCTAACACCCCGTGCGGTCGAACGGATCGCGGCGAACGAACTCCCGTCCAGCTTCCGGCAAAGTCTCCTAGCGTTTCGGTATGGGCCAGGCGTATTCAAGGTCGATTGGGCATTGAGTGCCCCAATCCCCTGGACCGCACCCGAGTGCTACCGCGCGTCAACGGTGCACATAGGCGCCACCCTGCAAGAGATCTCGGCTTCGGAGCGCGCGGCCGTGGATGGACGGGTCTCTGATCGACCTTTTGTGCTAGTTGCGCAACAAAGCATGTTCGATGGCAGTCGTGCTCCGGCAGGCCATCACACCGGATGGGCCTATTGTCACGTTCCTCACGGATCCCCCACGGACATGACCATGCGGGTTGAACGACAGATTGAGCGCTTTGCCCCTGGCTTCCGCGACGTAATCCTCGCTCGTCGCAGCATGTACCCGCGGGATGTGGAAAACCACAACCCCAATATGATTGGTGGGGACATTGGCGGAGGAGCAAACGATTTGAGACAGTTCTTCTTCCGGCCCACCTTGCGATGGGATTCCTACTCAACTCCGAATCCGCGACTTTTTCTTTGTTCCAGTTCCACCCCTCCCGGCGGAGGAGTCCATGGGATGTGTGGATACTGGGCGGCGCAAAGCGCACTGCAGGGCATACTTCGCTGAACCTTCGTTGCTAGTCCGCGCAAGTCGTGGTGAAAACATCAGGTGACCGCCCACCGTCAATCCGGCAAAATGCCACTACGGTCATTCCCGACTCAGCGTCTCCGTTAAAGCCAAAACCCTATGAGTTGGCGCATGGTCCGATTGCACCAGGCCGAAAAGTCGCATTCCAGAAGCCAATTGGGCTAATGGCGCGTAAATTGCTAATAGTCTGCACGAGGAACTGGTTCTATTGGCGATGAATCGTTCATACCTTGGATCAATACCGCGGAAGCGAATGGCTCCGCGGAACTGTCCAACTATGCCAGGTCAGCGCTTTGGCTTGCGTACACAACGTCTCGATCCCATACAGGACGACTCGTCCCGAATCTCATAGAACGGCAAAACTTCTTCACAGTTTTAGAACAAACAGGAAAGAAACATGGAAAGCCTACAAGAACTTCTGGTAGAGGAATTGAGAGACATCTACAGCGCCGAAAAACAAATCGTCAAGGCGTTGCCGAAGATGCTAAAAGGGGCCCAATCAAAAGAACTGAAGGCGGCCCTATCCCAGCATCTCGAGGTAACTAAGGAGCAAGTCACTCGTCTGGAAGCTGCGTTTGTGGCCGCCGGAGCCAAGGCAAAAGCCAAGCCATGCAAAGCCATGGAAGGGTTGCTGGAAGAAGGAAGCAGCTTCCTCGAAGAAGAAGCCAATGAGTTTCGAGACCTGCAGCTGATTGCGGCTGCCCAGCGTGTCGAGCGCTACGAAATTTCAGCCTACGGCACAGCTTTAAGCCTCGCCAGCCAGTGCGGGTTGCAAGAGTGCGCGGACCTACTGGCGGAGACGCTACAAGAAGAAGAGACTGCGGACGAGACTCTGACCACAGTGGCGGAAAGTATCTACACCGAATTGGGCGGCCATACTGCCGAAGAAGACCTAGCTGCCGAAGAAGAGCCAGAGGATGGCGAAGCCGAGTTAGCGACAGTAGGAGCCCGTTCTTCCGGGGGCTCGGCGACAGCAAGGAAAGCCAAAAGAGGTAAGCGTTCCCTTTCATAGACCTTTCTGGACAGACTGGCCGTATCGAGGGGCAGCCGACCATTAAGGGCGCTTGGACATACAAGAGCTGTGTCTTATCGCGTTCAAGCGTGATACGCAGCGACATCGGTGGAATGGCTAGCGGAGTTGGAGCTTGCGCTATCTTTACGCGCCACAGAGCGAACCCCATTTCTAAATAATGAAAAGGAATAATCGTATGCTGACCACTAATGCAGACCTTATTTGCCTGTCTCACCTGCGCTGGAATTTCGTATTTCAACGGCCCCAACACCTGATGAGTCGGTTCGCTCGGCACCGGCGAGTGTACTTCGTCGAAGAGCCTATTTACGGCGAAGGACCAGATCAAATGGATAGCAGAATCTGTCCCGAGACAGAAGTCTGTATCGTTACTCCCCGTCTCAGAAATGAACGGGATCAAAGTCGAGTGCTACACGATCTCTTGATCAAGTTCGCTAAGCAGGAGAACATAGTGTGTCCCGTAGCCTGGTTTTATACGCCTATGGCAATCACTTTCTTTCCCATGTCTTTGGCCCCCGCCGCTATTGTTTATGACTGCATGGATCAATTATCCTTGTTCCGCGGGGCACCGCCGGAGATGGTGGAGCGGGAATCCCAATTGCTCGAAAACGCCAACTTAGTCTTCACCGGGGGAATGAGTCTTTTTGCGGAAAAACGCTCCCGGCATCACCATGTAACCGCTTTGCCCAGCGGAGTCGATGTCGACCACTTCCGAGCAGCGCGGTCACTAAGCGTCAAAGCAGCCACCCCGGGCTTGTCATCCCGGCCGCGAATCGGATACGCCGGGGTAATCGACGAACGAATCGACCTCCCCCTAATCGCAGCGATGGCACGCCTAAGGCCGGAGTGGGATTTCATCATGATAGGACCCGTTGTAAAAGTCGACAAAGACTCCCTGCCGCAAATGAGCAATCTCTACTGGCTGGGAATGAAAGACTACAAAGATCTGCCCGCATACTTCTCGACCTGGGATGCGGGGATTATGCCCTTCGCGCTCAATGAATCCACGCGATTTATTAGCCCCACGAAAACACCAGAATACTTGGCTGCTGGGCTGCCAGTGGTTTCAACGCCCATAACGGATGTGGTGCGACCTTACGGAGATCGCGGCTTGGTAGAAATCGCCGCTTCGGCGCCAGAATTCATCAACGCGCTGGAACGGGCCCTCTTGCCGCGACGCCCAGGAATGCAGGAACGCGTCGACAGGTTTCTCGAAGGCCAATCTTGGGACGCCGTCTGGAAAAGAATGAATAAGCTCCTGTGCTCGGTAAGAGGCGGTGCTGTGCCGCACCTAGACGCCGTAGGGGAGGCTGTAGGTGTTTGATTTCCTCATCATTGGTGCAGGATTCTCCGGTGCCGTGGTCGCGGCGCAAATGGCACGATTGGGTAAACAGGTGATGATTGTGGATCGGCGGCCCCACATTGCGGGCAACGCCTTTGACCACCATAACGCCGCAGGAATACTCGTACATTCCTACGGTCCCCACATATTTCACACAAACTCCGCCGACGTCTACAACTACCTATCGCTATACACCTCGTGGCGTCCCTATGAACATCGGGTATTGGCGTCGGTAGAAGGCCAACTGGTACCCATTCCCATCAACCTGGACACCGTGAATCGGCTGCACGGGCTCGCTCTGCAGGAAAGCGAAATGGAAGCCTACCTCGCTACGCTGGCCGAACCACGAAAACAGATCCTTAGCTCCGAGGACGTTGTTCTGAGCTCTGTAGGTCGTGATCTTTATGAGAAGCTGTTCCGGGGATATACCCGAAAGCAATGGGGAATCGACCCTTCCGGCCTGGACGCTTCGGTAGCCGCAAGAATCCCGGTTCGCTTTAACCGTGACGACCGGTATTTTAGCGATACCTACCAGGTCATGCCACTCCACGGCTACACCAGGATGTTTGAAAACCTCCTAGACCATCCGAATATAACTAAAGCTTTAGGAACAGATTTCAACTCTCTCGGAACGGTGCCCTTTCGGGAACTTGTTTTCACGGGTCCGGTTGACGAGTATTTCGGGTATTGCTTTGGTAAGCTGCCATACCGGTCCCTCAAATTCGAGCATAAGACAATGAATAGGGAAAGGCTGCAGCCTGTCGCGGTTATCAATCACCCAAACGAGCACGCCTATACCCGAGTGACGGAGTTTAAACAGTTAACCGGTCAAAAGCATCCCCAGACGAGCGTGGTGTACGAATTCCCCTGCAGCGAGGGCGACCCGTACTACCCTATTCCACGACCAGAGAACGCCGAGCTCTATAGGCAATATGAAGCCCTTGCCTTAAGTCTGCCAAAGGTGCACTTTGCCGGCCGTCTAGGAACGTATAAATACTACAACATGGACCAAGTGGTAGCTCAAGCCTTAACTCTGTGCGCAAAACTGAGCGGCCTATCCCGCCAGGAACTCCTTCGGATATCCACCGAGAACACTCTTTCGCTGACGACCGCGTAAGCTGTGCGAGTTGCTAACGTTCGCATTTGGTCATGGAGACTTTGCCCAGAAGAACTTTTAAGAACAAATGTCTTGTGCGGCGCAAAAAAGGGCTGGTGTTCGTTCGGCAAGCCACGTGCATCTAGAAATGTCGAAATGGAGGATGTGAAATGCAAAACAACAACACACCTTATGGAAATCAATTCGCCGGGGAGAACACCCCGGGCGCTGACAAAGTATCTGACATGGCTTCCCAGGTGAAGGAAAAAGTATCCGAGTTCGGTGCCACTGCCGCCAATCGGTTCGATGACAATCGGGAAGCAGCGGCGGCAGGGTTGGAAGATGCTGCGTCCGGGGCCGTCTCCGGCGGCGACAAGCTTGCCGGCATGGCCCACTCCGCGGCCAATGCCCTGAACTCAGCCGCAGGTTGGGTGCGGGAGAACAACAGCGAAAAGATCATGGCTGACGTGACTAGCTTGGTAAAGCGGAACCCCGGCCCGTCCATGCTTGCCGCAGTGGTGGTTGGGTTTCTGATTGGCCGGGCATTTTCGAGCAGCGATCACAGTTAGGGCTACGATATGATGCCAAACCGATCATTTTCCCAGGTCTTCTCCGACATCATTGCCAATACGCAGGAGATTATCCGTGGAGAAATCCTGCTTGCAAGAATCGAAGCGCTGGATGAAGTAGCTCGTGCCAAAAAGCGGATAGCGCTAGTAGGTTCGGGGATTATTGCCATGATCTTCGCGATTGTGTTTTTGTTGATTAGCGCATTTCAGGCATTGATGCAAGTGCTTCCCGCTTGGACCGCGGCGCTCATTGTGGCGGCGGTAATGACTCTACTCGGCGTCCTCCTGCTGAACGACGGTATGAGAGACGGTAGAGACACCTCTCAAATAAGTCCTTCTGTCCAGAGCGCTAAGGAGAACCTTTCATGAGACAATCCGGGCACCAAGTAAAAGTTCATCTCGAACAGGAGAAGAGCGAGCTTCGCTCCAACATCCATGAACTGGAAGCGAAAGCAGTTTCCGCTCTGGACTGGAAGCAACATTTTGAGGCACGGCCCGGGATGCTCCTCGCTGCGGCGTTCGGAGGAGGACTTGTTCTGTCGAGTCTTCTCGGCGGCGGCAGACGCAGGCGCCGGTATAACCATGCCCCCCCACCTTCTCAACCGGCCGCTGCTTTTCCACGCAACGAGAATCTTTGGCACAAACTGAAAATCGGACTTGTTGCACTAGCATCCGCTCGTGTCACTGAGTACGTTGGACGCTTAATCCCCGGACCGCGTCAGTTTTAAAGGGGCCCCTCTTTAGCTATCAAAAGCAGAGAGGAAGGTAGCTAGGTGCTACGTTAGGCTTTCGTTGCGGAGAGGTTTATGAAAGGCGGAAGGTTCTCCTTCCGCCTTTTCGCCCAAACATGGGTGAACTCCGCTCCGAAAAAAAAGATTTGCGCGGAATAATAGACCCACACTGTAATTACCATCAAAGAGCCCGCCGCCCCATAGGTGGATCCCACGCTCGCCTTGCCAAGGTAAAGTCCAATGAGGGTCTTTCCGAAAGTAAATAGCAGTGCCGTAGCTACCGACCCTGCCATTACGTCGCGCCACGGAACAGCCCGGTCCGGTATGTATCGAAACATCAGGGCGAACAATCCTGTGGTGCCAAGGAACGAGACGCCAAAGTTGGAAAATTCCAGCATTGCTGGAGATAGGGGAAAGGCTGCGCCCCAAAGCTTGCCGACGGCCGCTAGCGTGGCGCTAAATATGAGCGTAACTACTAACAAGAAGCCGATCGCCAAGACCATTCCAAACGAGAATAGGCTCTCCCTCACCATCCGGTAAAAGCTCATTGTCTGGACATTCTCGCTGCCGCCGATCCGGTTCAGTGCCGCTCTTAGTTCGGCAAAAACGCCGGATGCGCCGAAAAGCAACATCGCGATGCTGATGGCTGACGCGATAACCCCGGAAGCCGGTTTCTGGGTACTTTGTAAGACTCCTTCTACAAGCTGTCGGCCGTCATTGCCCAACATCACCTGAACTTGGTAGAGCAGCTCTTTTTGGGCTGCCGCCCGGTCGAAAACCAGCGCGGCTATGGCGACTGCCAATAGCACCAACGGCGACATCGAGAGGATGGTGTAGAAGGCCAGAGATGCACCGAGGCGCGGGGCATCATGAGCCAGCCAATTCACCATCGTTTCTTGTAGGCTGGGCCACAGTTGTCCTAAGCGCATGGTTTCCCTTGAGTCCCCTCGATGCACTGCAGATTGGCAGCAAGGGGTGGTTGTTTCACCAGAAACGAAAGCGAGGGTTACTGAAATTGGGGCAGTATTATTGGATCTGCTGAGTTTTGAGGGATTCGTCGCCGGCGCTTAGGGCTTTAGTGCCGGGTTTGGCGCCGTTGAACTCGAGGATATACGCGAGAATGTCCGCGTAAACGTCTTGCGGTAATGATCCCGGTGCGGCCGGAGGCATGGTTGCCGATTTATTGTAGAACGCTGCCACGGACTTTCCAAGCCACTTCTTTTCAAAATAGGCGCCCGCAAGCGGAGTGCCGAAAGTGCCGTTAGACAGCGTGCTGCCATGGCAGACGGCGCAGTTGGATTCATAGGATTTCTTGCCATTGGCGACTTGTTCGGCGGTGAAAGCAGGAGGCGGGCCCGTAGGCTTGGCTCGGGCGGCAGCTGATTCGGTTGGCGCCGACGTGCGTATTGTCTGTTCGGGGACGGGCGCGCCTTCGCCCGCATAGGTAAAGGCCAGAATCGCGCCTTTGTCCATCATGTTTGTGGTTACGCCACCGGACGCCGATTCCGTCAAGCCGTCGGGATCGGTGGCAATGAAGATCGTCTTGCCGTCCGGGTGGATGGCGGTATCGCGGTAACGGTTTTCCGATTGGAAGTAGCGGCTCATGGGTCCAGCGGCGTGCTTGCGGTCGGCGGAAAGAGGTTGCACATAAAGAGAGCCGCGCTTGAGTGTGGTGATGAAAAGCACCGCGTCCCAGCCGGGGACCGCGGCCTTCTGCAGATTGGGCCGGTTGCCGTAGAACTCCATGCTGGAAATTCCGACGGTGGGCCAGCAGATGTAGTGGATACCGCCACAAGCGGGATTTTCAAAGTTGAAGCCCGTTGGTACGGTGAACATGGTAGCAATGGGTTCGACCATGGGCTCTTTGAAGTCGGTTTCGTCCTGGCGGGGGACGGCGGGATGGATCGAGAGGTCGCTAAAGCGGAGTTGGGAGCATGGGGTACTGGCTTCGGCCCAACGGGCATACTGGTAAGCCTTGTTGTCGCGGAGACCGGCGACATGAGGCCAACCGTAATTGGAGCCCTTGGTGATGATGTTGATTTCGTCGTCGGTTTTGGGGCCATGCTCGGCGGCGTAGAGCGTGCCATCGGGGCCAAAATCAAGTCCTTGCGTGTTGCGGTGGCCGTAGGAGAAGACATGACTAACCACGCCGTTCAATTTGGCGTTGTCGCGCGGAATCGAACCGTCCAGATTCAGTCGTAGAGTCTTTCCTTCATAAGCGGCGTAGTCGCGGCTGGCGATTTCTTTGGCGGTCGGAAGGCGCTGCGAAAGGATGGGATTGCAGAAATTGCCTAGCTGGTTGTTGCCTTGATCGCCGATGGCCATGTAGAGCTTTTGATCGGGACCGAATTTTAGGCGGTAGGCGTTGTGATCGTTGCCGGCGGGAAGGCCCGTGATGAGATCTCGAGGCTGAGACATCTTACCCGTGGCCGGGTCGTAGAGGAAGCGGACAATCTTGCCATAGAGATGACGATAGGGGCTTGCGAGGTCCTTGACGCGAGCGTCGGCGGGCAGCTTCTTGTCGATGTACGTGTAGGAAACGTAGACATGGTTGGTGCCCTTCAGCAGATTGGGATGCAAGGCTAGGCCAAGCAGGCCGTCCTGACCACCTGGTGTGGCGACCTCGTCAATCGTAATGGCCGTGCTTCGCTCTCCGGTGGCGGGATTAATACGGGAAATGCGTTTGCCGGTGCGCTCGGTGACCCAGAGCATTGAATCGGGGCCCCAGGTAAGCTCCCATGGTCCGGCGAGGCCGCTGCTAATGACGCGCTTATCAAATCGCTTCGCGGGGCGGAGAACGGAATCGGGGCTATCTTGGGCCGCCAAGGGGAGAAAAAGTAGGACTGTGGTGAGGAGGGGATGCTTCATGATGCTTAGGAATGAAAAAACACTGCGCCTACTGACAATATCGCAAGATCTGGCGCTTAGCTGAGAGGATTAGTACCTAGGCTGCGCCCGATAAGCGCAGTCGATGGGTTGGACAGCGGAGCCGAAGGCGGTTACTACAGTTTTTAGCTTGGCTAGGCTGCGCCCGCCCGTGCTTACGCTTAGCGAAGCCGACCGAGCAGCGCTCGAAGCCAAGACCAGTGTTCGGCGCTGGCCAATCCATAGCAATAAAATCCTACGGAGGCTGCCTCAGCGACAGCGAGATAGCGCTCGAGGAGTTCGCCCTGCGAATTTGTATCCGGTGGATGAAAGACCAAGCCGGCATGAACGGGAACCGGAAGGCTGGGTGGCGGCTGAAGGCTAGCGCTGGGCTGGCCGAAGCTCGTCCAGGTTACGGATGCAACGCGGCCCAGCAAGTCGGCTGGATGAAGATACGACTTAGGGCCGTGAGCGCCAAGATTATCCGTGTAGCGAAGGTCCACGGGAAGGGAAGTGGCCTGGCGAATCTGATCCAGCATGGATGCCAGGATCGCGGGACGGTCCTGCCTCCCCCGGCAAACAGGGCAGTGGCAGAGGTCCAGCGCAGGCGCAGCGGGGATCGCGCGCTTATCGTGCAGCGAATTGTGTTCATAGCCAAGGAAGCTAAGGGCTTCGAGGTCGAAAGCGCGGATGCCTGGCAACTGCGATACCTCCGCAACCAGTGCGCGGACGTAGGCTTGTACTTCCGGTTGGGCCGGGCAGAGGGCATACGTGTAGGGTTCACCCCGGAAATTGCGAATACAAAGGTTGGGGTGTTGGCGGCCGAGGCGCTCGTTATGGCAAAGAACCAGCCAGGCACGGACAGGGAAACGGCGGGCCTCGGCGGACGACAAGAAGGCGTGAACGGCGTCGGCTTGGGGCCCGACCGCGGGGATGAGCTGCGAGTAGCGCCGCGATTGGCGGTAGAAATAGACGTCGCTTTCCGGTAACTCGTAGACAAGCCGACTGCGGTGGCGCGGAAGCAGAAAGCGGCCGCCATGATAGGCCAGGGCAAGTCGGACCTCGTCAATACCGGTAGCGGCCAGTTCATCCAGAAGCGCTTCCGGCTCCCAGCCTTCCAGGTCCCAGGGGTGCATCCAAAGAAAATGCTTCATCGCAAGGAACTGAGATCCAGGCCGGCAGCGTCGCGGCCGCCATCGACCGTGAGGATCGTGCCCGTGATCCACTCCGCGTCTTTAGAGCCGAGGAAGGCGGCGGCCTTAGCAACGTCGGACGGCCGGCCCAGGCGGCGCAGGGGGAAGGATTCCAGGGTTCGTGCAAGCGCCGCTTGAGGATCATGGAATTGCGCGAAATAAGCCTCTGTGCGGCTCGATTCGATTTGTCCCGGCATAACTCCATTGACCCGAATCTGGGGAGCGAGATCGACGGCCAGAGCGCGCGTCATCGAGATAAGGCCCCCTTTGGCCACAGAGTACGGGAAGGTGGCGGGTCCAGGGCGCAGGGCTTGGTAAGAGGGGATGGTCAAGATAGACGCTTCCGACGACTTGCGCAGGGCGGGCAAAGCGGCCTGGACGCAAAGCCAGACAGATTCGAGATTTACAGCGAGACAGGCGCGCCAATCCGCGGCCGAAGTGGATTCGGCGGTTCCATTAAACAGCGCCCCGGCCACACAGAACAACTTGTCGACGCGGGGCAATGCGCGGAAGTAGTTGTCGATGGAGGCGGGGCTCGAAACGTCGCAGGAAGCGTCGAGCTGGTCTGCCACATGCACGATTGCGCCTTCGTCCTCCAGAATCGCAACCAGTGCGGCGCCAATCCCGCGGGCCCCGCCGCTCACCACACAGTGCAGGTTTTCGTAGCGCCGGTTCATGTCAAGGCCACCTTTGGCGTGGGACGGCCAACGGAAAACCACAGAACCGCAAACGCAAAGAGGGCCGCTAGTCCCGCCATCGTGAAGACAATGCCGTAGCCTTGAGAGTCGACCAGTTGTCCGGTGAGCCACGTAAATGCTGCCCCACCCAGGCTAGAAACGGCGGTGGTCCAACCTACAGCCGTGGCCATGTGGGCAGAATCAAAAAGGTCTGCGTGGAGAGCTAGAATGTTGGCGCTCCAGATTCCAAAGCCAAACGTGGCTAGCGATACCCAGGCCAGCGCTGAGGATGCTGAGGCCGCCTCGACCACAAACAATCCGCCCGCCATGCAAATCGCCCCGGCCGCCATCGCCGCCTTCCGCGCAGGGAGCGCAAGCTGGCCGTGCGCAATCAGCCGGTCCGACCAGAATCCGCCCACCAGTTTTCCAATGTCCACGCTTACATACGGAAACCATCCGAACATGCCAATTTCCTGCAGGCTGAAGCCCCGGGCTTGGCCCAGATAATCGGGCAGCCAAAACACGTAGAACCACCAAACTGGTGTAGCCAGCATTCGGGTGGCCATCAAACCCCAGAGTTGCCCCTGGGCCAGCATCCGCCAAGGTGCCTGCGGGAGGAATGATGCCTGTGCCACGCCCGGACTGGGTTGGCCAACCCGGAGCCAAAGCGTCAGCCAAACGAAGCCAATGGAGCCGGTAACGAAGAACGCGCTGCGCCAGCCAAAAGATAGAGCCAAAGCGGCCACCAGCGGCGGCGCCAGAATCGCCCCGATGGCGGAACCGCCGTCGAAAATACCCATGCTAAAAGCACGCCGGGTTTTGGAAAACCATTCCGAGATGGCCTTGACGCCTGCGGGCCAGTTGCCCGCTTCCCCCAGACCCAGCAAAATGCGGAGAGCCAGTAGTTGGCCCGCCGTCTGTGCAAACCCATGGGCCACGGCCGCGCACGACCAAATCAGCACGAAAAACGCCAAGCCCCGGTGAACGCCAATGCGATCGACAATTCCGCCCGCGAGAATTTGGCCAAAGCTATAGGCAAGAAGAAAGGCTGTTGTGATGTTGCCGTAATCGCCACTGGAAAGCGCCATTTCTTCGCGCAGCGTTGGTACGACCACCGAAAGCGTTTGGCGGTCCAGATAATTGATCAGAGTGGAAAAGCTCAGTAGCGCCAGGACCCAAGAGCGCGAGGATACCGACATCGCTAGCCCCGGGTGAAACCACTGACGATATCGTTGACGGAACTGAGCGGCGCTGTAATAGCCGTGATTCTATCCAAATCGCCCTCCACCCCAAGCCCTGGGCCGCTAGGAACCACGAGGCAACCGCCGGCGTACTCAACCCGGGCGGCCACCACGTCCTGGGCATATAGGCTGGGGCCGACGGGATCGGAAGGATAATTCAGCCGGAGACATGACGCGCCCACATGAGCTTGGGCGGCCGTGGCGATGCTGAGCTCCTGTGTGGTGCCGATGAGGCATTCGAGATTGGCCGCCGCCGCGAGCGCAAAAAGCTGATTCATCCCTTGGATGCCGCCGGCGACGGTGATCGAGATGTTGAAGATATCCACGGCCTGGGCCCGGATCAAGCGTAGAGCATACTCCGGACTGCGAACATGTTCACTGACCGGATGATCGATGGCGCGACGCGCTTGCGCGATCAGGTCTACATCGTCGCGCTCCACCGGGCTTTCGACGCTTTGAAAAGGAAACACAGCCAAGCGGCGGTATGCCCGCAGGAAAGCAGGCAGACTGAAAAGTCCGCTGCCGTCTACGGACGTCAAGGTGATGCGGTCATTGTAGCGGCCGAAAACGCGGGACAAAAACTCCACGTCCAGGTCTGTCTGAAGCCCGAAATAGAACCGGAACGCAGTGAATCCTTTTTCAAACTGGCGCTCCACCAGATGTAGGCGATCCTCCACGTCGGCGTTCTCACGTAGCCGGAAGATGGGATAACAAATGGGGATGTGGCTTCGCCGCGCACCTCCCAATAGATCCGTAAGCGAAAGGCCCAGCAGCCGGGCTTTGAGGTCGTGAATCGCGATACTGATTCCAGCGCGGACCAGGCAAGCCTTCCCGTGAAAACGGCCGCCCGGAAAATTCAACGCGAGCAGGCCCTCGATCTCATTAATCGCCCCGCAGGAGCGGCCCTCCAGCAACAGGCGCAAACAGGCTTCCAGGTCGCGCCAATCCGGCATCATGGCGGGCAGGTGCGAGAGGTCCGACATCTCTCCCCAACCCACCGTCCCGTCTTCGGCGATGAGCTGAACCACAAGATGGCAGCTTGGCTCGCCGTAAAGACGAGCCGTGCGCACCGGGTAGAGACGCAGTGCGCGGATGCGTGGAAAAGTCCGCGCATCCATATCGGATTGAGTTACGGGCTCGAGCGCGGACTTGTTCATGCTCCGTCCTTCGCTACCAGATGAGCTTGAGGGCGAATTGCAGTTGGCGCGCGAAGGTGTTCGTGCTGGTGACCCGCCCAAAATTGGCCGTGCCAAAAGCGCCGTTCGGAGAAGAGTACTCCGGGCGGTTGAAAGCGTTAAACGCTTCCGCGCGGAATTGCAGCTTCAGGAACTCCGCCAGTTGCGTCGTCTTGAAGAAAGATAGGTCGACGTTGTTGCGTCCGGCCGACCGCACGTCCGGCAGGCGGGCGGTCCGGGCCAGTTCAATACCCTGCCGTTGACGAAATGCGGAGGTGTCAAACCATCGGCCAGTGCTTTGGTCGTCGGAAGAAAGCTTGGCACTTCGTCCCAAACTTTCCGCGCCGCTAACTTCGACCGGCACACCGCTTTGCGCTTGGAAAACCGCATTGATTTGCATGCCTTCCACCAGGCGGGCCACGAAGCCGCTCGACGAATTCAACATCATTCGGCCGGGGCCAAACGGCAGTTCGTAGGCCGCCGACGTAACGAAGCGATGGGGCAGATCGAACTCGGTTAATTCCCGCACCGGATTGAGATCCTGGTCGTTAAGAAAACGGGTCTGCTCGATCTGTTTGGTGAAGGCGTAGGACGCCGTCAGGCTGAAGCCGTTGGCGAAACGCCGGGTCAGCTTCGTCTGGAGCGCGTCATAACGGCTTTGGCCAATCGGCTCACTCTGCACCTGGATCCCCGTGAAGTGCGGATAGGGGCGCAGAAGCTGGCCGCGGGTGACCGTCCTGGCCGCCAATGGACCACTGGAGATAACGCCGAAGAACGGATTAGTGACGGCGTCGTTCAGGGTGTTGCGGTTGGTGGCAAAGAAGGTGGTTTCGGCGGCGGCCCGAAAGTTCTCCGGGATGCCATTGAGATTACGGCTGACGGGCAAGTCGCGTACCTGATTGCCGACGTAGCTGATATCGAAAAGAAGAGCCCAAGGAAGCTGGCGCTGGAAGCCGAGAGAGTACTGATGCGACATCGGCTGCTGGCGCGATGGGCTCGTGAAGGATACTCCTTGGCCCACCAGGGTCGAGAGCCCTTGGGAGGAGCCGGTAACCGGAACCAGTCCGGTGGGAAAAGGATTGCGCAGACTATTGGCGGGCGTGTTGCCGCCATCGTTGGAAGCGACATAGGGCGTGGAAACGCTAAAGCCGTTGCGGGTTTCCCCGGTTTGCGTGCTGGCGCCAAAGAATATGCCGTAGCCGCCGCGGATGACAGTCTTGGAATCGAGCTGGAATGACGCGCCGATGCGGGGGGCGATGTTGTTGCGGTCGATATCGGAAAGCCCGCGCGGCACGCCGCCCACTCCGGCAAACAAGAGCCCGCCAACGGGGTTGAAGGCCGAGGCGGAGACTTCGGGTATCGGCGCAGCGGCATAGTTGGCCCGGGCCGCGTTCGCCACAGGGCTAGCGGTGGAGAAATCGTAGCCGCGATTCAAGCGGTTGTAACGCTCCACGTAAGCGCCTTCCCATTCGTAGCGGAGGCCAAGGTTTAGCGTGAGTCTGCTGGACACGCGCCAGTCGTCGTGGAAGAAAAAGCCCTTGTAGTTGGTTTGGTCGGCGGTGGCCGCGTTGTTGGCCACGCTCCCGCTGGCGGGAAGGCCGATCAGGAACGAGGCCAGGCCATGACCCAGATTGACACCGGCCACTTGCGGGTTGGGGCCACGTGTGAATCCTTGGTCAAAAGCGAACGCGCCGGTCGCGTTGGCGCCCAGGCTGGCTACGTTCGAATTGAGCAAACGAAACTCAACGCCGGCCTTGAACGTATGGCGGTTAACGATCTTGGTTACGCTCACCCGTCCGGTGTGCGAGTCTTCGGCGCCGCGGCTGGACTTGTTGGCGCCGCTAATGCCCGTAAGGCCGTTGCTTATGGTGACTTGGGGAATGGCTTGGAAAGGCAGCAAAGAAATGAAAGAGGACGAGAAGCCCAGCGCTGCCATATCCGCGCCGAGGTTGTCCGAACGCGAAAGGGTGGTGAAGCGCGCCAGGCCATAGCGGAAGTTCAAGATCGTGGTCGGATTGATGGTGAACGTGTCGTCAAATGCCACTCCGGGCGCATCGCGCCGGTCGATATCGCCGGTTGCCGCGCTCTTAAACGCGCCCTGGCGGTCGACGCCGAATTGGCGCCACGAGTAGCGAAAGAAGACCGAATGGCGATCGCTGAAGCGATGGTCGATCTTCCAGACATAGCCGTTATCGAAGACTGGATCTTTGAAAGAAAGCCGATGGTTGGTGGCGCCGGTTACCGCGTCGCCCGCTGAGTTGGGCAGTGGATAGAGAGAAACAATCCCCCGGGCAATGGGGCTAATGGCGGCGTCCGGGATGCGGTTGTTCGGATAAGGATCGCGCGTAAAGGTAGCGCCCTGCAGGCGAGTGGTGGCGGGATCGTAAATGTTCACCGGCAAAACGTTGTTACCGCTCCGGACACGAGATTGGCTAAAGTCGCCGGAGCGCTCGAGCGCCGTCGGAACCGTATTGACATTGGCGCGAGGCACGCCTTCACGCGACCCTTCGTAATTGAAAAACCAAAACGTCCGGTTCTTGCCGTTATAAAGCTTCGGGATAATGATGGGCGCACCGCCGCTACCGCCGAAGAGGTTGTAGCCGAATTGGGGAATGTTGCTGGCAAAGGTATCGCGGGCGTTCCAGTAGGAATTGCGCGTGAAATTGAACAGTGTGCCGTGAAATTGATTGGTGCCGCTGCGGATAGCGGCGTTGAGCACGCCTCCCGTGAAACGGCCATACTCGGCGTCGAACACATTGGTCTGCACCTTAAATTCGCTGGCGGCGTCTACGCTCGGCACATACTGGACCACGCCATCCGTGCCCGTGTTCGGTACCCCGTCCAGCAGCGACTCATTGCTGCGAAATCCGCCGCCGCCGAAGGTGGCGCTAGAGATGCCACCATTGCCGGTGGTGCGAAAAAAGGTATTAGCTGTGCCGCGTGCTGTGAAATTCACGCCGGGTTCGAGCGCCGCTAGCGCGAAGGCGTTGCGTCCATTCAGAGGCAGGTCCACCAGCGTGCGGCCCGTAATGACACCGCCGCGGCTTGCGGAACTCGTCTCCAGCAAAGGCGCTTCGCTGGTGACGCTGATGGAAGTCTGCACATCGCCCGGTTCCAACCGGATGTCCAATTGCGGCCGCGCCTGCACTTCCAGCGTCAGCCCTTCCCGAATGAAGCGCTTGAAACCGGTGAACTCCGCGGTCAGCGTGTAGCGCCCCGGCGGAAGGGACGTGATGGTGTAGTTGCCGCTGTCGTTGGAAAGGCTGACGTTGGCCAGTCCGGTTTCCACATTGGTTGCCGTGACTCGTACGTTTGGAACCGGGGCGTCGCTGCTATCCGACACGCGGCCGGTAATGACAGCCCGAAAGTCCTGCGCGGCGGCCAGTGCGGCCAGGCATAGGGACAGGCTAATAAGACGATACATCATGGTATTTTCCTTTTGATCTCCTGGAGTGTGCCTACTTCGGCAGGCGGAGCGCAGGAGGCACGCTCAATCAGCTTGCAGGGATAAATTTCGGAGTTAAGGGATAGCTTCGGATCGCGAATCCGTTCGAGGAGCATGGCGGTTAGGCGTTCGCCGAGTTGATCCTCGAAAACGGAAATGGACGTTAGCGCGGGTTCAAGGATGGAAAATTCGGTCCGGTCGCCCATACCCAGCAGGCTCATTTCATGGGGAATGGAGATCCTGCGCTTGGTGAGTTCCTTCCATGCGCCGGCGGCAATCTCATCGTTGCCCGCCAGAATGGCCGAGGGCGGGCGATCCAAGCGCAGCAGCTGCGCGGTGGCCAACTGGCCGTAATCCATATTGGAAACTTGCCAGTTTTCACTCACCGCGTTGGGCGCCAGCCCATGCGCGTGCATGGCTCGCAGGTAGCCCTCATGGCGGTGCTGGAACCACGGCAGGGTTACGTTACCGAGAAACGCGATCCGCCGGTGCCGCATACGGATGAGATAGGAAGTGGCATCCTCCACCGCGCTGCGGTCGTCATAGGAAACGCAGTTTCGCGAAAGGTCCGCCTCGGAACCGTCGAAGCTGTTGCCGATCAGGGCATACGGAATGCGCAGCTTCTTGAGCACTTCCACGAGATTGCGATGATGAACTCCGGCCAGCAGTACGCCGTCGACGGCGCCGTTCTGTTCCAGCATCCGGGGCAAGGCAAGATCTGAGCCGCGGGCCTGGGCCGAATATTCATAGCGCGTAAAAACAAGGTCGTAACCCTGCGCTCGGAGAGTACGCTCGCAGGCAACCAACAGCCGCATGTGCATCGCGTTGAACTGCTGCCGGTTTCCCAACAAAAACAAAATGGTCCGCGAACTTTGGCTTTTCAGCCGGCTCCAGTTCACGTTGCGGCGATAATCGAGTTCCGCCGCCGCCAGTTGCACTCTTGTGCGTGTTTCCGGGTCGGCATAGCCGCTATCGTTCAGAACGCGGGAGACCGTGGCGACGCTTACTTTTGCCTTGGCGGCGACATCCCGTATGGTCGGCATAACAGAAATCAGGCTTCCCAAAGCTCCTTCACCATGTGTTCACCGGCCACGATAGTCGGCCGCTCAGCGCGGCCGTTGTGCTGGTAGGTGAGGCGAAGGTGGTCCAAGCCAAGTAGCCAAAGTATGGAAGCGTGGATATCGTGAACGTGCGTGGGCCGCTCGACGGCGCGGAGGCCGATTTCGTCGGTCGAGCCAATGGTCTGCCCTCCGCGCACACCGCCGCCGGCGAAGAACATTGTGAAACCCCAGGGATTATGGTCCCGCCCATTGCCCTTTTCATTGAAGGGCGTCCGGCCAAACTCCCCGCCCCACACCACCAGCGTGTCGTTCAGCATGCCGCGACGCTCGAGATCTTCCAGAAGAGCCGCCACCGGCTGATCGGAAGCTTTGCACCACTTGGCGTGGTTGCTTTCCAGATTGGAATGAGCGTCCCAGCCGCTGCCGGACCCGCAATACAGTTCAACGAAACGAACGCCGCGTTCCACCAGCCGCCGCGCTAGCAGACAATTGCGCCCGAAGGTCGCTGTCTCCGGCTTGTCCAAGCCATACAGCGTCTTGGTCTCCTCGGTTTCTTTCGACAAATCGACGACCTCGGGCCCGGACTTTTGCAATGCATAGGCAAGCTCAAAGCTTCGGATGCGCGCTTCCAGGCTGCTATCGTCCTCTCGCCCCAAACTGTATTCGCGATTCTGCGCCTCGAGAAACGCCAGGCGCGCGCGTTGGCGCTCGTCGGATTGGCCTGCCGGGAGTTTTGTATTGAGGATCGGATTCGGTCCCTGGCGAAACAGCGTGCCTTGGTACACGGCGGGCAGAAATCCTGCGCCCCAGTTCTTGGCGTTCCCAAAAGGCTCCCGTTCGTCGATCATGCTGACAAAGGTTGGAAGATTCTTATTGGCTGTGCCCAATCCGTAGTTGACCCAGGACCCCAAGCTGGGCCGACCCGAGAGAATATCGCCCGTATTCATTTGGCTGACGCCCCCGGCATGATTGAGCCCGTCGCACTGGCAGGAGCGCAGAACCGCCAGCTTATCGGCGTGCTTGGCCACATGAGGGTAAAGTTCGCTTACCCACAGGCCGCTTTTCCCGTGGCGAGCCCATTGGCGCGGCGAGCCCATAAGGGTGTTGTTGGCCGTGCCCATCGCCGTGATGGGACGTCCAAAGCTCGCGGGCATCGGCTGGCCGCTTAGTTCATTGAGCTTGGGCTTGGGGTCGAAGAGGTCGATGTGGCTCGGCCCGCCTTCCATGAACAGGAAGATGACAGACTTCGCCTTAGGTGCGTGATGCGGCTTGCGAGTCACGGTCGGATCGTGGAGAACCGCCGCGGAACCCTCTTCGGCCAGTAGAGCCGCCATCGCCATCGCGCCAAGTCCACTGCCCGCCCCGCGCAGGAACGCGCGCCGGCTCGCCGCTTGGAGGTTGTTGTCGTGCATAGGTCCCTGGCTCCTTCTTAGTCGATATACAAAAATTCGCTGGCGCTCAGCAGCGAAAGGCAAAGGTCTTCCAGCGCACCGGCGGCCCCGCCGGCAAGGGCGGCTTGTTTGGCGAGGAATTCGCTCCCTCGCCGCAATTCGGTCGCCGACGGCGCTCGGCCCAAGGCCAAGCGGTAGGCTCGCTCGGCCAGTGCGTCATTGCTCTGGCCGGAATCGTTGGCGATGCGCTGGGCCAGCGCGCGCGCAAAACTCGCCGTCGCCTGGCCGTTCATAAGTTCTAGGGCCTGGTCCGCCGTGACCGTTTGCTGGCGGCGGCCACAGCTCTCAAACGCCAAAGGCGCATCGAAGCTTTCGAGCATCGGATATCGCACCAGCCGTCTTGCGAATATGTAAACGCTGGCACGGTATTCGTCTGCTGCGCCGGAAGACTTCTTCCAATGCCGCCCCGCTTGGATCTCTGTCCCCTCAGGTGCCGTTGGGAAAACGCCCGGCCCGCCCATCTGCGGGTTCAGCAGCCCGGAAACGTAGAGCATCGAATCGCGGATGGCCTCCGCTTCTAGCCGGCGTCGCGGGTAACGCCACAGCAGCTTGTTCTCGTTATCCGCAGTGGCTGCCTCTGCGCGGTATTGCGAAGACTGCCGGTACGTAGCGCTCAGCAGGATACGGCGATGGAGTTTCTTCAAGCTCCATCCATCGGTCCCCGTGAACGTCGCCGTCAGCCAATCCAGAAGCTCGCGGTGGGAAGGACGTTCCCCCATCACTCCAAAGTCATTAGGCGTACCCACAATTCCACGGCCAAAATGATAATGCCAAACCCGATTTACGATTACTCTCGTGCTCAATGGATTCTTCGCATCCGCTAACGCATCGGCCAGCGCCGTGCGTCGGCCGGAAGACTGCAACTTCTCCAACGGCTGAATCGGCGCAGGCTTGGGGTCCAAAATGCTCAATAGCCCCGGGGCGACTTCTTCGGCCGGTGCATCAAGGGAACCGCCGAGCAAAACGAAGGTCGCCGGCGCCTCCATTGCCTGATCGCGCATGACCTGAGCCACGGGCAGCGGCTTGGGCAGATGTTTGTCAAACTGAGCCAGATCCGCCAGCAGATCCTTGTACTTCGCCTTACCCGCGTTGTCCAACATCTTGGAGGCGACTTCCGAGTCGGGAACTTCAATCTGCGTAATCGCCTTGTGATAAATCTGCCACTGGATCGGAGAGCGCTCCGATGCTTTCATCCCGATCACCGATTGCACTTCCTCGGGCAGGCGTTCCGTGTACTGTTTGCGGAACTTGGCGCGCGGCCCCTCCATGAAGGCATCAATGGCGTCTAGGGCCGGTTTGGCGATGCGCCGGTACTCTTCCATGGCGGCCTGATGCTTAGCCACCTCATCCGGTGCCGCTAGCGGGGCCGCGTCGTCAATCCGCAAATTGGCGAAGTGCGCTTGTAACCGGTAGTAATCCCGATGCAGCAGCGGATCGAACTTATGGTCGTGACAACGCGCGCACGCCATGGTTACGCCTAAAAATGCGTATGCCGTATTGTCCGTAAGATCGTTCAACAGCTCCTGCCGCCGCAGCCGTATGTGCGCCTGATTAAACTCGTCTTCAAAAAGCCGAAGGAATCCCAAGCCGGGCAGCGCCTTCGTGTCGCCGGGATAAAGTTCGTCGGCGGCAATCTGTTCGCGCACAAAACGGTCATAAGGCTTGTCTTCATTCAAGCTCTGAATTACCCAATCCCGATAACGCCACATGTGTGGACGGGTATCGTCCTGCTTGAAGCCATCGCTGTCGGCGTAACGAACCACGTCCAGCCAATGCCTCCCCCAGCGCTCGCCATAGCGTGGGCTCGCCAGCAAGCGATCCACCAGCCGCTCCTCGGCCCCGGGACGGCTATCGCTCAAAAACGCCTGCACTTCGGCCGGACTTGGCGGCAAGCCCGTCAGATCGAGGGTCGCGCGTCGAATGTATACTTCCCGTGGAGCGGCTGCGGACGGCTGTATGCCCTTCGCCTTCAGCTTGTCGTATATAAACTGATCGATTTCGTTGCGGGCCCAAGCTGCCCCCGCCGCGTCGAGCGCGGGCGGCGCGGTAGTCACCACCGGCTGAATCGCCCACCAGCGCAGTTGTTGCGGCTTAAACGTAGGATTCTGCGGCAGGACCGGCAGCGCGATCGCAAGCGCGAGCAATACAGCCTGGCTGCCACGGTTGACTTTTGAGCTCCACATAGTTGGTTGTGGAAATGTTTTCACATCCATCGGAGGATGTCAAGATGACGAAACTTCCCCCGCGCACGAAATTCACACCCGCGTCATGCTTCTGCAATCGCCACAAAGTAACTTTGTGAGATCGCTTATGAAAGTCTTGCATCGGTTCCTGCTTTTCCTCCTTCTATTTGCCTCTGGCCTCGTGCGCGTCACGGCTCAATTTGAAACTGCAACGGTCCTTGGTTCTATCCGCGATGCCTCCCAGGCTGCCGTCCCCGGTGCGCGTGTCTTCCTTCTGAATTTGGCCACCGGAGTGGAAACGTCCGTCGATACCGACGGCGCTGGCAACTTCGAATTCTTTAACGTCCGCATCGGCCGTTACTACGTCCGCACTGAAAAGACCGGCTTCGCCGCGGCGCGCTCCGCCGATTTCGCCGTGCTGGTCGGCGCCCGCCAGCGCGTAGACCTTGAAATGAAGGTTGGTTCCACCAGCGAAACCATCACGGTTGCCGAGGCGGTGCGAGCGCTGGAAACCGAATCCAGCGACCGTGGACAGGTCATTAGCGCCGAAAAGATCGTCAATCTTCCCCTAAACGGTCGCTCCTACGCCGATCTCGCCCTGCTTTCGCCCGGCGTTCGCCCCAGCGTACTTTCCTTTACCGGCGAAGGCGGACGCCCCCGCAACGCCTCCTTCAATGTAAACGGCCTCCGTTCCTCCCTCAATAACTTCATCATCGACGGCGTCGACAATAACTCCTACGGCACTTCCAACCAGGGCTTCTCCAACCAGGTTGTGCAACTTTCCCCCGACGCGGTCGCGGAATTCAAGGTTGTCACCAACAACTACTCCGCCGAGTACGGCCGTGCCGGCGGCGCCATCATCAATGCTTCCGTCCGCAGCGGTACCAACGCCTTTCATGGCGCCGCTTGGGAGTTCCTGCGCAACACCAAGCTGAATTCCATCGGCTTCTTTCAACCTCGCGAGAACAAGAAGCCAACTCTGGTACAGAACCAGTTCGGCGCCGCGGTTGGAGGCCCCATTCGCAAGGACAAGCTCTTTTTCTTCGCCAACTACGAAGGCTTCCGCCGGGTCACCAGCACCTTTGCGCTTTCTTCGATTGCCACTCTCGAACAGCGCCAGGGATTGTTTACCGATGCCAACGGCCGCGCCGTCGCCCTCCAGAATCCCCTCACCGGCGCCTTATACCCCAATGGCCAGATCCCGCTCAGCGAGTTGCCCGCCTTCGGCCGCAAGGTCTTAAGCGAACTCCCCGCGCCCAACCGCCCCGGCTTTGCCAACAATTACGAATCTCTCCCCCGCGCCAGCCAGAACGACGACAAAGGCGACATAAAAGTCGACTATTACCTGAGCTCGAAGCTCAACGTTTTCGGCCGCTATAGCCATCGCGAAGCCAATGCCGTTGAGGAGGCCGGCCTCCCCACGCCCTCCGGCGGTTCGTCTAATGGCTTCGTTTCGGAATTCAATCGCCAACTCGTGGTCGGCGGCACCTACGCCCTCAGCCCTTCGTCATTGCTTGACGTTCGCTTCGGCGGCTCCCGCAGCAAGGGCGGACGCCGTCCTCTCGAAATCGGTAACGGCAACATGCTGTCTCTCTACGGCATCTCCGGGCTCACCGAAGATCCCGAATACGCCGGCGGCCTCAACACGCAGAACATCGGCGGCTATACCAGCCTCGGCCGCCAGGCCAGCAACCCGCAGTTCCAGAACCCCTCCGTCTATAACCCCAAAGCCAACTATTCGCGCTTCCTCGGACGCTTAAGCCTGAAGGCCGGCTACGAATACCAGCGCGTCCATACCGAGATCCAGGACTTTACTCCTCAATATGGACGCGACTCCTACAGCGGCCAGTTCACTCGTCCCACCACTGCCGCCGCCAACAGCATCTACAACATCTCGGACTTCTTACTTGGTCTCCGTGGCAACTACGATGCCGCCAACGTTCTCGTGGCTCAATACCGCCAGCAGATGCACTTCTTTTATCTGCAGACGGACTGGAAGCTCAGCCGCAACTTCACCCTCAACCTCGGCGCTCGCTATGAATTTGCGACGCCCCAGTACGAAGCTCAGAATCGCCTCTCGAATTTCGATCCCCAAACGCGCACCCTCATCCCCGCCAAGGACGGCTCCATCCGCGACCGTAGCGGCATCGAACCCGACAAAAACAACTGGTCCCCGCGCATTGGCATCGCTTACACCATTACTCCCAAGACGGTTATCCGCACCGGCTTCGGCACCAGCTTCATTCACTTCAATCGCCTCGGCGGCGAGAACATCCTCAGCGGCAATATCCCCTGGGTCCTCCGCCCCTCCATCGCGCAATTGCCGAGCCAAGGCCGCTGCCGCGACGGCCAAGCCATTCAAACCTGCTTCCGCCCCACCCAGGACGGCTACCCCCGCGGCTTCCTGGACCCCGCCAACGTCTCCACCAGAACTACCCGCACCCTCCACATCCCGGTCGACACTCGTACCGCCTACACCGCCAGTTGGCACTTTTCCGTCCAGCGCGAGCTCACCAAGAACCTGGTGCTCGACGTCGGCTACGTCGGCAACCGCACTAACAAGCTTGTAATCCTGGGCGATCTCAATCAGGCTCGCTTCAATGCTCCCAATGAAAATTTAACAGTCGATCAACGCCGCCCCATTCAGGGCTTCACCACCATTCAGACCGCTCCCCCGCAGGGCTGGGCCAACTATCACTCCCTCCAAGCTCGCCTCGAGCGCCGCTTCGCTTCCGGCCTCTATCTCCTCAATTCCTTCACTTACTCCAAAGCCCTCGACAACGCCGCGGGCCACCTGGAAACCTTCTTCGGCGACGACTCCCGCACCAACGTCTTCAATCTCTCCAACGAAAAAGGCGTCTCCAGCTACGATCAGACCCTCAACAACACCACGTCGGTCGTATGGGATCTCCCCTTCGGCCGCGGCCAAAAATTCGGCGCGCAAATCGCCAAGCCCCTCGATTACGTCGCGGGCGGCTGGCGCCTCACTCTCATCAACACCATGGCGAGCGGCCTCCCCGGCACCTTGCGCTATAACACCGTCGGCCGTCAAGGCATTGGTGGCGCGGGCGTTTCTATCCGCCCCAACGTCACCGGCGCCAGCCTATACTTTCCGAGCGACCAGCGCGATTGGTTCCGTTGGCTCGACCCCTCTGCCGTCCAAGTGGTCCCCGCCACCGAAGGCAACCCCTTCGGCAATTCGGGCCGCGGCACTGTCCGTGGCGAACCGTTCTATCAGGCCGACCTCGGTCTTCACAAAACTTTCCCCTTCACCGAACGCCTGCGCCTTGAATTCCGCGGCGAAGCGTTTAACCTCTTGAACGCCACGAATTTCGTGACGCCGGACACCAATCGTTCCAACGTTACCTACGGTACGGTTACTTCCACTCGTGCTTCCCGCCAACTTCAATTTGCCTTGAAGTTGGTCTTCTAATCAACCCCTCGGAGTCTCTCTTTATGAAACGCACCCTCGTCTTGTCTGCCGTTCTCGCCCTCGCGGGCGTTGCCGCCTATACCGCCATCGAGCAGTACCGCATGAAACATCCCGCCTCCGGCGCCTCCATCACGGTCCCGGGCCGCAGCGGTCCCAACGCCCTGCTGGTTAGCGGCTGGAAAACTACTCCCGCCGGCCGCCATCTCACCTCGGGCGACATGATCCTCAGCGGCCAGATCAGCCCCGACGGCAAGCTCTTCGCTTACACGAACTCCGGCTACACGCGCCACCAGCTCCACATCGTGGACCTCGGCACCGAAAAGGAAATTGCGAACTTCCCCTTGGAACAGGCCTGGAGCGGCCTTGCCTGGGCCGCCAACGGCAAGCGTATCTATGTTTCCAGCGGTGCGGGCTATGGCGGCAGCGACATTCTCACCTACGATCACTGGGATAAGGAAGGCTGGCAAGAGGCCCGTGGCGGCTTCAATCTCTTGGGCGCCAAGAAAGACAACTCCGCCGTCTCCTCGATCGTCCTTTCGGCCGATGGCAAGATTCTCTACGCCGTCAACAACTCCGATAATCACGTCTACCTTATGGAAACCTACGGCGGTCGCGCCCTGGGGCGCGTCCAGACCGGCGACCATCCCATCGCCGCTGTCCTCTCAGCGGACGGCAAGTCCCTTTACGTGGCCAACCTCGGCGGCGCGGAAGTCGCCATTGTTGATGTCGCCGACCCCACCAGCCCCCGCGTCGCCGGCAAGATCCCCACCGATGACCATCCCAACGATCTCGCCCTCGGTTCCGGCGGCCTGCTCTTCGTATCTTGCGGTCACACTAACAACGTCGTCACTCTCGACGTCAACACCAAGCAACGCCTCGAAACCGTCAGCATGGCCCTTGGTGTCAAGGCTCCCGCGGGCAGCACACCCAATTCCCTCGCCCTCTCGCCGGATGCGAAAACCCTCTACGTGGCCAATGCCGACAACAATACCGTGGCCGTCGTTGACGTCACCACGCGCGGCAAGAGCGCCGTCCAGGGCTTCATCCCCACCGGCTGGTATCCCACTCTCGTCCGCGCCACCCGCGACGGCAAGCGCGTCCTCATCGGCAGCGGCAAGGGCGTCGGCACCGGTCCCAATAAGGTCAAGCGCCCGATTGACGATACCGCTCCCGCCGTTAGCTTCCAGCATCACGGCAACAACATGAATGGCCTGCTCTCCTTCGTCGACAAGCCCAATGCCGCGGCACTCTCGGCCTACAGCAAACAGGCTTACGAAAACACGCCTTACAAAGACTCGCTCCTCGAAAAAGCGGAAAGCGCCGCTGGCACCATCATTCCCACCCGCGTCGGCGAGCGCTCCCCCATTGAGCACGTCCTCTTTATCATGAAGGAGAATCGCACCTATGATCAGGTCTTTGGAGACTTGAAGCAAGGCAACGGCGACCCTTCCCTCACCCTCTTCGGACGCGACGTCACCCCCAATCAGCATGCCTTGGCCGAACAGTTTGTCCTGCTTGATAACCTCTATTGCTCGGGCGAAGTTTCCCAGGACGGCCAGCCCTGGACCACCTCCGCCTATGTCAACGAGTTCACCCAGCGCGCCTGGACTCTGAGCTACTCCCGCCACGGACGTGTCAACACGGGTAACGGCATCGCCGCCCAGTCCACTCCTTACATCTGGGAACTGGCCTCCCAAAAAGGCCTCCTGGTTCAAACCTTCGGCATGGGTAACCGCCGCGGTATCGATAAGGTTCGCAATGAGCACTTCGACCGCCGCACCAGCGCCCGTCCCGGCGACCGGCCTCGCGACTACGAACGCGCCGACCGCTTCATCGAAGAGTTTCAAAAGTGGGACCGCGAAGGCAAGGTTCCCAACTTCATGATGATGTCCCTCGGCGAAAACCACACCTCTGGCACCTCGCCCGGCGCCTTTACGCCCAAGGCCCAAGTCGCGTCCAACGATGTCGCCGTCGGCAAAATGGTGGAAGCCATTACCAAGAGCAAGGCCTGGGCCAAGTTCGCCATCTTCATCATTGAAGACGATGCCCAGAACGGCCCCGATCACGTCGATTCCCACCGCACCGCCGGCCTCGTCATCAGCCCCTACACCAAGCGTAAACACGTGGACAGCACCATGTACTCCACGGTTTCGATGCTCCGCACCATCGAACTCCTCCTCGGCCTCCCTCCCATGACTCAGCACGATGCCGCCGCCAACCCCATGGCCAATTCCTTCATGGCTAAGCCCGACCTGAGCGGCTTCACAGCCGTACCGGCCAAGCTCGACCTCATGACCCGCAACGCCCCCAACGCTTACGGCGCGGCGGAGTCCGCCCGCATGGATTGGAGCGACTACGATCGCGTCGACGAGGATGCCCTCAATCGCATTCTCTGGCACGCCGTCAAGGGCGAGAACGTCCCCATGCCGGCCCCGGTCCGCCGCGCGCTGCCCACCCGCCTCGGGCTGCTGCGCTTCCCCAACGCCGAGTAGTCATTCCGTTGCAATGAATTTGCGTTAGCTTGACGAGATCTCTATGTTGGATTTATTCGACCGGACTCTCGTCGAGGCGCCCCTAGCTCCGCTCCAGGCCCTCGTTGAGGGCTTGGAGCGCCAGCACTCCGTCGTTATCGTCCGCGCTCCCGAGATCTGCCTCACCATGCTCCGCGCCGAAGACTCCCTCGACCGCCAGGAATTCCTCCTCGGCGAAGCCCTCACCACCGCCTGCGACGTCTCCATCAACGGTATCCCCGGTTACGGCCTCTGCCTTGGTGAGGAGCCCGTCCGTGCCTATTGCATCGCCATTTTGGATTCTTTGCGCGAACAAAACCGCATCGACTCCGCCACCCAAATCGCCCTCGATTCTTTTGCCCGTGAAGTCGACCTCGCTCAACGGGCCGAGTTCGCCCACATCCTCCGTACCCAAGTTGATTTCAAGTTGCTCGAACAGGAATAGCGCATGGCCGTTGAAACCCTTTACAACCATCCCATCGCCGCCCAGGCGGACTACCGCGTCCTCCTCGATGCGATGGCCCGTCCCGGCCACATCGGCCTTTTCCCCGATCACCCCATCGACGCCCCGGAACCCCTCCATCCCGCCACCGCCACCATCGCCTTCACTCTTCTTGATTCCGCCGTCACTCATTTCTGCGCGGGCTTTCCCGCTTCCGTTTCCGAATTCCTCTCCACCCACACCGGAAGCCCCACTGCCCCCGCCCTCGAAGCCGACTTCCTCTTCCTGGCCGACTGTTCTCATCTCGAAGCCGCCTCGGGCGCAAAACTCGGCGACCCCGCCTACCCCGAACACGGCGCCACCATCCTCCTCCAAGTCCTGCGCCTCTCCGCTTCGTCCTTTCCCTCTTCCCTGGCTCTTGAGCTCACCGGACCGGGCGTGGACGGCGCTCGCCTCCTCCATGTCTCCGGCCTCGACAGCGCCTTCCTGACTCTGCTCCGCACCTTGAACGCCGAGTTCCCCTTGGGCGTCGACTTGATCCTCACCAGCGGCGTCGCCTTCGCTTGTATCCCTCGTTCCCAACGCCTCACCTGGGAGCCCAGCTAGTCCATGGGTTACGTAGCCGTTAAGGGCGGCCAGGAAGCGATCGCCAATGCTGCCGAGCTCGTCGAATACTATCGCCTGCGCGCCACCACTCCTCCCCTCGACATCGCCCAAATCCGCACCCAGATGCGCCTCTTGGTCGATAAGGTCATGGGCGAAGGCTCCCTCTATGCGCCCGACCACGCCGCCCTTGCCCTCAAGCAAAACGAAGGCGATGTCTTTGAGGCCGCCTTTGTTCTCCGCGCTTACCGCGCTACCCTCCGCCGTGAATATCACTCCGACATCCTCAACACCCGCGAAATGTTCGTCCGCCGCCGTATTTCCGCCGCTTTCCGCGACATCCCCGGCGGACAGATTCTCGGCCCCACCCGCGATTACTCCCACCGCCTCTTTGATCCCGCCTTGGCCACAGAAACCCTAAACAGCGCCGCCGAATTCCTTGCCGCCCTCGATCTCAAAATCGACCCCGCCAAGATCGCCGCCATCCCTTCCTACGGCAAAGTCATCGATCTCCTCGAAGCCGAAGGCCTCCTGCTAACCCGCCAAAGCTCGGACCGCCGCGTCGCCGACGTCACGCGCGAAGCCATCAAGTTTCCCTGCCCGCGCTCGGCCTCTTTACAAATGATGGCCCGCGCAGAAACCGGCGGCCTCATGTGCCTCGGCTATTCCACTATGCGCGGCTTCGCCGCGGGCGGCCATGGCACCGTGGGCGAGCTCCGCGTAGGCGATGTAGCTGTCCGCTTGAAAGATCCGCGGGGCCGCACTCGCTATCTTGGCCGCGTCACCCTTACAGAGTGCGAAATGGTCAATTCCGCTAAAGGCAGTTCCCGCACCTCCTCGGTCCCTCTCCTCTCCGTCGGTTACGGCCTCTGCTTTGGCCAAAACGAAACCAAAGCCATCTGCATGGGCATGCTTGATAACGCCTTGCGCGAACCCAACGACGCCAATCCCGCCAATAGCCAGGAATTCACCCTCTATCACACCGAAGGCGTCGAATCCTATGGCTTCACCAACCACCTAAAGCTTCCTCACTACGTCACCTTCCAGTCCGGCCTCGATAACCTCCGCGAATCCATGCAACGCACCCTGGCCAGTTATGCCGGCCTGACTATCGAGTCTTCGAAATGATCGAAAACACCAAGTTCCAATCCGCCTATAACTTTGCCTTCCTCGACGAGCGCACCAAACGCGAGATCCGCCGCAAAATGCTTAAGGCCATCGCCATCCCTGGCTACCAGGTCCCCTACTCGTCCCCGGAAATGCCCATCGCGCGCGGCTGGGGCACCGGCGGCCTCCATCTCACCCTCGCCCTCATTGGCCCCTCCGACACACTCAAGGTCATCGACCAAGGCAGCGACGCCAGCGTCAATGCCTGCAGCCTTCGCCAGTTCATTGAACGCATGACCGGCTGCACCACCACCTTCGATACCGCTGCCGCCACCCTTATCCAAACCCGCCACCGCATTCCCGAAGAGATTCTGACCGAAGAACAAATCCTTGTTTTCCAAGTCCCCCAACCCGAGATCCTTCGCGGGGTGGAGCGCCTGGAATGGAAAACCCGCCTCATGCACGCCGAGGCCGATTACTCCAAGCTTTGGGTTTCCCTCTACGAGGCCTATGTCCGCTATGGTTCGCTGATGCGCGGCGCGGGCTATCCCGTCCGCGTCAATGGCCGCTTCATGATGTCTCCCTCGCCGATCCCGCGCTGGGATGTGCCCAATCTTTCCCACGCCCGCTGCCTCTATCTCTTTGGCGCCGGCCGCGAAAAACGCATCTACGCCGTCCCGCCCCACACCACGGTCGAGCCTCTCGAGTTTGAAGACGTCCGCTTCCGGGTCGAAAACTGGCAGGGCACCGCTTGCGCCTACTCCGGTCAGGGCGACGCCTTCCTCGATGAAATCTACGAAGAAGACTCCACGCGCAAGTTCGTCGTCAACGACAGCAATTTCCTCGACAAAATCCGCTCCGGCCCGCGTCCCCCGCAGAAGCTCTTCACGAACCCCCAATGAATCCCCTGGCTCCCCCTTCCGGCTGGCTCCTCCGCGTCCGCGGCCTGACCAAAATCTACGGTCAGCCCGGCCCGCATACCGTTGAGCGCACTGGCCCCGCCGCCGCCACCAACATCTGCCCTGATACCGGCTCCATCGTTGCCTGCGCGGACCTCTCCTTCGATCTCTTCCCGGGCGAAGTCCTCGGCGTCGTCGGCGAAAGCGGCTCCGGCAAAAGCACCCTCGTCCAATTGCTCTATTTCGATCTTGAACCTAGCTCCGGCTCGGCCTTCTTCACCGCTGTCGACGACGGCGCCACCGACCTCTTCTCGCTTTCCAACCAGCGCCGCCGCTTCGTCCGCAACCACCTGCTCGGCATGGTCTACCAAAATCCCCGCGACGGCCTGAACTTCAACTTTTCTGCCGGCGGCAACATCGCCGAAAAGCTCATCATGGCCGGCCAGATGAACGTCGCCGCCATCCGCGCCCGTTCCAGCCAGCTCCTCACTCAAACCGAAGTCCCCGTGGCTCGCATGGATCAAACGCCGCGCCATTTCTCCGGCGGCATGCAGCAACGCGTCCAAATCTCAAAAGCCATCGCCAACCAGCCGCCCCTGCTCTTTCTCGACGAGGTCACCAGCGGCCTCGACGTCAGCGTGCAGGCCCGCGTCCTCGATCTCATCCGCCAGATCCAATCTGAACTCGGCATCTCCATGATCGTCGTCTCCCACGACCTGGGCGTCATCCGCATGCTCACGGACCGCACGCTCGTCTTGAAGCACGGCCGCATCGTGGAATCCGGCCTCACGGATCAAATCCTCCAAGACCCCCAGCACGCCTACACGCAACTCCTGGTCAGTTCTCTCCTTTAAACGCCATGCCGAAGCTCCTTGAAATCCGCAGCCTTGAAAAGCGCTTTCTGCTCCACATCCTCAACGGCAAACGCATCGACGCCCTCCATTCCATTGACTTCTCCCTCGATGAAGGCGAGATTCTCGGCCTCACGGGCCAATCCGGCTCCGGCAAGTCTACTCTCATGAAGTGCCTCTATCGCACCTACCTGCCTTCGGCCGGCCAGATCCTTTATCAATCGGCAGCCTGGGGAGAAATCGATCTGGCCTCGGCCGACGAGCACACGATCATCGCCCTCCGCCGCACCGAAATTACCTATTGTTCCCAGTTCCTCCAAGTCATCCCCCGCGTTCCCGCCCTCGATGTCGTCGCCGAGCCCCTCATCCGCCGCGGCGCTTCCCGGGACGAAGCCCTCGACCGTGCCCGGGCCGCCTTCTCGAGCCTCAACCTCCCCGAAGAGCTTTGGGACGCCTACCCCGCCACCTTCTCCGGCGGCGAACAACAGCGCGTCAACATCACCCGCGCCGTCATCGCCAACCCTCGCTTCCTGCTCCTTGATGAGCCCACCGCCTCCCTCGACGTCCGCACGAAGGACGCCGTCATCGACATGATCCTGGGCCTCCGTTCCACCGGCTGCTCCATTGTCTTAATCAGTCACGACGCCCACACCATGAATCGCCTGGCCACCCGGCGCATGCATCTGGTGGAGGGCCGTATTGAAGAGGTTGTCCATGCGTAGTCTAGTCGCTCTCCTTCTCGCCCTGCTGGTCCTCTCGGCTTGTACAAACTCCCCCGCCTCCCCCACTGCCCGCCCTCCCATTCTTCGCTTCGCCTATAATCCCTCGGTCGACGACATCCAATCCAGCCCCGAGCGCTACCGCCGCCTCCGTGACTACATGAGCAAAACCCTCGGCATGCCCGTTGACCTTGTCCAAGCCGCGGGCTACAGCGCCACCATTGAGGCCATGCGCGCCAATAAAGTCGACGTCGCCACCATGGGTCCCTTAAGCTATCTGATCGCCGTCCAGAAGGCGGGCGCCGAAGCGATCGCCTTGCCTGGGCGCGCCTCCGGCCCCAGCACCTATAAATCCTGCATCATCGTTCGCGGCGACTCCAAAATCCAGACCCTCGAAGAACTCATCCGCGGCAGCAAGCAATACACCTTCGCCTTCGTCGACCCCGCCTCCACCTCCGGCCATCTCATCCCCCGCACCTTCCTCGAAAGCAAAGGCCTCGATGTCGAAAAGGACTTCCGCAAAATGTTCTTCTCCACCAACCACCCCACCACCCTCTATACCGTCACCGGCGGCAAGGTCGACGCGGGCGCCACCATGCCCGCCATGATCCACACCATGGAAGCCAATGGCAAGCTCAAACCCGGCGAGGTGCGCATTCTCTGGGAGTCTCCCGATATTCCCGGCAGCCCCGTCACCGTTCGCAAGTCCCTTCCTGCCGCCTTCAAGGACGAAATCAAGCAAGCCTTTCTCAACCTCGCTACCGCCGACCCCTCCCTCGCCCAGACCCTGCAGGTCACGGCCAAACACCAGGACTTCCGTTACCACCCCGCCACGGACTCCATGTACGACGGCCTCCGCCAAATCGCCCGCGACCTCAAGAGCGTCAAGATCCTCGAGTAGTGACATGCTGGCCGTCGAAGCGCTCGTCAAATCCGTCCCGGGTGGCCGCCGCGTCCTGGATGGCATCAGCTTCTCGGTCGCCCCGGGCGAGTTCGTCGGCATCCTCGGGTCCAGCGGGGCGGGGAAGTCGCTTACTCTCCGCGCCATCACCGGACTCACCACCCTCGATAGCGGCAGCGTCTCTTTTTCGGGCGAAGACGGCCGCCTCTGCCGCACCTCCCACGCCCGCGGCCGCGAGCTCCGCCATGCCCGCCGCCAGATCGGCGTAATCTTTCAAGGCCTCCATCTGGTCAAGCGTCTCAGCGCCCTTGAAAACGTCATGATCGGCCGCCTCGGCTACATCCACCCTCTGCGCAGTTGGCTCTACGGCTTCACCGACTCGGAAGCCCACGAGGCTCTCTCCGCCCTCGATCAGGTCCAGATGGCCTCCTTTGCCGATCGCCCCACCGCCACCCTCTCCGGCGGAGAATCCCAACGCGTCGCCATCGCCCGCGCTATCTTCCAACGCCCCCGTCTCTACCTCGCCGACGAGCCCATCGCCTCTCTCGACCCGCGCAACGCCGAAGCCATCCTCAATCTGCTCCTGCCCCTCTCCCGCTCCACCCCCGTCGTCGGCGCCTTCCACCAGCCCGACCTCGTCCGCCGCTATTGCACCCGCATCGTCGGCATCCGCGAGGGCCGCGTCGTCTACGACGGCAGCCCTCATCTTTCGCAGCACGAAATCGATCTCATCTACGGCCACGCGGAGCTCCAACCCGCATGACTACTGCCTACTCCTCCTCCCGCCGCCTTTTGAGGCGCCTCATTTACGCTGCCGCTTTGTTGACGGTCTTCCTTGCCGCCGCCCGCCGCTGCGACCTCAGCTTGGACATCCTCCGCCAAGGCCTGGGCAAAGCCCCTTCCTTTGCCGCGGAATTCTTCCCGCCCATGTGGTCCGCTATTGGCGAGATCCTGGAGGCCGTCGCCCTCACGCTCGTCCTCGCCGCCTGCGCCTCGCTCCTTGGCCTCTTGCTCTCCTTCCCCGTCGGCCTTGCCGCCGCTTCCAACGTCGCGCCCGCTTGGCTCCGCCTTCCGGTTCGCTTCCTCCTTGCCGTCGAACGCGCCATCCCCGAAATCCTTCTTCTCCTTTTCTTCATCGTTGCCTTCGGTCTGGGACCCTTCGCCGGCGTTTGCGCTCTCTCCGTCTCCAGCATCGGCATGCTCGGCAAACTCCTGGGCGACGCGATCGAGGAAACCGATCGGGCTGTCTTTGATTCCGTCCGTGCCGCCGGAGCCTCCTTTGGGCAATCCGTTCGCTACGGTCTTCTCCCCCAAGTCCTGCCCGCCCTTGCCTCCACCGCCCTCTTCCGTTTTGACGTCAACGTGCGCGCCTCCGTCGTCTTGGGCGCGGTTGGCGCCGGGGGCGTCGGCGCGGAGATCTACCGCTCCATGGGCATGCTTCGCTACGACCGCGCCACCCTCGCCGTCCTTGGCTCTCTGCTCTTGATCTATACCGCCGAAAGCGTCTCCGGCCTCCTGCGCCGTAAGTTGCTCGCATGATCCTCCCCTCCCGCCAAGCCCGCGACCGCTGGCTCATCCTCGGCTCGATCCTCGCCGTCCTGGCGGGCCTCCTCGCCTATCTGCGCGTCGACCCCCTCGCCGTACTCGCCCAAGGTCCTCACCTGCAAAATCTCCTCCGCGACATGCTCCCCCCGCGCCTTTCGATCCTTTGGGAACGGGAAAGCCTCTTCCCCTCCATCATCGAAACCCTTGCCATGGCCTTCGCCGGCACCATCCTCGGCCTCTGCCTCGCCTTCCCGGCTGGCCTCCTCGGCGCCTCCAACACCACGCCCCACCCGGCGCTCCGCGCCATAGTCCGCGCCCTCTTGAGCGTTGAACGTGCCATCACCAGCTTCTTCTTCCTCTTGTTTTTGATCATCGCCTTCGGCCTCGGCCCTTTCGCAGGCACCATCACCCTCGCCATCGGTACCCTCGGTATCTTTGGCAAACTCTTCGCCGAGGCGCTCGAACGCGTCGAGCCCGCTCCCGTCGAGGCCCTCGCCGCCCTCGGCGCCACCTCCTGGCAACAGATCTGTTTCGGCATCCTCCCCCAAGCCGCCCCCGCCCTCACTTCCAATTCCCTCTTCGCTTTTGATGTCAACCTGCGCCTTGCTGTCGCCCTCGGCATCTTTGGCGCGGGCGGCCTGGGCTCAGAGCTTCTCCTGGCCAGCAGCACCCTGCGCTACCGCGACGTCCTCGCCCTTTCTCTCATCACGCTCGTCCTCATCGCTTCCATCGAGCGCCTTTCTGATTTCCTTCGCAAAAGACTATGAACCGGCAAATTCTCACTAACGCTACCCTCATCCTGCCTCATTCCACGGTCCACGGCGCCCTTATTGTCGAGGACGGCCGCATCGCCGAGGTCTCCCCCGGGGCCCACTACCCCGAAGGCCTCGATCTCGGCGGCCTCTATCTTGCTCCCGGCATTATCGACATCCACACGGACTATCTCGAAAAAGAGCTCAACCCCCGACCCGATACCAATTTCCCCCTTGAGCTCGCCTTCCACATGATGGACCTCCGCGCCGTCTCCAGTGGCATCACCGCCGTCCTCGGCGCCGTTCGCGTCTCGGCGGAAAACGACGGCCCCCTCGGCTCCTGGCGCGGCAACGGCCTCGCCCTCGCCAGTGCCTATCAATCCTTGCGCACCCGCTCTCTCGCCCGCCATTACCTCCACATCCGCTGGGACCCCAATTTCGAACCCTGCGCCGATTCCCTTGCCCGCCTCGCCGAACTCCGCCCCTCTATCGGCAACCTCGTCTACAACGACTCGACTCCCGGTGAGCGCCAGTACAAAAACACCTTCGCCGAGCAAATCCGCCGCTACGCCCTCCTGCGCCAAATCAGCGTCGCCGAGGCCGAGGCCGAATTCGCCGAACGCCGCGCCCAGGCCTTGGCCATTAACAACCGTCCCCAGGTCTACGCCGCCTTCCCCTCCTCGCTTCCTTTGGGCAGCCACGACGACACCACCATCGAACACGTTCAGGAAGCGCACCACTATGGCGCCACCCTAGCCGAGATGCCCGTCACCATCGAGGCCGCCCGCGAGGCCCGCCGCCTGGGCATGTCCATCTGCATGGGCGCGCCCAACTACTACCGCGGCGGCTCCCACTGCGGCAACCTCAGCGCCCACGAAGCCCTCGCCGCCGGCCTCGTCGACATCCTCTGTAGCGATTACCACTTCCCCTGCCTGCTCGGCAGCGCCATCCGCATGATGAACGACGGCCTTCACCCTCACGACGCCCTCCGCTTCATCACTCGCCACCCCGCCCAGCACCTCGGCTGGTCTGACCTCGGCAGCCTCGAGCCGGGCTACCAGGCCGACCTCGTCGCCTTCCGCGCGGAAGCCGCCTTCGCCTACGTCACCCAGGTCTGGGTTGCGGGAGAAACCAAATTCACCTGCGCCGCATGAAGATCCTCACCTTCAACATCCGCTACCCCGAACCCACCGATGGCGAAAACCGCTGGGAGTTCCGCCGCGATTCCGTCGCCGAAACCATCCGCCTCGCCGACGCTCATGTCGTCGGTCTCCAGGAACCTGTTCTCGAACAACTTGAATTCTTGGATGCCGCCTTGCCCCACTACCGGCGTTTTGGCGTCAGCCGCTATGGCAACACCGACGAAAAGTACACCGCGCTGCTCTACCAACCCGATCACGTCGATCTCCTCGACCATGGCGCCTTCTGGTTCTCCCAGACTCCCGACGTCCCCGCCTCTTCCTCGTGGCGCATCCACAAGCCCTACGCCGTCAATTGGGGCTACTTCAATGACCGCGCCTCCCACCGCCATTTCCACGTCTACAACTCACACTTCCCCTACAAGCCCGATCAAGCCGAAGCCCGCGTCCAATCCGCCCGCCTCCTCGCCGAGAGAGCGGTCGGCGACTTAGTCTTCCTCACCGGCGATTTCAACAACCCCGCCGGCGGCCCCGTCTACTCCATCCTCACCGAACATTTTCACGACGCCCACTCCGGCGATTCCCCCGGCACCTTCCACAGCTTCACCGGCATCCCCTCCGGCCACCGCCTCGACTGGATCCTCTATCGCGGCGCAATCCAAGTCGAATCCTGCGTCGCGCTCACCAGCCCCGTCTTTGGCCGCTACCCCTCCGACCACTTCCCCGTCCTCGCCTCTTTCACCGAAACCGCTGCCCATACGATCTAATCGGAATCACCAGCGAGGCATGCAAACGAGAGGCAAGCTTCTCCAAGGAACCACTTGAATGGAATCGAAAGACTCGAACGAAGAGTCAGACTTATGATGGCCGCCTAACCGCGCAACCAACTCTCTCAGACGTCATGCGCGCGCGCAGAACGGTGATCGGGGATGAGAATGGCAACGGTCACTTATCCCTGTTTGCCCAGATCTCTCCTTTCGACCAGCACCGCCACCGAAACGGTAAACCGTCGTAGCCCCTCCCCCCGTCCGTTACCATCACCTTCATGGATAACGGCTGGCAGTCCTCCGCGGAAGCTTGGATCACCGACATGGGTGAACACGGCGACTTCGGCCGCCGCTACATTCTCGATCCCGTCATGCTCCCCCGGGCCCTCTCCCTCTCCCCCCGCCACGTCCTCGACCTCGGCTGCGGAGAAGGCCGCTTCTCCCGCCTCCTCCGCTGTCACGCCATTCGCTGCACCGGCATCGACCCCACCCCCGCCCTCCTCTCCGCCGCCCGCGCCCGCGACCCCGACGGCACCTACCTCGAAGCCGACGCCGAATTCCTCCCCTTTGCCGATAAATCCTTCGACCTCGTCGTCAGCTATCTCACCCTCATCGACATCCCCGATTTTGCTGCCGCCATTGCCGAATCCGCCCGCGTTCTGTCCCCTGGCGGCCGCCTCCTCATCGCCAATCTCAACGCCTTCAACACCGCCTGCGCAGACCGCGATTGGGTCAAGGATGAAAACGGCCATCGCCTCCATTTCCCGATCGACCAATACTTCGAGCACCGCTCCATGTGGATCGACTACCGCGGCATCCGCATCCGCAACTACCACCGCCCCTTAAGCGCCTACTTCCACGCCCTTTTCAACTCGGGCCTCCGCCTCACCTATTTCGACGAACCCCTCCCCATTGCCTCGGCTCCCGCCTCCCGCGCCGCCTCCTATGCCCGCGTGCCCTGGTTCCTCGTTATGGAATGGGAAAAGCCCGTCTAGAAGTCCCTCGCTCTCGCTAAAGCGCATCTGCGGCTTAGTCGATGTACTACCAATGAGCGACTTCCGGGTCCACTACGCAAACGATGTCCTCTTGGTGGAAAAGGAGGGTCGCTTCGAACAGGGCCATCTCATTCCCGGCGTCGATTACCTGCGCCGCCAACAATACGGCCGGATCGGCCCCGCGCACGCCTGGGCCCTGGACAATTCCGGCCGCCTTCACCTTATCGACATCGCCGCCCGCACTGTCGAAATCGTAGCGGGAAACTCCCAGCCTCTTCTCGTTAAACAGGCCCACGTCCTTGCCGACCGCAGCAGCGCCAGCTTGTTTCTCATTACGCAGGGCCGGGAAGGCCTGCTTCTCGAGACCGTCCGCCTGTCCGGAAATCGCCTCGTTCGCTCCTACCCCATCCCAGGGCGGTGGACGCACTGCAAAGAGTCCTCACCGGTCCTCACTGCGGATGGGAAGATTCTGCTTCCTATCGGACAACGCGCCGATTCGGGTCCTCGGCAAGTTGGCATCCTGTCTTTGGATCCCTCGACCGGCCACCATGAAGACTTCCTGATTCCCCCCGACGACTTCCGCCAAAGCTTTTTCGCGCTCAGTCCCGATGGGCGCTATTGCCTCCGCCCCGATCTCAGTCTCCTACCGAGTGACTCCCCCGGCGGATTTCTCAAGCTCCTCGGCGGCGGCCAGCGTCCCCGCCGCTTTGGTCTTAGCCTGCAACTCTGGGAAACCCGCCCCCTCACCTTCGTTCGGCGCTTGACTATTGCCTGGTTCGCGGCGAAAGAGCTGCCCCACGAGCAGTACCACGGCCGGCAGGGCCCGCTCAAAAAGCCCCTTTCCTTCCGCGCGGAACTCTTTGGCCTCATCGCGGACCGCACTCGGCAATTGGCGCTGGGTCCTCGGGTCCGCCCCCGTTCCTCGGACTTTCCGGAACCCTACTGTTCCAACGTTGACGAATGGGGCAACCTCACGCGCCAGTGGGAGCATTTCGTCTCCGGCTGGGCGCACAATTTTGTTTGGTCTGAGGACAGCCAATGCTTTTGGCATTCCGCCAATGGCCTCCTCGCCTGCACCTCGCTCGACGGGCGTTCTACGCCCCGCCTTCTGCTCGAACGCTTTGGTTACAACAGGGATACCTGGCTGCCCACCACCGCGGGTCCTCTCCGCCTCGAAGCCTTGCCTGGCCAACAAGCCCGCCTTTTCTACCCCTATGGCAGCGCCGTCGTGTCGGCGCCGCTGTCCTTTTCGGTAAAAGCGCCCTTGGAAATTCCCAAGGATTCCGATCGCTGGGAACCCGTCGACCAGGCTGCCCAGTCGCGGCTCTACGCGGAGGCGGCTCGCGTCAAACGCCGCGCCCGTCTCGTCGAGATTCCCCTCGCTTCCCTCGCCGAAGCCGACTGCCTCGCCGCCATTGAGGCCCTGCGCCTGCAACTAGGCCCCAACTTTCTCGCCAAGGCCAACGAAGGCGAGATCAATGTCGATTTTCTGCTTCCCGGCCAGGTCATGGGCGAGGCGGACTTCTTCGCCCATGTCGAATCGTCCTGCCCCCATGCGGCGCCCGCCCTGCGCGGCCTCCTGACCGCACTCTGCGCTCTGCCCGGCCTCGAGAGGCTCGAACTGTTCTCCGACGGAGGACTAGGCATCGGAATCTTCAGCCACGCCGCGCGCGCCTTCGCCAAGCTCGATCCGGACCCTTGGGATTTGCTCAAAGCCTACGGCCGCGTGATGGACGTGGAGCACGAAACTTCTTTCATGAACTCCGTCGTTCCTGCCGCCCTGGCGAACGTCGGTTGGAACGACTCGACCATCGATTTCGCCGTCTGGCTCATCGCGGCCAACTTCTACAACTCCATGGACCACCGCCGCCTTTGGGAAGACTGGGGCCTGCGCCAGGCCGTCGAGTCCCGCTACCGCCCCGCGGAGTTTGCCTTCGAACTGGAGCGCCTTCTCGAGTCCTATGCCCAGGAACCCATGGAGCCTGGCCGGCAGTACCGCTTTTGGATTCTCGATGCCTTGGACCGGGACTTCTCCCCGAAATCCCCCTGGACCACCGAGCTCTTCGCCAGCCTCAAGCTCCCTTCCGCCTCCCGCATCATGTAGTGGCCTTAGGCGCCTCCCTCGTACTTCTCTACAAACTCTTCCGCGCTCATGCGCCGAAAATCGGCCAGCGCCTCCCGCAGCCGTTCTCGCGGCCAATCCCACCACGCAATCTGGAGTAATCCCTCCCGCACCTTTTCTTCAAAACGCCAGTACAACAACTTCGCCGGAAAGCCCGACACCACCGCAAACGGCGGCACATCCCGCGCCACCACCGCGCTCGCTCCCACCGCCGCCCCCGTCCCGATCTGCACGCCCGGCAGCACGACTGCCCCATGCCCAATCCACACATCGTTCCCCAAGCGCACGGTCTTGCTGCGCCGCCAGGCGAAAAACTCCGCGTCGTCCTCCTCCCCCAACTCGTAGCTCACGCTGCGATACGTCCAATGGTGCAGCGCCGCCTTCTGCAGCGGATGGTTCCCCGGGTTCAATCGCGTCTGCGCCGCAATCGAGCAGAACTTCCCAATCTCGCTGTAGATAATGCTCGCGTCGTTCACCACATACGAGTAATCCCCCATCGTCGATTCCGCCACCATCGTCCTCGCCCCCACCGCCGTCCAGGCTCCCAGCTTCGACGCCCGCACCATCGCCGTCGCATCGATCCACGGCTCTTCGCCCAGTTTCTTCCCGCTCATAACGTTCCTTTCTCAATTTGCCCCCGCAGCCACCGCGACACACGGTCCGTTGCGGTCACCGCCACGAGGATCAACAGCACAATCAGGCTCACCTGCCGCCATTCGTTCACCCGCAACCGGTCCGCTAAGTGCATCCCAATGCCCCCCGCGCCGACAATTCCCAAAATCGTCGCGTGCCGGATATTCGATTCAAAGTAGTAGAGCACTTGCCCCAGATACACGGGCCACACCTGCGGCAGAATCCCGTAACGCACCGTCTCCCAGCGGTTCGCCCCCACCGCCCTCATCCCTTCCATCGCGCCCAACGGCGCCCGGTCCACCGTTTCGCTGAGCAGCTTCGCCAGCGAACCCAGGCTGATCATAACCAGCGCCAACACTCCCGCCATCGGTCCCAATCCCACCGCGCTTACAAACAATAGCGACCACAAAAGCGCATCGATGCTCCGCGCTACATCCATTCCCCGGCGCAGCGGCCATCTTAACCATGTTGCCGGCACCACGTGCCCGGCCCCCAACAGGCCCAATGGAAAAGCAAGTATTCCGGCCAGCACCGTCGCCGCCATCGCCATCGCCATCGTCTCCAAGAGCCCCAGCGCAAACTCGACAAAATGCCCTTCGGCCTCGGGCGGAATCATTTGCGCGCTGATCGCGCCCAGCCGTCCTAGGCCCTTGCTCACTCTGTCCGGTGTAATCTCCAGCTGCACCAGGGCCCACAGGGTCGCCAGCGCAAACAAGAGCCACCACCCCCTCCTCATGCCAGCATCCCCTTCCGCAGCCGTTCACTCAATTGATCGGTTACCGCCACCGCCACCACAATCAGCAAAACGATCGCACTGATATCGGCATATACAAACTGCCGGATCGCCACATACAATTCCTGTCCGATTCCTCCCACCCCGACAAAGCCAATCACCGACGCCGCCCTTACATTCACCTCAAATCGATACAGTGCGTAGCTCAAAAATCCCGCTGTCACCTGCGGCGCCACCCCATAGCGCACCGTCTCCCACCAGTTTGCCCCGCTCGCCCGCAGGCCCTCCATCGGCCCGCCCTCCGCATGCTCCACCAATTCCATGCACAGCTTTCCAATCGCCCCCACCGCATGCACTGCCAGCGCCAGCACCCCCGCTAGCGGCCCCAATCCAAATGCCATTACAAACACCAGCGCAAATACAAGCTCCGGCACCGTTCTTGCCAGTTCCATCCCTCTCCGCGCCACGCTCCCTAGCCACGGCCGTGGCGTCACATTTCGCGCCGCGACAAAGCTCAACAAAAAGCCCCCCACGCTGCCCAGCAGCGTCCCCAAGTATGCAATCAGAATCGTATCCCCCAACAGCCCCAACCATTTCTTCCAGCCCCACATCCACGCCGCTACATCGCCACTCAGGGTCGCCCATCGCAAGTCCGGCAAGGTCCCCCACACATAACGTCCCGCCGCCGGCAGCCCCGTCCACAACCTCGCCGGCGAGATCTCGCTCACATAAAACGAGCCCGCCAGCAGCAACCCAAACGCTATCCAGCCTGCCCCTCGCTTCATTCCTGCTTTCTCTGCCGTAGATTGCTCTCGACCATCCGAATCACCGGCAGATACGCCTCATGCGTCACGGGCCCGTACCCGCTCTCCCTTTGCGCACCCAGGATCTTGAAGCCTTCTGGGTCCGCCTGCGGGTACGCCGCCACTGCCTCGGCAAAAGCCCGGTTAAACTCCTCCGGCGAGTCCGCCCTCACCGTCCATGGGCTCGACGGGATCCGGGGCGATTTCCACACAATCCGCGTCGACCCCTTCGGAATCACCCCCTTGCCCTCCATCCGCAGCGGGTTCGTCCTCGTCTCGCTATAGAACCACGTTGCCGCCGCATCATAGGTCCCATTCAACATCGCCACCACGCTGTTCTCGTGGCTGCCCCCAAAACCGGTCTTGCCAAAGAACGTCCTCGCGTCAATCCCTTCCTCCCCCAGAAAATACGTCGGCGCCAGATACCCCGAAGTCGAATTCGGATCCGCGAATGCAAGGCTCTTCCCCTGCAGATCCTGTATCTTCCGCGCCGGGCTCGCCGTTGGCACCACCACAATCGAGTGATACCCGCTGTCGCCATTTTCATCCAGTGTCGCCAGCAACGGCTTCACCTTCCCCCCCGTCACTAGCCACGCCTTGGCGTACGCCGCCGCTCCAAAATACGCCACGTCCACCTGCCCCGACCGCAACGCCTCGATCACCGTCGAGTAATCCGTCGTCGTCCGCAATTCCACCTTCCGCCGCAGCTTTTTTTCGAGATAGCCCCGCAGCGGCTCATAGCGCTTCACCACATCCGCGTCGCTCTCGATCGCCGAGATGCCTACCCGCAAGCGCCCCGCCTCCGGTTGCCCACAGCCCACTAGGAGCAACAGCCCCAGCAACCCGTACCTCATGCCGTCACCGCGAATATCGATTCTTCCCGCGCCGCGTTCATCTCCTCCGGCCTCCCATCGAAAATAACCTTCCCCTTCTGCAGGCCCACCACCCTTCCGCAGTACATCCTTGCCAGGTCCAAATTATGCAAGTTACACAACACCGTCACACCCTCCTCCCGCTGCAATCCCCGCAGAGCCTCCATCACCACCTGCGCGTTCTGCGGGTCCAACGACGCGACCGGTTCATCCGCCAGCAACACCTTCACCCCTTGCATCAGCGCCCGTGCGATCGCCACCCTCTGCTTCTGCCCTCCTGATAAATTCTTCACCGCCCGCTCGGCCTCGCTCCCCAAATCCAACCTCTCCAACAACCCTCTGGCCTTCTTCCTCTCCGCCTCCGGAAACATCTTGAACAGCAACGGCAGCGTCTTCCTCCTGCGCACCGCCCCCAGCATCACATTCGTCAACGCATCCAGCCGCTCCACTAGATGAAACTGCTGAAAGATCATCCCGCACTCCGCCCGCCAGTCCAGCAGCTCCCCTCCCCGTAACGACCCCACATCTCTTCCTTTCCAACTCACCCGCCCCGACGTTGGCTCCACCAGCCGGTTGATGCACCGCAGCAGCGTCGACTTCCCCGCTCCACTCCTCCCCACCACCCCCACCATGCTCCCCGCCTCTACCGCCAGCGTCACGCCATCGAGCGCCACCCGGCCCTCATACTCCTTGCGCAACTCTCGGATCTCCAGCACTCAAGCCCTCACTCCCGCCCACAACTCCGGGTCCGCCATGTACGCCACGCGCCCCTCCACGATCGTCGCCGCCACCCTCGGCAGTCCCGCTTCCGAATCGTCCACCACCGCCAAATCCGCCCGCATTCCCTCGCGAATCTCCCCGCGATCCAGCAAACCTGCCGCTTTGGCTGCCTTCGCCGCCCCCAGCGCCCACGCGTCGCCCATCCCTAAAACTCGATCCCGCACCAACCGAAACAATCCCTGCACTAGCGCCGGATAGTAGTAATCGGAAACCAGCGCTCCCCCTAGTCCAGCTTCCATCGCCGCCCGGGCCGACAAGCGCCTCGTATGGCTTCTCCCCCTCACCACATTCGGCCCCCCCAGCAACACGGTCTGCCCCGCCGCCACCGCCGACTGCGCAGTCACCATGTCCAAAGGAAACTCGCAAATCCCCACTCCCAGCGCGTGATACCGCGCCCGCATTTCCGGCGTCTCATCGTCGTGCGAAGCCATCGGGATCCCCTTCTCCCGCGCCGTCGCCGCCATTTCCTCCACCGCCGGCCACACCGCCGCCTCGCGTTCCCGCGTACGTTCCAGCAATTCGGCAAACGCCTTATGGCTCAGCCCCGACCGCTCCGCATACTGCTCCCCCTTGCCCGGTTGCTCTAGCTTCTTCGCAATCATCTCCATGTGATCGTTAAAGCCCAGCAAGTCCACCCGCCCCGCGCGCATCCACTCCAGCAACTCCTCGGTCTCCCCCAATGCATACGTCTCATAGCGCAAATGCAGCCGCGTATCGCACAGCAGCTTCCCCCGCATCCCTTCCAGCGCCTCCACCATCAACCGCCCGTGCTCAATCCCCCGCAGCCCCGGTTCCCACGACACCGTCAATCCATGAAACGCTGTCGTAATCCCGTTGGCCAGCAATTGCCGGTCGCTATCTACCAGCGCAATATCCAGCGGAAAAAATACTCCGCTTCTCGGCATCCATTGCCTTTCAAATGCATCCCCATGCAGGTCAATCAGCCCCGGCAGCACCAGCCTGCTTCCCAAATCCCAAGCCCCCGCCGCCTCTTCGCTTACCCGCGCAATCTTGCCCTCGGCGATTTCAATCGTTCCTGGACGCAGTTCCCCATCCGGCCACAATACGCGCTCACTCGCAAACAACACGAATCCGAGCTTAGCCCGGAACTGTGTTGACCGCGTTTCGAACCCGTGAATTTCATGTTGGCGTAATACAGCTTGGCTATCGTCAAGGGTTCCTTCTCCATGATTCTTACCAACTGCCGCCTGGTCGGCCCCACGGCCACCTTTCTCGGCTCCCTCGAAGTCTCCTCCGGCCGCATCGCCAAAATTGCCGATACGCCTAGCGCCTCCCCCGCCGCCCTCGATCTTAATGGCCACTTCCTGCTCCCCGGCCTGGTCGAAATCCACACCGACAATTTCGAAAAACACCTCCAACCCCGCGGCTCCCGCTGGCCCGGCCTTCCCGCCCTCCTCTCTCATGACGCCCAAGTCGCCGCACTCGGCGTCTCCACCGTCTTCAACGCCATCTGCATTGGCGTCGATAGCGACATCCACGGCCTCCCCCGCGCCTTCCTCTCCGACGCCGTCCGCGCCCTCGATCAAGCCCAACACCTTCGCGCGGACCACTACCTGCACGTCCGCTGCGAACTCCCTCACCCCGACACCCCCGCTCTCCTCGAATCCGTCCTCCACCACCCCCGCCTCCGCCTCGCCTCCCTCATGGACCACACCCCCGGCCAACGCCAGGTCACCGACCTTGCCCGCCTCCGCCGTGGCCTCGAGCGCATGGGCCCCGTCCAGGACGACTGGTTCGCCGAACTCATCCGCACCGAATCCGAAAAGCAACTCAAGTACGCCGAACCCAATCGCCGCGCCCTCGTCTCCCTCCTCCAACAAGCCAAGATCCCCATCGCCTCCCACGACGACGCCCACCCCGGCCACATCGAGGAGGCCCTGCGCGACGGCGTCACCATTTCGGAATTCCCCACCACCCTCCCTGCTGCTCAAGCCGCCCGCGCCGCCGGCCTCAAAAATGTCATGGGCGCCCCCAACGTCATCCTGGGCGGTTCTCAATCGGGCAACCTCTCCGCCGCCGAAGCCGCCCGCGCCGGCCTCGTCGACGCCCTCTCTTCGGACTATCACCCCGTCAGCCTCCTCCATGCCGCTTTCGCTTTATCCCAAGACCTCCATCTCCCCTTGCACGAAACCGTCTCCTGGATCACGGCCCAGCCCGCCAGGATGACCGGCCTCCACGACCGCGGCAGCCTTGCCCCCGGCCTCCGCGCCGACCTCCTCGAGGTCGCCCTCATCGACGACATCCCCTGCGTCGTTCGCGTTTGGCGGGAGGGCGAACGTGTCGCCTGACGCTCGCTACGCGCTTTACTTTGCCCCCCGCGATTCAACGCCCCTTGCTTCTCTCGCGGCCGCCTGGTTCAATGATCCCGAGACGCATCCCCACACCGTCTCCCCCCGCCACTACGGCTTCCACGCCACCCTTAAGCCCCCCTTCGCCCTCGCTGCCGGCCGCACCTCCGCGGACTTAATCGCGGCCTTGGAAGCCTTCGCCTCTCGCCTCTCCCCCCTGCTATTGCCGCCTTTGCGGGTCTCGGAACTCGGCCACTTCCTCGCTCTCACCCTCAGCGAACCCTGCGATCCCCTCACCACCCTCGCCTCCACCCTCGTCGAAGCCTTCGACCCCTTCCGCCGCCCTCCTTCCGAAGCAGAACTCGCCCGTCGCCGCGAGTCCCCTCTCTCCCCCCGCCAACTCGAACTCCTCCACCGCTGGGGCTACCCCTACGTCTTCGATCAATGGCAGTTCCACATGACCCTTACCTCATCGCTATCCGACGCCAGCCTCCGCGCTACGCTCTTCGACAGATTGACCCTGCACTTCGCCCCCGCCCTCGCCGCCCCGGTCCGCCTCGAAGACATCTGCCTCTTCACCCAACCCACCCTCGAAACCCCCTTCACCCTCTCCCACCGCTTCCCATGCTCCAAACCCTAACTCCCTTCATCGAAGAGGCCGGCCAAATCGTCCTCGATTGCTTCGCGCGCCGCGTCCCGGCTACCCACAAGTCCTACCTCGACGTCGTTACCGAAGCCGACCACGCCGCCTCCGCCTTGCTTAGTTCCCGCCTCCGCGCAACCTTTCCCTCGCACGGCATCGTTTCCGAAGAAGCCCCTCCCCAAGGTCCTAGCGATCTCTGCTGGTACATCGATCCCCTCGACGGCACCAAAAACTTCGCCCACGGCCACCCTTTCTTCTGTGTCAGCGCCGCCCTCTTGCGCGACGGCCTTCCCATCGTCGCTATCACCCACGATCCCGTCCGCCGCGAAACCTTCACCGCCGAACTCGGCGGCGGCGCCTTCCTCAACGGTGCCCCCATCCACGTCTCCGCCATCGAGGATCTTTCCCAGGCCATGCTCGCCAGCGGCTTCCCCTCCGGCAAACGCCACCGCGCTCTCAACCCCCAGCCCTTCCACGAAATCTCCCGCGTCTCCCAAGCCCTCCGCCGCACGGGCTCGAGCGCCCTCGACCTCGCCTACGTCGCCTGCGGCCGCTTCGACGCCGCCTGGGACTGGGGCCTCGAGCCCTGGGACGTCGCCGCCGGCCTCCTCCTCGTCACCGAATCCGGCGGCCTTTGCACCAATTGGCAGGGCGAATCCTTCTTGCCCCCCCACGCCTCCTCGACCGGTCTCCTCGCCTCAAATTCTGTCCTCCACCCCGCCCTCCTCCCGCTACTCGCCAGCCCCTCCCACTAAAACCCCGCTTCCCTCGACGAGGCCCGTAGACAACTTCCCGATCGCGCGTGATCCGGGTGGAATAGCTCCACTGTCGCCGACTTCACAGGAGCCTCGGCCATCAGCCGCGGCCGTGTCCCAAGAGATTAACCAGCAACTGATCGAAAGCGAAAAGAGCGGCCATCAAACCCAGGGCGACCAGCGTCTGCTTGAGGCTGACTTTCATCCGTTGGGCTGGGCGTAGGAGAGCTTCGACGGCGGGGCGCACGCTTTCCTGGTTCAAAGCCAGGATCACAAAGAGCAGGATGGTGTAAATGGTGGCGCTGGCCAAGGCGCCGTAGCCACCAGCGTTTTCGAAGAAAATCGCGTCGAAGACGATGATGTTGAGCATGATGGGCAACAGGATCGCCACCCCGAGAAGTTTCGTGCGTTCCCAGAGTAGTAGCCAAGCACCAATGATCTCCGCAACGCCGATGAAGAGGATGTAAGCGAAAGAAGCGCCCATGAAAGTCCAAGCCAGTTCGAAAATCGGGGCACTGCCCAGCGTCATTTGGGCCACTTCGGGCGGGAGATGACCGCGTCGGTAAAACTGGCCGCCAAGGATCTTCCCAAAGCCGTAGACGTTGAGAAAGATGAAAACGTACCAGCGGGCGGCTAGTTCTAGGATGCGACGGCGCACAAGGCCGCTTTGATCGGAGACCATGGTGGATGATACGCCGCGCGGTCGTTATTTGTTCCAAGGCCACTGCGCCCAGTGCGCGAACAAGCTTGCGGTCGGCCTATGCCGAATCCCGCCGAGTTCCAGTTCGGAGATGGAGAACGAAAAACGCCAGAGTATTTCGTTAACGGCCTAATCGTCGGCCATCCGGAACTTGGCCTACCTGAGGTTCAAAAAAAACGACTCCTGCCTCCAGCCCCAACGCGATTCACCCCCCGCCAAAAAACCATTTCTCCTTCCCTTTCAACACTCCTCCCTCCGCAATCCCCTTTTCTCTTCTCCTCCCCTGCCTACCC
>CAYLXK010000008.1:0-173941 GCA_964387685.1 uncultured Bryobacter sp.
GGTGAGGCCGTGCTTGAAGGAATTCTTGGAACTCGCGGCTTTGCCTTCGGCCGTGCCTCTCAAACTGTTGGTTATGGGGCCGGTTGGTTTCTGCGCGTTTGCGCGATTGGCTTCGATTTGGGCGGAGGTGCTCATGGCTCATTAAGAGCATGGGGTAAGCGCGAAAAAGGCCATGCCAAGCGCGTGGAGCAATAACGGCGGGGGCGAGAAAATAATCACGGGGCGTGAACGGCTCGCCGCTGGCGGCGGGGGATTAACGGACCCAGACGTCGATGGTGGATTTGCCGGCAAAGGCGCCGCTGTGAACGGCGAGCGTGTTTCTGCCGGCCGGAAGGGAATCGGGGATTCGGATATTGAGTTGGGCGGCTCCGGCCACGAGTCCGGGCGCGGAACCAGCATAGAGGAGATCGGTGGGGCGGCCTTGGAGAGTGACCGATACCGGCTCGGCCAAGCGGAGGGCATCATTGACGATCGAGCCGTCCGGAACGCTTCTTTCATAGAGTCCGAAGCCGGTCCCGTAACACACGAGGATGCTACCGCGAGGCGCGGGGTTGGCCTGGGAATTAAGCGTAGCGTCTTGATTGAGGACACCCGTAAAGAGGGCGGGGGAGGCGGACTGGACGGGCATCGTGAAAGCTCCAGTGCCGCGGCCCTGGTAGCTGAGCTCCAAGGTGACGCCCGCTTTTCCCGCGACGCCAAAAGGCACTATGGCCGCTACCTGGCGTTGCGAAGTGTAGAGGAGCGGAAGGGGCTGGCCGTCGATGGATACGCGGGTGCCCAGCCATTCGACCGGCAAGCGGTTGGCGGTTAGGGTGACGCTCGAGAGCTGAGCGGGCCCGAGCCCTTCGCCAAAGAGAACCAGGATTTCGCCAGGGCTTAAGGCGCCGGTCTTGAAGCTGGCGGCGTTGGTGACGCCGGAGTAGGTTAAGCCAGAAAGGGGCACGATGCGGGCAATGGCGGAGCGGACCTCGAGATAAGTGCGCATAACATTGGCCAGGCGATCCTGGACGGCGAGTACGCCGGTAAGGTTGCGGGAGTAGTCGATCCAAGGGCTGAAGCCAAAGGCGCCTTGGGAGCTCATTTCGGAGTTGGGCGATGACGGGTTAGCCGTAAGCCAGCCGCCGACGCCGTAGCGGGTCTGCTCAATGCCGGGGAGGAAAAGGCTGAAGTTTGAATAAGGTGTGGAGACGATGCGAGCGCCGGCGGTTTGGTCGGAGCGCATGGCTTCGACGGCGTCGGCCGACAAGATTCGTTTGGCGTCCCAGACGCCTCCGTTCAGGATCATCTGCACGAAGCGGGAGTAGTCGGGACCGGTGGAGGCATAACTGCCCGCCACAAGAGGATTGCCGTCGCGGTTCAGTTGTCCCACGAGGCTTCGTTGCATGCCGAGGGGGGAAAGGATTTGATCGGTCATCCAACGGGCCCAAGTGGTTCCGGTGGCGACCTCCACCATACGGCCGGCGGCTTGCATGGACAAAGATCCATAGGCGAACTGGGCGCCGGGGACGGCGACGAGGGGAAGGCGGGCTATTTCGTCCACGCAGCGTTCAAGCGTCGTGGTGCGGTCGTTCAGACATTGGGTTTCGGGGTTAGCGGAGGGGTTCGCCACGCTTTCCCCCGGGAACCCGGAAGTATGACTAAATGCCTGGCGCAGATTGATGGCGGCCTTGTCGGCGGTAAAAGAGGGAACGAACTTGGCGATTGGGTCATCGAGGCTGACCTTGCCCGCGTCTACGGCGGCCATGACGCCGGCGCCGGAAAGCCATTTCGAGGCCGAAGCGATGGCGACAATGCGGTTTGGCTCATAGCCTCCGAAGCTCTTTTCATAAATGACGCGGCCATTTTGAGTGAGGGTGAGGGAGAGGCCGCCGTTGACGCCGGCCGCGCCGGTGGTGAGGATGCGGTCGAGTTCGGAGAAGTCGTAAGAAGGTTGGGCGTAGGCGGAGAGGGCCACGGAGAGGAGAAGAAGCGAGCGCATGCAAGGGAGGAAACCCGGCGTGCGCCGGGAAGTTGCCGGTTGCTAGGCTAGGAAGATGCTGGTAAAGCACTCGGTTTGCGCGCTGGATTGTCCGGACGCGTGTGGGTTGACGGTCAAGATTGACGAGCTGACGCGGAAGGCCGTGCGGCTGGAGGGGCGGAAGGATCACCCGATCACGCAGGGGTTTTTGTGCGCGAAGGTGGCGAAGTATCTGGACCGGGAGTACCACGCCGAGCGGCTGCTTTATCCGTTGAAGAGGACGGGGCCGAAGAACAGCGGCGAGTTTGAACGGATCTCGTGGGAAGAGGCGATCCGGACGATTTGTCTGCGGCTGAAGCAAGTGGTGGCGGATTTTGGGGCTGAGGCCGTGATGCCGTATTCGTATGCGGGGACGATGGGGTTCCTGAACGGGTCGGGGATGGACCGGCGGTTTTTCCATCGGTTGGGGGCGTCGCGTTTGGACCGGACGATTTGCTCCTCGGCGGGCGGGGCGGCGCTGATGGCGTCGATGAATTCGCGGTTGGGGATGGAGCCGGAGCAGTTTGTGCACGCGAAGCTGATCGTGGCCTGGGGGGCGAATGTTCTAACGACGAATGTGCACCTGTGGCCGTTTATTGTGGAGGCGCGGCGGCGGGGAGCGCGGTTTATCGTGATCGATCCGATTCGGACGAAGACGGCGAGTCTGGCGGACCAGCATATTGCGGTGAATCCGGGGAGCGATCTGGCGCTGGCGCTAGGGGTGGCGCATGTGATCTTCCGGGAGGGTCTGGAAGATAGACATTACTGCCAATTTGTAGAGGATCTAGAAGAATACAAGGCGGTTGCGCGCGAGATGACGCCCGAAAAGGCGGCGGGGCTGACGGGGGTGGCGGCCGCGGTGATCGAGGGACTAGCAAGGGAGATTGCCGGGACCAAGCCAACGGTGTTGCGGGTGAATTACGGAGTGCAGCGATCCGAGCGCGGGGGAAGGGCGGTCCAGGCTATTAGCTCGCTGGCGGCAATCACGGGGCAGTTTCGGTATCAGGGGGGCGGCGTGTGCATGTCAACGTCGGGAGGGTTTGCGGGTTTGAACCGGGAGGCGCTGGAGCGAAAGGATCTGGAGCCAAAGCCGACTAGATTGCTTAATATGAGCGAGTTGGGAAATATATTGACAGAAGAACTGGAGCCTCCGGTGAAGGTTTTGATCAACTACAACTCGAACCCGGCGGCGATTGCGCCGGATCAGGCCAAGGTGCATGCGGGATTGGAGCGGGAAGACCTGTTTACGGTAGTGCTAGAGCAGTTCATGACCGATACGGCGCGGCGGGCGGACATTGTGCTGCCGGTGACGACGTTTCTGGAGCACACGGACCTTTACTTCGCCTATGGACATTACTATCTGCAGATGGCGAGCCCGGTGCTAGAAGCGCCGGGAGAATGCAAGAGTAACGTGCAAATTTTCCGGGAACTGGCAGAAGGGATGGAATTTAAGGACTCTTGCTTTACCGATACAGAATACGCAATGGTTGAGCAGGCCCTCGATTCCAAGCATCCGTATCTGCAGGGTATTAGATTCGAGAAGCTGGAGGCGTTTGGGCATGTGCGGCTGAATCTAGGGGCGGAGCCGGGGGAGTTTATGCCTTACAAGGACGGACATTTTCCGACGGCGTCGGGGAAGTTCATCACGGGCGGGGGAGCGCTTGAGTATCGTCCGCCGGTGGAATCGAGGCATGGGAAGGTTTCGCAGTTTGCTTTAGAGTTGGTGTCGCAAAAGAGTCATAACGCGATGAATTCGACGTTTGGCGTCAAGGAGGATGTGGATGAGGAGACGGCGTGGGTTTATCTGCATCCGCAGGACGCGCAGGCTAGGGGGCTTGAAGACGGAAAGACGGTAAAGGTATTTAACGAGCGGGGGAGTATTGAGGCCAAGCTCAAGCTGGACGGCTTGATGGTGCAGCCGGGGGTGGTGTGCGTACCTAGCGTGCGTTGGCCTTCGCGTTCGGTAGGAGGAAAAGGCGTAAATGTGTTGACCAGCCAGACCTTAACGGATATTGGGGGTGGGGCGACGTTTTATTCCTGCCTGGTGGAGGTGGCGGCTTGCTGAGGGTTCTGCTAGTGGCGTTGCTGGTGGTGGGGTCGTGCCGGCCGAGGCGGGATTTATCTGGCTATACGGTTGAGGATGCGAAGGCTAACCTGTTGAGTGTGGTGAATTTGGGGGATGTGAAGCACGAGCGGCAACTGAAAGGGGGATTTCATCAGATTGAGGAGAAGGCGTGGCGGTGGACGGAGCCGAAGTTCTCAGTAGAGTTGAAGGCGCCATTTGCGGGGCAAAAGATAGGCGCGGTGCTGGTGGTGAAAGGGGCGGCGCCGGATATTTTGCTGATGAAGACCGGGCCGATTACGCTATCGGCGGCGTTGAATGGGGTGGGGCTGGGGGAGCAGCGTTTCGATAAGGCAGGGCCGGTGGAATTGCGGTTGGACGTGGCGGCGGCAGCGCTACGGGCGGAGACCTTAATTGTAGAAGTGACGGCGAAGCCGGGCTTGCCGCCGGGGAGCTTTCCGGGGGATGGGCGGGCGTTGGGGTTGATTGTGAGTTCGGTGGGTTTTGAGCGGAAGCAGATGTAGGCGGTGTTTAGCTGGGATTCCAGACGGGGCGCAGGACGAGCTTGAAGCCGCGGACGGGGCCGTCGCCGGAGACGAATTTGGGATCGACGAGGATTTCGGGGGCTTGGCGGGGGCGGTAGATCTCTACGGTGCGGCGGAGGGGATCGATGAGCCAGGCGAGCTGGGAACCGTTGTCGATCCATTCGTGCATTTTGCGGCGAAGGGCGGGAAGGCGGTCGGTGGAAGAGCGGAGTTCAATGACGAAGTCGGGAGCGAGGTGGAGGAAGCTGCGTTTGGCGTCGGGGCCGAGAGATTTGAGGCGTTCTTTGGAGGTCCAGGAGGCGTCGGGGGAGCGGCGGGCGCCGTTGGGGAGGACGAAGCCGCCGGAGGAGTCGGTGCAAAAGCCAAGACGGGTCTTGCGAGTCCAAAGACGAAGCTGAGTGGTGATTTCACTATTTTGCTCGCTGGAGTCGATGGAGGCGGGGGCCATGATGAGGAGATCTCCTTCGGCGGTGACTTCTAGCTGGTGATTGGGATATTGGGCACAGAGGGCAGCGAAGTCCTCGTCGGTCATGGGGGGAGCGGTGAGGCGGGCGGGGAGAAACTTCTCGTCGATGACGCTGGTGGCCATGAGCTTAGATTAGCTAATCTACTGAGATGCATAGAGCGAGTTTGTTCCTGATGGCTGTGGCGCTGCAGGCTGTGGCGCTGCAGGCGGCCGAGGTGATGGTGGCGCCGAACGCGAGCGTGTGGGTGACGGAGGCGATGAAGGCGGCGAAGTCTTTGCACGAATCGACCGGGCGGGCACCGAAGGACTTGCTGACGAAGGCAGAGGCGACGGGGTGGAAGGAGACGGGGAACTACGAGGAGTGCGTCGATTTTTACCGGAAGCTGGCGGCGCGGAGCCCGTATGCGCGGCTGGTGGATTTGGGGGCGACGCCACAGGGGCGGAGGATGTATGCGCTGGTGGTGTCGAAAGACAAGGCGTTCGCGCAAGCCGAGGTAAAGGCGACGGGGAAGCCGGTGCTGCTGCTGCAGAACGGGATTCACCCCGGGGAGAACGGCGGCAAGGATGCGTCGATGATGCTGCTACGGGACATTCTGGTGACCAAGAAGTATGAGAGTGTCCTGGACCATGCGGTGATTCTGTCGATTCCGGTATTCAATATCGACGGGCATGAGAACAGCAGCCCGTATCACCGGATCAACGAACAGGGTCCGGCGGAGATGGGCTTCCGGGCGACGGCGTTGCGGCTGAATTTGAACCGGGATTACATGAAAGCGGATGCGCCGGAGATGCAGAACTGGCTGAAGTTTTTCCATAAGTATCAGCCGGATATGTTGATCGACAATCACGTGACGGATGGGGCCGACTTACAGCACGATGTTACGATTGCGATTCACGACGGGATCGATATTCATCCGCGAGTGGGGGAGTGGGTGAAGCGTTATACGCCGGCGATGTGGCAGGGCATGGAAGCCGAAGGGCACGTGATGGGCTGGTATGTGGGCGGGCCAACGCGGGCGGGGGCTCCGTTTGTGATGGCGCCGTCGAGGCCGATGTTATCGACGGGGTATGCAGCGGCGCGGAACCGGGTGGCGCTGCTTGTCGAGACGCATAGCTTGAAGCCGTTTGCGGTGCGGGCCTGGGCGCATTACAACATCATGCTTGAGACGCTGAAATTTTTGGCCCTGGAGGGCAAGGCGTTGAAGGCGGCGACGACGGCCGCGGACCAGGACGTGCTGAAACCGGGGATGAAAGTGGCGATCGATTACGCGCCGGCCAAGGAAGGGATTCCGTATACGGTGCGGGGCCTTGAGACGGAGACTTATCAGGGTACGGCGTTAGGAGGGCCGGTGTTGCGCTATCTGCCGAAGCCGCGCAATCTGGATGTTACTTTGATTCGGGGGGCGGTGCGGAAGACGGAAGTTAGTGTGCCGCAAGGATACTATGTGCCGCGGGAGTGGACGAATGTGCTGGATTTGCTGCGCTTGCACGGGGTGCAGGTGCGGCCGGTAACGGCGGCGGTGGAAGGGGAGTTTGAAGTGACGCGCTTTGAGAGGGTGAGCTTTGGGGCGCAGCCTTTCGAATCGCGCTTTGCGCCGAGCTTTACGGCTAAGGCGAAGGTGGAAAAGAAACGGTTAGAGGCAGGGGCTTACTTCTTTGTGCCGGTGGGGCAGACGCTGGGGAAGCTGGCGATGCAACTGCTGGAGGCCGAGGCGCCGGATAGTGTGGTGAAGTGGGGCTCGATGAACGTGATTTTCGAGCTGAAGGAGTATGCGTCGGATTACATTATGGAGCCGCTGGCGGAGAAGATGCTGGCCGAGGATGCGAGGCTGAAAGCGGATTTCGAGAAGGCGCTCGCGGAGGATGCGGCGCTGGCGCGGAACCCGAGGGCGCGGCTGATGTGGTTGTATCAGCGGAGTCCGTTTTATGAGACGGACCATAACTTGTATCCGGTGTTGAAGAGGGTGAATTGAGCCTGTGAGGGTAGATTCACCCATTCGAAACAGTCTCGTGGGACGCTTTCAAGATGAGCCAAGCAGTGGAAGCGGCGAACCAAGCGATTGTTACTCGATTTATCCAAGAATTTCTGGGCCGAGGAGTTCTTTCCGTGGCGGATGAGACGGCCGCGGTGGACATTCAAGGCATCACGGGCCTGAAGCCCACGGGTCCGATTGACGGCCGTGAAGAGTACAAGAGCATCATCGCGTCTTTTGTCGATGCCTTTCCGGCAGAAGAAGAGCTCAAGATTATCGACCAGTTTGCGACCCAGGATCGGGTGGTGACTCGATTTCACTCCCGGCAGCGTCATGCGAAGGATTTCTTCGGCATCCCCGCCACGAATCGCGTGATTCTTTTCGATGAAACCCATGTGGCACGACTTCGGGATGGGCTGATCGTCGAAAACATCGTCAGCGCAACTAACCTGGAGTTTGAAATGCTGATAGCTCCGGTGCTAGCGCCTCTTATCCTAAAGTAAGGCGAGTTCGTTCTTCGAGGGGCTTCTCAGAGGGCGGGGAAGATGGCGCTCAGGGGGACGCTCAGTTCGGGGGCGGCGGGGGTGCGGAGGATGCGGTCTTTGGCTCCGTGGGAGCCTTCGGGGGTGTGGATATAGGCGCGGCGGGATTCGGGGTCTAGGACCCAGACAGCGGAGACGCCGAAGGAGAGGTAATCGTCGATGCGGGCTTGGAGGCTGGTGGCGCGGTCTTCCGGGGAGAGGACTTCAACGGCGACCAGAGGAGGCGAGGTGAGGATGCGGCCGGAGGGGCGCCCGCCTCGAACGATGACGACGTCGGGGACGCGGAAGCGGTCGGGCTGGATTTGAACCCGAACTTCCGGAGCGGTCCAGAACTGCGGGAAGTTTTGCAGGACGTAGGCGTAGGTACGGCCTTGGGCGTCGCCGTGTCCGATTTCTCCCATGTTGCGCTCCTCCAGTTGCCCCTCGATGTAGTCGCAATCGGGGTGGTAGGTGTGGCTCAGATATTCCGCAACGGGGATGAGCGTGCCGGTGGGCATGTTTTGAGTCTAGCGCTAGACGCAGACGAGGCGAACGTCGACTTCGCGGTCTACATACTTCCACTCTTCGGTGGCACGCAGGAGGCGGACGAGTTCTTCGAAGGCGGGGGCGTGTTCTTCGGCATAGTCAAAGAGGGTAAGGAAGTCGAAGGGTTCCGGAAAAGACAGATCGCGGCAGTGGTGGAGGCGGCGGGCGATGGGGGGGAGGTATTTGAGGCCGATGGTGGTGTGGTGGGAGGTTTCTTCGAAGATGGCGCGGCGCTGGTCCTGGGAGAGGGCCCACCAAGCGGCGTTTTTGCGGATGGGGATGAGCGCGGCGTGGGTGGCTTCCGGGCGGCCCAAGGGGGACTGCTTGGCGAGGAGCTGATCGCGTTCGGCGGCGGTGGTATAGCGGTGGTTGCTGGTGGCGCCGTGGAGGACCCAGGCGGCGTTGGCCGGAGAGGCAGAGCCGGTGAGGATGTCGAGGTGGGAGGCGGCGGGGAGGCCGTCGCCGATGTAGGGCTTAGAGGAGAGGATACGCCAGGCTCCGCTGGGGCCGGCGGCAAAGGTGAAGAGACGGGGGTTGGGCTGGCTCATAGGCTTCGATGATTCCTGTTGCGCGCGGACCAACGGGAGGGTGAGACCAGCCAAAAGGGCCCGGCGGGCGAAACGAGGTGTGTTCATAGATTAGAAGGGCCGGAGTGCCCGCAATCATTCCAATTATGCCTTGGGCGAACGCGAAAAGGGCGCGGGGACGGCCGCCCAACGGGAAACGGCATCCTGCAGAGACTGGGCACTGATGGGTTTAGGGAGGTAATCGTCCATACCGGCCTCAAGGCAGGTTTCCCGGCTGTCGGCCATGGCGTTTGCGGTCAAGGCGATGATGGGGGTGCGGCGGCGGCCCAGGCGGGTTTCGATATCGCGGATGGCGGCTGTGGCGGCAAAACCATCGAGATTGGGCATTTGGCAATCCATGAGGATAAGAGCAAATTGCTCGTTTTCGGCGGCGCGGATGGCCTCGGTGCCGTCGCTGACCAGGACCGGGGCACAGCCGAAGCCTTCGAGCAAGCGGCGAGTGATGATTTGATTGACGTGATTGTCTTCCGCCACCAGGATGCGGGGACGGGTATTTGCGGGAAGGGAAGGTGTGGCGGGTTCCCTATGGCGGCGTGAGGCGCGGTCGAGGGCTTTGGCGATCGCCTCCTGGAGCGCAGCGCGGCGGATAGGCTTGAGGAGCATGGCATCGACGAGGCTGGATTCGGCCTCCGACCAGCGGCGTTCGGCGGTGGAACTGAGCATGAGAATCGGCAGGTGGCGGAGCTCGGCTTGGGCGCGGATGGCGCGGACGAGCATAAAGCCGTCCATGACGGGCATTTCGACATCGATGATGGCGGCGTCGATGGGGGAGTCGGAATTGGCGCGGTCGAGCAGAAGATGGAGGGCGTCGGCGGCGGTCTGCGATTCCAGGCATTCGCATTGGAGCGCGGAAAGCTGTTGGACGGCGATTTGGCGGTTGACCGCCCGGTCGTCGACGATCAGGATGCGTTTCGAGGAGAGGTTGGCGAGGACGGATTCGTCAAAGAGCGAGAGAGGGCCGTGGGGGAGGGCAATTTCAAACCAGAAGCGGGAGCCCTTGCCGACCGAACTTTCCATGTGAATGGAGCCCTGCATCAAGGTGACGAGGCGGCGGCAAATGGTGAGACCCAGGCCGGTGCCGCCGTATTGGCGGGTCATGGAGACGTCGGCTTGGGTGAAGGCTTGAAAGAGGCTGGCTTGGGCTTCCGGAGAGATGCCAATGCCGGTATCGGAGACTTCAAAGCGAAGCTGAGCGGCGTCAGGGAGGTTTTCGAGGACGGAGATGCGGCAAACGACTTGGCCGGAAGGTGTGAACTTGACGGCGTTCGAAAGGAGATTCAGCAGGATTTGGCGAATGCGGCCAGCGTCGCCGATGAGAGAGTCTGGAACGGCCGGAGTGATGGCGAGCTCGAGGTCGAGGCCCTTGCGGGCGGCCTCGGCAGCGACGATGTCGACGGCTTCTTCGGCGACACGGTGAACGTCGAAGGGCTGATGATCGAGGGCAAGCTTGCCGGCCTCGATTTTGGAGAAATCGAGAATGTCGTTGATGACGGTGAGGAGGGCGTCGCCGCTGAGACGGACGAGGTCGAGGAGCTCGCGCTGGGCGGGGGTGGGGCGGGTGTCGCCGAACAGGCCGATGGTGCCGATGATGCCATTGAGGGGGGTGCGGATCTCGTGGCTCATCATGGCGAGGAAGAGGCTTTTGGCGCGGTTGGCCTCTAGAGCAGCGTCGCGGGCCTGGGCGAGCTCGTGGGTGCGGGTGGAGATACGGTCTTCGAGTTCTTCGTTAAGGGAGGCAAGGCGGGCATTGGCTAGAGCCAGATCCTCGGGGCTGGGGTAGGCGAGAGCCGAGGGGACGAGGCGAAATAGAGCGATGGAGGTGGACACGCTGACCACGCCCGTCAGGAACTTAAGGATTGTCTCCGCGCGGTAGATAGGGTTCCAGAGGGTAAGGATGGACATCGCGTGGGTAATGCCGCACAAGACGATAAAGGCGGCGAAGAGGTAAAAGATCCAGTTGAAAGCGAGGTCTTTGCGGCGGCGAACAAAGTGGACCAAACACAAGGGAATGGCGAAATACGCAAAGACGATGAGGCTATCGGAGAGGACGCTAAGCCAAAGGATTTCCGGCTTCCAGAAAAAACAATGCCCGTGGGGCATAAAATCTGCGGTAAAGAGGTTACGCAGGTATTCCAGCACGCTTGCCCTCCAATGAGTTGACCGGACAAGACGTAGAGCGGGGAGCGCCTCAATGATATCTTTGGGCCGGGGCCCGGCCAAACCGGTCAGGATTAAGCGTATCTTAATTTAGGCCGGAATATTAATAAAAAATTATCTCGCTAATTTGGAGAGCCACCGGAGCGGGCACCACCGCCCGCGGAGCCGCCGCGCGCAGCACCGGCACTGGCGCCGCCAGTAGCGCGTTCGGCCCCCGCCACGCTGCCAGAGGTGGCCGAAGGGCCGCCAAGGTTGACGCCGCCGCTCGAATAGGAGCCGGGGTTAGAGAGGCCAGCTGAGCCACGACGGTCAAAGCCGCCCGGGGTGGAACCCATACCTAAGTTGGGGCCGTTCCAAGAGCCGGAGTCCCCGGTCCAGCCGGAAGAGGGACGGGGATTGAGAATGGCATAGACGTTGCCGGGGGAGAAGAAGGTGTAGCCGAAGGGGGAAAAGTAGTTACGGCCGTAAGGGACGTAGGTGTAGAAGCCGTACCAGGGGTTAAAGATCCAACCGCCGAAAGACGAGCCGAAGCCGAGGCGGTTCCAGGAGGAAGAAGCGTCATAAAGGCCCTTAGCGGCGGAGACGTTGGCCATGGCGATATAACTGGAGCGGCGGCTGGCCCAGCGGGAGAATTCGTCGCCCGACTTCCGGTCGAACTTGGCGATCAGGCGATCGCCGGTGAGGGTGATCATGCGGCCTTCGGAAACTTTGCGTAGGTCGTCGCCGGAAAGGACGGCGACTTCGCCATTGAAGACTTTGACGGCGTTGTTAGAGGCGTCGAGGCGGTAAAGGCCGGGCTTTTGGATGGAGACTTTGTCCGAGCCGATGAGGATTTCAAGGGAGTTGTCCTTGGGGAATTCCATGACTTCGAGGAGGGCGTCGCCATCGAGCAGGGCGAGGCGGGTATTGAGGATGGAATTGGACTCCATGCGAAAGGCGCTGGACTCGCTGAGGCGGATAAAGGCGCCGGGAGCAAGCAGGACCTCGGCGCGGCCTTCGGCGGTGCGGAGGACGTCGCCGTTTTTGAGCTCGGCAAAGCGCGAGTTGCGCACGACGATGGGGGCGTCGTTGACCGTCACTTCGCCTTGGACGAGGTTCACCAGACCGGCCTTGGTGGAGATGACCTGTTGGGCGGCTAAGGGTAAAAGCGGCAACGCGAGGAGGGCGGCGATCCGGGTGACGTTCATGTGGTGATCCTAACACTATGTGACGCGGAATTCACGGCTCGCGTTTCGCTGTGCGTGAGGACAAGAAAGCCCGGATGGGGCGCCTTGGGCTAAGCCACCAGGGAGGTCGAACGGCGGCGCGAGAAGGCGACGCAGGCGACGATGGCCAGCGCGAGGGCGGCCCAGGCGGCGGGTTCCGGCGTGACGGTGGTGATGAATTCCTGGTAGCGGGTGTTGACGCCGTTACCCAGCGCGGAAAGGCCGACTTGGGAGACGATGCGGAAGCGGCTGTAGAATTCCGCGTTCTGGGAAAGGCCGGTGGTGATGGCGGCGTTGAGCCAATTGGTGCGGGCGGCGGTCCAACCGGAGCTGCCATCGACGGGGGCGTTCATGATGCCGGGGGAGGAAACGGGATCGAGGAGATACCAGATGGCACCCTGGATGGCCTTGCGCTCGAGCGCGTTGGCGGCGTTGTCGGCGAGCTTGGTGGTGAGCCAGGCGGCGGCCTGGTAGCGGCTGAGCGCGTCCAAAGAGGTGTTGTAGTGATCGAAGTCCGCGGCATCGCCGCCGCCGTTCACGGCGCCGCCGTAGCGGGTGTTGGCGAGGGATTCCGAGCCGTCGAGCTTGGTGAGGTTGACTTCCCAGCGGCTGCCGTTGGAAAAGACGTTCAGGAAGTCGACGCAGGTAACGAGGAGGTGGTCGGAAGGGGCGGTGGAGGTGGAATCGGTGTAGACTTTGGCGTCAAAGCGGCCGCCGCCGGCATAAGTGGAGATGCGGCCGGGTCCGGTTGTGGAGAGCTGGATCCAAGTGCCCGCAAGCGCGGCCACGGGCCCAGCAACGAGCAAAACGCTCAACAGGAGAAAGGAACGGGACTTCATTCTTGAATTGCCTTAGCTTGATGCTAAGTGGAATTCCCGTATGGCCGATAGGACGGTAGTTCTAGCGAGTTATAGTACCCGTTGGGGGAAGCACCTTAGAGACGTGGTCGAGGATTTCGGGAGGGAGGCTGGCCCGTTTGGCCAGTTCTAGATAAATCTGGCGGGAGCGGGCGAGGTCTTTTTTTTGGTGAAGGACCCAGCCGAGGGTATCGAGGTACTGAATTTCGTCGGGACTGGCCTGAACGGCGGCTTGGGCCAGGGCAAGGGCCTCCTCGAGGTCGCGGCCCTGGGTGGCGAGGAAGCTGGCGAGATTGTTGCTGAGGACGGGATCGGCGGGCCGCAAGGCCAGAGCCTGGCGGTGGGCGGAAAGGGCCTCCTGGATGCGGCCGCGCTTTTCGTGGCAGATGGCCTGGAGACCCCAGTAGGAGGAGCGGAGGGTGGCTTCGAATTGCGATTCCCAGTGGGAGACGCGGTCCAGCGCTTGGCAGGCCGCTTCGGTTTGGCCCGCACTCAAGCGCACTTCGGCAGCGCGGAGCAGGAGCGGGGGGCTGGCCGATTCCTGATAGAGGCGATCCCAGAGCGCGACGGCTTTTGCGGTTTGTCCGGCGGTGAAAAGGACTTCGGCCAGCAGGGAACGGGCCGAGAGCTCGAGGTCGCCCTGGGACTCCAGGCGCGCCAGATCCCGGGCAAACTCGGCGGGCAATTTACCCTCTGGCAGCAGCGCGGCCAAGGCGGCCAGCTTTTGGACGGCAATGGAATCGTCCTCGGGGTAGGCTTCGGCCAATTGACGCAGTTCCCGTAAGGCGTCGGCGTCGCGGCGGACGGCGCGCAGAGCGACAGCCCGAAGCAGACGCGCCTCCCGCAGGCCCGGGGCCTCGCGCAGGACCTGCTCGGCGATCTTCAGAGAAGACTCCGGGCGGCCTTCGCGCAAGCTGAGTTCGGCCCGGAGCAGTTCTAAGCCGAGGGAGCCGGACCGGGAATTTTCAAGGTTTTGGATTTCCCGGCGGGCCTCCTGGAGTTGGCCCACGCGCAGAAGAGCGATCGCCAATTGGACGCGGACGCTGGGCGGGATGCGTTCCCCGCCCAGGCGAAGAGCCGAGCGCAGATCTTCCAGGCCCCGCTGGTAGCTGGGGCCGCCAGCGGCGTTTCGGGGGCCGCGGCCAAAGATGCGCAGCAGGCCGCGTTGCGCGAGGGCATTGGGTTCCTGGGGATGCTGAGCCAAATAGGAGTCCAAAAGCGGGGCGGCTTCAGCGTGCCGGCCGAGGCCGAGCAGGGCGGAACTGCGCCGCACTTCGAGACTGCCGCCGCGTCCGTCGTTTTCCGAGGTGGCCGGCAGCGAGGCCGCGGTCTCATAGGCTTCCAGCGCCTCGCTCCACTTGCCTTGTTCGGCGTAGTAATCGCCCAGACGGATGGCCTGGGAGCGGTTTTGGCCGGCCTGCTGGCGGAAGGAGGCGAGGGCGGCGCGTTCGGCGGCGGGACCCTGGCAGCGGCGCCGGTGGGCGGCGAGGGCGAAGGGAGCATCATCGGCTTCGCCACGCAGGGCGGCTTTGCGGGCGAGGATGGGTTCGGCGGCAGGGCAGCCGCGTTTCAACAGGACATGGAAGTAGAAAGTGTCGAGCATCGCCGAGGAGAGAGGACTGGCGGGCACCAGACGATCCAGCCAGCGCTGGGCGTCGGACTCGCGCCCGGCGGCAAGCAGTTGTTGGATGAGGGCGAGGGAGGCGTCGGCCATGGAGGCGCGGTGGGGATCTCCGGAGCGCTCGAGAGCGCGCTCGAAATGGGAGGCGGCCGCCTCCGGCTGGCGCTCCATCAAGGCTAGGAAGCCTTCGATGCGGGCGGCTTCGGCGGCATGCGCCGGCTGGGAGGCAAGGCGGGCGGCGGTGGCGCGGGCCTGGTTCAGAAAAGCCGTGGAGCGGGGATTCTCCAGATACATCTGGAGTTCCGCGCGTCCCAACTCGACGAGGTAGGAAGGTTGGCTATCGGCGGCTTGGCGCAGGTGGGCGAGGGCGTCGTAATCGCGATCTTCCTTCTTGAGCAGGAGAGCAAGGCGGTAGTGGGCCTCGGCGTGGGCGGGCTCCCGCTGGAGGGCCTTTTGAAGCAAAATCTTGGCGTCTTCCGCGCGGTCGGCGGCGGCAAGGCCGGCGGCTTGGCGCACGAGTTCCTGGGGCCCCCTGGCACAAGCCGGCAGGAATAGGACGGCAAAGCCGAGAGCGGAAGGCAAGAGGATCCGTTGCACCAAACGCTATATCGTCCGCCGCGCGCGAAAACTTAAAATTTGGAGCTGTAGCGGTCGTGGTTTTGCATGCGTTGCCACTCGGCGGCGTCGAGTCTGGCTTGCATGGCGCGGATTTCGTTGTCGCTCATCGGCGGGTACTGTTTGAGGGTTGCCGCGCTGTAAGGGTGCATGGAGACTGAGATCGGGAGGCCCTCGTTCTTGAGCCAACTGTTGAGCGCGCTGGCGGCGGATTTGCAGGCTTCCTCATCGGCCTGGCGCTCTGGCCAAGGGAGGCCGCCGACGGCCCCGTGGGAGGCGTTGGCGATGACGCGGTTTCGCACACCGGTGCTGCCGTCGTAAAAGCCGATGGTGAATTTTGTGGTGGTGTTGCCCTTTTCCGGGGCCACCAGGGCGTTGGACATGAATTTACGAGCGTAGCGATCGGGGTCGAGGCGGGAACCGATGCATAGGCCCTTGTCGACCCAGGAGCGCCACTCTTCCAGCTTGAGAGGGGGGTTGAATTCCACGATGGACTGATCGCGGTACATCACGTAGCAATGCTTGACGTTGCTGGGGATGCCGTCGGGATCGAGAGCGAGGTCCCGGTCGACGGGGTCGAGGAGGAACATGGCTTGGATGGGGATGGGGACGACGCTGCTTTTGACGTCGATACCGGAGTAGGAATAGCCAGTCGCGGGTTTGACGTCGTACTTCACATAGGAGCGGGCACACCATTTGGCGATTTGCATGACGGCGGCGCCGCCGCGGCTATAGCCGGCCAGATAGATTTTTTCCTTGGGGTTGGACTCAAAGGACTTAATGACGTCGCGGCAACCGTTGTTGGCGGTGGAGCGGGTGGAGACGCCGAGGGTGCCTGGACCGGAGTAGTACTTGGAGGAGGCGGTATTTTGATTGAAAAGCTGGCTGCAGAAGGAGTGGGCGAAGTCCTTCTTGTATTGGTCGTAATCGTAAGGGCCGGTTCCGTCGACGATGATAAGCATGCTACTTGGAGAGGCGGAAAACGAGGATGGAATGACTCAGGGGCAGGCGCGGAGGCCGCGGGCGAGGATAGCGCTGGCGGCGTGAGGTTTGGTCAGCCCGCCGAAAGGGCCCGGCAAACTTTCTGCTTAGCTGACGTTGCGTTCGTCGGGGCCGAGGTAGACCTGGCGGGGGCGGGAGATTTTGGTGTCCGCGTCTTTGGACTGTTCTTCCCAATGCGCGAGCCAGCCAGTGGTGCGGGGAATGGCGAAGAGGACGGTGAACATTTCGGGGCGGAAGCCCATGGCTTCGTAGATGATGCCGGAGTAGAAATCGACGTTGGGGTAGAGGCGGCGCTTGATGAAGTATTCGTCGCTGAGGGCGATTTTTTCGATTTCGCGGGCAATTTCGACCTTGGGGTTGTAGCCGGTGACGGCAAAGACGCTGTCGGCGGAGGCCTTGACGATTTTGGCGCGGGGGTCGTAGTTCTTGTAGACGCGGTGGCCGAAGCCCATGAGCTTGCGCTCGCCTTTTTTGACGCTTTCGATGAAGGAGGGGATATTGGCCGCGGTGCCGATTTCGTCGATCATGCGGAGGACTTCTTCATTGGCGCCGCCGTGGAGGGGGCCGCTCAAGGCGGCGGCGGCCGAGGCAGTGGCGAGGAAGGGGTCGGCTTGGGAGGAGCCGACGATGCGCATGGTGGAGGTGGAGCAATTCTGCTCGTGATCGGCGTGAAGGATGAAGAGGATGTCGAGGGCGCGGGCGAGGACGGGGTTGGGCTGGTATTTGGGCTCGGACATCTTCCAGAGCATGCTCATGAAGTTGCCGGTATAGCTGAGCTCGTTGTCGGGGTAGACGAAGGGGAGGCCATTGGAGTGCCGGTAGGCGTAGGCGGCGAGCGTGGGCACTTTGGCGATGAGGCGGATGGCCATGATCTCGCGAACGGCGGGGTCGTGGACGTCGCGGGCGTCGGGGTAGAAGGTGGAGAGGCCGGCAATGGAGCTGACGAGCATGCTCATGGGGTGGGCGTCGTAGCGGAAGCCTTCCATGAACTTCTTGACGTTCTCATGGATAAACGTGTGGCGCTCGATGCGGGCTTCAAAGGCGGCCACTTGTTCTTTGGTGGGGAGCTCGCCGTACAAGAGGAGATAGGCGACGTCGAGGAAGGAGCACTTGTCGGCCAGTTGCTCGATGGGGTAGCCGCGGTAGCGGAGGATGCCCGCGTCGCCATCGATGTAGGTGATGCGGCTTTCGCAACTGACGGTGTTGAGGAAGGCGGGGTCATAGGACATGACGCCGAAGTCTTTTTCGTCGGCCTTGATCTGGCGGAGGTCGGTGGCTTTGATGTTGCCGTGTTTGAGTGGCAGTTCGTAGGTCTTGGCGGTGCGGTTGTCGGTGATGCTTAGGCTGTCGTTCCCCATGCGCGCGGTTGGCTCCAAGACATGATTATGGTACGGAACGGGGCGGTGTGGCGGAGGGTGCGGGGGGAAATTGTTGGGGGTGGGATGATTCGGTAGAGTGACGGCGTGCTGACAGGGTCCGGCAAGATTATTTGCACGGCTTGGTTTTTGAGAGGGAGGGGGCGAGCGTCGCTCACCAGACGATTGCCGGAAATTTGTATGTGGCATCTCAGGCGGAGCTACGGCGAAGGGGTTGCGACGTCATCGAGTGGTTTCGGGAATATGTCGATGGACGATGGAGAATATCCGGGGCGAAGAGTCGCCGCTCCGGCTTCGCGGGATCGAATTGTGTGTGCCTCTTGCGGTGATTTACGAGCGGGTGGACGTCGGCGAGGTGGGTGAGCGCTAAGGGCGGCTGGGGGTGATCGCTGGCCAGCGTTGATAGACTGTGGGTGTCATGGCTACGAACGTACTCCCGCTGATGACGGTGGAGCGGTATATCGAGATTGAGGAACGCGGCGGAGTGCGGCATGAGTACTTCGCGGGAGAGACCTTCGAAATGGAGGGTCCGAGCTTCGAGCACCAGCAGATTTTGAGCAATCATTTGGTGAGTGTGCGTCCTAAAGCGAGGCGCGGGGGAAGACGATCGGGAATCCGAAAGCGCTCCTTGAGATCCTGTCGCCGACGACGGGGGATTATGACCGGGGAAAGAAATTCTCTCTATACCGGCAGATTTCCTCTCTGGAAGAGTATGTGAAAGTGCACCAAGCGGAACCGTATATCGAGCACCGCTGGAAGCGGGAGGACGGGCTTTGGGTGACGCAGGATTTGCGCGGGATGGAGTCGGTTTTGCGGTTGTGGTCGCTCGATCTTGAGATCGTCTTCGAGGCGATTTATGAAGGGGTGGACTTCGATATTTCCCCTGAAACGTAACGGGAAGCGATTTGTTTCGTCCGTGTTAGAGTAGGCAAAATAAGTTGGCAGCGATGGGAGTGAGAAGTGCATAAAAGCCTCCGAGCCTTGGTCGTCCTGGTGCTGGTGGCGGGGTTTGCGCTCGCTTTCCAACGGGGCAGATTCCGGAATCCGTTCGACGATGAGCCGGAGCCGTATCCGGCGGATGGAGCGGAAAAGACGGAGTGGGTTTTTGCGCGCTTGCGCTATCCGAGTTTCCGGGGCGGGGCGGGGTATTGGGGTGTGCGGGGCAGTTGGTCGACCGATTATCCAAAGGCGGAGCGGCATTTTGCGCAGGGGATTCGGCGCCTTTCGCGCGTGCATGTGCGGAGCGTAGAAGAGGTGGTTTCTCTGGACGACGACCGGCTTTTCGATTTCCCCTGGATGTATGGAGTAGAGGTCGGGCATTGGGACTTGAGCGAGCAGCAGGCGGCGAAGCTCAGAGAGTACCTGTTGCGGGGCGGATTCCTGATGGTGGACGACTTCCACGGGTCGATTGAGTATGAGATTTTCATGCGGTCGATGGCGCGGGTTTTCCCGGACCGGCCGGTGGTGGATATTCCCGATAAGGACCCGATTTTTCATATCCTTTTCGACCTGGACAACCGGGTGCAAATACCGGGCATCGTGATGATGTCCACCGGCTTCACCCGAACCTACGAGCAGGACGGGGTGAACGAGAAGTGGGGCGGGGTTTATGACGCCAATGGGAGATTGATGGTGGCCGTGTGCCACAACATGGATTTGGGCGATGCCTGGGAGCACGCAGACTGGCCGGAGTATCCGGAGAAGTACACGTCGATGGCCTACCGGATCGGGCTGAACTACATCATTTACAGCATGACGCACTAGATGTTCGAAACACTATTTCTATATCCAGCCCGGTTGTTTGAGCGAGGCGAGTTCCTATTTGCCTCGGGTTGGCCCTTGTGGGGCCTGCTGCTAGCGTGCGCGGCAGTGGCGGGCGGATTGGGGTGGTGGCTATGGAAGCGGCATGGGCAGAACTTAGCGGCGCCCCGCTGGGTGTACCTGGCAGCGCTGCAGGCGCTGGCGCTGTGGGTGGTGCTAGTGATGCTGTGGCGTCCGGCGCTGCGCGTAACGGCGCTGAAGCCGCAGCAAAATGTAGTGGCGGTGGTGGTGGACGATTCGCGCTCGATGCTGTTGAAGGACGAAGGCGGAGCGGCGAGAGTGGATGCGGCGAAGAAGCTCTTGAACGACGGGTTGCTCGATCAATTGAAGAAGCGCTTTCAGGTGCGCTTGTACCGCGCGGGGGCGAATCTCGAAAGAGTTCAGAATCTGGACGCGGTGACGGGCGGGCAGAACGTGACGCATCTGGCGGATTCCATGAAGCAGATGATGGACGAATCGGCAAGCCTGCCGATTGGAGCCGTGGTGATGCTGACGGATGGCAGCGATAACGCTGGAGGGCTGGACGCCGATACGCTGGGCGAGATTCGGCGGCGGCGCATTCCCATCCATTCCGTAGGCCTGGGCGCGGAGAAGCTGGCCAAGGACATAGAGCTGGTGGAAGTGGACGTGCCGCAGCGGGCGTTGAGCGACAGCCGGATTAGCGCCGCGGTGACGTTGCGGCAGACGGGCCTGACGGGGCAGAAGGCAAAGATTACGCTGGAGGCCGACGATAAGGTGGTGGGTACGCGCGAGGTGACGCTGGGCGAGGAGGGCGCGCCGCAGACGGAATTGATGTTGTTTAACGCCGGGCTGGCTGGGGCGCGCAATGTAAAGGCGAAGGTTGCCAAGCTGGAGGGCGAAGAGAATGCGGGCAACAATCAACTGACCAGGCTGGTGAACGTGGAGAGCTCCAAGCCGCGCATCTTGTATGTGGAAGGCGAGCCGAAGTGGGATTTCAAGTTTGTACGGCGCGCGCTCGATGGGGACCGGAACCTGCAGTTAACGACCATCCTGCGCACGACGCAAAACAAGATCTACCGGCAGGGCGTGGAAGAAGGCAAGGAACTGGAAGAAGGGTTTCCGGCCAAGGAAGAAGAGCTGTACAAGTTTAGTGGGCTGGTGATTGGCGGCATCGAGGCGAGCTGGTTTACGGCCGGGCAGCAGGCGATGATTAAGAATTTTGCCGATAAGCGGGGCGGGGGCGTTTTATTTTTGGGGGCGCGAAACGGATTGAGCGATGGGGGATATCAGACGACTATGATCGCCGAGATGTTGCCCGTTACTCTAAGCGACCGCAAGAATACGTTTCATCGCGATCCGGCCACCACGGAATTGACGCAAGCCGGGCGGGACAGTCTGATTGCGCGGATTGAAGAAGACGGGGCCAAGAACACGGAGCGTTGGAAGAAACTGCCGTACCTGGCGAACTATCAGGAGACGGGCCCGCCAAAGCCGGGAGCGACAGTATTAATTGAAGCGCTGCCAACCAGCAAAGGGCGGCATCCCTTGTTGGTGACGGAACGGTTTGGACGCGGGAGGACGGCCATTTTCGCCTCCGCGGGAACTTGGCGCTGGCAGATGAGCCAGGATGTGAAAGACCAGAGCCACGAGCTGTTTTGGCAGCAGATGTTGCGCTGGCTGGTGACGGAAACGCCGGCGCAGGTGAGCGCCGTGCCTTCCAAGCAAGTGCTGATGGACGAGGGAAGGATTGAGTTGCGAGCGGATGTGCGCGATAAGGCCTATAATCCGATGCCGGCGGCGACGGTGGAGGCGCGCGTTTTGGGCCCAGGCGGCGCGGCGGCGATGGTCCCGCTGACGCCCGATGCGAATCAGCCGGGGATTTTTAGCGCGCGGTGGGAAGCGCCCAAAAAAGGCAGCTACGTGGTGGAAGTGCTGGCTAAGAATGCGAAGGAAGAATTGGGGCGCGATGTGTTTACGTTCCTGCGCGAGGACGGGGTGGCGGAGAATTTCCACGCCGAGCAAAACAAGGTGTTTCTGGAAGGTTTGAGCCGGCAGACGGGCGGGAATTACTATACGCCGGCGACGGCCAAGAGTCTGGCCGATGACATTAGTTATTCCGAGGCGGGCGTGACTACGCGCGAAAGCCGGGAGCTATGGAATATGCCCGCGCTGTTTTTGCTCTTTGCGGCGGCGAAGGCGGCCGAATGGATGTTGCGGCGGAAGTGGGGTGCGGTATGAGGATTGTTACCTTGCTGCTGGCGATGGGCGTAAGCGCGGGGGCGACGACGTTTTACGTGAACCTGGGCGGACTGGGCGGGCAGGACGACTACGAGACTCGGTTCAAGACCAACGTCGACGAACTCGATAAGCTGACGCGCGGGGCGCCCCAGGCCAAGGTTTGGAGTGTCTCAGGGCCGACGGCGACCAAGGGGAAGGTGAAGGAATTGCTGGCGGAACTGGCACGCGAGGCTAAGGCCGAGGACAGCGTGGTGATCACGCTGATTGGGCACGGCACGCACGATGGCAGCGACTATAAGTTCAACGTGCCGGGGCCGGATGTTTCGGCGCGCGAACTGGCGCAGTGGCTCTTGCCTGTGGCGGCCAAGCGGCAAGTGGTGGTGAACACGACGAGCGCTTCCGGCGGGAGCTTGAAGGAATTGCAGAAGGATGGGCGTACGGTGATTACAGCGACCAAGACGGGCACGGAAAGGCTCTCGACTGTATTTCCGCGTTATTGGCTGGAGGCGTTACGCGACCCGCAGGCGGATGCGGATAAGAACGAAGTGATTACGGCGCTTGAGGCCTATCGCTACGCGGAATCGAAGGTGGCGAAGTATTACGAGTCCAATAAACGACTGGCGACCGAGCATCCGATGCTGGTCGATACGGCGGCGGGGGAAGCGGTGCGGGTGCCCGACCCATCGAAGGGTCAGGCGCAAGTGGCGATGCGGACGCCGGTGCTGGCGTTTGGGAGTTTGCAGAACGCGGCCAAGAGCCCGGAGAAGCAAGAATTGCTGAAGCAGCGCGAGGCGATTGAGCAGCAGATCGACAACTGGAAACTGCGCAAGGCGGCGATGGGGACGGAGGAGTACCGGCTCGGGCTGCGGAATTTGCTTTTGCAGTTGGCGCGGGTGCAGCAGGAGTTAGACAAGTGATGAAAGCGACGCTGGCCGGGGTATTGACACTGGCGGCGCTGGTGGCGCAGACGCCGGTGGCCAAGAAAAAGCGCGGGCCGGGCCCGAAGCTGGATGCCGTGAAGCAATGCCAGGCGTTGAAGGTGGCGGGCGAGCGGGCCGAGGCGACGGGCTGCTTTTTGCGCCTGGGCAATGCGAGCGACCCTTATGACCGGGCCGAGGGGCAGTGGGGCGTGGCTGACTTTAGCTCGGCGATGAAGAGCTTTGAAGAAGCGCTGAAGAAGTATCCGGACGACCCGACCGTGCGGATTCGCTTTGGCGAGTTGTTTTATGAGCGCTTCAACCGGAATGAGGCCTTGAAGCTGCTGACGGAGGCGCTGGAAATCGAGCCGACGAATGCGCAAGGGATGCTCTCGCTGGCGACGATGTTGAGCCGGGGTTTTGACTCGAAGGCGATGGAACTGGCGGCCAAGGCAGCCGAGGCCGATCCGGGCTTGTATCAGGCGCACGAGCTGCTGGCGCGACTCTTGCTCGAGAATTCCGAAGAAGACAAGGCGATCGAGGCGGCGCGGAGCGCGTTGAAGGCGAACCCCAAGGCGTTGAATGCGCGGGCGACGCTGGGCGTGATTGAGCTTTTGAAGAATAAGCCCACCGACCAATTCGACCAGATTCTGGCGATTAATCCGCGCTACGGCGAGGGATGGTTCTGGGCCGGGCATCATTTCGTGCAGAACCGGCGCTACGACGAAGGCATTGAATATTTCCAGAAGGCCTTGGCGGTGGACCCGGATTTGCTGGTGGCGCGCGAGCAATTGGGTGTGAACCTGATGCGGACGGGGAAGTCGATCGCGGCGATGGAACAACTCGAGCTGGCCTATAAAGCGGGACGGCAATCGGACGAAGTGGTGAACTCGTTGCGGCTGATCGATAGCTATAAGAATTTCGTGAGTTACAAATTCGAGGGCGGGGAACTGCGGCTGGCAAAGAAGGAGGCGGAGATTCTGCGGCCGTATTTCGAAGAAGAAGTAAAGCGCGCGCGGGTGACTTACGAGGCTAAGTACAAGATGAAGCTCGAGGCGCCGCTCGAGGTCGAAGTCTATCCGAACCACGAGGATTTCGCGGTGCGCACTTTGGGCATGCCGGGCCTGGGCGCGACGGGCGTGAGCTTTGGGCCGGTGGTGGCGATGGATTCGCCGAGTGCGCGCCGGCCGGGCGATTATCACTGGGCTTCGACGTTGTGGCACGAACTAAGCCACAGCTACATCTTGGTGAAGAGTAAGTATCTGGTGCCGCGCTGGTTTACGGAAGGCATTAGTGTGCATGAGGAGACGCAGGCGTCGGCCGAGTGGGGAGATAACGTCGAGCCGCCGATGCTCGAAGCTTTGAAGGAAAAGAAGTTCCTGCCGGTAGAGGATTTCGATAGCGGCTTTGTAAGGCCGAAGAATCCGATGCAGGTGGGTTTGAGTTACTTCCAGGCCGGGCAGGCGCTGGATTGGATCGTGCGGGATTACGGGCAGGCGGCGGTGAACGGCATGGTGGACGATTTCGCCAAGCAAACACCGCTGGTGGATGTGTTGCGGCGGAACCTGAAGCTGACGCCCAAGGAGTTTGACGCGAAGCTGGATGCCTATTTGAACGAGCGCTGGGGCAAGAGCGCGGCCAATTTGAAGGATTGGAAAGACGCGATGCGCCGGGCCGATGGGGCGATGAAGCAGAAAGATTATGACGCGGTGATCACGGCGACGAAGCGGGCGCGGGAACTGTTCCCCGAGCATGTAGCGAGCTATGAGGCCTTGGGCAAGGCCTATACGGAGAAGGCGCAGAAGCCGGAGGCGCTGGAGGCCTTGCGCGAGTACGCCAAGCGCGGCGGGCGGGCGCCCTGGGCGTTGAAGGAGTTAGCGAAGCTCGAAGAAGGCGCGGGGGATCGTAAGTTGGCGGCGGCGGCCCTGCAGCGCGTGATTTATATCGCGCCGGTGGGCGATGAGGATTTGCATAAGAAGCTGGGCGAATACTATTTGGAGCTGAAGCAGCCGGAGCGCGCGCTGCCTGCGTTTCAAGCGCAGTTGGCGTCCAAGCCCGTGGACCCGGCGGGGACGTACTACAATCTGGCCAGAAGCTACCTCGCCTTGTCGCGACGCCCGGAGGCCCAGGAGGCGCTGTTTGAAGCGCTGGAACTGGCGCCGGGCTTCAAGCCAGCCCAAAAGTTGTTGTTGGAAATGGAATCGAATTCAGCGAAGAAGGATTGATGGAATGAGCTTTGTTACTACGGATGCGGTGAGCGACTCGAGCGCCATCAAGGCGCGGGTGGAGCGCTTCCAAACCGTCCAAAAGGCCCTGACGGACGAGGTGCGGAAGGTGATCGTCGGCCAGGAAGAAGTGCTGGAGCAGGTGGAAATCGCTTTGTTTGTGGGCGGCCACTGCCTGATTACGGGCTTGCCGGGCACGGCCAAGACGCTGCTCGTGAAAACGCTGGCGCAGGCCTTGGGGCTGAAGTTTACGCGCGTGCAGTTTACGCCGGACCTGATGCCTTCCGACATTACCGGCACCGACATTATTGAAGAGGACCCAACGACGGGGCGGCGCACGTGGACCTTCGTGCAGGGGCCGATTTTCGGCAACGTGGTGCTGGCCGACGAAATTAACCGCACGCCGCCGAAGACGCAATCGGCGCTGCTCGAGGCGATGCAGGAGCGCACGGTGACGGTGCGTGGTAACCATTACAAGCTGCCGAGCCCCTTCTTTGTGCTGGCGACGCAGAACCCGATTGAGCTGGAAGGCACGTATCCGTTGCCGGAAGCGCAGCTCGACCGCTTCCTGTTCAACACGATTCTGGATTATCTGGGTGTCGAAGAAGAGTTGAAGGTAATCGGGCTAACGACGACGACGGCCAATGCGCAGGTGAATGCGATTACGACGGGCGAGGAAATTCTCGATTTCCAAAGCCTGGTGCGCATGGTGCCGATCGCTGAAAGCGTGGCGCGCTATGCGGTAAGCGTGGTGCGGGCCACGCGCAACTCGGACGCCTCCGCTCCGGACTTCGTGAAGAAGTATGTGAACTTCGGGGCGAGCGTGCGCGGCATTCAGAACATGGTGCTGGCGGCCAAGGCGCGGGCGTTGATGAAGGGCCGCTATCACGTCACTTACGAAGACATTCAAAAGATGACGGCGCCGATTTTGCGGCATCGCATCCTGCTGAACTTCCAGGCCGAGAGCGATAAGTTGACGACGGACCACATCCTGACGCGGCTTCTGGACCACGTGCCGGTTCCCAAAGACTAGTTCCCTAAGACTACCTACGAATGTTGCAACAAACCTATCTCGACCCTCATATACTCTCGGCGATTTCGGGACTCGATCTCGTCGCCAAGACGGTCGTGCATGGGTTTATCAACGGCCTGCACCGGTCGCCCGATTTTGGCTTTAGCCAGGAGTTCGCCGAGTACCGGATGTATACGCCGGGCGACGATTTGCGGCACGTGGATTGGAACGTGTTTGCGCGCACGGAGCGGGCGTATCTGAAGCGTTATCGCGGCGAGACGAATACGCGCGTGACGGTGATGCTGGACTTGTCGAAGTCGATGGAGTTTGGCGCTAAGCCGTCTAAGCTCGAGTATTCGCGATATCTGGTGTCGAGCCTCTTGTATCTGGCCGTGCAGCAGCGCGATGCGGCGGGGCTGATTCTGTTCGACGACGAGGTGCGGCTCTTTGTGCCGCCCAGTTCGCGGGTGGGGCAATTGCAGAAGTTGCTGCATGGCGTGGAGAAGGCCGAGGTAGGGCAGCATACGAATTTCTCGAAGCCGTTTGCGCAATTTCTCGAATTCGTGCGGCGGCGGGGCGTGGTGGTGGTGGTGTCGGACTTCTATGCCAACCCGCAGGAGATTGTCGATACGATTGCGCCGCTGCGTTATAAGGGCAACGAAGTGGTGTTGTTCCATGTGTTGGACCGGCAGGAGCTGGAACCGAAGTTGAACGCGCCGGCGACGGTAATCGATTTAGAAAGCGGCGAGGGCATCGAGGTGACGCCGGAGTATGTGCGCACCGAATACAAGGCCAAGCTGGAGGCGCATATTGAAGCGCTGGGCGATAAGGCGCGCGGGGCGGGCATGGATTACCTGCTGCTGCCGACGGATAAGCCGCTGGACGCGGGGCTGCGCGAGTATCTGGCCGCGCGGCAGGGGAGGATGTAATGGGATTGCTGTCTCCGTGGTGGTTGGTGGCGGGGGCGCTGGGGGCGGCGTTGCCGATTTGGCTGCACCTGCTGCAGCAGCATAAACAGGATCCCTTTCCGTTTGCCTCGACGATGTTCTTTGAGCGGCGGACGGAATCGACGACTTATCAGCGGCGGCTCAAATACAAGTGGCTGATGGCGCTGCGGGTGTTGCTGTTACTGCTGCTGGCGCTGGCCTTCGCGCAGCCTTTTTTGCGGAAGCCGCCGGCGATCTTAAATGCTTCCAATGCACTGCAACTATTAGTGGTCGATACGTCGTTTTCGATGCGCGAGGGCGGACGCATAGCGGCGGCCAAAGAGCAGGCGACGCGGGCGATTCCTTCCGGCGGCCAAACGCAGGTGTGGGGCGTGGGGAGCCGGGTGGCTATCTTGAGCCCGATGACCAACGACCGGACAGAACTGGCCGGGGCAATTGCGAGCGTGACGGCGGGCGATGAGAAATCAAGTTTTGCGGAACTGGCAAGGAGTATCCGCGATACGGCACGGTCCAGCGGACGGGCCGTGAAGGTGAATTTCTATACCGACGCGCAGCGGACGGCGCTGCCGCCTTCGTTTGCGGACCTGAGCCTGGATGCCGGGACGGAACTGAAGGTGATCGATGTGGGGAGGAAACTGCCGAACTACACGGTCGAGACGGTGAATGCGCCGCGGACGGCGTCGGACCTGAGCAAAGCCAAGGTGAATGCGGTGGTGACGGGCTTTAATGCGCCGGCGGCGAAGCTAAATGTGGCGCTGAAGGTGAACGGCAAGGTGACGGCGACCAAGCAGGTGGATGTGCCCGAGAATGGGCGCACGAATGTGGAGTTCACCGGCTTTGATGGCCCCTATGGCTGGCTAAGGGGCGAGGTGGAGATTACGGACCTGGATGCGCTGAGCGGGGACAATCGCTTTTATTTTACGGTGGAGAGGGCGGACCCGCGCAAGGTTTTGTTTGTGGATGAGCAGCGCAGCGGGCGGGCGGCGCTGTACTTTAAAGCGGCGCTGGGGGCCAGCGCGCAGGCGTTGTTTCAGATTGAGGAGATGAGCATGGCGGCGGCGGCCAATGCGACCCTGGCCAACTATGCGTTTGTGGTGTTGAACGATCCGGGCATTAACGCCAAGAGCTTCGAGGGCGTCTTGAAGCGTTATGTGGAAAGCGGGGGCGCGGTTCTGATCGCAGCGGGTCCGCAGACGGCGGCGCTGCCTTTGGTACCGGTGGCGGGATTGAAGGTGAATGGCTCGCAGCTGGCTTCCCGCAATACGCAACGCTATTTTGCCGCGGCGCAGGTGGACCCGACCTATCCCTCATTGCGGCGCGCGGGGCGCTTGGAGGGGGTGCGTTTCTTCGAGGCGGCGAAGATTGAGGCGGTGAACGGTCCGGGCGTGCTGGTAGCGGCGAAGCTGGAGGACGGCTCTCCACTGCTGATTGAGAAGCGCTTGGGCGAGGGGAAAGCGATTGTGTTTGCGAGCACGCTGGACAATGTGGCGAACGATTTTCCGGTGAAGCCGAATTTCGTGCCGTTTGTGGAGCAGACGGCGGCGTATCTGGGGCGTGTGGAGGAGAAGTCGACGGCGTTCCCGGTGGATTCGTATTTGGATTTGCGGGCGGACCAGGCACGGGCGGGATCGGTGGAAGTGATCGGGCCCAAGGGCGAGCGGGCGCTAACGCTCCAGGAATCGACGACGGCGGCGTCGTTGCGCTTGAGCGAGGCGGGATTTTACGATGTGCGGCGGGCGAATGGGCGGCAGGAGTTGGTGGCCGTCAACATAGACCGGCGCGAGAGCGATCTGGAGCCGGTGGGGCGGGAGAACTTGGAGCTCTGGGAGGCGTCCGGCAAGACCGGGGGCTTGGGCCAGACGAGCCAAGCGGGCCTAGGGGCCGAAGCGCCGCCGCCGGATAACCAAAGCTTTTGGTGGTGGGTGGCGCTTTTGGCCGCGCTGACGCTGACGGCAGAGCAAGTTTTTTCGGCACGCTACTTGCAGGCAAGAAATTGAGTTTGAAAGATTTAGAGAGGAAGTATCGTTATGGCCTTTGAATTCTTAAACCGGTATCTGGAGCGCGTGAAGCGCCGCTTGCTGGCGGGCGTGGTGCTGCAAGGTTTGGCGATTTCGGCAGCGGTCGCGCTGGCGATGACGATGCTGCTGGTGTGGATCAATTACCGCTGGGACGTGGGGCAAGAAGACTGGAACTGGTCTCGGGCGCTGCTGTTTTTGGCGCTGAGCGGGGCAGTGACCTTTGGAATTGTGATGCCGGTGTTGTGGCTGACGAAGCGGCGTGCGGCGCAAAGGATTGAGCAGGCGGTGCCGGGGCTGGATCAGCGGCTGCTGACCTGCCTCGAAAACAAAGACGCCGACAACCCGATGGTGGCCCTGGTGGCCGAGCAGGCGTGGGAACAGGCGCGGACCGTGGAGCCGGCGCAGTTGGTTTCGACGGGAAGGCTGGCGGGATTTGGCGGCGCGGCAGCCCTGAGCGCGGGCGTGCTGCTCTGGCTGATTATTGCGACGCCGGGTTGGATGGGGCAGGGCAGCGCGCTGCTTTGGGGCGGCGTGCCGAAAGGCGTGTCGGCCTTTAACCGCTCGCTGAAGGTGGAACCGGGTTCGACGAAGGTGCGGCGCAGGGCCGATCAGAAGATCACAGCCGAGGTGTTGGGCTTCGCGCCGGCGTCGGTGAAGATGGTGGCCCGCTTGGGTGAGGCGGCAAAGTGGGAAGAAGTGCCGATGCTGCCTTCCAGCGAGCAGCCGACGCGCTACGAGTTTTTGTTTGCCGGCATTGGCGCGAACGTTGACTACTACGTGGTGGCGGGCAGCCTGAAGAGCCAGCAATACCGGCTGACGGCGGTGGATCTGCCGGCGGTGAAGAAATACAAAGTCACTTATAAGTTTCCGTCTTGGAGCGGCATGCCGAACGAGGTGGAGAACCCGGGCGGAGACCTGCGGGCGGTGGGCGGTACGGAAGCCTACCTTGAGATGGAGACCGATAAAGCGGTGGAGAAACCGGTGCTGGTGATGGAGAACGGGACGCAGGTGCCGGTGACGAGCGAGACGCCGACGCGGCATCTGGTGACCGTGAAAATTGTAAAGGACGGCAGCTTCCACTTGGCGATGCTCGAAGACGGCAAGGCCGTGCGCCTGACGGACGATTACTTTATCGAGGCCCTGAAGGAAGGGCCGCCAGAGTTGAGCTTTGAGCGGCCGGGCCGCGATTTGAAAGTAAGCCCGATTGAGGAAGTGATGTTTGCGGTGAAGGCGTCGGACGATTTCGGGTTGACGTCGTTGACACTGCATTATTCCGTGAATGGCGGCGCGGAGCAGACGGTGGCCTTGCCGGTGGCGCGCGGTGCGAAGTCCGCGACGGGGACGCACATGATGTCGCTTGAAGACTTCAAGTTGGTGCCGGGCGATAACGTGATGTTCTACGCCAAGGCCAAGGATGCCCGCAGCGAAACGGCGACGAATCCGTTTTTCCTCGAAGCGCAGCCCTATGAGCGCGAGTACTCGCAAAGCCAGCAGCAGGGCGGAGGCGGGGCGGGCATGCAGGCGGGCCAGGAGGACAACATCGTACAGCGGCAAAAGGAAATCATCTCGGCTACGTTCCTGGAGGACCGGGCGAAGAAGTCCAATGCCGAGACGAGGGAGATCGGTAATTTCCTTGGCGAGACGCAGGAGAAGCTGCGGACGCAGGCACAGACCTTTGTGCAACGCATTCGGGCGCGGCAGCTAGCCGGGCAGAACGAGACGATTGAAAAGATCGCGAAAGAAATGGAAGAGGCGGCCAAGATGATGGCGCCCGCGGCGGCGGATCTGCGCTCGACGAAGTTCAAAGATGCGCTGCCGAATGAACAGAAGGCGCTGCAGCACTTGCAACGCGCCGAGGCGCTGCGCCGGGAAGTGGAAGTGGCCATGGGCCAGCAGGGTGGAGGCGGTGGCGGCGGGGCGCAGAGGGATCTCGAAAGCTTACTCGATCTGGAGCTGGATACCGAGAAAAATCAGTACGAGACCGGCCAGCAGATGAGCGCCGAGCAGAAGCAGAAAGAAGTGGACGAGGCCATGCGTAAGCTGGAGGAACTGGCCAAGCGGCAGCAGGAGCTTGCTAGCCAAGGCCGGCAGAACCAGCAACAAACGCCCGAGCAGCGTTGGCAGCAGGAGATGCTGCGTCGCGAAGCCGAGCGCTTGCAGCAGGAACTCGAGCGGATGCAGCGCAACCAGCAGAATGCGCAGCAGCAAGGTCAGCAACAAGGCCAACAGGGGCAGCAAGGTCAACAGCAGGGTCAGCAAGGTCAACAGCAGGCTTCCAGCGGGCAGCAAGGCCAGCAGGGGCAGAGCGGTCAGGCCAACGGACAGAACCGGCAACAGAATCGTTTGAATCGGGATCCGCGCGTGGATAAGGCGCTGGAGAATCTGAAGGAAGCCACGAACGACATGCGCCGCGCGGCCAACAGCCAACAGAACGGACAAGGCGGGCAGACGGAAGCGCAGCGGGCGGCCGAGCGGCTGCAAGAAGCCAAGAACCTGATGCGCCAGATGGAGCAGCAGGGCAAGCAGCAACAGTTAAGCGATCTGGCGCGCCGCAGTGAAGAACTGGCGGCGCAGCAGCGCGCGTTTGAAAAGAAGATGCAGAATCAATTCGGCTCGGGCGAGCGCGCCGGCGGACAGAAGGCCGAGAGCGTGCGGCCAGGCGGAGATCCGCGCGTCGCGCAGCAAATGTCGGAAGAGAAGAAGGCCATGATGGAGCAATACCAGCGCCTGGAGAAGGACATCCAGGATGCGGCGCGGCAATTGCGGTCCAGCCAGCGGAGCGCGTCGGCTAAGTTGCAGGAAGGCCTGGGCGAGGTGCAGAAGGAAGATCTGAACCTGAAGCTCAAGATGATGAGCGAGTATATTCGCCAAGGCTATGGGCAATATATGACGGGCCGGGAGAAGGAGATCACGCGGGCGCTCGATGCGTTGCGGGACAAGGTGAAAGAAGCCGAGAAGCTGGGTGGGCCCGGGGGAACGAAATCCGATCCTACCGAGAAGGCGCTAGCGCAGGTGGAGCAGTTGCGGCAGCAGATTGCGGAGTTGTCGCGGCAGCAACAGGGTCAACAGGGTGGCCAACAAGATGGCCAAAAGGGCGACCCAAAGGGCCAAGGACAAGGCCAGCAACAGGCTAATCAACAGGGTCAGCAACAGGGTCAGCAACAGGGCAATCAACAGGGCGGTTCCCAGCAAGGCCAGCAGGGCCAGCAGGGCCAGCAGGGTAATCAAAACGGCAAGGGCCAACAGCCCGGCCAGCAGCCGGGTCAAGGTGGACAGCAAGGCCAAAATGGCGGCGAACAGCGCGGCCAGGGCCAGCCGCAGGGCCGGCAACAGGCTCAAGGCGGCGAGGCTAAGGCCGGCGGTCGGCAAACGGGCCAAGGCCCCGACGGCGGCACGCGGGAGTTCCGCGGTATGGGTGGGGAATCGAGCCCCTTCAGCGACCGCGGCCAGATGAATACGGGTGAACAGAGCTACCAGGGTCCCCGCGGGATGGCGCCGAGCGCCGGCGATATGCGCACGGTGGAACGGAATTTCTCGCAAAGCTTGCGGGAACTGGAATCTATGCGTGGCAAGTTGGGATCAACGCCGGAAGACCAAGCCGAGATGCAGAAACTGTTACGCGACATGGCGGCACTGGATCCGAGCCGTTTCCGGGGCAATCCGGCGCTGGTGGAGCAGATGCGCAGCCAGTTGCTGCCGGTGCTGGAGCAGTTGGAATTGAAGCTGCGGCGGGAAATGGAAGGCAAAGAAGCCGTCGGTGAGGCGCGGAGCGCGACGCCGGACCGGGTGCCGCCAGGATATGCCGAGCAGGTAGCGGAATACTTCCGGCGCTTGAGCCAAGGGCAGAAGAAGAACTAGAAGAAGCTGCGGATGGCTTCGAACTCGAGCTCGAATTCTTCAATGATGCGAGCGGCGGAATCGCGGTAACCGAGAGCCTCCAGAGTGGCTTGGGCTTGGGCGCGTTGGTTGACCTGTGTAGTGGAAGCGTCGGGTTTTGAGGAGGTATCGGGTTTTGAGGAGGTATCGGGTGAGCCTTCCTCGGAGGCAGACGGCGCCGTGAGCTGTCCTTCGCAGGCCATGACGTGAATACCGAGATGATGGGCCGTTTGATTGGCGGCAAAAACGATGCGGCTGAGCAGATAGCCGGGACGGGCCTCCATTACGGCATTTTCCTCGCCTTCCGGGTCGTGATGAAAGTCCACGGCGCGGACGATTTCCGCGGGCAAGTGCCAGGTCTTGAGGGTCATAGCCGAGAGCTCGGGATGGGTGAAGCCAATCACGGAGCGTTCGGCTTCCAGGAGCGGCGTGCCTTCTTTGGTCACTTTGGCCATAATGGCTGTGAACTCTTCGGGTAAAGCGGCGGCGATCAGGAGCTTGCCATAGTCGTGCAAGAGGCCGGCCAGGAAAGCGCCTTCGGGGTATTGGCAGACGCAGTTCTGCGCCAGCAGATCGGAAAGTTGCGCCACGGCGGCCCCGTGCAGGTTGAACTGGCCCATGTTCCAGGGCGGCACGGTCCGCGTATTCTGCCAAAGGCGGGCAATGGAAAGGCTGAGGAGAAAGTTCCGCAAGCGCACAATGCCCAGCACGCTGACGGCGTGGGCGATGGAGTTGATCCGGCTGCGGCGGGCCATAGCGGCGCTATTGACCAAACGCAGCACGTGGCCGCTGAGGACGGTATCCTTTTCAATCAGGCTGGAGAGATCGCTAAAGCGGACGTCCTCGCTGGCGAGGCTGGCGATGAGGCGGTTCAGGATGGGCGAGAACGGCGGCAGCGAATTGAGAACGCGCTGGAGCTTTTGTCTATAGAGAAGTTGCCGGTTCTCGGGCGATAGCTCAGACAGAGGATGTTCGGCGGATGCGCCGTTAGTGCTTGGGACGGTGCTTGGGACGGCAGTGGGGGCGGGGCTAGCCTGCCGGCCGTCGCGGGTGCCCGGCCGGGGCAGTCCCAATTTGGCGGCCAACTCCTGCTGCGCGGTTTTTGCTGGCGCGGCGGTCGTGCGGTCTCCCGGATGCAAATTGGTAGACGGCAATGTGTCGGACGGAGAATGCGGCATGCGCTCCACATACCTCATATCGGACACCTAGCCCGTAACTTTGAAGGGCGATAATACAAAAAGTGTCTGACTCCCTCCCCGCCGCGCCCAGTTGGGCGATCGAAACCAGGAATTTGCGCAAGACCTATGGCTCGAAAGTAGCGGTCGAGTCCTTGGATTTGCGCGTACCCCGTGGCTGCTTCTACGGCTTCCTGGGTCCAAATGGTGCCGGTAAGACCACCACGATCAAGATGCTCATGGGCGTAGCCCAAGCCACGGCCGGAGAGATATTCCTGTTGGGGGAAAAGGTGGGGATGGAGAATCCGCAGGCCTCGATGTCGGCGAAGCAGCGCATTGGCCTGGTGCCGGACGAGACCCTGCTCTTCGATCACCTGACGGGGGGCGAATACCTCGAGTTTGTGGGGCGGCTTTACGGACTGGAGCGGACGATGGCGGTAGAGCGGTCTAAGGAACTGCTGCGATTCTTTGAACTCGAGGGCACGGGCAGGAAGCTGATCGGCGAATACTCGAAAGGCATGCGGAAGCGCGTGGCCATGGGCGCGGCGTTGATTCATCGGCCGCAGCTCTTCCTGATGGATGAGCCCTTTGAGGGTGTCGATGCCGTGGGGGCGCGGCTGATGAAGGACTTGCTGCTCGATCTGGTGCGCAATGGCGCCACGATCTTTCTGACCTCGCACGTGCTTGAGGTGGTGGAGCGACTATGCGACCGGGTGGCGATTATCCACGAGGGGCGGCTGGTTGTAGAGGGAACGCTCGACGAACTGCGGCGCACGGCGGAAGAGGGCGGCAGAGAGTCGCTGGAAGATTTGTTTGTGCGCACGGTGGGTGAGCAACATCGCCTGGCCGGAGACCTCTCGTGGCTATAGGAGCGCTAATGCTGAGCGGCGGGGCGCAGGCGATCCTGTGGGCGCAATGGCGGAGCCTGCTGAATTTCTATCGCCGCCCGCAGATGGGTGGGGCCTGGGTCGGATCCATCGTCATGGGTCTTTGGTATCTGATGGTGGCCATTCCTTCGGTAGGCATCGGCATAGGATTGAGCTATCTGCGGGCGGATCGCTATCCGAATCTTGAGACGTACTGCGCCTTCGGCCTCTTGGGGGCGTTTCTGTACTGGCAACTGGTGCCGGTCTTTCTGGCCTCGACCGGACTTGCCATCGATCTGCGCAAGCTGATGGTCTATCCCATTGAACCGCGCCAACTCTTTCAAATCGAAGTGCTGCTACGGGTCTCTACGGGCATCGAAGTGCTCATGCTGCTGAGCGGAGCCTTCTTCGGTTTGCTCTTCAATGCCAGCGTGCCGAAGTGGGCGCCCTTTACGCTGTTCATCTTCGTAGTCCTCAATCTCTATCTGTCGGCCGGCATCCGCGACTGGATGGCCCGCATCATGGAACGCAAAGGCGCCCGCGAAATTCTGGTGCTCTCGATGGTGGTCATCACCGTCCTGCCGCAGATGGTTGCGTTTGTAGGGCTGCCGCCGGCGGTCAAGGACGCGTTCTTCGCGGTGAACCAAAGCTGGCTTCCGTGGGGGGCTGCCGCCGGCGCGATGCTGGGGCATCGGCCTGCGGTGAACGTCCCGCTTTTGCTTTTGTGGACGGCCGGCGCAGTCGCCTTTGGACGCTGGCAATTCGAACGCAGCCTGCGTTTCGATACAGAAGCGGCACGGGCGAAATCCAGCGAAGGCATGGCCGGCTCGGCGCGCTTTGACCGGCTCTTTACCTGGCCCAGCGCGCTGTTTCGCGACCCGTTGGGCGCGCTGCTCGAAAAGGAGTTGCGCCAACTGGCGCGCGCGCCGCGCTTCCGCCTGGTTTTCTTTATGGGCTTCACGTTTGGCCTGGTGGTGTGGCTGCCGCTGACGTTCGGCAAAGGCCTGATGACGGGGGTGCCGGTGGAGACGGGTCCCTTTGCATCGAACTACCTGACTTGGGTAAGCGTGTACTCGGTCATGATGCTGGGCGAGGTGGCGATCTTTAACAACATGGGCTTCGACCGGATGGCCGCGCAGTTTTATTGGATCGCGCCCGCGCCCATGCGCACGGTCCTGCTGGCTAAGAATCTGGCGGTGTCGGTGTTTGTATTTTTGGAGATGCTGATTTTGTCGTCGATTTGCCTTGCCTTACGCTTGCCGATCTCGCCGCTGAAGGTGGCCGAAGCGCTGGCGGTGACGCTGGTGATGATGATTTTTTTCGCGGGGCTGGGCAATCTGGGCAGCGTGTATTATCCGCGCGCGGCCAATCCGCAACAGGCGTGGCGCAGCCGTTCGGGCGGGAAGTTCCAACTCTGGATGCTGCTCATTTATCCGGTGCTGGGCTTTCCTATTTTTCTTGCGTACCTGGCGCGTTGGGCCTTCGATTCAAACGCGGCCTTCTTTGGCGTGATGGCGGTGACGGCGGCGATGGCGCTCCTCTTTCACCATGTGGCGACGGAGAGCGCGGTGGAGGCGGCGTACGAGAAGCGGGAGCGTATTTTGACGGCGCTATCGGAAGGCGACGGGCCGATCGCCTAAGCCGCGTCCTCGCTGGGCTCGTTTTCAGTGCCTTCGGATTGCCGCAGCGCAGACTCGGCACGCAGCCAGTCTAGTTGGTCGTAGCCATGGATGCCTCCCCGTTCTTCAAAGTATTGATAGGCAAGCCGCGCCACACGCGTATGAATCTCGGCGGCTTCGGGTTCCAAGTGCAGGAAGGGTTCGTTGTTCATGGGATCGGGATCTACTTTGCCAGATACGTCGAGCGGGGTGCGTTATTCCGCCGCGGGTAGTGCGTTAAGCGAAGGGAAAGCAATTTCTTCTTTCCCGCGAGAAGCGCCGACGCAATTTGTTGGGTTTGAAACATCCGTCGCTCCTGTGTTTTCGTAGCGGCTGATAGCGGGGTCCGGCAGGATCGCGCCGCGACGGGCATTTGGCGTCGCGACCGGTATCTTTGGAGGGTTTGCCGATCCAATAGCGGCTCACCGGCCGTGCACTGCGGTTAATCGCTTTCGCCAGATTCGCCGCCGCCATTCACTACGGGAATGGCGGGGACGTCTTAGCTCCAAAGCCGCCGTCTGCACCCGACGACGACACTCAGAAGGAAGCTTAATGATGATGAAACGAAGAGTTGAAATTTTCCGGCCTGCAGTAGCCGTGATGCTGGCGCTCAGCATGGCCGGGACTCCGGTCTACGCGGCAAACCACCGCGAAGCGCCCCTAACAGCCATCGACAACAAAGCGGACATAACCGACTGGTTTGCCTTTGTTAGCTACGACGATGCGTCCAAGGTCACCATGATCTTGAACGTCGATCCTTTCCTCCATCCCGCCAATGGACCGAACTATTTTCCCTTTGATCACGAGGTTCTCTATGAGATGAAGGTGGACAACAACTTCGACGCCGTTGCCGACGTCGTCGTACAAATTCGGTTTAGCAAACCCGAAGTGCGCCTGCCGGGAGTGTTTACGGGCTTCGTGGGCGCCGGCAGCGGCATCAACGCTCCCGCCAATTCTCCGGCGCCCGTGGCTCCGGGCGCGGCCATTGTGCCTCCCGCCATCACGGCCCTCGACGGGCCTGGTTCGGAAGGCCTCAGTCTGCGCCAGTCCTACACCATCAAGGTCCTGCGTGGAGGCGTGACGGTGTATGAGACGCCCGCCGCCACGAAGCTCTTCGCGGTGCCATCCAACGTTGGCCCGCGCACGATGCCCAACTACGAAGCGCTTGCCAAGCAGGGCATCTATAACCTGGGCAACGGAATGAAGGTTTTTGCCGGAACCGTCGACGATCCTTTCTACATCGATCTCGGCGCGGCCTTCGACACGCTCAATTTCCGTCCCAGCGCCTCGGCCCCCGGCGTGCCCGGGGTGTTAAGCGCCACGCAAGACGCGACCGACGACAAGAATTTCGCCGCGGACGCCGTTTCCGGATTCAACGTCAATAGCATCGCCATCGAGATGCCCATCACGATGCTGACGGCCGGTGGCGCCCTCTTTCCCCCTACGGACGCGCGGGCGGTCATTGGCACCTATGGTTCGACGTCGCGGCCCAGCACGAAGGCCCAGCCCACCACGCCCGGCGCCAATCCCACGCTCTCCACGACCTTCACTTCGATTCAACGCATGGGCAACCCGCTCATCAACGAGTTGATCATCGGTACGGGTTCGAAAGATAAATTCAGCATGAGCGAGCCGAAGGACGACGGGCAGTTCGCGGACTTTTTCCTCGATCCGCTGCTAGCCCGTGTTATTAATGCCGCTTACGGCGGGGCGGTGGCGATCCCCACTCCTCCCCGTACGGATCTGCTTCCCCTGGTCACCTACCGCGCCCCGATCTGCCCCGGCTGCAGCGCCGCGCAGGCCGGTCCCGTCGCGGACCTGCTTCGCTTGAACACGGGCATTCCCCCAGCGCCGAAAGCCACCCGTAGGCGCATGGGCTTCCTAGCCGGCGATACCGCGGGCTTCCCCAATGGACGCCGCGTGTCCGACGATGTCACCGACATTGCCGCCCGCGCCGTGGTTGGCGTGCTGGCCGGCGCTCCGTTCAATAGCTTCCCCAACAGCGCTATCGGCGATGGGGTGAACACCAACGATGTGGCCTACCAGGAAACTTTTCCTTATGTCCCCTTCGCTCAAAGCGGCCGCCAGAGCCGGCGCATCGATCCCATGGAGCCTGGCTGCGCCAGCGCGACCACCAACTCCCCGGGTAACTGTCCGGGCAACTAGCCGAAAGGCGACTAAGCATAGAAAGCGGCGCACCGGGCTCCTAGCGGTGCGCCGCCTTCTTTTGTTTAGGGAAGTTCGATGTTCTTATAGTCTTCGACAATCCGGGCCAGCTCCGCCTGATGTTCGGGCTTGACGGCGCACAGAGGCGGGCGCGCGGGACCGGCCGGAATGCCTAAGGCTTCCATCATTTCCTTGACCACCGTCACCTCATAGCCGCGTACCTTGTCGCGCAGATAGTACATCGGGTGGACGTATTTCATCAGGATCGCGTTCAGGCGGGTGAAGTCCTGCTTCTGGCCGGCATCGGCGATGGCGAGAGAGATTTTGGCGCTCAGGTTCGAGATGCTGCTGGTATAGGCCTGCACGCCAATGGACCAATAGCCGCCGGCGCAATCGTCGCCCAGGCCGCCGACCCAGGCCAGGCGATCGCCCAGCTTGGACATGATGCGCTGGTACATGCGAATGTTGCCTTGGCCGTCTTTCCAGATGTCGAGCGAGGGCACGGCGTCGGCCAGGCGGGCCACCTGATCGGGCGTGAAGGCGGCCCAATCGCGGGAGTAAAGCGCGAGTGGCAAAGCGGTCGCCTCGGCAATGCTCTTGTAGTAGTCGATCCAGCCCGCTTCCGGAGCGTGGCTGTAGTAGGGCGGCATCACCAGCAGCGCGTCGGCGCCGGCCTTTTCCATCCGCCGGGCCATATCGGCCCCGATGACGCTGTTATAGCCGACGCCGGCCACAACGGGCATGCGGCCATGGGTGGCTTGGACGGCGACGCGCACGACTTCGGCGGCTTCTTCGGGAGTCATGGAATAAATCTCGCCAGTGCCGCCGGCGGCGACGATGGCGCAATAGGGATGGGTGGTCATCTCGCCGACGTTCTTTTCGAGGGCGGCGAGATCGAGGGAGAGGTCTTGTTTAAATGGCGTGACGGGGAAACCGAAGACGCCCTTGAGTTGATCGCGAAGTTTAGCCATGACGAATTGGAATCTCCTATCGTAACGTTTTCCAGAAATCCGTCGCGCCGCCCAGGAGGATCTGCACGCCAATGCAAAGCAGAATGAAGGCGCTGAGGCGCAGCAACACGACGGTGCCGGTGGAGCCGAGCAGCCCGGTAAGGCGGTGGGCGTGGCGGTAACAAAGATACAGGATAAAGCTGACGGCGGCGATGCTGAATAGGCTCGCGGCAATGGAATTGAGAAAGCCGGCCTGGGCTTTCTCCAGATTGGCGCCCAGGGTGATGGCGACCGTGAGCGAGCCTGGGCCGACGCTTAAGGGGAAGGTGAGGGGATAGAAGGCCAGGCGGTTCAGGACGTCCGGCGTCGAGGCGGTGTGGCGCTCGGGGGTGTTGCAGTCGGCGTCCTCGCTTACCAGGAGCTTGTAGCCGTTGATGACAATCAGGAGGCCGCCGCCCAGGCGTACGGCGATCAGCGAGACGCCGAAGAAGGCCAGCACATAGGAGCCGACCAGCATGGCCGCGGTGAGGAGAAAGAAGGCGTTCAGGCCGACGCGGAGAGCGACCGAGCGCACGCGGGCATCCGGCAGCCCCTGCGTCATGGAGAAGAATATGGGGGCCATGCCGAAAGGGTTGAGGATTGGCAGCAGCGCGGCGGCCACCAGGAAAAGTTCCGCGGGAAAGAAGGTGACGGGGAAGAGAGGCATGGGTCTGGATCGCAGCGGCGCCACTTGCTAGTATCGCGCCAGGGTCTAGGCGCCCGCGAGATGGAATTGGGAGTTGACGCGTCTGCTGCCGGGGTGCGAGTGGGTCTCGTCGATGGCGCTAATCGCCTCCCGTTGTCCCGTGTTCGGCATGGGCCCAACGATTGCAGCGTTTGGGGAATGATTTATCGCCTCGATTGCCCGAGCCGAAGCCGTGGCCGTAGATTTCTAGCGCGGAAAGGCGAAATCTGGATATCCACAACGTTTCAGGCTTTTGCACAGGGGACGAGGCGGAATCTGGCTAAGCCCAGGCGCATCAAATAGTTAGGCTGTGGAAATTACTGTGGAAAACGGACCCGGGCGGGAGGATTTTTTCCGTTGCCTTGCAAGTCATTGCACCGTATATAGTTATTCTTCTTGCTGTAACACAAGATGTTGTGTCATGATCTCAAAGCTACACGATCTACCGCAAAGCCTCCCCCGGCCTGCCTCTGTCCCATCGTGTTGCAGCGCCAGGTCTGCACTTGCCACGTTGCTGATTTGGTAAACAAAAGAAAATAAAGAGGTTTCGTTCAAATGGGCCAAATTGCCGTCGCTGTCGGGTCGAAGATTCCCGCCGTAAAAAACTCTCTTCCCGTGACCGAGCGCACCGGAGTGCGCTTTCCCCGCTACTTTACGGCGAAGCTTGCGCCGCACAAGACTCCCTACGACGAGGTGGTTTGGGAAAAGCGCACCGCGACGATCGGAAACTCGACCGGCGCGGTGGTCTTTGAACAGCGGGACGTCGAAATCCCGGCGGACTGGTCGCAGACGGCGACCAACATTGTGGCGAGCAAGTATTTCCACGGCAAGATGGGCTCGCCGGAGCGCGAATCGAGCGTGCGGCAGCTGGTGCACCGCGTGGTGGACACCATCGCCGATTGGGGCAAGAAGGACGGCTACTTCCAGACGCACGAGGACGCCGAAAACTTTCGCAGCGAACTGGCGCACCTGATGTTGCACCAGAAGGCGTGCTTCAACTCGCCCGTTTGGTTCAACGTGGGCGTGCGCGAGCAGCGCGGCTACGGCTGGGTGTGGGACGAGAAGACGCAGCAGATCCGGAAGCTAACGGTGGGCGAGCACCGGCCGCAATGCTCGGCGTGCTTCATCAATTCGGCGGGCGATTCCCTGGAATCGATTCTCGATCTGGCCAAAACGGAGGGCATGCTCTTTAAGTGGGGTTCCGGAACGGGTTCGAACCTGTCGACCTTGCGCGAAGAGAACGCGATTCTCTCGGGTGGCGGCCGGGCGAGCGGGCCCTTGAGCTTCATGCGCGGCTTTGATGCCTTTGCGGGCGTGATCAAGAGCGGCGGCAAGACGCGGCGCGCGGCCAAGATGGTGATTCTGAATTCCGATCACCCGGATATTAAGGACTTCATCTGGTGCAAGGCCAAGGAAGAGAAGAAGGCGCACACGCTGATTGAGGCGGGCTACGACTCCTCCATGGACGGCGAAGCCTACACGAGCATCTTCTTCCAGAATGCGAACAACAGCGTGCGTGCCGACGACGACTTTATGCGCGCGGCCGAGACGGGCGGCGAGTATTGGACGAAGTCCCGTTTGAATGGCCAGCCGAAGGACCGTTATATGGCCAAGGACCTGCTGCGCCAAATTGCCGAAGCCACCTGGCAGTGCGGCGACCCCGGCATGCAGTTCGACACGACCATCAACACCTGGCACACGTCCAAGAACACGGCGCGCATCAACGCCTCGAACCCGTGCAGCGAATACATGTTCCTGGACGATTCGGCCTGCAACCTGTCGAGCCTGAACCTGATGAAGTTCCTGGGTCCGGATGGGCGCTTTGAAACGGAAGCGTTCCGGCACGCGGTGGACACGATGATCCTGGCGCAGGAAATCATTGTCGATAATGCGAGCTACCCGACGGAGCGGATCGGCATCAACAGCCACGATTACCGGCCGCTGGGGCTGGGCTACGCGAATCTGGGCAGTTTGCTGATGGCCATGGGCCACCCCTATGACAGCGACTCCGGCCGCGACATTGCCGCCGCGGTGACGGCCGTGATGTGCGGGCAGGCATATTTGACGAGCGCTCGCGTGGCCGAGGCCGTAGGCCCTTGCCCCGGCTATGGCATCAACGAGGAGCCGTTTCTGGGCGTGATCCGGATGCACCGCGACAGCGTGAGCCACATTGCGGCTTCGCATGTGCAGCCGGACCTGCTTTCGGCGGCGCACGATGCCTGGAACAACGCCTACGAAGTGGGCCGCGGCGCGGGCTACCGCAATGCGCAGGTGACGGTGATCGCCCCGACGGGCACGATCGGTTTCATGATGGATTGCGACACCACGGGCATCGAGCCTGAGTTGAGCCTGGTGAAGTACAAGAAGCTGGTGGGCGGCGGCGTCATCAAGATCGTCAACAACACCGTGCCGCAGGCCTTGATCAAGCTGGGCTATTCGGCCGAGCAGGTGGAGAAGATCGTGACGCACATCGATTCGACAGGCACGATCGAAGGCGCGCCGGCGCTAAAGGACGAGCATCTGGCGGTATTTGATTGCAGCTTCCGGCCGCAAAACGGCAAGCGCTTCATCCATCACATGGGGCACATCAAGATGATGTCGGCGGCGCAGCCGTTTATTTCCGGGGCGATCTCCAAGACCGTCAACATGCCCGAGGAATCGACGGTGGAAGACATCATGGACGCCTATACGCAGAGCTGGAAGCTAGGCGTGAAGGCGGTGGCGATTTACCGCGACGGATCGAAGAAGGCGCAGCCGCTTTCCACCGGCACGGGCAAGGGCGAGAAGAAGCAGTCTTCGGCGTCGCTTACCGATGCGCGCGCGGAGGCCAAGCAGGAAGTGAAGATCGTCGAAAAGATCGTCTACCAGCCCAAGCGCCGCAAGCTGCCCGAAGAGCGCCAGGCGGTGACGCATAAGTTCTCCATCGCCGGCCACGAAGGCTACATCACGGTGGGCTTGTTTGAGGACGGAACGCCGGGCGAGATCTTTATCACGATGGCGAAAGAAGGCTCAACGATTTCGGGCCTGATGGATAACTTCGCGACCGCGATTAGCTATGGCTTGCAGTACGGCGTGCCGCTCAAGTTCTACGTGGATAAGTTTAGCCACGTGCGCTTTGAGCCCAGCGGCTGGACGGGCAATCCGCAGATTCCGTATGCGAAGAGCATCATGGATTACATCTTCCGCTGGCTGGGCGCGAAGTTCCTGGGCCCGGAGTATGCGCTGGGCGAGGCGGGCGAAAGCACGAAGCTGAAGCCGACCGAGGAAGATCCGCAGCGCGATCTATTTGCCCCGACGGCGGCGGACGCCCCGGCCTGCAGCGAATGCGGCGGGATGATGACGCGGAACGGGAGTTGTTATAAGTGCGAGAACTGCGGGAGTACGAGCGGGTGTAGCTAGACGCTACAGCTGAAGGTTTAGAAGAAGGTCCGCCCAGATGGGCGGGCCTTTTGCTTGATCTGCCTCCGCACGGTTGAAGCGATTAATGATGCTGTTTTCGACGCCTCCGACGACCAACGATAGGCCCGCTTTCGACGGCGAGCCGCATTTTGCTTATTTGAGTCAAAGCGGGCGTCCATTCGCCGCGGCAGCAAGACGGCTTATCGAGGAATGGCTGGAAGAGTTTCCACCGGCACACCGCCAGGAGTTGATCCGTAGGATGCAAACCGATCTCAATGATCAATTTGAAGGGGCGTTCTTCGAGCTATATCTCCATGCGCTATTTAGGCGACTTGGGTATCAAATAGAGGTTCATCCAGAGGCGGGCGGTAGTGGGAAAAGACCAGACTTTAGAATGACTTCTCAGAATGGTGAGAGCTTTTTTTGCGAAGGCGCCTCAGTGGGACAAAGTCGTCGCACTCGTGCCCAACAGAGCCGCATAAATGATGCTTACAATGCCATGCAATCGATTGATTCGCCCGAAGTTTTTCTAGTAGTGGAGCATTTTGGCGTGCCGGAAACTCCTGTGCCTCTAAATGAACTCAAGAAATTGGTCGAGCGTTTCCTTGCCGGATTGGATTACGAGCAACTTCGATTGATTGCCGATTGCGGAGATTCCGATCTGCTTCCCTCAGTTGTATTTGACTACGAAGGCCTGAGTATCAAGGTGAGCGCATTTCCCAAGAGCCGGGCGCGAAGAGGATCGAGAACACGCCAAGCAATAGGCGCTCGTGGACCTGGTGAGGCAGAGTGGATTGACGACCGGACGCCAATACACGGAAAGATAAAGCAGAAGGCTCACCAATACGGAGAATTGGGCGAGGCACTCCTGATTGCGATTAACGGATCCGGGCGGCACTTAGATGACGACGACCACATGGAGATACTTTTTGGTCAGGAGACCATCGAAATCCAGAGTTATCCCGACGGGTCCTGTAGTGAGCCAATTCCAGGACGGAAACGGAATGGCGTATGGCGCGGACCGGAGGGGCCTCAAAACCGCCGTGTCAGCGCCGTTTTGTTTATCAACTCGTTGCTTCCGTGGACCGTTGGAGCTTGGGAACCGACTCTCTACCACCACCCGGAACCCCGTTATCACATAGCTGGTATTCCCGATAAGGTACGCCAAGGCCGCGTAGTGGAGGACTACATGCGTTGGTTCGGTGGCGTGCCGAGCCGCGAGTTCTTGAGTGTACCGGATCTAACGCTCCCCTAGTCTTTTGCTGTCAACTGTCGAGCTCCAGCGCCTCTCGCAGTGCGCGTTCCAGCAGCCGCAGCTTCCCCGGCGGGAACTGCCCTACATACCGCGTCAGCAGCGATTTTGGCAGGCTTAGCAACTCGTGGCAGTGGATGCTGGATTCGTGCTTCAGCCCGTCCTCTGTTGAGACGCGGACCTGCGTGCTCAACCCGTCATAGCTGCTATAAACCGGCGCGCAGATCACGCTTGAGAACTTGGAATCAATGAGGAGTTGGCGGCTTAGCAGCACGAAGACACGCTGCTTTTTAGGGTCCCGCGACCCCGGTTTGGACACCAGGCAAAGCTCGCCTCGCCTCCTATCCACTTCTGGTAATCCAGCACATCCAAAGCCTCGCGGTTCAATTTGGCATATTCCCGCTCCAGGATCGCCGCATCTCGAGCTTGGCGTTCCGCTTTCCCAAGGGCGGCCAAGTGAGACCGCGCGGCCCGCTCGAGAAACGCGGAGCGATTGGAGTCGAGCTTGTCGATTTCGGTCAAGAGGTCTTCCGGCAGTGTGATGGATGTCTTGACTTTCACAAGACGATCATACGGCGCCGAGTGCTACTGCGATGCTTGGGCCAGCCGCCGCTCGTTAGAGATTTGACCAGATCCGATCTGGTCTATTCTGTAATCATGATTCTGAAAAACATCTCGGAAGCCAAGGCCCAACTCTCCGCTTTGATCGAAGCGGTACAGAAGGGCGAGGAGGTTTTGATCGGAAAGGCGGGTAAGCCGGTGGCCCGTTTGACCGGTTACCAAGGAGGAGCTACGCCGCGCCGATTCGGAGCCCTCGCCGATCAGATCGCGATACACGGCGATTTCGAAGACGAACTACCTGCGGACATCGCCAAGAGCTTTGGCATATTTGGCCAAGCGTGAGACTTCTTCTCGATACTCACATTCTTTTGTGGTGGCTGTCGGGGAGCGCCCGGCTTCCCCGCCGAAGCCGCGAGCGGCTTGTGGACCCCGGGAACACTCTATTTATAAGCGCTGCGTCGCTTTGGGAGATTCGAATCAAAGAGTCGCTCGGAAGAATCCAGGTTCCGGCCGACTTGGAAAGGCAACTGGGTCCATTGGGAATGGAAGCCTTAGCGATTTCGACTGCCCATACCGCCGCGCTAGCTGACCTACCGCTGTTGCATCGGGATCCATTTGACCGCATGCTGCTGGCGCAAGCCTCCGTTGAGGGGATGAAACTCTTGACGTCGGACCGTGCAGTGTTGGCGTACGGACCGCCTAGTCTCGCGGCCTAAGCGGAGTGAATCTTTCCCGCCAGCCAGTCCGCCACCCGCGCAAAGGGGTCGATGCCAAAGGCTTCGCCGATGGGCTTGCGGAGGTTCGAATTGGCGTTGATGTCGTAGAAGACTAAACGGCCGTCCGCCGCTTCGAGATATTCAATGCCGCCCACATCGAGGGAAGCCGCGGCGATAATGCGCTCCCCGGCGTGAACGGCAGTCGAAGGGACCGCCGCGTAGGGATAGAACTCGACAGGCTGCACCGCAGGCAGGTCGCAATGGCCCGCACCGCCGTCCCCGGGATGGCAGACCTCCGAGGGGCACAGGTTAAAGGCGCCATGCGAAATCACCCGCATCGCATAGAGCAACTGGCCGCCCAGGAATTCCATGCGCACAATGCCTTGGCCCGCGGGCACGGGGAAGTATTCTTGGAGCAAAAGTAAGTTGTCCGGCAGCCAGAGCTCCGGTTGTTCCCGCAGCAAGCGGCGCAGCTCTGCGGGCTCTTCGAGCAGAAACATCCGCGCGCCGCTGCCGCCTTGCTCGGGCTTCAGCAGCGCGGGCCAAAGATCCCACTGGGCGAGCGCGGCGTCTGGATCGTTGAAGGCGAGCGAACGCGGATGCGCGATGTCCAATTGCCGCAAGAGTGCGGCTTGGGCAGACTTGCTTAATTCCAGAGCAAAGGCCTTCGAGCCGTTCAAGACGCGCGCACCGCCGGTTTCCAGAGAGCGCATGAGCGACAAAGCCAAGGGTACGGCACGGGTATGGTCGCGCACGTAGGCGCTGGGGCTGGCCTGATTGAAGAAAAGCTTGGCGGCGGGCACCGCGTCGGGGTCAAAGGCGGCGCGCTTCAGGTCGAAGGGGGCATAGTCGACGCCCCGCGCTTGGAGGGCCGCAAAGAGCGGCTTTTGCCATTCCGGGTGCTCATAAAGGACGATCAGGTCCTTCATTATTTTGATTTCAGCAGGCGGGCCGCGGCTTCATCCACGTACCACTGAGTCGGGTAGGGAGGCTTGGCCGCAATTTGGCAAGGGTGCTTGCGGATGTCTTCCTTGCCTTCGAGTACGGCTCGTAAGGCCTCCGCCTTATCGGCGCCCGGACTCAAGATAACGGTGTGGCGGGCGGCCCGAAGCACCGCAGGCATCAGCGTCACGCGATGACTGTTGAACTTTTCAACGAAGGTATTGGAAACCACCTCGTACTCGTCTTCCACGAGTGGGTCGCCGGGAAACAAACTGGCCGTGTGCGAATCGGCGCCCATGCCGCGATGGATCAGATCGAAGACGGGAATCTCATTTTCTTTGAGCTTGAAATCGACGCGCAGTTCGCTGGCGTAGTGGGCGGCGGCTTCCTCGGGATATCGCTCGCCGGCGATGCGGTTTAGATGCGTGACGGGGATATTCGCCGGGCCGATCAAGGTCTCCATGGCCATGCGGAAATTCGAATCCGCATGATCGGGCGGGACCACGCGTTCGTCCACCCAGTAGAGGAATATGTTGGACCAATCCAAGTCGTGCTTGGCCAGAAAGGAGAACATGAGTTTGGGAGAAGAGCCGCCGGAAAGGGCGATGCGGGCTAGGCCGCGTTGGGCTAGCGTTTCTTTGACGACGTTGGCTATGCGCTGGGCGCAAGCCTCCGCGGCGGCGGGGGCATCGGGGAATACGTTAAGGAAAGCGGGCATGGGTTAACGGCTAAGCGACAAGAGATGGACGGTGCGCGCAAAGACGGGGTCACGCTCAAGCAGGGTGATTTCTTCACGCAGCAATTGGGCTTCGTCCTGCACTTCAAATAAGGCGCGCGAGGTGAAGTCGCGGACCTGAATTTCGGCAACACCCTTTTCCGGGCGTTCGATGGAGACGGAAGTTTCCGGCGAGATAAAGCGCATGCGGCGAATCTGCCAGGGCACTTCCTCCTCTTCGGGGGCATGGATCAATGCAACGGGGAATGCGGCTCCCAGGATGGAGCGCACCCAGGCGCTCAGGTAACGCGCGGCCACCGGTTCCGGCCCGCGGGCATAATGAATCTCCACTTTGCTAAGGGAATCGAAGAAGCTGCGGCAATCCAGCCTTTCAAACGCGGTGGAAACGGTTTGCCGCCAGCGGGTGAGGCGGGCCCAAGCAAGATCCCCGTAGAGCCGGCCCGCGCGCAGTTCCGCGTCCAGGGAGCGAATGCTCTCGTGGGGCGAGGCATGGGAGCGCGTATCGACGATGACCTTGTCGGCGAGCGCGGCAAAGGAAGAAAAATCCGGATGGGCGAATACCTGGGCGCTGCGGCACCAAAAAACAACCGGCAGATCCGGCGCCACCAGGCCCTGCAGCAACGCCTCGATCTCGCCAAAATTGCTCCCGCCCGCGCTGAGCTCGATTTGCTCGCAACAAATCTGCGAGCGGCGGCCAAAGGGCATCCAGCACGTGGCGTAGGCGCGTCCAGACAGGGCGGCGACAGGATCCTTCGCCAGGCGCAGCACAATCGCGCGGGCCGGATGCTCGTGCATCAATTGGCTCAGCGCCTCTAGGGCTCGGCGCTCGTCCTCGCCCTCTTCCACGCCCACCAGGATGGTCATCGTAACCGCGCGCAAGACACCGGCGGAGCGATCCGAACCTTCCGTTTCCGCCTTGCCGAGGCTGATCCATTCGGCGGCCAAATCCTTCAGCAGTTTTTCCGGCTTTACGACCGCGCTCGCCATTATGGGATTCTCCATTGATGGCCATTGCGGCCCAGCATATCGTCGGACGCTTGGGGCCCCCAGGAGCCGGCCTCGTAGTTCGGCAACTCGAATTTCGTCTCCGCCCAATGGTTCAAGATCGGCTCCACGGCCTTCCAGCTTGCTTCCACCATATCCTGCCGCGTGTATAGCGTGCTGTCGCCGGCTAACGCGTCCAGCAGCAAGGTCTCGTAGGCCGACGGCGTGCGGGTGCCGAAGCTGGAGCCGTAGTTGAAATCCATCGATACCGGCCGCAGCTTCATGCCGCCACCGGCGGGGTCTTTGGATTGAAAGCGCAGGCTGATGCCCTCGTCGGGCTGGATGCGCAGGATCATCAAATTGGGTGCGGCCAGGGGGGACGCGTCCGCCGCGCTTTTTCCAAACAAGGAGAGCGGCGCCTCGTTGAAGCGAATCGCAATGTCGGTCACCCGCTTAGGTAAACGCTTACCCGTGCGCACGTAGAACGGCACGCCGGCCCAACGCCAATTGTCCACAAAAAAGGTAACGGCCGCGTAGGTATCGGTCTGCGCCTCGGGATGGACGCCCGTTTCCTGCCGGAAACCCGGCAGATCTTCATTGCCGATGCGCGCGGGCCCGTATTGGCCCTTCACGGCGTGCGTGTCCACTTCGCCCGGCTTCAGGATCTTGATGCTGCGGAGAAGCTTCGAGCGCTCGTCGCGCACGCTGTCGGGCTCAAAGACCGGGGGTGGCTCCATGGCGACGGTGGCCATCACCTGCAACAGATGATTTTGGATCATGTCCCGCAAAGCGCCGGCTTCCTGGTAATAGGCGCCGCGTCCTTCGACGCCAATCGATTCCGCGGCCGTCACTTGCACGTGATTGATGTAGCGGCGATTCCAGAGCGGTTCGAAAATCGTATTGCCAAAGCGAAAGGCGAGGACATTCTGAACGGTTTCCTTGCCCAGGTAATGGTCGATGCGGTAGATGTCGCGTTCGGCAAAGACGGCCGAGATGCGCCGGTTCAACGCTTGCGCGCTTTCCAGATCGTGACCGAAGGGCTTTTCAATGACGACGCGGCGCCAGGCGCCCCCCTCGTGCTTGGCAAGGCCGGCCGCGCCGATCTGCTCCACTACGTCGGCATAAAAGCTGGGCTGCGTGGAGAGATAGAAAAGGACATTACCGCCGGTGCCGCGTTCCGTCTCGATGGCGTCCAACTGCTGCTTGAGGGCCGCGTAGCAGGCGGGGTCCGAAATATCACCCGGTACATAGAAAAGGCCGCGTTCGAAATCCGCCCAGAGCGCCGCGTCGAAGGGGGAGTTTTCGATAAACTTCTCCACCGACTCGCGCATCTTGACGCGGAAGTCCTCATGCGACATCTTGGTGCGCGAATTGCCCACGATGGAGAAACCGCTAGGCAACTTGCGTTCATAGGCCAGGCGGTAAAGCGCGGGCAGGAGCTTGCGCATGGTCAAGTCCCCATTGGCGCCAAAGATCAGGACCGAACAGGGAGGAATCCGGCGCTCGAAACGCAGCGGATCGTGAAAAGGGTTAGCCGACGAGGTCGCCTGCGACATGAATAAAGAGGATAGCAGGGGTGGCGGCGCATCGGTTGTGTTTCGTTTGCTGTCGGCGGTGGCAAGCGCATGCGTAACGCGGCGGGCGGCGCCTTCGTCTCCTGTCCATGCCACTGTCGATGCAACGCCGCATTCTCATCCAGACCACGCTCGTTTTGGGAGCGCTCCCCTTCGTCCTGTTTGCCGCCGATGTCGCCGGCAAGTGGGTAGCCCAGGTTCCCGGCCGCGATGGCCAGACCCGCGAACAGGCCATAACCTTTGCCGTCGATGGCGATAAGCTGAGCGGCACCATGGCAGGCGGCCCCGGCCCCGAGGCCAAGATCGAGGACGGCAAGATCGAAGGCGACAAGCTTTCCTTCAAGGTCACTCGTGAAATGGGCGGCAACTCCGTCACCTGGACCTACAAGGGCGTGATCGCGGGCGATGAGATCAAATTCACGCGCGAGGGCGGCCGCGCCCCTCAGGAATTCGTCGCCAAACGCGCGAAGTAGTCTGCTATTTCTAGGGGGTGCCAGTTTCCCTTGAAAACGAACGAGTATTGATTGTCGGCGCCTCCAGCGGCATTGGCCGCGAGGCTGCCCGGTTGTTTGCCCGCGACGGGGCTAAGGTCTACGCGAGCGCGCGGCGCTTGGAGCGGCTGGAAGAACTCGCCTCCAGCCTGGCCGCCGAAGGATTTCCGATTTCCTTTGGCGCGGCCGATGCCGCGAGTCACGAATCGATGGAAGCGCTGGCGGCCGACGCGCTGCGCCAAATGGGCGGCGTAGATATCCTGGTTTACGCTACGGGCACCAACACGCCGGACCGCGCCCTGACTCGTCTGAATCGCACGATCTGGAACGAATTGATCGAAGTCAATTTAAACGGTGCCTATTCGCTGAGCGCAGCCTTGCTTCCGGCCATGCGCGCCTCGAAAAAAGGCTACTTTCTCTACGTCTCTTCGATCTCGGGCAAGTATGGCGATGTTTCCGGCGCGGCCTACCAGGCTTCCAAACGCGGCATGTTGGGCCTGGCCGCGGCGATTCGCGCCGAAGAGAAGGAAAACTCGATCCGCACCTGCGTCGTCTGTCCAGGGCTGGTGGACACGGAATTGATGGAGAAACGTCCCGTTAAGCCCAGTGCGGAGACGCTGGGTAAGGCGCTGCAGCCGGTAGATGTCGCAGACTTGATTTTTGCCATTGCCAAACTGCATCCGCGCGCCGTCGTGCCCGAAGTGGAAATCTGGCCTACGGTTCTGTAGATAGAACTTAATACTAAGTCGAGTAGCGCGATGCTACACTGTGTGCCTCATGAGGCAGGCCGAGTCTCCCACGAAAGCACTATTAAATCGTTGTGCTGCGGGAGAATTGTCCGCTTGTGAGGAGGCCTACGCCTCACTTCAAGATTTATTCGAGAAGATAGCGCGGCGAATCGCTTTGGAATTTCATGCGCCGTCCGAAGCCAACGAGCTGGTGCAGGAAATCTTTCTGAAGTTGACGGCCTGCCAGAAAAGCCTACCCGCGTCTCTGCCAGATGGAGAAGCGGAAGCTCGGGCCTATTTGGCCTGCTTAGCGGCCAACGCTTCCCGGGATTGGTTTCGAGTGAGAGGCGCAGCCAAAAGAGGCTACGCCGCTACCACAACGCTAGACGATTCCAGTCGCAATATTGAAAAGGCGCTAGGCCGAAATGCGTCCTTAGATCGAGAAGTACTGATACGCGAAATTGAGGAATTATTGCCGAGCTCTCAACGAGAGCGCACAATATTTCGTTTGTTTTATCGTCAAGGTTTCTCTGCCAGTGAAATTGCGCAAATTCCTGCAATTCAGCTTTCTACCAAGGGCGTGGAAAGCGTTCTCACCCGCCTCAGCAAAAGTATTCGCGAAAAATTGCAGCAGGCCAAAGGGAAATCGTCAGCGGGGACGTATTCATGAGCGAGGAGTCGATGCGACAGTGTCCACCCGAACGCATATGGGATGAGATCGCCACTGGGCTCCTACAGGGCCTGGAGGCGGAACGCTGGCTGGCGCACGCCTCCCAATGCGACGAATGCGCGGCGCAATTGCGCGCCTCATTGCGAGTCTTTCGCCCGGAGTCGACCCTCGTGCAAATGCCTGGTCCAGTGTGGTGGAGCCGGCGTAGACCATTTCGTGTTCTCGCCGCCGCTGCGGCATTAGTGCTGGTGGCCGTTGCCGCGTGGTGGTTTGCGTTTCGACCACCGGATCCCCTGCAAATTCTGGCTTCCGCGTATACCGATCGGCGCAATCTGGAAGTACGCATACCCGGTGCCGTTCATGCCACTTTAAACGTCACACGAGGCGCCTCGGGCTTAACCGGTCGGCCCGCGACGCTTCTTAAAGTAGCGGCTGAAATTCAGGAAAATTTAGACGCCAAGCCCAGCGATCCCCTTTGGCTCCACGCGCAAGGCCGACTCGCTTTACTGGAGGGGCATCCTGAGGAAGCGATCGAGGCCCTGCGCGCAGCCATGGACGCGGGCCGCGCGGGAAATGAGATTTCCCTCGATCTCGCCACAAGTTACTACCTTCGAGGGCTACAGCGGGCCGAGGCAGGGGCAGCGGATTTTACTCTCGCGCATGAGTTGTTGAGTCGCCTCCTGGCGAGCGAACCCAAGAACTCTACGGCCCTTTTTAATCGTTCGATTGTGGCGGCCGAGCTGAATCTATTCCCCAGCGCCATCGCGGACCTCGAAGCTTTCTTGCTCACCGAAAATGATGCCGCCTGGAAACGCGAAGGCCAAGCGCGACTGGACGCTCTTCGACGCAGGTGGCGAGGCTTTCTACAGCGTCCCGTCGATGCCGATGCGACGCTTTTCGCCGAGGTGGCCCTCGATCAAGCGTTATCTCTAGGGCTTTGGCAGGGGTTATCCGTCCCTATGCTTTCAGCCCTAAGCCGGAGGCTTGTTGCAGAACACGGCGACCACTGGCTCGCTGAAATGCTGGCTTTATCGCTGACACCCCAGCAGTCCTCCGCCCTCGATAGATTAAGGTCGCTGAGTTCGATTCGCTTGAGCGCAAAACGAGGCCGCTATCTCAGCGAAGCGGAATCGGTGCGCGAACTGGAGTTTGCGCCCCTGCCGCGCCCGCTGGCGGCGTGGCGAGACTTTGAATTCGCCTATCGCGCCACCCATAGCGGCGCAGCCTTTCCCTGCAGGGATCGTCCAGCGCCCCCTTACCCTTGGCTTCGGGCCCAAATGGCGAGGGAGGCCGGGCATTGCGCCTCGTTGCGTTTGGATATGGCGGCGGCTCAACGTTGGATCGAGGCCTCACGAACGACGGCGCGCGCGGCCCGCTTCGTCGTCTCGGTGACGCGCGCGGAGTCCTATTTGGGTGTGCTTTCCTATCGCCAGGGTGCATTTCGAGAAGCATTGGCGTCGCAACGGGAATTGGCTGCGCGAATCGTAGCCGAGAGACTGCCCATCTCCCGGTTGCATGAGCCCCTACACGGAATCATGCAAAGCGCGGAGGCATTGGGGCGATTACACACGGCGCTGGCCGTCGCGTTCTCGGCGGCGGAGGTCGCCCATCATGGAGGGCTGCAAAACGCCGAGTTTGCCGATTGGGCCAATGCCGCTCAGTTCGCGCTGGCCACCCAACGCCCCAAACTTCAACAAAGGGCATACGATCAAGCCCGGCGCGTTTACGATTCTTCGCAGGGCGGAGCGGCGCCCTTATCTTCCCGGGCCTGGCTTGAGCTCTTGATGGCGGAGGGAGACGGGCGCTATGAGCGCTTATCCCCTTTCCTATCCGTTCTAGAGACAAGCCAGGACCTATTCGTTCGCGTGCCTTATCAGCGCTTGCGAGCCCTCCAGGAGGCGGAACAGGGCAATCGCAAGGCGGCCATCCAGCGGTTGGAATCGGCGTTCTCATGGCTTGGCGCCCAACCTGCGGGGGCCTCCCCTCAAATCTGGCGCAGGGAACTGATGCAGATCAGAGATCAACTGCTGGACGCGTATTTGTCGGATGGCCAGGCGGATTCCGCATGGCGATTTCTGGAACGATCTCTGGCTCGGGACGAAGCTTCTATGCGAAAGGGCCAGTTACGGCGATCTTCCGCGGCCGCCCCTGCGGTCTTTAGCATTCGTCCGGTTGGACAGCGGCTTTGGGTCTGGCACAAACAGGGAGAGCGGATGCGTGTACGCGCAGCCACCTTACCCGTAGCCGATGTGGAACGGAGCATTCGCCATCTGCAGCGGCTGGCGGCTAATCCTCACGCCGACCGGAGTGTGTTGCGCGCCCAGGCCGACGCGGTTTCCAGCGCGATTTTCGGAAGCTGGCTCCAGGACTTAGCTCCAGGAGAGCCACTTCTATTTCAGGCCGAAGGGATTTACGCCGCCATTCCGTTTCCTCTCTTGCAGGGAAAAAATGAGGTGCTAGGAAATGAGCGAATTATCTCCCTAACCAGCGGTCCACTTGGAGAGATCGGGCCAAGCCCCACGCCATTCCGTCCTAAAGGCGCCCTGATGGTGGACGCCACGCGGATTCCGGGGCTGGCCGCCTGGGGTGTCGCTCCCTTGCCGTCAGCCGCGGCGGAATCCGCTGCATTAGCCACCTTCGCCGCGCCAGTGCGTCTCATGGCAGGCACCCAGGCTACTGCGTCCAATGTCGCAATGGCCTTGCGCTCCGCGGACCTCTTCCACTTTGCCGGTCACACTGTGGCGCACCAGGGACGCTACGTGTTGTTGTTGGCGGGGGGTACGGCTACCTTGGCGGATGTGCCTGCTCGGGTTGTTTTGTCGGCCTGCTCCACCGGGAAACGCCACCAGGAGGAATACGATTCGCTGGGGCCTGAAACTTTGGCACAGGAATTCATCCTCGCCGGCGCCTCCGAAGTTGTGGCCTTCGGTTGGAATTTGGATACAACGGCGGCCACGGCATTTATGGAAGCGGTCTACCGGGCTTGGGCAGTCTCGGGAGATCTTGGACAAGCTCTGTTTGAGGGCCGGCGCAAGCTGGCAATGCAGCCGGGTTATTCGCATCCGTACTACTGGGCGGGCGCGACAAGATGGGTAAGAAATTGAGGAAGGTACAGGAAGACTTATGTCAGAGTCAGCCGAAGCGGCTAAGAGTTTCTATTTGATTTGGAGTGGACACAAAATTGTGGATTGGAAAAAGGAATTCGTACGGGTCATCATTCCCACGGTTCACCACCACGAGTTCAAAATCTGGGCCTCGCAAGACGGTAAGTCCAAGACTTTTGACCTCCCAAGTTCCCAGGATGCGAAGTTCGAAGGTCTCCCGACGCCGACCCTAGGCTACCGTACCCCTGATTCAGAGGGCTTCTTTATTGATGGCGAAAAAATCACGCTTATCTTGGACGATCCAAAGCCACATGCGATCCTGGGAAACCTTCCGCGTCCCGCCAGAATTGAAACTTTGGCGGGTCGTTTTGTAAAGGCAGAACATTTCCGGAACGGAATGACTGCCGATCATGTGCATAGCCCCACTTCGAATTTCGAATACAAGATAGGCGATATTCTTGCATGGCGCTACGACGGCCTTACGAAGGCGCCTAGCCTTTTGATTGATGGCAAGACCTTCCATGCTGCCGACTTGGACAAAGCCTATGCGATGGTCATTATAGGCCGCCTCGCTCTCGGGCAAACGCACGATCTAAGGGCCGGAGGCGGCGCCAATGAATTGATGAGATACGACACTAGTAAGAAAACGACTTTTAGGCTGATGGAAGTGACAGAAGAGCAAACCGTCTTCAACTACATCAAGTCCTCGAGTTTGCCGGAAATGGTAAAAGCAATTCTGGATCCCCGAGAGCTCATTCTTGGCGGCGGCGGCGTCGGCTCCTGCGACGAAGTTAACGACCGGGGCTAATCAAACTTCGTTTTGGCGCGCGCAGCCAGCCGCGCCAGTTTGCTGCCGCCCAGGCCAGGCCCGTCAGTGCGCTCAAGGCGCCCGCGATCGCGCCGATGTGCCGGGGGTCCATCATCTCCGTCGCGATGCCGCACAGAAACATGGAGACCATCATCGTCGTCCAGGTCATGGTCTCCATTGCCGCAAACACCCGGCCGCGATACTCGTCGGCCACGTATTCCTGCATCTTCGAGTAATTCACCACGCTTGAGCTCGATCCGGCTGCACGCGAAATGGCGATAAAGAGGAGGGCCATGGCGTAGTCCTTTTCCAGGGAAAACAGAATGTAGAAAGCGCCATGCAGGATGTAGGCCACCGCCACGGTTTGTTTATAGCCGTCGAAGCTAAGCGACTTATTCAGCCGGTTCGCAAATACTCCGCCAATCACCAGTCCGAAGCCCGCGCACCCCCAAATCGTGCCAATGCCGGCCGCCCCTCGGTGAAACACCTTCTCCCCGAACACGCTGAACAAAATCTGCGCCGCGCCGCCACCCGTAGCCCATCCGACGCCTACTAGCGCGATCGCCAGCAGCAGCGGTTCCGATCGCAGATACTTCAGGCCCGCCATGAACTCTTCGTGCGGATGAAACTCGCGTGCCGCATGCACCGCCGGGGGACGGAAAGCTCCGGGCGGGGAATCGAACAAGTAGAGGCACAAGGCGCTCAACAAGAAACTGGCGGCGTTCAAAACGAAGGCACCCTGATAGCCGAAGCCCGCTATCGCCGTGCCGCCAAAGAACGCTCCCAGTCCAATCGTGGTCCAGGAGGTAATCTGCGTGAGCGCATTGGCCGTCTTCAGCTCCGCGCCCTGCGCAACGACGGGCAGGATCGCATTGCGGCCGCTGGTGAAAAAAGGGCTGGCGAACATCAGCAACGCGCTGAGTCCGAATAGTAAATAATTCGACTGATCGCCCACGGCAAAGATAAAGCCGATAGCGATAACCGCGCGAAAGAGGTCGCTCGCCAGCATTACTTGACGCCGGTCCAGACGATCCAAGAGGACGCCCGCCAGCGGACCGGCCACCAGCATCGGCAGCGCCCTCGCCAGCAACACGCCGCTTACTAGCAGCCCGCCATGATCCTGCCCAATCGCCAAGGAAAAAACCGCGATGTTATTAAAGTGATCGCCAATATCGGAAACAATCTGGCCAAACCACAGCAGCCGGTAGTTCCGATTGCGGCGCAACAGCTCGAGCATTCCCGGCGGCATTTAGAATTTCTCCGTCAGCCAAACACCCAACAAAACCAGCGCGCCGCCGCCGCCCAGGCTCCAGGTGAGTGGTTCGCCCAAAAGCGGAATCGCCATGGATGAGGCCAAGATGGGCTGCAGGTAAGTGAAGGAAGTTAGCTGCGACGCGCTGAGTCCTCGCAGGACGCGGTAGTAAAGCATGAAACACAATACGCTGGGCACGGCGGCCATAAAGATGAGGCAGGCCCAGGAAATCGGCAGCAGGTCGTGAAACGCGAAACCCTGGGCGGAGTAAATCGTTGCCGGCAAAAGCAAAGCGCAGGCGCCGGTATAATTCAGCGTCACGGTGCCAATTACAGAAAGCCGGCCGCTGAGGGGCTTGGAGAAGACCGTGAAGACCGTAAACGTCAAGCAGCCCAAAAGAACCAGGCAATCGCCAATAAAGGTTGCTTGGCCCTGCGAATTCAATTGCAGCAACCCGATCCCGCTCAGGGCGATGGCCATGCCGAAAAGCTTGCGAGGCCGAAAGACCTCCTGCCTGATCGCCGAACTGAGCAGATATACAAACACGGGGGTCATGCCGACAATCAATGCGCCGTGCGACACGCTGGTTCGTTTGACGCCGAGCGCGAAAAAGAGCTGGTTCAAGCCCATGCCCAGGCAGCCCAAGGAAAGATAGCGGAAGAAAAGCGGCCAAGTCCAATCCAGCGGCTTTTCGCGCAGATACATCGGCAGGCAAATGGCCAACGCTAAACAAGTGCGGCACCCCGTCAAGAGTACGGGCGGCCATTGCTGCAAGGCCACCTTGCTGGTGATGAAGTTAAAACTCCATAAGAAGGTCACCAGAAACATCAGCAGATAGAGAGGGCGTTTACTGCTCGGGTCGTTCAAGGCCGGGGAAGAACCTCCTGGCGAACGGTGATCGAATCGAGAAAGCCATGGTCGATCTCATAGCCGAAACCCACGCCTTCACTCACCGCAATCGTGCCTTGCGCGGAAACCGTGATGGGCTGCGTAATTACCTCTCGCTTCCAATAGCGTTGCGAAGCGCTAACATCGCCGGGCAGCACAAAGTTAGACAAGGTGGAAAGCGCGATGTTATGCGCGCGGCCAATGCCCGACTCCAGCATGCCGCCACACCAGACCGGGACGCCGTGCCGCAGTGCTACATCGTGCACGCGTTTGGCCTCGGCAAAGCCGCCCACCCGCCCCAGTTTTATGTTGATGATCTTGGCCGCCCCCAGGCGGATGGCCTGTGCGGCCTGATGCGCGGAGCGGATACATTCGTCCAGGCAAATCGGGGTCTTGAGCTTGGCTTGTAACTCGGCGTGATCGATGATTTCGTCGTGCGCCAGCGGCTGCTCAATCATCATCAGGTTGAATTCGTCCAACGCGGCGAGCATGGCCCAATCGGATAGCTTGTAAGCGGAATTCGCGTCCGCCATCAACAAGATGTCCGGGAAACGTTGGCGCACCGCCCGAATTACTTCCACGTCCCAGCCCGGCGCAATCTTCATTTTAATGCGTCGGTAACCGGCGTTGACCTCGGTGTCGATTTTTCCGAGTAACTGGTCTACCGTATCCTGGATGCCAATCGAGACGCCGCATTCGATTTCCTTGCGCGCGCCGCCGCCAATGGCCTGGTAAAGCGGCATGCCTTGCAAACGCGCTTCCAGATCCCAGCAGGCCGCCTCCAGGCCCCCGCGCGCCATCATGTGCCCGCGAATGTGCGACATCCTCGCTCCCACTTCTTCGGCCGAGCCAAACTCGTGGCCTAAGACCCGCGGCCCCGCGTAGTCCGTCAAAATGCCCCAAATCGAGTGCGTCCACTCTTCGTTGTAAAAAGGATTCTCGCCCGCAGTTACTTCTCCCCAACCGCTGACGCCGCCCGCGATCACTTCCACTAAGACGATCTGCCGCTCATAAGTGCGCCCGAAGCTGGTTTGAAAGAAATGCACCAGCGGCATACGAATCTCGCGGATCTTGATTTGTTCAATGAGAAAAGGCATTTAAGGATTCCAAGGACTGAAGATATAAGTGCCGCCGGCCTCGCCACGCTCAAAGCCGCTTACGGCAAGCCCCTGGCGGAAATGCGTCTGAAACTGTTCGCTGATGGCCGCTTGCGTCTCACGCGCCCGCGTGGGGTCTTCCGTCTTCCATTGCTGGATCGCAGCGGGCACTTCGATACGCGCCGCCACGGGGAGAGGGTCCAAACGACCGTGCGTAAGCAGCCCTTCAACCCGTGCGGAATTTACGTACCACTCCGCGACGCAGCGGTCTGTCGGCAGCCCGCCGTGCAGCGTGCTGGTGGTGGTGCCGTATTGATTCAGCACATAGCGCCGCACCACCGCGCCGAGCCTCTCGATATTAAAAAAGGCATTCTTCAATTCAAGCGGATCAAAAGTCCATTCGATCAATTCGATGCCGCGTTCGATTGCCTGTTCGCGCTGCTGCAGCTTGAGCATCTTGCCGATACCCGCATTGCGATAACCCTCCGCCACACCCATCATGTGGCTGTGCAGGTAATACTTTCCGCCGCTCTTCAAGCCCGGGATAGCCAGCAAAAACGCTACCATCCGACCTTGGTCGTAGGCGCCAAAGATCTGCCCTCCGATCTTCGAGGCCACGACGAATAGGCGCACCGGCAGCAATTCAATCTCGGCAAAGCCCCAGATGGTCTTCTGCAACTCCACCGCTTCTACAAACTCGGCCTGTTCCGTTAGGGCGCGAACCTCGATCATTTCCGTTTCGCCTCTTGCCAATACGCTTCCATCTCTTCGATCGTTGCCTCTTGCAATTTCTTCCCCTCAGCGTGCAGCCGCGTTTCGACGTGCGCAAAGCGCCGCCGGAACTTCGCGTTCGTCGCGCGCAAGGCGAACTCGGGGTCGACCTTCGACCAGCGCGCCAGATTCACCACGGTGAATAACAAGTCGCCGATCTCGCCCTCGATCTCCGAAGTCTTTCCGCCCACGCGCGCCGCTTGCAATTCCTCTATCTCTTCGCGTAATTTCGCCAGCACATCGTCAAAGGCGGCCCACTCAAATCCCACCGCCGCGGCTTTTTTGGAGATTTCCACCGCCTCCATCAGCGCGGGCTGGGCGCGATTCACGCCGTCTAACAGAGTCTTCGGGCCGGGCTTCTCTTGGGCCTTGATTTGGTCCCAAGTCCGTTTCACGTCTTCGGCCGTTGCCGCGGAGGCGTCGGCAAAGATGTGCGGATGGCGCCGGATCAGTTTTTCGTTGATGGAAACCAAGGCGTCGGCAATGGTGAAGAGCCCCTGCTCGGAGGCCATTTGCGCGTGAAACACCGCCTGCAACAAAAAGTCCCCTAGCTCTTCCCGTAGATTCGCCCAATCCCGGCGCTCGATGGCATCCACCACCTCATAGGTCTCCTCGACCGTGTAGCGCTTAATGGTGTCGAAGGTCTGCTCGCGGTCCCACGGGCAGCCATCGGGGGCGCGTAAACGCGCCATAATGTCAACTAATTCCTGAAAAGATGGACCAGCCTCTGAACCCACGGATTCTTCAGTTTAGCATCCGCCACGCCGCCTTTCCGGCCGACCGGGACATAGTCGCCCGTCTCTTCCGCGACTATCAGCAAAACATTCAAGTCGATTTATGTTTCCAGAGCTTCGACCACGAATTGGCCACGCTACCCGGCAGATACGTTGCCGTTCTGCTGGCCGAACACGACGGGGATTTTTTGGGCTGCATTGCCCTGCGGCCGCTGGGCCAAACCGAGCCGGGCGTTGGCGAAATGAAGCGCCTTTTCGTAGCACCCGCGGCGCGCGGCCTCGGGGTAGGGAAGGCCTTGCTTCTGGCGGCGATTGCCGAAGCCCGCTCGCTCGCGTTTCACACCCTCCGCTTGGATACGGTCGAGGACAAAATGTCGTCGGCCATCCGCCTCTACCGCCAAGCCGGCTTCCAGGATATTGGCCGCCGCCAGGAAGGAAGCCTCGGGCTGCTGGATATGGAACTCAGACTAGACCGCGAGCTACCCCGACGTTAGTCATTCTTTAACATTCGGATGCTACCCTCCGGGCAGGTAGCTTCATGAAAATTGGTCTTTTCTTTCCTTGTCTCTTCGCGTTTGTTCTGTCTACTCTGACGCTTTCCTCGCCGGCAGCGGCCCAGTCACTCGCCGGCCTTTCCGCCGTCAACGGCACCGTTACGGACGCTTCCAAAGCCCCCGTGCCGGATGCCCGCGTGACCGTCACCAATACCGAAACTGGCCTGATCCGACGTCTCACGACCAATGAGTCCGGCTATTTCCTCGCTCAGTCCCTCCAGCCCGGTCCCGGCTATGAGGTCCAGGTGGAAAAGGACGGCTTCGCTATTTACTCAGCCAAGAACCTTACGCTGCAGGTGGGGCAAAACGTCACCTTAAGTCCCAGCTTGACGGTCGCCCAACAGTCTCAGACCCTCACCGTCGAAGACAGCACGCCCATCGTCGAACAGTCCAAGACCGGCGTCTCCCAGGTGGTCGATGCGGCGCAGATCTTAAACTTGCCCATCAACGGACGGCGCGTCGATAGCTTCGTGCTCCTCAGCCCCGGCGTCACCGCCGACGGCACCTTTGGCGCAGTTACTTTCCGCGGCATGCCCGCCGGGAACGCCTTCCTGCAAGACGGCAACGACACCACCCAGCAGTTCTACAACGAGAACGCCGGCCGCACCCGCATCAGCTCCAATATCAGCCAAGACTCCGTGCAGGAGTTCCAAGTGCTCACCTCCGGCTACAGCGCCGAATTTGGCCGCGCCGTCGGTGGCGTCATCAATACGGTTACCAAGAGCGGCACGAACAGTATTCATGGCACCGGCTATTGGTTCTACCGCAACCAGGACTTCAACGCGCGCGATCGATACGCGGCCATTAATCCCACCGAGAGCCGCCACCAAGCCGGGGGCAGCGTCGGTGGGCCCATCAAGAAGGACAAGCTCTTCTACTTCGGTAATTTTGAAATTACCCGCCGCGATTTCCCGCTCATCAGCTCGATTCTGAATCCGCAATTCTTCAATGCCAGCGGCACCTTTATCGGCAATTGCGGCGCGCCCGCCACCCCGCAGCAGTGCTCGAACGCCGTCGATTACTTCCGCCGCTTCTTTGGCACGGTGGATCGCACCGTCTCCCAAAATACGGGTTTCGCCAAGATCGATTGGCAAGCCAGCGAGCGGCAAAGCATCAGCGCCAGCTTCAACATCATGAACTGGGAATCGCCCAACGGCATCCAAACCGCCGCCACGCTTACCAATGCGGGCGCCATCGGCAACAATGGCCTCTCCACGGTGAAGACCCGCTGGGCGCGCCTGGCCCACACCGGTATCCTCAGCTCCACCATGGTGAATGAGTTCCGCTTCGGCTGGTTTAAGGACCGTCTCTTCGACGACGTAAATTACACGCTCGCGCCTCCCGGCGTGCGTTCCGCCGTCACCGTGCAGGGGCAAGCCAACCTGGGCGTACCGAACTATCTGCCCCGCGTCCAGCCCACGGAGGACCGCTACCAGTTCGCCGATAACCTCTCGCTTACCGCCGGCCGCCACCAATTCAAGTTCGGCTTCGATATCGCCCACACCAAAGACATCGAAGACGCTCTTTTCAACGGCGTTGGCTCCTACACCTACGGCACGATCACCAACTTCGCCCTGGACCTCACTAACCTCGATGGCGGCCGGCGTTGGCAGAATTACAGCCAGGCCTTTGGCCCGTTCCGCACCGAAGTCTTCATCCGGGACTTCAACTTCTACGCCCAAGACCAATGGCGCATCACCGACAAGCTCACCTTCAATTACGGTCTTCGCTACGAATTCGCCCAATTTGCCCAGCCGACGGTTGTCAATCCCGCTTACCCCCTTACCGGCCAGATCAACGAGCCCACGGCCAACTTCAGCCCCCGCGCGGGCCTGGCCTGGAGCCTGAACAGCAAGACCGTGCTGCGCGCAGGCTACGGCATCTTTTATGCCCGCTTCCCTTCGGCCACTATTGCCCGACTGCATCAATTAAACGGCGTCGTGCAACGCGCCTTGACGCTCCAGGGCACCACGCCCGCCGACTTGGCGGTTGGCCCGACCTTTCCAGCCCGCCTAACGAACCTCGACCGTACGCCGCCTCCCGGCACCGTCACCCTGACCTTCGCGGATCCCGAATTGAGAACGCCTTACACCCAACAGGGAGACATCAGCCTCGAGCGCGAAATCACCAGCAAAATGGGAATCACCGTCTCGTACCTTTGGAATCGCGGTCTCCAGCTGCTCAGCCGGCGCGACTTGAACATTGGCGCCACTTCCGGCACCTTTACTTACCGCATTCTCGATGCCGCCGGCAACCAAACCGGCACTTACACCACGCCCACCTACGTCACGGCCAATCGCGTCGACCCGCGCTACCAGCGCGTCGTCTATATCGATAATGGCGGCCGCGTTTGGTACGACGGCCTCGCGGTCCAGTTCCGCCGCCGCGCCTATCGCTGGCTCGAGGGAACGGTGGCTTACACCTGGTCCCACGCCCGCGACCTCTCGCAAGGTACGGCCAGCAACAACGTCTTTTTTACCGACGGGCCGGCCACGATCGCGAATGGCGATTTCAGCGCCGAAAAGGGCACCTCGCTCCTCGACCAGCGCCACCGCACTGTCTTCACGGCCATCTTCAGCCCGCCCCGTGCCAAGATGTCCAACGTACTGGCCGATCAGTTGATCAATGGCTGGCAGCTCTCCGTGCTCGGCACCCTCGCCTCGGCGCAATACGTCACGCCCACCGTGTTGGTTTCCGGCGCACAATATCCGGGCCAAGCCTTCAACACCACCCTCAATGGCTTTGGCGGTAGCAACCAGGTGCCCTTCTTATCTCGCCAAAGCATCCCCGTCGATGCCGTGCAACGCGTGGATACGCGCTTAACGAAGATCTTCCGGGTGAAGGAACGCTACCAGTTCCACTTCAATTTCGAAGTCTTCAATACCTTTAATCGGGTTAGCAACACGGTCGTCAACACACAAGCCTTCCAGGCCACGGCGGGCGTCCTGCGCCCTGTCGCGGGGCTGGGCGTAGGCACCGCTTCGGGCGGCTTCCCGGACGGCACCAACTCGCGCCGCGCGCAAATCTCGCTGCGCGCAATCTTCTAAGCCCCTAGCGGCACTTGTAAGGCCCGGCTACCTGTAAAATCGGCGCCTCTTCCTGCGTGGCGTCCAGCACGATCACCTGAAAGCTCCCTCCCCCCGGCGCCACGCGCACCACGATGTGCCCTTCGGTGTTGCGAAACGCATTGCCCAAATAACGGAAGACCGCCTTCGGCGCATCGAGCAGCGTGGTCGTGAAGAGATCCGGTTTTGGTCCCCGCGGCGAACGCAATCTGCGCAGCACGGCATGGTCCGGGTGCGAAGCGTGCCAGGCGGGCAGGATCGCCACCTGGGGCGCGAGCGTCTTCAAGAAAAACGAATTCGTCGTATCCACCCAGCCGTGATGATTCAGCACGGCCACGTCCACGGGCCCCACCACCTTGGCCACCGGGCTTTCGATGTCGTGCCAGGCGGGCAGCTCGTCGAGTACCGTTCCGATCAGATCGGCCCCGGTGAAATAGTCAAATCGCCCGTAGCGCAGGCGCAGCGCAATGCTGAAGTGGTTCTCGCCCGGCTGCTGGTCGGCGGGGAGTTGCCTCCAGTTGGCCGGAAACACGCTCCGCGCCTCGTCGTTCTGGCCGGTCCACACCACGCCGTTGGCGGCCACGTTGCGGATCTCGAAGTCTGGATAGGTCCCGCCGAACTGTTGCCGCCGGCCCGGTACGACCGTCTCGCGCGGACTGCGATACTCCGCCCGCCAGCGCAGGAATGGCTTCACCGAAGGGTAGGGCGGCGGCGCCGGGTCGTCACCGCGATCAAGCAGCTTCCCAATCGGCAGCGCTTTCGCCACCGCCTCGATGCCCCCAAAGTGATCGTCGTGATAATGAGTCAAGACCAGATAGTCCAGCCTTGGCGTGTGGCGCTTTACATACTCGGCGATCCACTCCCCGGCGCTGCGCGACGCATTTGGCCTGCGCGGGCCAAGTTCCAGCGCCGGCCCGTCGGGCACTTCCCCGGCATCGACCAACACCGTCTGGCCATTGGGCAGCTTCATCAACAACGCATTGCCGCGCCCGGTGTGGATTTGGTGCAAGTCCAGCGTCCCCGGCGTCCACGGCGGCAAGGCCTCGCCGGGCTTTTGCGCCCAAGCGAGGCCCGCCCAAAGAAGGATTGCAACGGCGTGGAAAAAAATCACCACCCGAGAATAACGCGCCGGCTAGTCTTGAGCTCGCAACCAGGCAATCAACTGGTCCGGTTTGAGGCGAACTGCTAATTCGTTCCCAACCTGGCCTAAGACATGAACCGCTTGGTCAGCCCTCGCACCGCCAGCCTGCACGCCGCTATAGGCGCCCGTCGTCTTGTTCAAACGGTACAGCCGCGGCAAGGGACCAACCTCGTTCGATTGCAGGGAAAAGTAGATTGAATCGCGAAATACGGCAGCACCGGTCATTACCGCCTCGGCTGGCGTCGGCAACTCCCAGCGCCCGGCCAACGTCCCGTCCTGCGAAAATTCGAGCGCGGTACGGGCGGTCTGGCTCACGATCCAAATGTGACCGTTATCCCCGGCAACGAGCATGCCGTCGTAAAGTGGTGTGCGTTTGACAGCAAACAAGCGCCGTGGGGCCGCGGTCTTTAACAACTGTCCATCGTTGCTGTAATGCCGCAGCACGTCGTAATCCGGTACCTCGTTTCGCGCCTCGTCCAACATCCATCCCCCCGCCCAAAGCGAACCGTCCTCGGCGAAGACCACCGAGCGCGCCGAAAATGGCGCGGTGCGCACATAGCGGACCAGCTTCCCGCCCTCGTCAAACCAACCCAGGAAGGACGCCGCTCGCCCCTGTCGATCCATGGCCGACAAAGCGACGACTAGGGCTCCAGATCTCGAAACAGCCACGTCCCGAATGTAGATGTTGTTTAGTTCGGGTGAGGACACGCGCATGGCGTCGCGTTGTTTTCCGTCGGATGTCCAAACGCGAATCTGTTGTTGTTGAACGTCACGCGCAACCAACCAGCCATTTCGTAACTGAGGGATCGGAGCGTTCGTGAAGTCAACGTTCATCTGTTGTGTGCGAAGCGCGTCGAGCGTCGTGGCCTCCCCCGCTAGCACGTGCCCGCAGATGGACAGGGAGACGATGAATGTGAGCAATCGGGTTGAACTAGGCATGATTTTTGATTCTCCAGTGCTTTTGACTGCTTAGGGGTTGTCACAAGATGATTCCGCACAACCGCCGCTTGGGCAGTGCATGCAATGCACTAGGCCGTTGAAGGTTGCTTCAATTGGGTTGGGGTCTCGCGGTCCTGGGACACAGGACGCGAAAGGATGGGGCACTTTGGATACTCATCAGCTATTACCTCGTAACGGAAACACGAGTTAACGGGACGAGTCGACTTGCAATATTTATGACGCTTTTTGCATGGTCAACGTGTACCCCGCAGGATCGGTCCATTAGCAGGCCGTCGCTTTGACAACTGGACTGGAATCGGCTATCCTCAAAGTTTCGCGTCTTCGGATGCGAAATCGGCATTGGGGCTGTCCAGGTTTTTACCTGCCGGCAGCGAGGAAAGGGCCCGCCAAGCCCACTCCCGGCTCAATCCCGCTGATTCGAGGCACGTGACGATCAAAGTTGTTTTTAAGATCGCCGCCAAAACGTACGTGCCTGGCCAGTCGGACTCCCATCCCTTACCGGATGGCGTCGTCAGGGGTAGCGCTTTGCTTTTGCTCCTTGTTCGCCTCGAATCGACTCTGTGTTGGTGATTTGTCGATTTTGAAGGAACGAACTCCCCCAACCCCGGGGCAAATGACGCCATGCGCTTTGACCGCATCAAGATCCTAACCGGCAATGCCAACCCTGCGTTGGCCGAGGAGATCTGCGCCCATTTGGATGTGGAGGTGGCCCGCACCAGCGTCAAGACTTTCGCCGACGGCGAAACCTGGATCCAGATCCACGAAAATGTCCGCGGTTCCGATGTCTTTGTCATCCAGCCCACCTCGACGCCCGTCAACCATCACCTGATGGAGCTCCTGCTCATTATTGATGCTTTGAAGCGCGCCTCGGCTGATCGCATTACGGCTGTTTTCCCGTACTTCGGCTATGCCCGCCAGGACCGCAAGGACCAGCCCCGCGTGCCGATCTCGGCCCGCCTGGTCGCGAATCTGATCGAGCGCGCCGGCGCGGACCGCGTGCTCGCCCTCGACCTGCACGCCGCCCAGATCCAGGGCTTCTTCGACATCCAGGTAGACCATCTTTTTGTCACGCCCGTGATGCTCGATCACTTCAAAAGCAACCCGATTGAGAACCTCACCATCGTCTCGCCCGACGCCGGTGGTGTGGAACGCGCCCGCGCCTTCGCCAAGCGCCTGCAGGCGCCTCTGGCCATCATCGATAAGCGCCGCGATCAGCCCAACGTGGCTGAAGTGATGAACATCATCGGCGACGTGGCCGGCAGGAATTGCCTGGTGGTCGACGACTTGATCGACACGGCCGGCACGCTCGTCAAGGCTTCGGAAGCTTTGGCCAGAAACGGCGCCAAAACCGTGCGCGCTTGCGCCACCCACGGCGTCTTGAGCGGCCCTGCCGTCGACCGTATCGTCAACGCGGACTTCCTGGAGGAAGTCATCATCACCAATAGTGTTCCCTTGAGCCCGGCGGCGGCGCGTTGCGCCAAGATCCGCGTTCTTTCCGTGGCCAAACTCCTGGCCCGCGCCATCGATTCCATTCATGGCGAAACCAGTATCAGCGTTTTATTCGAATAAGTAGAGAGACAGATTATGCGTAAAGACATTACCCTCGTGGCCGAATTGCGCCAGACGCGCGGCAAGAACGCCGCCCGGCGCACTCGCGTCGCCAAGAAGAGCCCCGCGGTTCTCTACGGCAGCGGCCTGGACCCGGTGGCCGTGACCGTCGACCCCAAGGATCTGACCAAGATCCTGCACTCCGGCAGCGGCTACAACACCATCTTCAATCTCGATGTCCAAGGGGAAATCACCCCCGTCATGGTTGTCGACCACCAGTTACACCCCTTGCGCGGCCACTTGCTGCATGTGGATATGAAGCGCATCGACCTGACCAAGAAGTTGGTCGCCAAGGTGCCGGTCCTCACCACCGGCGATCCGGTCGGCGTCAAACTCCAGGGCGGCCTCTACGAGATGGTGACCCGAGAAGTGGAAATCGAAGTCCTGCCCGACGAGATTCCCGAAAACTTTACGCTCAGCGCCGCCGAGCTGAAGTTGAATGAAAGCATCCGCGCCAAAGACATACCTCTTACGGGCTCGATGCGCCTAATCACCGACCCGGAAATCGTCATCAGCCACGTGGTTAGCTTGAAGGCCGAAGAAGCGGTGGCGGAAGTAGCGGGGGCTGCGGAGCCCGAAGTCGCCAAGAAGGGCAAGAAGGAAGACGCCGCCGCGCCCGCCGCGGGTGGCGACAAGGCAAAGAAGAAGTAGGCGAAAAAGAAGTTATTGGTTCTCTTTCTTGTGGCGTCCACTTGGCTTATCGCGGGGCTCGGCAATCCCGGCCCCGAATACGATTGGACGCCGCACAACGTGGGTTTCCTGGCCCTGGATCGCTTGGCTGAACGCCATTCCATCCGGGTCTCCCGCCCCGAATGCCAGTCTTGGACAGGCATCGGGGAAACAAAGGGAGTTCGCCTGATATTAGCCAAGCCGCAAACGTACATGAATTTAAGCGGCTCCGCCATCGGCCAGTTACTGGCTAAGTACGAGCTGACGGCGGCTAACCTGGTAGTTGTTTATGATGAGCTGGCGCTCGAATGGGGTCATTTACGCATTCGGGCGCGCGGTTCCGCCGGCGGACATAACGGGATGAAATCGATTATCTCGGCCGTCCGTACGGAAGAGTTTATCCGGGTCCGGCTCGGCATCAATCCGGGCAAGCCCGACGGGAGCGGTCCCCTCGTATTGGGGGAAAAGGCAAAGCACTATGTGCTGGCGGCCATCCCGAAAGCCAAGCGGACCCAAATCGGTCTGTGGTTGGACGAAGCGTCGTCCGCCCTCGAGACCATCATCGCGGAAGGCGCCGAAAAGGCCATGGCGAGCTGGAATCGCCGCGCCTCCCCAAGCAAGGAAGAAGAAGCATGAGTCTCAGACTATACGAAGAAATGTTCATCGTAAAACCCGACTCGACCGATGAACAGGTCGATCCCCTCATCGAGCAGTTGTCCCAGGTCATCACCAAGGACGGCGGCAAAATGGAAAGCGCGGAAAAAATGGGCGTTCGCAAGCTGGCCTACGAAGTGGGCCGCTACCGCGAAGGCCTATATGTTCTTCTGCGCTTTGAAGCGGCGGGCGTCGTGATTAAAGAAGTGGAACGCCGCCTGCGGGTCAACGACCTCGTCATTAAGCACTTGACGGTGCGCCTGGACGAAGATATGAAGTGGGCCGATAAGCGCAAACGCAAGCGCGAGAAGCGGGCCCTGCGCAAACCTCCCGTGGTGGCCGCACCCGCCCAGCCGATGATGGCGCCCGGCGCCCCTGGCGCCCCGGTGCTGCCGGGTGCGCCCGTTCTGCCCGGCGCTCCCGTTGTGCCCGCAACACCCGTTCTGCCGGCCTCCCCTGTTGCTGTACCCGCCGAGCCGGTCCTCGCCGAGCCGGTTCTCGCCGCGCCTGCCAAACCTGTAGAAGCCGCCATTCCCGCTCCGAGCCCCGCGCCCGTCGTGCCTACCCCCGTCGAGCCCGCATCCGTTGAGCCCGCATCCGTTGAGCCCACATCCGTTGAGCCCACGCCCGGCGCTGAAAAAGCGGCTGAGTAACCAAAGTCGAGTAATTAGAAAGGAGCACCCAGAACATGGCTGAAGGAAGAGGCGGCCGCCCCATTGCGGCCTCCATGCGCCCCACGGGCGGCGACAAGGCGAACATCGTCAATAAGAAGCAGTATTTCCGCCGCAAGAAAGTCTGCCGTTTTTCGGTGGATAAGGTCGATTACATCGACTACAAGAACGTCGACTTGCTCAAGCAATACATCAGCGAACGCGGCAAGATCGTGCCTCGCCGCTTGACCGGCACCTCCACGCAATTCCAGCGCCGCCTGGCCACCGCCATCAAGCGCGCCCGCAACATTGCCCTGCTGCCCTTTGCCGCACCCGAAGGAGGATCGCGCTAATGGAAGTCATTCTGCGTGAAGACGTCGATAAGCTCGGCGGTCGTGGCCAGGTCGTTAAGGTCAAGGCCGGCTTTGCCCGCAACTTCCTGTTGCCCCGCCGCTTGGCTGTCGCCGCCACCGAATCCAACAAGAAGATCATCGAGCAGGAACGCCAGTCCTGGCTCCGCAAGGAAGCCAAGATTCAGGCCGATGCCGAGGCCCTGGCCAAACTCATGACCGGCCTGACGCTCGAATTCACCCGGAAGGCTGGCGAAGAGGACCATCTCTTCGGTTCGGTTACGGCACTGGATATTGAGAACGCGCTGGCCGAAAAGAAGTATGTCATCGACCGCAAGAAGATCCATCTGGACGATGCCATCAAGACGCTGGGCGAACACAAGATCAGCGTCAAGCTGCACAAAGACGTCTCCGTCGAAATCGCCGTCAACGTCGTTAAAGAATAGCCATGGCCGCCTATTTCGATCTCAGCGGCCAAACGGCCATCGTTACGGGCGCCGCCGCCGGGATTGGCGAAGTGATCGCCCGGCGCCTGGCCGCCGCAGGCGCGACCTTGGTGGTCGCCGATTTGAACTTGGAGGCGGCCGCGGCGGTCGCCTCCTCCTTGCCCCACGATGCCTTCGCCCTGCCTCTCGATGTAACCTCGAGCGCGAGCGCGAACAAGCTGGTGGAGGACGTTATCGCCCGCACGGGCCGCGTCGACATCCTGGTCAACAATGCGGGAGTTGCGGGCAAAGCCGCGCCCGTCGAAGACCAGACCGACGAAGACTGGGCCTTCTGCGTTGCCGTTAACTTGAACGGGCCCTTCTATCTGTGCCGCGCCGTGCTGCCCTATATGAAAAAGCTCAAGTACGGCCGTATCGTCAATATTGCCTCCATTGCCGGTAAAGAGGGCAATCCGAACATGAGCGCTTACTCGGCCACCAAAGCCGGCGTCATCGGCTTTACCAAGAGCCTGGGCAAAGAAGCCGCGCTCGATGGTATCTGCGTTAACGCGGTCACCCCGGCCGTCGTCCGCACTAAGATTCTTGAGCAGTTGACGCCTCAGCAGGTGGAGTACATGACCTCCAAGATCCCCATGCGGCGCACGGGCGAACCGGAAGAGATCGCCGCCGTGGTGCACTTCCTGGCGAGCCGCGATTGCTCCTTTGTGACCGCCCAGACCTACGACGCCTCCGGCGGCCGCGCGGTCTACTAAAGATGATCCAGCCTTCTCAGTACTCTCAGACGCCCATCTCCACTTTGCTAGCCGAAGCCGGGCAGGGAAGAATCGGATTTGACCAGCGTCTTTACGACGCCATCCTCGCCCGGCCAGACGAAGCCGCGCCCGCTGTTCTGGCCTACGGCGAAGCTCCGCCGGAAGAGGCGCGCATTGCCCTCGACGAAGACCTGTTGAACCTTTTGGCCAAGCTGCCGGCGGCCAACGCGCTGCCGTATGTAACGAGGATTCTGCGCGAAGGCTACAGCGATCTGCCCGAGAGCCTGGTCTCGATCGTACGCCGCATTGGCCCGCCCGCGGTCGAACCGTTGATTGAGATCTACCATGCCCTCGATGAGGAAGTGGCCGGAGAGGTTGCTTTTCTCCTGGCCGGATCGGGCGTCAAGGACCCCAAAATCCTCGCTCTCTGTACGGAGCGATTGGAGTTCGACATGGAAGACGGCGCGATGCTGCTCGGTCTCTATGGAGATCCGGCCGCGATCCCGGCGCTGGAGAAAATGCTGGCCGAAGTTGGCCAGAACCGCGAGCTCGATTTCGCCATCGAAACCCTCAAGCACCCGCAGGCCGCGCCACCGGAACTGGATTTCGACCCCCGCGAGGATTACCCGGAACTTGCCGCGCCCGACTTTGATGTGTTGGCCGATGAGGAAATCGTCGAGCTCGCCCACCAACATGAGGACGAAGGTGTCCGTTTGGCCGCCCTCGACATTCTGGAGGACCTCGATCTTTCGGCCGAGCAGGCGGGGCCGTTGCTGGCTCTGGCGCAAAGCCCTTCGGAAAGCCCGGCGCTGCGCGCTGCCGCCTGGCGTGCTTTGCATCGCCTGCAGCAGATTGCCGAAGTCGAAGCTGCCGCGCAGGCTGCCCTTCACGACGAAAGCCTGCCTGCGTCGATTCGGGTCGCCGCGCTGATTACCCTTTTGCCCAAGTTCCCCCTGGCCGACCTCAAGCAGCGCGTCGAGGCGTTCCTAGCGGACCCCGCCTCCCGCGCCGACGCCGTGCAGGCGATGTGGCGAAGCCGCCAGCCTGTATACGCCTCCAGCTTTGGCCAGTTTCTCGACGATCCCCAAACGGAAGTTCGCCGCCAAGCTGCCCGAGGGGCGGGCGTGATGGGCGACAAGACTTCCATCGCTAAGCTGCGCCAACTTTTCAGTGACGAGGAAGTCCGCAAAGACGCTCTTTTCGCTTACGCCATGGCCGTGCCCAGCGATACGTCGTCCAGCCGGATGCGCAGTCTGCTGAAGCGGATCGACGAGGAGGCCGGCGGCCTTAGTCCCGCCGAGGTCTCCAACGTCCAACTGGCGCTCGACATGCGTCTTGAGTCTGCCGGCAAAGCGCCAATCTTCTTTGTCGACGACGAGGAAGACGAAGAGGGCCATGTCCACGGGCCAAATTGTGGCCATAGCCATCACTAGGATGCATCATTGTCTGCATCGAAGTGCATCATTTAATGCTACACTTCGTTCGTGGTCATCTCCCTCCGCAACCTACCAGAACACATCGAGCGCAAGATCGTCGAGAAAAGTGCCAAGGAGAACATCAGTCTGAATAAGGCGGTGATCGCTTTGCTCGAAGGAGACCAGGTATCCAAGCGCAAGCCCAAGAACGACGTGAGCAGGTACCTGCGAACCATTTCCGATGAAGAATGGGCGGAGCTGGAGCCGGTTTTCGCGTCCATGCGCGTGGTGGATCCGATCGACTGGGAGTAGCGCTGTTGAAGATCATGCTGGACACGAACGCGTATTCATGTCTGCAACGGGCGGACCCGCGGATTGTCCCCGTGGTGGAGAATGCGGATTCGGTGTGGTTGAGCGCGATCGTCATCGGGGAGCTCGAAGCTGGCTTTAAGGGTGGAAGCCGGGGACCCGAAAACTTGAAGTTGCTGGCCCAGTTCCTCGAAGAGACCTGGGTGGAAGTAGCCGCCGTTACGCGAGATACGGCGCGGTACTACGGGCAAATCGACTCCGGTTTGCGCAAGAGGGGAAAGCCTCTGCCGCGAAACGACATCTGGATTGCCGCCAATTGCCTGGAACACGGCTGTCTGCTTCTCACGCTGGACCGGCACTTCGACGACATCGAATTCCTTCCTCGCGCGCCGCTGGCGGATTAGACTGGTGCGGCGGGAGCCTTTTGCACCTCGGCCCAATCCACAACCTGGGCGCGCTGGGCCCAGGCCCGATACCGGCCCTCCAGGCGGGCGGCGATCTTGGGCTGCGCGGCGGCCATGTCCTTCAGCTCCGTGCGGTCGGCCTCGAGGTCGTAAAGTTCCCAAGAGCCGGGAAACTTCGAGACCAGCTTCCACTTGCCTGCGCGCACCGCGCGGTTGCCTTCGTGCTCCCAGAAAAGCGCTTCGTGCGGAACGCGCTTCTGGCCTTCGAGCCACGGGGCGAGGCTCTTGCCCTCGAGCAGCGGCGGCGCCTTGGCCTGGGCCAGATCAACGCAAGTGGCCATCACGTCGATCAGGTGGCCGGGCGAGGCGTTGATCGTTCCCGGTTTCTTGAGCCGCGCAGGCCAATGCGCAATCAACGGCGAGGCGATGCCCCCCTCATGCACCCAGTGCTTGTAGCGCCGGAAAGGCGTGTTGGAGGCGTTGGCCCAACCGACGCCATAGCTCTGAAAGGTATTGCCCGGGCCGGGCATGATATCCGGGCGGTTACCCCGGAATTCGGCCTGGTAAGTGGTGTTCGGACCAAGCTCCTCGGCGCAGCCGCCGTTATCGGCCATGAAGAGAATGAGCGTATTGTCTAGCTGGCCTTTAGCTTCGATGGCTTTCACGACGCGGCCGATGTTCTGGTCCATGCGGTCCACCATGGCGGCGTAGACTTCCATCCGCCGCTCCTGCCAGGCGCGGTCGGGCGCGTCTTTCCAGGCCGGGACGCTTTCGTCCCGGGCCGTGAGCGGCCAGCGGCGTTCGACAATGCCGCTCGCCGTCATCCTCTGGTGGCGCTCGGCGCGCAACACATCCCAGCCCTCCTTGTAGCGGCCGCGGTAGCGCTCGATATCCGCCTCCAGGGCATGCATCGGCCAGTGCGGCGCGGTAAAGGCGAGATAGAGAAAAAACGGATCGGGCGTCTTTTGTTCTTCAATAAAGCGCACGGCGTTAGCCGCGAAGGCGTCCGTGAGATAGAAGTCTTTGCCTTCGGCGCCCACTTCTTCGTTGTCGCGCTTGACGCTTGCCGGGGAGAAGAAGTTGGCCGCGCCCTGGATGATGCCGTAATAGCGGTCGAAACCGCGCTGGCGGGGCCAATTATGCTGCCGGCCGTTCATGGGCGTCACATGCCATTTGCCGGCCATATAGGTCCGGTAGCCCGCGGGCTTCAAGACTTCGGCGATGGTGGGGGTGTCGGCGCGCAGGTCGCCGCGGTAGGCGGGAAAGGGCTTGGGGTTCACCATGTGGCCGATGCCCGCCTGGTGCGAATACAGGCCCGTCATGAGCGAGGCCCGCGTGGGACAACAGCGCGCCGTGTTGTAGAAATGGGTGAAGCGCACGCCTTTGCCGGCCAGACGGTCGAGGTTGGGCGTGCGAATTTCGCCGCCATAGCAGCCAATGTCGGAATAGCCGAGATCGTCGGCCAGAATGACCACGATGTTCGGCTTGACGGGGGAGGCGGCCAGGAGGGGTGCCCCGACGGTCCCCAGAAATTGCCGGCGGCTGGTCATGTTGTTTTACCTCAGATGCTTCTCGAAGAACGCGAGCGTGCGCTCCCAGGAGAGCTTGGCCGCCGCTTCGTTGTAGCGCGGGGTGGTGTCGTTATGAAAGCCATGGTTGGTGCCGTCGTACATGTGCATCGTATAGGTTTTCTGATTGGCTTTCAGGGCTTCTTCGTAGGCGGGCCATCCGGCGTTGACCCGCGTATCGAGCCCGGCGTAATGCAAAAGAAGCGGCGCCTGGATTTTGGCGACATCGGCCGCCGGCGCCTGGCCGCCATAGTAGGGCGCTGCCGCCGCAAGGTCATTGCCCATCCGCACCGCTAGCGCATTGGAAACTCCGCCGCCGAAGCAGAAGCCCACCACGCCCACCTTGCCATTGCCCTTCGGGTGCTTCTTCAGCCAACGCGCGGCGGCTTCGAAGTCGGCCATCATTTTCGGCCGATCGACCGTGCCAAAGAGCTTGCCGCCTTCCTCGTCGTTGCCGGGATAGCCTCCTACGCTACTTAAACCATCGGGCGCATACGAAAGGAAGTTCGCGGTGCCCAAACGCCGCGCGACATCTTCGATATACGGGTTGAGGCCCCGATTCTCATGAACAACCAGCACGGCGGGAAGCTTGCCCGCAGCCTTAGCGGGGGCGACGAAGAGTCCGCCGATCTTGCCATTGCCCGCCGGCGAATCGACGCTAACCCGCTCCGTTTGGATGCGCGCGTCGTCCTTGGGCACCTGCTGCGCCCAGGCATAGTTGGGCCGGAGGCTCTCAAAAAGCATGGCCGCCGTGACGCCCCCCACGGCAAAGCGCTGAGCGCCTTCGAGGAAATCGCGCCGTTCGAGGTCGCCGTGCACGTAGCGATCGAAGAGATCGAGCAGTTCTTGGGGGAATTCGTGGGCTTGTTTGCGTTCCATGCGTTTTTAGCTCCCCAGTATATACGGGTTATCGTGGAGGGGATGAGGCTCGTTCTACTGCTGCTGGCCGCTTTGTGTCTGCAGGCGCAAAGCACCGCGGACCGCTTGGGCCGGAGCACGCCGAAAACGTCCTTTCTGGGTTATCTCCGCGCCGCCCATGCGGGCGATTTCCAGCGCGCTTCCCAATACATGCAGTTCGCGCCGGACGTGACTTCCGCGGAAAAGCCGGAACTAGCCCGAGAACTTCTCTTTATCCTGGACCGCGGCTATGCCGGCAATATGGACGCACTTTCCGCCCAGCCCGAAGGCTCCCAGGAAGATGGGGTCGCAGGCGATCGGGAGAATCTTGGCAGCATTTTGGGCCTGGAACAATCAAGCACGATCGAGATGGTGCGCGTGAACGAGGGCGGGCGGCCCGTATGGTTGTTTAGCCGGGAAACGGTGGCTATGGTGCCCCAAATGTTTCCCGAGTTTGGTTTTCCCGGTGTTGAGCGCATGTTGCCGCGCTTTTTGATCGACACCCACCTGCTCTCGATGCCCCTTTGGGTGCTCATCGCCATCGCCGTGGCACTGCCCCTGGCGCTGGGACTGGCCTGGGGCATTGGCTGGCTGGTCTTGCGCCTGGTTCCGGAAAAATACTATCCCAATAACCGGCCCAGTTTGCCGCTCGTTTTCTTGATCGGGCTGCTGCTGCACAGCATCGTCTCGCGCCTCTTGGGGCTGCCGCTGATCTACCGCATCTGGTACACGCGGATCTTGATCGTGCTGTGGTTCGCGGTGCTGGTGTGGTTGATCTTTGGCGTCATTGCGCATCTGGATAAGCGCGCGCGGCTTTACCTGGCCAGGAACAGCCTCAGCTCCACGCAGGCGATGCTGCAACTGGGGCGGCGCATCCTGCAGATCCTGGTGCTCTTTGCCGGGGTACTGGGCGCTCTCAAAGCGCTGGGCTACGACATTACGGCGGCTCTCGCCGGTCTGGGCATTGGCGGCATCGCCATTGCTTTTGCGGCGCAGAAGACGCTCGAGAACCTCTTCGGAGGCTTTTCCCTTTTGAGCGACCAATCGATCCGCGTGGGCGATAGCTGCCAGTTTGGGACGACGGTCGCCAACGTAGAAGAGATAGGCCTGCGGGCCACGCGCTTCCGGACGCTCCAACGTAGCGTCCTCTACATTCCGAACGGGCAATTGGCGGTCATGAATATCGAAAATTTGGGCCAGCGCGACAAGATCCTTTTCCGCCACACCGTGGGCGTCAAGTACGGGTTATCGCCCGACGAAATGCAGAAACTGCTTTCGGGCCTGGAGACGTTGCTGGTCCAGCATCCGAAGATCGATGCCGACGGGCGGCGCGCGCGCTTCCTGAAGTTTGGAGCATACTCCCTGGAGATCGAACTGTTCGCCTTTGTGCAAACCAGCGATTGGAACGAGTTCCTCCGGATCCAGGAAGAGCTCCTGATCGAGGTCATCCGGATCGTCAAGGATCACGGGACCGATTTCGCCTTTCCTTCACAGACTCTCTATGTGGAGCAGGGAGAACTGCCCTTCGCTAGTGGCAAGACCGTGGAGGATGGCGTTGTACCCAGGGATGTGAAATAATCCTCATCGACATGAGGAAATGGCTCTGGGCCTTGGCGGGCTTGCCTCTATCCGCCGCAGACCCCAGTTTTTCGAAGGACATCGCGCCAGTACTACAGCGCAGTTGCGTGGCCTGCCACCAGCCTTCGGCGAAGACGGCGGGGCTGGATTTAACCACGTACGAGGGCTTTCGCAAAGGCGGCAATAAGGGCGCGGCTTATCTCGCCGGCAAGCCAGAGGAAAGCCTGACGGTGCGCTATCTGACGGGCGAAGTGATGCCGTCTATGCCGCTGGGCCAACCCAAGCTCGCTCCCGAGATCGTGGAACTGTTTCGAGCCTGGATCAAGGCCGGAGCCTTGGACGATTCGCCCAAGCAAGAGACGCGCGTGGGGCCCGCGAAATACCTGCTCGCGCCTGTTTTGACGGCGCTGCGTTTTTCTCCGGACGGCAAGACGCTGGCCGTGAGCGGCAATGGCGAAGTCTTGATCCATGAGCTGAGTCCTGAGCCAAAGCTTTCCGCGCGCTTGCCCGGCAAGGCCGAACGCATCTTGTCGCTCGCCTTTTCGAAAGACGGCAAGACGCTAGTGGCGGGCGGCGGGACGCCCGCGCGCTTTGGCGAAGTGCAGTGGTGGGACCTCGAGAGCAAGCGCCAACTACGGGCCGTTGAACTGAGCACCGACACGGTCTTTGGAGCGTCGCTGGCGCCCGATGCGTCGAAAGTGGCCGTGGGCTGCGCGGACAATACCGTGCATGTCTTCGATTCGTCCAGCGCGAAGGAACTGTATAAGCTTGGCAACCATGAGAATTGGGTACTGGGCACCGTATTTTCGGTCGATGGCAAGCGCTTCGTATCCGTCAGCCGGGATCGTGCGGCCAAGATCGTCGATGCCTCGCTGGGCCAATTTCTAGAGAACGCTAACACCACCCAGAAGAGTGAACTCAATGCCGTTGCGCGGCATCCCGCGAAGGACATCATTGTGATGGGCGGCGAGGATCGCTATCCGTATGTGTATTCGCTGGATCGCACGCGCAATATGAAGGTGGGCGACGATGCGATGTTCATCCGCCGCCTAGACCGCCAGGACGGAGTGATCACCGCTCTCGATTGGTCGCCCGATGGCGCGCGGATTGCCGTGGCGGGCGCTGCGTCGAAAGTGAATCTCTATGATGCCGAGACGGGCGCCGCGACCTGTGCGGCGGCAGGGCATGAGGCGGGCATTTATGCTTTGGCCTTTTCGCCCGACGCCAAGACGCTTGCCACCGGCGGCTTTGATGGCAAGGTGCGGCTGTACTCAACCGCCGACTGTAAGCTGCAAAAGACATTTGTGCCGGTTCCCTTGGAGGGTGCGCAATGAGGTGGTTCCTACTGGGAATGGCGCTGTCACTCTATGCCGCGCCGCCGACGATATCGGACCTGATGCCCCGGGGCGCGCAGAAAGGACGGCCCTTCACGCTCCGACTGGTGGGGCGCGAATTGAAGGACGTAATTAAGATCCATTCCACGCTACCGGCGAGCTTTACCGCGTTGGCCGATTCCACCGCAGGGCCGATGGAAGGGCGCTATGCGAGCTTTTTGGTGGAGCCGAAGGCGGGCCTCCAAAGCGGCGTCTATCCGGTACGCGTCGAGACGGCTGAAGGCATTTCGAACGTGCAGCTTTTCTCGATCGGAGACTTCCCCGAAACGACCGAAGACGAATCCGAGATGGGCGCCAAGCCAAATTCGAACGATTCCATTGAAGCGGCCCAGAGCCTGCCCGCGAGCGCAGTTACCTTGACGGGAACGCTGCGCGGGGCCGAGCGCGATTTTTATCGCTTTCAGGGCAAGCTGGGCGAGCGGCGCGTGATTGAGATTGAAGGACGGCGCGTCGGTTCCGCGGTGGATCCCGTGCTGCGCGTTTTTGATCAATCCGGCAAGCTCTTGGCCAGGAGCGAAGACACACCGATGCTGGGCCTGGACGCGCGCGTGGATGTGAAACTGCCCAAGGATGGCTACTACTACGTGGAAGTGCATGACGCGCGCTTCTCCACGCAGACGGCGAACTTCTATCGCTTGAAGACGGGCTCCTACAGTTACCCGACAGACCTCTATCCCTTGGGCGGACGGCGTGGCGAGACGGTGGAAGTTTCCATGGGCGGCCCGGTTCCAGTGAAGGTGGAAGCGCAGCGCTTTGTCAATCTGCCCGATAGCCCGGCGTTGCCGTTGCCCTTTGATGTGGGTGAGTATCCGGAACGGCGCGAACCGGTGGCCGAAGCGCTGGCCCTGCCCGTCACCGTGAATGGACGCTTGGCGCAAGCGGGCGAAGTGGATCGCTATCGCTTTGCCGTCGAGCCTGGCCAGAAGCTGATGCTTGAAGTGAAGGCGCGCGAATTGGGCACCTCGAAGATCATGGCGGTGCTCGACATAAGCGATGCGGCGGGCAAGCGCATCGCTCGCTCAGGCGACGAGCCGCTGCCAGAAGAACTCTATACCGTGGGCGGGAGCCGAACGGCGGGAGACCCCTATGCGTTCTTTGAAGTGCCGAAGGATGTGCGCGAGATCCAGGTGAGCGTCGAGGATCTGGCGCGGCGCGGCGGCCCGGCCTTCGCTTACCGGCTGACTGCGCGGCCGGCGACAGAGGAGTTCACGCTCAACATCAATGCGCCATTTGTGAACATTCCCGCGGGCGGCAGTGTTTTCGTGCCCGTCAGCATTGAGCGCAAAGGCTATATGGGCGACGTACGCGTGCGCGTGAAGAATCCGCCCAAGGGTTTGATTGTCGAAGGCGGATACATCCCCGCGCAGTTGGCCTTGGCCATCCAAGGTAATCGTGGCTTCATTCGCAATGGCGCCTTGATCCTCTCCGCCCAGCCGGGCGTGAAGCTGGAGCCGGGTGAATTGGAACTGGAAGGCGTGGGCAAGCTGGCGGACGGAAAAGAGATTGTACGCAAGGGTACCGGCCTGGGCATGAGCGTGGGCGTGGCCGGCGCCACTATCCAAGGGGCGGTAGACCGGCAACGCGCCGTAACGGGCGCCTGGATGGATATGGACCTACCTGTGGCCGGCACCACGGCGCTGCCCGCGACGCTGGCTGTGACGTTGGAAAAGACCACCCGCAAAGCGGCGGGCGACGAGTTCTTATTCCGCTGGAAGTGGAGCGGGGCTAGCTTTGATTTCCCCGCCACTGTCAGCATGGATATGGTGGGTGCCGCCGATATTCGCGCCATCGAGATGCGGCAGGATCCGAAAGATAAATCGACAGGGACCTTTCTGGTAACGACCACCCGGTTGACCCTGCCGGGCACTTACGACTTCTACGTCTTGGGCCGCTTGACGTCGATGGGGCAGACGCTCGATATCTATTCGCGGCCGATTGAGGTTCTAGTGAAGGAGGCTCCGGCGGATGTTCCTGCTACGGATGCTCGGTAGTTGTTTCTTGGTTTCGATCGCGGGGGCGCAGGTGCAGCCCACGTTTCTGCGCGACATCGCGCCGATCCTGAATAAGGCCAGTTGCACGTCGGGGCCTTGCCACGGTGCGGCCAAGGGCAAGAATGGCTTCAAGCTTAGCCTGCGGGGCTACGATCCGCAGTTCGACTACGAGTCTCTGCTCTATGATGTGTCCGCGCGGCGCTTCAACCGGGCGGAACCCGCCAAGAGCCTGATGCTGGCCAAGCCCACAATGGAAGTAGCCCATGGGGGCGGACTGCGTTTTGAGAAGGACTCTGATTATTTCCAGACCATCTATCGCTGGATCGCGGCGGGTGTGCCTTATGGCGACCCGGCCCAAGACGCGGTGACGGCTCTCGAGGTGGCGCCCAAAGAGATCAACCTGCCGAAGCCGGGGGAGACCGTGCAGGTGAAGGTGACGGCGAAGTTTGCCGACGGCGCCGTGCGCGATGTGACGCGCGAAGCGACGGTCGAATCGAATGTACCCACAGTTGCACCCGTCGATAGCCAGAGCCTGGTGAAGGGCGAGCGCGTGGGCGAGGCGACGCTGCTGGTGCGCTACCAGGGTAAGTTTTCCACCATCCCCGTGACGGTCTTGAATCCGAAGCCCGGCTTCGTGTGGAAAGCGGAAGTCCAGAACAACTACATCGACACGTTGATCGACGAAAAGCTCAAGCGGGTAAAGATTCAGCCGGCAGGCTTGGCCGACGACCCCACCTTCCTGCGGCGCGCTTCGCTGGATCTAACGGGCCAGATTCCCACGCCCGCGCAAGTGCGCGCCTTTTTGAGCGACCCCACGCCGACTAAGCTTAAGCGCGCGAAGATGATCGACAAGCTCATTGCCAGCCCCGCCTATACCGACCATTGGACCGTGAAGTGGGGCGACCTGCTGCAATCGAGCCGCAAGTATCTGGGCGAAAAAGGCGTCTTTGGCTTCCAGGAATGGATTCGCGAATCGATTGCAACCAATCGTCCCTACGACAAAATGGTGCGCGAACTGTTGATCTCGAAGGGCTCAAGCTATGACGAGCCGGCGGCGAACTATTACCGCATTACGCGGGACGCAAAGCCGACGATGGAGAAGACCACGCAGGTCTTCCTGGGCGTGCGCATGGTTTGCGCCCAGTGTCACGATCATCCCTTTGAGCGCTGGACGCAGAATCAGTATTACCAGATGTCGGCCTTCTTCTCCGCCGTGGGCCTGCGCGCCGGCTATGAAGTGGGCGAGGAGATCGTCTTCGACCAACGCGCCGAATTCGACATGAAGCACCCCAAAGACGGCCGCGTGGTGGCGCCCGAGTTCTTGATTGCGAGCGCGAAGCCGGTGGCGATTCCCAGCGACGCCAAACGCCGCGACGCGCTGGCCGAGTGGCTGGTATCGAAGGAGAATCCTTTCTTTGCCAAAGCGATCGTGAACCGCGTGTGGAGCTATTTCCTGGGCAAAGGCATCATCGATCCCGTGGACGACATCCGCGCCTCGAACCCGCCGGTGAACGCGGCGTTGCTCGACGCCTTAACGAAGGACTTCACAGATCACAACTTCGACCTGCAGCACTTAATGCGGACCATCGCCAATTCCCGCACCTACCAGGCCGCCATCACGCCCAACGAATGGAACCAGGATGACGGGATCAACTTCTCGCGGATGATCCCGCGGCGCCTGAACTCTGAGCAGCTCATGGATGCCGTCAACGCGGCGGCGGGCGCCAAGGCGGTCTTCCCTGAGGTGCCCGCGGACATGACGGCGAGCCAGTTTCCCGATCCGCACGTGGGCAAGGAAGGCTTCCTCGACGTCTTTGGCCGGCCCTTGCGCGAGTCCGCCTGCGAGTGCGAGCGGCGCAGCGATTTCAGCTTGCCGCAGGCCTTGAATCTGGTGAATGGCAGGACGATCTCCGACGCCGTGGCCGATCCGAAGGGCCGCGTGGCGAAGTTGATTCTGAGCGGCAAGGACGATGCGGCCATCGCCGAAGACTTGTATCTGGCGGCCTATGGGCGCTTGCCCGATAAAGTAGAAAGCCAGCGCGCGTTGCAGTATTTGAGCGGCGGCCCCAAGGCCACGCGGGCGCAGGATTTGCTGTGGGCCTTGCTGAATAGCAAGGGATTTTTGTTCATCTATTAGCGACAGGAGCTAGCAGCCATGTTGAATTTCATGAGCCGTTTCGCGGTGCAAAATTGCGATCCCGACGACCAGAGCCCGACGCGGCGCGAGTTGCTGCGGGTGGGGTCTCTGGGTTTCGGCGCGCTGGCGCTGCCGCACTTTCTCGAGTACCAGGCCTTGGCCGCCGAAGCCGCTAATGCCAAGTATGCCGGCTCGAAGAATTTTGGCGCAGCCAAGAACTGCATCATGATTTTCCTGCAGGGCGGCCCTTCGCACATCGACATTTGGGACCCCAAACCCGATGCGCCCGCGAACATCCGCGGCGAGTTCAAGCCCATCAAGTCCAAGATCCCCGGCACGTGGATCGGCGAGCACATGCCGATGATGGCGAACGCCCTCGATAAGGCGACGCTGATCCGCTCGATGAGCTACACGCCGAGCGGGCTCTTTAATCACACGGCGGCGATCTACCAGATGTTGACCGGCTATCCGCCCGATAAGGTCTCGCCTTCGGGCCAGCTCGAGCCGCCGAACAGCGCAGATTTCCCCACCGCCGGTTCGCACGTGGCCAAGCTGAAGCCGATGAAAGAGCCCGTGCTGCCTTTCGTTGAATTGCCCCGGCCGCTGCAGGAAAGCGGCATCATCGGCAAGGGCGGCGCGGCGGGCTTCCTGGGCAAGGCTTACGATCCCTATCGCATGTACCAGGATCCGGCCGAGACCGTGAAGCTGGAAGATCTGGCGCTGCGCAAGGAGATCCCGGCCGCTCGGCTGCGCGATCGTTTTGAATTGCTTAAGGGCATCAATGGCTCGATGAAAGAGCTCGAGAAGGCCCTCGATCAACAAGCCGTCGATGAATATTACGGCAAGGCCTACGATCTCGTGCTGAGCGGCAAGGCGCGGGACGCGATGGACCTGACCAAAGAGGCCGACGCGGTGCGGGACCGTTACGGCCGCCACACTTTCGGACAAAGCACCTTGATGGCGCGCCGCTTGATTGAAGCCGGGACGAAGTTTGTGCAGGTGAACTGGCCGAGCGTCGCCAACGGCGACCCCGAAAAGACGGCCTGGGACACGCACGCCGCCAACTTTGGCCCGCTGAAGAACTTGCACTGCCCCAAGCTGGATCGTTCGCTTTCGGCGCTGCTCGAAGACATGGATCAGCGCGGCCTCTTGAAGGAAACCTTGGTGGTGGCCGTTGGAGAATTTGGCCGTTCGCCGCGCATGGGCGTATCGACGTCGGGTAACTCGAATTCTCCCGACGGGCGAGATCATTGGCCTTACTGCTACAGCGCCGTGGTGGCGGGCGCCGGCATCGCGCGCGGCATGCAGTATGGCGAATCGGATGCGACCGCCTCCAGCCCCAAGGAGAAGCCGGTGCATCCGAACGACTTGCTGGCGACGGTTTACTACGCCATGGGCATCGACCCCGACATGGAGATCCGCAATCACTTGAACCAGCCTCGTGAGTTGGTGAAGGGCAAGATTGTGACGGAGCTCTTCGGCTAGACGCGCAAGCACGTGCTCAACCGGGGCTACGCTTACACCGCGATCATCGGCGAGCAGGACGGCGGGCAAAGCCTGCTTCGCCATTTGGCAAGCCTTTATCCGCACTCAAGCTCCGCGGCGTGGCAACAAAAGCTGGACGACGGCGAAGTGACCCTCGACGGCATGACCGCAACAGGAAGCGAATCGGTATCGGCAGGCCAAACGTTGGTCTGGAATCGCCCGCCTTGGGTGGAGCCAGACGCCCCTCGGCACTTTGACGTTCTGTTTGAAGACGCCCTTCTGTTAGCCGTCAATAAGCCCAGCGGCCTGCCTACGCTCCCCGGCGGCGGTTTTCTCGAAAACACTCTCTTGCGCCTGGTGCAGAAGCAATGTCCTGAGGCAAACCCCGTTCACCGTCTGGGCCGGGCCACCTCGGGCATCGTTCTCTTTGCCAAAACGCCGCAGGCGGCAGCTAGTCTATTTGCGAGTTGGAACACACCCCGCGTTCAGAAGATCTACCGGGCGCTGGCGCAAAGGGTTGCCCAGCAGGACGCCTACGAGATCCTCACGCCCATCGGCCTCGTGCCGCACCCGCGTATTGGGTCCGTGTGGGCTGCCCACGCCCAAGGGAAGGCATCGAAGTCTGTAGCCACAGTGCTCTCCCGCAGCGCCAGCACCACGACTTTTGCCGTAAGCCTCTATTCGGGCCGCCCCCATCAGATCCGAATCCATCTGGCCTCCATTAACCACCCTTTGGTCGGCGATCCACTCTACGGCGCCGGTGGCCAGCCTCTTGAAAATCTTCCAGGCCTCCCCGGCGATGGGGGCTATCTACTGCACGCCCAGCATCTGTCGCTTGACCACCCCATCACCGGAGAGCAAATCCATCTGGAGGCCGCTTTGCCGGCGGGCTTCCGTTGAGCGCTAGTTTGCCGGTACCGCGAAGCAATAAAACAGCCCTGCGCCGCCGGTGGATACCAGATTTTCCTGGCTGCAGCCGCGTGAGGGATGAACGGAGTTCCAAGAGATCCCGCCGCCGTTGCGGTCATGATGGCCCACTTGCGCAATGCCCTCGGAATTGCTGGTCCAGTTCTTGCAGGTGTGGTCCGCGCTGTCGGTGTAGGCGCGCCCGTCGGGTTGGGAACCCGTGAGGACGTCGTGCATGTTCGGCGTGCTGCCCACTCCGTTGACAAATTCGCCCTTCTCGGTGATGGCGTTGTTGCGGGTAAGAAGATTGCCCGTGCGGGCCAGTTCGACAGTGTCGCCGTGCAGGTGCGCCAGGTCGCGTGCAATCATCACGCCTTTCGCGTTGTGCCACGGTCCGGGCCCGATGCGGTCGCGGGCGTTCACGGCGGGCGCGGAACTGGTGGCGCTGGTGCTAAGGTAGGCGCGCCAGGTCTTGTTAGCGGCACCGGCGGTTGCGGCGAGTTTCTGGCAGTGGGCGTCGGCGCCCGCCAGACCGCCCAAGTTTGCGCCGTCGCCCAGGCCCACGCTGGTCAAAAAGAAAGTCATAGGCGCGGGAGGGGGCTTCGGCGGGGCGGGATTGCCTTGCTGCGAGAACAGGGGTGTGGCCAGGCAAGTGGCCGCGGCAAGGATGAGGAATCGCATGCGCCCTATCCTACTACGATTTCGCGGAGAGGGCATCGGGCGGGAACCTGTAATATGCTGGAGCGGGATCTGCGGATGACTCACGCAAGACAACGCTACGCGGTAGCGGTACTGAGCGCGGCGATGCTGAGCTTTACAGCCTGGCGCTTGCTGGATAACCCACAGACGGTGATGGGGAACGGGTGGCGGGAATCGGTCTGGGGCGTGGTGACGATGGTCCTCTCCTGGGCGGCTTTATCGAGTTTGCCGTTTTTCCTCATCGGGGCGAACTGGGCCAGGAGAACGCTGCTGATTTGGAGTTTTCAATGGAGCGCAGCGGGCTTAGTGGGTACCATCGCGAACAGAACCTGGCCGATCGCGCTCCTAGGCTTGGGTGCCCTCTTGGTCTTTGCCTGGCTAATGCATCCCGTGAATCGACGGCACTTTGTCGCGGGTAAGCGCAGTTGGGGTTTTGCCCGCGCGCTGGCCGGCGCCGCGATCCTTTTAAGCCGGCTGTCGATCGCGCTTAACCCAGGCCAGGGACCCATTTCGCTTTTGCAGGCAGAGAACGAAAATGAGGCCGCGGGGATGGCGTTCGGCGCATTCCTGTCGGTGGCGCTGGGAGTTTGGCTCCTCTGGAGCGGGATCCGCAAGGAGAGATTGTCCCTTCGCGCGGCTGCCTTAAGTGGTGTTGTTGACGGCGCTGTTGACAGTGCCCATGCGCTTAAATAGCGTCGCGACGGTGTTCACGCTGGCCTCGGCGGCGGCACGGTTGGGCGTCTCGTCGCTTACGTTATAGCCCTCCATCTCCCCGATGCCGCTGTCCTGAACGACGATGCCATCGCGGCGGGCCAACACGTAGACGCCTTCGTACATTACGCCGTAGCTGGCATCGGCCTGCGGCAGCAGCCAGGCGATCTGGCCGCGCACGGGCACGATGGATTCATCCTTCCAAAGCGCACGGGCGCCATAGCCGGTTGCGTTAATGACGGTTTTTTCCCGCAGGCGAGCGAGGTCGTTGGGCGTGCCGAATTCGACGGGCTCAAGCTTGCCGCCTTCGATGAAGAAGTCGTTCAGGAGTTGGCGCGAGTAGGAGGCTACGTTGAAGGTGAGGCTGGTGGTGCGGCGGACGAAGTGCCCGGGGAAGGGGTTGGCGTTAGGCTCAAGTTCCTCGGAACCGGGTGTAATGTCATCGATGCGCTCAGAATAATGAGCGAAATCGAGTTCGCCGGGCGCGGACTCGCGGCGGCGGCGCGGGCCCGGGTTGCGGGCAACGGAGTATCGGTCTGTCCATTCAATCGGGTTGCCGGGCAGGCCAAGGTAGCTTTCGTACATGCGAAACGAAGAGCGGGCCATTTTTTCCCAAAGGGCGGGGAAGTCCGCCGGGGCTTGGCTGGTGAGGGCGACACGGGAATCGGGCGTCCACGATCCGGTGGCGCGGGCGGAGCGGACTTCCGGAGGACGCTCTTTGGCGTAGATGGTGACCTGGGCGCCCGCGCGCTGCAGAAGGATGGCCGAGGTCATGCCGAGCGCGCCGCAACCGATGACGGCCACTTCCCTTTCGCCCGTGCTCATGGCCTTTTCAACGGCCAGGGCGCTCGAACCCCAAGAGAGAGACCATCCGCTGCCGCCGTGGCCATAGTTATGGACTACGGTCTTCTCGCCCACGCGTTCCACATCAAGCCGAGGCCCGGCCGCGCGAAAAGGGCGCAGACACACCGTGACGCGAAAGATGCGGTCCACCGACGCTCGAATCGGCGCCAAGCTAGGCCGCAGGTTCGGCGGAACGCTAGGCGGAACCAGGGCCGTTTTGGCCGGCCGCGCGCATGCGCTTAGGGAAGCGAGCGCCGAAGCGCTCAGAAAACTGCGTCGATCCATCAGGCTCCTTGGGGCCATCCGGCTCGTCCTGGCGCCGGGGGTGAGTTTTGTCCAAGATAGCAAAGCGAAAGTTAGACTATCCGACGTCAGCGGCCCGGCCCCACACCCGTCGGCCGAGCTCGCTCGCGTAGTAGAGCGAGGCGGCGGCGGCCGTCCACTGGATGGGCGTAAGGCCGCCATAAGTGGTGCCGGGTTTCAGAAAGTCTATAAGAACCCGCCAGGCGCAATAAGCGATGAGGAAGCAACGGAAGAGGTCGCCCTCCTGCATCCAGGCGCGCCGCCGGCGCAAAACCCAGGCCAGGCTAAGGGCAAACGCAATCTCGTAAAGCTGCGCGGGATGGCGCGGGATGCCGTCGCCATAATCCCAGGCCCAGGGCACGTGGGTCGGCAGCCCGTGGGTATGGTCTTCAAGACCCGTAAACCAACAGCCCAAGCGGCCGATGGCAATGCCAATCGACATCGGCACGGCATAGACATCGCCCGTCCGGCGCTGGATGCCCATGGCCCACTTGAAGAGTTCGACCCCGACGGTGCCGCCCAGCAGCGCGCCGAGCAGCGTCTTGCCCGGCGGGTCATCCAGCGCCCCCAAGCCGTAGGCCCCGGAAGCGGCACCGCTGATGGCCGAGGCCAGAAGCATCCAGCGCTCGCGCGTGGAAAGAAAATCCCCCTCGCGGCGCCGCGCCCGCCAAATCAACTGGCCCGCCACCAGGTAGGCTAAACTCTCGAATACCTGATGCACCGTTATCGTCATCTTCTGATTGTCGTCGGCCTTGGCCTTGGCTTAGGGCTAGGGCTAGGCGCGTGCGCCCGGAAGCCCATCGCCACGCTTCCACCCGCCGCCCCCGGCTCTCTCGTGACGGCGCGCGTCTTTCTGGATCTGCTGCCTGGCTGGCGGCTTACGGCTGTCACGCCACTCATTCAGGACACGCCGTCCGCGCCATGGCGCTATGGCCGCGTGGAGGGCAAGGCTACCTTGCAAAACGGATTAAACGTGACGCTGCAATTGAGTGCGGAGCAGCGCTTCGGCTTTGAAACGGCGCGCTATGCGGTGGAGGCGCGGGGTTTGCGTTTTCTCGAAGCCACGCGGAACCTGGAAGGCGTATCGAGCGCCGCCACGGCGCCCCTGCTGCGGCTTTTCCCCGCAACGGAACGCAAACAATTTGTCCGCATTTTGTTCTTGACTCGCGCCAGCAATCTGGAATACAACACGGCGCTGCTGTCGGCGCCCAAGGCAGCCGATATGGCTGCGTTTACGCAAGCGGTGCGCGAGGCGCCGGAAACGGCCTGCCGCGAGGAGGCGAAACGCTGGTGCGCGTGGATTCCGCCGGGCGTCGCGGTGACGGCCGAGAAGCCTGTTTCTGGCGGCTTTCAACCCGCGCTCTGAGCTTCGAGCTGCTTTTCTTTATGCAGGGCCACCCAGTTGCCGTTTTCTTCCAGCGCCAACTGCCCGAGTTCCACCAGTTCCCGGCGAATCGCTTCCTCGTCGCCGCGATGCTGCGCGCAAAACTTTCGAGCTCGTTCAAACCAGCGGGCAAGCAGACGGTACTCGCGGGCTTGGGCCCCGTAAGCCTTCACTTCCAGATAGCCGCGCCAGGCGCCAAAGGCCCCAGTGGCCGCTAGCAACAAGCCGGTCGTTAAGCGACGGTAGACGCTCTCAAAGAAGTCTTCGGCCAACTGGGGATTGATGAAGTACTCCGCCATGATCACGAGCAGCAGCACCAAAGAGAGTCCCAAGCCCGCGTAGACCACAAATTGATGAGCGGCGGCGACCTGGCCCGCAATTTTGGCCTGGTCGGAACTCTTTTGCGCCAGCCAGCTCGCCTGCTGAATTACCCATTTCGATTCCACCACGTCCAGATTGTGCGCCCGTTGAGCGGCAGCGTCGAGGCCCGCCCAACGAAAGGCTTCAATGCCGCGCAGCGACCAGCGCACCCAATGATTTTCGAAACGTTCCTGCCGCAAAAAGTGCGCGTCGATGGACTTGCCAATGCCGGCCAGGTTCCAGTAAAAGAGCACCCGCATGCCTTCCGCCAGAGCGCGGTAATGCAGGTAGTGTATGCCAATGCGGCGCTGGTGCGCCCACAGCGTGACCCCGCTGACGACGGCCAGGCATAAGATGACCGCCGACCAAAGTTCGAACTTCATTGCCTTGTCCACAATGAGTTCGGTTTGGCCCACGGCGGCCAGCACCAGCGCCAGGCCAAAAAATACATAGAGAAAGGCGGCGCAGCGCCAGAAATATCTGCCCTTTTGCTTGGCGAAGCGGTCGGCTTCCGCAAAGATGCGCGCGTAGTACTTTTGCGGCGCCAGCAGGCGATCATAGTCGGCGTCGTCCAACAGATCGCGGCGAGTCTCCAGCAGACCCGCATCTCCGGCGGCCAGGCACTGGCGATTGCATTGATCGAGCTCTTCAAAGTTTTTCCACCACAGTGGGCGCGGAATGGCATTGGCATCGGGGCCCAGGGGGTCCAAGTAGCCGACCGGACCACGCGCGGGCCCGGGACGGCTTTGGCGATGCACCGCGATGCGATAAACGGGTCCGGCACTGGTGGCTCCAGCGATCCCGGCGGGTCGCTCGCGGCCCAACTGGCGTTCGATCACTTGGAAGGTCCCGCCGGGCTTATCGGATTCCGCGCCGTCCCAAAGCGCGATGAGGATATGCGAATGGGCCCCCAGAAATTGCGCGAGTTGGGCGAAACGGAAATTTTCGGCGCTGCCCTGCCACTCGGCGGGCGGCTCGCTTTGCGGGATGACAAAGTAGTAGCAATTCTGGCGGCGGATCAGCGAGTGATAGGCGTCGCGGCCGGCTTGGCTATCGAAGGTTGCCAGATATTCGGTCTCCGGCATGGGAAGTGGCACGATCACCACACCCTCCAGGTCGAAGACCACCTCGGCTACCAATTGATCCGCCCCTTCGGCCAGAGCCGACAAAAAGACCAAGGGCGTGTGCTTCAGTTGGGCCCGCAGTTCTAGGAGAAAAACCTTGATGGCCGCGTAGGTCGAGTCGCGGTCGCCGGGGCGCAGGTCGCGATGCCCAGTGACGCCGATCACTACGGGCAGCGGGCCGAAATCGCGGCGGAGAATCTGGTCGTCTTGCTCGGCCGGGTGCATTCTATTCTCGCCGTAGCGATGAGATTTCTTTTGGCGTCAATACCCGCTGGTAGACGGAAAGGTCGTCGAGGAGGCCCACATAGTTCACACCGAGACGGATCGCGCCCGTGCCGGGCACCCAGGCGAAGGCTTCGGCGATGCCCATGGCCGCACCCATCGATTTGCCATTGAGGAAAAGTTCCGCGCGGCCTTGGCCTCCGCCCAGCGCTTCGTGAGTGATGGCCACATGCGTCCATTTGCCGCGGGCAAAGGGCGGCTGCCGCACTACTACCAGCCGTTTCAGGAAGTCTGGATTCTTATCCGCCGCGAGGTTTTGCGGATTCCACTGGCGCTTCTCGCCAAAGACCCCCAACCGAAAGTGGCGCGGTTTGTCGTCCTTGGTGAAATCCACCCAGATCGCCGAATCGTCGAAACTCTTGCCGGTCACCTGGATTGGATCGCAATAACCGGGCTCGAGTTCGGTCTCCGGGTCGAGAGAGAGCCAAAAAGAGATCGTGCCCGTCCAGGATTTGGAGTCGAACGCCAGCGCGCCTTGGGCCGGAAAAAAGACGGCCTTCGTATTCTTCTTCACGAAGCGCAGAGCGCCTTTTTCGTAGACGACTTCGCCGCCGGCCGGGAGGCCTGGGGTGGCGGCGGATTGCTCTTTGTAGGAGGCCGCCGAGCGCAAGCGCGAGTCCGGCGCATTGAAGTTCGCACGGAAGAGCAGGGAATCCTTTAGATCCGCGGTCAAGCCCAGCGAGGCCAGGCCGATAAGAAACAGGGATGGTGGCACGGCGCGAGCATAACATACGGCGGGATCCTTCCTCGAGGGGTCACCGCGTTTTGAGTGATCATGAAGCTATGGGTACGATCAATGCTATGGGTACGATCAACGGAGCATTACCGCAGGCCGAAAGGCCAAGACTGAGCACGCACCAAAAGGCGCTTAGTATCAACCTCGATCCGCTACGCTATGGCACCTTCGCCGAAATCGGGGCGGGGCAGGAAGTGGCTCGCTGGTTCTTTAAGGTGGGCGCGGCCGCCGGCACGATCTCCAAATCTATTTCCGCCTACGATATGACCGTGAGCGATGCGATTTACGGGCGCGGCAAACGCTACGTTTCGCGCGAACGCCTGGAGCGGATGCTCGATTATGAGCACGGCCTTAACGTGGAGCGCCTGGGCACCTCGCGCGGAGACTCGACGGCATTTTTTACCTTTGCCGATACCGTCTCGGCGCTCAATTTTAAGGGCAACAACGAGTGCCATGGCTGGATGGGTGTGAAGTTCCAGGCGCATCCGGGCGACAGCGACAACCACATCATCCTGCACGTCCGCATGCTCGATAAGGAAAATCCTCTGCAGCAGGAAGCCCTGGGCATCGTCGGAGTGAATCTGCTTTACGCGGCGTTCTACCTTTATCACTCGCCCTTTCAGCTGATGGAATCGTTGCTGGATAACTTGAGTACAGAGCGTCTGGAAATCGACATGATCGATTTCTCCGGCATTGAGTTTCGCCGCGTGGACAACCGCGTGATGAGCCTGAAGCTGGTGCAATTGGGGCTAAGCGGCGCGGCGATGTTCGGCCCCAAGGGCGAAGTGCTGCAACCTTCCGAGGTGCTGCGCAAGAAGCCGATCCTGGTCGAACGCGGCAGCTTCCGCCCGGTCACCAAAGTAAACATCGACATGATTCAGAGCGCTCACGAGCAGTTTGCCGCCGAGCCGGGCGTGAAGGGCGATCAGATCGTGGAGCTGATGGAAATCACGATGCGCAATCTCCTTTCGGGTGGGGTCGAGATCGACTTGCGCGATTTTCTTGCGCGCGCCGATCTGCTGGCCGCGGCCGGCAAAACGGTCTTGATCTCCGATTACTTTGAATACTACCGATTAGCGGCTTACCTCGGCCGCTATACGGTCGAGCCGATTGGCGTTACCATGGGCGCGGCCAGCATTCGCGACCTTTTTCGCGAAGAGTATTATTCAGAACTCGAAGGCGGCATTCTGGAGGCTTTTGGCCGCCTCTTCACCAAGAACTTGCGCATCTACGTTTATCCGCTGAAGGAAGGCAACGATAAGCCGCTCGTAACGGCCGCGAACGTTGATGTGCCCCCGGACCTCAAGAATCTCTACCGTCACTTAGTGGAGCGCGGCCGCATCCAGGCGCTTGAAAACTACGACGAAGGCGTCCTCCATATCTTTTCGCGCGACGTGCTGCGACGCATTAAGGAGCGGGACGAATCCTGGGAAAACATGGTGCCGCCCGAGATTGCCGAAACCATCAAGAAGCGCCGTTTCTTCGGCTATTCCGATCAAGCCTAGACCTTCCGCTTTTTCGCGGGCAGGGCTTTTGGGGCGGGCGCCTTCTTCGCCGCTACCTTCTTCGCCGCTACCTTCTTCGCCGCTACCTTCTTCGCCGCTGCCTTCTTCGCCGCTGCCTGCTTTGCCCCTGCGGTTTTCGTTCGCGCCCGCGCCGCTTCATACTGTGCAATGAATGTGCGCGCCGGCATGCGATCCAGCGCTTCGCCGATCACGTCCAGGGCCAGATCCTCCACCTTGCGGAAACGAATGCAGCTTTTGCCCATATCCAGCTTTTTGCCGCTCTTGGCCCAGCGCCCGCGGAACCACTGCGCTTCGGGACCCGCGTTCTCCGCATCGAAGTATTCGCACATCAAGTAGAGCGACATGTAGTTCTTCTGCGAAGCCAGGCACGCAAAGGGTAGCGGCTGTTTCGGATCGCAATGATATCCGGGCGGATAGACGCGATGCGGAACGTAGTAGCCGATCATGCCGTAGTTCATGCCTTCCTCATACTCGGAATCGAGGTGCGCCAGCACCACTTCCCGCACCGCGCTAATGGCAGCGCGCCGATCTTCGGGCAAGGAGGCAAGATAGGCGGCGACGGTAGGCGCGGAGGATTGCATATTGCGGAAAAGGTATCACAGAAAGGGTCACTGGGGCTTAGCCAGGTAATCCTTGATCACGGCTTCCACGCCCGTGAACTCGCTCAGGTAATAGCGCCCAGCGGCGCTTCGCATAAAGGTATGGTATTCCCCATTCCAGAATTCAGTCTTGCGATTCTCGGTAAACATGGCCTCTAGCGCCAGGAAGGTCTTTTCGGCGGCTTCGCGATTGCGCAGCTTTGCATGGCTGATTGCCTTCACTTCCAGGAGTTTGGGGCACGGTTGACCCAGGTTGGTGCACAAGGCAAGGCCATTCTCGGCCGTCATTAAAGCCGCATGGTATTGGCGCCAACGGGATTGCGACGACGCTAAGTTGTCAAAGGTGGCCGGATGCGGAATGAGCCGCAGCGCCAAGAGGTCCAGCGGCAGGCCGCAGCGTGGGCCACAGAAGTCCTTCAAATTGACGGAAACGCTATTGGCCACCAAACCCTTGGCGTAGTTGCCTCGCGAAACCAAGAGGGCGCCCAAAGAGTGGCCAAACGCCCGCAGGAAATCGCCTCGATGGCCGTGCAATCGTGCCAGAAAAAGCTTAGTCGAAAAGGAGTCGGGATCGTGGGCCTCCATAATCGCGGCCAGTTCCAGCGCCTCGCCGGGGTTGGATAACACTTTTAAATTCGCCATCTCCCGGAATGCTCGTGCCTTTAAGGCGTCGGAAGTGTCTCCCTGGGCCAGTAGGTCCCGCAAGAGTTTCATTTCTCCCGGGCCATCGAAGAAGCCCAGGGCCTCCGCCTTGCGAAAGGCTGCCTCTTGGCGAAAGCGCTGGCATTCCCCGCCCGATAGCTGTAACTCTTCACAAGAGAAGCTTTCGGTTTCCAGGTATAAGCGGTACGCGGCTGGGTAGTCGTTATGTAAGTTAGCCTGCGCGGCCAGCAAAAGAATCTGTTGCGAACGCCCCATGGTCTGGAAAATCGGCATGGCTTCCAGCTGAATCGCATTCGCAAAGCGTTCGCGTACGAATAGGTTGAAGTAACCGAGCAAACTCAGGATCTTCTCGTTCAAGTCGGGAACCACCGGGCGTTCCTGGGCGATTTGAAAAAGCAGGCGATGGCAGGGGCCAAAGTAATCGCGTTCGTAGTTTAAGGTTGCGCATTGGGCCAGGGGAAGGTGCAGCTCGATTACCTTCTTCAAAGTGGCGTCGAAAGTCTGTCCTTCCGTACGCGACGAATTGAAGGAAAACTGCGCGTCGTGATTCGGATCGCCCGTGCTGAAATTCCAATAGATCTTGCACAGGTCTTTCGAGTCGTTGCAGGAGGTGACGGCTTGGGCGATAAACTCGGCCCCTTGGCGCTCCAAGAAATTGGCCTTGCGATAGGACCGAAGCAAGATGGGAGGAAGGCCGTATTGGGTCCTGATTTGTTCCACACTGGAATGGGCCAGGGTCGCAATCTGCTCTTCCACCAGTTCGGATTCGTTCTCTAGCCGCAACAAAAACTGCTGCGATTCCGCCGGAACGGCGCCGCCAAACCAGAGCAGCGCGCGCAAGCAAATCAAGAGCGCCGGTCCTATGGCCAAACCCCAAAGCGCCAGGCGCAGGCCGCGGTGCACAATCCAGGGCCGGCTTAGGCTCTGGTTCGGCTGAATCGTGGAAGGCACCTGTACCCTCCGCAGCAGCGCATACAGGCCCACGATGAGCGATAGCCACAAAAGCACTCCGCAGGCGTTTTGCCAAAAGATTTTGCCGTTCCAAAAGCGGTCCAGGTTGACGTATTGCTGCAGCAGCGCCAGGCCAAGCGAGAAAACATAAGGAATCAGATCCCTGAGAGAACCTAGGGTTTCGCCAATCTGGGCCCAGGCCAAGGGCGGCCGGGACGTTTGTGGAGCGCTCATCGGGCAACCTCGAAGAACGAGTTTACTCGACGGGTTTGACGCCCGCGAACTTCTCCACCAGCTTCTTCATCCCATAGCCGGCAAATTGAATGTAGAGTTTGGCGTCGTCGCCGTCGCCTTCGCGGCGCAACACGGTGCCGCGCCCATAGCGAGGGTGGGTGACGGTGGCGCCGGCGCGCAGGCCGGGCGCTTTCGCCGCAGCCTTGGTGGGCGTAGCTCTTGCGATGGGGCGCAGCTGAGGTGGCGCTATCGGCGCTTTGGCCGGCGGCGCAGAAGCTGGCTTCGAAAGCGGCGGCTTGGGAATCGTAGGTTGGGGAATCGTAGGTTGGGGAATCGTAGGCTGGGGAATGCTAGGCTTCGTCGTTTCCGTCACCCAGGGCGGCGCGTCGTCTTGCGCCTGAAACAGGTTCGCGGTTGCGGAGGCTGGTTTTGGCGCTACAGGATTCGGCTTGGGCCCCACGGGAGCGGGCTTGGGCGCCACGGGTCTGGCCGCGCTCGAAGCATTCGTTTTGGCCCCAAAAAATGCCGAAATGTTATCCGCATTCGAGCCCGGCCGCGACGAGTAGTTGTACTTGCTCACCGCCGTACGCACTTCCCACTGTTCGCCGCGCAAATCCACCTGGCGCCCAAAGCCTCCGAAGGCAAGCGAACCCGCGGGCTTAGAGAGTTTCTCGGTGAAGTCCTCGGGAATTTCGGCAATGAAGCGCGACGTCAGGGCCGGCTCCGGCATACCCCCGCCAAAACGCCGCCGCATCCGCGCCCACGAACAGTACAACTGCTGGCGCGCCCTTGTCATGCCCACATAACAAAGGCGGCGTTCCTCTTCCATCTGCGTCTCGTTTTCAAGCGAACGCGCATGCGGAAACAAGCCCTCCTCCATGCCCGCCAGGAAGACCACTGGAAATTCCAGGCCCTTGGCGTTGTGAATCGTCAGCATGGAAATCTGCGCTTTCTCGTCCCGCTGATCGGCATCGGAAACCAGCGCGGCATGATCCAGAAAATCCGTGAGGCTCTCGCCCCGCTCGGCGGCTTCCGCGGCGGCGTTCAGCAACTCATTCAGGTTGGCCAGCCGCCCTTCATTCTCGGCGATCGGATTCTCTTCCAGCATCTTCAGGTAGCCGGTCCGGTGCAGGATCTCGCTCAAGAGGTCTTGGACATGGGAGTTCTCTACGCGCCCTCGCAATTCTTCAATCAGACGGCGAAAGGCCTCCAGCGCCGCTTCGGCGCGCCCGCCCAGCGTGTGCGCCTCCACCAGCTCTCCGATGGCTTGCCACAAGCTGATCTGCCGCCCCGTGGCGTGCTGTTCCACCTGGTCCAGCGTCGTCTTGCCGATCCCGCGCGCGGGCGTGTTCACCACCCGCAACAGCGAAATGGAATCGTTGGGATTCACCAATAACTTCAGGTAGCAGAGCGCATCTTTGATTTCGGCGCGCTGGTAAAAGCTCAGCCCGCCGATCACCGTATACTTGCGGCCATAGCGGCGCAGCGCTTCTTCGATCTGGCGGGATTGAAAGTTGGTCCGGTATAGGATCGCGATCTGGGCCTGGTGGTCGCGATCGAGAGTCTTATCGATGCGGTCGGCGATCCACAACGCTTCGCCCTCTCCGTCGATGGCCTCATAGAGGCCGATCTTGGGCCCGGCCGTTTGCTCAGTCCAAAGGTGCTTTCCTTTGCGCTGTGTATTGTTGGCCACCACCGCGCTGGCGGCTTCGATGATGTTCTTCGTCGAGCGGTAGTTCTGTTCCAGCCGAATGATGCGCGCGCCTTCGTAATCGCGTTCGAAGTCGAGAATGTTGCGAATGTCCGCGCCGCGCCAGGAATAAATGGATTGATCCTCGTCGCCCACGGCCACCACGTTCCGGTGCGAATCGCTTAGCAGACGCATCAGTTCGTACTGGCTACGGTTGGTGTCCTGGTATTCATCCACCATCAGAAAAGCGAAGCGCCGGTTGTACAGCTCCCGCAACGCGATATCGTGGCGCAGCAGGCGTACGCTTTCCAGCAGCAGGTCGTCGAAATCGACGGCATTGGCCTGCAGCAAGCGCGCCTCGTATTGCTCAAAGATCACGGCTAGCTTGGAAGCCTTGGGATCCTTGGCGTTGTTGTAGAAATCGGCCGGCTTTTCGTGCTGGCCCTTGGCCGAGGAGATGCGCGAAAGCGCATTGCGATAGGGCATGAATTTGTCGTCCAGCCCCAGGCCGCGAAAGATCTGCTTGATGAGCGTCAACTGGTCGTCGTCGTCGTAAATGTTAAATTGCCGCGTGAAACCATGGCGCAGGTCCGCCAGGCGGTCGCCGTCTTTACGCAAAAGGCGCACGCAAAACGAGTGAAACGTCGAGACAAATGGGAGATCATAGCCGCGGCCTGTCGATTCGAGCAGTTGGTGCACCCGCTCTTTCATTTCACCCGCCGCCTTGTTGGTAAAGGTGACCGCCAGCACCGCATATCCCGGAACCCCGTGCTCATGCACCAAATGAGCCATGCGGTGCGTGATCACTCGGGTCTTCCCGGAACCGGCCCCCGCCAGGATCAACAGGGGCCCTTCGCCGTGTTCGGCCGCGGCACGCTGCTGGGGATTTAAACCGGAAAGAAAGTCCATTGTATACTTCGAGTTAGGAGGTCGATTGACGATTCTCTTGCAGTCTAACACGGTGTATTCTGAACCGGTTAATCCAGCTTCGATGGCTTAAAATACCCGTGTATTTGGGTAATGAATACCCGCAAATAAGTTTGAGATATCCCCCAAAATAGGACTTGAGTACCAGCAATCGTACTAGTACAACTAGTGCATGCTCAAGAGGAAACCCTCCCCCAACCCCTCCACCCAAAGTTCCACCCAAGTCTCGATGGAGGAGTTCGAACTTCGGCGCCTGATGCGCCAGCGCCAGGCATTGCTCAATGTCATTCGCGCCTTAGAAGAATATGTTCTCGTGCGCGGCAGTGCGCAATTAGGCCCGGACCTCGCCGCGGAGTTGCCGCTGGAACGGTTGCCGAATGGCCAAGCCAAGCTTCGACTGGTGGAAGGAGCGGCGAGAAAGCGTCAACTGGCCTAGATTAGTGGCCTAGATTAGCGGACAATGCCCAGACGAGCCAGCGGCCAATAAACCAGCACCGCTTTGCCGTAAATGTGTTCCCGGGAGACCGTGCCCCAGGAACGGGAATCGTTGGAGGCGCTCCGGTGATCGCCCATCACGTAATAATGCCGCGCTGGCACGCGAAGGCGCGGAGCGCTGATGCGGTCCCGGAACACCTCCGGCACATAAGGCTCTTCAATCACCCGGCCGTTCCGCACCAGTCTGCCTTCGCGGACTTCAATTTCGTCCCCCGGTACGCCCACGACGCGCTTAATGTAGCTTTTCGAGGTGTCGCCCGGAAACAGGAATACAACGGTATCCCCCCGCGATATATCCTCTAGCCCCAGCCGATAGGTAAACTTGTTGATGAAGATCCGTTCCTGATCGCTCAGGGCCGGCATCATCGACGTTCCTTCCACCTTTACCGGTTGGTAGAGGAATAGAATGATGGCCAGCGCAATGAATACGCTCAACGCAAAATCCCTCAGGAGAAATCCCACCCCTGGGGCGTTGGGCGCGGAGCTTTCGGAAGGGGGGGCGGGTCTGGCTTCGGGAGAGAGATTGGTTTCGTTAGTCATACCAGCGTTCAACGAAGCAGACGTAATCGTTTCAACTTTGTTGCAGCTCCCAACGGGAATTTTCGCAAAAGTCCTGGTGGCCGACAATGGTAGCACGGACGGAACGGGGGATTTGGCTCTCCGTGCGGGCGCAGACGTCGTCCGCGTGAAGGACAAGGGCTACGGCGCGGCGTGCCTCGCGGCTCTGGATTGTTGCCAGGACGAGGAAATCCTGGTTTTCCTGCAGGCCGACGGCAGCGAAGATGCCAACCAAGCTGAGTTGTTGGTTGAGCCTATCCTTTCCGGGCGCGCGGACCTCGTAATCGGCAGCCGCACCTTGGGCCCGCAGGTAAAAGGCGCTTTGCGTCCGCACCAGCGCTGGGGTAACTGGCTCGCCACTACCTTGCTGCGGCTCTTTTGGGGCTACGCCTACAGCGATCTGGGACCCTTCCGCGCCATCCGAGCCGGGGACCTGCGCCGCTTGCATTTGCGGGAGCGGCACTACGGCTGGACCGTCGAAATGCAAATGCGCGCTCTCGATTGCGGCTTGCGCGTCACCGAGGTGCCGGTGCGCCAAGGACTGCGTGTGGCCGGGGAAGAAAAGGTAAGCGGCAATTGGCGCACGAGCCTCGCCGCGGGATACACGATCCTGCGCGTGCTCCTCGTGGGCGCAGCCCGCCGCCCTTTTCGTTAGAGCCCTTGGCCACCCACCGGTACCGTCTCGATCCCTTTCTCAAAACCGGCAATCAGGGGCCGTCCCTTGGCGATGGCGGCACGTACGGCAGGCAGCGCCAGCGAGGCGTCGTGGCTGGCTTTCGAATCCCACACCTCGGTGATCCAGATCCCGTTTTCGTCCGCCGCATCCCGGGCCACGATGTAGCTGCGGCAGCCGGGCATGCCCGCCGTGCCTTCCAGCAAAATCGAAATCAGCTCGTCGCGCTTGCCGGCTGCCGCCGTCATCTTTCCAATCAGTCCGTACATCGGTTTTCCTCCCTGCGCCGGGGCACCCAGCGAAAGCAGCGGCGCGGCCGCGGCTATTAGCCATTGCCGCCGTTGCATCCAACCCAGAATCGATCCCACGCGCGTAGTCTACCGCAGCATTTCTGTGGCAAAGTAAAGCCCCATGGCGCCCCCGCGCCCGTCGAGCCCCGTGATGGCGCGGCGGCTGAGGTAAGCCTCAAGCGTCCTTTGTTTACCCGTGCTTTCGCACACGCCTTCGACGCCGCCGTCATCCCGCGTGCGCAGGTCGATTGCCGTATAGGCTTCCCGCACGCAGGTGCGATAGGGGTCGCCCTTTAGCCAACCTCGCCGCAGCCCCTTTTGCATCGCCGCGCCGATCATGGCCGTTGCGCTGTATTCGAAGTAAGAACTTTCCTCGTCGATAACCTGCCGCCACATCCCCTCCGAGCTTTGGTAGCGCGCCAGGGTCTGGCAAAGCTTTTGGAAGGCTGCCACCATATCCGGGGGCCGCTTGGGTAAGCCTTCGAGCGTCAAGGCGAGCCCCAGGGCAGGGAAGGCGTTCCCCCGGCCCCAAGCTGCCTCACAGAGTGGCGAGTGGCGGTAAAGACCGTCCGCACGCAGGCATAGTCCTTCGATGGCCCGCCAATGGGCGATCGCGTCTTCGGCTAGCCCCACCCTGGCCAGGAGCGGCGGCCCCATGAAAACGCCGTCGCTCATTTCGTTATAGAGTTCCACGCGCGCCTGGCGGGCCAAGCCCAGCGCCGCTTCGGCAAAGCCCAACTCGGTGTAGATCAACCCGCCGCTCAAATGGCTGGCGGTCAATTTCTCGATGGGCCGCCCTGCAAAAGGCGACATCAACGGCTTGACGTCTTGGCCCAGCCGCAGGCGCCCCAGCAGCGCGAAAGTCTGGGTGTAGACCGGCTCCGTTACCGCCTGCCCATAAACGCGCGCCAACAGTTCGGCCAGTTTTCTCGGCTCGCGCGCCTTCAACGCAGCGGCAGCGCCGAGCAAAAGGCCGCGCCGGGTCAAGGCCGCTCCGCTTCGTCCGTGGGCGCGCTCTGCCGCCCGCGCGGCGTCGGCTCTTTTTCCAGGAACGAACGGCCCTTTTCCATCCACGCGGGCTTCGGCGCACCCATGAGGTGGTAGTCGAAAAACTCTTTCAATTTGGCCGAATAGTGCCGCTGGTTGGCGCGGATGCGCAAGTTGTGCGGCTCGCCGTTGTAGGTGAACATGTACGCCTCTTTCCCTAGGCGTCGCAGCGCCAGAAACATCTCGATGCCTTGCGTATACGGCACGGCGTCGTCGGCGTCGTTATGGATCATCAAGAGCGGCGTGGTGATCTGGTCGGCGCGGAAGAGCGGCGAGTTCTCGAGAAAGCGCAACGGATAGGTCCACGGCGTGCCGCCAATGCGGCTCTGCGTGCGTTCGTATTGAAACTGACGCGGTAGGCCCGGGCCGTAGCGGATGCCGTTATAGGCGCTAAACATATTGGCCACCACCGCTCCCGGCGCGGCCGCCTTGAAGAGCTTCGTGCGCGTCACCATGTAGGCGATCTGGTAGCCGCCCCAGCTATGGCCCTGGATGCCGATGCGGGACTCATCAATGTAGCCTTGTTCCACCAGTTTTTGGATGGCCGGCATGACGCAGTTCATGGCGCTGTCGCCGGGGTAGCCGATCTTATAGGCGATGTCCGGCGTCAGTACGATATAACCATTCGAGACATAGATCGGGATATTGATCGAATTCGTCGGCCGAGGCTCGGCGAAGTTGTTCACGTTCTGGCTCAGGCGCTCGTAGATGTACACCATCAGCGGATACTTCTTCTTTGGGTCGAAGCCTTCCGGTTTATACAGGCCCGCCTGCAAGGCCAGGCCGTCGTGGGAGCGGAAAGGCATCAGCTCGGCCGTGCCCCAGTTAAAGCCGGCCATTTGGGGATTGGCGTCGGAGATCTTCTGAAAGCTCTTCATCTCGCCGTTAGTCACAAGCAGGTCGGGATACTCGCGAAAGTTACCGGCCGTAACCAGATAGACGTCCGCGTTCTTAGCCTTGATGGGCGCCGAATAATTCTTGGGCCCCGAGACAATTTCGCGCGGCTCGGTGGCGCCATCGACCACGTCTGCGTAAAAGCCGCTTACCCGTGTCGATAGGTTTTCAGCGCGCAGCAGCAGCGGCTTGGCTTGGTCCACTCCTTCCGAGCGATCTTCGGCGTCGGCGCGCACCACACGGAATTGCAAATTCTGCTTGCGGCCCACGCCGTCGCTCAGGTTCTTGGCCACACGCCCGTCGGGAGAGACCTGCCAAACGTCATAGCGGTCCGCGAGCAGGATCCACTTTCCGTCCCGCGTCCAGGATGGAGGTGCGTAGCTATTCGGCCGGCCCGGAGAATCATAGTCCTCGTTGAAGAAATTTACGCCGATGCCTTGGGTTAAATTAACCTCGACGCCTGTAGCCACGTTCAGGCAATGCCAGTCTTTCGCGTCAAAGCGCATCGCGTAGCGCCCGTCGGGAGACCAGCTATAGCCGCCCGCGCGTTGTTTACCCAGCAGTTTCCGCTCACCCGTGGCCGTATTCACCAGGTACTGATCGCTGTAGCGAGTGTCGTATTCCACCATCGACCGATAGGCCCGGTCGTCGGAGCCGATGGCATAGAGCCCCGTCTCACTGGCGGAGACGTCTCCCAGGGTGGCATCGCCCAATTGCCGGGCCCGCCCATCGGCCAGCGTCACCACCGCGCGATAGCTGCGGTTGCGTTCCGCGGCGGCCCGGCTGCGCTGGATCGTTTGCACCACGTCGTCCTTCCAGTGCCAGAGATCGTAACCGGCCTCTTCTTTTTGCGCGGCCGGTTTTTGGGCAGCCACGGAAAAGAACAAGCGCGCGCCGTCCTTGGAAAACACGAGGTTCGCCTTATCCGTCGGCACAAAGCCCGAGGCAATTGCCCGCGCCGCGCCCGGTTTCCGCTCCCAGACGTAGAGAGACTTCTCGTTCAGAAACGCCACCTGGCTTTGCTTGTCGTCCCAGGCGAGCTTCGCGAATTTGCCTTTCTCCTCGATCAAGGCCGCCGCGGGCGCGTCCCAATTGGCCGGGCTAAACGCGTAGACGCCGCCACCCGTTGCATAGACAATCGTCTGCCCGTCTTTGGCTACGCTGAACTCGGCCACCTCGGCGATCGTCTGCTTGCCCACCGCGCCCAGCTTCTCGATCACCAATTGCTTTTCCTTGTTGTCGAGCAGATAGGCGATCAAGCCCGGCGCCTCGGCCGGCATTTGAAAGCTCTTCACGTCGTCGATGCGGCGCTTCGCCCCACGCATCAGGTCGACGATCACCAGACCGTCCTTCTTCTTCGAACCTTTCTCGGGAAAGGTAGAAAACGCGGCCCATTGCGAGTCGCTGGAAAACTGCAGGTTCACCGTTCTCTGCGCCGGCGGGCCTTCGCGCTCCGGATCGGGCGGCGGCGGGGGCGGACGCATCCCGGCGGCCTCGCGAATCTCGGTGCCATCGGCCAGCTTTCGCAGCACCACTTCACCATTGCCATCCTGCGGAAAGAGGCCATAGCCCACGAATTTGCCATCCGCCGAAAGCTTCTGCGCGCTGATCGCGCGCCAGTTGTCGGTATCGGCGTAAGTCATCGGGCGTTTGCCCGGCGAGGGGTTGCTCTGGGCGCACATCGGGGACGGGGCAAGCGAACAGAGAGCGAGAAAGAGCGCGAAAGTTGCGAAGCGCATATGGCTTCGATTGTAAAATATCGTCATGGACACGCCTCCGCCCGCGAGTTTCGAATTGCTGGTTGCCTCCCTGGTTATGCAAGCCCAGGTAGGCTTGGGGATGATTGCGATGCCCGGCCAGGAACCCGAAGCCAACCCGGCTTGGGCCAAACACTCCATCGACCTTCTGGGCGTTCTGGAAGAAAAGACCAAAGGCAACCTTTCCCTCGAAGAACAGCGCCTGCTCAGTAATTCCCTCACGGAGCTTCGCTTCCGCTTCCTGTCGCTGCAAACGTCCGAGGCGCCTCCGAAGATCGACTCTCAGCTTGACGAGGCCGGCGCTTAAGCGGCTCATGCAGCCTTTCCGGATTACGGTCTTAGGTTCGGGCACCAGTGTCGGCGTGCCCATGATCGGTTGCTACTGCAAAGTCTGCACCTCGGCAGACCCGCGCGATCAACGCAGCCGCCCCAGCATTGCCGTTCATTTCGACGGCCGCGTCGTTCTGATCGATGCCGGTCCCGACTTCCGCACCCAAGCCATCCGCGCGCGTCTCTCCCGGGTCGACGCCATCCTGCTTACCCATGACCACGCCGATCACATCCTGGGCCTGGACGACGTTCGCCCCTTTAACTTCCGCCAAAAAGAAGCGATCCCCGTATACGCGACCCCCGAAGTGCTTGAAGCCGTCAGGCGCATCTTCGCCTACGCCTTCGGCGACAAGCCGACGCAATCGACCAAACCCAAGTTCGAATTGATCCCGATCGACTGCGACCCCTTCACCATCCACGGTCTTCGCTTTCAACCGCTTCCTCTTTGTCACGGGCGAGGGCGTTCCACCGGTTACCGTTTTGGTTCGGCCGCTTACCTGACAGACCACAGCGAGATTCCCGAAGCGTCGCTAGCCCAGCTTGAAGATCTGGACGTCCTCTTTCTCGACGGTCTCCGTTACAAGCCGCACCCGACGCACAGCCACATCGCGCGTAGCCTCAAATATGTGGAAAAGCTCGCGCCCCAACGCGCTTACCTCACCCACATCTGCCACGACCTCGGCCACGCGCGCGCCGAGAGCCTGCTGCCGCCCCATGTGCGCTTGGCCTACGACGGCCTTGAAATCGGCCTCGGCCAGGCGCCGCCCCGCAAGGCCCGCCCCGGCCCCAGAGGCTTTCGCGTTTATCGTTCGCTCGAAGAAATCCCTTCGCCTTTCGGCCCGAATGCGATCGCGATCGGCAACTTCGACGGAGTCCATGTCGGCCATCAGGAAATCCTCCGCCGCGCCGAGCAGATCTCCGCGGATTTGGGAGTGACGCCCACCGTGCTCACTTTCGATCCGCATCCCCGTAAATTGCTCCGTCCCGAGGTGCCGACCAAGAGTCTCGATTCCCTAAACGGCCGCTTGGACCGCATGGCCGCCGAGGGCATTGCGCAGGCGGTGGTGCTGCCCTTCACGCGGGAGCTTGCCTCCTTAGGCCCGCGCGAATTCGCTCAGCGAATCCTGGCTGATAAGCTGGCCGCCAAGGCGGTGCTGGTGGGCGACAACTTCCGCTTCGGCCACAAGCAGAGCGGCGACATCGCCTTGCTGCGGGCCTTGGGCGAAGAACTTGGTTTTGTGACGGAAATCGTCGAAGGCGTCGCTACCCATGGCACGCTGGTTTCCAGTTCGGCAATCCGCAATCTTTTGCGCGAAGGGGACGTCGCCCGCGCGCACCGGCTGCTCGGCTACGCCTACTCACTCAGCGGCGCCATTATCCCAGGGCAGGGCATCGGAAAGGTCCAGACCGTCCCCACTCTCAATCTCGACCCCGCTCCTCTGCTCGAGGAAGGCCGCATGCTTCCGGCTCACGGTGTTTACATTACCGAAACGCAGGACCTCACTGGCAACCATCCCGGTGGCGCCATCTGGCCTTCGATCACCAACATCGGCACCCGGCCCACCTTTGGCGGCGACAGCCTCAGCATGGAAACCTATCTGCTCGAGCCGCTCACCGGCGATACTCCCACCCAAATCCGCCTCGAATTCCGCGCGCGTATCCGCGCCGAGCGCAAGTTCCCCAACCCGGAGGAACTCAAACAGCAAATTCTGGCCGATGTCGGCCGCGCCCGCGCCTATTGGCGGCGCGTATCCCGTTGGGTCCGCCCCTCACTAGACGCTTAACCTCTAAAATAGAAAGACCAACCATGAGCCTCAGCCCCGCAAAGAAAGCACATCTAGAAAAACTGTCCAATTCGAAAGGCGTCATTGCCGCCGCCGCTATGGACCAGCGCGGCAGCTTGCAGAAGTCGCTTGCCGCCGCTAAGGGCGTCCCGGCCGGCGAAATCAGCTTCGACATGATGTCGGAGTTCAAGAGCGCCGTCGTCCGCATCCTCACCCCGCACGCGAGCGCCATTTTGCTGGACACCGAATTCGGCCTGCCCGCGGCCAGCGTCCGCGCCTCCAATGCCGGGCTCCTGCTCGCCTACGAGAAGAGCGGCTACGACAACACCGTTGCCGGCCGTTTGCCCGATCTGCTCGGCGAACTCAGCGCTCTGCGCATCAAAGAACTCGGTGCCGACGCGGTGAAGATTCTCATCTACTACTCGCCCTTCGACGACGCAAAGGTCAACGACATCAAGCACGCCTTCATTGAACGCATCGGCAGCGAATGCGAGAACGTCGGCGTACCCTTCTTCCTCGAGTTCGTCGGCTACGACCCCCAGGGCGGCGACGAAAAAGGCATCGACTTCGCCAAGATTAAGCCGCAAGTGGTGCTGGAAAGCATGCGCGAATTCTCCAAGCCTCGCTATCAGGTGGACGTCCTGAAGGTCGAAGTGCCCGTCAATGCTGAATTTGTCGAAGGGTCGAGCGTATACAAAGGCCAAGCCGCCTATACGCGCGCCGAAGCTCTCGAGCATTACCGAAAGGCCGCCGACGTCACCAGCCTACCCTTCATCTACCTCAGCGCCGGCGTAGGCAATGCGCAGTTTACGGAAAGCCTCGCCATGGCCTCGGAAGCGGGAACGCCCTTCTCCGGCGTGCTCTGCGGCCGCGCCACCTGGAAGGAAGGCATCCCGGTTTACGCCAAGCAAGGCTTGGCCGCCCTTGAAGACTGGTTGTCCACGGAAGGCGTCAAAAATATCAACGCGGTGAACGGATCGCTCGGTTCCGCCGTGCCCTGGTACTCGCGCCTCAGCTAGTCTGGCAGGCAGTCGCGCTGGCAGGCAGTCGCGCTGGCAGGCAGTCGCGCTGGCAGGCAGTCGCCTAATGAGCCATCCGCAAGGATGGCTCTTCTTGTTTCGCGTTCTTCGGATCGAAGGCCGCATACCAGGAAAGAAGGCAAGCAAAGTGGGTGAAAAAGATGATCAGCAGACCGGTGATCAGGAGTGCGTAGTCGTCACGGCGCGTCACCATCCCTAGCAGGCCGTCGCTAATCACCTGTCCGGTCATTTGCAGGCCGATGCCCGCACTCAGCAGTAGAATACGCCGGTCCAGGTTCTTTTGCCGCACCAGCAAAGTCCACCAGTACAGGTTTAGTAGAACCATCCAAAAGCTGATGACCTGCCGGACTTTTGTAAACTGCACCGCAAGGCTGGGCCCAGAGTAGTACCAGACCGCCGCGATCGTGACCAGCAGACTCACGCCCGCCAGCAGCCCTAGTCGCTCCCGCGCCATACCCAAACGGGCATGGGTTTGATCGATCAGTTGCAACATAAGCCCCAAAAGAATGATGTGCATCATCACGTCGCACGCCGAGTAGACAAGCTCAAAGTTTGCTAGTACCGGCAGGATGGACAGGACCCAAGGGTCCCGATTCGCCGCAAGAATCGAGAGGGCCGTAGCCAGGAAAAGAATGATGGAATAAACGATGGCGAGCGGGTAGTTTCGATTTCTGCTTGCCAGAAATCGCGACAGGACCAAAGCCTGAAGTAGCAAGGCCAGGATCGGAGCAAACTGCTGGAGGGACGCCAGAAAAGTTTTAGCCACCGGACTCTCTATCTTAAGCCTTATCGGCAAAAAGAGATACGGTGGCCAGAGTTTTTTGTTCTGAGTTCAGAACAAGAATAGCGACGATTTGTTTAGTTCATGTCGTCGATGGGCAGAGGGGGCATCATCGGAATGATCCCCATGTCATCGATCGGGAGCGGCGGCATCATGGGAATAATCCCCATGTCGTCGATAGGCAGCGGGGGCATCATGGGAATAATGTTCATGGCTTTTCTGGCCTCCAGTGAAATACTTAGGACTCCAGTCCCAATAGCATGGGACCAACGAGCTAAGGCAGACACCCTAAGTATCCACTAGGTACGTAGTTCCGTCAAGATTTGGATGGAAGAAAAGTAAGGTTTTAACCCTAGTACCGGGCTATGGGAGGGAGGGGCCTGACAAACCAATATGTATATGTATTGGTAAGGGTTTGAGCCGCCGGAGTTGGGGAAGGTTTTTTCTAGCGCAAAACCGGGCGTTCTTGACCACTGCGGCGCAGGAAAGGGCCGGCGCTTCCATTGGGAAGAACGCTCCTTGCGTCGGTCAAGCACGAAGCCAATTGATCGGCCGTTAGCTCTCGGGCATTGCGAAGATTGGCGCCGCGGAAGTCCGCACTCCGCAGCTTGGCGTCTCCCAAGCGCGCATCCTCGAGGTTGCATCCGCTAAAGTCGGCTGCTTGCAGATTCGCCTCGCGCATTTGCGCTCCTGTCATCTGCGCACCGGTCCAGATCGATTTCGTTAGGTCCGCGCCGTTCCATTTGGACAGCCGCAAATCCGCCCGCGACCAGTCGCAGTTCTGTACTCGAGCGCCGGCCAGATTCACCCGGTCCGCCGCCGCCCCATAAAATCGGCAAAAGCTGAATTGCGCCCGCGTGAAATTCGCGTCCTTCAGATTCGCGCCCGCGAAATTGCACTCAAACCATTGCGATTGCTGCCCGCTGCAACCGCTCAAATCTGCGCTTGAGAACGCGCAGCGCCTACCCTTGGCGGCCTGAAGGATTGCTTGCCGCATTTGCGCATAGGACAGGTTCGTTTCTTCCATCGAGCAATCGGCAAAGACCGCATAGTTCAAGAAGGCGTTGACCAGCGCGCTGCCGTCTAGCCGAGCCCCCATGAAGTCCACCGACGTCAGCACCGCACGCCGAAAGTCGCAGTGCCGCAAGTCGGCCAAATTGAACTGCGCCTCGGCTAAATCGCATTCGAGAAACGAGGAACGCGCCATCTGCACGGCCCGCAGATCCGCTTTCTCCAGACGCAGTTCGTTCCAGGAGCTGTTCTCCCCAAAAAATCGAACCCCGTCCTGGCGCTGGTCCAGCCACCACTTGTGCCTTTCGAGTTGATGCAGCAGCGCCGCCGGCGCCTGGTACGTAAGACTCACTTCTCCTGCCTATCCCCGCTTATCGACGGGCCCAAGCGGACCTTGAATGGCTGCAGCCAATGCTAAATTCAGAAGTCGATGGCGCGCGTTCATTTTGGCTCCCAGTTTGCCCGTCTGGTTGACAGTCCCACTGCAAGCACCGGCGCGGCCACTCTGCACCAAGCCTTCGAGGATATTTTTGCCGCCCAACCGGTCCTGCGCGGCTACGTTCTCGATGAACAAGGCCATCTGCGCCAGCACGTCGCTGTTTTTGTCGACGGCGCGCTGGTTCAAGATCGGGAAAAGCTTGCCGTTCCGCTTTCCTCGGCTTCGGAAATCTACATACTGCCCGCACTCTCTGGAGGATGAACAAAAAATGGACGCCCGCGCCTGGATTGCCACTCGCAAAGGTCTGATCGACTACCGCCTTGCCCAAGGCTCTTGGAAGGCCCATCGCCTCCACTTTCCCGCCGACCCCATCAGCGCCGTCCTCTCGGCCAACGGTGTCCTGCTGGCCGCCCTCCACACCGGCCACTTCGGCGCGAAGCTCTTCCGCTCCACCGACGACGGCGAAAGCTGGGCCGAAGTCCCCGCTCCCGCCTATCCTCCCCAGCCCGAACCGGATCTCAAGCCAGCCTGGAAGCTCTTCATGATCTGGACCCTCGAGGCCGGCCCCGACGGCACCTTCTGGTGCGGCACCAATCCCGGCGGTCTGTTCAAGTCCACCGATCAAGGCCTCACTTGGGAACTCGTCGAATCCCTCTGGCAGGTCCCCCAACGCGCCCAATGGTTCGGCGGCGGCTACGATGCGCCCGGTATCCATTCCCTTTGCTTTGACCCCGCCCGCCCGTTTTCGCTGGCCCTGGCGATCTCCTGCGGCGGCGTCTGGCACAGCGAGGATTCCGGCGCCACCTGGCAGCAGCCCGCTCGCGGTCTCCGCGCCGGATATCTTCCCCCAGAGCAAGCCTTCGAGCCCACCAGCCAGGACCCGCACCGCGTCGTCCAATGCGCCGCCTCGCCCTCCCACCTCTGGTGTCAGCACCACAGCGGCGTCTTCCGCTCCACCGACTTTGGCCTTACCTGGACCGAACCCCAACGCAGCGAATTCGGCTTCGCCGTCGCCGCCCACCCCACCGACCCCGACACCGCCTGGTTTGTCCCCGCCGCCGCCGACGAGCGCCGCATCCCCGTCGGCGCCGCCTTATCGGTGCTTCGTACCCGCGACGGTGGCCAGAGCTTTGAGGAACTCCGCACCGGCCTCCCGCAACAGGATTGCTACGACCTCATCTACCGCCACGCCCTCGCCGTCGATGCCAGCGGAGACCGCCTCCTCTTTGGCTCCACCACCGGCAACCTCTACTCGACCGAAAACGCGGGCGAATCCTGGACCCTCGTCAACGCCCACCTGCCGCCCGTTTACGCCGTGCGAATGCCACGACCGCTGTAGTTCGGGGCTAACGCCCGGCACAGAAAACCATGTCTTTCTCTACGCGCATCACGAAGCGGGCAATCTTCAGCAGGCCATCGTCCTGGACTGATTTGCCAACCAGGCTGCTTGGTGGGAAATCCACGAAATCATTCACCGCCGGGTTGGCCGGTGAATCCTGTCAATGCTAATTGGCGGTGGCCCTTTCGAAAAGGTCGATTCTCCCGGCTGACGCAATCTTCCTGAACTTACGCAACTCGGCCTGGACCCTGTCATCGGTATTTACAAACAACAAGCTTCCCACCTTGGGAATTACTACATAGCGGGACCGGAGCAGGGACGAATGGAGATATTCCATTTCCCGGTCCGTCAGGAGTCCTGGCAAAAGGAACCAACCTTTTGAGGCATCGATTTCCGGGAATTTAATCCGGACTCCGTTTCCATAAGCGAGAACAAAGACGCGATGTTCGCTAGCAAGGCCCAAGATCCGCGACCATAAATCGGCCTCGGCGGGAGTCGCATAGAGTCCGCGGGTCGCCTCGGTGATCAACTTAGTGTGGTTCGATTTCCAGGACTGAACAAAAAATAAATAAGCGGGCGGCAAGCTTAGTAAGCCCAGTAACAAAGCTCCGCTCAGTCGCACGCCGCCTGGGCTTATCTGGAGGGCCGCGAGTAATCCGATTGCGAGAATGCAATTATAGTAAATATGGCTATGGGCGTTGCCGAACGCGAAGAAAATGAAGATCAAGTGAAATGCCAAGGCATACTTAGCCACCGTCACACTTGTACGCTGGGACTCCACCTCAGATTTAGGCCGGAGGTACAAACGAACAACTAGCGCGGTCAACAATATCGTCGCAACGATCCAGATACCGGCGGATTGCCCAAGGTAATACTTTATGTTGGCTCCCGGAGGATTCCAGAAGTATCGGCCGTCCTTGAAGAAGCCAAAGTTCATTGCTTTATACATCGCTGCGCCTTTGGCTGGCACCAACGAAGACACCGCTATGGAAGGGGAAAAATAGACGCATGCGATGCCGAACGCGACTGCGCCGGCAATTAATGCCGGAAAGACGGCCTGGACCAGCGGTTTGAGTCGAAGGCCTTCGGCACGGGGGCTGCGAGTCCACTCGTGGAACCAAACCACAAGCAGGAGCGCCCCCACATACGGTAGCGTCGGGATCGAAAACATCCCCGGCACTAGAAACAGAAACGCCAAACGCATCCGGCCGTCCAGGGCTAAAGATACGGAACCCAATAACGCAAGTTGCACGATCGCATGGGCAATCGTCACCTGGGACACGGCCAGAAGTGTGGGTGACAAAAACAAGGCAAGAATCACTAAGGTGCGCGACACTTCTACCTGGACAGCTAATATTCGTGCGACGAGAAAGATGTATAGAAGACCGAGCAGCTCCTTTAGCAAAAAGTAGGAGAACGGATCCCGTCCAAATAGAAAAAACCAAAATCGCTGTAAAAGCACGGGAAGCAGTCCGTAGGTATAACCGTAGTCACGTACCGGAAGCAACGACTCCGCCAGGAGTAAGTCGATATTCTGGAAACTCCCATCGTCTGTGAAGCAGTTCTCAAGCAAGCCAAGTTGTACGGGCCAGTTAATCCACAAGTAACAGAGATGAACCAAGATCATTCCTGCGAAAAGAATTCCTGCATTTGTCACTGAGGGATTCGGGTCTTGAAAGTGCCGCCGCATCATCGAAGAGTGTACTGTACTTCTGGTCTTGTCAATTCAAGTTTTGGCCACCGCCGCCACCTTCCACCATTCCTCCATCCTCCGCGCCAGTTCCACCGCCGTCTCCAGGCTCACCCGCCCGAAGCGAAGCTCCTCCCTCGGCCGCAACTGCCCCAGCGTTTCCCGATCGGCCTCAATCACAGTCGCCAGAATCGGATACCCCCCCGTTGCCGGATGCTCGCAACCCAATATCTGCGGCACCCCTGAGGGCGGCACCTGCACGGCCCCCCACCAGGCTCCCGCGCTCAGCAGGGCGCCGGTGGACGCGGGCAGCGCTAGGCCCTCCAGCCGCACGGCCATGCGCGAGGAATGCTCCGTGACGCGGTAGAGGCTTCCGCACAAGAGGCTGAGCGCCTCCGGGGGGAACAAGCCAGCCTGCGGGCCCGCAACGACGCGCAGGGTCTTTACGCCCCCTACCAGCATGGGCCCCGGCATCGCTTCGGCCAAGCGGCGGCGGCGCGCCGTGCCGGGACTACCCAGCCGCAGTTCCGCATCCCGCTCCAGGCGCATTCCACCCATCCGCGCCTCCACGTGCGTGGCTGCGCTCCCGTGCCAGCGTTCCCCTTGGATGCCGCCCGAAAACGCGATGTATCCGCGCAGGCCGGTCCGGCAGTAATCTCCCTGCAGGGTCGCCCCGGCGCGCACGTCCACCGCCTCACGAGGGTCCAACGGCTTCCCGTCCAGTTTCCAGCCAAAATCGGCCCCGCCAAAGGCAATCCGCGCCGCCTCCCGAAACAGGAGCCGCGGCGGCTTCATCGTGAGCTCCAGCGACGGCAACACCTCATCATTCCCGGCCAGAAAATTCGCGATCCGCAGACTCCACGGCGCCGCCGCCCCGGCCTCGCTTAGGCCAAATCGGGCTAGCCCATAACGCGGCCCATCCTGCACGGTCGTCAGAAAACCGGGGTCCAGTACCTTCAAAAGCGCCAACCCATCCCCCACGTCTGCGGATTGGCCGGAAAGAATCGCAGCTTCATCCCAAGCGAGAAGGGCGAAAACTCTTCGCGCCCAGGGTCCACCAGTTCCAGTGGTGTCCGCCCAATCAAGCGCCATCCCCCCGGTGATTCCTGGGGATAAATCCCGCACTGCCCCCCGGCCAGAGCCACGCTCCCCTTTGGCACCTTCGCCCGCGGACTGTCCAGGCGCGGCAGGGCGTATTTCGCCGGCCAGCCTTCCAGGTAAGCGAAACCCGGCAGGAAGCCGAAAAACGCCACCGTGAAAATCGTCTCGCAATGGGCCTCCACCAGTTGGCTCGCCGTCATGCGCAAGCGCTCCGCCGCCCAGCCCAGGTCCTCGCCATACTCGCCGCCATAAAAGACTGGCACTTCTTTTTGCTCGAGCGCCGGAAGTTCTACCTGCCCAAGCTGTTCCAAGCAAAAGCGCACGTGTTCCTCCGCACCGGCCAGCGACAGGGCCAGCGGATCGAACTCGATCAACAGGCTCGAATAGGACGGCGTCAGCTCGCGGATCCCCCTGCGCTGGGCCCGGTCCAGCAGCGCCACCAGGCGATGCACCCGCTGCACGGTGTCCAGGCGAATCTCCGCCTTTGTGTCCACAAACTCGACCAGGAGTGCCGCTTCGTTCGCGGCCACAAAGCGCAGTTCCATCAGGCGGCCGGGTGCGGGTGGGGGTCGTCGAAGTACGCCTTTGCCCGAGCCGCCTCCTGCAGAAACTCCTCCTCTGGCCAAGCCTCGGCGCTACCCCAACGATTGCGCTCCTCCCAGGGGTCGCGCGCCAGGTCGTACTGCTCGCGCGCCACGCCGCTGGCATTCTTAGACCAAATCATCTTGCGCGCACCGAGGCGCACCGCGCGCTGGAAGTTCCGATAGCCGAAATACAGGGGCCGGTCCACGGCTGCGCCCTCTGCAAACGAGGGAGTCTCTAGGCCGGCTAACCGAGCCAAACGTCCATATAGCTCATAGAGATATACTGGGGATCTCTCTTCTTGCTTGCGAATTCCGGGTCCCGCCATGAGCCAGGGAATTCGCAGCGAATGTTCATACATGCTCTGCTTGCCCATCAATCCATGCGCTCCCATGGCCAGTCCGTTGTCCGAGGCGAACACTACAATAGTAGTCTCTAAATCAATGGCTTCCAGGATTTTTCCAATGTGATGGTCTAACTCACTGATCAGCGCATAGTAGTCTCGCAGCTCCTTGCGGCACTGTTCCCGAGACCGCGGTGCCGGCACTACCATTTCATCCCGAATCTTCAGCTCGCCATTGTCCGTCACCGGGGCAGGGAGCCAGGGGCGGGGAAGCGCCAGTTCCCTGCCGGCGTAGAGCTTTGATTGGAGTTCGCCCGCCTCTCGAGGATCATGCGGTGCCGTAAAGGCACAATAAGCAAAGTACGGTTGCTGACTCTTCGAGCGACTTCTGAGAAACATCTCACAATCTCTTGCGAAAATGGCAGTTGCCCGTCCACTCACTGGCGCCGCCTGCGCCTGCGAAAACGAAGCCAACGACGGGTTTATCTGCGGCCCCATCCCGCCCAAATGCAGATGGCCGCCCTCGCGAAAGCAACGCTCGAGCGAAGCCTTACCCAGGTGCCATTTCCCGCTAAAGAAGGGCTCGTAGCCCGCCTCCCGAAAGAATTCGGGCATCAATCTGTCATTGAGTCCATTACTGGAGGTTGCCCGCCACAAGCTCTTGCCGGATAACAACATCGCACGGCTGGCGATACATACTGCGGGCTGGTGCCCACCTTGGTTATAGGCATTGCGGAAGGACACGCCGCGTCGCGCCAGGCGGTCCAGATTTGGGGTTTCAATCTCCCGGTTCCCCCAAGCCCGCAGCGTGTCCCAACGCTGGTCGTCGCTATGCAGGATTAGTATGTTCGGCCGCCGGGCCTGGGCAGTCAGCGGCGCAAAGGTCAAAGGCAGCAGTGTTCGTCGGGTCATTGCGCGCGCACCCAAGCTCCATAATTTTTTCCGCCTAGCACCAGGATGTTGGGTCCCCTCAGCTCAAACGTCCCGGTCTCGGTCACCCCCTGGCGGCTGGTCACGGAGAAGACCGAACCCTTCGCCTTGACGCTGGCCTCGACATCCGCCTGGGCGTCGAACTGGTAGCGATTCTCCGCGCTCAACAATAACGTGAGCTTCCACGGGATACCGTAGGTGCTCCAGGTACTTGTCCATCGCTGCCCGCCGTTGCCGTCGAGCGGCTGCCACGTCAATTCCTTCTCCCACTCCGGCCGCGAGGTGGTGTTCGCGGTGGTCAGAGTGAAGGCATAGTTAGGGAGGGTATTCACGATGAAGCAGCAGGTTGGCGTCACCAGCAACCCATTCTGCATCGTGCCCTTGATGTATTCGTCGGACGTCACGAAAGACGCGTTTCCGGTCCTCCGGTAGCCGCCGGAAATCCGAAATCGGCTGGTCCGGGTAAAGCGGCCATCGGTGCTAATCCGCATCTCATCGTCCGTACCGGTGCTGGTTCCCGGCATCATGCGGTCTTGCGCGCGCCAGGTTCCGGCCACGGCACGGTCCACTGGCAGGGTGAGGCCATAGGCAATCCAGGCTCCGTAGCTGAGCGCCACAACTCCAAAGATCGCCGCCACCCAGAGATAGCGCCGCCAGAGCGGCACGGGGACCGGGAGGGGAAGCGGCGTGGGCGGCTTTTCCGCCCTCACCAGGTGCAAAGCTGTTTCCCGCAACTGTCCCAGGTGCACCTCCATCGGAGGGTTTACGGCATCGAGCCAATGCGGAGTGCTTAAGAAATACTCCATACTGCCGCTTGGCGCGGCAGCATCGATCTTAAACGGAATGATGGGGATACCTCGGTTAACCGCACGTTCTACTTCACGGAGCACCTGATTGGAGGCGTTCGAGTGCTGCGAAAATACCACCACCATCAGTTTGGCGCCCTTAATCGCGTCGATGATCGCACCACCCCAATCGGCACCCGGGACCACATCGCGCGGGGCCGCCCAGCAACGCAGCGAGGCACTTTCCAGCCACGCTACCACCGCATCGGCGATGGGTTTGTCGTGGTGGGAGTAGCTGACGAACACCTCATGGGTCGGATTCATAGCTTCTGATAATACATATTATGTCGCGAGATTAGTCTGGCTTCGAAATGTCGATTCAAAGATCTTATCCGCATTCCCGGCTTCAAAGCCATCTCGCAAGTGTTCCCGCCGCCGATCCGCCTTTAACAGACCCTCATAGCCCGGCAGGGGCCGCCGCTCGGCAAATTCCACATAGCTGCCCGCGATCCGATGCCGCTCGCCTCCGGCAAACTCTGCCTCCACCATTTCGGCCACCGTCGAGCTTTGCAGCAGCAATCCATCCGGGCTGATCTTGATTTTCCCTCCTGCATCGTTCAGCTTGACGCCGATGTCTTCGAGAAACTCATTAAAGCTCTGTACCGTGTCGAAACCTTCTGGCAGATTGTGCACGCTGACGGTGAAGTGGTTCAGGTAGTAGCGGTTATAAATCACCCACGCCGCATACTCGCTCTCCTCGAGTAGAAGCGAATAGTCCTCCCAAGACGGTATCCTCCACAGGCCGGAGTGCAGGAAGCGGTCGACTGCCTCCCCGTTATCAAGGTCGAGTGCGTCGACCGGATCCGCCTGTACCTCATCGGTATAGGAATGGATGACCCGCTGCGCGTCGGCGCTCAGATCTCCTACCCTCAATTCGCTGACAAAGATGCGGGGATAGCGTGGCTCCGGCGGCGCGTACCAAAAGGCATCCAACTTCTTGGAGGCAAAAAAGTAAGGGTCTCGTTTCTGATAACCATAGTGGGTGAAGATCTTCTCAAAGCTTTGAATGCCCAACTGCGGCACGCCCATCGTTCGAAACGCGATGTGGTCGTTCTCAATCTCTGACTCGCTCTCTACAATCCCGCGCTCCACCATCGCTCCTAGCACCCTCTGCACATCGGGTACCCGCTCTTTGTAGCGACGCATTAAGCCATCGAGAACCACATCCAGTGTTGCCATGACATCCTAATGTTACTCACGAATTCCCTATGCCCGACTTTGAAAAACTCGATTTTCTGCGCCTGCCGCTGGCCGAACAGCGTTCCCGCCTCGACGAACTGCGCGAAAGCCTAGGCCGTCGCCGCACCGTTCGCGATTTCTCTCCCGAGCCAGTACCGCGAGACCTGATCGAAGGCGCGATTGCCGTAGCCGCCAGCGCCCCGTCCGGCGCCAACCAACAACCCTGGCGCTTTGTCGCGATTTCCGACCCATCTCTCCAAACCCAAATCCGCGTCGCCGCCGAAGAAGAAGAACGAACCAATTACGAAGGCCGCTTCCCCGACGAATGGCTGCGCGCGCTCGCGCCCTTCGGTACGGATTGGCACAAGCCCTTTCTCGAAATCGCCCCGTGGCTGATCGTCGTCTTCCGCATCGATTACGGGCTCACCGCCTCGGAAGAAAAAGTGAAGCACTATTACGTCCAAGAGAGCGTGGGCATCGCTTGTGGCTTTTTGTTGGCCGCGCTGCATCAGGCGGGCCTCGCCACGCTGACCCATACGCCCAGCCCCATGGGCTTTCTGGCCGAAATCCTGGGCCGTCCCAAGAACGAGCGCCCCTTCCTCTTGATCCCCGTGGGCTTCCCTGCCCCCGATGCCCAGGTTCCCCGGCTAAGCAAGAAGCCGCTTGACGAGGTGCTTCTTTGGCGTGAAACGATCCGTTAGGATGGGGGGATGACGCATGCGGCCGCAGCTCCGATCGCGCCCGTTGGCCCCGAGGTCCGGCGCAAGCTTTGGACCGTGGAAGAAGTCTACCGCGCCGTCGATGCCGGTATCTTCGCTGGGCAGCGCTTCGAGGTCATTGCGGGGGAGATTATCGACAAAATGGGCCAGAATCCGATGCACGCGAGCGGACTCATGTATGCCGTGCGCCAACTCATCGAGATCTTCGGGATCGATTTCGTGCGGGCCCAACTTCCGCTGGCGCTCCGACATCCCGAGGGCTTGTTCAGCGAGCCGGAACCAGACATTGTCGTGTGTTCCGGTCATGCCAGCGACTTCACTCGGAAGCACCCCGTTCCCGCGGAGGTCCGCTTGGTGGTCGAAATCTCCGACAGTTCCCTGCGTATCGACACCACGACCAAACGCGACCTCTATGCTCGCTCATCGATCCCAGAATATTGGGTCGTAGACCTGGCGCAGCGAGAAGTCCTAGTCTTCCGCCACCCCGTAGCGGGCGCTTATACCCAGATAGAAACTCGCCGCCCCGGCCAAAGCATTAGTCCGCTTGCCGCCCCTGAGCAGGCGATCCTGGTCGACGAGCTTCTACCGCCGGCCGAGTAGCGACTGTCATGATTTCCCGCCGTGCCTTTCCTCCCCTCCTAGCGGCGCCTGCGCTTTCCCAACCCGCGACGCCCGCCGTACTCCGCGTTGAAATGAAGCTCGGCAAGCCAACCTTACAGCTCCGCGGCACGCCCATTCAAGCCAGCTTTTACGCCCTCACCGATTGTCCAGGCGGCCGCTGGAGCTACGACGAAGCCCCGCGGCAAAGCCTCCGCTACTTTGCCGAGCTGGGCTTCCAGCTTTATCAACTCGACCTCTTCCTGGCCGATTGCTGGACGGCTCCCGGCGACTTCTCCATTGAGCCCGCGCGCCGCCAGTTACGCGGCGTCCTCGACATCCGCCCCGACGCGGCCATCGTGCTGCGCTGGCACGTAAACGCTCCCGATTGGTGGAAGGCTAGCCACCCCGGCGAACTAACTCGCTATCTCAATGGCAACTTAGTAACACCCTCCCACACCCGGCCCGTCCGCTACATCCAGGACGACCTCCTGCGCACACCACGCAACAGCCTGGCGAGCGAAATGTGGATGAAGGCCGCCCGCGAGAAGACCGCCGCATTACTCCAAAGCCTCGCTCGCGTTCCCGAAGGCCGCGCGCTAGGTGGACTGCATGTTGCCTGCGGCGTTTATGGCGAATGGCATTACTGGGGCTTTATGCGCAATGAACCCGATGCCAGCGCTCCCATGCAGACCCGCTTCGATCTCTACCGTAAAGCCAAAGGGAAAGCGCCCATCTCCATTCCCGATCTCCCGGCTCGCGCCGCTCTGGACGACGGCATCTTCCGCGACCCAGCGCTCCGGGAACCCGTGATCGATTACTATCGCTGCCAGCAGGAACTGGTTGCCGAACGCATATTGGATCTGTGCCAAGTGGCCAAGCAGTCCTGGCCCCGTCCGCTTCTGACTGGCGCCTTCTATGGCTATTTCTTTTCGATGTTCAACCGGCAAGCCAGCGGCGGGCACCTGGAACTGCCCCGCATACTGGCCTCTCCCCACATCGACTACTTGAGCGCCCCGCAAGCCTATGGCGAACTTTTTCGCGATCCAGGCGGCTCGGGCATTACCCGGGCCTTGATCGAAAGTGTTCGCCTCAACGGCAAGCTCTTCCTGGACGAAATGGACCAGACGCCCAGTTGGCAATGGCGCAATAACGTGGACGAAGCCTTCCGGCTAAGCGATGTGCCGCTCGACGTGGCTATCCTGCGTCGCAATGTGCTCGAAAGCTATACCCGCGGCGCCGGGCTTTGGTACTACGATTTTGGCCCCGCCAACCAAAGCGGCTGGTGGAACGACACGCGCCTGCTCGCCGAAATTGGCAAGCTGAAATCGCTGCTCGACCGCTATCACCAGCGGCCCTATGAGCCCGCTGCCGACGTACTACTGGTCTTTGACACCGAGGTTTTCTATTACACCGGCTCGGCGCAGGGCACAGACGCAATTACGGATCCGCTGGCCACCAACCGCTTCGTGGCCGAAGCCTGGCGCAGCGGCCTGGCGGTCGAAACCATTCACTTGGCCGACCTCCAAAAGATCGACCTCGCGCGCTTCAAGATCGTCGCCTTCGCCAACACCTGGCTGCTGCGCCCGGAGCAACGCCGCTTTATCCAGCAAAGGGTGCAGTCCGCCGGCCGACATCTTGTGTTCACTTACAAGCCAGGTTACTGCGACGGGGCTAAATTAGACCCGTCCTTTACTCGCGAGCTGATCGGCAGCCGCTCGGGTACAGAGCTAACTGCGGACGGCCGCGTCTGGTACAAAGCCATGCCTCCGCTTCTCCCCGCCGACTGGCGGCGTATCGCCCGCGCCGCGGGCGCGCACATCTATAGCGAGAACGACGACATCCTCCACACCGGGGGCGGGCTCCTGCTTCTGCATACGCTGGCGGGCGGCCGCCGCGAAGTCACCTTGCGCAATGGCCGCAAGATAACTCTGGAACTCGGCCCCAAAAGCAGCGCTATCGTCGACGCCGCTAGCGGCGAAAGACTCGCTTAATTCAACTCGGTCAGCCAAGCCTTCGCGAAGGCCAGACCCACCTCGGTCGGAGCTTTACCGTTGCGGAAAATCATCTTCCACAAAGCGGACTTCTTCTCGTAGGCCGGATTGACAAAGACGGTCCGGTTGCCTTTGGACATGGTGGCGGCGCTGAAGTCCACCGTGGCGGCGGTCGTCACGAAGTCCCGCAGGGAGACCTTGAGGAGTGCGGGCAGGCTGACGCGATTGTAGACACGCTGAGCCTCTTCCTTCCGCTCGCGATCGAGCGCCGCTTCGTTCACCGGGTTGCCGTAGGCTTCGAATTGGCACTTGGCGGTGCGGAGGCGGAACGCGTCGGGCTTGGCCGCAGCCAAGGCCAGCGCTCCCTCGTAGCACCTGGCCTGCGCGGGCTCCGCCACGCTCTTCATGCCTTCCACATCGCGCTTCAACTCCGCGAGGGGTTTGGTGTAGCGAGTCAGGTCGGCTTGCACCATTTGCAAAGCGACGCCGCTGCCGCTGGGCCCGGTGTCGCCGTTCATCTTGGCTTGCACCTCTTCGAATTCCTTCAAAAACTTCTGGTCCTGCATCACCATCGGGTTTTTTTGCATGGTGGCCATCAGTTCCTGGAAGCGCTTCATCGGATCCACGCCCTGTTTCACCGCCACACCATGGTTTTGGGCTCCTAAGCGCTGGGCAATCGCCTCATCGTGGGCCTTACGCGCCACCTCCGACATGGCTACTGCTTTGAGCGCCGGGAGCGCGGACTTCAGTGCTTCGGCCCGCGCCGCTTCGCCAAGTTGTTTATAGACCCGGACGCCATCGCCCCACAAAAGACTGGGAAGGTTAGACCCCAGGCCTTGGGCCGGATTCTCCATCTGGGCGAGGCGCATCCAGAGGTCTCCCAGCCGCTGGATGACCAAGCGATCTTCGGTCTTGAATTCGGGAGCGAAACTTTGGGCGGGCAGCCACGCGGCCGCGGCGCAATAAACGGTCAGCAGTTGTCGATATCGCTTCATGCCTGACAGTGCGGCAAGCGGGCGCGCGGGCGAAAAAGTTTTTCTAACCCCGCCGGATCAGCACCACGCCGGCCACTAGCAGCCCGGCGCCGGCCAAGCGCGTGAAGCTAAAGGGAATGCGAGGGAAGCCGAGCCAACCGAAATGGTCCAGCGTCATCGAGCCCAACAGTTGGCCGGCCACCAGCAGCCCCATAAAGGTAGCCGCGCCCAGACGCGGGGCCACCACCAGGCCGCTGCTCACAATCAGGGCGCCGATCAGTCCACCGCTCCAGAAGTACCAAGGCGCGCCGAACCAGTGCGTTAGAGGCGCAAGCGGCGGGCGTGCGAGGGCCAGATAGATCCCTAGCCAAAGGAGCCCGGTTGTGAAGTTTACGGCAACGCCGGCGCTGGGATGTCCCGCCCAGCGGCCCATGGCCGCATTAATGCCAATTTGCACCGGAATGACGATGCCGGTTAAAAGCGCGCCCAGGATCCAGGTTTGTGCACTCACAGGGCTACAATAGCAATCAGTAGTACATATGCCGTTGTTGGACCGTCCGTCGAAATCCGAGGCTGATGCCGTCAAGAAGCTGGTGAAGCAAATCAACGGGATCGACGACGACCAGAACAAGGTGGGGCGCTATGTGCTGGGTATGTTCCTGGCCGTCTTCGCGCTGGCCGGAACCTTGTTAGCGGTTATTCTGTTGAACCCGTGAGCTTGGCGATTTCCGCATTGAGGAAGGCTAGGCTTTCTTCGAGCATGTCGCGATAGCGGGGGTTGCTGGCTAATTCTATGTCGCGCTGCACGCGGCTGCGGTTTAATTGCAGATCGGCCAAACGGCGATCCGCCTCCACTTGTTCGGCACTGGGCACGGCCTGCTGGCGCAGCAAGCGTTCTTCGGCAAATTGCTCGCGGCGATTCTCGACATCTTTCGATTCCCATCCACGGGCCATCGTCTGTACCTCTTTTCAAAAACGGATTCAATATCGGGGAATGGCGGGATCGATTTCGATCGACCAGCGATCAATGCCGCCATTTAGGCTAACGACATTTTCCACACCTTGGCGGCGAAGCCAAGCGGCGGCGTTCAGGCTGCGCACGCCGTGATGACAGTAAACAACGAGAAGCTTCTCGTCGGCGAGGGATTCGATCCGGGTGAGGCTGCCCGGAATGGTGTTCATGGGCAGGAGGATGGAGGGTTCAAGCCGCGCGATCTCGTATTCGGAGGGTTCGCGGCAGTCGAGCAGGGTAGGGGCGTTTTGAGAGGCCAGCAAGTCCCTCAGTTGCGAGGGCTGGATCTCCAGGGATTCCATGTCTATAGGATAGGGCTTAGAGGTTCGGCGGCGGCGGATAATGAAAGCGATGCGAATGATTCTGTACGCGGTGGCGTGGGCCGCTATGCTGGGCGCCGCCGACAATGTTTGGGTGGAAAGCTTCGATCAAGTTTGGCAAACCATTGAAGATAAACACTATTCTGCGGCGGAGCTCGAAAAACTCCCAAACGGCAAGAGTTGGAAAGAAGTTCGCGGTCTTTACCGGCCTCGGGTCGAGGCGGCGCGCTCGGCAGACGAAGCCCGGGCCGCCATGCGGGAAATGATCGAATTGCTGGGGCGCAGCCATTACGCGATTGCGGGACCCGAGGCGAGCCAAGGCGTCCAGCGGCGCGCAGGCGGACCGGCGCAGCCGGGATTTAGCGTCGAGGTGGTCGAAGGCAAGATCTTGGTGTCGCGCGTGGCAGCGGGCACGCCGGCCGCCCAGGCGGGCATTCGCCTTGGTTGGGAATTGTTGCAGGTGGAGGATGTGCCTTTGGCCCCTATGCTGGCGGGCGAACGCAAGCCCATCCGGCTGCAGCAACTGCTCAAGGCCCAGTTGGGCGGCTATCACGGCCAGGCTCTGCGCTATGCCTTTGCCGGAGGACGCGTGGTGACGCTGACGCTGCCCAAGCCCGACGGCAGCACTGGCTTTGGCTTCGTGCAGGGGTTGAGCGTGGAGCGCGAGTTCCGCCGCGAGGGTGCGGCGAAAGACGTTGGCTACTTTCGATTAAGCATGTTCCTGGATGCCGTAAGGGTGTTGCCGGAATTTGAAAGGGCCGTGAAAAGCTGTGGCGATTGCCGGGGCTTTGTGCTGGACCTGCGCGGAAACCCAGGCGGCATCGCGATCATGGCCAATGCGCTCAGCGGCTGGTTCATCTCCGAGAGCGGCGTAAAACTGGGCACTATGTACCAGCGCGATCTAACGCTAAACTTTGCGGTGATCCCGAGGCTGGAGGGATTTACGGGGAAGTTGGCGATTCTGCAGGACGGGGCCTCGGCATCCACCAGCGAAATCCTCGCCGGGGGATTGCAGAATCTAAAGCGGGCGCGGGTCTTTGGCGGCGTTAGTGCTGGCGCCGCGCTGCCGAGCTTGATCGAGCAACTGCCGAGTGGCGACCTGTTTCAATACGCGGTGGCGAATTATGTGTCCGAAGACGGGCGGGTCCTGGAAGGGCGGGGCGTCAAGCCCGACGTCGAGGTAAAGCACACGCGCGCCTCACTCGACGCCCAAAGGGACCGCGTGCTCGAGGCTGCGATAGATTGGATCTATGGGAAATCACGCCTGCCGGGCGCTGCTGCTCGCTAGTTTCGCTTCTTGCTTCGCGCTGGCGCAAGCGCCGCCCACCGCCGAAGAGGTGCTGGCGCGCTACATCGAGGCCAGCGGCGGCGAAGAAGCCTTCAAACGCGTAAACACCGTCATCATGCGCGGCTCGATGGAAATCAAGGCGCAGAACATCAAGGCCGACGTGTTGATTTACCGCGCCGACGGCGGCAAGGGTTACAGCGTCATTGACATCCCCGGCATGGGCAAGCAGGAAGAAGGTTCCGACGGCGACGTGGTGTGGGAGAAGACGGCGCTGGGGCCGCGCATCAAGACGGGGGTCGAGAAGTTTCTCGTAACCTGCGCCGGCGAAGCGATGAGCGAATATGCGCGCGTGGCCATCGGCAAGGACGGCTGCTACAACAAGGTGGAATTCGCCGGGGCCGATACGGTGAAGGGCAAGCCCGTGTGGAAGCTAAAGCTGACGCCCAAAATGGGCAAGCTGGAAGAGCAGTTCTTCGACCAGGCCTCGGGCTTGCTGGTGCAGCAGAAGATGACGATGCCTTCGCCGCTGGGGGAGATCCCGATCACGCTGGTGCTGGAAGACTATAAGCCGATCGACGGCTTGCAGACGCCGCTCAAGGCTTCAACGGTGCTGGGGCCGGTAGAGATGGCGATGAGCTTCACTTCGATCGAGTTCAACGCGAAGATTCCCGAGCAGATTTTCGCCGTGCCGCCGGAGATCGCCGCGCTGGCCGCCGCCGACAAGAAGAAGGCGCCCGCCGCCGCGAAGCCGTAATCGTCTACCCCGCTATCTTTCGTCCGCTCGTTTCGGTATACTCCCAAGCCCGCGGGGAACTCAGCTACGTTCCACTGAATCGACGTTTGTATGAGGACTGGCCGCCCGGGCCGCTCTTCGTTCCCCGCCTCTATGGGCCTTCAGAGAGGGAAGTATGAAACGCAGAGTCTTATTGCTCCCCGTCCTGGTTGCGGCGTTGTACGGCCAGCAAACCACCCCTGTTGTAGCCACTTCGGCGTTTTACGACACCGATGACCCCGCAGCCTTTGTGGCGTTTTCCAAGTCCACTACTGTCAAGCTCTTCGAGATCATCTTCAAAGAGGATCCCAAAATACGCAGCGCGACGATGAGCGTGCGCCTCTTTGGCGGGAATCCGGCGCCCGTGGGCCGCTACCGACTCGTGGTGATCAGGGACGGCTACGCTGAGCCCTCCCCGGCCACGATCGCGACTTATTACCAGAAGCTGGGGATGACGCAAGCGGAGTACCAGCAGCAGTCCTCTAAGCTGCGCAAGCTAACCGGCAACACGCTGCGGGTGCGGATGGCGACGACTTCTGGCGATCAGGTAACCAAGCTCGTCGAGGGCGACATCATCGCAGCGGGTCTAAAGAAGATCCTGCCGGATCGGGATAGCGATTACTACGCCATGGAGCGCGAGCAGTATCTGCCTATGCACATGCAAATGGTGAAGGACGGAGCGATGAAGAGCTGGAGTCTTTGGGCTTTCCGCTCGCCGGCCGGAACGGACCGCAAACACGACGCGGTGGCCACGACCGTGTACAAAGACTTGGAAGCGGCGATGGCTCCGTTAACCTACCGGGCAACCTTTTCGAAGGTCTTTCCCAATGGAAATATGGGGGCGCTTGTGATGCGGGCGCGCTCCGTGGTGAACACCGTCGAGACCAACTACTGGCGCGTGCTCTGGTCAGTCAGCAGATAGCCAGCTTCCCCGCTAATTCGGCCACTGCGGCCAAACGTAGGCATGCAGGCGCGTGCGCTCGGCAAAGCCCGCGCGCCTGTACATCTCAAGGGCGTTTTCGTTGGCCGTGGTGACGCCCAAGGTGGACACGCCTTGGCTCGCAAAGCCATAATCGTTTACCCGGCTAGCGTTCGCCCGCTCGTTTCGGTATACTCCCGAGTCCGCGGGGAACTCAGCTACGTTCCACTGAATCGACGTTTGTATGAGGACTGGCCGCCCGGGCCGCTCTTCGTTCCCCGCCTCTATGGGCCTTCAGAGAGGGAAGTATGAAACGCAGAGTCTTATTGCTCCCCGTCCTGGTTGCGGCGTTGTACGGCCAGCAAACCACCCCTGTTGTAGCCACTTCGACGTTTTACGATTCGGATAACCCCGCGGAATTTGTCGCGTTCTCGAAATCCACTTCGCTTAAGCTTTACCAGACGATTCTCAAAGAGGACCCCAAAGTGCGCATGGCGACAATGAGCGTGCGGCTCTTTGGCGGCAACCCGGCGCCCGTCGGACGCTATCGCCTCGTGGTGATCAAGGATGGTTATGCCGAGGCCTCCCCGGCCCTCGTCGCTGCCGTCTATCAGAAGATGGGCATGACGCAAGCCGAATACCAGAAGCAGGCGGTGCCCTTGCGCAAGGTAACCGGCAGCACGCTGCGGGTGCGGATAGGGACGACTGCGGACGATGCGATCGCCCAGCTAGTCGAAGGCGATATCATCCGCACGGACCTCAAGAAGATCATGCCGGATCGGGCCGACGATTACTACAGGATGGAGATGGAATCCTACTTGCCCGTACACAGGCAAATGGCAAAGGACGGGCAGTTTAAGAGTTGGAGCCTCTGGGCCTTCCGCTCGCCGGCCGGCGTCGATCGGGAATATGATGCCGTCACCACGACGGTCTTCAAGGACTTTGAGGCGGCCATGGCCAACCAGCGCTTCCCGGAGGGCTTTGCCAAGGTATTTCCCAAAGGGAATCTAGCCTCGTTATCGGCTCGCAGGAATTCCGTCGTAAGCACGCGCAAGATGGATTTCTGGCGCGTCCTCTGGTCCGTCTCCCGCTAGCTCAGTACTAATGCGGCCACTGCGGCCAAACGTAGGCATACAGGCGCGTGCGCTCGGCAAAGCCCGCGCGCCTGTACATTTCGAGCGCGTTTTCGTTAGCCGTGGTGACGCTGAGCGTGGCCCAGTCCCAACCTTGGCTGGCGAAGTAAGCCAGCGAGGCGTAGAGCAGGCCTCTCCCTAGCCCCAGCCCCCGTGAAACCCGGTCCACGCATAGCTGCGTGATGTGGCCGGTGCCGGGTTGGATTTCGCTGGCGCAAAGTAACGCGGCCAGGCTTCCCCGCCCCGAATCGGTAATCAGAAAGCTGCCTTCGTTTAAGAACTTACCGCTGCCGGGATAACTCACTAGGTTCCGCAGATACTCTGTCGAGGTGCTCTGCCCCTGGTAGTGGTCGTTAATCTGCGCGTCCACATGGCCCCGGTAGGCGTCGTGGATTACGCGCCCCGCCGCCGCTTCGTGCCGCCAGCTCCAGTTCTCCAAGCGATAGCCATTGCGGATGCCGTAACGCACGGGCCAGTTCGTTTCGGGCAGATGCAGTTCGAGATAGAGGCGCTCGTAGCGCAGCGCGCGCGGGTGGCTGTAGGGATAACGCAGCATCATGGGCTGGGCCTCGACGCGCCGCACGCCGGGAATCTTCCGCAACGCCTCGAGCGTAGCCGCCATCAACAGGCGCTCGTTGCCCGGCGTGTCATAGGGCGCGCGCACATAGCAATCGCCAATGATGGCCTTCTGGTTGTCGAGAACAAAATAGGAGTAACCCACCGGTTCGCCGCCGGCCAACAGTGCGACGCCGTGCAGGCCGCGCGTCGCCACCAGGTCGTTTAGCAACGTTGCGGCGTAATCGAAGTCCCAACGATAGGCGCGGCGATAGTCTTCACGCTCGATCGCCAAAAGCGTTTCGAGGGCGCCTGCCCGCAGCGTATCCAAGGAGACCGGCTCAACGTGCATGGAGAGGACTAGCTTTGCAGAAATGCCTTAATGCTCTGTACCGCTTGGCGTGTACGGTGGTGGTTTTCGATAAAGGCGAAGCGCACGTGGCCTTCGCCCAAAGGTCCGAAACCGATGCCGGGGCTGACGGCCACCAGCGCCTTCTCCAGCAGCAACTTCGCGAATTCAAGGGACCCCGCGGCGCGGAAGCGCTCCGGAATCGGCGCCCACAGAAACATACTGCCCTTCGGCTTTTCCACCGGCCAGCCCGCGCGCTTGAGGCCCGTCACCAGCAGGTCCCGGCGCTTTTGATAAATATTGCGAATCTTCGCGGTTTCTTCCTCGCACTCACGCAAAGCAATGATCGAGGCGATCTGGATCGGCTGGAAAGCGCCGTAATCGAGATAGCTCTTAATGCGTGCAAGCGCGCCCACCATCTTCTTGTTACCCAGCACAAAGCCCATGCGCCAGCCGGCCATGTTGTAGCTCTTGGTCATGGAAAAAATCTCGACGGCGTACTCGGTCGCGCCGGGTATCTGCAGGATGCTGGGCGGCTGGTAGCCGTCGAAGCCAAAGTCGGCATAGGCGAAATCGTGGATCACCATCGAACCGTGTTTGGCGGCCAAATCGAGCACACTCTTGAAGAAAGGCAGTTCCACGGTGAGTGTTGTCGGATTATTGGGAAAGCTCACCAGGATCGCCTTCGGCTTCTTGAGCGAGGTTGCATAAACATGCTCCAGCCGGTTCAGAAATTCCTCGGGGCTATTCAGCGGCAGGATGCAAGGCGTGCCCTCGGCCATGATCACACCGTATTGGTGGATCGGGTAACAGGGGTTCGAGAGAGCCACTACGTCGCCCGGACCCAGGACCGCGAACATCAGGTGCGACACGCCCTCTTTGGCGCCGATGGTGGCGATAGCCTCAGTCTCGGGGTCGAGTTTCACGCCCCACTTGCGCTCGTAACGTTCCGTAATGGCCTGGCGCAGGTGCGGAATCCCTTTGGAGACGCTATAGCGGTGATTGCGGGGATTGCGCGCCGCCTCCACCAGCTTGTTCACGATCGGCCGGGGTGTGGCCCCGTCCGGGTTGCCCATACCGAAATCCACCACATCCTGCTGGCCGGCCCGTAACTTCGCCTTCATTTCGTTGACGACGGCAAAGACGTACGGCGGCAGCTTCGAAATGCGGTAAAACTCTTCGTTGGATAACGCCATTCCCCTTATTGTAGAAAGATGCAGTTGCGATCCTTGCTCGCTGTTACGATTTCTTTTCTATTGCTGCCGCAAGCGCCGGCGCAGAATTCCTCCGCGGCGCCGTCCTTAACAATCGAAACCATCATGCGCGGGCCCCAGTATGCGGGCTACGCGCCCCAGGCCGTTCGCTGGTCTGGCGATAGCCGCCGTATCTATTTCCAATGGAAACGCCACACAGACTCTCCGCGCGCGCCCTTTGACACTTACGTCGTGAACCGCGACGGTAGCGAACTCAAGAAGTTGAGCGAAGAGGAGCTACTCCAGGCGCCGCCGGCCAATTGCGACTACGACAACCTGCGGCAGCGCTGCGTCTACAACCAACTGGGAGACGTGTGGATCTACGATTTCCGCACCGACCACGCCAAGCGTCTGACGGTCACCAGCGATCTGGAGGCGCAGCCCCGTTTTCTACCCGACGGCCAGCGCATCAGCTACCAGCGCAACAACAATTTGATCGTGCACTCCTTGGCCGAGGGTTCCCTTGAGCAGCTTACCGACCTGCGCACGGGCCGCCCTTCGCCCGACGAAGAAGAGCCTAAGAAGGACCCCAAGAAAGATCTCACGGCCCAGGAGTTTCTCAAAGAAGAAGAGAAGCAACTCCTTGCCACCATCCAGGAACGCAAGACCCTGCGCGAGGAAGCGCGCGCGCGCCGGCTGCGCGCGAATCCACGTAAGCCTTATTACCTGGGCCCTCGCCAAGCCGTCACGAACCTGCAATTGAGCGGCGACGGCAAGTATGTATTGGCCACCTTGGCAGACCGGCCCGAGGGCGCGAAAACGGCCATCGTCCCCAGCTACATCACGGAAAGCGCCTTTACCGAAGACCTGCCCGCGCGCACCAAAGTGGGCGATGTCCAGGGCCGCAGCGCTCTCTATCGCATCGACGTCAAGACCGGCGAAGTGAAACCCGTGGACTATGGCCTCGGCGAGAAGCCCAAACCGGCCAACGTGTTTAACGTCACCTTCAGCGACGACGGCCTGCGTTGCGTGTTTCTCCTGCGCTCCCTCGACAACAAGGACCTCTGGCGCCTGGCTCTCGATGTAGCCAACGCCAAGGCCCGTGTACTAGCCCAGGACCACGACGACGCCTGGATCGGCGGACCCGGCATCCAACGCCTGGAATTCGATGCCGGGGGCAGCCATGTCTATTTTCAAAGCGAACGCACCGGCTATTCGCATCTCTACCGCGTACCTTTCAACGGCGGCGAAGTACAGGCCTTGAGCTCCGGCGAATACGAAGTAACGGCACTTAGTTGGAGCCGCGACAAGAAGAGCCTTTTCCTAACCACCAGCGAGGCCAGCCCCTATGAACGGCATCTCTACCGCCTGGACCCCGCCACCCAACAGAAAACCCGCCTGAGCAGCGCCGCCGGCGAGCATAACGTCACGGTCTCGCCCGACGAAAAATGGATTGCCGACCTACACAGCTACGCCAACAAGCCCGACGAACTCTACTCGGCGGAACTTACGCCCGGCGCCGCGCTCACGCGCCTAACCACTTCGCCCTCGCCCGAGTTCCTGGCCCGCACCTGGCTCGACGCCCCCATCGTCGAGATCCCCGCCCGCGACGGCAAGAAGATTCCCGGCCGCCTTTTTAAGCCCAAGAACGCCCGCCCAAACGGTCCCGCCGTGGTCTTCGTGCACGGCGCAGGTTACCTCCAGAACGTGCACCGCTGGTGGAGCCAATACTTTCGCGAATACATGTTCCACCATTTCCTGCTCGAGCGCGGCTACACCGTGCTCGACATCGACTACCGCGCCAGCGCCGGCTACGGCCGCGATTGGCGCACCGGGATTTACCGCTTTATGGGCGGCAAGGACCTCGAGGACCACATCGACGCAGCCAAATGGCTGGTCAGCGCCCAGCGCATCAACGCGAAGAAAATCGGCATCTACGGGGGCTCCTATGGCGGTTTCATTACCCTGATGGCGCTTTTTACCAGCCCCGACACCTTCGCCGCCGGCGCCGCGCTACGCCCCGTTACCGACTGGGCTCATTACAACCATCCGTATACCTCCAACATCCTCAACGAGCCGCAGAAGGACCCCGAGGCCTACCGCAAGAGTTCCCCCATCTATCACGCCCAGGGCCTCAAGGGCGCTTTGCTTATCTGCCACGGCATGGTGGACGTCAACGTTCACTACCAGGACAGTGTGCGCCTCGCGCAGCGCTTGATCGAGCTAGGTAAGGAAAACTGGGAGCTAGCTTCCTATCCCGTCGAAGACCACGGCTTCGTCGACTCGGCCAGTTGGACCGACGAATACCGCCGCATCTTCAAGCTGTTTGAGAAGAATCTGAAGTAAAGGCGAGCTCTCCTTCGCCGTAGGAAGGTAGCCACTTCAGCAGAATATCCTCCAGGCCCGTTCGTGAAATCGGCTTGGCCAGGTAATCGTCCATGCCGGCCTCGAGGCAGCGCTCCCGGTCGCCTTGCATGGCGTGCGCGGTCATGGCGATGATAGGCAGGCGCGCTAAGCCCGCTTGCGCTTCCCAGGCGCGGATCGCCTCGGTGGCCTGGAATCCATCCATCTCCGGCATCTGGCAATCCATAAAGACCAGGCCGTAGCCGCCCCGGCGGATCGCCTCATAGGCAAGGCGCCCGTTCTCGAATACGTCGGCCGCAACCCCCAGTTTTTCGAGCATCCGCAAGGCCACTCTTTGGTTGATCGCGTTGTCTTCGGCGATCGCCACGCGCACGGGCGGCGCGCTGGGCGAGGATTCCTCCAGCCTTCGCCCCAATTCGGCCAAGCCGCCCAGGGCGGCCCGTCCTTCTTCCAGCGATTCAATGGCGGCCAGGAACTGCGCGCGCCGGTTCGGCTCGGGCAGTGTGCCCGCAAAATGTTCGTCGTTCAAACGCTCCAGTGCGCGTTCGCGCCAACGCACCAGGCGAATCAGCGTCCGGGAAGGATCGACGCCTTCCTGTTGCAAGTGCTGCGCCAGCGCGATCGAGCTCGTGTCGTTCAAATGATGGTCGGCCAGAATCAGGTCATAGGGCTGCCGCTGCGCCAGCGCTTCCCCTGCTAACAGCAATAACTCCTGCCCCGAATGAGCGCGCGACACCGCGTAGCCCAATTCCCGCAGCGAGTGCGCGTAGGTTGCGCCTCGCTCCGGATGCTGGGTCGCCACCAGCGCCTTTCCGCCGCCCCGTCGGCCCGCCGTCGCCGGTGCCACTTCCACCACCCGCAAGGGGATCGCGAACCAGAAAACGCTCCCGCCCGCTTCCGCCGCCCGCATACCCACTTCGCCGCCCATCAGTTCCACCAGTTGCCGCGTGATCGCCAGACCCAGGCCCGTACCGCCAAAACGCCGTGTAAACGACCCGTCGGCCTGCGTGAAGGGCAGGAACAACTTCTCCCGCATCGCCTCCGGCACGCCAATTCCGGTATCGGCCACTTCCGCATAAACGCGGGCGCTCTCCGGGCCCCGGTTCTCGCAGCGCACTCGCAGCAATACCTCGCCCGCGTTCGTAAACTTGATCGCATTGCCCAATAAATTGGTGAGAATCTGCTGGATCCGGTAGGGGTCGCCACGAAGCCGCGCCGGCAGTTGCGAATCGATCTGGGTCAAGAGCTCCAGGCCCTTTTCCTGCGCCCGCTCCGCGAGCAACTCCACTACGTCTTCGACGCACTCGCGCGGGTCGAATTCGATTTCCTCCAGCTCCAGCCGCCCGGCCTCGATCTTCGAGAAATCCAGGATGTCGTTGATGATGTTCAGCAAATAGTGCGCCGAACGGCGTACCGCCTCGGCATATTCGCGCTGCTCGCTCGATAGCGAAGTGTCGTTCAATAGGTCCGCCATGCCGATGATGCCGTTCATCGGGGTGCGGATTTCATGGCTGACATTGGCCAGAAACTCGCTCTTCATGCGCGACACCCGCAGCGCCTGGTCGCGCGCCTGCTTCAACGTTTCTTCGGCCTGCTTCAGCTGTGAAATATCCGTGAGCGTGCCCTCGTAGAATTCCACCTCGCCCGCCGCGTTCGTCACCGCCCGCGCGTTCTCTAGCACCGTGATCACGGTTCCGTCCTTACGGCGCAGACGCAATTCGAGGTTGTTTACCGAACCCTCGCTTTGCAACACCTGCGTGCTTTCCTCGCGGTCCCCGGAATCCACGTAAAGATCTGCCGCGATGTTCAGCCGCTTCAATTCTTCCAGGCTTTCGTAGCCCAGCATCTCCACCAGCGCGCGGTTGGCTTCGAGAATCTGCCCGTTTTCGCTCGACTGGTAAACGCCTTCGGCCACGTTTTCAAAAAGACTGCGGAAGCGGCGTTCGCTGGCCGCCAGCTTCTCAGACTGTTGTCGGATGGCCGTCACGTCCCGGATCATCATCTGCACGGCCGGCGATTCCTGGTAGGCGAAGCTGGTGGCCACCGCTTCCACTTCGATCTTTTTGCCGTCCTTGCGCACCACGGGGTAATGCTGCGGGCGAGCGGGGCCCGCTCCGTCCGGCACTTGGCCCCAAGCCGCCGCATTCGGCGATAGCTCCCGCATATCGGACCCCACCAGCATGCTCGCCGAAACGGCGCCTAGAAGATCCACGCCAGAACTATTGACAAACAAGATCTTGCCGCCCCGATGCACCAGAATTGCGTCCGGGCTGGCCTCCACCAGACGCCGGTAGCGCTCCTCGCTCTCGCGCAGGGCTCGCTCGGCGTCCTTGCGCTCCATCAGGTCCCGGTGAAAGGCGCGCAGCAGAAAGGCAAGGAAGGCCGCCATCACGCACGAGGCCAGCACGAGCAGATTCACTTCCTGCCAGCGGCTGGCGATCTCCCGCGCGATTTCGGTATAGCGGGCCCAGAGCATGCCCGAGCCGCTGCGCACCTCCTGCATCGCCCGGCGTAGATGCCCCGCCGTGGCCGGGGTCGTCTTGCCGCCTTCCCGCTCCAATAGGATCACCGCCGTCTCCAGGCGCAGCAGCGATCCTTGGGCTTCCGATTCGGCGAAGGGCAGCCGTTTAGCCTCTTCCAAACTCCCCCTGAGCGCTTTCAAATCCTTTTCAATGCGCGCGTCCAGGTCTTCGGGCTTGGCCTGGGGGGCCGCCGCAAACGCCGCCTCCAGGTCCCACAGGCATTGCTCCAAACGGTTAAACGCCGCCACTTGTAGCGTCGTCAGTTCCAGCCTTTCCTGATGGCCGTGCACTGTTTGGATTTGCTGGTTACCGGCGACCAGGCAGAGTAGGGCCATCAGGACAATGACCCACGTCCACATCGAAGATGTGAGCATGCGCTTCATGAAGATTGAGTTAGGCCTTTAATCGTCCGCTAGCGGATAGGACTGTAGAGGGAAGACCTGAGTGGTCCTTCATTGCATTCGCTTAACTAGGCGGGGGACTTACGTACTATCCGCTCGATCAACGTGGTGCGCCCCGTATTCTCATCCACCTCGAGCCGCACCGCATGCAGCTCCGCTCCTTTTTTTGCACTCTCCAGGCGAACGGGAAGCGAAGTCAGAAACTTCTTAAGCACCAGCTCTTTATCGGCCCCAATCACCCCATCGTAGGGCCCGGTCATGCCGCAGTCGGTTTGGTAGCCCGTCCCGCCGGGCAAGATGCGCGTATCGGCGGTAGGAACGTGCGTGTGGGTGCCCACCATCGCAGAAATCCGCCCGTCCACATGCCAACCCATCGCGACCTTTTCACTGGTGAGTTCGGCATGGAAATCCAAAAAGCGAACCTTGACCTCGGCCGGAATCTGTCCGATCAGTTCGTCGGCCTTGCGAAACGGGCAATCGATCGGCGTCATATGCGCCCGCCCCTGCAGATTCAACACCGCGCAGCGCACGCCATTGCGCGCCTCGACATAAATTAGTCCCTTGCCCGGCAAATCGGGCGGATAGTTTCCCGGCCGCGTCACGCGCCCGCTGCGGTCGAGATACTCGTAGAATTCGCGCTTGTCCCACACATGGTTACCCGTCGTGAGGACGTCGATGCCGATCGAAAAAAACTCGTCGGCAATCTGCGGCGTTACGCCAAAGCCGCCGGCCGAATTTTCAGCGTTGGCGATCGTCAAATGAATGCCCAGGCTGGATTGCAGATTGGACAGGTGGCTCGTGACGACATTGCGGCCTGGGGAGGCGTAAATGTCGCCAATAAAAAGAATATTCATGCAAGGGAAGGAAGGCTTGAGGGAGGAGCTTGGGCGGCTGGGTGAACTCCCGTCATTGACCCGCGCGTTAGCTAGGGTGGGACCCACCGCGCGCCTTTAGGCTTATCCGACGCCACCGGTAAAAGTAGCCGATCTTGCACACCAGCGCTTAAGACAGTTAAGATCCCTATGACTTTGACTGTTGGATCAAATATAGAGAGCCCACCCAGCGGCCCAAGCTCCAATCCTGATCATAGCAGGGGCTCTCCCGTTTGGAGCCGAATCTTTGCCTTAAGCGTCTAAGCCCCTTTCAGGACGCCCAGATACTCCGCCCAGGGTCCGACTTCGGCGCCGTAACGCTTGGCCATCACGCGCGCAATTTGCCCCAAATGCGATAAATCGTGCGCGGTCCAGGTAGCAAGAAGCTGTCGCAAGGTCACCACCCCCAGCGCGGGGTGCGTGCCCGTGCCGGCCAGCGCGGCGGCATCCAGGTCCAAAGCCCGCAGTTGCTCGAGATTCTTTCGCCGCCAGAACGCAAACTCCTCCAGCAACGCGTCCATCGGCTTTCCGGCGCTGTCCCGAAACATCGCCTCCCGGTCGAAAGGCACAAACGTTTGCCCGCCCATGCGTATCTGCCCCACGCGCACCATCCAATCCGCCTTTTCGCCGTGGATTAGATGGCCAATCACGTCGTAGGGGCTCCAAGTGCCGGGGCCTTCTGTAGCTCGCACCCAAGGCTCCGGCAGCCCGCGCAAGAGTGTCGCGAGGGTGGCCGGAGTCCGCTCCAACACGGCGATGCTCTCTTGGACAAACGCCTCGCTCATCGGCCCCTAATGCTTTTCAAACCAGCCGAGAATATGCTCCACCTTGAGGACGCGATGCGAGGGAAAGGCCCCGCGGATGCCGTGGTTTTCGCGCGAAAAGCGCACCATCACCGTATCCACGCCGCGCGCCTTGAGGGCAAAGTAAAACTCCTCGCTCTGCGCGATAGGCGTGCGCCAGTCTTCCTCGCCGGTCAGGATCATCGTGGGCGTCTTCACTTTATCGGCGCGAAACACCGGGCTGCGCGCGATGTACTGCTGGGGATTTTCCCAGGGCATCGCCTTCATCCAACGCGTCATCAACAGCCCAATGTCGGCGCTGCCGGCCTGGGTGAACCAATTGGTCACCGGATACTGGCTGACGGCCGCGCGGAAGCGGTCGGTTTGCGTGACGATCCAGGCCGTGAGCAAGCCGCCGCCCGAACCCCCCGTCACATAAAGCCGCTTCTCATCCACGTAGCCCTTGGCCAACAACGCGTCCACACCGGTCATCAAGTCCTGGTAATCGTCCCCGGGATATTTGGCATGAATGACGTCGCCGAACTCCTCGCCATAGCCCGTGGAGCCCCGCGGATTGGTATAGAGCACCACAAAGCCGCGCGCGGCAAACATCTGCATTTGGTGATTAAACTCAATGCCGTACATGGCGTGGGGGCCGCCGTGAATATCGAGGATCATCGGATACTTCTTGCCGGCCTCAAAGTCCGGCGGCTTGATCACCCAGCCCTGCATTTCCTTGCCGTCGAAGCTCTTCCAAACCATTTCCTCCACCGCTCCCGGCTTCCGATGCGCCACCAGCGCTTCGTTGACGCTGCTCAGGCGCAGCGGCTTTTGCCCTGAGCCCAGCTTCAGGGCGTAGACGTCCTTGGGGCTTGCCGGGTCGGACGCCGTCAGCGCCACCGTGCCGCTAGCCAGGCTAATGCGGTCCGCCGGTCCATAAGCGGTCGAAAAACGCACGTTCCCGCTCGTAATCTTTTCAATACTTCCGCTCAGTGCGGCCAGATACAAATGCGATTGCCCGCGATCTTCAGCAATGGCATACACGCCCGCCCCATCGCTCTTCCACACCGGGGAATAGTAATTCCGGTCCAGCGCATTGCCCAGCAACTTCAAGCCGGACCCATCCATCCCCACCACCCACAAGCGCGTCGAGTGGTGCGCCTTACCCCGATCTTCAAAACCAAGGAAGGCCACCAACCTCCCATCTGGCGAGATCACGGGGTCCCCTTCCGGTCCGCTACGCTCCACTATCTTCCGCGCGGCCCCGGTCTCGACGTCAATGGAGTACAGGTCCTCGGGATACAAGATTCCGTCGGCGTCCGCGCGCCGGTGCGTCGATAGCACCACGGCTTTGCCGTCGGGCGTCCACGCTGCGGGGCCCGTGTGCGGATAATCGCCCGTCGTCACCTGCCGCGCTTCCCCACCCTCGGCATCGATCACAAACAGATGCGGGACACTCAAGGGCAGCAGCCCCGCGCCGCTAATTCCGTCCGAGCGCCACTTCAGGTTCGTCACCACGCTTGGCCCCGCCGTCCATTGCGCGCCGTTGGGCGCGGGCGTGCTCGCCACCGTCCACTTCGGCTTGACGCTCACGCGGGAGAAGAAGGCGATTCGCTTGGAATCGGGGCTCCACGCCAAATCGCTCATCGCATTCTCGAAGTTGCTGATGGTCGACTCCGCCCCGCTGGCCATCCAGCGCACCACAATCTGCGCTTTGCCGCTACGAGTTGAGATATAAGCCAGGCGCTGGCCGTCCGGGCTCCACACGGCGGCCGTGTCCTTCTGTTTGCCCTGCGTGAGCGGCTTGTTTTCCTTGCCGTCCGTGGAGGCGATCCACAGGTTGACGTGAAAGGCGTCGCTCATCTTGTCGGCCCATTCCAGCGCATACACGACGTGCTGGCCATCGGGGCTCACCTTCGGGTGGGAAACCGTCCGCCAATCCCAAAGCGTGTCCGGCACGAGTTTATCGCTTGCTACCGCCAAACCCGCCAAAGCAACCAAAAGCAATCCGCGCATATGCGGATTATCGGCCCAGCTAGAACCCTTTGTCTACCGCCTGCACCGTTTCCAGTACAGCCTCCACCGTCATCGACGCCGTCAGGTAAACCTGCGCGCTTTGCTGTTCCACCTTCCATTCCGGCTTCTTTCCTCCCGCCAGGGGCACCAGCGACAAGATTCCTCGCAGGCTCGCGGCGGCATTCTGGGCCGCCTGCTCGCTAGGCGCCTGCCCTACGGCGGTCAACTGCAACGGCTCGGTCGCCTGAAGGTGCGCCTTTACCCATTGAAACGCGAACGGGACGCTCTTCAAGCCCCCAATTCCTTCCTCGGGCAGCTTCGGCCTATCGCTCACCAGATAGACGTGCGCCGCGTGCGGCAACGACGCCACCAGGTCCACCAAACCCGTTCGAATTTCCCGCTTCTGATTTCGCGCATCGATGGAATCCCGCAGGGCCGCCGCCCGTCCGGCCAGGGCTACGCTTGAGTTAAAGAAGGTCACCGAGGCCTCCTCCCTTCCCTGCAACACATAGCCCTTATAAGGCAGCTTCTGCCCATTGGCGATCTTCAAATCCGGTTCCAGACCGCTATTGGCAATCCCCCCATCGGTAAACTTGCCCCGGATCAGCGCCAGCCGGTTCCGCCCGCCCAGACAATACACCGCCTCGTACAAATCATCGGCCACGTCAAAGCCCGTGCGCTCTTCCAGGCCCGCAAACACGCTCTTGCTCCCCTTGGGAAAGAGCCGCTCCCACAACGCCGTCTTCTTCAAAAGGTCGAATCGCACCCCCACCAGCGCCGCCGTATCCGGGGGAATCAAGGGCGCGAGCGCCGGGTCGATCCGCGCCTGTTCCGGCGTTGTCCTACACCCCGCCAGCAACCCCGCCCCCGCCAACACTTCACGCCTCGTCATGCTTGGATACAATCCTCTTGTCCTACCTCTTCTCCTATTGTCTTATGCGCATCGATTCCCACCAGCACTACTGGAACCCCAATCTCATCCACTATTTCTGGATGCCGCCCGCTCCCCATCCGCTGCGCAGAACTTATCTGCCCGCCGATCTTGAGCCCACCCTCCGCGATAACCAGTTCGACGGCTCCGTCGTCGTCCAGGCCGCCCAGGTCCCCGAGGAAGCTACCTGGCTCTTGAACCTCGCCGCCCAACACAAAAGCATCCTGGGCGTCGTGGCCTGGGTCGATTTGAAAGACGCCAATATCGCCAAGGTCCTCGACCAGCTCCAGAAGAATCCCAAATTCGTCGGCGTCCGCCACCTGATCCAAGACGAGCCCGACGTCGAATGGATGCTCCAGCCCGAGGTCGTACGCGGCCTCAAAGAACTGGAGCGCCGCAAAATTCCTTACGACCTCCTCGTGAAGCCCCCGCATCTGCCCTACGTGCCGCGCCTCCTGGACGCGGTCCCCGATCTGCCCATGGTCGTCGACCACATCGCGAAACCCTACATTAAAGAGGGCATCTTCGACGGCTGGGCGAAAGACATGGAACGCCTTGCCCTGCACAAGCCACTCCATTGCAAGCTATCCGGCATGATCACCGAGGCCGACCACCAGAATTGGAAACCCGAGCAGCTCGCCCCCTACATCCAGCACAGCCTCAAAATCTTCGGCTTTGACCGCCTGATGTTCGGCTCGGACTGGCCCGTCTGCACCCTCGCCGGCACCTGGAAGCAAGTTTTGGCCGCCTTTACCCAGGGGCTCGGGGCCCAGAACGCCGATGAGCGGGCGAAAATCCTTGGGTCAACGGCGATGAAATTCTACGGATTGAAGATATAATCCCTACGAGGTATTACTCACTATGAAAACTCTAAGCATCCTTTCGCTGGCTTTTGCGCTGGCCCTTCCCATGTCTGCGCAAATGAGCGGCCCGGACCCCAAGACCAACCCCGTTGCCGCCAGCGCCGCCCAGCTCTATATGACCGTCGCCGGGAACATTACCAAGTCCATCGAAAAGATGCCCGCCGACAAGTTCAGCTACAAGCCCATCGACAGCGTCATGCCTTTTAGCGAATTCATCGGCCACCTGACGGATGCCAACTGGAACTTCTGCGCCCCCATCACCGGCGGCACCAAGCCCGCCAGCATTCGCAAGGAAACTTCGAAGGAAGCTCTCGCCGCCGCCTGGAAAGCCGCTAACGACGAATGCGTCAAAGCCTGGGGCATGACCACCGACGCCTCCATGGGCAAGATGGTCAAGATGGGTAATGCCGAACGCCCCGCCGCCTTCCCCCTCTTGCTGAACACCAGCCACACCTGGGAACACTACGGCAACCTGGTCACCTATCTGCGCATGAACGGAATGGTCCCGCCCAGCTCCGACCGCCGCTAAATGGCCTCCAAGCTCCAACTCGTAACGCGGGGACAGTTCTTACTGTCCCCGTTTGCGTTGGCGGCTGCGAATACGCCCAAAGTCGTGTTCGTGGCCGGCGACCACGAGTATTCCGGAGAATCCACCCTGCCCTTATTTGCCGCCGCCCTTGGCCGCCACTACGGCTTTGCCACTGAAGTGGTCAAAAGCGAGCCCAACCAGAACGCGGAAACCAACCTTCCGGGCCTCGCCACCCTGGCCGACGCCGACATTGCCGTCTTCTACCTGCGCTGGCGCCGCTTAGCGGCCGAGCAATTAGCCCACATTGAAAAATATCTGAAAACCGGCCGGCCCGTCCTAGGCCTCCGCACCAGCTCTCACGCCTTTAACTACCCCAAAGGCGATCCGCTCGAATCCTGGAACCGCTGGGCCGCCGATGTCTTTGGCGCACCTCCCGGCTGGAATGTGGAAGGCCACACGCATTACGGCCACCAGGCCACCACCACCGTAACCCTGAACCCGGCCGAAGCGAAGAACCCCATTCTCAAAGGCGTCTCCGCGCCCTTCACCGCCCCCAGTTGGCTCTATAACGTCCTGCCCAAGTACCCGCCCGCCGACGCGAAAATCCTCCTCTATGGCGATGCCGTCAATCCCAATAAACCCGCCGTCCGCAATCCCGTGGCCTGGACCTGGACCAACAAGTACGGCGCCAAAAGCTTCTACACATCCCTTGGCCACCCCGGCGACTTCGCCCTCGAACCCTTCCAGCGCCTCCTGGTCAACGCCCTACACTGGGCCTCGGGACGTAAGGGTCCACAAAAGTGGGGCGAGCCGATGTTGATCGACGTACCCTACCGCGGCATCGTCAAGGGCTAGGGCTGTCCGGTTAGTTGATTAAAGCAGTGAATGAAAGCAGTGGACTCAAGCACCGCAGCCCCTCGTACCGCTCGCCGTTAACTCTCCGGTCCGAATCTCCGTATGCCAAGGCCCTGGATTCAGTATCCTGACCCGCGGATGGGCGATCCAGAGCCTTATCTTCTCGGCGGCTACGCACACATCGAGCGGATACTGAAAGATTCTGCCGGTCGTGGTGATGCTCACCTATCCCAACGCCACCACCCACGCCAGCCCACCTCGGCTTCTCCGTTCATCAGGCCTTCCCACCACCGAAGCGCAGCCTTATGCTTCGGATTGCTGCGGTCGTTGGCGTACACAGTCAGGTTTAGATCGGGAAGGATCAGCCATGGGGTTGCTTGGCCCGCTCGTCTTTAGCGAGGTAATCTTCCGTCCAAAGCTCATCGGCCACCTGATTTAGCTTTCCCCTGTACTCCCGGCCTAAACCGAGGGCCACCGGTTGTTCCCGGAAGACGGGGGTCCGCTCCTGACGCTTTTTCTCCAGCCCGGCCCGCAAGAGCTCGTTCACCACGGACTTCAGGCCGCGCCTACTCTCCTGCGCCAAGCGCTTCAGCTCTTCGGCCAGATCGTCTTCCAACGTCAAAGTCGTCCGCATATTCGCATCATCGCCTATGACAATCATGATGTCTTGAAGTCATGCGCGCGGCCTACCCGCCAACGCCTTCCCGTCTACCCCGCCCGGCCCTTAAAATAGTGGCCATGCACTCCCTCATGCTGGCCGGCGGCCGCATCTGCCCCGCGGATTCCAAAACCCTCTCCCCCGGCCAGGTGGGCGCCGTCAATGGCTGGGGCGTTTTCTCCACTCTACGCGTCCATCGCGGCGTCCTCTTTGCCTGGGAGCGCCACTTCGCCCGCATGGCCAAAGACGCTGCGCTCCTCCGCATCCCCTTCCCCGCGCATCCGGACGAGATGCACGCGCAACTACTCACACTCATCGAAGCCAACCAGGCCCAGGAATCCACCCTCCGTGTCATCGTCCTGCGCAATCGCGGCGGCATGTGGGAAGGCCCAGGCCTTGATCGGCCCTCTGAGCTCATCGCCTTCACCACCGGCCTGAAAGACTGGGGCGCGAGCGTCCGCCTTGGCCTCGTTCCCCACGCCCGCCATGCCGCCAATCAATTCGCCGGCACCAAAATGCTCTCCTGGAGTTTCAACCTGGCCATGTACGAGCACGCCCACGACCAGGGCTTCGACGAAGTGGTCCTGCTCAACGAGCGCGGCGAAGTCTCCGAACTCACCAGCGCCAACCTCTTTGCGGTCTTTGGCCAGGAGGTCCTGACGCCGCCCCTCGATTCCTCCGGCTGCCTGCCCGGCATCACGCGCGCCCTCTTGCTGAAAGAGATCCACGTCCCCGGCATCGAAGTCCGCGAAGCCGTCCTCACGCCCTCAGACCTCGAACGCGCCGACGGCCTCTTCATCACTTCTTCCACGCGCGATCTGCTCCCCGTCTCCCACATCGACGGGCTCAAGATTGAATCCGGGGACTCCGTCCGCTCTCGTCTGAACGAAGCCTTCCAGTCCTACCTTCGCAGTTACTGCGAATCGAGGACGCTCACCCGCGCATAAGCCCGCCGCACGTTGGCCGGCACCGCGAACGCGTCAAACTCCTCCGGCGCCACCCAGCGCACCGCTTCGCTTTCCTCGCTCACCACCAGTTCCCGCCCCTCGCAGGCAAAGGCGACCAGGATGTCGTGGTGCTGGTGATAGGGCTCGGTCTCGACCCCGTTCTTCATCCGCGGGCGAATGCCGTGCACATCCGCTCCGATAATTCTGCCTGCGCTTACGTCGAGCCCGGTCTCTTCGCGCACCTCGCGCGCCGCCGCGCCTTCAATGGTCAAGTCTTCTGGCTCTACATGCCCGCCCGGCAGCAGCCAGCGCTGGAGCCCGCCATGAAAGACCATCGCAATCCGCCCCGTGCCAATCTCCCGCACCAGCCCCGTCGCGGTAATGTGCCCCGGCGCGAACTGCTTACGCGAGTACGGCGCCGCCGTATGCTCCAGCAGCATCGCAATCAGTTCCACACTTTTTTCCTCGCCGTCCAAGCCCGGCGGCAGTTGAAAAGGAGTCATAAATGGAAGAAGGCCGCCCGCAGGCGGCCCACTGTTTCAAAAACATCTACTCGGAATCCGGTCCGCGCCGCTTCTTGCGATTCCGTTTCCGGGCCAGCGCCGCTTTCACGCGCTTCTTTTCGCCCGGCTTCAGATAGAAGGAGTGCTTCTTGATTTCCTTGATGATGTCCTCTTGTTGGACCTTCCTCTTAAACCGGCGCAGCGCCGCTTCGAGAGTTTCGCCTTCTTGTAGAACGATCTCAGCCATCTTGAATCACCTCCTTCTTGGCAGATTTGTGACAAAAATAATGGCAGCGCAATCGCTGCCATTCCGCAGGATAGCACGCCGTTGCAAGCGGGCGCAGGAGGTCCCTTCGACAGCCGCAAATTTCCGCGTGTGCCCTCACTGCGGTGCTAGTCTTACGGCAGAGGTGAACTTATGCCGAAAGTTATGGTCATCGTTCATTCCAGCGACGGGCCGCCGGAACTCCAAGACTTGATAGAAAAGTACCACTTGAAACCCGGGGAAATCGACCACAACTTTGGCGTGGTGGAAGTTGACACGGGTACTTACACCATTCAAGTGGACGATCAAGCCGCAAAAAGAATGCAGCCCACCGAGCGCGGTAATATAGAGGGTCCGTACGCCAATCCGAAAATCGAACCCTTCGGCCCCCCCCACTGAGTAACGTCGTTTTCGTTGCGATCCAATTGCAACTAAATATTGACTAACCTTTTTGTCCTCGGCTTAGCCTCTTTCGCGCCCAATAGAGTGCTGAGAAAGGACAAAGATGGCTCGCAAAAATCTCATCATTGAACTTCGTGGCAGCCCTGCCGCGGAATTAGCCGCATCGAACGCCGGATTCGGAATGGATACCGGAGTCGTAGCGAATCTTTCACGAATCTCCCAATTTACGTTGGACCAGAACTTTCCTCCGGTCGCTTCGCCGTCCAAAGAAGACGATCTGTCGCCTGCCGCCGGCTTTGGACTTGCGGCCGAGGACAGTCAGGAAGTTCAGACCTATCTTGTCCGAGGCAGCGTGGAGTCGGAGGCCATGGACGACACGTTGACGAAACTCACCGCCAGTCCCGAGGTACAAGGTGTTTTCGCGGATGCGCGGATCGAGGCCTGCCCGACTTGCGGGGGATCGCCGCCGGTGGGGAACGCGGCCGATGTGGCCCGCCTGCTGGGCGTTCCCAAGCTCGCGGCGAGAGGAATGAATGGGCGGGGCGTACTGCTGGCGGTCGTCGATACCGGCATCAATTTAGCCCATCTGCGCCTGCGCGGCTTAACGCCGAACTTTCGCGGCGATCGCAGTTGGGTTCCCGCGTCTCCGCCCGGCCGGCCGCCTCTCGTTCCGGGGAATCTTCCCGTGGGACATGGCACGATGTGCGCCTTTGACGCGCTCATTGCCGCGCCTCAAGCCACGCTTCTCGATATTGCGGTTCTTCAATCCGTCACGCCCGGCGGCTCTGTCATGGAAGGACTGCTGAGCGACGCAATTCTGGCCTATTCGCACCTGAGGCGCGTCTTGCGGGAAATGCAGCGCCCTGGGGATTTCCATTCCCTGGTCGTGAACAACAGTTGGGGCATGTTCCGCGCCGACTGGGACTTTCCAATCGGCCATCCCGGCAATTACTCCGATAATCCGCGGCATCCCTTTAATCTCATCGTGGGAACCCTGGAGCGCGCGGGCGCGGATATCCTCTTTGCGGCGGGAAATTGCGGACGCGAATGCCGCGACGGACGCTGCGGTTCGGAAATCGACGCGGGGATCTACGGGGCGAATTCCCATCCGCAAGTCTTAAGCGTCGCGGGCGTGGATACGGCCAAGCTTCGCGTCGGCTACTCAACCCGCGGTCCGGGCCGCCTGGACAGACGAAAACCCGACATTTGCGCTTACACCCACTTTGCCGGATCGGGAGTCTATCCAGCCGATGGCGGCACTTCCGCCGCTACGCCGGTTGCCGCCGGCGTCGTCGCGGCCCTGCGTACGCGCTTCCCCATGAGGAATGGCATCTCCCCCGCACTGGTCCGCAACGCAGTACGCCGCACCGCGCAGGATCTGAGCCCAACGGGCTTCGATTTCGAACATGGTTTCGGCATCGTGAATGGCTCCAAGATTGCCCTCGTGAATCGTCTGACCTTAGACGCCAGCGGGACACCCGAAGAGCCGGAACTTAACAACCCTGACGACTACCCAGACGAGCAACCGATAGGAGAAGCAACAATGGAAGACACGAAATTCATGGCTGCGTTAGCGGAGTTTGATACTCCCGAAACGCCGGGTACGGCGGTCACCGCCGGGACCAATCTTTGCGAGGTGTATCGCAAAGTAAAGCCGATCTTAGAAGGCATCCTGCCCTTTATCAGCCTGATCCCGAGGATCGGGAAGCCCGCCGCGGCGGCCATTAAGGCGCTCATGGCCGGCCTGAACGCCATTTGCGGCGTATCGAGCTCCCTGGCCGCGGAAACTTCCGGCGAAGGCGATGCCTTCTCCATGGCCTTGGCCGAATTCGAAGATGCGGCTCCCGTGGCCGTGGGCGTGGCGGCGGGACCGGTGGATATTTGCTCCATCTACAAGAAGGTGAAGCCAATCCTTACCGGAATTCTGCCGTTTCTCGCGCTGATTCCAAAGGTAGGTAAACCGGCGGCGGCCGCCATCAAGGCTCTCATGGCCGCTCTCGACACAATTTGCCCCAACGCGTAGAAGCCGGTTGATGCATTCGGCAGGCGCACCCGCTTCCCGAATCAAGATCGCAGCCTTGGGCCCAATTTCGAGTATCCAGACATGGGTCTGGAGCTGGGGAAAGGGCCCATCGGATTTTCTGCCGGCTGCAGGCGGACTGCTCCCTACGGATTTTTGTTCCGCGGAGTGCCACTAACGGCAGCGCCGAGTCGCCGTCCCGCCACAAAAATCTCCACCTCGTCCGGCGTTCCCGGCCCCGCGCAGGTCCGGAACCGAAATCCCTTGTCGTAACAGACCAGCACTTCACTGAATTGGTTCTGGCTCCGTACGCGCACCTGCACGTGCTCCGCCTTCAACCCCTTAGCCGCATTGGCCGCTACGATCGCCCGCCGCACTGCGCCCGCTGTGGTCCGTCCCGCCTTCGGATCCGGCAGCCGCAACGCCGTGTATAGCTTTTCAATCTGCGCAAAGTAGCTCCCAGCATCGGGCCAGGCGCAAGTCCCATGCTTCACCCACTCATCCTGCGCCAGTTGCGCGCCTGGAATCACACACAAATAGGGCCGCGTCACCTCGGCCGGCAGCAAGTCCGGCGCCTTGCAGTTGCGCGGATGCTCCGAGCTGGACCGCGCCCGCTCGCTTTGCGGCCATAAACCGTGCACCACAAAGCCAAACGCATTCTCCTCGCACTGCCAGCGCATCGTCCGGCTCATCGTCCGGCTCATCGTCCGGCCCCGCTTATAGGGCGTGCAAAAACCCGGGCTCCAGCTCAGCGCCAGGGCATAGTAATCAGTCGCGATACTCGGGTTGCGGTAATCCACCCGCGTGGGCCGCGTCGTCTCCCCGCGCGCCGGCAGACGGCAGGGTCCTACCTGCGCCGCCAGCATGCCCGCCGCGGCCAGCGCCAAGAACAGTTTCATTGCGTAACCGCTTTGGCAAACTGCGACTCCCTCACCCTCACCCCTTGCGTCGCTAGCGTCTTCTTGAATTCGAGCGACAAGATCCCCCCCGCATCCGTCACCCCCTCATCCAGCTCCATATCGTCTACTTCAATGTCGTACACCGTCTTCGGCTTCAGCCCCACAACGTACCAGGCTTCCCGTGCGTCGCCCCGCAACTGGAACTGTATCGGCTTCACTAAGACCTGATTGCCGATCAACACCGTCGCCTCGCCCATCTCAATCGGCGGTGTCGAAGAGCTCACCTTCAACATCTTCCGCACACCCTCTTCAAAGAGCTGCAACTTGCCGTCGAAAAAGCACAGGTAGCGCGCCTCTTCCTCCCAATTGCTGCGCAGAAACAGGCGGCCATTCCGGGTGTCGTGAAAGGAATTCGGCAAATGATGAAAGGTCAAGCCCGGCTGATACGGATTCGCCCATAAATATTCGTAGGGAATGCCCAAAGGCCCGCGCAGCAGATAGCGGTCCTGCAACAGCCAGCCCTGCAGCGGTTGCGCCAGCTCCGCATTGTTGTCAAAAGCCACCAGGGCCAGTTCCGCCGCCCGCTCCCGCGTCGCGAGGTCGAGATCCGGATCCCCGTCGTTGGGAAAAAACGACACGCGGAATTCGTTATCCTGCCCTGGATAGGGCGCCGGATAGTAGCTCAACAACTGCAGCAAAGGCAGATCGAGAAAATACTGCGCCGCATCTTGCCGCAGGTCGATATCCAGGTTGTCCCGCACCGCATGCAACAGCTCGAGCAGCGGATACAATTCCTTCTTATCGACCGGCTGGCCGCGGTCGATGGCCGGAGCCAGCGCCTTTCGCCAGTGTTCGACGCTCTCTCTCGCGACGCGCTCGGTCAGTTCCGGCTTGCGGTCGGCCAGCGCCATCGCGGCGAAGATACGATCGCGTAGACTGGTCACGGTCGTGGCCAGGGGCAGTTCCGACTCCAGGCGTTTCGCGAGTGCATCCAGCGTCCCCGCCGGCAGCATTTCCGCACACCAATCCACAATCAAAGCCCGTTGCCGCAAGTCGGCCAATTTGGGCTTCAAGCTCCAGTTCGCCGCCGCCACGCAGTGCTCCTTGTTGCCGCCGACACGCCCCGCCAGAGCGTAGGCAAAGCCATTCTCCGGCAGCGACTGGTCATTGGCCACATAGGCTTCGAACTGTTGATAGCGAATCGATTGGCGCTCCCGCTCCCGGGTCAGCAGCCGCAGCCGCTGCGGGCGAAGCAACAAACGCGGCGCGTCCGTATAGACCTTGAAATTTTCTTCCGCTGGGGCCACCCAGGCCGCCATCAGGAGCAAAAAAATCAAGCGCCGCATGCAGTTTCAGTATGTCACGGGCCGGCCGCAGGCATCGCCGAGGCCTTGGGCACCCGCCCGGCGTATTACGGAAGCGATACAGCGTCCGGGCTCAAATTCTCCTCAACTACGGGGGCCGGGAGTCGATACGCATTGTACGGGGAGTCTTCCCCCTCAAGGACGGCAATCAAGATGAATATAGCTCTACACCGCACTTTTCTGGTGACGGCCCTCGCGCTGGCCGCCCCCCTTTGGGGCCAACAGTTTCAAATAGGGGGCAAGGACGTTCAGATGCACGGCTGGTTCCAACAAGGCTTCGCCACCAGCACGAACAACAACTTTTTGACCATGAGAACCCGGGGCGGCAGCTTTTCGATGACCGATGGCGGCCTCAATCTCTCCTCCCGCATCACGCCCAAGCTGCGCGTCGGCGTGCAGGCGTTCAGCCGGAATATTGGGGATCTGGGCAACGGCCAGGTTCAGGTGGACTGGGCCTTTGCCGACTATAAATTCAACGATTGGCTGGGCGTGCGCGGCGGCAAGGTGAAGACCGTACTCGGCCTCTTCAATGAGACGCAGGACATGGAATTCGTCCATACCTGGGCGCTCCTGCCGCAATCGGTCTATCCCACCGATTTGCGGGCCTCGACGATTGCCCACGTGGGCGGCGACCTCTATGGCGACATCAGCCTGCGTAAGGCGGGACGTTTGAGCTACACCCTTTATGCTGGGCGCCGCCCGGATGACCAGCGCGGCGGATATTACAAGGGAATCGCCGATTCCGGCTCCGTCCTCGAGAAGCTCGACACCTGGGCACGGGGCGGCGATGTGCGCTGGACCACTCCGCTGGAAGGCCTGCAAGTTGGCTACTCCTACTTCAACGTGGCCGGCACGGGCGATCTGCGCCTCGGCTCTTTTGGCGGCCTCCAGGCCCGCTTCGATGTCACCAAGTCCGATACCCATGCCTACTACGGCGACTTTCAAAAAGGCAAACTTCGCGCCTACGGTGAGTTCTGGCTTTACGATTCCGACGTCAGATTCCAGAATCTGCCGATTCCGGCCACCCCGACGCGGAACCGCTCCTGGTATGTCGCCACCTCCTATCGCCTGCACACTAAGGTCGAAGTCGGCGCCTACTACAACGATTTGCGGGTTGACCGCAACAAGCCGTTTGCTCCAGACAACGGCCTGCGGGGGCCGGTTCTCAGCGCCCGTCTCGACGTAAACAAGTACTGGAATATCAAGGCCGAAACGCACTTTGTCGATGGCTTCGGCACGACGCTGTCCTTCCGTACCTTCTACCCGAGTTCGAACCCCCAAGGCTTGCGGCCGAACTCCATCCTGTTCCTGATGCGGACTGGGTTTGCCTTCTAGTTGGGAAATCCTTCTGGGAAGGAATTAGAGACGACTTAGAGAAAGAAGAATATCACGATGAAAAATCTACTTTTGCCGTTGGTACTTAGCTTGCTCGCGGGTGCACTGAACGCCGCGGAAATTATGGTCGTGGCCAACCCAAGCGTCAAGAGCGCGGAGGTCTCCGCCGACGAGTTGAAACAGGTCTTCCTCGGAAGCAAGTCTTCCCTGTCGGACGGTTCGGCGGTTGAGCCGGTCCTGGCCCAGGGCGGCGCGACCCACGAAGCGTTCCTAAAAGCCTATGTGGGCAAGACGGACCCCGCGCTGCGGAACCATTTCAAAAGCTTGGTCTTCACGGGCAAGGGATCGATGCCCAAGAGCTTCGCCTCCGACGCCGAGATCCTTGCCTACGTGTCGAAAACCAAAGGCGCGATCGCCTATGTCAGCGCCTCGGCTGGAGTCGGCAACGCCAAGAAACTGGCCGTCAAGTAAATCATGCAACCCAGGAAACACACGGGCATCGCCGCCAAAGTCTGGATGGGCGTCGGCATTGTGGTCGCCGGCTATGTCTTGTCCATCGCCCTTGGGCAGTTACAGGGCCTGGCCAGCGAAGAACGCCTCGAGTTAACCAGTTCCACCCTCTTTCCGGCCGCCCTCGCCAGCCAGGAAGCCGAAGCCGGCTTCCAGCGCATGACAAAAGCCTTCTCCGATGCCGTCATGGTCGAGGACGCCGCCGCGCTCGACCAGGCCCGGCAAGAGGGCGAACGCATCGCCGCCAAACTCGCCCAGGCCGCCGAGCTCCCCGGTCTGAACACGCCGCGCGCCGCGGAGTTCCGCGATCTGTCGGCCTCCATCCAACGCCTCTCGGCCGAGGCCCGCACGGCCTACGGCTCCATGGTCGGCTCCGGCGGCAACCTAAGCGCCGACCAGCAGTCGCGCAGCCGGCAGGTCGCCGAGGATACCGAACAGGCCAAGCAACGCCTCTCGCAATTGGGCGCCGCCGTCTCGGCCGAATTGCGCGATGGCCTCGCCCAATCCAGCCAGCAATCGGCCCAGCAGCGCCGCCTCGCCCTGGGAATGTTCGCCGTCACGCTCGTGCTGGCCGGCATCGCCGTCCACCTCACCATCCGCCGCGCCATCGTGGGCCCCGTTCATCGCATCGTCGCCGGCGTCAGCGGTGCCTCCGACGCCGCCACCGATGCCGCCCGCCAAATGGAAGACGCCGGAGACTCCGTCTCCCGTGGCGCCTCCGAACAAGCCTCGTGCTTGGAGGAAACCTCCGCCTCCCTGGCCGAAATCCTGACTACCACCCGGCAAAACGTGCAGCGGGCCGCCGAGGCCGACCGCCTCATGAATGATGCCCGCACCACCGTCCATACCGCTAGCACCACGGTCGAACAACTCACCCACGCCATGGCGGAAATCGCCGATGCCAGCGCCCAGGTTTCCCGCGTCCTCAAAAGCATCGACGAGATCGCCTTTCAAACCAATATCCTCGCTCTCAACGCCGCCGTCGAAGCCGCTCGCGCCGGCGAGTACGGAGCCGGCTTTGCCGTCGTCGCCGATGAGGTCCGCTCGCTCGCCCAACGCGCGGCCGGCGCCTCCCAAACCAGCGGCCAACTCATCGAAAAGGCCACCGCCAAGGTCGCCTCCGGCGTCGAGTTTGTCCAGGCCACCAAACTGGCCTTCGGCCAGCTGTCCACCGTTGTTGGAACCTCAAGCCAAGTCGTAAGCGAAATCGCCGCTTCCACCGGTCAACAGGCTGCCAATGTCAACCAAATCTCTTCCTCGATGTCCCGCATTGAGAAGGTGACCCAAACGAATTCGATGCACGCCGAAGCAGCAGCAGCCGCCGCCGCCGCGGTCAACGAACAGGTCCGCTCCACGCGCGACCATATTGGTTCCCTCATTCATCTGGTGGGCGCCTAAGGCGCCCGCCCCGCCACCTCGCCCACACTCTGTCCCTTGCCTAACGACGGCGCTACGCCCCTGCGCTCGTTTCCCGCCAGGCAGTACCTCCCCATCCCCGCAGCCTGCCTACCCCGAACCGTTCTCCCTCCCTTTTTGGTACTCCTCTCGCCTCGCCCGGCCTCGCCCCTCTCCGCTTTAGTGATAACCTGTGCCTGCCATGGGCACTTCTTTTCTCTTTCTGCTCCTTGTCCGCACCGCCGGCAGCGCTGAGGTTCCCGAACTAAAGCCCGCCTGCAAGGCCGAAACCCGCGGTTTCCTCTGGCCCGCCATTGCCAACGGGCATGCCCGGATTGCCATCCAGCTTTCTCACGAAGGACAGTTGGAGATCTGTACCCATGGGCCCTGGCGTTATCACTGGGAGAAGCCCACCGTGCACGTGACGTTGCTAAAGCAAAAGCCGGCCCGCTAAGAATCCTTCGCTCGTTTTCTTCCCTTCCCCCTCAGGGCTCTACGCTTCCTTGCTGGCAGGTTTCGGGCTGTGTCCTATTGGAACGCTAGTGTGTCTAAATCGCTGCGCGCCCTCCCCCACCCGCCCCCCTAGCGGCGCGAACCCGCCCCAAAGTCCGTTTGTTTTCAATGGAATAATTTTGTGCGGAGTTGGCCCTTGATTTGCTATCTTAAAGAACGAATTGATGGAGTACCTCTAAAAACCTGCCCTCTGTTGCAATCGACAAGCGGGGACAGCGAGCGCATCCGAAAGGCTTGCGTGCTTGCGGGAGTCGGGATCGGAATTTTCAAATACCGCTCACTCATCCGTTTGGTGGTTGCTACAGAGGGGATTTTTTTGCCTCCACCCTTCCCCTAAACAAAACTTTATACGGCCCTAAAATTGCAGACTAGTTTTGCAATCCACGAAACGGAGTCGAAGCGTTTGGCATCTACTAGCCATTGAGTTTCGGCTAGCTCTTTCCAATCTCGATCCTCAAGCACGGGAAATTCCGGTACTGCAGAAGCGGCTGGAGAAGGACAAATAGGACGCGGGCCTTTTTCAGTCAGATGGCGGGAACGTTACAGTTTCTGCGATCGGCGTTCCTGTGTTAGCCCCAAGAGTAACCGAGGGCGGACCGCATCGGAGGAGGCCTCTGAAACCTACCCACCCGAATCCGATGCGGTCTTTCTACTACCCTACGGTGCTCGTCTCAATCCGGCGAATCCTGCCGGCCCATCTCTGAACCCTGCCGATCCTACCTTGTTGAAATACTAAGTCTTTTGTTCGCCCGCCTGCCTTACCATGCCAACGTGCCCGTACGAGGTGCCTCAGCCGGGTTTGGTAAATAGATCGTCCGGCACTTCTCACAACGATAGAGCTCGGCATCGCGCCCAAACTCCCGTACGATCTCCGCTCCAAACAAATACCAGCGCTTCAAATGGCCCGCGCAGATCTTATTCTTGTCCGTCTTTTCGTTGCAAGCACGCTGCTTCGGCATTCGAACCTTTACCAGCGTCTCGCCCACCATGCGGTTTTCCGGGCTTAGCGAAACGGGACTGTCGGACCCTTGCAGATCCGCCACCGGGTTTTCGTTCGAAAACTCCAAACCAGAGTGTAACAGTTTCAACAGCTTTGCGGTGAGTCATTTTGACACAGTACTTGTCCAAAGCGACTCAGCCGGCGGCGAACCCAGTAGAGCGCCCCTAGCACTCCGTCCGGCGCGTGCGCCTAGGCGGCAACCGAGGCGCTGCGGAACTTTCCGAGATTCGATTCGAGTATCCAATCCAACTGCCGGCCTTCCAGCGGCACTGCGCAATAATCCGCCGCGCCGGCATCCATGGCGTCCAGCCAGTCGTCCACCTCGGGCAAACGGCTCACTACCACCACCGGGGCTGTCACCGCCTCCAGCACTTGCGTTAGGCCAGGCTGCGCAATGCTGCAAAAAGCCATCGCGCACTGGCTGCCCGCCGGGCCAAGCTCGCCCTCTAGGCCGGTGGCGACCCTGGCCTCATAGCCGCGCGAGGAAAGGAACTCGGAAAGCTCCTCGGCCAACTTCTGGTCTAGTCCCACGAGTAGTACATAAGGATCTACGCTGGGGGGCAACTTTGCCAAGGTGGGCCTAAGATTAGCCGCTACAGTGGCGTCACGTACAGTTGAGTCAGGTACTGTGGCGTCAGCGGGTGTGGCGTCAGCGAGTGTGGCGTCAGCGAGTGTGGCGTCAGCCAGAGTGGCATCGGGTACAGCGAGGTCAGCGGGTGGGCACGGCTGCAAGTCCGTGCCGAGTTGAGCGGGCATGCTCATATAATGTCGTCTCCGATCCAGCGCATTCCGGTCGTCGGATTGCTACAGTTGCGCTGATACTGTGTCTTGGTCGTCCAGAAGCTCTCCGGAAATTTCGGGGGAAATTTCGCGCGATCGCCTCTGGAATGAACTCACACAAGGAGCGGATGGGGGAGGTCTGGGCGCTTTGCCAGCGGGGGCCAAACACCGTCATTTGCCTGCCTTAAGAATATCTGCATTTCCCCTCATCGTTGCTAAAATTATGAGTTAGGAGCTACTTTTTTACTGCATGTCTATCCAGCGCCGTAAGTCGGTCACGGTTGATATCGGGGGAGTCCGCGTCGGAGCCAATCACCCCATCATGGTTCAATCCATGACCAATACGGATACGGCGGACGTCACCGCCACCGCTCGCCAAGTGATGGAATTGGCCAAGGCGGGCTCCGAAGTGGTTCGCATTACGGTCAACACCGAAGAAGCCGCCGCGGCCGTTCCCAAAATCTATGACACGTTGATGCTCCATAATGTTGCGGTTCCTTTAGTGGGAGATTTTCATTACAACGGCCACCTGCTGCTGAAGAAATACCCCGCTTGCGCCCGCGCCTTGGCCAAGTACCGCATCAACCCCGGTAATGTCGACATCGGCCGCAAGACCGACGACAACTTCCGCACCATGATCGAGCGCGCCATCGAGTACGACAAGCCCGTCCGCATTGGCGTTAATTGGGGCTCTCTCGACAGCGTCCTGCTCACTCGCATGATGGACGAGAACGCCCGCCTCCCCGAGCCCCTCGACGCTCGCGAGGTCACCCTCAATGCCATCGTCGAAAGTTGCCTGCGCTCGGCGGAAGCCGCCGAACGCCACGGTCTCGCCCACAACAAGATCATCCTTTCGGCCAAGGTCAGCGGCGTACAAGATCTCATCCAGGTCTACCGCAAGCTGGCGCCGCGCTGCGATTACCCCCTCCACCTCGGCCTCACTGAAGCCGGCCTTGGTTCCAAGGGCATCGCCTACACCACCGCCGCCTTGAGCGTCCTGCTCCAGGAAGGCATCGGCGATACCATCCGCGCCTCGCTCACACCCCTTCCCAATGGCGACCGCACCGAGGAAGTAATCGTTTGCCAGCAGATCCTCCAGGCCCTCGAGATCCGCACCTTCACGCCCCAGGTTACGGCCTGCCCGGGCTGCGGCCGCACCACCAGCACTTTCTTTCAGGACATGGCCGATCAGATCCAGAACTACCTGCGCGCCCAAATGCCCGTCTGGAAGGGCCACTACCCCGGCGTCGAAAGCATGAAGGTGGCCGTCATGGGCTGCATCGTCAATGGTCCCGGCGAATCCAAGCACGCCAATATCGGCATTTCCCTCCCCGGTACTTTTGAGGAACCCGTCGCCCCCGTCTACGTCGATTCCAAGCTTTACAAGACCCTACGCGGCGACGCAATCGTCGCCGAATTCATCGAACTCTTGAACGACTACGTCGCCAAAACCTACGCGGCCGAACGCGAAACCGTCGGCGTCTAGTTTCGCACCCGAAACTCCCGGCGAGCGTACATCGGAAAAGGCGTTTCCCTTTGGAGTCCACACCCTTAGGGCGTGCGGATTCGCTCTCGTCAGGCGACACCAGTCGAAGATCGTCCACATCCCAGGTATAGATGGAGACCGCACCCGACTTGGCCGCCGCTGTCATGATCAGCCCGTCATAAACCTAACTGCGGGCAATACCCCTATCGGCCAGGCGCTCAACGGTTTCAAAATACTCCGCGTCGGTTAAAGACACCACCGAGAATCGTTCTCGAATCTGCCGGATGAAAAGCAGTGCCTGTTCGGTTGGGATCGGAGGTTTGACCGGTAACCTCGTCATCGTCGAGTAGACCTCGGCCACTGTATGCGCCGCGCACGCCGCCCTCTTGGGCGTTGCCGCTTTAACCAGTTTCACGCTCGCATCGTGTTGAGGGAGATCGCCCCAGAACGCGGCGACAAACACGGAAGTGTCCAGGAAGAATTTCATCTCTCCTGGCCCAACGCAGCCTGGTGACGCTCCTCACGCCCTTCCAGGATCAGCTGCCGGATCGAAACCTGTACCGGTTTACCGGAGCGAAACACCCACACTCCATCTTCCTTACGGATGGGAACCTCGCTGCGCACCGGGCGCAGCATGATCTGTTCTCCTGCCGTGTCAAGTTGCAGTGCGTCCCCAGGAGCCAGATGCGGCCGCTCCCGCAATGGCTTCGGAATCACCACCCGTCCGGCCTTGTCGAGAATGAGCTTGGCGGTCATCTTGGAAATCTCCTTTGGGTGGAACTACCGGGTGGAACTACCAGGTGAAACTAGTGGGTGGAACCACTCGTCAATCCCATCTCAAAGGACGGCGCCAATCCTCACTTGCTCCCCGCAAACCCAGCGCGCTCCGGCGTTTTGCCGACACCCCAAGTCCAACCCGTTCCGTCGTGCATCTCTCCCCTCACCTCTCAATCCCACATCCCACCGCCTCCTTCCATTCCACTTGGACTCTCCGGCCCTCCAACGCCGCCTCGAGCACCAAACGCAACTCTTCGCGCGTCGCCTCCGCCCGGTACTTCCCCCAGCCCGTATACCGGTCGTCAATCCTCCCCCGGTAAACCAACTTCCCCTCCACATACACCGCCGCTTCCGGCGTCCGGGTCGCCCTCGCCCGCTTCACCTCCTCGCGGTACCTGTCCCTTTCCACCGGAAAGCCCGGCTCATACTCCTTCTCCCAATGCTCCAAGCGTGCCCGCGTCAATTCTCTCTCGGGAAAGAGCCCCCGCAGCACCACTCCGCGTGGCCCGAACTCCTGGGCCAGCCTGCGCAGCACTGGCACATAGCGGTTCGACACCGGGCATTCCACATTCAGAAACACCACCACTTCCACCCTTCGCTCCGCTTGCAATACTAAGGGGGCGGAGAAACACATCATCCACATGGTCCAAACCGAGCGGCGCGGCAACGTCGTCGTCATCACTCTCCATCATCCTCCCGTCAACGCCCTCACGCGCGCGCTGGTCGAGGCCATCCACCCCGTCCTGGACACCCTAGCCTCCGACGAAAGTCTAGAGAAGATCGTCTTCACTGGCAGCGGCAAGTTTTTCATTGCCGGCGCCGACATCCGCGAAATCGAGCGCATCACCCGCCGCGAGGCTCCCCCCGATCTGAGTTACCTCAACGCCTTGCTCGACAAAATCGAGCGCTTTCCCAAGCCCGTGGTCATGGCCTTAAACGGCGCCGCGCTCGGCATCGGTCTTGAATTCGCCCTCGCCGGCCACTACCGCATCGCCTCGGAAACCGCCACCTTCGCCCTGCCTGAAGTAAAACTCGGACTCATCCCCGGCGCCGGCGGCACCCAGCGCCTTCCTCGCCTCACGGGCCTCGCGCGCGCCTTGGCCCTCATCGAATCCGGCACCACCCTCAACGCCACGGAAGCGCTCGATGCCGGCATCCTCAACGACGTCGTGCCCCCCGAGGAACTTCTCCACCTGGCCATCCGCAGCGTCACTCCCATCCGCCGCACCTCGGAGCTGCCCCTTCCTTCGTCGCGCGCCACCGCCGCCTTGCTCGCCGCCTACACCGCCGGTACCTTCGAAGCCGGCCTGGCCGCCGAAACCCAGCTTTTCGAAGCCGCGCTCTTATCCTCGGAAGCCCGCGCCCAGGTTTATCTCTTCTTTGCCGAACGCGACGCTCTGCGCCTCCCCGCGCAGCTTCCCTCCGGCCAGCATCCGCCCACCGTCATCCCCACCCCCCACGGCCGCGCGGCCGAGCTGGTCTATGACGACTCGACCGATCCCGAACTCCTGCGCCAAGCCCACCAGCAGCTCCGCGCCGCCCGTCAGCTCCCCATCTTGGTTCGCGAACCCATCGGCAAGCGCCTTGAGGATTTAGTCGAATCTGGAGACTCCCGCGTCCTGCTCGACACCGCCGAAGCTCTCCTCGCCTCGGGCACCATCCAGCGCCTTTCCGACATCGATGTCCTCTTCGTCTTTGGCTACGGCTTTCCCGCTCCCCAAGGCGGACCCATCTTTTCCTCCCGATGACTCTGATTCATAAAATCCTGGGCCTCGCCCTGGCCGTCTATGTCCTCGTCATGGGTCTCAGCGGGACGATTCTGGTCTTCCGCGAGCCCATCCAAGCCTCGCTTCACCCGGAATTCGCCTCCGGCCCCGCCCCCGACTTCCTGGCTTCCCCCGATAAGGCCCTTGAGAACGTACGCGCCCGCTATCCCGCTTGGCTCCCCTTAAGCCTCACTTGGCCCCACGAGCACACCCCCTTCTGGATGGTCTATCTCTTAAAGGGTCCCCAGGGCCTGGCCGTCTATGTCGATACCCGCTCGGGCGCCATCGTCGGCGCGCACGATCCCAAAAGCGATTGGCTCGGCACGGTGGAAACCATTCATAGCAATTGGAGCTTCGGCCGAAATGGACGCCTCTTTAATGGCTATGGCGCGCTGGGTACGATTCTGCTGAGCCTCAGCGGCTTCTGGCTAGTCTGGCCACGCTTGCGCCATCTTCGCCTCTCTTCCCAACTCCTGCGCGCCCGCGATCTCCACTATTCCCTCGGCGCCCTCAGCCTTTTCTTTCTGCTTGGGATCTCCTTTACGGGCGCTTACTTCACCTGGTCGAAGTACTATCTCGATTTCGCGAAAAGCTATCTCGGCCGCACGCCCGAAATCCAGCTTGCTCCCCTATCTCAGCCGACGCCACCCCAAACCCTCCCGATCTCGGATCTCATCGCCCGCGCCCAAGCCGCCCTGCCCGGCAAACCCATCCAGCGCATTCCGATTCCCAACGCGCGTTATCCTTACCGGGTCGTCTTCCGCGAAGGCCCGTTCTCGGCCTTCCACCTCGTCTCGAGCGTCACGCTGGACCCGCGCAACGGCCAGGTCCTCCTCGTCCAAGCTCTGGCTGATCGTCCCCGAGGTGACGCCTTTCTCGGCTGGATCAGCGCCTTCCACTTTGGCGCCTTCGGCGGCTGGCCCGTGCAGTGGCTGTGGGCCGCCTTCGGGGTCATCATGTCCGTCTTGGCCGTCAGCGGCGTCCAGATCTGGTGGCGCAGCCGTCCGCGCCGCCCCTAAGGCTTGGCCTCTTGGTTCGGAAGCCGCGTCGCCTGCCGCGCAATCATCCGCCACTTCCGCTTCTCTCTTACCAGCACGTGCAGCACGCTGATGTGAAACTGGCTGCGCTGGCCCGCCCGCAGATTTTTCACCGTCATCTGGCCGCGCACGATCGCCACACCGTTGCTCGCCAGCAGCGTCTGGGTGCCCATTTCGATCGCCTCGTAGACCGGATTCTTCGCCCTAATCCCTTCGATGAATTGGGCCTTCGATTCCAGCCGCCCATCGGAATGGCTAAACAGCAAATCGTCGTGCAACAAGACTTCCAGCGCCTCGGCATCCCCTTTCAGCGCCGCATCCCGCCAGCCCTCGACACACTCCACCGGGTCGCTGGCCCCTACGGCCCCGCTCTGCGCTGCGAGTATCGTCGGTATCACCGCCAAACAGGCTCTTCTCGTCATCGGCCGCTTCCTTTCCCTTTTTGCCTACGGTAGCGTAAAGGCGGCAAACTTCGCCGAACTCTCGCCCCCCCGCCCTCCCCCCATCGGGACAATCACGTAGGGCTTGCCCTTATGCTCCACCATCGAAATCGTCGAGTTATTGGCGAACTCGAGCGCCGTCTCCCACACCAGCTTCCCCGTCTTCTTGTCGTAGGCCCGCAGCTTTTTGTCGTGCGCCGACGCGCCGATCAAAAACAAGCCCCCCGCCGTCACCACGCCTCCGCCGTGATTCTCCGCGCCCGTGTTCTTCAAACCCTTGGCCACAAGTTCCGGATACTCTCCAAACGGCACCGTCCAGGCATACTCGCCCGTATCGAGGTTGATCGCACTTAGCGTCCCCCAGGGCGGCGTAATGGCCGGGTAGCCCTCGTGGTCATAGAACTTGTTGTAGCCATCCATGGTGTATTTCAATTGCACCAGCGGCTTCGGACCCCGCGCCACCTCCACTTCTTTGTCTTCCTTTTTCAACAGATAGTTCGTCAACGCGTCAATCGCCGCATCGCCCAGATTGGCAAAACCGGGCATCCGCCCCGAACCCTTCCGGATAATGCCGCCCAACTGCTCCGCATCCAACTTACCGGCAATCTGATCGACGGCCGGATATTCCGGTGGCGCGCCCTTCAAATCGTCCCGGTGGCAGGACGCGCAGCGGCTCTGGTAAATCCGGCTCGCCATGGCCATGCGCGCCGTCGCCCGCGGCGGTACCAGTCGCAAAATCCACGGCATCTCGTTCGCGTTCACATAGAGCAGTCGCGTCTCGGGGTCGAAGGCCTGTCCGCCCCATTCGGCTCCCCCCGAAAATCCCGGAAACACCACCGTCCCCCGCAAACTCGGCGGCGTGAAGCGGCCGCCGTAGTCGAGATTCTTCAGCCGCTCAAGAACCAGCTTGCGCGCCTCCGGCGTCCTCTGCGTCACGATCTCTTGGCTAAATACCTGCCGCGAAAACGGCTTCGGCGCCAGCGGAATTCGCTGCGTTTTGGCCAGCACCTCGCCGTCCACGCTCGAAGCCGGCACGGAGATCTCCTGCAGCGGGAACAGGCTCTCTCCCGTATCCCGGTTCAAGAGCCACACAAAGCCGTCCTTGCCGCATTGCGCCACCGCATCTACATTCCTGCCGTTCCGCTTGACCGTCACCAGCAAAGGTGCCGAGGGGAAATCCAGATCCCAGACGTCGTGCTGGATCGTCTGAAAGTGCCAGCGCTTCTTGCCCGTTGCCGCATCGAGCGCCAGCACCGTATTGGCATAGAGATCGTCCCCTTTGCGGTCCGCCCCATAGAAGTCGAAGGCCGCCGAACCCGTCGGCACAAACACCATGCCTCGCTGCGGATCCACCGCCATGCCCACCCAGTTGTTGGCGCCCCCCGTATGCTTGTAGGCCTCTGGCGGCCAGGTCTCGTAGCCCGCCTCGCCCGGCCGCGGAATCGTATGGAAAACCCATTCGAGCTTGCCCGTACGCACGTCATAGGCCCGTATGTCCCCCGGCGTCGAGGGCAGATTCTCCGGCACGCTACTGCCCAGAATGATCAGGTCCCGGTAGATCACTCCCGGCGATGTCACGCTCAAGCTCACCTGCTCGACGGGCCGGTCGAAGGCCAGGCGCAAATCCACTTTCCCGCCCTGGCCAAAACCCGCCGCCGGCTTTCCCGTCTTGGCGTCGATCGCATGCAATTCGTTGCCCAGCGCCAGCAGGATACGGCTTTCCCCCCCACTACTCCAATAAGTCACGCCGCGATTCTTGTGCGTCGGGCGCTTGCCGCCGAGGCCGTCATAGGTCCAGCGCGCCCGTCCCGTTTCGAGGTCGACAGCCACCACTTTCAACATCGGCGTAGTGGCATACATCACGCCGTCTACAACAATCGGATTGGCTTGCATGTCCGAGCCCGGATAGGCATCGCCCGCGTCAAAAGTCCAGGCTACTTTTAATTTCGAGACGTTCTTCGCGGTCAGCGAACGATTCGCGGAGTAATGAATGTTTTCGGGAGAGCCCCCAAATTGGGTCCAGCCGCGATAGCGGTCGCGATTGCTTTGCCGAGGGCTTTGGGCTCCGTCCGCGGCCATCATCAGTAGCGGCAGCAGGCAATGAAAAACGCAGTGGCGCATGAATTCACCACTATATAAAAACCGGGCCCAGGCAATCTCGGCGCGCTGTTTGTCTTAGCCCAGAACTCCGGCTTTAACCGAGATAGTCGAACAAGCTCGTGCGCTGCTGCGAACCCCGCGCCTGGATCGCGGCCTTTTGCTGGAATTGGGCCTGTTGTAAGTTCACGATGCTTTCCGTCAGATCGGCTTCTTCCAAGCGCTGCAACTGAGACTGCAATCGCAAATCGGTAGCCGTCGCCGCCGCCGTCGCCTCCACTACCCGTCGCTGGATCGCCCCATAACTGCTGAGTTGACTCGACAAATGCCGGAACGCGCTTTCAATGTTTTCCAGCGCCGTGCGAATCGCCGCCTGGTCGGGCGGTGTCGTCTCCGTGCGCGTCGCAATCGCCACTTCCAGCTCGCGCAATCCCGCAAACGCGTTTTTGCCGGGCTCTCCCGAATCGAAAATCTCTCCTCCCGAACGCGCCACCGTAAAGGGACTGCTGCCCGGAAACAGACTCTGGCGCGTCGCGGCCGATCCCTCATACGCCGTCACCGCGTTCAAAGAAGGATCGAAGCGAAAAGGTTGCACCCCGTCGCTGTTGCCCGAAAACAAATACCGTCCCTCAATGGCGAGATTAGCCACGTTCAAGAGTTGCTGGGTCAGGTCGCCGGCCTCCTGCTCCAGGGCCAAGAAGTTCGCCTCGCTATTAAAGCCCGACTGTGCCTGCCCGGCAATCACCCGCGCCCGTTCCAGCACTTTCACCGCCGTTTGCAAGCCATTTTCGGCGGCATCTACCTCCGCCTTGGTCCGTCCCAGGTTCAAACTCAGTTGTTGATTCGCCTCAAACTCGGAACGCACGCTCAGCAGGGCGCTAATGCCGTCCGGCTCGTCGGAGGCCGCAAAGATCCGCTTTCCGCTTGCCAACTCCCGCTGCGCGCGATCCAGCCGCCCGTTGATCCGCTCCAGTGCCTCAAAGAAGCGGCTATCCGACGCATTGAAATCCGTTCTCATATTCCTCGCCTTTTTCGAATGCCCTGTTATCCGAAGGCGCTAAAGATCGCCGCCGTCATCTCGTTGATCGTCTTAAATAGCTGCGCCGCCGCCTGGTAAGAACGCTGATACTGCACCAGCAGCGCCGCCTCCTCATCAAGGGAGACTCCCTGAGCCTGTTCCCGGATGCCCTTGGCCTGCGCGAGCAAGTCCGCCTGCGCTTCTCCCAGATTCCGCGACGTCTCCAGATCCCGGCCCACGCGCCCTGCCAGCGTCCCGTAATACTGGCTGAAGCTTTGGTTGTCCACCAGGCGCGCCTGCGCCAGGCTCGTCAGCGCCAGCACGTTCCCATTCCCGCCCGGGGCGTCCGATGCCGACAAGGCCAGGTCCTCCGGCGCCAACCCGTTCAGTTCCAGCGTGAACGCCGCCCCCAGGCTCGCGTCATAACGGAAAAGATCTTGCAATGGCGGATTTCCGTTCTGATCCAATCCCTGGGCCAATTGCTGATTCACCGCGTCGGCAAAGCCCTGCGCCAGCTCATTGAGATCGGCTGTGTAGGCCGGCAATTTGTTGTTGTAAACGTCCAGCAGCGCCGCCGTTTTGCCCGCTTTAATCTGCCCGGACACGTCGTTGCCGTCGGCGTCCAGCACCCGCGCCTGCTCGCCCAGCAAATCGGTCGATAACTCATATTGCCGGTCGCCGATCAGCAGCAGCGTCTGCCCCCCCAGGTACAGGCTCACTCCGCCTTGAGTGTCCTCGATCACCTGGAAATCCACCAGTTCGCTCAATTCCTCCAGTGCGGAATAAAGCTTGGCCTGGCTTCCGGCATCGTTGCTCCGCCCGGCCGCTGGCCGCCGGTCGGCGTTCAATTCCCGAATCCGGCCCACTACCTCGTTCACCTCGGCGATCGTACCCCTCAGGCTCGCCTGCGCCCCGGCCCGCTCCTCGGCCAATTGCGTCGCCGTCCGCCGAAAATCGAAAGCCACATCCCCGGCGCGCTCCAACGCTACCTCGCGGCTCGAGGCGTCGTTGGGAGACACCGTTAACTGGCTAAAAGAATTGAAAAGCCGGTCCAGCGCGCCCGGAATGCCCGCGCCCGCACCCACCGGAAAAATTAACTCCGTACTGGCCAAAGACGCTCCCCGCTGCTCCTCGCGCGCAAACTGGCTCGTTCTCGCCTGCACGCTCCGCTCCAGAAACACGCTCCGGTAGTCGTACAAAGCCCCCGCGCTCACCCCCCCCACCACATTCCGGTCCGGCTCAAAACGGTCCGCCTCAAAGGACTGACGCTGCTTGGCATAACCCGGCGTCCCCACGTTCACCACGTTACTTTGCACCGCCGCCAGAGCCTGTTCAAAGACCCGCATTGCGCTGCTCGTCGAAATTAGCGAACCGTAGAGATTGCCCACACTATCCTTCGTAGCCTCCCTCGTACAACGACATCGCCTGGTGATACAACGCGCTCACCCTTCCCGTCAGTGAAAACAGTTTGGCCAACTCCTGGCGGTCTTCCCTCGTCAATGGCCGCGACTGCCGCTCCCCTTCCTCTAAGCGCATTTGCAGAGTCGCGAGTCCAGTCGATACGCGCGCCAGCGCCTCTCCCGCCGTTTCGAGAGAAAAACGGTCCGGATGCGCAATCAAGAGCCCTCGCACTTCCTCCAGCCGCTCGCTTAGGTTCCGGGCTTCTAAAGATTCCTCCACCGCCGTTAAGTCCTTTCCACGTAGCGATTTACCGTCGCAAGTTTCTCGTTGCGAGATTTCTCGTCCCGTCGCTTTCCTTCCCCGCCCTAAGCGTCCACAGGCTTAGCCAACGCCTCTTCCACCAGTTTCCGGCTCGTCTCCGCCGGATCCGGCTCATACGTACCGGCCGCCACTTCGGCCCCCAACTTCTCCAAATACGCCTCGCGCTCCAGACTCCCCGATTGCAACTCGTTGATCTTGCTCGAAAGACTCGAAAGCTCCACCGAATCGGCCTTCGGGCCCTTACCCGCTTCCGACACTCCTCCCGTGGAAATCTTCAGGGGATCCAGTTGCGCCGTTTTGCCCGCACCGGATACTCCTCCCGCGCCGTTCGCATTCAGCGCCGCAGCCGACAAGTTCGGATCGTTTACTCGCATGGGTCTAGTCTCGTCCTTTCCCTTATCGGAGTCAAAACGCGAGCCTTGAGCCAAAAATTTGTCATTGTGACCTTTTTCTAACGATTTAGCGCCAACTTTTGCCGCCTTCCGCGCGTACCTTTAAGAGAGATTCCTTCGAGCTTCCTATGCACTCGCGTACCCTTTTCCTCTTCCTCGTTCTTACTAGCTCCCTCAGCTTTGCCGCTGGCACCCCCAAACCTACTTTCTACAAAGACGTACTCCCCATCCTGCAAGCCAATTGCCAAGGCTGCCATCGCCCCGGCGAAGTCGCCCCCATGAGCTTCCTTACCTACGCGGAAGTGCGCCCCTATGCCACCGCCATCCGCCAAAGCGTCGCCCAACGCCGCATGCCCCCCTGGAATGCCGACCCCCACGCAAGCGTTCAATTCTCCAACAACCGTGCTCTCGCCGAAAAAGACGTCGCCACCCTCGTCGCCTGGGCCCAAAACGGCGCCCCCGCCGGCGATCCCGTAGCCGCCCCCCAGCCCCGCGCCTTCGCCGACGGCTGGTCCATCGGCACTCCAGACCTCGTCCTCGAAATGCCCGAAGCCTTCACCGTTCCCGCTTCCGGCAAAATCGACTACCACTACGTCATCCTTCCTACCCAATTCACGCAGGACACCTGGATCACCGCCGCCGAAGCCCGGCCCGCCAACCGCGCCGTCAACCACCACATCATCGCCTTCGTCCGCGAGCCCGGCTCCAAGTGGTTCCGCAACCAAAAGCCCGGCGTTGCCTTCCTGCCCGGTGAAAAAGACGGCGACGGCCTCGGTCTCGCCGATTACCTCGTGGGCTACGCCCCCGGCACCATCCCGGAGCAATTCCGCCCCGGCCAAGCCAAGCTGATCAAGGCCGGCTCCGACATCGTCTTCCAGCTCCACTGGACCGCCAACGGCAAGGAAGCCACCGACAAGGCCAAACTCGGCCTCATCTTCGCCAAAGAAGAACCCAAGGAACGCGTCGTGACGCTTGCCGCCCTTAACGGTAAATTTGAAATCCCCGCCGGGGCCCCCAACCATCAGGTCGATGCCGCCATCACCCTCCATGAGGACTCCACTCTCGAATCCCTCTTCCCCCACATGCACGTCCGCGGCAAAGCCTTTGCCATGCGCGTCCGCTATCCCGACGGCACCGAAAAAGATCTCCTCAACGTCCCCCAATACGACTTCAACTGGCAACTCGGCTACCACCTCGCCGAGCCCATCCGCCTGCCCAAAGGCACCAAAATCCTCGCCTCCGGCTGGTACGACAACTCCCCCAACAACAAGTACAACCCCGACCCCACTAAGTCCGTTAAATGGGGCGACCAAAGCTGGGAAGAAATGATGATCGGCTTCTTTAACGTCAGCATCCCGAAGGACGCCAGCGTCCCCGATCTCGTTCGCCCCAAAAAGAAGCCCGCCCCCGCTCCCAGTTCCGGAGCCCTAGAATAAAAGCGGGTGTCCAAGCTCCTTCCCTCGCTGTGTTTGATGATCATGGCCGTGCCAGCCTCCCGCTTGTACGGCCATGAAGCCATTACCACCAAGCTCACCTGGTCCAAGGAAGTCTCCCGCGTCGTCTTCCGCCGTTGCCTTTCCTGCCACCACCTCGAAGGCAAAGCCTTTTCTCTAGCCACTTACCAGGAAGCCCGCCCCTGGGCCAAGGCCATCCAGGAACAAGTCCTCACCCGCCAAATGCCTCCCTGGAATGCCGTCAAAGGCTTCGGCGAATTCCGCCACGACCAGGGCTTAAGCCAGGAAGAAATCCACATCCTGGCCGATTGGGTCGAAGGCGGCGCCCCGGAAGGCGATCGCAATCTCCTGCCCCCCCTGCCCCCCATCTCGGATCCTCCCGTCTACGCAAAACGCGCCGGCCTGCTGGTCTCGAAATCCCTCCGGCTCCCAGCCCCGCTCGCTCTTTCCGCCATCGAACCCGTCCGCATGGCCCCCGGCTCCAGCGCCAAACTCGTCGCCCTCTTGCCTTCCGGCGAGCGCCTTCCTCTGATTTGGATCCTCAACTTCTCCCCCCAAGCCAACCCCCGCTACGAACTCGCCGAAGTCCTGCGCCTACCCGCCGGCAGCCGCCTCGAAGTGCAGGGCCAAGGCGTCTTCCGCCTCCTCCCGCATCACGGCAAACTCGTGGCTCGCTAGCCACCCCGGCAGCGCCACGGCTCGTCCCTCGACGGAACACTCCCCCGCCCACTCCATTAACTCCAAATACTGCCAAGTCTCCGTTAAAGCTCCGAACCACCGCAACCCCTCCGGCAGCCAAAGCGCCACCACATTAAGCGCATCACAAGGCCCCAGGCACCCCGCCACCGTCAATTGCACCTTTCCAATTAGCTTCCGGCGCTTAAACTCCGCCTTCAATTCCTCCAGCGGGACCGCCGGATTGCCCTTGTCCACGCGTCCGCAACAGCAGCCGTTGCAAACGAAAATCTGCGCCACCACCCGGCGTTTGGTACTCACTCTCATCCTGCCTCCACCGCAAATACCGTTACCGTTCCTTCCGCCGAGCCCACCGCCAGCCTTCGCCCCTCCGGCGACCAGGCCAAGCCGCCTACGCTGCCTCCCACATGGGCCGTCGCCAGCCTTTGTTCGCCCTTGCCCGGCTTCCAAATGGCTACCAGCCCCTCATCGCATCCCGACGCCAGCAAAGGCCCGTTCTTCTGAAACGCCAGTTGCGTCAGCAATTTCTGGTGAAAGTCGAGCGTGATCGGCTTGCTCCCCGCCGGACCCTTCCCCGAGCAATCCCACACCACGCACGTGGCTGAACCGCCGCTCGCCAGATAGCGGCTCTGCCGGTCCCAGGCCAGTTCCCGGATCTTCGCCGGATATCCCCACATATGCAGTTCCTTCCCCGTCTTAACCGTCCAAAATTGTATGGTCGAATCCTGGTTGCCCGTCGCGATATGTTCCCCGTTCGGGCTCCAGGCCAGCGCCAGCATCGAGCCCTTCCAGGGAAAACTCCGCCGCGCCTCGGCCTCTCCGGGCGCCCAAAAGGCCAGCCCGTTGTAGCCGCAACTCGCCAGAATGTCCTCGCCCGGCTTCCAGCCAATATCCGCAATCGTCGAGGCGTGCGGCGTCCACTCCCGTGCCAATTCCCCCTCGGCCGTCCAGGCCCGCAATCGCTTGCCGCTGGCCGTCGCCAGGTATCGCCCGCTGGGAGACCACTCCAGCCGCTCCACCCATTCCCCGCCCCCCTCCACCTCCGCCGTCAGCATCCCGGCTTCGCCATCCCAAATCCGCGCCCTCCCGTCCTGCCCGCAAGTGGCCAAGCGCTTCCCGTCCGGGCTCCAGGCCGCCTCGGCCGTGCCGAAGCCATGCCCCAGCAGGCTCTGCTCCACGCGTCCATCCGCACTCCGGTATATCCGCACCGTTCCCGTCGCCGGAGTCACCGCCAAGGCTTCCCCATCCGGGCTCCAACGCACACACCGGACAAAATCGCCCGCCTCCGCCCTCCAACTCTCGGCTAGAGCCTTCTCCGCCTTACTCTTTAAGCCAAGCACTGCCGGAATCCCTCGTTCAACGCCGCCCGGTCCAACTTCCGCCCGATAAAGATCAACCGGTTCGAACGCGGGGCCTTCCCCCAGGGCCGGTCCGGCTTGCCGTCAAACAGCATGTGCACGCCTTGAAACACGAAACGTTCCGGCATTCCCTTTAGCGAGAGAATCCCCTTCATCCGGAAGATATCCTGCCCTTGGGTCTGCAACAGTTGGCTCAGCCATCCGTTAAACTTCTTCTGGTCCAAGTCCCCCGCTGCCGTAATGCCCACGGAAGTCACTTCCTCGTCATGCTCATGATCCGGCTTGAACTCCGCTTCCACCAGCGGCGTCTTGCCCTCGAGCGCTGCGCCGAACTCGTTCGGGTGATGCTCGGTAAACAGCGCGTAGTACCCTCCTTCGGCAATGTCGATCGGATACCGCGTCGGGCAGGGAATCGCCACGCGCTCCCGCGTGATCGCCCTTTCAATTGCCTCCCGCAGATCCTGCTCCGTTGCGCCGGCCGCCTTCTCCACCACGACCTCCATCGAAGGGTCGGGGCCTTCTCCGACCGCAAACTCATGGGTTCCCGCCGCGAGTTCATAAATTCCGCCCCACTCAAACGGATACTCGGGCTCCAGAAAGCGCGGGTCCGTTTCGAGAGCCCGGTTCAGATCAAAGCCGCCCACATCGAGCACCTGCTCCAGATCCACGCCCGCCTCGCGCGCCCGCAGCACCTTGGCCGCGGCGTTCATGGAACGAATGCGCGCTTCCACTTTGTCCAGTTCCCCGGGCTCCACCAGGTCCGTCTTGTTCAACACTATGACATCGGCAAAGGCCACCTGCCCTTGCGCTTCGTCGGATTCGTCGATGTGCTGCCAGATGTGCTTGGCATCGACGAGCGTGATGATCCCGTCCAGCCGCAGCTTCCCCCGCATCTCGTCGTCCACGAAGAACGTCTGCGCCACCGGCCCCGGGTCCGCCAGCCCCGTCGTCTCCACCAGAATCGAATCGAACTTCTCCCGCCGCTTCATCAGATTGCCCAGGATCCGGATCAAATCGCCCCGCACCGTGCAGCAGATGCATCCGTTATTCATCTCGAAGATCTCTTCTTCGGCATGAATCACCAGGTCTTGATCCACCCCGATTTCGCCAAATTCGTTCTCGATCACCGCAATCCGTTTGCCGTGCTGTTCGGTCAGAATCCGATTCAGCAGCGTCGTCTTGCCCGCCCCTAGAAATCCTGTTAGTACTGTCACCGGCACGCGGGTATCGTTCGCTTGTTTTGTCGTGGACATTCTTATTGATAATGCGCTATTATTATGAATAAGTCAAGTGCGCCCATCCCCCACCCTACTTTCCACCGCTCTGCTGGGAGGCGCCCTCTTGGGCCTTGCCGCCCTTTCCCTGTCCGAGGCACCTGGGCAAGCTTGGCCCTGCTTCCCGGCCGGCTTCCTCCTCTATGCTGCCTTGGACCGTCTCGCCTTCCCGCTATGCTCCTCCTGCCGCCAAAGCGCCACTCCCCCCGGCCCGCCTTCGCACGGGCCCCTCCTGCTTTTGGTGCTCGCCTTGTCGTTACACAATCTCCTCGACGGCGTTCTTCTGGCCACCCGTCCTGACGCCCGGTGGGCCATCCTCCTGCATCGCATCCCCGAGTCCTTCGTGCTCTATTGGCTGCTCGCCTCCGTCGCCCCCACCCGCCTCTCGTCCCTGCTCGCCTTTGCCTCCCTCCAAGGCGCCACATGGCTTGGCTTCGAGCTCGCCGCGCACCTGCCCTACCTCAACGAGAGTACCCTGCTGGCCAGCGGCGCCCTGCTCTATCTCGCTTGGCACGGGCTCCACGAAACCTATGCCCGCTCCCCGCGCCTGCTCTGGCTCTCCGGCGCCTCGGCCTCCCTGGTCTTGGCCTGGACCTTCTCCTAGCCCGCCTCGCGGATAATTAAACTATGCCGGCCACCCTCGGGCTTCCCCTCTCCGCCGACCCTCCTCCCCACAAGCTCTGGACCCGCTCCGAGTATGAGACCCTCGAACGCCAAGGCCTCCTCGACCCGGACCGTTACGAACTCATCGCCGGCGAACTCCTGCAAAATATGCCTAAAAACCTCGCTCATGTCCGCGCGCTTCTCTTGCTCACCATCTGGCTTCGGCGGGTCTTTGGCGATCTGCAAGTGGTCCAGGAGCCCAGTCTCGATCTGGACTCGGACGACAGCCTTCCTGAACCCGACGCCATCGTCCTGCGCCGCAGCATCAACGAACTTACGGCGCGCCCCCATGCCGGCGACGTTCTCCTGCTGGCCGAAATCTCCTCCACCACCCTCGCCTTCGACCTCACCGTCAAGGCCCGCCTCTATGCCCGCGCCGCCATCGCCGAATACTGGGTCCTCGACCTCGCCGCCCGCCGCCTCATCGTCCACCGCTCTCCCTTAGGCGACGCCTACCAATCCGTCATCGCCTACGACGCTCACGAACCCGTCTCCCCCCTGGCCGCCCCCGAGCACTCCCTCCTACCCGCTTCTCTCCTGGACCCCGCTTAACGGCCCTCCGCTTTTCCGTCCGGCGCAAACCACGGCGTATCTGTTAGGTTGTAGATCTTCTGAATCGCCCGCAGCTCTTTTTCGAAATCGATTTCCAAATCCCGAATCAGTCCCGTCCGCAAATCAAAAACCCACCCGTGCACCAACGGATATCCCTTCGACAGGTATGAGCGCTGCACCGCCGCCGTCTTGATCACGTTAATGCATTGCTCCAGCACGCTTAGCTCCACCAGCCGTTCATAGCGGGCCTCCTCACCCTCTACCCCATCCAGTTCCGCCTGGTGCAGCCGGTAAACATCCCGAATGTTGCGCAGCCACGGATTCAAGATCCCCAAATCCTTAGCCTGCATCGCCGCCTTCACGCCCCCGCAATTGTAGTGCCCGCACACGATAATGCGCTTCACTTCCAAATGCGCCACCGCATACTCGATCACCGACGCCACGTTCAGGTCCGCGCTCGCCACCACATTGGCGATGTTCCGGTGCACGAAAACATCTCCCGGCTCCACGCCCATAATCTCGTTGGCCGGCACCCGGCTATCGGAACAGCCTATATACAAGTACTCGGGATGCTGCTCCCGTGCCAGCCTTTCAAAATAGCGGGCGTCCTCCTTGGTCTTGCCCTCTGCCCAGCGCCGGTTGTTCTCAAATAGTGCTGCGTAGTTCGTCATCCGTTCCAGCTTAAAGCAGAACGTCATCGACGGGCTGCAAACGTTCCGGCAGCTTCGTCTCCCCCAACAGCTCCTTGAGATCGATCTCCAGGTTCCGGCACATCGCCGTCATCGGCACATCGTTCAGCGCGTTCTCAAACGGATTCTCGCTCGAGTCCCCCACCTGTTCCATCGTGTAGAAAACCCAGCCCAGTAGAATGCTGAACGGAATCACCATCCACGTCGAACCCACCACGGACAACTCCCGTACCAGCCCAAACGGCAGCATCACCAGAAAGATATTCACAAACAGCAGACTGAAGTTCGCGTACTGCCGCGGAAAAGGAAAAGTCTTGATCCGCTCGGCGGCGCCTTGATGTTGCACGCTTTCGCCGATATGCCGCATCAGGTCGGAGTGTTCGTATTCGTCCAGCGCCCCTTTGCGCTTGAGCCCCGCCAGCGTCTCCGCCTGCCACGCCAGCAGTCGGTTCGTTGTGCTCGCCGCCTGGAGCGCCACTTCGCCTTCCTCGGCGCTTAACAGCCCCGTCAGTGCCTCCCTCAGCGATGCCGGATAGTCGGAAGCTTGTCCCGCCTTCATAGCCGTTACGTGCGGCAGGTCCGCTTGGCTCGCGTTCAGAACCGAAGGCCGCCGCAGTTGCAAGCGCAGCGCATTCGCCCAAGCCAGTTGCCGGTAAATCAGCTCCCGCTTGGCGCTCGCCGCTTCGCCGCTATCTCCCCCCCGATGCCCCACCAGGCTCAGCACCGACATCGCAAAGCTGCGCGAGGTATTGACGATGCCGCCCCAAATGCGCCGCGCCTCCCATAGGCGCTCATAGGCGGAATTGTTCTTGAAGCCAATATAGAATGCCACCGCGGCGCCCACGGTCGATACCGGTAAAAACGGGATCGCAAGCCACTTCCAGCCTAGAAGCTCGTAGCCCCCGTAAACCGCGCTACTTAACACCGTCATGCGCACTGCATTGCGCCAGCCGAAGTGCCAAAGTAATCGAATAGGGAAGCTGCGGGCCACGAACATTCGTTCAGTGTACCCGCGTCGCGTCTCCTACTGCACGCCTACGCCCAGCTGAATCCTTCTTTGGCCATCGGCAAGGTCCTCACCCGATGCCCGCTGGCCGCAAAAATCGCATTCGCCACCGCCGGCAACAGCGGCGGCAGCGGCGGTTCGCCCAACCCCGTCGGCGGATTGTCGCTCTGAATAAAGTGGACCTCGATTTCCATCGGCGCCTGCTTCATCCGCACCGCCTGGTGTTGGTTGTAATTAGTCTCTACTGTCCGGCCCTTGTCGATGGTGATCTGCTGGTTCATCAGCTCGCTCATCCCATCCACAATCGCGCCTTCTACCTGGTTCTTTGCGCTCGAGGGGTGAATGATGTCGCTGCCCACATCGCCCACCGCCCACACCTTGTGCACCTTTACACGCTTCTGCGCGTCCACGCTCACCTCGGCCACCTCGGCGAAGTAGCCCGAGTGGCTGTAGTGAAAGCCCACGCCCAGCCCACGGCCCTTGGGCATTGGCCGCTTACCCCATCCGCTCACTTCCGCCGCCTTCAGCAATACCGCGCGCATCCGGCCCGCATCGTAGGCGGTCGGCCCACTGCCCACTACCTTCGCCTCGCCCAACAGGTCCAAACGGAACGCCACGGGGTCCTTGCCCGCGGCGTGCGCGAGTTCGTCGATAAAGGAATGAATCACCCACGCCAGGGAATTGCTCCGCGGCGCCCGCAGCGGCCCCGTCGGCACATTCGTCGGTATCAGCGTGGCCTCTAGCCCAAAGTTCGGTACAAACTGCGCCGGGAAATCCCCCGGTCCAATATTGGACGACGAGACGAATTTTTCGCCCTCGCCAAAGCTCACGAAGTGATCGTGCCAGGCCACAATTTTGCCGCTTGCGTCCACGCCGCCCCGCATTTTCTGGTACCCGCCCGGCCGGTAAAAGTCGTGGCGGAAATCGTCCTCCCGCGTCCACAATAGCTTAACGGGCACGCCCGGAATCCTCTTGGCGATCGCCGCGGCCTCAATCATGTAATCGTTCGCTAGCCGCCGCCCGAAGCCGCCGCCCGTGCGCATCTGGTGGATCGTAATGTCGCTCGCGGGCAATCCCAGCGCCTGCGAGGCCATTTGCAA
>CAYLXK010000008.1:174041-185504 GCA_964387685.1 uncultured Bryobacter sp.
CTCGTGTGCGTCACCGACGGACCCTCTTCCCACTTCACCTTCAGCTTCTTGCGCGCGTCGTTGGCGTACCACCACTTCGTCGCCACAATCGCCACGCCGCTGGCCAGGCTCGACACATCGCCGTTGCCCTCCAGCATGAATACGTGCTTCACGCCCGGCAGCTTCTCGATCTCTGCCAGGTTCGCCTCCAGCGCCTTGCCGTTGTACACCGGGCACTTCTCATACACCGCAAACAACATCCCCGGCAGCTTGAAATCGATCGAGTAAATCGGCTTGCCCGCCACCATCTTGTCCAAATCGATCGTCGCCATCGACTTGCCGATCAGCTTGTAATCCTTGCGCGCCTTCGGCTTTACGCTTGCCAGGTCCGGCGCCGGCAGCAAGGCCGCCTTAGCCGCAATCTCGCCATAACTTACGCTCTTGCCCGAGGCCCGGTGGTAAACCTTGCCCAGTTCCGTCGTGCACTCCTCGGGCGCCACCTTCCACGTCTCCGCCGCCGCCTGCACTAGCATCTGCCGCCCCGCTGCTCCCACGCGCCGCATCAGGTCCCAGTTGTTCGGCGTCGATCGGCTCCCGCCCGCCGATTGGCCCCCGAACTTCACCTCGTCCAGGTCCCCCTGCACCACTCGCACCATCTTCCAGTCCACATCGAGTTCATCGGCCAGGATCATCGGCAGCGCCGTCTTGATGCCCTGCCCCATCTCCGGATTCTTGCCCGTCAAGGTCACCATGCCGTTCGGGGCAATCTGGATAAACGCGCTCGGCAGAATCGCCGGCGCTTGCCGTCTTCCACCCTGTCCGCCACCCTGCCCCGGCCGCTGCTGCGGACCCTGCCCTTGCAGCACTAGCGCCCCGCCCGCGCCCAGGGAAACCTGCAGAAACCAACGCCGCGCCGTCTTTTTGCTTTCCGTAGTGGTCATCTTCATGGCTCCTTTACCGCTTAGCGGTTCTGCCCGCCCGCGCTGAGCGGTGTAGTCTTCGGCGCGCTCGACGTCTGCCCCCGCATCAGTTCCGCCGCCCGGTGCACCGCTTTGCGAATCCTCGTGTACGTCCCGCAGCGGCAAAGATTCCCGTCCAGCGCCACATCGATATCGGCATCCGTCGGGTTCGGATTCTTGCGCAACAGCGCCGCCGCCGTCATGATTTGCCCCGCTTGGCAATAGCCGCACTGCGGCACGTCGAATTCCTGCCACGCCACCTGCAGCGGATGCGTCGCCGCCGGCGATAGGCCCTCGATCGTCGTCACATTCTTGCCCGCGACCGCCGAAACCGGCGTCACGCACGACCGGATCGCCACCCCATTCTGATGTACCGTGCAGGCGCCGCACAGCCCCGCCCCGCATCCAAACTTCGTCCCGCATTGGTCCAATTCGTCGCGCAACACCCATAGCAAAGGCATGTTGGCCGGCACATCGACGCTCACCGCCTTACCGTTTACGTTCAAGGAAATTGCCATTGGGAAAAGACTCCACTCCGGGTTGAAATTGCGCGCCGCCGCGCTGCCTACTCCGTCATTGTGCCACAGTGGGCCTTTTTGCTATAGCCCCCAACCGTATACCTGAAACTGCCCCACCGGCCGGAATCCCAGCCGCTCATACAAGCCCCGCCCCGCCGCCGTCGAGTGCAAACTTAACTCCTCGTGCCCGCTCGCCGCCTTGGCCTGCGCCACCACGTGCCGCACCACTGCCTCGGCATAGCCGCGCCTCTCATAGTCCGGATGCGTCGCCACCCACGCCAGGTAAATACAATCCTCCAGCAATATCGCCAGCGCCGCGCTTACCGCCTGCCCTTCTAGGTAGGCCACCGCTGGATAGCAACGAGGCCCCGTTAGAAAAAAGGACGTCACCGACGCTTCCCCCAATTCCTCCGGCATCTGGTTGGCCAGCATGTTCAACCGCGTGAAGTCCCCAATCTCCCCCCGCGTCCATCGCCCCGAAAAACTCAAGCCCTCCGGATCCGGCCGCTTCGCTTGTGGCATGCACTCGGCCAACATCCCCACGCTCTTCACCGCCGGATAAACGCCATGCACCGCCAGCGCCGCTTCCACGCTGGGCGGAAACCACTCCTCGCGTCCCAGCAGCAGCCATGGATAGTCCCGCCCTTCCCGCACTTCGTCAATGATGTCCAGGTAATGCTTCACGCCCCCATGCGCCATCGGCGCCGTCAAGAAAAAGGCGTTAAAAAACGGCAGCGGTGTCCCGGCATACGCGCACGAAAACCCCTCCAGCGTCGTCACCGTCGCCCCCGGCAGGGTCCCCGACACAATCTGAAACGCCTCCGCAAAATGCCTTACGGACCGCGCCACTGCTCCTGCTTCAGCCAGCATAGCGTTCCCTATTCTAAACACACCTCTCCGTCATCTCCCCGTAACCCGCGCCCCGCCGTTTCTGCCCGATAATCGGGGCATGCCATTTCGCGGTCTCTGCCGTTCCCTTCTAATGTCATTTGCGCTCTCTGCCCTCCTGCCTGCCGAAACCCTCCGTGTCGCCTCCTATAACGTCCGTTACCCGGCCTCCGGCGACGGAGCTAATCTCTGGGAGCTCCGGCGCGAACTCTTCGTTTCCAGCGTCCGCGCCCTCGACCCCGACCTGATGGGCACCCAGGAACTCTTTGCCCTCCAAGCCAAATACCTCGTCGAGAAGGCCCCCGAGTATTCCTGGTTCGGCCTCAGCCGCCAAGGCAACTCCGAAGACGAACATATGGGTGTCTTCTATAAGCCTTCTAAACTCACCCTCCTCGATTCCGGCCACTTCTGGCTCTCGGAAACTCCCTCCGTTCCCGCCAGCATGTCCTGGGATGTCACCCTGCCCCGCATGGTCACCTGGGGCCTGTTTGAATCCAAAGCCACCCGCCGCCGCTTCTACTTTGCCAACACCCACTTCCCCCACCGTGGCCAGGATGCCGCCGCCCGCCTCAACTGCGCCAAAATCATTGCCGAACGCCTCACACACGTCCCGAACTCCACGCCGATTATCCTCACCGGAGACTTCAACGCCCCCGCCGGCGGTGACGTCCACCAACTCCTTGCCGCGAGCCTCACCGACTCCTGGACCGCCGCCCCCCAACGCTTCGGCCCCACCGGCACCTTCCATGGCTTCTCCGGCAAACCCGGCGCCGACCGCATCGACTGGATTCTCACCCGCGGCTTCACCCCCCTCCTGGCCCAAACCGCCACCCTCGAGTCCGCTGGCAAATACCCCTCCGACCACTTCCCCGTCCTCGCCGTCTTCGATTGGCAATAACGTCCCGCGCCTCCACCCTGTAGTCAGTACGTCTCTATACCGATACTCCAACCATGGGGATCGTTCCTTTGCTATCTAGGGCCATCATCGCTCTGCTCGTCGTCTGTGCCTCTGGCTACTTCCTTTGGGTGGAAATCCCCCAATTTCTCTTCTTCAAATCCACCGCAGGGCTCGTTGAACACATTGATCCCGTCTGCTTTCTTTCCTCGGAGGGTCAATCCTCCGCCGCCGACTGCGCCAGTGTGCGTGCTCGGGCCGGCAAGAAACGCGTATACCAGATGTACCGGACCACCATTCGGTACCAATCTCCGGCCGATGACCGCGAGCACGTGCAAACCATCCTCACGCGGGCGCTCGGTCCCATCCGGGCCGGCGCCACCTGGAAGCTGCTCGCCCACACCTCCGACGCCAACCGCATCCAGCCCGTCAATAACGGTGGGCGTGCCGTTCTCTTCGGCGTCTTGGTCTTGCTCTTTGTGATGTGGCTCCGCGCGTCCCTCAGAAAGTTTGTCCGCCGCATGATTCACGGTGCATCGCCTGCGGCCACCGCTCCTTTAAGCCCACAAAACTGGATGCTCGGCGTAATCGCCGTCGCCGTCTTCTTCGTCGTATTTCGCGCGATCAACCACTAGGCGAAATCCCCCCACCCAGCCAGACTCGTCACACCGGCCCGCCGGCCCGTGTCGGATCTATATATACTGGCTGGGCCAGAGCCTCCAATGGACGGCAGATACGCACGGAGGGAATGAAATGTCGAAATCCGAATCGATCCCCGGTCCCCGATTCGATCGCCGCAAGGCCATGCTGTCAGCCAGCGCCGCTATCACGGCCATGACGGCAGCCACGTCGAGCGCCGCCGCCAAAACCGTTTCCGCGGCGGGCGCCAGTTGCTCCACACCGCGGTCCGCGGTTGCCAAGACCCAATACGGCCAAGTCCGTGGGTACATCGATGACGGCGTCCTCACCTTCAAAGGCGTACCGTATGGCGCCACCACCGGCGGCGAGAACCGCTGGTTGCCCGCCAAGCCGCCCGCGGCCTGGGACGGTGAACTTCCGGCCCTGATCTACGGCGCCAACTGCCCCCAACGTCTGCATACCTGGTCCCCCGAACAGTCGTTTCTGTATCAGTGGACAGACGGTTGGATCAGTGAAGACATGCTGAAGGTAAACATCTGGACCCCCAGCCTCAGCGGCAAGCGGCCCGTCATGCTCTACCTCCATGGCGGCGGATTCTCCTTCGGCTCCGCCTACGAGCTCGCCTCGCAGGATGGCGCACAGTTAGCCCGGCATCACGACGTGGTCTCCGTGACCGTAAATCATCGCCTCAACTCGCTCGGCTTCCTCGATGTGTCTTCCCTCGGCGGGCCGGCCTACGCCGATTCGGTCAACGTCGGAATGACAGACCTGGTCGCGGCCCTGCGCTGGGTGCGCGATAACATCGCCAACTTCGGCGGCGATCCAAGCTGCGTCATGATTTATGGCCAGTCCGGAGGTGGGTCCAAGGTGACCACGCTGCTCGGGATGCCCTCGGCCGACGGACTCATTCACCGGGCCTCGGCCCAATCCGGCGGCGGCGGCAATCCTCCCGGGATCGAGGAGTCCCGCGAATACTCCAAGCGCGTCATCGCGGAATTGGGCGTCAAAGACATGGCGGCCCTGCAGAAAGTCGAGTGGGCCCGGCTGAATGAGGTCAGCAATGCCGTCGCCGCCAAAATGAATCCCCCGCTTGCCGTCGGCGGGCCCACCCCCGCACCGGGCACCGCCAGACCCCGCGTCGGAGCGGGGCCTACCGTCGATGGCCGCATCATCACCCTGCGTTCGTTCTACGACGTTGCCCCGGAGCTCTCCCGCAACGTGCCGATCTTGTTCGGCTCCGTGAGCGAAGAGGGAAACGTCATGTCCTCCCGGCCAACCGAAGTCCAGTGGCTGGCCACGCTCTCCAGAATCTACGGCGAGGCCAAGGGCAAGGCGCTAGTAGAGGCTCTCAAGAAGGCGCATCCGGAAAAGAGCATCCGCACGCTGTCCTATATGTGCGGAGGCAGTGGCTTGAACGGCCTCGCTCTGCGCAACAACGTAACGCGCATGGCCACTCTGAAACACTCCCAGCACGCGGCGCCTGTCTACGCCTGGTACTTCTCCTGGCAATCGCCGATGCTCGAAGACGCGGGCGCCTGGCACACCGCGGAGTTGGCGTTTTGCTTCGACAATACGAAGCGTTGCGACCAGGGCACCGGCAACGGCCCACAGGCCCGGGCGCTGGCCAAGAAAATGGCGACGGCCTGGGCCAACTTCGCTCGCAAGGGCGACCCCAGCCAACCCGGCCTCAAGTGGGAACCGTTTGAGCCCAAGCGCGCGCGCACCATGGTCTTCGATAACAACTGCCGGATGATGGACGACCCCGAAGGCGACGTTCGCAAGATCCTCCTCAGCTAGTCCTTAATCAATGAGTTTTTTCAGGAGACTCCCCATGCGTTTCGCTATCTTTTTCACTCTATTGAGCCTGATTAGCGCCGGCCACGCCGGCGCGCAAAACCTACCCGGCGGCATGCGCTTGCCGCGTCCGGCCTATTACGAGGACACGAACAACATCCCGGTCTCCCCCGAAGTGCATGCCGACCGCAAAGTAACTTTCCGGCTCTTTGCGCCGAAAGCGAGCGACGTGCTCCTGATGGGCTCGCCCGGAATCCTGGAGGCCATCAAAAAGCCCCTGCCTCTCGAGAAAGGCGACAACGGCGTTTGGAGCCTGACCGTCGGTCCTCTCGCGCCCGGCTTCTACACCTATGGATTCGCCATCGACGGCGGCTTGCGCATGCCCGATCCCTCCAATCCGAATCTCGAGCTGCGCCGCTGGGGAGCCACCAGCCTCTTCCTGATTCCCGGCCTGGACGAGGCTCCCATCGACGAGCGCAAAGTCCCCCACGGAACCGTCCACATCAACTTCTATGATTCGCCGAACCTGAACACCCAGCGCATGGTCTACGTCTACACTCCCCCCGGCTATGAGACCGGCAAGCAAAAACTGCCGGTGCTCTACCTGCTGCATGGCAACGGGCAGATTGAAGCGTCCTGGACGTGGACCGGCCGCACCAACGTCATCCTCGATAATCTTCTGGCCGCCGGAAAGATCAAGCCCATGATTGTCGTCATGCCCTATGGCCATGTCCCTCGCGAGATCAAGACCGCGGCCAGCGCCTCCGCCGCGCCCTCACCCACCGATCCCGGCCTCATCGAAAAGGAACTCATGACGGCCCTCAAGCCGATGGTCGAGAGCAAGTACCGGGTCTTGACCGATAGAAATCACCGGGCCATTGCCGGACTCTCGATGGGATCCGCTCAATCGCAGATGATCACCCTGCATAACCTCGATCAGTTCGCCTACCTCGGGGCTTTCAGCGCCTCGGCCAACCACGCGGAGTGGGAAAAGGCCGACCCCGCCGCGCTAAACAAGAATTTGAAGTTGTTATGGTTGGGCTGCGGCACCGAGGACTTTGCCTATCCCGGCATGGAGAAGTTACACTCCCTGCTCAACGGCAAAAACGTGAAACACGTTTGGAACCCCTCCGGCGCAGGGCATAGCTGGCCCAACTGGCAGGTGTATCTCACGAAGTACGTTCAGCTTTTGTTTCGCGACTAACACTTGCGGCCTGCCGGAGCCGCTTCCCTACAGGAAACGGGCGGGATCGTCAGATCGATGGTGCCGCTTGATTGTTCCACGGCTCAACACTCTCGGATGCTGCCTCTGCAGGCAAACCGATGATGCAAAGTGATGCTGTTTTCGAAGCGTTACCGAACACTTGACCCTCCCGAAGCAAGTTCGCACCACCATCTCGCTTCCCGCAGCCTCCCTTTCCGCCGCTAAACGTGCCGCCAAGGCCCGGCGAGTCAAGCTGAGCACCGTGGTCGCCGAGGCTTTGGATGAATCGCTGGAGCAGCGGCAGGCCAAGGATCGCGCCAAGGCGGCTTTCTCTCGCTGTCAACGCGCTTTCGCGGCTTTTTCAGCGAGGAAGAACTCATGATCCTCGATGGCATCATCCCTGAGCATCGGGGCTAAAGGCGTGTTAAATCCCGCCGCAGGACCCTTTCTGTTCGATACCAGCGCCGAGAGCTGGTTTGCGAGACAAATAGACGCGCCCGCCCAGGATGGGTGGATGCGCTACCTGGAGAGCCACCCGGTTCCCCTATCCGCTGTCACAGTCTTCGAACGTGTGCGAGGCTACGCTCTGTTAGCCCGGGATGCGTCGGCGTCGAAGCGCCCAGCCGTGGAGCGCGCCCGTCGGGACTACCTTGCGGACCTTGGTTTCGTGTGCCCGGTGGAGCAAGGCGTGGCCAGCATTGCGGCTGAAACATCCGCGCTGCTTCGCCAACCGCCGACACCGCCCAAGCGTGCGCACCCGTTCGTGGAATCCCGCCAGGAGCGCCTCGCGCGTTGGAGAGCGGACACGATGATCGCCGCCACGGCCCTGGCTAAGGACATGCTCCTGATTCACCACTACGCCGGCGGCTTCGAGACCATTCGTGGCTCGATCGAGCACGACCCATTCCGTTTCCCCGGGACTCGGTCCCTTGAAACTGATCCCCTGCATTTCTGTCCTTTGATCTGATCTTTGGGCTAGCGGGAAATTAGCGATCGCTTCCGAATCGCGCGTCATCCAGGCCAAAATCTTCCGCAATCATCCGCGCACGAATTCTAAACACTATGGCGTTCCAACGACGACGGCGCTAAGAGGACTTTGGGTTCGGAGAGAGCCGCCTTGCTGACGCGCGTGATCGAGTCGGGCAAGCGATGATTGCTTTGGCGCGCGCATCGGGAAGGCCGGACTCGTGCCGAGGCTTTGCTTGATCGCAGACCAACGGTATCGATGTCGCTATGCGGTTCGGGCGATCAATCGAACCGCTGGCTTGTTGAGGTACTCGATGCGGCGGCTAGCCGATCCTATCGCACGAAGACGTTTATTCCGGCAGGTGTCGTCGCGTCACCGATTTTCACGGAAAGGGGCAGTGTCCCGGTCGCGCCTTCTGGAATCGTGACGTTCAGCTGAAGCACGCCCGAGACGAATCCAGGCGCTGCGCCGGCATAAAGGACGGTAGCGGCGGACGAACCGATTTGCACTGTCACATTCTGCACCGGTTTCGGGAACACCGAGGTCGCGACGTTGCCGTCAACTCCGGCCGGAGTAGTCTGTCCCTCTCCGGTTCCATAGAGAATCAGCACCGAACCGGGGGCGGCGGGATTCGCCGCCGAATTCACGCTGCCATCTTGATTCGTAATCGCGAACACACCGGGCACTGATGCGGTCACCGGGAGCGTAATCGTATTGGTCGGCCGGTTCTGATAGGTAACTTGCATGCGTGTCGATTCATTTCCGGCTACTGCGTACGGTACGATCGCATTGACCTGCCCCGGTGACACGAGAAGCAAGGGCGCGGGCACGCCGTCGAACGTGACCTGTGTCCCGCCGAGAGTCGTCGTCACGCGTCCGTTCGCACCGACCTCCAAACCCTGCGCGGTGGCGGGGCCGAGGTCGAACCCGAAGATGCTGATGATCTCGCCCGGTGCAACCGCTCCCGCGCGAAAAGTCGCGCCGTTGGTGACTCCTTCGGCGACAATGCGCGCCGCCGTAAGCTTGCGCACGCGGAAGTTGCGCCGGTCGCAGACATAGAGGTTGCCCGAAGCGTCAAGTGCCAAACCGCCGGGCAAGTCGAAGCGCGCATTGGTGGCGAGGGCGCCATCGCCTGAAAAGCTACCCTCGGCCGCGCCAGCAATGGTTGAGATCTGTTGCGAGGCCGCGGCGACCTTTCTGATACGGTTTCCGGTTTGGAGATAAAGATTACCCGCTTGGTCGATCACCACGCTGAACGAAGTTCCGATGCCCGCGGCGGTGGCGGGGCCGCCGTCGCCGGAGAATGTCGCGGAACCGTTGCCAGCGACCGTCGTGATCACGCCGTTTGAATCGATCCGGCGGATGCGGTTGTTACCGGTATCGGAGATGTAGATGTTGCCCGCACGGTCGACTGCTACATCGCGCGGAGCATTGAGCAGCGCCAATGCCGCTGGGCCGCCGTCGCCTGAGAACCCGGGCGTCGCTCCGCCCGCGATCGTAGTGATCGTCTGGCTTGACGCGGTGATACGGCGTATGCGGTTGTTGCCGGAGTCGGCGATGTACAAGTTGCCGGCCGAGTCCAAGGCGATGCCGGATGCGTCCAAGAATCGCGCGTTCACGGCGGGACCGTTGTCACCCATGAACCCGGTACCAAAGCCACCAGCGATGATCGTGAGTATGCCGGCGGGCGTCACGCGCCGAATGGTTCCGAAGGAGGAGATGAAGAGATTGCCGGAGGAATCAAATGTCAGTCCACGAGGCGCGCCGACTTGAGCCTGAGCGGCCTGTCCGCCGGCACCGCTGTTGCCGAAGGTTCCGTTGCCGGCCAGTGTCGACACCAATCCCGCGGGCGAAATCGTTCGGACGCGATTGTCAGCTTGATCCGCAACGAGTATGTTCCCACGCGAGTCGACGGCAACGAAATTAGGATCGAGAAGTGGGACATTGGTGGCCGGCAAGCCATCCTGAAATCCGCCTCCCGGAATGACCCCTGCGATGGAAGTGATCGTTGTCTGCAAGATTCGCCGGATCTGACGATTTCCAGCGACGACAAGTCCGCCTCGACTGTCGAAGGCCAGGCTATTCGTACTGACCAAAAAGGCAGCGGTGGCCGGTCCATCGGCGTACGATACGCCACCGCCTGCAATCGTTGTGATGATGCCTTGCCGACTGACTGCTCTGATCCGTACTTGATCGACCAAATAGAGAGTGTTGGCGGCGTCGAATGCGATATCGGTTGGTTGTGTGATCGAGGCACTTGTCGCTGGCCCGTTATCGCCGGTAAATCGGGCAACGCCATCGCCGACCACGCTGGAAATGACACCGGCCCGTGTTACGCGGCGGATGCGATGGTTCTGTGTGTCGGCGATGAAGAGATTACCGTCGGAATCGAATCGCAAACCCGTTGGGCCATTCAGGGCCGCCGCTGTCGCCGCGCCGCCATCGCCCGAAAATCCGGCGGTCCCGGTGCCGGCGAAAATTGTGTCCGTTCCATCGGCGCTGAGCCGCCGTACGGTGTGCTGGCCCGCGACGCTGAAATATAGGTTCCCAGCCCCGTCAAAAGTCATTCCGGTGACGCCACCGATGAGGGCAAAAGTAGAGATCGTGCCAGCTGGGGTGATGCGACGGATTCGCCCATTGCCGTTGTCGGCGAATAGAAGATTTCCAGCGGGGTCAACGGTCATGGCGGCAGGACTGTCAAGCAGCGCCGCCGTGGCGGGGCCGTTGTCGCCGCTAAAGCCCTGCCGTCCCACTCCCGCGACCACCACGAGGGTTCCGGTCGAAGTAATTTCGTAGATCTGGTTGAAGTATACGTCGGAGAAATACGTTTTCCCACCGGCGCTAGTGGCCACGTATCGAGGAGCTACCAATGGAACATTAATTGCTGAGCTGCCGGTGGCGGGTGGTGGAAGCTGGCCATTACCAGCGATTGTAGACGAGATGTAGTATTGTGCCGACAGTAGACCGGTAAGTATAAACAGCATTAATAAAGTGCGCATTGGGGGAGTTTCGCATGTCGGCTTGTGCGGGTCAAATGACTTGCGGACTTTTTCTGCTAACGGCGCTATCGATTCTGGCGCAGGAGGTCGCTGGCTTGAAGTTTCGATTGCGTTAGAGACGCTCACTCTGCACATGGCCCCCCAGTTCCGCAAGGGATGCTCGCAGGTTCCCGAAACGGCGTGATCTGGCGAAGATCGTGATGTCTTGCAGGGGCTAGCAACTTGGAGTGCAACGTTCGCGGATCGAAGGCGCCACATCCCCGTTCGCTGGCCAATCGGAGAAAGGTCAAACGTGGCTCCGCGACAACAAAACGCGGAATCTGTCGCAGAGTGTTGGGCTACTCCACCCGAATCAGGCGCGATCCGGAAGTGGGTCCCCGGTCCAATTGTAGAAGGTTGAAGTTTTGTCCGCATGGTCGGCAAACTGGAAGCTGGCCTGCACGAAGTTAAGAAAAGAAACTCCCGCCGTAAACCCAATCCGCATTCACACCCCGCCAAAAACCATTTCTCCTTCCCTTTCAACAGTCCTACCTTTGCAGCCACCACTTACTTTCTGCGTTACCCCTTACCCTAAAGCGACTCATCACCGTCACCAAGGAGATCTTTTTTATGGCTTCCGCA
>CAYLXK010000009.1:0-180760 GCA_964387685.1 uncultured Bryobacter sp.
ATTCGCCGACGTATCTGGCCGTGGACGCCTTCGACAACGTTTACGTCTCCGATACGGGCAACCACCGGGTGCGGGTGCTATCGGCGGGCGGGGCGATCCAAACAGCCGCGGGCACGGGGCGCGACGAATTTTCCAACGACGGCCTGCTGGCCAGCCAAGCCAGCCTTTCCTCGCCAGCGGGCCTCGCCCTGGATGCCGAGGGAAACCTGTACGTGGCCGAACGCGGCCTGCATCGCGTGCGGCGCTTCCGGCCGGGCGGCCGGATCAGCACGGTCGCGGGCAATGGATTGCGCGGCAATGCGCCGGAGGCAAGCGACGCGCTGCTGGGCAGTTTGAACGAAGCGGCGGGGCTGGCGATCGATGCGGCGGGGAACCTTTATCTGGCGGATCGCGGCAACGGCATGGTGCGGCAACTGGTGAAAGCGACGGGGCGATGGCGGAATCTGGCGGTGGGGCTGAAGGGGCCGGAGGCTATCGCGTGGGCCGCTCCGGGTTTGCTGTATTGGAGCGAAACAGGGGCGCATGTGGTGCGGCAGCTCGATACCCGTAACGATGCGTTGGCGACGGTCGCGGGGCGTTCGGGGGAGAACGGCTTCAATGCCGAAAGCGGCGATGCGACCGCGTTGACGCTGAACGAAGCGGCGGGACTGGCGTTGACGCCCGAGGGGTCGTTGCTGATTGCCGATACGCTGAACGACCGCTTGCGCCTGGCCGAAGCGCCCGCCAGCAGCGGAGGGGAGCAAAGCGCGGAGCGCACGCGCGTGGTGCACGGGGCGACGTTTCTGGCGGGAGCGCTGGCGCCGGGAATGCTTGCGACGATATTCAGCGTGGAGCTGAATGAGGCGCTAACGCCGGAAGTGCTCTGCGATGGATTTCCCGCGAAGATATCCTTTGCCAGCCGCCGGCAGATTAACTTCCAGGTGCCCGAGGCCGTAGCGGGCCGCGCATTTATCGAGCTCGAGTTGCGGCAAGGGGGGCTGCTGCTCTACCGGGCGAGCTTCCCGCTGGCCGGGGCCGCGCCCGCCTTTTTCGAGACCGGGGGCGGACAAGCCGTAGCGGTGGATGCCGCAGGGCGGCTGAATGGCGAGGCCAATCCCGCGCGTCCCAGTGACATCCTGGTGCTCTACGGCACGGGAGCGGGGCTGATGACCGAGCGAAGCGGTTTTGCGGTGCCTTTCCTGCCGGTGGCGGTGGAGCTGAACGGAGTGGCGGCGGAGTTGCTGTTCGCGGGGGCGGCTCCGGGCTTTCCGGGGCTGGTGCAGGTGAACCTGCGGGTGCCGGCGAACTTACGGGCGGCTGGGCGGGTGGCCGTGACGTGGCGCGTGGGGGCCTTCCGCAATCCCGCAACGCAGAGCTTGTTTGTTTTCTAGATTATGCGCCTTGTAATTCACGGACAATCTCACGTGCCGCCTGGCGGGCGGGGTCAATTGCGCCGACGGGAAAGCTGATGGCGCCTACGCGGGGATGTCCGCCTCCGCCGTAGCGTTCGCAAATGGAGGCCAGATTGTGCCGCACCTCGCGAGCCCAGGGGCTAGAACCCACGCTTACTTTGGTCCGGAAGGTCGATTCGCTGACGCTCACCGTGTAGGTGGAATCGGGGAAGAGGTAATACGGCACGAACTTGTTGTAGCCTTCGAGGTCCTGGCCAACCAGGTCGAAGAAGATGACACCCTTTTCGGAAGCCGCCTCGCGGCCAATGACGTCAATCGAGCGGAGGTGCCGCGCGTAAAGGGGCTGGTAGACGTCCTGCACCCGGGCTTCGGCGACGATTTGGTCCAGGGTGCGTGTTTGCATTTGCAGGATAATCTCCTGCACCAGGGCCGATCCTTTCACGGCCTCAATCACGAGCACTAGTTGGGTGGCGGGGGCCTTGAGCTCGACCGCCTCCTGGGGCGTTGCGTAACGAGCCCCGTCGATGATGTCCGCCCAGCGAACGAGTTCGTCCAAGTCCGGGGCGGTGTAGCCGAATTTATCGGCGAGGATGTCATGAATGAATTGGGTGCAACTGCGGTAGTCCGGGTCGAAGAAGTGCAGGGGATTTTGGGAGGCGCGAAAGCGTTCGCCGTCCTCGGGGCGCAGAAAGGCGCTTTGGTGGTGATCGAACCACCAGGTGAGGCGCGGGTCTGGGGAGTATTTGAAATCGACAATGGCGTTGACGTCGCCGTCGAAGAGATCGGGCGTGAAGATCTGGTCGGCGGTATGGGCCATGCCAGTGTAGGCGTAGGCGGCGTCCGGGTGCCGGGTGTCCTTGAGAAAGCGGCTGAAGTAGGCCGCCGAGGCGGCTCCGTCGAAGCAATGGTCGTGGTAGAGAACTCGAACTTTCATCCGTGCCTGTCTTCCCGCGCTTTGTTACAGTCCGGGAAAACTTATAAGTATGTCAGGCTTGGTCCGGTCCGTGCAAGCGTTTTGGTTCACGGATCGAAAAAATAAGAATTGTGGATTCTTAACCGTTTCTTTTTCAATGTTATAGAACGGAAATATAACGTGGATTGGAGGGAGCGGTGGAACGTTTTTCGCCCCTCGGCTGCTAGCTTCAAATCGCGATGAAACACCTCACGCTCAGACACGACATGAATTTGGAGGCGCTTAGCCTGGGTACGGCCCTGGCGCCGCTGCTGCACCACTACCGCACCGCCCCGACGCAATCGCTGCTAGCCAATCGGATTGAGCTCAGCCTGGAGCTCAGCTACCCTGGGGATCCTTTGGCGCATTGGACGGCGGCGCCGAACCCGAAAGAGACCGGCTACTTTCGGGCCGTCACGTTGTTGAGCGTGGAAATCCAGAAAGCGCTGCGCGCCTGGATTGGCTGTCTGTGGAACTCGCAATTGGACAATTTGCGGGATACGGAGCGGACCACGCAGGTGGCCGCGTATTTGGCGCTGCGTCCGCACTATCCGAAATCGAAGAACGCGCTGGGCTACGATGCGCTGGAAGACATTTCGCTCGGGACGCTGCAGCGCTCTTTACGGACGCACATGGCCGACGCGTTGGGGCCGATCGCGACGCAATTGCGCCTTCTAGGAGAGCACGATCTGGCGGATTTTTACTCCCCCAGCCATGCCACCTGGTTTGCCGATAACGCCGTGAAGACGCCGAAGTTGCTTTTGAACCTGCTGGCGCGGGAGCACAAGATGATCCGGGTGTGGGCGCCGTGCCCGGGACAGGGCATCGAGGAGAAGCGACTGGAGGAAGTTCGCGAGGAGATCGCGATGAACCTGCGGGGCATGATCCGGCGCGACGACGATTGGCGCTTCTTGACGGCGGCCGTGGAAATCGAAGCCACGACCGCGATGGAGGCGTATCTGGAGCGGGTGCCCCAGCGGCGGCTGTATCTACAGGCCCGGCCGGAAGACGGTCCGCTGGCGGCCACGTCTCCGCGCCTGCCGGCGCGCGTGATCGAGTTCCCCAGCCGGCAGAAACTCGCGGCGTAATTCCAGATCTTCCCCGAATCCCCTTTGGAGCGGCCCGTTGTCAGCGAGGCCAGCCGCTCTGGCGCGGGCGCGCCGCCCTTGGCCGGGCCGGGGACGGGGAGCGCAACGGGGACCGGCACGGTCCACCGAGAGCCTAGTGGATGGGCTAGCGGTGACAGGACCTGCCGCCTTCGGCCTCGCCTCAAAAGAAAAACCCCCGCCGAGGCGGGGGTTTTTTTCTGTTTTGTGAGAACGAACTAGCTGCCGATCGGGCCGCGGCCCCAGCTCTTCTTGACGAAGATGACGCCGGGACGGGCGGGGCCGCCGTAGGGCCAGCGGGAGGTGGGAGCAGCGAAGGTGCCGCCCTCGCCGGGATGCTGGATGGCGAGGAAGAAGGTTTCGCCGTCGGGGGTGATCGTCGGTCCGCAGGTTTCCGCGCCGATGGGGACTTGGAGGAAGGGCAGCAGGGTGCCGCGCTCCGGGCCTTCCACAACGCAAGCGTAAACGGCGTCGTTCCAGCCCAGTGGCGAATCCATGCCATCGGTACCGATCCACAGATTGCCCTGATTATCAAAGCAGACGTTGTCCGGAGCGGCGATCGGGGCCACTTTTTCTCTGGGCGCGCCAGCGAAGTAGGTACCATGCGCGGCGACATCCGGGTCTCCGCAAAGCATGAAGATGCCCCAGCGGAAGGTGGTGCGGGTGTGGTCGTTACCGGATTCCTGGATTTCGATGATGTGGCCCCAACGGTTGACGGCGCGGGGATTGGCCGCGTCGGTGCCGGGGCTGGTGCCGGCGCCACGGTTGGTGTTGTTGGTGCAAGCCATATACACGACGCCGGTGACGGGGTTCACTTCGACGTCTTCGGGGCGGTCCATGCGGGTGGCGCCGAGGGCGTCGGCGGCCAGGCGGCCGCGGATGCAAACGTCGGCTTGGTTCCGCCAGCCGTTGGCCGCGGTTAACGGGCCTTGGCCGAAAATGAGGGGTAGCCATTCGCCAGTGCCGTCGGCGTTGAACTTGGCTACATAGCGGACGCCGCTATCGAGCAGGTCCATGTTGGCGGCGCGATTGTCGGGATTGAAGAGGCCGTTGGTGACGAACTTGTAGAGGTAATCGAAGCGTTCGTCGTCGCCGGAGTAGACCACGACTTGGCCATTGCGGGCCACGGTGGTGGTGGCGCACTCGTGCTTAGAACGGCCGAGGGCGGTACGCTTCTTGGGGGTCGAGGTGGGGTCGTAGGGATCGATTTCGACGATCCAGCCAAAACGGTTGGCTTCGTTGGGCTCTTTGGCTTGGTCGAAGCGGTCGTAGAAGCGTTCCCACTGTAGGCCGCTGGCAGCCGTCGGGGTGCCGTAACGGGCCATGTTGTCGCGGTTCACTCCGGCGGGTATACCATTGCGGTTGGCGAAGTACTGGTTGAAGTTTTCTTCCGCGGTCAGGAAGGTGCCCCAGGGCGTTTGGCCACCGGCGCAGTTGTTCAGAGTGCCATTGACGCGCGTGCCGGCCGGGTCGGCGGTGGTGCGCATCAGCATGTCTCCCGCAGCCGGTCCGGTGATCTGCATCGGCGTTTCACCGGTGATACGCCGATTGAAGCGGGAATTGGCGTTGTATTCCCACACGCCGAACTTTTCTTCGACTTCGATGACGCTGACGCCGTGGGCGGCCAGCTGCGAATCCACGATATCTTTGGTTTGAGTGGCGACCGCGTAGTTCGGATACATCATTTGCGGGTCTACATACTCATGGTTCACGCACATCAGGCCGCGGCGCGAGTTCTGGCTATTCCAGGCGGGCAGCGGATGGTAGGTGATCATGTCGCAGTTGAAGCCAAACTGTTGCGATTGGGAGGCACCCGTTTGGTTGTTGTAATCGAACTCCGGCGCGCCCGGCACAACGGGGTTGCCCCAGGCGATCACGAGACCGACGTCATAGCCGGGAGGCACATCGACGAAATCGTTGCCGCGGTTAAGTTTAATGGGGGTGAAATTCAGGCCAGTCGTGCCAGCGGCTTGGGCTTGGGTTGCACCGACCGTGGCGGCGGCGGCGATGGTGGCGCCGGCCAATGCGCCTTTCAGCAGGTCGCGGCGCTCGAGCAGTCCTTGATCGACTACTTGGCCCATATCCGGCGAGTTATTTTCGCCGGGAACGGTGTAGTAATTTTCTAGTTCTTTCGGAGAAAGATTGGGAGGGGCATCGGAATTCGATAGCGGCATAGGTATTACCTCTGGTGAGGCTAACGATTCTAAATGTCGAAGCCGTTACTGAAGTGTGAATATCAATTGAACGTTTCACGTCGATCTGGTGAACCCGAGATTCGTTCGTGGTGTTCTATGAATAGATCATAAGTTTTCAGTGCCACGAAAGCAGCTAGTACCGACGACCGGGGCCGAAGAGAATCACGCCCGGCTTGGCGCCCGTGTGCTTGCCGTCGCGCACGACGATGACGCCATTGGTAAGCACCTGATGGACGCCTTCGGCTAGCTGGGTGGGTTTGTCGAAGGTGGCGAGGTCGCGCACGGTTGCGGGATCGAAAACGACGAGATCGGCGGCGAGGCCGGGGCGGAGCAGTCCGCGGTCGTGGAGGGAGAGGCGCGTGGCCACGGCGGCGGTCATCTTAAAGACGGCGTCTTCCAGCGGCAGCGCCTTGAGCTCGCGGGAGTAGAAGCCGAGCACGCGCGGATAGGTTCCGTAGGTGCGGGGGTGAACGGCGCCGGAATTGCGCGCCGGGTCCGAGCCGCCCGAGTCGGTCGAGATCTTGATCCAGGGCTGCGCGAGTTGGGTGGCGATGTTGGTTTCGTTGATCGTGTAATAGATAGTGGCAATGGGGGCGCGCTCGGAGCGGAGCAAGGCAATGGCGGCGTCCGGCCAATCGAGCGACATCAGCTCGGCGATCTTGTTGAGGCGCAGGCCTTTGTATTTCTGGTTATCCGCCTTGCGCAGGCCTAGAGGTTGGACGAGGTCGGGGTCACGGCCTTTGTTGTCACGCTTCATTTCGGCAATGATTTTGGCGCGGGTGGCCGGATCGTCGAGGTTCTGGAAGAGCTTGCCGTCGGCGGCGGCCCAATCGGGCAGCATGGCGGTAAGGCTGGTGCCGGAGGCCTCATAGGGGTACATGTTGGCCTGGATGTCTTGGCCTTGAGCGCGGGCGGAATCAAAGAAGGCGATGGCGGCGGGCATGAGCTTCCAATTGGCGCGGCCGGCGGCCTTGAGGTGGTAGATTTCGACGGGGACCTGGCCTTCGCGGCCAATGGACAGCGCCTCTTCGAGGGCGGGCAGCAACTTATCGGCCTCCGAGCGGATGTGGGAGATGTAAGTGCCGCCGTAACTGGACATGGTTTGGGCGAGGGCCGTCAGTTCGGCCGTCGAGGCATAGGAGCCGGGCGGGTAAATGAGGGCGCTGGCCAAGCCGAAGGCGCCGTCTTCCATGGCCTCGGCGAGGGCTTTTTTCATCACGATGAGTTCGGCGGGGGTGGGGTTGCCCATGGCATAGCCTTTGCCGAAGGCGCGAATGGTGCCGGCGCCGACGAAGGAGCCGAAGTTGGCGCTGGAGCCGCGGGCGGCCATGTGGTTGAGCCATTTTTGGAAACCATGCGGTCCGGCGAAGCGAGGGTCCGCCTGGGCGCCGGTTTTGTCGTTGGCGGGCGCGTTGGTCCAGCCCTCGCCCATGATCTCGGTGGTGATGCCCTGGGTGATTTTAGAGATTAAGCGACCGTCGCCGTCGGTTAGGGCTTCGCGCGAATGGGATTGGATATCGATGAAACCGGGAGAGAGCGCGAGCTTGCCTGCGAGGTCGAAGCGCTGCTTGGCCACGGTGTCTTTCAACTGATAAGGCAGGCCGATGGCGGAAATTTTGCCGCCCGTGACGGCTAAGTCGCCATAGAACCAGCCCGCGCCCGTGCCGTCGAGGATCTTGGCGTTGAGATAGAGCAGATCGCAGGTGGCGAGTTTCTTGCCGTAGCCGGGGCCGCGCACGATTTCCCCCGGCAGCGCGCCGGTGGCCTTGCCTTGCTCCCAAACGGCAACGCCGTTGACGAAGACGTGTTCGATGCCGGTGGAGAGCTGGTGCGGCGCGGTATAGGTGGCGGGGGAGCCGACGGTATTGAGGTCGAAGAGGACGAGGTCGGCTTTGAGGCCGGGCTTGAGGAGGCCGCGGTCGTGGATGTGAAGACGCAGGGCGGTGGCGGAGGTCATTTTGCGGACGGCTTCTTCGAGGCGCAGCACTTTTTCCTCGCGGACATACTTGCCGAGGATGCGCGTGAAGGTGCCGTAGGAGCGGGGGTGGGTAAGGCCGGTGGCCTTATCGGGGTCCTGGCCGCCGGCGTCGGTACCGATCTTGATCCAGGGTTGTTTGAGTTTGAGCTGGACGTTTTCTTCGCTCATCATGAAATACATGGCGAAGATACGCTGGCGCTCGCTGAGGAGTAAGTCGAAGACAACATCGGTCCAATGTTTGCCGGTAGCTTGGGCCACTTCGGAAAGGTATTTGCCGGCCCATTGTTTATTTTCCGGCTTCAGGAGGCCCAGGAGCATAACGCCTTCGGGACCCGCGGCGCCGCAGAGATTTTCCCAGGAGACGCGCTCGGCGAGCATTTCTTTCCGCATGCGCTCGCGGGTCTCGGGGTTCGCGATGTTATCGAATAGCTTGCGGTTTTCCGCGGCCCAGGGCGGCAAGCAGGAGGAGAGGCCGGTGCCGCCGGCGGTGTAGGGATACATGTTGGCGGAGAGGTCGACGCCTTGAGCGCGGGCGTTTGCGATGCTGGCGATGAGTTCGCCGGCCTTGGACCAGTTCTTTTTACCGGCCATCTTCAGGTGATAGAGCTCGACGGGAACCTGGGCTTCCTTGCCGATGCGGATGGCCTCTGCGAGCGCCGGAAAGATATCGTCGGCCTCGCTGCGCATGTGGGTAATGTAAGTGCCCCCGTAAGGGGCCATTACTTTCGATACTTCGATTAACTCTTCGGTATCGGAGTAACTGCCCGGGGGATAGATGAGGGCGCTGGCCAGGCCAAAGGCGCCGTCCTCCATCGCCTCGCGCAGGGCGGCCTTCATGAGCTCTAGTTCCGCCGGAGTGGCTTTGCCCGCAGCCATGCCCTTGCCGAAGGCGCGGAGAGTACCCTGGCCGACGTAGCTGCCGAAGTTGACCGCGGCGCCGTGGGACTTCATGGCGCGGAGCCAGCGGTCGAAGCCATGGGGACCGGCAAATTCCTTGTCGGCTTCGCCGGCCGTGTTTTCGTTAGCGGGGGCGTTGGAAGTGCCTTCGCCCATGATCTCGGTGGTGACGCCCTGGCTGATCTTGGAGATAACGCGTCCGTCGCCGCGCAGCAAGGCTTCGCGAGAGTGGGATTGAATGTCGATGAAGCCCGGAGCGAGAATCAATTGCCCGCGGCCGTCGATCTTGTGCTTGGCCGCGGCTTGCGCCAGCAGATTGCGGGGAGTCACTCGAACGATGCGATCGCCGCCGACGGCCAGGTCGCCATAAAACCAGGGGGAGCCGGTGCCGTCCACGACGCGGGCATTATGGATGACCAGATCGTAGACGGGGCCCTGGGCCGAAAGGAAGGCCGTGGCGAGGATCGCAAACAAGACGCGCATAGGTAGATTGTAAGCGCGGCGTTGTAGATTGAAAGAGGATGCTGCGATTGTTTCTCGTTGTATTTGCGCTGGCCGGCTGGAGCGGTGTGGCGCTGGCACAGGCTCCATTCATCGCCTACCGGGGCGTGCTGAACGCGGCGAGTCTCGCGCCGCCGGGGCTGCCTAACGCGGGTTTGGCGCGCGGAGGGGTATTTACGATTTTTGGATCGAACCTGGGACCAACGACGCCCGCAACGGTGAGCGAGTTTCCGTTGCGGCCGAACTTTGAGGGCGTGACGGTTTCGGCGACGCAAGGGGGCGTGACGGTGTCGGCGATTCCGATCTTTGTGTCGGCCAACCAATTGAATGTGATTCTGACCTCGAACACTCCGCTGGGGAGCAATCTGATTCGCGTGGGCTACAACGGGCGGCTGAGTAACACGATTGCGGTGGAAGTGGTGGAGAATGCGCCGGGCATCTTTGCGATTTCCAGCGGCGGTTTTGGGCCGGGCGTGGTGCAGAATTTCGTAAGCGAGGCGAATCAGCCGGTGAATTCACTCGACAATGCGGCAGCGCGCGGGCAAGTGATCACGATCTGGGCGACAGGTCTGGGACGGGTTTCCTTTCCCGATAACGTGGCGCCGACGCCGGTCAACGTGGAGTTTCCCGTAACGGTGTCGATTGGGGAACGCGAGGCGCCGCCGCTTTATGCGGGGCGGAGCCCTTGCTGCGCGGGGGTGGACCAGATTGTGGTGCGGGTGCCGGACGACGCGCCCCTGGGTTGCCATGTGCCCTTGCGATTGCGGAGCGGGACGGGCGTTTCCAATACGGTGACGCTGGCCATCGGCGCCGGACCTCGCTGCGAGGACACCTTCAACCGCTTCAGCGGCCTGATGCGGACGGCGCGGCGGCAAGGCTTGATTCAGGTGACGCGCACGAATTCGTTGATCGACTCCTATAATGCGGCGACGGAGGCGAACACGACGGATGCCGTGCGGGCGGTTTTTCTGGACCGGCCGGCGAGTCCGTTTTTGTTCGATCCTCAGTACTCTTATCCGCCGCCGGGCTCATGCCTGCTGCAACAAACGAGCGGCAATGTGTTTCGGGGCGCACCGTTGCGGGGAACGCCTGCGGCCGCGAGTGCTCTCGATGCGGGGACGTCGATCCGGCTGGCTACTACTTCGAACGGCAGCGCGGCGCTGCCCAAGGTGAGCCTGCCCCAGGCAGGTTATGCAGAGGTGGCGGGGAGCCTGCGGGGCTCGGATGGCGTAGGGCCGTTGAAGGTGGAGTTCTTTAATACAACGCGGGTGGAGGGAACGGGCGGAACGGTAGGCGCGTTTACGGCCAACATCAACGCGACGAATTTGTTTACCTGGACGGAGAGGCCGACGCTGGACCGGATTCGCCGGACGAACCCGTTGCGGGTGAGCTTTTTGCCAAACGACCCGACGGCGCCGACGGAGTTGGCCCTGGTGGCATACTCGGCGGCGGTGAATGCGTCGGTGGCGCTAACTTGTTTGATTCCACCGCAGGTGCAGAGCTTCGCGGTGCCGGTGGATTTGCTATCTCAGTTTCCGCCCAGCGGAAACCGGCTGGACGGGAGCTTTGCGATGATCGGCCTGGGCGTGGTGCCGCTGGAGCGGGCGGTGCCGTTCACGGCGCCGGGACTGGACGGGGGCCTGGCTGTATTTTCCCAGTGGTTTACAAGGTCCACTTACATCCAATGAGCGTGTTAGTTCTGTTGATGGCCGGACTTATCGACTTACTTGGGCCCGGAACGCGGCCGGTAAGCCGCAATCAGGTAAACGAGCGGGGCGACGGCAGCGGCAACTACGTGGAGTTTGCCTTGAGCCAGGCCCGCTCGGGGACTGGATTTACGACGGTGCGCACGTATACGACCAAGCGCGACGCGGGCAAATTGGCAAGATTGGCGCTGAGCGAGCGCGATATCCAGATGCCATTTGAAGGCGTGCAGGTGGCGAGGCTGCCCTATGAGTTCGCGGTGACGAGCTCAACGCCGAGCGCGAACCGAGTGGCGATTCTGGCGGGGGCCCCGGAGGCGACGGTGCGGGCGTTGCAACCTTCGACACTGGCGGCGGGGCGGCCGGTGAGCGTGCCGGCCAATGCGAGGCTGATCGGATTGCGCCCCGGCACAGAGGAGGCCTGGACGGCGCATTCGGGAAGCCTGAATCAGATGGCCATTGTGGATTTGGTGAACGAACGCGTGCTGACGAGCTTTCAATTGCGCATCAATCCGCAGGCGGTGCCGGTGGGGCTTGCTTTCAGCGCCAATGGGCGGACCGCCTGGGTGGTGGTGCGGCATGCCGAGAGCCTGACGGAACGGGGCACCGTGCTGATTGTGGACTGTGCCAACCGACAAATTGTGAACACCGTTTCTCTGGGCACGAACGTGCCGTCGACGGCGGCTCTGAGCCCGGACGGGACTCTGCTGTTGATTGCAGGCACGTCCCTGAACGATCTAAGCGCGGCGGAAAATTCGGTGCTCGGTTTCGACACGGGGACGAACGCCTTTACGGTACTGACGATTGGCGCGGCTAACCTTTCGATGAATCAGCCCCGCGCGATATTCTGGCATCCCGATGGGACGCGGGCGTATTCGCTCCAGCCGCAGACGGGTACGCTGGAGGTCTACGAAGTGGCAGCGAGGCGGGTGACGCGGCGCATCGTGTTGCCGCGCGAGTCGGGGCTGCTGGACAGTATGGACGTTTCGCAGAATGGCGATTTTGCGCTGGTGCGGGACGTGGCGGGGGCCAACAGTTATCTGATCGATTTGGAAACGGGAGAGACGCTGGACGCGGCGGCGATTCCGGCGGGCGTGGGTTTCCTGTTGCCGAGATTTTAGGTTTCGAGGCCCTGAAATAGCGGCCCGAGAGGCAGCAGGATGGAGAGACTCTCGATGGGCAGGGTGGCGTCAACGCCCTCAAAGGCGCGGTAACGCCAGGTTTCTGAGGATCCGCCTCGGCTATAGATTTCCAGACGAGGCCGCTGGGAGTCCACGAGGAGGTACTCGCGCAGAGATTCGATTTTCGTGTAAGCGTGCAGCTTCCGGCCGCGATCCTGGGCCTCTGTCGATTCAGAGAGCACTTCCACAATAAGAAATGGATTCATGGCGCAATCGATGCCTCGTTGGCGCTGCAGCGAAGGGGCGCCACAGATAACACTCGCGTCGGGAAAAAGGTAATTGACGCTGCGCTCCAGCCGGACGGCGATCGCGAGTTCGCTGCCAAAGAGTTCGCAGGCACCTGGAGCGAGTTGCGCGGTGAGGGCCGCACGGGTGCGGCTAACGATGCGGGCGTGCCAGACGGTTCCGCCGGAGAGTTCCACGACCTGACCATTCCAGTATTCCAGGCGGTGCTGCGAGTTTTCGAGTAGGGCGAAGTACTCGGCCTCGGCAAGCTGGAGCGATGCCGGCGCAGGGTCAGCCATAGCTTCATTATGGGGGGAAGAGGCCTAGAGGCGCCAGGAGATGAGCTTCGATTCGGACATCTCCTCGATGGCATAGCGGGGGCCTTCGCGGCCGATGCCGCTTTCTTTAACGCCGCCATACGGCATCTGGTCGACCCGAAAGTTCGAGACGTCGTTGATGAGGACGCCGCCGGATTCGACTTCGCGGGCGAAGCGGAAGGCCGAGGAAAGGTCGCGGGTAAAGATGCCGGTTTGGAGGCCGTAGGTGGAATCGTTGACGAGGGCGATGGCCTCTTCGAGGCTGTGAAAGGCATTGATGGCGGCGACGGGACCAAAGGCTTCCTGGCGCATGAGGCGAGACTCGAGGGGAACGTCCAGGAGGGCGGCGGGAGGCATTTGGGCGCCGTGGCGCTCGCCGCCCAGGATCTGCTGGGCACCGGCAGCGCGGGCTTCCGCGATCCAGGCTTCGACGCGCTCGGCTTCTTTTTCTTCGATCAAAGAAGAGAGATCGGTTTCTTCGGTAAGCGGGTGGCCGCGCTTTAATTGGGAGGCGAGGAGCGTGAAGCGTTGGGTGAACTCGTCGCGGGCCGAGGCCTCGACGAAGATGCGTTGAACGCTGATACAGGTTTGGCCGGAGTGGGCGAAAGCGCCGGCGACGCAGGCGGCGGCGGCCAGACCGAGGTCCGCGTCGGCACGCACGACGACGGCGCTATTGTTGCCTAATTCAAGGGTGAGACGCTTGAGGCCGGCCTGGGCGCGCAAGGCCAGCCCGACTTGCGCGCTGCCGGTGAAGGTGAGCATTTTGATCTCGGGGGCCTGGACGAGGGCGGCGCCGAGTTCGCCACCGGGGCCGGCCAGAACCTGGAGGGCTTCTTCGGGCAGGCCGCAGCGGAGAAAGAGCTCGCGCGCTTCGATGGCGCAGAGGGGCGTGGCGGAGGCGGGCTTATGTAGGACGGCGTTGCCCGCGGCGAGGGCGGGGCCGATTTTGTGCATGCTCAAATTGAGCGGAAAGTTAAAGGGAGTGATGGCGGCAACCAGGCCAAGGGGTTGGCGGATGGTGAGGGCCATACGGCCGCGGCCGGCGGGGGCGGCATCCATGGGAACCTCTTCGCCGGCGAGGCGGTTGGCTTCCTCGGCGCTGAAGGCCAGCGTGAGGGCGGCGCGTTCCACCTCGGCGCGGGCTTCGCGGATGGGCTTGCCGGATTCCTGGGCGACGATGGAGGCGAGGGTTTCCTTTTTGACGAGGAACAGTTCCGAGGTGCGGCGCAGGAGTGAGGAGCGCTGGGCGCGCGTCATTTCGCGCATGATTTTCGCGCCGCGTTCGGCGCGGGCGAAGATGTCGGGGAGTTCGTGAAGTTCGGTGACGGGGGTTTCGCCGACGAGCGAGCCGTCAAAAGGAAGTTTTACGCTGAGCCGCCTCATAGGTTGTTTCGAGCACTTGGTAGCGCTCGTTCAACTTTACGACGACGCGGGGATGCGTGCGGTGATTCTCGAAGGCCAGTTCTTCGACCAGGACGACCCAGCGGGCTTCGCCGTCGTAGCGCTGGACTTGCCAGCGGGGCCAATGGGCCCAGGAGAGAAAGCTCTGGACCTCGGGAACGGCGCCGGCGAGCTGGGCGGCGCGGCCGCTTTCGGCCGTAAAGACGGGCTTGAAATAGGTTTGGCCGTCTTCGGGGTCGAAGTACTCGCGCAGGTCGATGGGAATTTCCTTGAAAGCCGTATCGGTTTCCACGAGGCCTTGAAAGCGGAGGGGGTTGGCGGTGGGCAGGACGTCGATGCGGCGGGGGGCGAGACCTTCGTAGACGCGGCTATTGAGTTCGGCCAGGGCGGCTTGGCGGATGAGGAAGCGCGTGTAGAACCAGCCGCCGCAGAGGCAGAGCATCACGATGGCAGTGATGGCGCCGGAGCCGGACTTGGCGCCGATTTCGCCGCTAACGAGCTTGGACAGAAAAGGAATGCCTAAGGCGAGGACGAGCAGAGAAATGAGGACGGGATCGATGAGCCATTGGGTTTGGAGATGCCAAAGGGAGGCGTCGAAGGGGAGGAAAAGGCGCTCGCCGCGGTAGGTGAGCCAGTCGCAGAAGACATGGCCTCCAGTGCAGAAGAGGGCGAAGAAAAACGCAGCCCGCCATTCCAGAGGGCGGCGCAGGATATAGCGCACGATCAGGAGGCTGAAGAGGGCTACCAGAGGCAGGAAAAATAGGCTGTGGGTAAAGTGGCGGTGCCAGACTAAGTGGCGCAGATCGGCGAAGGGCTCAAAGACGCTGTCGAGGTCGGGGGCGTTGGAGGCGATGATGGCGATCCAGGGCCAAGAGGGAGTGCGGCGATGGAGTCCGCTTTTCCCAAGGACGAGGCCGAAGAGGGAGTGGGTAAGCGGGTCCATCTAGACTGGCCAGGGGGCGAGCAGGGAAAGGGCGTCGGGGACGACGCGGAGTTCGGCGGGGAGCTCTCCACATTGCTCGCCGTCCAATTGGAGGTAAACGGGAGCGCCGTTGGCGGCGGCGAGCTTCAGATGATTTGTCTTGGCAACGTGGACGCCGCTCATGCCGTGGTGGGTATTGGTAAGCACGCCGGCGAGGTAGCGGGCGTAGAAAACAGCGTAGCGGCCTTCGAAAAGAACGGTTTCAAAGTAGGGCTCGTCCAGGCGCACGGCTTTGGCGATTTCAAGGTCGCCGCCATAGTTGCGGACGCGGCTGGCGAGGGCGAAGCTGACCGTGGCTTCGACGGGTGAGTCCACGACGGACTCCGCGTTGTGGGATCTGACGATCAGTTCCGGGAGCGTTTCGAAAAAGCGGGCAAAGCCGGCCAGCCAGTAGGCCACCTTGCCGAATTGTTTTTTGACGAAAGGATTGACCTCGCGGACGACTTTCGCGTCAAAACCGGCGCCGGCCATGGCAATGAAGTAGCGTTCTTCGCCGCTGGCCAGGCGGCAGTGGCCCAAGGGGATACGCTTGGCTGTGTAGGTGGAGGCGCGTGCGGCGGCGCGCAGAACGCGGGTGCCGATGCCGACCTCGACGGCCAGGCAATTGGCTGTGCCGCCGGGCAGGGGACACAAGGGTACGCCGCTTTGCGCCACGCCATTAACGGCTTCATTGATCGTGCCATCGCCACCCAAGACATAAACCCTTTCGGCGTGCAAGGCCACACACTGCTTGCCGAGGAGGACGGCGTGGCCAGGGCCGGAGGTGGGCATGGGCAGCACGGAGCGGCCGTCCTGGCGCAGAGCTTCGAGGATATGGGGAAGCAAATCCGGGTTGCGCCGCAGCTTGCCAGCGGCGGGGTTATAGATCAAGTAAGAACTCAAAAGGGACCGTTACACTATTAGCTTAACGTTCCCGATGGAAGCCCCCGCCGAAAAGATAGATGCGCTCCGCAGGGAGATTGAGCGGCACGAGCGTCTCTACTATGGGGAAGACCGGCCGGAGATCAGCGATGCGGACTACGACCGGCTGCTGCGCGAGCTGGCGCAACTAGAGGCGAAGCATCCCGAATTGGTGACGCCGGAATCACCGACGCAGCGGGTGGGCGGCAAGGCGCGCGAGGGCTTTGTGAAGGTGGCGCATTCTTCGCCGATGTTAAGCCTGGACAATGCACTGAACGAAGGGGAACTGCGGGACTTCGACCGGCGGGTGCGGGATTATCTGGGCGAGGAAGCGTATCGCTATGTGGCGGAGCTGAAGCTGGATGGGTTGTCGATGGCGGCGCATTACGCGGGGGGAAAGTTTGCGCGGGCGATCACGCGCGGGGATGGGCAGGTGGGCGAGGAAGTGACGGAGAACGCGCGGACGATGCGGAGTTTGCCGTTGCGGGTGGAGGAGGGTGCCGCGTTTGAAGTGCGCGGGGAAGTGATCATGACGCGGAAGGCTTTTGAGCGGCTAAACGAGGCGCGCGAACAGGAGGGTTTGGCGCTTTACGCCAATCCGCGCAATTCGGCGGCGGGCAGCTTGCGGATGTTGGACCATACGGTGACGGCGGAGCGGCAGCTTGAGTTCATGGCCTACTTTTATCTGGTGGACGGGCAGGCGGCGTTCGATTCGCACTGGGAGAGCCTAGAGACGCTGGCGCGGTTAGGCTTCCAGGTGAATCCGCATCGGCGGGTTTGCGCCGGGGTGGAGGAGTTACTGGCGTATTGCGCCGAGTTTGAAGAGCGGCGCGAGAGCCTGCCCTATGAAATCGATGGGGTGGTGGCCAAGGTGGATTCCGTGGCGCAGCAGCGGAAGCTGGGTTACACGGCGAAGGCGCCGCGCTGGGCGATCGCGTATAAATATGCGGCGCGGGAAGCCGAGACGGTGGTGGAGGACATTCTGATTCAGGTGGGCAGGACGGGGGCGTTGACGCCGGTGGCGGCGCTGCGGCCGGTGGTGCTAAGCGGGGTGACGGTATCGCGCGCGACGTTGCATAACGAAGACGAGATTGCCCGCTTGGGGCTGAAGATCGGCGATACGGTGCGTCTGGAGCGATCGGGCGACGTGATTCCGAAGGTGGTGGCGGTGACGCAGGCGGCGCCGGAGGGACGCGCGTTCACGATGCCCCGCCTATGCCCGGTGTGCGGCAGCGAAGTGCGGCGCATTGAAGGGGAAGCGGCGGTGCGCTGTCTGAATAGCAATTGCCCGGCGCGGCTGAAGCAGACGATTGAGCACTTTGCGGCGCGCGGGGTGATGGATATTGACGGACTGGGCGAGGCGCTGGTGGAGCAGTTGGTGGAAAAAGGAATGGTGCGCTCGGTGGCGGACCTTTACGAGTTGACCGTGGAGCAACTGGAAGGTCTGGAGCGCATGGGCAAGAAGAGCGCGGCCAAGCTGAAGGCCAACATCGAGGGCAGCAAGACGAGGGCGCTGGCGCGCGTGATTTCGGGGCTAGGCATCAGCTTTGTAGGCGAGCGGACGGCGCAGATATTGGCCGATACATTTGGATCGATCGACCGGCTGGCGGAATTGACGCCAGAACAACTGCAACATGCCGAAGAAGTGGGCCCGAAGGTGGCGCAGGCGATCCGTTTGTTTTTTGACGACGAACGGAACCGGCGCGAGATTGAAAGATTACGAGCGGCGGGTTTGACGTTTACGCAAGACGTGAAGGTGAAAGGCCCGGGACCGCTGACGGGGCAGACCTACGTCTTGACGGGCACGTTCCCGACGCTGAAGCGCGAAGAGGCCAAGGCGCTGATTGAAGAGGCAGGAGGAAAGGTGGCCGGGAGCGTTTCGAAGAAGACGAGTGTGCTGGTGGCGGGGGAAGAGGCGGGGTCGAAGCTGGAGAAGGCTAAGGAGCTGGGGGTGGAAGTGATCGATGAGGCGGAGTTGTTGAGGCGGCTGGCTTGAAGGGGTTGGTGGCGCAATTGGTGGCCTGGGGGCCGGCGGGGCTCTTTGTGCTGGCGTTGCTGGATTCCATGGGCATTCCGCTGCCGGGAGGCGTGGACGCCTTGCTGGTGGTGCTGGCCAACCAGAAGCCGGAACTGGCCTATCTGTGCGCGGGGATTGCGGTGGTGGGTTCGCTAATGGGCTCGATGGTGTTGTTCTGGATTGCGCGCAAGGGAGGAGAGCGCTACTTAGACAAGGTGGCTGGGGGACCGCGGGGGATGCGCTTTCGCCGTTGGTTTGACCGCTATGGGGTGGTGAGCGTTTTTGTGCCGGCGATCTCGGTGATCCCGATGCCGATGAAGGCGTTTGTGGCGTGCGCGGGTGTGTTGGGAACGAGACCGGTTGTGTTTGCGGCGACGGTGGCGGCGGCGCGCATTCCGCGCTATTTGTTTCTGGCGTGGCTAGGGAAAGAAAAGGGCTCCGAGGCGCTGGTGTGGCTGCGGGGGCATTATCTGGAGTTTGGGTTGGGGCTGGCGGCGCTGGCGCTGGTTCTGTACCTTATCGCGAGAGCACAAAGCGAACCTCAATCGGCGCTTCCACCTCGACCGGCTGGCCGTTGAGGAAGGTGGGCCGGTAGGTCCATTGCTGGACGGCTTCGAGGGCGGCGCGGACGAGCAGAGGATGACCGCTAACCACGCGCAGTTCGACGATGCGGCCATCGCGGGAAATGACGCCGTGCAGGCGGACGACGCCTTCGGTGCGGGTCTGGCGAGCGAGGGGCGGATAGACGGGATTGACGCGGTTGACGATTTGGGCGGCGAGGACTTGGCCGCCGATGGCAAGGCGGGACGGGGGAGGGTCCACGGGCTTTGGCTTGGGAGGAGGCGGGGGAGTATAGATTTGCGGAAGGCCAGGCAGGCCCTGCGTGCTAAAGCTGTCCCCATGCGGGACGCCTAGGCTGCTGAGCGGAGGAGCATCGCTGAAGTCGGCGGGGCGTGAAGAGGCGACTGTGCGGTCGCGATCAAAGTTCGGCCTATAAATGCGGCGGATGGGGGAGGGCGCGCTACTGGAGGAAGCCGAGGTGCGCGAGGAAGAGATGATCCGCACGGCGTCTTTGAAGCGAGGCGCGGGCGGCGTGATGAGGAGTTCGGGAACTTGGGGAAGGGCGATGGGCATAAGGAGACTGGCGGCGGCAATGGAGGCGATCACGCCCGTCTGGAGCAGCAGAGAGCCGGAGAAGGCGAAGGCGCTGCGCGCGCCTTTGGCACCGGGGAGTAAGGAAGTCTCGAACATACTTTTATCGACACCATGGAGAAGGCGGGAGTTCCCATAAGATAGAGGCTGATTATGCAGATCGCGAGACGTTCTTTATTTGCTTTGCCACTGGCGGTGTTCGCCAAGACGACGGGCGTTCACGTGAAAGAGGTGCGGACGAGTTACGAAGATTTCTTGTACCGGACGCCCATCAAATTTGGCGGCAATGTCGTAGACCGGGTGACGATGTTGAACGTCGACTGCGTGATTGAGGATGCAAGCGGACGCGCGCAAAAGGGCTATAGCGCGATGTCGATGGGGAACGTGTGGAGCTTTCCGTCCAAGGTGCATTCCTACGCCGAAACCTTGGAGGCGATGAAACAGTTGACGGCCGAGGTGGAGAAGATCACGCAGGGTGAAAGGGTGGAGGGGCATCCGGTCGATATCAATGTTGCGCTCGAGCCGAAGTACTTCGCGGCGGCCGAGAAGGTGTCCCAACGGATGAAGCTCAAAGAAGCGATTCCGAAGTTGTGCACGCTGGTGGTGGCGAGCCCGTTCGACGCGGCGATCCACGACGCCTACGGCAAGCTGCTGGGCCGGAGCGCCTATCAGACTTACGGGCCGGACGCGATGGCCAAAGACTTGAGCCACTACCTCGGCCCTGAATTCAAAGGCGAGTATCTGGCTAAGTATGTCTTGCCGAAGCCCAAAGAGACCATGCCTCTCTATCATCTGGTGGGAGCCGTGGACGCCATTACGGACGCCGATGTGAAGCAGAAGGTAGGCGACGGTCTGCCGGAGACGCTGGTGGAGTGGATTGCGTATAGCGGATTGCGCAACATCAAGATCAAACTGAACGGCGAAGACATCAACTGGGATATTGAGCGGATTCTGCGCGTGGAGGGGGCGTCGCTTGAGCCGATGGCGAAGATCGGCCGCAAGGATTGGGTGTACTCGCTCGACTTCAACGAGAAGTGCCCGAATGTGGCGTATCTCATGGAGACGCTGAAAAAGGTGAAGGAGAAGAGCCCCGAGGCGTACCGGCGCATTCAATACGTGGAGCAGCCGACGAAGCGGGACCTGCGGGCGGACCGCGCCAACGTAATGCACGACGCGGCGCGACTGAAGCCGGTGGTGATCGACGAATCGCTACTGGATAAAGAAAGCCTGATGTTGGCGCGCGAGATGGGCTATTCGGGGGCGGCGCTGAAGGCGTGCAAGGGGCAGACGCAGGCGTTGTTGATGGCGGCGGTGGCGCAGAAGTACAAGATGTTTTTGTGTGTGCAGGATCTGACATGCCCGGGAGCGAGCCTGATTCATTCGGCGGGCCTGGCGGCGCATGTGCCGGGCGTGGCCGCGATTGAAGCCAACGCCCGGCAGTATGTACCCGCGGCCAACAAGGATTGGGTGGCGAAGTTCCCCGGCATCTTCGCCATCAAAGATGGGTTGGTGAAGACGGGGACGTTGAACGGGAAGGGCTTGAGCGCGGTGGCTTAAGCGGGCTGTGGCGGCGCCGCGTTGGGGTCCATCCAGAAGACTTCCCAGTGGTGGCCGTCGAGATCGTAAAAGCTCCAGCCATACATGAAGCCATGATCCGTGGGGTCCATGGCCGGTGCGCCACCGGCGGCGAAGGCTTTCTGGACGAGTTCGTCGACGGCCGCGCGGCTGGGGCAATCGATGGCCAGCAGGGCTTCGGTGTGGGTTGCGGTATCGCAAATCTTGCGCTTCGTGAAGCCTTGGAAGAAAGGTTCGGCCAGCAGCATGACGAAGGCATGCTCGCTAAGAAGCATACAGGCGGCGTTGGAATCGGTGAACTTGGGGTCGTACTCGAAGCCGAGGGCCGAGAAGAAGGCCTTGGTCTTCTCCAGGTTTTTAACGGGCAGGTTAACGAAGATCTTGCGTGGGGTCATGTGGGATTTGCCTTTTCGCTTTAGGCTTTGGCTTGGGGGGAAACCAAGAGCCAGGATACGCCGAAGCGGTCGGTGACGGCGCCAAACTTCTCGCCCCAGAAAGCGTCCATGAGTGGGCAGGTGATGCTACCGCCCGCCGAGAGCGCTTCGTAGGATTTGGTTAATTCCGCGAGGTTTTCGAAACGCAAGGAAATAGAAACAAGGCCGCCCGGTGCGGACTGCAATTGGGGCGGAACGTCGCACAGCATCAGGATGCCGCCGCCCAGCTTGAGCTCGGAATGAATGATTTTGGGGGCGAATTCGGGAGAAGGCCGCATGCCGGGCACGTCTCCGTGGCGCATGACGCTGAGCACTTCGGCGCCCAGGGCGGCCTTGTAGAATTCGATCGCCTCTTCGGCTTGGCCGGCAAAGCTGAGATAAGGATTCAGTTGTTGAATTGCCATATGCCTAATAGACCGGCGCGGGAGGCAAAATTCATCGCGCCCGCGCCCGAATTATTTGGGCAGATCGAGGGGAAGGCCAAAGTGAGGAAAGAGGGTTTCGACATCGAGGAACGAGATCCAACTGGCGATACGGTCCGAGTCCAATTCCAAAGCGACAATCGCCCAGGCGCGATAGCCCTCGCCCGCAGCGGGCCGATACTGGGCAAAGGCGGGGACTCCGCAAGCGTCGACGGGCAGGAGGCGCGAAGCCCGGCAGCCAGCGCCGCGGCCCCGCAGCCACGCGGCGATGGGGACGGGGCCCTGGAGCCAGAAGGCATAAGGCGGCATGGAGAGCGTGGCATCTTCGCGGAGCAGCGCCGCGAGCGCGTCCACGTCGTAGCGGTGGAAGGCTTCGACGTAACGTTCCAGTAGATCGCACTGAGCCGGGGTGAGCGCGGTGGGCGTGCTGGAATGCCGCGCGGCAAGGGCGGTGCGGGCGCGTTGCAAGGCGCTGTTGGCGGCGGGCACACTGATCTCCAAGGACTCGGCGGCTTCGGCGGCCGAAAAGCCCAGCACTTCGACGAGCAGCAAGACGGCGCGCTGCTTGGGCGGCAAGTGCTGCAGCGCAGCGACGAAGGCCAGGCGCACGCTCTGGCGGATGGCTAGCTGCTCGTCGGGGCTCGCGCCGGGCGGAAGCACGCGCGCGGTCGCGATCGGTTCCAACCAGTGGCTGCGGGGGCGAGTGGGCATATTATCCGCCGGTGTGCAAAGAGGGCCGTCTTCAATGGGAGAGGCGCGGCGGGAGCGGCCATTTAAGGCATCGAGGCAGACGTTGGTGGCAATGCGGTAGAGCCAGGTGAGCAGGGATGAGCGGCCATCGAAACGCTCCTGGGCGCGCCAGGCGCGAATCAGGGTTTCCTGCACGGCGTCGTCGGCATCCATGGCCGAGCCGAGCATGCGGTAGCAATGGCCCAGGAGGACCGGGCGGTGGGCTTCCAAGTCCAGTTCCATCGAGGTGGCCGAGCCGGCGCGAACGGCGCTAATAGCCCATCACCTTGCCGCCGCGACGCCCGTCGGACCAGCCTTGACGCCAGCCGTTTTCTTCGATCAGAACGGCATGTACGTCGCCCTGGCTGCGGTAGCGATCGCTAAGAGATTGACCGAGGGCGCGCAGCTTCTCGGCCACTTCAAAGGGAATGGCGCCGGGTTCGGAGTCGATCCGGTCCGGCATGTATTGGTGGTGGACGCGGGGGAATTCAATGGCGTCGCGCAGGCTCATCCTGAAGTCGACGATGTTGGTGATGACGTCGACCAAGGTATTGGGGATAGTGGCTGCGCCGGGAGACCCGAGGGCGAACCAGGGCTTTTGCTCCTTGGTCAAGACGATAGTGGGCGACATGGTGGAAGCGGGCCGATGGCCGGCGGGGAGGACTTTGCGGCCGCCATTGGAGAAGGCGCCGTAGATGTTGCCCATCAGAACGCCCGTGCCTTTGACGACGACCTGGCTGCCGTAGAAGCCGCTGAGGGTGTAGGTGTTCGAGATGATGTTTCCGTCGGCGTCGACGATGCTGAAGTGGGTGGTGTCGGCACTTTCCCCGGAGGGTTCGCCGACCATCTCTCCCAGGTCTTTGGAAGGCGTGGCGCGGGCGAGGTCGATCTTTTCGGCTAAGGATTTAGCATAGGCCTTGCTGGTAAGCAGGTCCACGGGGATTTTCTTGTAGTCGGGGTCGCCGGCGTGGAGGATGCGGTCGCGGAAGGCGCGCTTGGCGGCCTCAGCGAGGAGGTGGCGGTGGCGCGCGCTGCCTTCCATGCCGAGGGGCATTTCGAAATTTTCGAGGATGTTGAGCATCTCGATGACGACCATGCCGCCCGAGGACGAGGGGGCGCTTGTGAGCACGGGGTGGCCGCGATAGGTAGTGGTGAGCGGATCGCGGGCGATGGCTTTGTAAGCTTGGAGGTCTTCAAGGGTGACAAAGCCGCCGTTGGCCTTCATGTCGGCGGCAATCCGCCGGGCGGTTTCGCCGCTATAAAAGTCGCTCGCGCCGGCCTTTTGCATACGAGCGAGGGTGGCGGCGAGATCGGTCTGGACTACGCGTTCGCCCTGCTTCAGGGGCTGGTCGGAACCATGCAGGAAGACCTTGGCCGAATCCGGGTAAGGCTTCATGACCGGTACCTGGAGCTTCAAGATCAGCTCCATGCGCTGGGAGGCGAGAAAGCCGTCTTTGGCCAGGCGGCGGGCGGGTTCGAGCACGGTTTTCCAGGGCAGCTTGCCAAACATCTTGTGGGCCAATTCCATGCCGGCGGGGGCGCCGGGCACGGCGATGCTCTTGTAGCCGACCTGCGCGTCTTTGGGGGAAGGGAAGATGCCTTCCTTGGAAATCATGGGGGCGCGGGCGCCGTAGTCGATTAGCTTCGCGCGGCCGTCGGCCATGCGGACCAGCAGATAGCCGCCTCCCCCGAGATTACCGGCTTCTGGGTGGACGACGGCCAAGACAAAGGCCACGGCGACGGCGGCGTCAACCGAGTTGCCGCCTTTCTTGAGGATTTCGATGCCGGCCGCGGTGGCGTATTCGTTGCAGGTGGTGACCATGGCCTTCGGGGCGCGCTCCGGCTGCGAAACCATCGGGCGGGCGGCATTGAGGCGGAGGCCGGATTGGGAGACCTCCTGGGCAAACAGGCTAAGAGTCAGGAGTACGGGGAGAAGCATTGTTTTCCATATTCGCAGATCTATCCGCAGACGGAGAAAGGGTGCGGGAGATCAAGCGAACCAGTTTGCGGTAGGGCATTTCGGCGCGCGAGGGGAAGGCCAGCCACTCCGAATCGCGCCAGGAGGAAAAGTACCAGCGCTGCAATAGAGCGAGGTGCTCTTCCCGCTGCTTGAGAGAGGGCTGGGGGTCGGGCAGGGCATCGACGATGTCGCGCAGGCGGCGGTCCATCGATTCGCCGGCCTTTTGCCGGAGATCAAACGCGACGGGCTCCAGCCAGGCGCCGCCGAGCAGGAAGTAGAGATCGACACCGGAATCGCGGCGCACGGCGCTTACGCCATTGACCTGACTGAGCGGGGCGGTGATCTCGCTGGCTGAGCGCAGCAGGGCCTCGGCCCGCTCGAAACGCTTGTGCTGGCGGGCGGCTTCTTCAAATTCCATCTGCGCGCTGGAACGGTCGCGGGCATGCGCGATGGATTCCTTCAAGGATTCGCCCCCGCTGGCGAGGGTATGCTCCAGGCGCAGCACTTCGCTCGAATACTCACCGACGCCGACTGCGGCCTGGCAAGGACGAAGGCACTGGTTCATTTCGCCGTAGATGCAGCCGGGGTGATCCGGATGTGGGGACAGATCTTCCTCACAACGGCGAAGCTGGAAGAAGTCCAACATCTCGTTGCCGTAGCGTTCGGCCTCAGCGCGGTTGCGGAAGGGGCCAAAGAAAAGACTCTCCTTGCCGGCGAGGCGGGAGGTGACGACGAGGCGAGGGAAGGCATTGCTTTTGATGAGCTTCAAGTAGGGCGGGGAAGGCAGGCGCAGGATCTTGCGGTAGCTATCGGGAGCATAGCGCTTGGCCGCAGCGTAGAAAAGCAGAGCTTGCTCCAGGCGCGACGGCGTGTGCCAAATTTCGACGCGGGCGGAGAGCGCGGCGAGATCGAAGAGGTGGCTTAAGCGCGTAAGGCGGCGCTTGAGCGTAGCGGTGCGAGCCAGATAGGGTTCGCCGGATTTGGGATGAAGCACCAGCACGCCGGGACTGTTTTCCACGGGTGGGTGGGGGCCTTCCCAGGTGAAACAAAGGTGGGGGTCAGGAAGCATTCTTGCGTTGCGAGGCCAAGCGATCGATCAGGCTTAGATAGGAGTCTATGTGGGTCTGCTCGGACCAGATGGTCTGGAGCGCCGCTCGACCATTTTCCCCCAACTGGCGGCGCAGGCCGTCGTCGCCGGCTAAAGACGCGATGGCTTGCAGCAGTTCTTCCGGCTCGCGGTAAATGAAGCCGCCGTTACTGGCGCGAAGCAAGTCCGGCAGAGGACCGCAATCGTTGACGATCACCGGAGTGGCCGTGGCGAAGGCCTCAAGCACCACATAGCCAAAGGTTTCGTAGAATTCCGACGGCACAATCAGGGCGCGAGCATGCCGGTAGAGGTGGCGAAGATCAGGAAAGTTCAAGAGTCCCAGGAAGTGGACGTTGGAAAGGCCCTGGGCCAGGCGGCGCAGATCGCCTTCGAGGGGGCCGGCGCCGGCAATGCGCAGGTCGAGGCCGGGCAGCTTCTCCATCAGCGGGATGACATTTTGAAAGCCCTTTTCTTTGACCAAGCGTCCGGCGCAGGCGATATAGGGGCGGTCAGGAGGAGTCGTGGCGGTATCGCCGCCCCAGCCGTCCGGAAGAAAGTAGGGAAGAGAAACGAGTTCCCGAGCGGCGATGCCTCGAGAGCGGTGGAGGTCGAGGGCGAAGCGGCTGGGGAAGAGAAGGGCGTCCAGCTGCTGCAACCCTTGGCCGAGAGAAGCGGTGTGGCGCCATAGTTGGGGGGGGCGGCCGGCTTTGAGCGCGCAACGGAGGCACTGCGGAGCTGTGCAGACGGCTTCGCCAAATTTCCAGAGGGAACTCAAGGGACAGACGAGCCACCATTCGTGGGCGGTCATCAGCCGGACGCGCGGGCGCCCCAAGCGGAAGGCTTCCGGCGCGCCGACGAGCGAGCTGTTGTGAAAATGCACGACGTCGTAATCGTTTTCTGCAAAGAGCCGCTGGAGCTGGCGGGCGTAAAGGCCCAGCCGGCCGGTCTGGTGCGTCCATACCAAGGAGGCGCTGCCCAGGGGACTCTTAAGCGGATGCAGGCGCAGATTGGGCGGAGGCTGGTAGCGGCGCGCGGGCAGCCCGTCACGCAGCGCCTCAAAGGCGTCCGGGTTGTGAACCACGTCGACGGAGTGTCCCCGGCGCAGCAAAGCCTCGCTCAAACGCTCAACGTAGACGGCATCGCCGCCAAAGCTTTGCTCGCCAAAGAAGGTGGTGAACATGCAAAAGCGTAGCGGCTTCATAGCGAGAGACTTTCGATCAGGCGCTCGATGCGTTCGCCAAAGGCGTGGCGGCTGAAGCGCGCGCTGGAAAGGGTGGCGGCCTGGCTTAGACGCGCGCAGAGGCGCTCGTCGCCGGCCAGTTGCAGGGTGTGTTCGGCCAAGCCGTCAAGGTTTTGCCACAGGAAACCGTCCACGCCGTGGGAGACGATTTCGCGCTGCCCGCCCGAATCGATAACGACCGGTACCGCGCCGGCGGACATCGCCTCCACCGTCGTCTGGCCGAAGTGCTCCTGGCTCTCGGGATTCTGGTCCGCCTTCAGTCCATAGCCGGTGGCATGCCAGTAAATCGAAGCGCGGCGGTAGAGCGCGCGCAGCTCCGCGAAAGGCACGCCGAAATGAAAGTGGACGGGAAGTCCCTGGGCCGAGGCAAGCAAGGCGTCCGCGCGGCGGCGCGCGCCGGGATCGCGCAATACGGTGCCCGCAAAGTGCAATTGCCAGCCCTCGCGGTGCAGGCGGCTCAACTTGCGGAACTCTCGCAGCAGGGTGTCCTGGTGCTTGTCGTCCGCGCGTCCCTCGCTGACGACACGGCCGACGTGGAGAATGATCTTCTCTTTTGGCGCGGGCGGGCCCATTGGTTCGCAGGAGGAATAAACGACCTCGGACTTGCGGCCCCACAAGCGCTGAATCCAAGAGGCCGTAAAGGACGAGTTGGCCGTAATCGACGAATAAGAATCGAGCACCTCGCCGGTCATGCCGAGCAGGCGGTTGGCAAGGGCGGAGCGCGTGGGCGCCCAGGGCAGGCCTCCCCGCAGCGCCTGGGGAAACATACACATATAGAGCCCGATGCGCGCGGGGTTTCGCAGCAAACTGGCCCACTGGCAGTTGAGAAAGGCCTCCAGGCCCAACGGCTCGATTTGCGTAAAGAGGGAAGCTTCGTCCAGGCGATCCAGCGTCTGCGCGAGGATCTGCGGACCAATGCCGCGCGGAAAGCGCCGGCGCAGCACATGAACGTTCACGCGGCGCAGATCGACGCCGAAGTAAGCCTCGAGAGCGGCGAGCTTCGGCTCTTCGCCCGCGATCAACCAAACGTCGTGGCGCCGGCTGAGCTGATCGGCCAGTACGAGCGCCTTCTTCTCTCCGCCCCCGCCGCCATGAATCCAGAGGTCGTAGATGCCGATCCTTAGCGCCATCCGGCTAGAAGGTGGCGCTTTCGATCTTGAGGTTGAGCTGGCTTTGGAGTGCGTCGCGCTTCTTGGTCTCCGCGGCGATTTGCGTGCCGAGAGTGGTGATCTGTTGGTCGAGGGCGGCCAGGTCCGCGGCGTATTTCTGCACCCGCTCCTGCTGCCCGCTCACGCTATTCAGGCTGCCCAGGTTGCGGCGGATGCGCTCGGAGTTCGCGTTTGCTTCGGAGACTTGCTGATTTAGCGACTTGATTTGGTTGGCGGAATCCGAGAGTTGCCGCCGCAAGGTGGCGATCTCGCCTAGAGTTTGCTTGGCGGCGGCGGAAAGTGCGGAATTCGAGCGGTAGTATTCGAGCGTGTCCTCGCCAAAAGTACTGATCAGCACTCGCTCGCTATCCACGCGTTGTTCCTTCACCTGAAGGGTCTGCGCGGCCTCGCCCGTCAGTTTGACTTCAAAGCGATAGTGGGTTTTGGTTTGTTCGGCGGGTTTAGCCGAGAGCAAAGTATAGTCCGGCAAAATCGGGTGCTCAATGACGAGCGTCTTGGGCTTCTTATCTACGTTCGTGATGCGATAGGTTCGCGTCACTTCGGAAACGTATCGGGTGTTCAGCACACCCCGAGCCGCGCTCACATTCTGCAGCCGCCGCTCCTTGCCGCTATCGAGGTCCTCCGTGACGCGCGTGCCCAGATCCTGGGCGTAGCTCAGGAGGCGTTTGTCGCCGGCCTTGAAGGTGTTTACCAGCGCTTCGCCCGCATAGACGCCGCCGTCATACACGCTCAAGGGCCCGCCGTCGAGGGTCTTGCCGGTGGAGTTGGTGAGTTCGGCGGAGTTGAGCGGATGCTCGCGTTCGCTGCCATGGGTGTAGATGAGCAACTTGCGCGCGCTGATCTCCTGCTGCACGAACGGCAGCATCGCTGACTCGTTGCGCTTCACGGTGACGGGCTGGCTGAACTTGTATTCAAAGAGCTCGCCGGCCTCGCGGGTTTGGGTGTCGGCTGCCACGCTGGAAAGCGATAGCGGCTCCGAAGCCACCTCAACGGTTTCCGTACTGCTGCCAATCCGTCCGAACCGATCGAAGCCGGGTTTTCCCGCCATCTCGGGCCTTGCCGGAGGTGGCGGCGCCATGGCCGCCTTATAAACCGGCGGGGCTAAGGGCTGCTCTTCCTCGAGTTCGGCCTCGATGCGCTGGGCGAACTTCGGCTCATAAAGTTGCGAAATGAAGCTGATTGGCCGGCCGGAGATTACGCTCAGGTCCACGCGCGTCCAATCCTCATTCGTCGTGTTGTCGATAATCGCCCAGCCCTCGAGCATGGGCTTCTTCTGCGCGCCGGAATCGAGCACCAGGCGGTAGCTCGACTTCCAGACCGGCATCGGAATCGTATAGGCCACCGACAGCTTGCGCGCCGCGTCGCGCGCCGAATCGACGTAGACGCTCTTCTGGTCGCGGCTGCGGGAAGAGTTCAAGGAACGCAAATACTCCGCCAGTTGGCGCTGCAATTCGGGATCGGTCAGCCTAATGTAAGTGGCCGTGTTGAGGTCGAAGGAGGCGATGTCTCCCGAGGCCAGCAGCACGTTGACGGTCTCGGTGGTGGTCTGGGGCTTGTCTTTGCTTTGGCTCAGGCGGGCCCCGATGACTTGCCCCTTCGAGGAGGTGGAGCCGAAGCGAAGTTCTATTTCGGCCCCTTTGATCTGATCGAGAAAATCCGTGATGGGGGAGCGGTCTCCCAGCTTGAAAGGAAACTCATTCAGCTTTTGCGCCAGCGGCAGGCTGGAGTCATAGCGCACGCCCGCCACCGAGTTGCCCGTCTGGTCGCTCACCGTCAATGACTTCAAGACATCGTTCATCTCCTCGGCCTTGAAGTCCAGGCGGGCGCTGGAGCCCGCGGGGATCTCGCCGCCGCGCTCGAAATAGCCGATGCCGTGTTTATACAGTATTACCTTGCGGATGGGGAGCTCCGCGGCGTTGGCAAGCGAGCGGAGAGTCAAAAGCAGAGCGAGCAAAGCAAGGGGATGGCGCATGAGCATACTTTCTACTTGATTTTATAGACGCTTCGGGAAAGCAGGTTGTGTCGGTTTAATGGGAGAACATTTAATAGCGCCGCCGTTTCTGCTACCTTAGACCGTAGTCATATGTCGCATACCGAAGACGGCGAATTCGAACTGGTTCTGGGAAACCGGCAGTTGCTGAGCGTTTTCTTCATCGTAGTCGTATTGCTGGGAGTGTTTTTTGTCATGGGATATATTCTCGGCAAGAACGCCACACCGGCGCCTGCGATGGATATTGCCAGCGCCCGGAAAGCGTCGGACGCGGGCCCGCCCGTCGCTCCGCTGGTGGTGGACCGCACGGTGGAAAAACCGTCGCCTGCGCCCGAGCCGCGCTTACCCGAGCCGAAGCTACCGGAACCGAAGCTGCCCGAAACGAAAACGGTAGAACGCAAAGTAGCGGTGGAGCCGCCCGCGAAAGTGGAGCCCAAGAAGGAAATCGCCAAGGCCACTCCCCCGCCAGCGCCCACGCCGGTGCCGGTGACGCCGCCCTCGGGAGCGGGCAAGGCGGGCGATCCGCCGAAAGGCAGTTTGTTCCTACAGGTAGCAGCCGTGGGCCGGGCCGAAGGAGATGTGGTGGCCAAGGTGCTACGTGGCAAGGGTTTCGATGTTTGGGTGGCGCCGACGGACAAGGAAAACATGTTTCGCGTCCTGGTGGGACCGCTGCAGCGTCCAGACCTAGGCAAGACGCGCGGCCAATTGACGGAGCTGGGCTTCAGCCCCTTTCCTCGCAGTTTTTGATGCTGGTACAGATCGAAAAAGCGCCGGCCGGGCCGCGCTTGCCGGACTTTCTGCGCAAGCCGCAGGCTGAGTATCGCGCCGTGACGGCGCTGAAGCGGGAACTGCGTGAGCGGCATTTACACACGGTGTGCGAGTCCGCGCGTTGCCCGAATCTGCATGAGTGTTTTGCGCGCGGCGCGGCAACCTTCATGATCCTAGGCAACGTCTGCACACGCGGCTGCGGATTTTGCAGTGTGCCCAAGGGCGACCCCCGCAAAACGCCTTTCGAATTAGACCCTGCGGAACCGGACAATGTGGCAAGGCAAGCGGCCGAGATGGGCTTGCGTTATGTGGTGATCACCAGCGTGAATCGGGATGAATTGGCCGATGGCGGGGCGGAGCACTGGGCGAAAACCGTCCGAGCCGTTCGCCAAGCGCTGCCCGCAGCGAGGGTGGAGGTCTTAACGCCCGATTTCGATGGGAACTTGAAGGCCGTGGACCGGGTGCTGGCGGCCGGGCCCCATGTGTTTAATCACAACATGGAAACCGTGGAGCGCCTCTATCGCCGGGTGCGGCCCCAGGCGGATTACGCGCAATCGTTGCGCGTGCTGGCACACGCCAAGGCGGAGGCTCCGGAGACCCTGACGAAGTCTGGCCTGATGGTGGGTTTAGGCGAAACATTCGACGAGGTAGGCGTGCTGTTGCGGGACTTGCGGGAGCGCGGCCGGGCCGATATCGCCACGATTGGGCAGTATCTGCAACCCACGCGGAGGAACCTACCCGTGGCCCGCTATGTGGGCGAAGGCGACTACGAACAATGGCGGAGTTTCGGGGAAAGCTTGGGCTTCAAAGCGGTTTTCGCGGGACCCTTTGTCCGCTCCAGTTACATGGCGGACGCGGTTGCGCATGAAGCCGTCGCTTAGCTACCCGCTGGCGGCCCTGACGGGGCTGCTGCTGGTGTTGATTCAACCGGCGCCCGCGCTCACGTTTCTCGCTCCCTTTTGCCTGGTGCCGCTCCTGATTGCGGTCGCGGATTTGACGTCGTGGCGCGCGCGCTTTCTGCACGGCTGGGTGGCGGGAATTCTGCACTGGGGCGGCACGTGCTATTGGATCGAAGGAACCTTGGCGAGGCACGGCGGCATGGGGGATTGGCTGGCCGTTTTGCTCTTTGTCGGCTTTGCGTTGGTGAAGGGCGGGCAGGCGGCCGTGTTTGCGGCATTGGCGGGGCCCGCGTTTGGGGTGCGCTACGCCGCGCCGATTCTTGCGTTGCTGTGGGTAGGGCTGGAAAGGACGCATGCCGATTTGGGCTTCACCTGGCTGCTATTGGGCAATGCGGGCAGCGACATGGGCGTGCCGATGCGTCTGGCGCCGCTGGTGGGCGTCTACGGGGTGAGTTTTGTATTTGCGCTGATGAGCGCGAGCGTGGCTAGCTGGTACTTGCGCAAAGAACGGATGCAACTGGCGTGGTGTGTGCCGGTGCTGGCGCTGTATCTATTGCCGGCATTACCGGCTCCGGTCGCGGGTGGTTTGAGCGCCGTAGCGTTGCAGCCGAACCAGCCAGAAGACGTCGCGCCGCTGGACGCGCAGTTGCAGGATGCCTATTCGCGCCTGGAAACGCTGACGCTGGAGGGCGCGCTTTCGCCGGGGCAGCCGAAGCCGGACTTATTGCTTTGGCCAGAAATGCCTGCGAGTCTTTACTACGAGACCGATGCGAAGTTCCGCACGGATACGGGGAGCTTGGCGCGCCTGGCGGCGGCGCCTTTTCTGTTCGGCACGGTGCGCTTCGATAAGAATGGCAATCCCTTCAACACCGCCCAGATGCTTACCTCAAACGGCGACCCCGCGGGCACTTACGACAAGATGAAGCTGGTGCCTTTTGGCGAATACGTGCCGCCGGTCTTCAATGTTTTTGTGGATAAAGTTTCCAAGGAGGCGGGCGTGTTTCAGCCCGGGGAATCCATTCGCCTCTTTGCCACGCCGGCGGGCAAACTGGGCGTCTTTATCTGTTACGAAAGCGTCTTCCCTCATCATGTGCGCGACATTACGCGCCGCGGGGCGACCGTGCTGGTGAACCTGACCAACGATGGCTACTTCGATAGCCGGGCCGCGCGCGAGCAGCATTTGAAGGTATCCCGGATGCGCGCCGCCGAGAACGCGCGCTGGCTGCTGCGTCCCACCAACGACGGCCTGACGGTCTCCATCGATCCCGCGGGGCGCGTGGCTTCGGAGTTTCCCGCTGAGCAGACCATGGTAGGACGCCTGGCCTACGGCAGCGCTTATCCGGGGGACGAAACCCCTTATACGCGCTATGGGGATGTGTTTGCCTGGGCCGCATTGGCGGCGGGATTGGGAGTAACGGGGTGGCGCGCCTGGCGCGAGCGTTGAACTGAACGCGCCCCCTTACTCGTAGCGCAGGGCCAGCATCGGTTCCACGCGGCTGGCCCGCCAAGCCGGAATGTATCCTGCCAGCAGCGCCACCAGCGACAATACGACGGCGGCCCCGACCATCACCCACGGGTCGCCATTCTTCACCTGCCACAGTTGCGATTCCACCTGCTTGCCCAGCGCATAGGCCGCCGGAACGCCGATGGCGAGCCCAACCACCAATAGCGCGCCGGCCTCTTTCAGCACCATCTCAATCACCTGGGCGCGCCGGGCACCCAGCGCGAGGCGGATACCGATTTCCCGGGTCCGGCGGGCCACGTTGTAGGCCATTACGCCGTAGAGCCCCAAGGCCGCCAGCGACGTCGCGATCAGCCCAAAGGCCGAGCACAAGGTCGACATCATGCGCTCCAGCGTCAGGCTGCTTTCAATCGTCTTCTCCATAGTCTGAATCCGGTAGAGCGATAGATTTTCATCCACTTGGCGCAGAGCCGCGCGCACGTCGCTGACCAGACGTTCTTGCGGTTGCTCGCTGCGAACGTAGAAGGTCATCCCCTGAATCTCGCGGTCCTGGGTATAGGGCGTGTAAACAAAGCGCTCGGGCCCCTTCTCGCGCAGGTTGGCGTGCTTGCCGTCCCGCACCATCCCCACAATCTCCATTTGCAAACGAGGAGACCCGTCTTTGTTGCGGCCAAAGCCTACCTTGCGGCCAATCGGATTCCCGTTGAAATACTCCTTAGCAAAGACCTCGTTCACCACCGCCACGGGCAAGCTGTTGGCCTGGTCGCTCTCGCTGAACTCGCGCCCCATGAGCAAGGGAAAGCCCATGGTCTTAAAAAATCCCGGCCCTACGCTGTTCACCCGGCTGTTCATATTGCGCCCCTCCGTGCGGGACACGCCTTCCACCGACATGGTCGCTTGGCCGACCGCATTCGCCAGCAGCGGCAGGGACGCGACGGTTACGTCCTTGACGCCCGGCAGCCCCTCGACATCTTTGCTGAAACGGGAAAGAAATTGGATCGCGCGATCCTTTTCGTAACCATTTAAACTGGCATCGATGCGGAAACTTAGCAAATAGTTGGGATTGAAGCCGGGGTTCTGCCCCTGCAACTGGAATAGGCTCTTGGCGAAGAGTCCAGCCGCCACTAGCAGCACCAGGCTAAAGGCCACCTGGGCCACCACGAGTCCGCGCCGCATCCAGCCTTGGGCGAGGCTGGCCGCCAGTGAGCCCGTATTTTCCTTCAGCGATTCCACGATTCTTTTGCTGGCCCCGCGTGCAGCCGGAGCGAGACCAAAGAAGAAGCCGGTCAATACACTAACGGCCAGGCAAAACGCGCCCACGCGCCAGTTGGGCTGGGAGCTCAGAAACAATTCCTCGGCCGCATCGGACGCATTGAGAGCGATTAAGGCGTCCAGGATCCAAATCGAGAGGAGCAATCCCACGGCTCCGCCCAGGATCGATAGCAGCGTGCTTTCCACCAGCAATTGCCGCACCAGGCGGCCTGCGCCGGCGCCCATCGCCATGCGCACCGCCACTTCTTTCTCCCGGGCGCTGGCCCGCGCGATCATCAGGTTCGCGACGTTCGCGCAAGCTATCAGCAGCACAAAGCCCACCACGCCGAGCAAGGAAAAGAGCGCCGTTTCGATGCGTTCCTTCTCACTTAGCAACGGCGTTGCGGCGGCCGTCAACAGGAAGCGTTTGGCCCGAAATTTAGCTTGGCCCGAGGGCTTGATCGAAGGGAAAGCCCGCATCTCTTCTTCAATGAGCGGCCCGACGAGAGCGTCCAGGTTCGCTTTGGCCTGCGCCACGGGAACGCCGTCCCGTAGCATCCCGTAGACATGGAGGAAGTAGTAGTTCGGATCGTCCATGCCATCCCAGGTTGTTGTGATGGCCGTCTTCTGCGCCATCGACACGTAGACGTTCGGCACCGTTTCAAATTCGAGCCCTACAAAACCAGCGGGCGCCACGCCGATGACTTCATAGGGCTGCGCGTTCACCCGGATGGTTTGGCCGACGATGCTGGCCTCGCCTCCAAAGCGCCGCTGAAAGTAGCCATAGCTCAAGACCACCTGCGGATGCCCGTTCTTGCGCACGTCGTCCTCGGGCCGCAACAGCCGGCCCAACGCGGGCTCCAGGCCCAAGCCGGAAAAGTAATTGCCGCTTACGATGGCCACATTCACCGTCTCGCTGCGGCCCCGGTGGCTGACGTTCGCCGAATCGTGAAAGGTCGCCATTAGATTTTCAAAGGTCGAGTTCTTCTCCCGCAGACTGCGGTACATCGGATGGGAGAAGGCAAAGTCCTGATAAGTCCGCCCGATGTGGGCGCCCGGCAGGTCCAGCATGACCAGCCGTTCCGGCGTCTTTACGGGCAAAGGCCGGAATAGGATTTGGTCCATTAGGCTGAAGATAGCCGCGTTCGCTCCGATCGCGATCGCAATGCTGCCAACCGCAACCAGTAGGAACAGCGGCGAGCGCAGGAAGCCTCGCACGGCGTAGCGGAGGTCTTGATGGATTCCCGTAAACATGCCGGCGAAGAATGCAAGTCCCCTGCCAGCGTCGCGCTCGCCTGTTTTCAATCGCTTGGCGCGCTGCCAGCCTTCAGCCACTGTCCGCTCGCGAACACCTTATCCCAACCCCGCGACAGACCGCTTGAGGCGCATGTCCGTGAGACGCTTCAAAAAATCCGTTTCGTCCACCAGACCCTCGAGCGCCATGCGCGCCTCGTTGACAAGCCGTATCGTGGCCACCAGCAGCATGAACGCCCCTCCGATTCCGAACAGTACCGGTATCCAGTACAGCTTCGTTGAGAAAATCGTCACGACGCCGATCGAAACGCTGGTCAACACAAAAAGACCGCTGGCGTAGTAGAGCGCCACCATCGTGCGCATCAACAGGCTCGCCCGCCGCGACTGCAACTCCATGTGTTTCGAGATCATCGAACGCCGCTCTTCCAGTAGCTCCGGGTCCTTTTCGTCGCGAATCACTTCCTCCATTCGCTCGCTCAACTTCCGCACCCGGTCCACTACCCGCCCCAGGCGATTGGACGTGGAAATGATGAAGCTGCCGCAGGCGCTTAAGAGCAAGGCCGGCGTCAGCATGGCCGTCAAGACCTGCAACGCGCTCGATAGATTTTGAAACAGCAGCGGCAGCCCAAAGAACGAGTTCATGTTTCTCTATCGTAGCGGGCGGAATCGTGTATCCTGAGGCCTGGTGTACACTTCATCAGTTGTTCAAGTGATAATGCGAAGTCATTTCCTTTTCCTGCTCGCGGGCGCCCTGGCCGCGCAGGTTTCCTCCCGCGCGGGCGCTGTCTCCGGGGTAGTGCTGGATTCCCAAAGCGCGCCCGTGCCGGCCGCCATGTTGCGCTTCACGAGCGAGGATACGAATCAGCTCCGCACGGTCTCGGCCAACGCCGAGGGCGAGTTCCTGGCGCCGAATCTGCCGGCCGGCTTCTACGAAATCCAAATCACCGCACCCGGCTTTGGCGTTCGCCAGTACAAGGAAATCCTCGTCGGGGCGGGGCAGACGGTCTCGCTTAAGGTCGCCCTTGCCGTCGAGGGCGTCGCCGAAAAGCTCGAGGTGACCGACGAAGCGCCTCTGCTGGACACCAGCGCCACCGCCAGCGCCGTCAGCTTTGGCTATGAACGCATGGAACATTCTTCCGCCCAAGGCCGAAACTACGTTAACTTCGTCCTAAGCGCGCCCGGCATGTCGCCCGCCCCCGGCCAGACCGTTGGCCGCAGCCCCGCCGCCGTCTGGAATACCAACAACGACTCCGGCTTCACCGCCCAAGGCATCCGCAGCCGCAACAATAGCGTCTCCATCGATGCCACCGATAACCGCGACGAAACCACGGGCGCCATCCGCGTCAGCGTGCCGCTTGAGATGGTGCAGGAGTTGCGCATCGCGGGCACCACGGTTTCCGCCGAACTCGGGGGCGCCGCGGGCGGCGTGGTCAACGTAGTGACCCGCAGCGGCGGCAACGTCTGGCACGGCCATGGCGAGTTCCTCTTCATGAATGAAGCCTTCAATGCGCGCAATCCGGAGTTCGGAATCTCCTCCCGGCCCCGCCTGCGCCGCCAGCAACCGGGCGCCAGCGCGAGCGGCCCCTTGGCCCAGGACAAGACTTTCTTCGCGGGCGCCTTTGAGATCTACCGCGAAGACTGCGACGAATGGAGTGAAGCCTTTGCCGGCCTGCGCGACGGCTACGCCTTCCGCGCCGGCGAACGCAATTACCAATACTCGGGCAAGGTCCAGCACATCTTCAACCAGGTGCACTCGGCCAGCCTCCGCTATGCCTACTCGCTTGGTACCGTGCGCGAGGGCGTGCAAGGCATCGAGAACCACACAGACTACACTGCACGCGGCAGCTCCCGCGTGGCCGATCACGGTGTGGTGGCCACGCTATCCAGCGCCTTCCGCCCCACGCTTCTTAACTCGCTCACCTTCCAGTACGGGCGCCGCGATTCGCTTCTCTCGCCCAACTCGCGCGATCCCTTCATCGAGATCCCTGGCGTGATGAGCTTCGGCCAATCCTGGCGCATCGATCAGGACCGTACGGAGACGCACTTTGAAGCGGTTAATGGCGTCTCCTGGATTGAAGGCCGCAATTCGCTCAGCATCGGCGGCAGCTTCCACCACGTCCAATTCGATGGCCGCCTGGCCAATCGCTTTGGCGGCATTACGGTCTATCCCACTCTGGCCGCGTTCCGCGCTAATGCGCCCGCGTTTTCCATTCGTGCTCTTGGAAATCCCACCACCTCTATGTCCACCACGCCGCTGGGTTTTTGGATTAACGACCGCTGGCAGGCGCGCCGCGGCCTTACGGTGGAAGCCGGCCTCCGCTACGACCGGCAATCCCTGCCCGCGTCCTTCCCGGTCTCGAATCTCAACTTCGCGCCCCGCTTTGGCCTAGCCTGGAACCCCGGCGGCGATTCGAAGTGGGTTTTCCGCCTCGGTACCGGTCTATTCTTTGACCGCTACCCTCTGGCCTACTTGAACGAGGCCATTCAGAAAAATGGCTCGAACGCCTTGGAGCGCTACATCCAATTCTTAGCTACCCCTCGCAGTTTCGATCAGCGCTACATCCCTAGCAACGATTTCCCCGGCACTTACGGCGCCAAGCTAACACTCGGCGCGGAACGCCAAATCAGCGCCGACACCACGCTGGCCCTGGAATACTCGCACGTCCGAGGCCTCCACCTGCCCCGCATCCGGAATATTCGCGGCACGCTCCCTGCTGAATTCCAATTGGAGCAAACCGCTTCCTCCACCTACGACGGCTTTACCGCCACCCTCACTCGCCGCATGACCAGCGAATTCGGCTACTTAGTCTCTTACTCCGCCGGCCGCACCAAAGACGACGGCAGCGATTACGACGAGCAGCCCCAGAACCCCTTGAATCTTCGTCCCGAGTGGGCCCTTTCCAAGCAACACCAGGCGCACCGCTTCACTGCCACCGGCCTTTTTGAGCACAACGAGTACCACATCGTCCCTAGCTTCACTTTCGGTTCCGGCCGCCCCGTTGCCGCCCTCGACACAGACGACACCTTTCGCACCGGCGCCTTCCCGATTAGCGCGCGCGCTACTGGCCTCGGCCGCAATCCTTACCTCAGCCCCGCCAACGCCAGCCTCGACGCGCGCTTCTTCAAGCTCTTTGCCAGGGACGACCGCCGGGAAAAAATCCAGCTCGGCATCGAAGGCTATAACCTCCTCAACCGTTCCAATCCCATCCGCGTCCTGCCTTACTTTGCCGCCGGTTCCTCGCCCCTGGCCAACTACCGGGAGCCCATCGAATTCAGCTCCGCGCGGCAATTGCAGTTATTCGTCCACTTCGAGTTCTAAAGCTTCTTCGGGAACAACCGTACCGTCACGCCCCCCACCACCGTAATCGGGTAGCCCGGCGTGCCGTGAACGCGCTCGATTTCAGGACCCGTCGGCGTGGCGCGCGAAGTGTATTGCTGGAAGGTCTCGTAGTAGGACTTATCAAAGATGTTATCTACCGACAAGTTAAGCTCCAGCCAGCGGTTGATGCGCCGCGAGGCGAAGAAATCCGTCACCGAGTGGCCGGGCACGCGCGACGGATTGCCCCCTTCGCCATTAAGCAGATAGCGATTGATACTGCGGAAGCGGAGCGAGCCGTTCCACCCATTCCATTGCGTTAGCGTCAAGCCAACATAGGCGGTGAAGCGAGGAGCGCGGTCCAGGTATTCGCGCGGCTCGGTATCTTTAAAGTAAGTATTGAATACCTTTGTCACGCTGCCGTTGAGTGAAACATAGCGGTTCACCGCGATCGACGTCTTGGCCTCAAAGCCATGGCTGCGCGACGGGCCCGACAACTCGTTCAATCCTTCGTCGGCCACATAGATGGTCTCGTTGGAACGATTGATCAGAAAGTAACTGGTAGCGACAGACACGCGGCCCTTGTTGTGCGAAGTGCCGAACTGCAGAAAGTCCGTGCTCGCGAGCAATGGGCTGGTCGGGTCGGCAATCAGCGCCCGCGCATTGGAGCTGGTCACGCTGCGGCCATAATTCACGTGCACCGTGAAGGGAAAATCCAGCTTCGGCGTGAAGGCGAAGGAAGCCTTGGGTTGAAAGAGGCCATCGCGCCCCGTGGGCGTCAGGGTGGGATCGACGCGGTCCTTGGCGTTAAACCAGAATTGATCCAGGCGCGCGCCTAAGCCAACCTGTACCTTTCCACGAGCCATCGTCAGGTTTTCCTGAATGAACCAGCCAGAGTTAGCCACCCGCGCGTTGGCCGAAGTAAGCAGCTCCGTGGGAACGCGCGCCGCCTGGTTGAAGAGCTTAAGGTTGAGTTGATTATCCAGATGCTGGAAGCCCACGGTCACGTTGCCCACGCCCCCGCCAAAAGAATGCGGCTTCTGGTAGCTGGCATTGGCCGCCTGCTGCAGGCGCGAATCGTGCTGTCCGAAGCCATCGCCATCCACCGGGTTGTTTAGGAAGAACGTGAAGTTCGAGTAGAGATCAAAAAGCACTCGCTGCAGCATCGCGTCGGCCTTGAAGATCGATCCGTCCTTGCCTTCGTACGTGTATTGGCCAAACAGCGTCCCCTGCTGTGTATAGCCGCCTTCGGTGGGATCGATGACGCCAAAGCGATCCAGTTGCCCCTGTTCAATTAGGTCCACCGGCAACTGCCCGGCCGCGTAGTAATCGCTCAGATTCCCCATGGCCCGAAAGGTCAGCGTCTGGTTGGGCCGTAACTTACGAGAATGCGCCAGCGTAAGGTTATCTCGCAGATACTCCAGCTTCCGTTGAAAAGGACCGTCGGAATAGCTGTATTCGTTCGCAATCAGCGTGCTGGAACGGTCCGATTGCGGGCTGTAGGCCGTGAATACGCGTCGCGTGTTGAACTGCCCGAATTGCGCCCGTGCCGTCAACCGGTCTGGCATTTCCGTGCGCGTGCGAATGTTCACCACGCCCAGGCCTGAGAAGTCTCCATATCGGGCGTTAAACGGTCCATTAATCAGTGAGACTTCCTGGACCAATTCCGGGGACAACGCCTTCAAGCCGCCGAGATACCCGTGCGCGTGACCGCCGGACACCTGGTTGATCAACATGTCGTCCAGCATGAAGCGCAGGCCGCCGCCGTCGCCTCCATGGTCGAGGTTGAAGCCGAAGCGGCGCACTTCCAAGCTCTTGCCGCCGCCCGCGTGTTGGCCTAGCGACAGCCCCGCGCCGAGCGTTTGAAAAATCTGATCGTCGCGCGTGAATAGCGTGTTGTTGAAGATCGCAGCGTCGCGCTGGTCGACGGAAGGCTCGATCACGCGCTCGCTCACCGTCATCGCCAACTCGGCCTTAGCCAATTTGCCGAAGCGCAGATCGACGGTCTGGTCTTCGCCCTTAAATTCGCTTAAGCCCGAAGTAATCGCATCAAAACCCGGGCTCTCGGCCAACAGCGCATACGTGCCATTCGGCAACAGCAGCGAATAGCGCCCCTCGGCCGTAGTCATGGTCTTGAACTTTACCCGCCCCAATCCGTCCACGGCCTTCACCGTCGCATTGGCCACCGCCCGTTCCTGCGGGTCGTAAACTGTACCGCTCACCATAGTCGACACAGGGCTTTGCGCATCGCAATATGCCCCAATGAACAGGAAGAAAGAGAATGCCTGAAGCGACCGGTTACTACGCATGAACCATTGATGCACGCTCGCGTTCAGTGCGCTGTATTCTCTCGCGAGCGGGCGCGGAGGGCGGGTGAACGGATAGTTTCAGTCCCCAAACGCCGCGCGGGGATTGTCCCACATCAGCCTTTTCCGCCATTTTTGCTCTAGTCTGGGCAGAAAGTCGCTAAACAAATACTCATACCCGTTGAATTGTCCGCCGCCTGTTTCCCCTACCCGATACCATCCCGAATCCTGGCTGATCAGCACCCGCCCCAGCAGCTTCTTCTTGGCCATCCATTCCACGCATTCCTGATGAAACGCCGCCCCGCGCGCATTGATGCCGTCGAACTCCACCCACACCCCGGCCCGCGCCGCTTGCTCATGCACGGCATGATCCTTTTCGTTCTGCGCATGCACCCAGACAAACTTCTTGAGCGGCATCTTCAGTTTCGTCAGGATTTCGAGCTGTTCCAGCGCCGGACTCGCGCCCCTGGCGGGCGGCCCTGTATGCGACGCCAGCGTCAGTCCCGTTTCCAGCATCGTGTATGCCCCCGCCTCGACGATCTTGCGGTCAATCTCGCCCAGCTTGCCCGCATTCACGCCAATCTTGATGAAGCGCGGCTTCGTGCCCTCAATCCCGTTCTTCCATTCCGCCACCCATCGTTTCGATAGTTGCAGCGCGCTCTCCTCTAAGGCATAGCGGGGAAGATGCCGGTATTGGTTTGCCGCATAGAGCCCTGTGTTCGTCCATAGCTCAAGGTTGCATAGGGCGGAGAGCCTGGCCAGCAGGATCGGGTCTCGGCCCAAGAAGTTCGGTGTGCATTCCATCAACCGCACGCAGCCCAGAGCCACAATCGCGTCCAGTTTTGGCTTGGCCGCGCGGATGACATCCTCGCGGTCATAACGCGATGGATTGGCGATATCGGCTCCCGCAAAATCAACGAGCACATGTTCGTGCACCAGTATCGATTTCGGCGGCGCCGCCTTGGCCGAAGCCGCCTTAGCCAAAAGTGCAGGCGCCAGAGTCCCCAAAAATTCGCGTCTAAGCATGCTAGTGAGTCATCATAGCCGGTATGTCCGACCATAAAATCGCACTCATCACCGGCGCCAATAAGGGTATCGGTCTGGAAACCGCCAAGCAATTGGCCGCCAAGGGCTACAAGGTCCTCATCGGTGCACGCCGCGCCGCCGAAGGCCAAGCCGCCGCCGAAAGCATTGGCGCCGCCGCCGAGTACCTGGCCATCGATATGAATAACCCGGCGACCTTTGCCGCCGCTGCGGAGTATGTCGGCAAGAAGTACGGCCACTTGGATGCGCTTGTAAACAACGCCGGCATTGACTTGGAAAAAGGCCTGCCCCCGTCGGCCGTTCCCAGCGCGATGCTGCGCGAGATCTTCTCCGTCAACGTATTTGCTGTGGTAGAGCTCACGCAAGCGCTGCTCCCGCTGCTGCGCAAGAGTGCGGCTGGCCGGATCGTTAACGTTTCCAGCGTGCTGGGTAGCCTCACTCTGAATGCGGATTTCAACGCCGCTCTGGGAGACTGGCGCAGCTTTGGCTATAACGGTTCAAAAACGGCGCTCAACATGTTTACGGTCTCCCTCGCCTACGAGCTGCGCAAAACTCCGATCAAGGTCAACAGCGCGCACCCCGGCTGGGTCCAAACCGATCTCGGGGGCGCGGCGGCGCCGCTGGGTGTGGCCGAAGGCGCTGAAACTTCCGTCTATCTGGCCACCTTAGCGGCGGACGGCCCCACCGGCGGATACTTTCACAAGCGGGAACGCTTAGCCTGGTAAGCGTGCCTGAAAATATTCCTATTTCGCCCGCGCCGATCGTCCATCTGATTGAAGCCTTCCGCCGCTCGCAAGCCATGTTTACGGCGGCGGAACTGGGCGTTTTCGACCATCTGGCCGCGGGCCCGCAAAGCTCCGCGCGCCTTTCGGCCTTGATCGATTCGAGCGTCGAGGCCCTTGATCGCCTACTTCATCTCTGTGTCAACCTGGGCCTTCTGCACTTGGAGAACGGTCTCTTCTCCAATAGCCCCGAGGCCCAGATTTATCTTGTTCGTTCCTCGCCTGACTCCATCTATGGCTACGTAGAGTATTCGCGCCGCGCCCTCTGGCAGCTTTGGGCCCGCCTGCCCGATGCCGTGCGCGAAGGTACAAACCGCTGGCCCCAAGCCTTCGGCGGCCAGGGCGAGCTATTTACGCATTACTACAAGACCGAGGAAGACAAGCGCCTCTTCCTGATGGGCATGCACGCCTTTGGGCAAATTAGCTCCCCGCAAATCGTGGCCGCGGTCGACCTCTCCCGCTTTACACACTTGGTCGATCTCGGCGGCGCCACCGGCCACTTCGCCCTCGCCGCCTCTACCCGCTATCCCGCCCTCCGCGCTACCGTCCTCGACCTTCCCGCCTGCCTGCCCTTAGCGCAGGAGATCCTCGCGGGCTCGCGCGTCGAGACCCTGGCCGGCGATTTCTTCACAGACCCGCTTCCCCCAGCCGACCTCTACGCCCTTGGCCGCATCCTCCATGATTGGACCGAAACGAAAATAAAAAAGCTTCTCGAGCGGATCTACGCCGCCCTCCCTCCGGGCGGTGCCATCCTTGTGCTCGAGAAGCTAGTGGATGAGGCTGGCACGGGACCCGCTTGGGCGCTCCTCCAGGACCTCAATATGCTTGTTGCCACCGAAGGCAAGGAGCGCAAACTGAGTGAATATCGTGTACTGCTGGAAGCTGCGGGCTTTGCCTCCCTCGAGGCTTATCCGCTGCCGGATTCCCCACTGGACGCTATTCTCGCTTGCAAGCGCAGCTAGCGCTTCCGCATCCGCTCCTTCAGGCTGGCTTCGAACTTCTGGTATTGCTCTTCGGTCAGGACTTGCTTCATCTGGTCGCGCGTCTTTTCGACAACCGAGCGCATCTCCCGCCGTTTTCCGCCCTTAGCACGGAGGTCCTGCATGGCCTCCCACTGTTCTTGGAGAATCGCTTCGACCTTGGGCCGCTGCTCTTCCGTCAATGCCAACTCTTCCAGCAGTTTTCCGTTGCCCTTCCTGCCGCCGCCTTGCGCCAGCATCAGACCTGCGCATAGCGCCAAACTCATCGTGATTCGTAGGATTTGTTGCACCATGCTCATCCAAACCCCCCGTGCCCGGCAAAGTTGCACGTCGATTCCCGCTCGGCCCTAGACCAACGCGTATCGTCCCGCACGTTCCACCACTTCCATCGGCGTGCCGAACAACGCGCTCATCTGCTCGCTGGTCAGCATCTCCGCCTTCGGCCCGTCCCCGGCGATTTGCCCGTCTTTCATGAACGCCACTCGCTCGATCTCCGGGATGATATCGCTCAGGTGATGCGTCACCAGCACAATCGTCCTCCCGCGGCGCGCCTGGCTGCTCACCAGCTCATTCAAATGCCGCTGCGCCGCAAAGTCCAGGCTCGTTCCCGGCTCATCCAGCAACAGAGCCTTGGGTTCATGCACTAAGGCCCTCGCCAGCAAGACCCGCCGCCCCTCGCCGCTTGACATTTCGTCCGTCCAGCGGTCTGCAAGGTACAACGCACCCATCTCCTCCAATGCCCCCCGCGCTCGCTCCCGCATCTCCGCCGTCACGTCGTGATAGGGCTCGATCACCACGCTATTAAAGAAGCCGCCCAGCACCAGATCGAGCCCTTTCACATCGCGCGTCGCCTTCGCCATCCAGTCGTTGGAAACAATCCCTAGCCACTTCCGCAGCTCGTCCAAGTGCCAGCGTTCCTCGCCGTAAATCCGGATCCAACTGTCCGCCCGCAACAACGGATACTCCTCGCGCGTGATCGTTTTGATCAACGTCGACTTGCCGCACCCGTTCGGCCCTAGAATCGCAATGTGCTCTCCCTCGGCGATATGCAGCGTTAAACCCCGCAGCGCCGCCCTTTCGCCCCGCATCACTGTTACATTCCGCAGCTCTAACAACCCCGCTTCGCGCATAATCTGAAGTATGCCAGAGCCCAATGCCAGCGACCCTCGCTATCCCATCGGCGAGTTCTCTTTCGTCCCCTTTGCCAATGCCGCCGCCCGCCTCGCCGCCATCGAAGAAATCCGCGATCTACCCCGCCAGATCCGCGCTGCCCTCCATGGTCTTTCCGCCGAGCAGCTAGATACCCCCTACCGCGACGGCGGTTGGACGGTGCGCCAACTCACCCATCACGTGGCCGATTCCCACATCAACGCCTACGTCCGCTTCCGCCTGGGCCTCACGGAAGATACCCCTACCATCAAGCCTTACGATGAGAACGCTTGGGTCCAACTTGCCGACTCAACGCTCCCCGTTGAGCCCTCCCTCGCCATCCTCGACAACCTCCACCACCGCTGGAGCGTCCTGCTCGACGCTACGCCCGAAGCCCACTTCGCCCGCTCAGTAATTCACCCCGCCTCGGGTTCTATGTCTCTTGACAAACTCCTCCAGCTCTATAGCTGGCACGGCCGCCACCATGTCGCCCACATCCTTCACGCGCCGCGCTAGCGTGTTCGGCCCACAAACCCTATGACCCTCCGCACCCTCGGAGACGCCGACGCCCCCGCCTACTGGGCCCTTCGCTTAGAAGCCCTCACCCGCGAGCCGTTTGCCTTTGGTCAACCGGCTGAATCCCACCGCGCCACCAACCACACCGATACCGCCGCCGCCCTCCGCGCCTTGGGCCCTCGCGGCTTTGCTCTCGGCTGTTTCGTCAACGACGCGCTCGTCGGTATCCTTCGCTTCGCGCGTGAGCCCATGGGCAAACAAGGGCACAAAGGCAGCATCCACAGCTTCTACGTCACCCCGTCCCAGCGAGGCTGCGGCCTCGGTCGCGCCTTGCTCGTCCAATCCATCCAGCGCGCCTCCCAAGACCCTACGCTCGAGCAAATTCTTCTGCACGTAAGCGCCACCCAAACCCGTGCCGTCGCCCTCTACCGGAGCCTCGGCTTCACAATCTACGGCACGGAACCCCGCGCCTTAAAAATTGAAGCCGACTACGCTGACCAGCACCTCATGATCCTGTGCTTGCCGTCTCCACTTACAGCCCAAAGCCCGCCTTCGTGATCGGCACCTCAACCACGTCTTTGGCATACTTGCCAGCCGTCTTGCGAATGTCGGCCGCCTTACCCACCAATACAAAGACCAGCCCTTCTGTCCGGTAGTACTTCCGCGCTACCGCATTGGCTTTTTCCACGGTCACCGAGTCAATCCGCGAAATAAAATCATCCACCTCGCCGCGGTTCAAACCGTAGAGTTCAAAGTCCGTCAGCACGTTCGCCAATTGATCGCTGGTCTCGAGTCTTTGGGTCGGATACAAGCCCTTCACGTAGGCCTTTGCGCTGGCCAGTTGCTCGGCGTTGATCCCTTGTTTTTGCAGCTTTTGTAACTGGGCTAGCGCCAAATCGATCGCTTGTTCGGTCGATTCATTCTTAGTAAACGTCGAAATGAAAATACTCCCCGGCAGCCGGTCCTGCTCCACTTGGCTATTCGCCCCATAAGTCAGCCCGCTTTCCACCCGCAGCGCGTCGTTCAACATCGAGGTAAAGCGCCCGCCGAAGAGCGTATTCACCAGTTCAATCGTCGTGCGGTCCGCGTTAGTCCGGTCGATGCCCGGTTGCCCAATAATGAAGTAGGTCTGCGTCGCATCCGGCTTATCCACCAGCAGTAAACGCGACTGTGCGGCGCCGGCCACCGGACCCGCCTTCTTCCACGCATGGGCCTGCCCCGCCGGCAGCGAACCAAACAACGCCTTCGCCTGCGCCAGCATAGCCGTTCGGTCGAAGTCTCCCGCCACCACCACAATCATGTTCCTTGCCACATAGTTCCCCCGGAAGAACTCCTCCACGCTCGCCTTCGTAATCTTCGGCAACGTCAATTCATCGCCGCCGGTTGAGCGCCCATAGGGATGTTCCTTGCCGTAGAAGTAAGCCATGTAGTGCTGCATCACGGCCATTTGCGCCTGGTCCTTGCCCGCCTTCACCTGGTCCAGGCGCCGGGCCACCAGGCGCTTCACTTCTTCCTCGGCAAACGCGGGGTTCTTCAGAACATCCTCAAGTATCCCCAGCGCCTTCGCCGCATCCTTAGCCAGAAATTCCATCTGCAGAGTGGACGTCTGCCGGCCTGCGTAGGCCCCGATCGTCGCTCCCAGCGCATCCACTTCCTCGCCTAGCATTTCCTTGCTGCGCTTCTTCGTGCCCTGGGTCAACAAGCCCGCCGTCAAACTCGCCACGCCGTCCAGAGTCGCCGGGTCCGCCTCCGCGCCGCCTTTGATAGTCACCCGCACGCTCACCAGCGGTAGATCCCGCTTCGGCATCAGCACCAGCACCGCGCCGTTATCGAGCGTTACTTTCTCAAAGGGCGGCATCTTGATTTGCGCCGTCACACTCAGCGCCGTTAGTGTTGCCAGCATCGCCATCTTCATTTACTTGCCCTCCTTCACCGGCTTCAACACCGCCACCGTGCGATTCTGCGCCGTGAAATACTTTTTGGCCACGCGCTGGATATCTTCCGCCTTCACCTGGTTGATCCGTTGATCGTACTCAAAGAGCCTCGCGTAACCGCCGTAATAAATCTCCGCCTGCCCCAAGAGGTTCGCCTTGCCCGCAATGGTCTTAAGCTGCCGGTAAAAGTCCGCGAGGATGATGTTGCGCACCTTTTCGAGCTCCGCGGGAGTGACGGGCTCATTCTTGAGCCGTTCCAGTTCCTCAAGGACGCCCGCTTCCAGCTTTTCTACGCCCACCCCGCTGCGCGGCTGACCGGTTAGGGTAAATAAGCCCGGATCCAGCGACATCGGGCTGTTCGCCCCCACATACACGGCCATCTGTTCTTTCTCAATCAGCCGCGTATTGAAACGCGAACTCCGTCCCTGGCTAAGTAGCGTCTGGATCACCTCGAGCGCCGGATAGTCCGGGTCCATCGAGTTCCCCACGTGATAGGCCATCATCAGCGCGGGCAATTGCGCCTGCTTCTCGACCACCACGCGCCGTTCGCCCTTCTGCTCTGGTTCCTTAGTCTTCACCGGCGGCGGCGGAGCTTGCGACGGAATCGGCTCCAAGTACTTCTTGGCCAACGTCACGATCTCGTTGAAACTTGCCGCCCCCACCACCACCAGCGTGCAGTTATTCGGCGCATAACCCTTCTTGAAGTGATTCCGTAAATCCTCCATCGTCCAGGTTTCAATGTCGCTCGGCCAGCCGATCACGCTCCACTGATAGGGATGCGCCGTATAAGCTGCCGCTTGCATCTGCTCGCGCAAAATCCCCATGTTGTTGTTGTCCACACTCAGGCGCCGCTCGCTGTACACCACCCCGCGTTCGCTCTCCACCATCTTGGGGTCAATGGCCAAATCCCGAATCCGGTCCGCTTCCAGGTCAAACGTCACTTCCAGGGCCGAAGTGGGAATGAAGTTCGTGTACACCGTCAGGTCTTGGGACGTGTATGCGTTGTTGCGCCCGCCCGCCTTCTCCATCACGATGTCGAACTGTTTCGGGCCATACTTCTTCGCTCCGTTGAACATCATGTGCTCGAAAAAGTGCGAAAGCCCGGTCGTGCCGGGCACCTCGTTGCGGCTGCCGATCTTGTAGAAAAGGTACATCGCGACATTGGGAATGTCGCGGTCCTCCTCCACAATCACTTTCATTCCGTTCGCCAGGGTGGCCGTTTGTACCTTTAAAGGCTCGATGGCCGCCAGGGTAGTGGCGGCCATCAGTATTGCAATCACGTGTCGCATCGCGCCTACCATTCTATGGCGGCGCCCGGGGTTATTGGTGTCTTGTTGGCGCCTTATTGATAGGTGACGTTTGCCGGTTCCACCGCCAGCCCGCTCACCTGCTCAAACAAGTCCAGCCGCCCGATCGGATTGTGGTCACCCGTCTCCGGATAGATCTCGTACACCATCGAGCGCCGCGACCCGCTTTCGCGCATCACCAGGTAGGCCCGGTTCGTGATGGGCGAAATATCGAAGCCGGCGATGCCGCTGAAGTCCATGTTCACCAGCGGCCGAATCGTGCCCAGCACGCCGTCGTTCGGCGGCGCTTGGGTGACGATGGCGCGCTTGGTTGCGTCCAGATTGAACAAGGTTGTTGTCGTCGCCCCGGCGAAGCTATTCGTGTAGGCGCTGGCGATCACGTTCGGTGTGCTGCCGTCCGCGTAGTTGAGCGCCAAGTCCGTCGCGGCCACTGCGCCCGTATCCGGATTTAAGCGCAGGTTCTGCCCCGTGTTGGAGGTGACACGAATGCGGTCCACTGTCGGGTTAAAATCGAATCCAAACTCGGTGCCGCTCAAGGCTGGCGTAAACGGCATCCCACTGCCGACCGCGGTTGCATCGCCCGTCTCAAGGTTAATCGTGTACAGCCGCGAAGTGGATCCCAGCGCGTACAGGCGCCCATTGGCGGGGCGGAAATCAATGGCCAGTACGTTTTCGCCGGGGCGTAGGCCGGTCAGCAGCAAGAGGTCCGTCAACAACTGCGGCCGTTCGGTGTCGAATCCGATCAACAGCGTCCGTCCGTCTATCGCCCAGGCGCGTTCCGCGCGGGCTTCCACACTTCCGAAAGCAAACAGGGCAAGGCTGAGAAGAAAGGCTTTAGTCTTCATACAACCCGGTCTACGTGCCTCAGCGCCGATTGGATTGCAAAAAAGTTACCGGGGCAGCATTCGCTCCAGTTCCGCGGCTACCTGTGGGGCCTCGTCCAGCCAATTCTTCGTCTCCCCAGCATCCGCCTCCAGATTGCTCAGCCAAAGCCGTCCCGTCGCCTCCCCGGCTGGATCCAGCGGAAACTTCGGCGGATTCAAAATCAGCTTCCACTTCCCCTTGCGCACCGCCCGGCTCTCCAGGTACACCCAATGCACCGCCTCATGCGCGCTCTTGCCGCCTTCCAGAATCATCGCCCGCTGATCCCGCCCATCTAGGTCCGCCGGCGCCGTCACGCCCGCCATGCCTAGGAAAGTCGGCATCACATCCATGGCCATCCCCACTCCATCCCTCACCTGCCCGCTGCGAATCTTTGCCGGCCAACTCAACAGGGCCGGCATCCGTACTCCCCCTTCAAACAATCCCTGCTTCCAACCCCGGAAGGGCGCGTTCGATCCGCCCCGGTACGCCCTACCCGCATGGTCCGCCCGCGTCTCTTGCGTCGCGCCGTTATCGCTTTGGAAAAAAATTACCGTATTCTCTAAGGTCCCCGCCTTTTTCAGAGCTCCCACCAGCGCACCCACCTGGTCGTCAATCGCCGCAATCATCGCCAAATGCAGCCGCCGGTCCCGGTCCATCCGGGCAGGGAAGCGCGACAGATACTGCTCCGGCGCCATCATCGGGTAGTGTGGCGCCCCAAACCACAGGTTTAAATAAAACGGTTCCTTCTTCCGCGCCGCCACATACTCCGCCGCCTTCCTGCCGAGTAACTCCGTCTGATACTCGGTGTCCGCCCACACTTCTTTGTCGTTATGCCACAGATCATGCAGGATCTCGCTCTGGCCCCGTCCCAGCGTGTAATAGCGGTGCGACAAGTAATCGGTCCAGCCGGAATAAAATCCAAAGAACTCTTCAAATCCCTTGGCCAAGGGCCGCGAATGCGCCGCACTCCCCATGTGCCACTTGCCAAAATGCGCCGTCCTATAGCCCGCTCCTCGCAGCTCCGTCGCCAGCGTTTTCTCCTCCGCCTTTAAGCCCGGCGTGTTGAATTGCGCCGTCGAGGGCAGTACGTCCAAGATGCCGTGCCGCTCTGGATACTTCCCCGTAAACACGCTCGCCCGCGAAGGCGAACACACGGGAGAATTCGAATACCAGTTGCTAAAGCGCACGCCTGAAGCGGCGAGCTTGTCGATCTGCGGCGTCCTGGGCTCGGCGTGCCCGTAACACCCCACATCCCCAATGCCCATATCGTCCGTGTAAATCACGATGAAGTTCGGCCGCGCACTTTTCTGCATTGCCGCCGCCAGCAAAGATCGTCGAGTCAACAATTCATCTCTCCTTAACATTCCAGCTTTTGTGATAGGAATTGCGTATGCTTCGTTTGCATTCCACCCCGTTGCTTCTATTTCTGACCACTGCGCTTGCCTTGGCGCAGACTGGTTCGCAGATTACAGGTACGATCACCGACAAATCCGGTGCTGCCGTTCCAGGCGTCAAAATCACCGCTACCAACACGGAGACGGCAGTCTCTCGCGAAACCATTTCTACAGACTCGGGCGCCTACACGATTCCAGCGCTGCCGCCCGGGCTCTATGCTATCTCAGCCACCAAAGACGGCTTCAAGACCATCAAGCAGGAACGCCTCTCGCTGGAAGTGAACGCCATTCTCCGCGTGGATCTGGCGCTAGAACTGGGCGCCGTCACGGAAAGCGTCACCGTTTCCAGCGCTCCTCCGCTCGTCGAAAGCGAAAACTCCTCCCTCGGCCAAATCGTCCAGCAGCGCCAAATCGTCGAGCTCCCCTTAAATGGCCGCAACTTCGTCCAACTCGCCACCCTGGGGCCCGGTGTCACCGGCGTAGGCTTTGGCGCCTCCGGCACCATCATGTCCGGCACCCGCCCGGACGACCAGCGCCCGGGCAGCGAACTGTTCTCTAACGGCAACCGCGAAGGCTCGAACAACTTCCTCCTTGACGGCGTCGACAACAACGAGCGCCTCACCCTTGCCATCACCTTGCGCCCCTCTGTCGAAGCCGTGCGCGAGTTTAAAATCCAGACCAATCTCTTCTCCGCCGAACAAGGCCGCAATCCCGGCGCCACTGTTAACGTCGTCACCAAGAGCGGCTCCAATGAAATCCACGGCGCCGCCTACGACTTCCTCCGCAACGACAACCTCGACGCCAAGAACTACTTCACCGCGCCCACCGCGCGCAAGCCCCAACTGGCGCAGAACCAGTTCGGCGCCGCCATCGGCGGTCCGATCATCAAAAACAAGCTTTTCTACTTCGGCAATTACGAAGGCTACCGCCGCCGCCAGGAAGTGCCCCTCCTCGGCACGGTTCCCACGTCCCTCATGAAGCAGGGCAACTTCTCGGAAGTCCGCAACATCTTCGACCCCAACAGTCTCGTCGCGGCCCCCGGTACCGCCTCCGGCTTCACGCGCACGCCCTACCCCAATCGCACCATCCCGGCTAGCCAGTTCGATCCCATCACCAGCCGACTCATTGAAACTTATCCCAACCCCACCGGTCCCGGCATCGCCAACAACTACACCGTGGCCCCCAAGCAGGCCCAGGATTGGAACCAATTCGACGTCCGCAGCGACTACAACATTAACGACTCGAGCTTCCTCTTCGGCCGTTACTCTTTCCAGGACACCAAGACCATCCGGCCCTCCACCTTCCCCACCACCAACGTGCGCGGGCTCTCTACCCCCGTCGCCCTCGGCAATGAAGACACCTTCGCCGGCGAATCCCGCCAAAAGGCCTACCACGCGGTGCTGAATTACGCGAGGACCCTCACGCCCGCCCTGCTCATGGAACTCAAGGCCGGCTTCCAACGCTTCAGCCTTGACTTCGTTCAGGAAGGCGCCACCGATGGCACCAGGCTCGGTGAGGCCTTGGGCGTGCGCAATTCCAACCAGGGCCCCCGTTCGGACGGCATCCCCATCTTCAGCCCCACTGGCTATTTCGGCTTCGGCCAGACTCGCTCTCTCCCCATCATCCGCAAGGAAAACACCTTCCAGTACGCCGGCGCCTTCTCCTGGACCCGTGGCGCTCATTCCGTTAAGTGGGGTGGCGACATCATCCGCCGCCAAATCTCCGAGTTCCAGACCAACCGCGGCAACGGCCGCTTCAACTTCAACAACAATTTCACCAACGATCCCAATAGCCAAGGCAATACCGGAGACGCCATGGCCAGCGCGCTCCTCGGCGCCGCCTCGACGATCGAGCAGGACTTCACCCTCGTCTTCCCCGGTATGCGCGGCTGGGAAAATTCCCTCTATGTGCAGGACGATTGGAAGGTCAACGACCGCCTCACCCTCAACGTCGGGCTGCGCTACGAGTACTTCTCGCCCTACAGCGAGGTCGCCAATCGCATCGCTAACTTCGACATCACCTCGGGCAAGCTTCTCATTGGGGGTATAAACTCCGACCAGTATCTCGGCGTCCAACCGGACTTCAACAACTTCGCGCCCCGCATCGGCGCGGCCTTCAAGCTCCGCAAGTCCACCGTCCTGCGCGGCGGCTTCGGCGTCTTTTATGGCACCCAGGGCAACGGCGGCGCGGTCATGCGCGGCTTCCGCCAGGCTCCCTTCGGCCCCGTCCAAACCGTTGACATCAACACCCTCGCCAACAATCCTCGCCGCGTGGCCCAAGGTTTTGATCCCCTCCTGCCTATCGATGTCGCGCAATTCGTCAACAATCCGCGCGGCAACCTCATCGGCACGGCCTTTGACTTCGGCCCTTCGCGCACTTACCAATACAACTTCCAGATCCAGCAGGAACTCCCCGCCAGTCTGGTTTGGAAAATTGGCTATGTCGGCAACCGCAACCGCGGCCTCGATTACACCTATGACGCCAATCAGCCCGACCCGGGCCCCGGCGCCGTCGCCGCCCGGCGTCCCTTACGCACCATTGCTCCCAATGTCCAAGGCGCCACCTACGCCATCGCCGATGGCTACGCCGATTACCATGCCCTCCAGACCACCGTCGAGCGCCGCTTCTCAAGCGGCCTCAGCTTCCTTTCGGCCTACACCTGGAGCCACTCCATCGATAACGTTCCGAATGCTTTCGGCGGCGCCTCCAACGGCCCCGTTCCCCAAGACATCCGCTTCCGCGACGTCGACCGCGGCTCCAGCGGCTTTGACATCCGCCACCGCTTTACGCACTCCATGAACTATGAGCTCCCCTTCGGCCGCGGCCAGAAATTCGGCATCGACAACCGCGCCTTGGATGCGATCGCCGGCGGCTGGCAGACCAACCTCATCCTCACCCTGCAAACCGGCCTGCCTTTCACCCCCGTCATCACCGGCAATCCTTCCAACGCCGGCCAATCCCGTCCCAACCTCAATCGCACGCCCACCTTTACTTCGGGCAACCGGGCCCTCTGGTTCGATACCGGCCTCGGCGCCGGTCAAACCTGGGGCACTCCCGCGGCCTTCACCTATGGCAACGCGGGCCGCAATATCCTCACCGGCCCCGGCCGCGTCAATTGGGATTGGAGCTTGTTCAAGACCTTCAGCTTTACGGAGCGCTACAAACTCCAGTTCCGCTCGGAGTTCTTTAATCTCTTCAATACACCCCAATTCGGGCTCCCCAACGCCACCATCGGCACCCCCGCCGCGGGCTCCATCACTAGCCTCTCCGGCAACAACCGCCAGGTCCAACTCGCCTTGCGCTTTAGCTTTTAAACCCGAACGCCCTCATCGGACAGCCCGCTCTTTCTAGATGTTTTGGACTGGGCGTGCTGTCTTTGATGAGGCTGGCCACTTCTTCCTCTGGAGGTTCGAGTTGCGCTAACCTCGGTAAGTTACTGGCGGCGCATCGCCGTTCCTCATGCTTCACAGCCTCATTCGGAGCTTCGCGAACCCGCGACTCTTCATCCCATTGTTTTCTCTTATGCGGTTGCCCAGCGGCGTTCGCCAGCTCGCGCTACTCGAGTACGAATTCTCTCCCTATCGATACTTCAAGAATTTTGAGGGCTCCGATTTAGGCACCATTCTTGAAGTGAACATTGCGGCTTACCCGATCATGCAGTTTCTTCTCGGAGTCGTGACAGTCGGCGGAATAGTTGCCCTTTTCGATATTCGTACCCGAAGACTGGGGCTGCTGACGCTCCTCCCGCCAACGATCCTGCGGGCGATTGAATGGAGCTCGATAGGCGGGCTGAAGCCAACTCTCTACTGGCTCATAGCCCTCTGGATTTTGGTGCTACTGTTTCGTCGCACCAAGGACTTTGAAGGCGCCGAACGGGTCTTCTATCAAACTGGCGCGCTCTTTAGCGCCCCGCGAAGCTTGGTCTTTGCTAGTGTCCTTCTCTTCGTTCTGGTAATCTCAGCGAAAGTTTTCCTACTGCGGAACGAGGAGGGATCCGCGAGGGATCTCGTTGGTCGTCGGGAGGTGAATCGCCGTGGTACTTGGCAGTTTCGAAACGCTTACTTCCAAGGCGCCCAGTATGCTCGCCCCACCTACACCCTCTATCTCAGCTCCGTGGGATTTTGCATCGCGGTGCAAGCGGGCAAAGAATTTCGGGGCACTTTGCTCACCCAGAGGTACGGAAAACAGCTCTATCTCGACTGTCTTCCCCACGGCGGAGTCAGAGGCGAATTCAGTATTGCTGGCGATACCCTCACCATTCGCAATACCGAAGATGCACCACCTTTTGAAATCACTTATACGAAGAAGGATTGGGGTCCAGGCTGGTACGACTCTTTCCTGCCCTGCATCAAGCCCTGAATGGGCCAATCCTTCTTCGTTTTACGTTGGACCCGGATCCTACGCAGGATGTCGACTGACATTTTCACTGGTCGGAAGTTGATCGATCCTACTTGGCGCAAGGTCGGCGTGTAATCCGCTTTAGCTTCTAGCGACAGCGCTTGCCGATCACCAGGCCGCGTGATGTGTACAATTAGGGTAGATCGTACACATCATGCGGACCAATATTGTGATTGATGAGCAGCTGATGAAGGAAACCTTGCGTGCTACCGGCCTGAAAACCCAGCGCGAGGCGGTTGACCTCGGCCTGCGCACTTTGCTCCGCCTGAAGCGGCAGGCCGCCATCCGGGGCCTGCGCGGCAAGGTTGCATGGAGCGGTGACCTGGAGCGGATGCGGAGCGGCGATTGATTGTCGTCGATACCAGCGTCTGGATTGCTTACTTTCGCGGCGCGATTACGCCCCAAACCACGAAGCTGGACGAAATTCTGGGCCACGATGAGATTGCCATGGGAGACTTGATCCTGGTCGAGTTGCTGCAGGGCATCGATTCGGAACGCGAGTTTAATCGGGTCCGCAAGCTACTTTCGAGCCTTCCCGTTATCGATCTCGGGGGAGAGCAGGTGGCGATCCAGGCCGCACGCAACTTCCGTTCTCTCCGCCGCCTCGGCTTAAGTGTTCGTAAAACAATCGACGTGATCATCGCCACTCGCTGCATCGTCGACGGACATTCCCTACTCCATGACGACCGCGATTTCGACCACTTCGCACGCCATCTCGGTCTCGATGTATTGGTCTGCAGGTAGTCGCCTCAATTCCCAGGCCGCCTCAATTTACGCAACGCCGGTCTTTCCCCAGGGCGCTAAGATCGAGCACCCCGAAAAAGCCGTACCTGCGCTCGGTGCCCGCGCACGAGCTTTGCATCGCTGGTGTAGAGTACGGCACCTAGCGCCTCGGCCAGGGCGATGTAAGCGGCATCGTAGGCGGTGAAGTTTTGGCGTAGCTCCCAAATCCGGTTCAGGAGCGGCGCATGCGGATACCGCTCTGCGGGAAGCGATCGAAGTCCCTCCAGGAACCTTGCGTGGCGCGTTTCGCCCACCGCCCGGCCCTGCGACAGTCTTCGCCACGCGCTAAGCGCCTCCACGTCCAATAGGTGCGGCACCGCGAATGGCCCCGTGCTTTCGCCGATCGATGCTCGCATTGACTCCGCCAGCGGTCCATTCAGGAGCAACTCGACTACGATTGAAGCGTCGAGCACAATCATCGGCTATCGCGTAATTCCCGAATTACCTCAGCCGTGCTCAATTTACCCCGCAATGGTTGGCCGGAATTGGTTGAATCCAGCCATTCGCGCATCGAGGGTCGTTCGGCCACGCGTTTCAATTCGAGATTTAGAAATTCCGATAGACTCATGCCCTCCCGTTCCGCGCGCGCTTTAAGAGTCCCATGCACGGCGTCTGGCACATTACGCACCTGAATCATCTTCGACATGATTCCAGCATACTTGCATGTGTCGCACATGTGCATTTGAGGCGCGAGCCGCCCTTAGGGCCAAGTGTGCTTCGGATAGCGCCGGCTCAATTGCGTACGCAGCTCCGGGTACAGCTTCTGCCAAAAGCTCGCCAAATCCTGCGTCATCTGCACCGGGCGCTTATTCGGCGCCAGCAAATGCACCAGCACGGGCACCCCGCCCACCTTCGGCGTCTCCGTCATGCCCCAAAAGTCCTGCAGCCGGCTCTCGATCCAAGGCACTTGATTCCGGGTGTAATGTACCCGCACGGTTCTGCCCCCGGGGATCTTGACGCGTTCCGGGGCGATGCGTTCCAGCGCGTCCAAGTCCAAGACTTCTCGCAGCCGGTAATCCCACTCTCCCCCCGTCACTGCTTCCCGCACCTGATCGAAGCCATTTCTTCCCTCGCAGAGTGCCGACAAAATCGAAGCCAAATCCGGCTCCGGCCACTTGGCAAAATCCACCCGCGCCAGCAACGCCTCGGTGGCCTCCACGTCCAGGAACTTTCGCCAGCCCGCCTCGCGCACCTTCCCGGCCAGCGCTGCGGCCGCACCCGCGCTCTGCGGCCGCGGGTTCACCGTCCGGTCCAGCACCAGCCCGTGAAAGAGCATGGCGCTTTCTTCCTCAACGCGCTCCGTCTGCCGGTTCCAGGTGTAGCGCTCCACACTTTCCACGCTCTGCGGAAACAATTCCAACAACCAATCGGCCTCGATCGGGCAGGCCGCGCGAATGGCCGCAAGTCCCTGGTCGCTGCGCTCCTCTACATCGACAGCCACAATCCATTCGGCCTCCGACGCTAGCTTTGCCGCAATCCCCCCCGCGATCTCGTACTCCTCGCCCTTGCGCTTCTTTGCCACCCGGTCCGGATATGCCGCCAGGATCGATTCCGCGAGCGGCTTTTCCCAGTCGCCTACATCGCGCGGACCACGCGCCAATTGCCGGGCAATCCGCTGGGCATTCGGCGAAAGCCCCTGATCGGAAGCATGAATCAGATCCGGCGACTTCGGCCGGTCCCCGCTGGACAGCAGCGCGGCAATTCCGGCCGCCTTGCCCGCCACCTGCCGCTTTTCGGCTTCCATCATCATCCGCGCCAGGCGCGGGTGCACGGGCATCGCCGCCATGTGCCGGGCCGTTTCCCCCGTCGCGCCCAATTCGTCGAGCAGCGCCGAAGCCCGCGCCAGATCGTCCTCCCGCGGCCGGGTCATCCAGGGCAAGCGCAGCGGGTCTCCAACCCCCATCGCCCGCAGTTGCAATAGCAATCCGCTCAATTCCCTCTCTACAATCTCCGGCGTCCCGCGCGCCGCTCGGCTCAGGAAGTCTTGTTCCGTATATAGACGGATCGCCAGCCCCGGCCCGGTCCTCGCTGCGCGCCCCGCGCGTTGGATGGCCGAGGCTTGGGAGATCTTGCCCAGCGTTAACAGGGGCAAACCCGTCGTCCGCGAATCGCTCGCCATCCGCGCCAGCCCCGCGTCAATCACAATGGAAACGCCCGGGATGGTCACGGAGCTCTCGGCGACATTGGTGGCGAAAATTGCCTTGCGCTGCTTCTGCGGCGTCACCGCTCGATCTTGCTCCTCGGGACTCAAGTCCCCCGACAGCGGCAAACACAAGAGCCCATGCCGTCCCCCCACGGCGCTTATCGCTCTGCGTATCTCCGCCGCGCCAGGCAAAAAAATCAGGATGTCTCCCGTGGGCCTTTCTCTACAAGCAGTTTCGACCGCGGCCGCCACCCGCTCCTCCAGCGTCTGGCTTGAGGCCGGCGTGTAGCGCACCTCAAGCGGAAACAACCTTCCCTCACTCCGCAACACCGGGCAACCGCCCAAATGCTCTGCAATCGGCGCCGCGTCCAGCGTTGCCGACATCACGATTAGCCGTAGATCCGGCCTTTTCGTCCGCTGCATTTCGAGCAGCAAAGCCAATGCCAAATCCCCTTCCATATGCCGCTCATGAAACTCATCCAACACCACCGTACCCACCCGTTCCAGTTGCCCCATGCGCCGGTTCAAGACGCCTTCCGTCAGATAGCGCAGACGAGTCTTGGCCGACGTATGGTCCTCAAAGCGCACCTGATAGCCCACCGTCTCGCCCACTTTTTCGCCGCGCTCCTCGGCCACGCGCCTGGCCGCCAAGCGCGCCGCCAGCCGCCGCGGCTCGAGAACGAAAACTTCCTTTTCCGTTTTATCCAGCAGCCAGGATGGCACTCGCGTCGTCTTGCCCGCCCCCGGTGCGGCCTCGATCACCACATTGCCGGTGGACGGAATTCGCGGCAAAATTTCATCGATGGGTAATTCCACGTAAACTATCTATTATGCTTTCGAAGCTGAACCCCCCGAAGCGCCTTCTCTATGGACCCGGACCGTCCATGGTTGAGCCGCGCGTCTATGACGCCATGTCCAAACCCATCGTCGGCCATCTCGACCCCTATTTCTTCGAGATAAATGTCGCTATCAAGGCCGGCCTCAACGCCGCCTTCGGCACCGCCAACGAATTTACGCTCGCCATGAGCGCCACTGGCTCGGGTGGCATGGAAACGGCCGTTTCGAACCTGGTGGAACCCGGCTCGAAGTTTCTCGTCTTCTCCGCCGGCTTCTTTGCCGAGCGCATCCGCGAAATGGGCCGCCGCCAGGGCGCCCAAGTGATCGCCATTGAAAAGCCCTGGGGCCAAACCTGGACTGCCGACGAAGCGCGCGAAGCCATCCTGCGCGAGCGCCCGCACACCGTCGCCTACGTCACCGCCGAAACCTCCACCGGCTGCTGGACCGATGGCGCCGCCATCTGCGCGGCGGCTCACGAAGTGGGCGCCCTCGTCATTGCCGACTGCGTCACCTCGCTCGGCTCCATGCCCATCGAAGTGGACAAGACCGGCATCGACATCGCCTTCAGCTGCTCGCAAAAAGGCCTCGGTTGCCCTCCCGGACTCTCCCCGTTTACCGTCAGCCCGCGCGCCGTTGAATGGATCACCAAAAGCCGCCAGTCGCAAACGCCCACCTGGTACTTCGATCTCAAGTTGCTGGCCGAGTACTTCGGCGAAACCAAGCGTTACCACCACACCGCGCCCGTCTCTATGTTCTATGCCTTGCGCGAGGGCATTGAGATCCTCTCCGAAGAAGGCCTCGAAAAGCGCTTTGCCCGTCACCGCGCCAACCGCAACGCCTTCGTTTATGCCATGGAAGCCCTGGGCGTCGAAATGCAGGTAGCGCATGGCCATCGCCTCTGGAACCTCATGACCCCCAAGGTCCCCGAGGGCATTAGCGACCTCGCGGTTCGCAAACACCTGATGGACCACTACGGCATCGAGATCGCCGGCGGTTTCGGCCAGTTGGCCGGCAAGGTTTTCCGCATCGGGCTCATGGGCGTCCTGGCCACCGAAAAGGATACGCTCCTGCTGGTCGAGAAATTCCAAGAGGCCCTCGAAGCCAATGGCTTTGAAGCCAAGGGCAACGCCCGCGAGGCCGCTGCAGCCTCCTACGAACGCACCCTCGCCGCAGCATAACGGCGGCCCGCCTAAAGCGTTCCCAAGACCCGATGCGAATTGCGCCGGCCGGCACGCGCGCCCCGGCGCAACCAGTCGTTCACGGCGCTCAAGCTCGCGAAGTATCCGATAAAACCTTCTCCACCGCGCACCAGCCCCGCTCGGCTCTGGGAAAAATCTCGCGCCTGCAAGGTGCCGCTCTCGTGCACCACGGCCATTCCCATCGGCCGGTACTCATGAGTGCCTGCGCAATAGATCAGCGGCGATTGCCGCCACACCGCGAAACCCACGCGCCGCCTACTTCATTCCCAGTTGGCTGATTGCGTAGAGCCCACCGCCAAAAAGCGTCGCGCCCAAAAACACGGTGACCGGCAACGTGAGTACCCAAGCCATCAACATCGTCTGTACCGTCTTCATTTGCACCCCGCTGCCATTGGCAGCCATCGTGCCGGCCACCCCGCTGGTCAGAACATGAGTAGTGCTGACGGGAAGCCCCAAGACATCGGCCGTCGCGATCGTGGACATCGCCACTAATTCCGCGCTGGCGCCCTGCGCGTAGGTCAGATGATCCTTGCCAATCTTCTCTCCCACGGTCACCACCACGCGCTTCCAGCCCACCATCGTGCCCAGGCCTAGAGCCAACGCCACCGCGATGCGCACCCAGATGGGAATAAAGCGCGTGCTCTTGGCCAACTCGGCCCGGTAAGCTTTGGCCGCGGGAACCGCTTCGGCACTCAAGCGCCCCTGCTTTTCCAGCTTGTTGAGGCTTTCATCACTGAGGTAAAAGTCGCTGCGCAGCTTCGTGCGCTCCTCCCGCGGTATCTCGCGCAAGGCGTTCTTGTTGGCGAAGCGGTTCTGCACGTCGCGCGTCAACGCCACCACGGCGGAAATCGTATTGCGGGTGGCGGATGCTCCGGGCTTGAGAAAATTCGAGAGTTCCACCGAGGCCTCCTCCGGACTCAGTTTCACTGGAGCTTCCAGCTTCTCCAGTTGGCCCACGATCGCACTCGAAGAAATCAGCAGAGAATTCAGATCCTGCGATGTCGTCTGCTCGTTCAAGGCGAAGCTGGCCGGCAACACGCCGATCAGAATTAGCATCACCAATCCCATGCCCTTGCCGCCATCGTTCGATCCGTGGGCAAAGCTCACCCCGGTGCACGTGAACACTAGGATGCTCCGAATCCACAGCGGCGGCGGTTTTCCTTCCGGCGCCTTGTAAAGATCCGGGTTCTTGATCAGCATCTTGCACAACAACAGCAGTCCAGCCGCGAGGCCGAAGCCGATTACCGGGGAAAGGATCAGGCTCAGGAAAATTTCCTGCACTTTGCTCCAATTCACCCCAGAGCCGAAAACCTCCGAGGTCGACATGGAATGCGCCAAGCCCACCCCGAGTATCGAACCAATCAGAGTGTGCGAGCTCGATGCCGGTATCCCGAAATACCACGTGCCGACGTTCCAGATAATGGCGCTCATCAGCAAGGAAAAAACCATCGCCATGCCGGCGGCGCTGCCAATGTTCAGTACCAATTCAACCGGCAGCAGGCTCACAATGCTGAACGCCACCGCGCCGCTGGAAAGCAAAACTCCCAGCAGATTCCAAATCCCGCTCCACACCACCGCGGCGGTTGGCGGTAAGGAATTGGTGTAGATAACGGTCGCCACCGCATTGGCAGTATCGTGGAATCCATTTACGACCTCAAATCCCAACGCCAGCGCTAAGGCCAGCAGCAACCCAATCGCCGTCGACATCGCTATCGCTTCGCCGAACAACTCCATGCAATCGTTACCCCTGTTTGGGCTTTTTCTCGCCCGTAAATCGAAATTCCGCGCACTCCATAGGCGCGCGCACCGCCTCTAGCAGTTAAGCAAAGTTCCAGGCCTGTAGCAATATATTAACCAACAATTCATAGAAGCTTTACCGCCTCGCTCGTTTCGAGTGTCATCGTTGAGTTATACCCACATATGACTATACGCTCAGGTCTTTCCCTCATACGACTATGTCTAGCCGCAAGTGCACTCGCAACCGGCCTCTTTGCCCAGTTCGATAGTGCTGCCGTCGTCGGCGCGGTCCGCGATGAAAAAGGAGGCGCCATCAGCGCCGCCAAGGTCACCCTCCGCAATAACGACACCGGGATCACTTTGACGACGGAATCGACCGAATCCGGCGAGTTCGTCTTCCCGACCGTGCGCATTGGCGCCTACAAACTCACCGCCGAAAAAAGTGGCTTTACGACGGCCGCCGCCGACAATGTCGTCCTTACCGTAAATGCCCGGCAGCGGGTTGACCTAGCCCTCAAGGTCGGTCAGGTTTCCGAAATCGTCAATGTCGAAGCGTCCACGCCGCTACTGGAAACCGACAACTCCTCTAAAGGCCAGGTGATCGCCGCCAAGCAGGTGGTCGAGCTGCCTCTGCAAGGCCGCAACTATGCGAACTTGGCTTTGCTTTCGCCCGGCGTCCGGCAATCCGCCTCCGGCAACCAAGGTTCGATCGCCTTCCGTCGCGAAGGCGCCTACAACGTCAATGGGCTGCGCAGCGTCTGGAACAACTTCATCCTGGACGGCGTTGACAACAATTTCTACGGCACCACCAACCAGGGCTTCTCCAACCAAGCCATTCAGCCGTCGCCGGACTCCGTCGCCGAGTTCCGCTTGATTGTAAACGCCTACTCCGCCGAATTCGGCCGCAGCGGCGGCGCCGTCATGAACGTAGCCTCCAAGTCCGGCACCAACGCCTTTCATGGTTCTCTGTGGGAATTCCTCCAGAACGAAAAACTCAATGCCACCGGCTTTTTCAAGCCCACCCTCAACCAGAAACCCGTGAACAAGCGCAACCAGTTCGGCGGCACCTTTGGCGGCCGCATCATCAAGGACCGCACCTTCTTTTTTGCCGACTACGAAGGCTCCCGTTGGCGCGTCGCCCCCTTTGCCCTCACCAGCGTGCCCACGGCGGACCAGCGCGCCGGCATCCTGCCGCTCGACGTTCGCGTCCCCCACAACTTCACCAATGACCGTGGCCAGACCGTTGCCGCCGGCACCGTGATCCCGGCCGGCCAGCCCATTCCCATGACGGCCTTTGCCCGCCGCGTCCTCGCCGAACTGCCCCAGCCCAACCGGGCCGGTGGCGGCGCCTTGGGGATTGCCCAAAACTTCGGCAACTTCGACTTAAACGAACTCACCGACGACAAAGGCGCCATTAAGATCGACCACCAGTTCTCCTCCAACGTCAACAGCTTCTTCCGCTTCGCGCAGCGTCGGCAAACCATCTTCGCGCCGGGTTTGATCACCGGCTTTGCGGGCGGCAACAACCTCGGTAACCTCGATACCTTCAACCAGGGCGGCACCGCCGGCGCCACCTGGACCAAGTCGGCCACCGAGGTGCTGGAGTACCGCTTTGTCGTCACTCGCCTCGGCTTTGACCGCCTGCCCGCCTCCGTCGGTGGGCCCTCGATGCGGGAACTCTTCGGCATCACCGGTCTTCCGGAAGGACCCCGGATCCAAGGCGGCATCACCCCGCAGGATCTGCAAGGCTTCCCCCGCTTCGGCCGCCAGTCCACCAACCCGCAAGCCCAGTTCCCCACCACTCTCAATTCGCGGGTCAACTTCTCGAAGACCCTCAATCGCCACAACCTCAAGATGGGCTACGAGTGGCTTGGCCTCTTCATCGATGTCGACGACACGAACCCGCTCTACGGAATCGACGGCTTCGGGGGATTCTACTCCCGCATCCCCGGACAGAACGCGGGCGCTCTCGCCGGCGCCTCGGCGAATACGGTCAACTCCCTGGCGGACTTCTACTTCGGCTCCCGTTCCTCCTACCAGATCGCCACCCAGGTCAACGCCAAAGTTCGCCAGCAGGGCCACTGGTTCTTCGTCCAGGACGACTTCCGCGTTAACTCCAAGCTCACCCTCAATATGGGCCTGCGCTACGAAATCATGACCCCCGTCTACGACAAAGACAATCGCCTGGCCAACTTCGACCCCGCCCAAAACCGGCTGGTCCTGGCCACCGACGACGGCATCGAAGGCCGTTCCCAGCAGCGCATGAAGTGGAACAACTTCTCTCCCCGCGTCGGCGCCGCCTACCAGTTGAATTCGAAAACCGTGCTCCGCGGCGGCTACGGGCTCGGCTACAACTTCTGGAACCGCATGGCCTCCGCCGAGTTGTTGAACACCAACGCGCCCTTCGTCACCCGCTTCTCCTCGCCGAACTCGGCGGCCAACCTCGGCAACCTCTGCGTCGGCAATAACTTCGTCAATTGCTTCCGCACCCGCGAGCAGGGCTACCCGACCAACCTGCCTTCGAACGTCATTCTTTACATCCAGCGCGACACGCCCTGGGGCTACATTCACAACTACCACTTCTCGATTCAAAGAACGCTCTTTAAGGACACCCTGCTCGATGTGGCCTACGTCGGCAACAACGCCGACCGCCTGCCGGTTCTCGGCGATTTTAACCAGGCCCGCCCCATTACCCAGGATGAATTGAACCGCGGTCTGACCACGCTCGGCACCTTGCTCGCCCGGCGTCCCTTCCAGGGCTTCAATAACATCAGCGGCGTAGTGCCCGACGCCTTCTCCAACTACAACTCCCTCCAGGTGAAATTCGAACATCGCGGCCGCTCCTTTACCTTGCTCTCGAGCTTCACCTACGCCAAAGCCATCGACACCACCGGCCAGGTGCTCGATACCCCGAACGGCGGCAGCCCCAATCCGCAGGACATCCGTAACGTCGCCAACGATAAGGGCCCGTCCAGCTTCGACCAACGCTTTAACTCCACCACCAGCCTGGTTTATGAGCTTCCCTTCGGCAAAGGCCGCCGCTTTGGCACCAATATCCCCTACGCCCTCGATGCGGTGCTGGGCGGTTGGCAGGCCAGCTCGATCATCAACCTGCAAAGTGGCCAGGCCCTGAACATTCGCTATCCCGATGCCGCCGGCATTCTCTCCGACGGCCAGCCGGACTTCCTTGGCAACGTCGCCCTGCGCCCGAACCTGGTGAACCCCGCTCTGGGCGTCCTCACTCCGGAAGCCGATCGGTCTTACCTGAATTACTTCAATCGCTCGAACCTGGCCGTCCCACCGGTAACTTCCCCCTTTGGCAACCTGGGCCGCAATGTGGCCTACGGCTTTCCGCTCTATCAGACCGATTTCGTCATCGCCAAAAGCTTTGCGCTCCCGGTCATCAACGAAGGCGCCCGTCTGCAGTTCCGCAGTGAGTTTTATAACTTCTTCAATAGAACAAACTTCGCGGCTCCCGACATCAACCTGGCCAGCGGCAACTTTGGCCGCTCCAGTTCCACCTTCGATCCTCGCTTTGTCCAGTTCGCGCTGAAGCTCCAGTTCTAAGCTAAGCGCCCTGCTAAGAAAAACGGCCCCGAGCGCTTTTGCTCGGGGCCGTCTCTCATTTTCAGAAGACTCTAGGTTTAGGTCTAGGTCTAGGTCCGCGTCTAGGTCCGCGTCCGCCGTCTGTGGCCTAAGTACCCAATCAGTGCCAGCCCGGCGCTCATCAGCGCCGTGGTCGAAGGTTCGGGCACGTCCTCTATCTCCGCCCCGGGCGTCGTTTCCGAGGGCGGAGGCTCTGATGGCGGTGGCGGTGGAGGCGGCGGCTCAGGCACCGGATCCACGTTCGGTACATTCAGTAGATCCGAGAAAAACTGCACTTCACTCAATCCCACATAGTGCGGATCGCCGTGATTGCTACTCAACACCAGCGTGATGGCGTTGGCCAGAATCGCGCTCGGCAACACGATCGTCTGCGGACCCTGTGGCCCTCCCGATCCCGGCAGAAGCTGGAAGAAACCTGCCGAGAGCGTGGCGCCGCCGACCGAGTAACGAATCTCGATATTGCTCGCCCCACGGCCGGCCAAAGATTCGCCCGGCTCGAGCGCGTTGTAGTTCCAAATTTGCAGCGAACGAATCGATTCCGTCAAACCAAACGAAAAGTCGATCAGCCCAAACGGCATGGCGACGCCCGGTTCCGGATTGCCCGCCAGCCACATATCGCTGGAACTCGTCCCGTGCAACCCGCCCGCCAGCCCCGAGCCATCGATCAGCCGGTTGGGGTCGTTGTTTTCGTGCGACAGGTACGCAAGTACCGAAGTCGGCGTGATTTGCGTCCCGAAGCTTAGGGCAGCGCAGAGCAAAATTCCAGCAACTAGCTTAGCCATACCCTAACTCTAGGGGGACTATGGTTCCATTCCAATCGGGCGTATAGCCCTAAAGTGCCCTAAGCATTAGCCCTACTGTTCTAGTCAGTTGGAGCTAAGGTTCAGATACTTTCGCAGTCGCTTCTAGGGCCCCTTCCTACGCATCGCGGCCGGAGTAGAATCTAGAAATATGGCGTTAAGCGGCGGCGAAGCCTCAGTTGCCATCAAGATCTTCGAACTGGCCCAGCGCCAGGGCTGGCTGGACAAGCTGCTCCTGGCCCTCAAAAAGAAGCACCGCATCTTGGTGCTTGGGTCGTCCGGCGCGGGCAAGTCGGTGTTTCTCGAGTCCTTGACGGAGGCCTTGCCGGCGGCCATCGATCGGATGAATCGCACTGAGTTTGCCCAGGAGCACTCCATCAAACTGGGCAAGTCGCCTTTCGTGTTTATTGACACTCCAGGCCAGATCCACCACAAAGAACGGCGTCTGGCGGCGATCCGCGACGCACTGGTTAAGCCCATCGCCGGCGTCATCAATGTGACCGCCTATGGCTTTCACGAGGGAAAGGTAGCCAAGAAAGACGCCCTTGACGATGGCAAAGCCCGCGAAAGCTTCCTTGCCGCCAAGCGCCTGGAAGAAATCGAAGCGCTACGCGAATGGCTGCCTCTATTGGGATCGCGCGACACCGTGGGTTGGTTGATCACAGCCGTCACCAAAGCCGATTTGTGGTGGGCCGAGCGCGACAAAGTATTGGAGCACTATTCCAGTGGAGATTACGGCAAGGAGTTAGTGGGCGCCAAGGAACTCCGGCCCGTAGTGCTGGAATACTGCTCGGTGTTTCAACCCTACTTTGGCGAAGCGCCCATGGCGGGTTCCTTTGGGGACGCCGATCGAATCCGTGCCCGTGGCCACCTGCTGAAACAATTGCTGGCCGCTGTGGGAAGGGCGACCCCATGATCTTGGGTGACCCGGATTCGAGCCAGAACGGCTCCCGGCCGTCCTCCAGTCTCGACGTCGCGCGGGCAAAGCTTCGCAGACTCTCAGCCTCCCTTCGCCTCGCCGGAGGTTGGATAGGCGCGCTGGTTCTCTTCCAAGTGGGTACCGCGCTCTTCACCATGAGGGTTCGCGCCTCTCCCATGGCTGTGGGGCCTTCGGCCCACTATCTGGAGCTAGCCACCGCCTCCGGTTTCGGGGCCTGCCTAATCCTGATCTTGGCTGTCGTTCTATTCGACCAGCTCCGCCGCACTGGCGAGGACCTCTTTGCCGAAATCAGCGATGAATTGCAATCTAAGGGTCCCGCGCCGCTCGAAGTGCGCCTGGAACTGCGCGCTTTTGCCCGCGCGAGCGAACCTCCCTTACTGCCTTCCCGCTCGGGACTCTTTGCTTATGCAGCTGTGTCCCTCGCCTTGATGCTCTTTCAGGTCTGGCTTGTCTACGGTCGAATTCTGCTCTAAAAGTCCTTGCTCCCCCCTTGTTACCCTAGTCCAGTGACTGACTATTCCATCGGTGTCGACCTTGGCGGCACCAATCTCCGTGCGGCCGCCATTGACGAAAACGGCCAGATCCTCCAGCAAATTTCGGCCGCCACCAGTCCCGAAAAGGGCCGCGAGCATGTCCTGGGCGAAATCGTCGAATCCATTGAATCCTTACGGCGCCAGTGCCAGGAGCTGCGCCTCGCCGGCGTCGGCATTGGGGTACCCGGCTTCATTCAGATTGAAGAGGGCATCATTGTGGGATCCAACAACCTGGCTTTCCTCGAGAACTTCGCGCTCCGAGACGAAATCGAAAAGCGCCTGGGCACCCCGGTCATCCTCGAAAACGACGCTAATGCCGCCGCCCTGGGCGAGAAATGGATGGGCACCGGGGCCGGCGTCGAGGACCTGATCCTTCTCACCCTCGGCACGGGCATCGGCGGCGGCATCATTTACAAAGGGCGAGTGATGCATGGCTTTGTCGGCATGGCCGGCGAACTCGGGCACCTAACCGTCGTGCCCAACGGCAATCCCTGCGGCTGTGGCAACGTGGGCTGCCTGGAGAAGCACGCCTCGGCTACCGCCATTTCCTGTACGGCGGAATTGATGAAAGTCACCCACGACCCCAACCCGACGCCCGAGCAAATCTTCAAGCTCGCCCAGGCTGGAGACCCTAAGGCCCAGCAGGTCTTCGCCTCGATGGGCGACGCGCTCGGCATCGCCATTGCGAATCTGATCAATATCTTCAACTTCCCGCTCTACCTGCTCAGCGGCGGCCCCTTGCCGGCCTGGGACTACTTTGCTCCCTCCATGCTGGCCCAGGTAGAGCGCCGCAGTTTCACCTACCGTCACACCAAGACTCGTATTGAAAAAGCCAAGCTCGGCTCGCTGGCTGGCCTCTATGGCGCCGCCTATCTTCCCTTCCAGGCCCAGCAGCACCGCCTCGGCTAAGTGCGCGGCTGATAGGATTTCGAAAACTATGTACTGGCTCGGCTTGGATATCGGCACCGGCGGCTCGCGTGCCTTGATTGTGAATAAACGCGGCGACGCCGTCGCCGCTTATACGGCCGCCCACGCGGAAATGCGCATGGAAAAGCCCCTTTGGGCCGAGCAGGACCCCGAAGACTGGTGGCGGGCCTCCCAGGAAGCCATCCGCGGCGCTCTGCATGCCGCTGGCCTCCAAGGCGGCCAGATCCAGGGCGTCGGCTTTTCCGGACAAATGCATGGTCTCGTCATGCTGGACAGCCAGGGCCGTGTCATCCGCCCCAGCCTGATCTGGTGCGACCAACGCAGCCAGGCCCAAGTCGATCTCATCCACTCAAAACTCGGCCGCGACCGCGTCGTCCAACTCACGGCCAACCCCGCCCTCACTGGTTTCACCCTGCCAAAACTCCTTTGGGTCGCAGAGCACGACCCCGCCTCTTTCGCGCGCCTGCACACGGTGCTGCTGCCCAAGGACTACGTTCGCTTTCAGCTCTCCGGCCAGTTGGCGCAAGACGTCTCCGACGCCTCTGGCACCGGCGTTTTCGATGTCGCACAACGCCAGTGGTCCCGCCCCCTGATCGACGGTCTCGGTCTCGACGCCGCCTGGTTCCCGCAAGTCTTCGAAAGCTCCCAAATTGCCGGCCGGGTTACGGCCCAGGCGGCCGCGGCCACGGGCCTGGCCGAGGGTACCCCGCTTGCCGCCGGCGCTGGGGACCAGGCTGCCTCCGCCGTGGGCAACGGCATCGTCTCCACCGGCATCGCCAGTTGTACGCTCGGCACCTCGGGCGTCGTCTTTGCGCATCTGGATGCGCCCGCCTACGACCCCCATGGCCGCGTCCACACCTTTTGCCACGCCGTGCCCGCCAAATGGCATGTGATGGGCGTCACCCAAGGCGCCGGCCTAAGCCTGCAATGGTTCCGCAACACCCTCTCTCCTGGCACCTCCTACGACGCCTTGATGGAGGAAGCCTCCTCCGCCCCCGCCGGCTCCGATGGCCTCTATTGGCTACCCTACCTCATGGGCGAACGCACCCCCCACCTCGATGCTCTCGCCCGCGGCGGCTGGATCGGCCTCACCGCCCGCCATACCCGCGCCCACTTGGTCCGCAGCCTCGTGGAAGGCGTCAGCTACTCCCAACGCGATTGCCTCGACGTGATCCTCGAACTCGGCGCGGAACTCTCCCAGGTGCGGGCCTCCGGCGGCGGCGCCCGTAGCGCCTTTTGGCGCCAACTCCTGGCCGACATCTTCGCCCGCCGCGTGACCACCTTGGCCTCGCAGGAAGGTTCCGCCTTTGGTGCGGCGCTGCTGGCCATGGTCTCTACCGGCGCCTTCTCCACCGTCCCCGAAGCCTGCGCCGCCACCATTCAGGAAAGCTCCTCGCTGGACCCCCGCCCCCACGACAGCGCCGCCTACCTACGCCGCCACGAGGTCTACCGGACCCTTTACCCGACACTCAAGGCCACCTTCCGCCTCTTGTAATGCCCACCTTCTGCGACGTTTGCCTGCCGGTGCCCCTGGACCGGCCCTTCACCTATGCACTCAACGACGCCCAGGCCGCCCTCGCCCGCCCTGGTTGCCGTGTCCTCGTGCCCTTCCAACAGCGCAAGCTCAGCGGCACGATCCTGCGCGTGCACAGCGAGGCGCCCTCTTTTGCCGCGCGGCCCATTGCGGTGCGCCCCATCGAGAAGTTGCTCGATGCCGAGCCCGTCTTCGATGCGCCCTTGATCCAATTGGGCCTCTGGGTGGCCAAGTATTATTTCGCCCCCGTCGGCGAGGTCTTCCGCATCATGGCTCCGCTCGGCGGAGAAGTCCGGCGCTCGAAAGTTTATTCCTTAAGCGAAGAAGGCCGCTCTTCCGTTCGCCAGAGTCTGTTGGGCTTGCACGAAGCGGGCGACCCGGAACTCGAGATCTTGAAGGCTTTGGACGAGCGCCCTCTTAGCGTCGACGCCCTCAAACGCCGCTTCCCCGAAGCGGTGCGGATTGTCGCCGATCTTCAAAAAAGAGGTATGCTGCGCGCCGCCGAAACAACCAGCGAGCGCGACCCACTGCGTGCCCCCGCCTCCAAGTTGGCCATTGCCGGCACCGAGGCCACCACCCAAGAAAAGCTGCCCAAAGGAGAACGCGAACTCCTCGCCTTCCTGCATCTGCATCCGGGCCTGCACCCGTTGGACGAATTGGAGCTGCTGGTCAAAAACTCGAGCCAGTCCGCGCGCTCCCTCGCCCGGCGCGGCCTCGTCCAACTTGTGCCCCGTTATGAGGCCATTGCTCCCGCTGCGGCCCGGCCCCGCCACGCCCTCAATGCGCACCAGCAAGAGGCTTTCGCCGCCATCCGGCAAGGCCTCGAGTCCCGGCAATATGCCGCCTACCTGCTGCAGGGCGTCACCGGCAGCGGCAAAACCGAGGTCTACCTCAGCGCCATCGAGGCGGCCCTGGCCCTCGGCCGCACTGCGCTCCTCATGGTGCCCGAAATTGCCCTCACCCCCCAGGTGGCCGGCCAATTCGCGCTCCGCTTTGGCGGCCAAGTGGCCATTCTGCACTCCGCCTTTGGCGAAGCCGAGCGCGCCGAATACTGGCGCCGTATTCGGCGGGGCGAGGCCAAGGTGGTCGTCGGCACGCGCAGCGCCGTCTTTGCCCCCCTGCCCGATTTGGGCCTCATCCTGGTCGACGAAGAACACGACAATAGCTACAAGCAGGAGGAAAATCCGCGCTACCACGGGCGCGATGTCGCCGTCGTACGCGCGCAGCAACTAGGCGCCGTCGTCGTGCTGGGCAGCGCCACGCCGTCGCTGGAAACCCGCTACAACGCCGAGCGCGAAAAATACATCCACCTCCGCCTGCCGGAGCGCATCGAGCGGCGCCCCATGCCCCACGTCGAAATTGTCGACATGAACCAGGAGTTTCTCGATACCCGCAAAAACTCCCAGTTCTCCCGCCGCTTGACGGAAGCCGTGCGCGACCGCATCGAGGCCAAGGAACAGGTCATGCTGCTCATGAACCGGCGCGGCTTCTCCAGTTTCTGCGCTTGCCGTTCCTGCGGCCACCGCGTGCCTTGCATAAACTGCTCGGTCACGCTTACCTACCACCGCCGCGACCGCCGCCTGCTTTGCCACTACTGCGGCTATTCGGAAAAAATCCCCGAATCCTGCAGCCAATGCGGCAGCGAGCACATACAATTCATCGGCGCCGGCTCGGAACGCGTGGAGGCGGACCTCGGCGAAGTCTTCCCCTCGGCCCGCATCGCCCGCATGGACCGCGACACCATCCATTCCAAAGGGGATTACGAAGCCATCCTCGGCGGCTTTCGCGACGGCGCCTTCGATATCCTGGTCGGCACGCAGATGATTGCCAAAGGCCACGACATCCCCAACGTCACGCTGGTGGGTTTGGTCAATGCCGACCTCGGCTTGGGCATGCCGGACTTCCGTGCCGCCGAACGCACCTTTCAACTTCTTACCCAAGCCTCCGGCCGGGCCGGCCGTGGCGGCCTGCCCGGCCAGGTGATTCTGCAAACCATCAATCCGGAACATTATGCTGTCCGCTTCGCCGCTGTGCAGGATTACGAGCTCTTCTACGCCAAAGAGCTCCAGTTCCGCCGCGTCATGCGTTATCCCCCCTTTGCCAGTCTCGCCAGCGTCGTCTTCCGCAGCGAACGCCAAGAGGAAGCCCTACGCATGAGCGGAGAGGCCGCCGAACTGCTGCGCGATGCCCCCGATAACGTCCGCATTCTGGGGCCCGCCGAAGCCGCCATGCCCCGCCTAAACAAAGAGTTCCGCTACCAAATGTTGATCAAATCTCCCCAGCGCCAGCGCTTGGCGGAGTTGCTCGCCAAGCTGCGCGACCATGCCCGCGCCGCGGAATGGCCCGCCACCGCCATGGTTATCGATGTCGATCCCATGAGTTTGCTCTAATGCCGCTCGAACCAGTGGCTGTCGAAGAGGAACGCCGCTCTCTCGTGGAGAACCTCCTCCTCGCCATGCGTTCCTATGGCGGCGGCCATCCCCAGGCCTGCATCCTCGAACGTCCCGGCGCCATTGCCGTTTACTCCGGCCGTCCGGGGGCCATCTTTAACTCGGTGCTGCTGGACCGCGCCGTCTCCGGTGAAGCCGAACTGCGCGACATCTTCGCATGGGCTCAGGACCAATATGCCAAACGCGGCGCGCGTTGGAGCCTCTGGCTGGTGGAGCACTTTGTCCCGGCCGGCGTCTTGCCTAAGGTCGCGGCCCTGCTCGAACCTTATGGCCTGGCCGCGCAACACCGCAGCCAAGGTATGGTGGCCCACGGGCTCGCTCCCGTCGACCGTGCCTTGCCGCCGCTTGAGTTCCTGCCTATCCTTGCGCCCGCCGCGCGCTTCGATTTTTGCTACGTCATGAGCCAGGCCTTCGACACCGCGCTGGCCACCTACCTCGACATCTACCACCAGCCACTTTATTGGGAAGGCGCCTTGTTTGGCTACGTTGGCTATCACGAGCATCGCGCGATCGCCAGCGCTTGCTATCTTGCTTCCCGAGATGCCATCGGCCTCTATGGTGTGGCCACCCTGCCGGCCTCCCAACGCCGCGGTTTCGGCGAGCGCCTTATCCGCTATCTCGTCGCCGAAGCTCAACGCGCCACCGGCCTTTCCCGTCTTGTACTGGAGGCGAGTGACCGCGCGGTGCCGCTGTACCGCCGCTTGGGCTTCCGCCGCATTGCCACCGTTACCGTCTATAACGAGGTCCATTAATCGGCGCTACAATAAGCCCTATTGGGTGCTGAAGGCACGTATGCAAAAGAGTAATTCCAAACCGGCGGCCAAGCCTGCCGCCCGCCCCGCCATCGCGGTTCCAGAAAAATCGGCGCAGCAGAAATCCTTCGAGGCCGGCATGGAAGCTTTTCACATGCGCGACTTCGCCAAGGCAAAACAACACCTCAGCGCTGCCTTGGACGGCGGCGCTAAAGAAATCGTCTATGCCGCCAAACAGCATTTGACGATGTGCGAAAAGCGCCTCAGCAAGCCCAACGTGAAGCTGGAAGGCCCCGAAGATTTTTATAACTACGCTATCTCGCTGTACAATCGCCGCGATCTCGACGGCGCGCAACAGCACTTTGAGAAGGCCCTCAAGCTCGACGACGGCGACCATATCCACTATGCTCTCGCCTTGGTCCTAGGTCTCAAGCACGATCTCGAAGGCGCCGCCCGCCATCTCTCCCGTGCCATTGCCATCCAGCCCCGCAATCGCAACGTGGCCCTCAACGATCCGGACTTCCAGGAACTTGCCCAGCAGCCTCCGATCAAGGAGATCCTCGCCGGCGCGAGCGTACAATAGCCTCCGATGAAGCCTCCTCCTCCTCCGGCCTCGAGAGAAGCCGCCGGGCCCTTGCGCATTGTCGTCATTGGGGGAGGAACGGGACTTTCCACGCTCCTGCACGGCCTTAAGACCTACGCCCGCCAACGCCTGGTGGATCTGACGGCCATCGTCACCGTGACCGACGATGGCGGCTCTTCCGGACGCTTGCGCCGTGAATTCGATATCCTGCCCCCCGGCGACATCCGCAACTGTATGGTCGCCCTAAGCGAAGACGAAGCTCTCTTATCCAAGCTCTTCCAATACCGCTTTTCTTCGGGCCGCGGCCTGAAGGATCACAGCTTTGGCAACCTCTTTCTCACCGCCCTCACCCACGTCACCGGCGATTTCCCCACCGCCGTGCGCGTCTCGAGCGAAGTCCTCGCCATCTACGGCCGCATCTATCCGTCTACCAGTCAAAACGTCGGTCTTCGCGCCCGTTTGAGCGACGGGTCCGTGGTGGAAGGCGAAACGCGCATCAGCCGCGCCCGCAAGCGTATCGTCCGCTTGGAATTGGTCCCCGACCGCGTCAAACCACTCAAAGAAGCCTTGATCGCCATCGCCGAAGCCGACCTCATTACCTTGGGCCCCGGCTCCCTTTTCACCAGCATCGTGCCCAACCTTCTCGTCGACGGCGTTCCCCAAGCCATTCGCAAGAGCAAAGCCCACAAGGCCTGCTTTGTAAACCTCATGTGGCAACCCTGGGAGACCATGAACTACTCGGCCTTCGATCACATCAGCGCTATTCTCGAGCACGGGCACAAGCGCCTGCTCGATTCCGTGATCTTGAATACGACCCCGCTGTCGGGTTCCCAGCGCCGCCGCTATGCCGCCGAACGCGTCTTTCCCGTGGAGCTCGATACGCCTCGCTTTGAAGGGATGGGTATGGAAATTCTGAAGCGCTCCTTGCTGGCCAAGGGCGAAAAGGTACGCCACGATCCCGACGCCATCGCGCTCGTGGCTATGGAACTCGCGGCCCGCAGCCGCGCCCGAAGGTAATCCGCATGTCTCAACTTTCCGCCATCGTTCTCGCCGCCGGCCTCGGCACGCGCATGAAAAGCCGCCGCGCTAAAGTCCTCCATGAAGCCGGGGGCCTGCCCTTAATCGAACATGTCCTCAACGCCGCTCAGGCCTCCGTCGATCCCGCGCGCATCACCGTCGTCGTGGGCCATCAGGCCGAGCTCGTCCAGACCCGCCTGGCCGCCCGCGGCTGCCGCTTCGCGCTCCAAACCGAACAAAAGGGCACCGGCCATGCCGTCGCCATCTGCCGTGAACACGCCTCGCCGGAAGGCCAGACGCTCCTCCTCTATGGCGATTGCCCGCTGCTCACCCCGGCCACCATCGCGCGTCTGGTGGCCGCCCACACCGGGGGAGCTACTCTCATCACCGTCCATGTTGAGAACCCCACCGGCTATGGCCGTATCCTGCGCGCCCCCGACGGCAGTGTCGAGGCTATCGTCGAACAAAAAGCCGCCACCGCCGAACAGGCGCGCATCCGCGAAATTAATTCCGGCATCTACTGCCTCGATTCCGCTCTGCTCTGGCGTCACATTGGCGAGATCGTGCCCAACCCCGCTTCGGGCGAAATCTATCTCACCGACCTCGTCGAGGTCCTCCGCGCCCACGGCCACCTCACCCAGGCCCTCTTGCTTGAAGACCCCGCCGAAATCCTCGGCATCAACAACCGCATCGAGCTCGCCCAGGCCGACTCGATCCTCCGCGCCCGCAAGGCCCGCCAGTTGATGGAAGACGGCGTCACCATCCGCCAGCCGGAGACGGTGGCCATCGATGCCCAGGTCCGCATCGGCATCGACACTGTCGTCGAAGCCTTCACCCAGATCCGCGGCCGCACCGTCATTGGCGAAAACTGCCGCATCGGCGCGGGCAGCGTCCTCCAGGACAGCGCGATTGCCGACGGCGTCCAGATCGCCGAATATTGCTTCGTTGGCGCATCCATCGTCGAGGCCGACGCCCGCATCGGTCCCTTCAGCCGCCTCCGCCAGGACAATCACGTCGAGGCCGGCGCCCACATCGGCAACTTCGTCGAACTCAAGAAAACCCGCTTCGGCAAAGGCTCCAAGGCCATGCACCTGGCCTATCTGGGCGACGCGGAAATCGGCGCGGGCGTCAACATCGGCGCCGGCGCCATCACCTGCAACTACGACGGCGAAAAGAAACATAGCACCGAGATCGGCGACGGCGTCTTCGTCGGCAGCAACTCGACCCTCGTCGCTCCCCTTGCGCTGGCCCCCGGCAGCTACATTGCCGCGGGCAGTGCGATTACCAATGCCGTCGAAAGCGGCGCCCTCGGCATCGCGCGCGGCCGCCAGGCCAACATCTCCGGCTGGGTCCAACGCCGCGCTAAGCGAGAACCAAAACAGGGTGATAAAGGTTAGGCAGCTTACGCTCGCCAATCGCCAGTAGTTCCCCCTCGCGCGTCATCGCTTTCACCAGCGCATCGTCGCGCCGCACTTTGAACGGCGAGGTTCGAAAGTCCCGTCCCTGCCGGATCTGCGCTTCCGTAATCGGATCCACCACTTCAGCGGGGAACTGCGGCAGCAGATCCTCGCCCCGAACCAGCGCCTCTTCAAAACGCCCTTCCGCCGCCAGCGCGGCGAATTCCTCTATTGTGCGCGCCTCGGCCAGCGCAAAGTCCCCCGATCGCGTCCGCCGCAACTCTTCAACATAAGCGCCACAGCCAAGCTTCAGCCCCAGTTCATGCGCGATCGACCGTACATAGGTCCCGGCCGAACAATCCAGTTCGAGTACCGCCTCCGATCCCTCCACCTCTAGCAGTTCCAGCCGATGCACCTCCACTTCAACGGCCTGCAGTTCCACGGGCTTATCCTGCCGCGCCAGCTTATAGGCCGGCACCCCGTTAATCTTCTTGGCCGATACCGGCGGCGGCATCTGCGCAAAGCGCCCTCGGAAGCCCTCCAGCCACGCCTCGATTCCCGCCCTCTCCAGCGCCACCTCCCGATGCTCGCTCGTCGCCTCGCCGTCCCGGTCGTAGGTAAACGTGGAATGCCCAAAACGCACCCGCGCCCGGTAGCCCTTACGGTCTTTGCCGAAAAATTGCGCCAGGCGCGTCGCCTTGCCCACCACCAGCGGCAGCACCCCCGTCGCTAGCGGATCCAGCGTCCCTAAATGCCCGATCTTCTTGGTGCCCGCAATGCGGCGCAGCTTGTTCACGGCGTCATGCGACGTCCAGCCCGCCGGTTTATCCAGCACGGCCACGCCGCACAACTGCTCAGTCGATATCATGGAAGTTTGTATGGCGGATCGCCTCTATCTCTCTCTTTGGTTCCAGGGCTTTTCCCCGCTCAACATGCACCAGGCCTTTGCGGCCTGCCTGCGCCGCTTTCCTTTTTCCAGCCAATCCGCCCAGCTTTATCTGCGCATCGGTGCGGTGGACCCTGCCGAACCCGCCCTGCAGGAACAAGTCTTCGATCCCGCCCAAGGCCTGACATCTTTGCTGGAAGCCATGGAGCGCTGGAATTCGACCGATGCCAGCTTCGAGGTTGAAGGCTTCTGGGATCTTTGGCAGGAGACCGACCACGGCTGGCGCCTGGAGCCGGCGCGCGTGAACCTTTTCTTCTATGGTCCCAAGTTTCCGTCCGAATGGGGAGAGCAAATCCGCATCGAGTTCGGCATCGAAGACCTCTTCCTGCCCGGCCTGGAGCGCGAGGGCCGCGCCCTTACCTTGCTGCAATCCAACATCCGCTCCCTCTTGCGCCTATCGCGCGACCTCGATAACGCCTACACCCAGGGCATGGTGAAAATCAAAGAGAAACGCCTCTGGTCCGAAAGCGGCGAGAACTTCGCTGAACGATTGCGCCAAAGCCTCGAAACGCCCACCAGCCAGTAACCCTCAACGCACCCCGCGCCGCGCCAACACCAGGTCCGCATTCGTATCCGGATCCAGACGCACTGTATATAGAAAGCGCTCGTCCGCCGACAAACTAAATGGCCCGCTTCCCTCCGGCCAAAGTGGCTCCGGATAGGGCAGCACCAGCGTGGACGCCCCGCTCTTGAAATTCCGGTAGCGCAACTCCTGACGCTCCAGCGATGCCGACGCGTTGGCCAAATAGTACACCCCGTTCCGGCCCACCGCCCAGCAACTCGTACACCCCGGCACCAGTCCGGACAACACCGGCTCGGCACGCTTCGTCGCCAACTGCAATCGATATAGCTGCCCGTCGTTCAGTTCCTTGGCAAAATACAGATATTCGCCCCGCGGATCCACCGCCAGACTCAGCGCCCGCGTCGCCAGCAGCAACTCCGCTTCGCCGCCCCCGAGCGGCCAACGCAGGATCTTTCCGCGCCCCCCGGTCAGCACGGCTTCGCCCCCCGGCGCAAAAACCGGATGCAATCCTTGCATCGGCAGCTTCTCGATTTGCCCCGTACCCAGCTTTAGAACAGAAACCTCCAGCGTTAAGGGGTCGTTGAACACAATCCGTGCCCCGTCCTCGGACCAATGGCCTACCGAGGCGCGCGTGCCTTCCTTCGTTAGGGCTACTACCCCCGATCCGTCGGCCTCCGACACATACAGGTGCTCAGACCCCTGCCGGTCCGAGCGGAACAGCAGCCGCCGCCCGTCCGGCGACAAGCGGGGGCTCGAATCCTGCGCCGTCGAGGCCACTACCCGCTGCCAGGCCAACCTGGCCAATTCCAGGCGCCAGATATTCCGGTCCAAGGTCAGCGGTGCGTACACGAGCACGCCGTCCTGACGCGCCGTCGAAATTTGCAGCGGCGACAAGCTGGACAGTTCGAGGCTTCGCGCCTTAGGTTCATCCAGCCGCTGGCTATGCACACGGAATTCTCCCAGTAAGTTCACGGCAAACAGGATCGCCTCGCCCCGCGCATCCCAATCGTGGCTGGTGATCGGCCGGCCCAAATTGGTCAGCGCCCGCGCCGTCCCGCCCTCTGCCGGCACCGTAAAAACCTCGCTCTTCAGGCGGTGAAAGTGCCGTAGAAAACTTACCGTCTTGCCGTCGCGAGAAAAGCGCGGGTCCGCGTCCAGCCGCGCGGATTCCCCCGGCTTGGTCAAACTGCGCAATCGGCAGTGGGGCAGTTCCACGATCGAGAGCCCCAGCGTCGAATCCACCAGCGCAAAACGGTTGCCGTCCGGCGCCCAGGCCAGTAAGCGGGATTCCTCCCCAAACAGCGCCGGCCCCAAGCTACACAAAGTCCTGGTGGCGCCCGCACCCAGATCGTAACGCGCCAGCCGCGTGGTGTCCTTCTCTAGCTCCAGATAGGCCAGACTCCGCCCGTCGGCCGACCAGGCCGGGCTGGAGGCATAAACGCCCGGCGCACTAATCCTCTTGGGCTCCGCGTTGCCCATTGAGGCCAGATAAAGCGCCGATTCCGCCCCCACGTTCAGAAAGGCGATCCGCTGGGCGTCCGGGGACAGGGCCGGCTGCGTTTCCTTGCCCGGCAGCCGCGTCAATGTGGAGGTCGTCCAGACCGCCGCTGGCTCGCTACGCGCGCCGCCCCAGTAAAATGCCGCCGCCGTCAGCAGCGCGACCAGCCCAACGGCCAGAAGCCAGCCTGCCAGCGTCCCCTGCTTTGCCCCGCCAAGCGCCTCCTCTTGCGCGCCACTGGCCCTCCCCCCCGGCTCCGTCCGCATGGGTGTTCCATCCACCGGACCCACCATACGATAGCCCCGCGCCGGAAACGTCTCAATAAAGCCCGGCTCCCCCGCGGCGGCCTGCATCGCTTTGCGCAGCACGGCAATCTGCTGCGTCAGATTCGCTTCATCGACTACCCGATCCGGCCAAATGGCCGCCATCAGCGCCTCTTTAGTCACCACCTCGCCCGCCCGCTCCGCCAACGCCTCCAGCGTTTCCGCCGCTTTTCGGGTCAATGTCACCGGCTGGCCGTCGCGAAAAAGCACTTTCGCCCCCGGATCCAACACAAACGGCCCGAAGCGGATCTGACGGACTGGTGTTTGAGGCGTTCCCAAAAACCGGAGTCTAACAGATGCCGCTCCGTCACAACAGGCCCAGCCCGCCCTACTCAGAACAGAAATTTCAGCGTCAACTGCACCCGCCGCGGATAGTTAGCCTGCGTCGCCGCAATCGCCTGGCCAAAGTTCGACCCCGTCGGTGTCGTGTTCGGGGCGGGGAAGAGCGGCGTGTTGAACGCATTCAAAAACTCCGCCTTGAACTGCGCGTTATAGCGCTCCTTGAAGCGCGTGTTCTTAAACAGCGCCAGGTCGTAATTGTTGATGTTGTGCGCGCGAATTCCGGAGAAGCGCAGCGGGAAGTTCCGCACGTTCGATGCCAGTTGCAGCGCGGCGCTTTTTTCGAAGCCCGCTTCCGTGTTGATCCAGCGTTGGGGCGTGCGCTGGTCGGCGGGTAGCGCGATGTTCTGAATGTCGCCCCGGAAAATCAGGTTCCCAAAGTTAATCGGTGCGCCCGTCTGGTAGGTATAAACACCGGTCAATTGCCAACCGCCCGCAAATGCGTTGGCCCAGCCGTTCATGTCCCGGCCAATCCAGCGCCCACGTCCCATAGGCAATTCCCAAATGCCGCTCATCACTACGCGATGCGGGCGATCGGCATCGGAGATTACCTCCGTTGGCCGCACATTGTCGCTATTCAGGGTTTCCGTGGCTTGCATGTACTTGGACCACGTGTAGTTCAACTGAAAGGTATAGCCTTTCGAGAATCGCTTCTCCACGCCCGTCTGCAAGGAGTGATACCAGGAGTACCCGTCAAAGCGCGTCCAGTTCACCGCGTCAAACTGCGGGTAAGGCCGCAGCAATCGCTCGCGGGAAATCACGCTGCCGTTCAGCCCCGCGATGGCCCCCGCGGGCAGCAGGCCCTGCATTGGATTGGGCAGGTTCTGGCTTAGATAGTTGATGCGCGCGTTGTCGCGCTCCGGGCTGGTGGAAAGAAAGCGCTGCGGAGTGACGTTCAGGTTCTGCCCGATTTCAATCCCCGTGCCCTTGTTCCCCACATAGCTGGCTTCCCACACAAAGCCGCCGCCGATCTCCCGTTGAAAGCCCAACTGCCAGCGGTTCATCCGCGCAGCTACCGGGTTCTGGTTGTAGAACGTCACGCTCTGCCCCACGAAGGTCTGCGTGCCCGCCGCATTCCCTTGCGGCTCCAACAGCCCATTCGGGAACGGATTCGAAAGATTCGTGAGGAAGTTCACGTTGTCCAGCGTCGACTGATACGTCGTGTTCCGGCTGAATCCGGTCTGAATCACGTCGCCCCGGCGCTGGCCCAGAAAGCCCATGAACATGCCGTAGCCGCCGCGAATAACGGTCTTTTGGTCCAGCTTGTAGGCGAAGCCCACCCGAGGCAAGAAGTTCCGCTTCGGCGTGTTGTAGAGACCGCGCCCGTTCGCCCCCGCGAATAACAAGCCGCCGTCGGCGTTCAGCGTCGCCACCTCTGGCGTCGGGTTGGCCGCATAACGCGCCTGCGCCGTCGCTTCCCAAGGCTGCTGCGCGCCGAAGTCGAAGCCGCTCACGCTCCGGTTATAGCGTTCCGTCAGGGGCGTCTCGAATTCCAGGCGCAAGCCCAGGTTCAAAGTCAGCCGCTTATTTACTTTCCAATCGTCATGGAAAAAGAAGCCCCACGACGTGGATTGTTCGGCATAGTCCGCCGCCCGTGCCACAAAGCTCGACGAGGCCGGCAGCCCCAAGAGTAGCGCCGCCACGCTTTGGCCTAATTGGTTGGGCGAGTTCGGGCTGTTGTCCAGTGGCCCGCGCGTCCAGGAAGAATCGAAGTTGAATTGGCCCGTCTGGTTGTTGGCGAAGAATTTGTCCGTCTCCCGGTAGGAGCGAAACTCCATGCCCGTCTTCCAGAAGTGAGCGCCCGCCGCCTTGTTCAGGGTCGCCACAATGTTGTGCGTGTCGTTCGGCCGGTACTCGCCGCCCACGCCCGTGCCCTGGTAGCCCGCGATATCAAAGCGCGGGAAGCGCCGGATATCCGCCGGAATCGCATTGTTATAGGCCGCCGGAAAGCCCAGCGTGGTCAAGTCGAAACCCGCCGAGGCCGGATTGCCCTGCGTCACCCGGATAAAGCGGTTATAGCCATAGCGCACGTTTATAACGGTCGTCGGCGTCAGGTTGTACACATCGTCGATCACCGCCGCGCGCGAGATAAATTGAAACCACTCCCCGGTCACGTCGTTGTCGAAGTAGTTGTTGTAATTCGAGGTCCGGTCGTACCACGAGGCGCGGCCAAACATACGGTGTTTCTCGGAAAAGTTGTGGTCTAGGCGGACCGTTTGCGAAGCGTAATCGGCCTGCTCCAGCAACTCCGGCCTTAAGTAATTCAGTGTGCCGTCTGGGTTCCCCGCGCTGCGCGGCGTCGGGTAATAGGTATCGAGCACCTTCTTGCCGACCGGATTGAACAGCGATGCCGGGATGATATTGCCGGGGAAAGGGTCCGATTGAATCCGCCCTCCCGCCACCGCGCGGCGAGTGAAGGGGTTGTAAATCTGGAATGTACTCGCGACGCCCAGCAGCCTGGAGAAATCGCCGTTCTTCATCTCCTGCGTTGGTACCGTGGGCGTCCCGTTGTTGCGCGGGCGGCCTTCCTTAATCCCTTCGTACCCGTAAGTAAAGAAACTCTTGTTCCGGCCGTTGTAAATCTTCGGCAGACGGATCGGGCCCGTCGCGCTCCCGCCGTAGCGATGGTAAAAGAAGTCCGGCCGGGCCACGCGATTGGCGTTGGCGAAATAGTCGTTGGCCGAGGTCTCCGGCGACATACTCGTGTAGTAAAGCGTCCCGTGCAGTTGGTTGGTGCCGGATTTAATCGACATGTTCGTCACGCCGCCTTCGGTGTTGCCGAAACTGGCGTCAAAGGTGGCCGTTTGGACCTTGAACTCGGCGATTAGGTCCGCCGGCGGCACGTAGCTCGCGATTACCTCGCCACCGTTGGCCGTCGCCGTTGAAACCGCGCCATCCAGCGTAATATCTGACCGGTTGGCTCGCGTGCCGTCAATTGAGTAACCCACAATGTGCGTCGGCTCGAACGGACGGTCCAGCCGGGGGTCCCGGTTAAAGCTCACCCCCGCCGCCAAACCCATCAGAAAATATGCGTTTCCGTGCGGAATTGGCAACTCGGTCACCCGTCGGCCATCCACCACCGTCCCCAAAGAAGCCGATTCCGTATTGAGAAGTGGGGTTTCCGAGGAAATGGTTACCGTCTGGTCGGGCGAGCCGACCTCCAGACGGATTTCGACTTCAATGCGGTCGGCGATCCGCAGTTCCACGTTCTCCCGCCGAAACTTTCGGAACCCGGGAACTTCCACGCTGATCGTATACTTGCCGGGCAAAAGGAAGGTTGCTTGGTAGAGTCCCTCCTGATTCGTCGGCGCCGAAACCTTGGTGCCCATCGCTTGGTTGGCGACCTCTACCGAAACGCTCGGAATCACGCCTCCCGAGGCGTCCAGAACACGACCCACAATCGTGCCGCGAGTCTCCTGCGCGACGGCGATGCTCGAACAGAGAACCACCAATGCCGTTGAAATCGAGAATAACCGCATAGTGGCACCATTCCTATTCTCAAATTACAAATCCATCAATAAGGGGCCCCTGAATTATTCGTGAAGGATTTCTGAATTCTGGGGCTAACTCCCTCTAATATCAAAACTTGGTATAAGCTACAAACGAATGCGTGGAGCTGGAGTTGCGTTCATCGTATTTTGCTTCCTCCCGGGGCAAGCCCTCGCCGCGCCTAGCTATTGGAAGCAGATCCGCCCCGTACTGGAAGCCAAATGTATTGCCTGCCATTCCGATCGCAGTCCCTCTGGCGGCCTCTCACTTGTAAATTACAATTCACTAATTAATCGATCTCAAGACATTCTGGCCGCCGTATCGGGCAATCCACCTCGGATGCCAAAGGCGGGTCCCCCTCTGAGTGCTACTGAGTTAGAAAATCTGCGTGCCTGGGTCGCTGCCGGAGCACCTGATGACTCCGTCGGGTCCCAAGGCGGCCTCTGGTGGAGCCAGCGACCCCTCGCCAAAACGAAGCCAAGCCGCCCCGGCCATCCCATCGATGCCTTCCTGGAAGCCAAGCGTGCCGAGATGGGCCTTTCCCCCTCGCCTGTGGCCCCGGACGACGTCCTAGCCCGCCGCGTCGCCTACGACCTCCATGGTCTTCCCCCAAGCGCGCGCCAGCTCCGCCTTCCCTATGCCGAACTGGTGGACGAGCTGCTATCCTCACCCCGTTACGGCGAGCGCTGGGCCCGGCACTGGCTGGATGTCGTTCATTACGGCGACTCGCATGGCTATGACAAAGACAAACCCCGTTTGCATGCCTGGCGTTACCGGGATTATGTGATCCATTCGTTGAATGCCGACAAGCCCTATCCCCGCTTCCTGGAAGAGCAAATCGCCGGCGACGTCCTCCGCCCCGACGACCCCGAGGCCATCGCCGCGACCGGCTTCCTGGCCGCCGGCCCGTGGGACTTTGTAGGCCACCAGGAACTCCGCGAGGGCACCACCGACAAGAACCTCACCCGGGTTCTGGATCGCGATGACATGGTCGCGGCCACCCTTTCTACCTTCACCAGCCAGACTGCTCATTGTGCCCGCTGCCACGACCACAAGTTCGACCCCATCTCGCAGGCCGATTACTACAGCCTCCAGGCCGTTTTTGCCGGCATCGACCGCGCGGACCGGCCCATAGACCAAGATCCCGCCGTGGCCCAGCGCCGGCGGGTTCTCACTGAAGAGAAGCGTCGCGTCTTGCTTGCCCTGCGCCCCTTGCTCGACCAAGCCGAGAATGCCTCGACGCCCGAACTCGATCGCCTCGATAGCAGCATCCGGGACGCAGGTCTGTTGCTAGCCCACCTCGGCGACCCTAAGACCCCCGCCGAGGCGGCGGAAAAAGCCCGCCTCACCCAACGCCGGACCGAAGACAGCGCCGCCCGGAAGTCGCTCCTGGAGGCCTTTCTGGGCGCCAAGGTCCTGGAGGATACCGCTCGGCTGCAGGCGGAGTTGAAGGCCCTAGACTCCCAGTTCGCAGCTTTACCGAAACCCGATTTCGTCTATGCCGCCGCCAGCGTCTTTGACCGCGTAGGCGCTTTCCGGCCCGCGCTTCTGCCCCGGCCTGTCCATCTCTTAGAACGGGGCAGTGTTGAGGCGCCCGGGCCCTTGGCGCAGCCGGGCGCGATCGGGGTCCGCTTTACCTTACCCGATCCCGCCGACGAAGGCGCACGCCGTCTCGCGTTGGCCCGTTGGATCAGCGCCAAGGAGAATGCCTTCACCTGGCGTTCCATCGTCAATCGCGTCTGGCACTATCACTTCGGCTCAGGGCTGGTAGATACCCCCAATGACTTTGGCCGCATGGGCAGCCAGCCGTCGCACCCGGAACTCTTGGACTATCTGGCCGTCTGGTTCCGGGATGAAGCCCAAGGCTCGCTGAAGCAATTGCATAAGTTGATCTTGACCAGCCAGGCCTATCGGCAAGCCTCGTCGCACCGCGCGGACATGGCCAAGCTCGATGCCGATAACCGTTACCTTTGGCGCATGAATCGCTCGCGCCTCGATGCCGAGGCCATCCGCGACACCTTGCTCTCCTTCAGCGGCAAACTGGATTTGACCATGGGCGGCCCGGCAGTACAGCTCTTCTATTTCAAAAACGACCATTCCCCCGTCTACGACTACACGCGCCACGACCCTCTCGATCCTGGCCTCTACCGGCGCAGCATTTATCGCTTCCTCGTGCGCAGCGTCCCCGATCCCTTTATGGACCGGCTGGATTGCCCGGATGCCTCGATCCTAACGCCCAAGCGCAGCACGACCTTAACGGCCATCCAGGCTTTAACGCTCTTGAACAATCCCTTTGTCCAACGCATGGCCCAGGAGTTTGCTGCCCGCCTGCCCAGGGAGGGCGCGCTGGTTCGTGCCTTCCGCGAGACGTTGGGGAGAGAGCCCAGCCAAGAAGAAGAGCGGCTGCTGGGACGGATGCCCTTGGCCGACGCCATCCGGGTGATCTTTAACTCGAACGAATTCGTCTTTGTGGACTAGAAGATGGACCGCCGCCAATTCCTCCAACTCGCCGCCGCGCAGCTTCTGGCCGAAGGAGCGACGCATCACGCGCCCAAGGCCAAGCGCGTCGTGCAGCTTTTTATGTCCGGCGCGGCCAGCCAATGCGACCTTTTCGACTACAAGCCGCTGCTCGACAAGAAGGCGGGCGAGCCCTGGGACCCGGGCGAGAAAGTCGAGCTCTTCCAGTCCAAACCCGGCGTCGTGATGAACAGCCCCTGGGGCTGGGAACGGCGCGGGCAAGCGGGTAAATGGATCTCGAAGCTTCTGCCGCATACCGGCGGCCAGGTGGACGAGATTGCCTTTCTGCATTCGCTGGTTTCGAAATCCAATATCCACGGGCCCGCCACCTTCATGCAGAATACGGGCTTCATCCTGCCTGGCTTCCCCAGTCTGGGGGCGTGGATCTCTTATGCCTTGGGCAGTCTGAACGACAATCTGCCGACACTGGTCGTGCTGCCCGACCCGCGCGGTTTTCCTCCCAACGGACCGGCCAACTGGAGCGCGGGCTTTCTTCCCGCCGCGCATCAAGCCACGATGATCCGCGCGGGGGCGCCAGAGCCGATTGCCGACCTCTTTCCCAAGACCGATTCGGCGACCTTGGAGGCGCTGCGTGCCATGAACCGAAGCCATCTGGCTAGCAGGTTGGGCGACTCGCGGCTCGAGGCGCGCATGGCCTCCTATGAGATGGCCGCCCGGCTGCAATTAAGCGCCCCGGAGGTGATGGACCTATCGAAGGAGAGCGAGGCCACCAAAATGCTATACGGTCTGGATAATCCTTTGACGGAGGATTTTGGGCGCAGGTGCCTGTTGGCAAGGAGGTTGCTGGAGCGCGGGGTGCGTTTTGTCCAAGTCTGGTCCGGGGCCGATAACGGCTTCCCGCGCCGCAATTGGGACAGCCACGAGAACCTGGCCAAGGACCATGGGGAGCTGGGGACCAGCATCGATAAGCCGACCGCGGCCTTGATCCAAGACTTGAGATCGCGCGGCTTACTCGAAGATACGATTGTGCATTGGTCGACGGAATTCGGACGCATGCCGTGCAGCCAAGGTTCGAAGGGGCGGGATCATAACCCCTTCGGCTTCACCCAATGGCTGGCTGGGGGCGGCATCAAGGGCGGGCTGAGCTACGGCGCGACCGATGAATGGAGCTACAAGGCCGTGGACAAGCCGATCTACTGCTACGACGTGCATGCCACGGTGCTGCATCAGTTAGGCTTTGACCATACGCGCCTAAGCTACACGCATAACGGAATCGACCGGCGGCTGACGGACGTGCACGGGCACGTCATCCGGGACCTCTTAACGTAAACATAAGACCGGGGTCGAGTAAGTAGGGTTGGATCACGCCGGCCAGGTTCGAGAGGGGAAGTACTTCATCGGGGACCGGCAGGCCCAGGCTGAGCCGCATGAATGATTGGCGGGCCAGGCAGCGCGCAAGCAGGGCGGGATCGAGGGCGGCCTGGAGGGCTGCGTCGGCCAGAAGGTAGGAGTCTTCCATGCGGGTCGAGAAGAAGCGCGGGTGTGAGGGGATGACGTCGCACTGCATGAGCATGCCCGAGCGCAGCGGGATGTTGCTGCCCTCGTAGACCGGCGAGGAAGGCCACTCGTCAAGGTGGATCAAGTGGCCGGGGTTCAATTGGATGCCAAACATTTCTGTAGATAAATGTTTGTGAATGACGGCCTGGAGATCTCCGGCGGGGCGGCCGATTTGGAGGTGGGCGAACCACTCGCCGAGGGCGGCGAAGTAGGGTCCGGCAAAGGATTCGGCGTAGCCGTCGGGGGCGTCTTGGGGTCCCGCGGCGAGCCAGGCGGCGCGGCAACAATTGGCGCCCCAGTAAGAGATGTTGGCCGAAAAGGTATGGCCGCGCTCGAGGATGTGGCCGCGCGGGGAGGCTAGGCTGATGCGTTGGGGGCCGGTCTTGACGCTCCAGTGGCAGGGTTGCGGGGAGCCATTGAAAGGGATGAGGCGCGCCATGTCGTGGTCGGTTGCGCCAAGGCGCAGGCCCTGAATCAGAGTCTTCATGCCGTCGCTGGCTTCGATGTTGCCCCATTCAAAGAGGGCGATGTCGGCGGGGCTGACCGTGGAGCGAAGACCGGCCTCCGGGTCTACAAAGACGGGCGCGGCGTTAGTGAGGGTGCTGCCCAGAGAACGCAGCGAGTCGGCAAGGTAGGCGGGGACGTCCAGGGCGTGCGGGTCGGAGTAGGCCTTCCAGCCGGCCACGCCAACGTGCGAGGAGGCTCCGATGCCTTCGCTCGAGAAGATCTCGTTCCAAGGGCGCTCGATGCGCCGGGGGATGCTCATGAGCGAGAAGCCGTCCCAGCGTTCGTGGCGCAGCAGGCCGGCCTTCCAGAGGGGGCTGATGGGCAAGTAGGCCGCGCATTCGATGCCGGTGAGGAGCAGCGGGGCGGCATCCTCGCCCAAGATGAGCAAGGCTTCCTCGAAGCGCGGGTCGAAGCCGGTGAGCCAGGCGAGGTTGGCGAAATGTTCGCGGTCGGCGTAAACGATCAGATGAGACCAGCCGCGGTCGCGGCGGGCGGCTTGGGCGAGAGAGAGGCGGCGGGTGAATTCGTCCAGGAGCGGAAGGCCCGGGTACGGGGCGCGGCCGAAATCGGGGAGAGCGACGCGCTTTAGTTCGGCGGACACAGAACCTACGATACCTAAAGGAGCCCTGATGGCAACACTGGTTGAAGCCAATACCGTGACCGCGCCGGTTTTCCCGGCTCGGAAGCGCTGGACCCGGGAAGAAGTGGATCGCCTGGAATCGCTGGGATTGCTGGATACGAGCAAGCGGGAACTGATCGAAGGAGATCTGCTCGACCGCATGCCGAGGAAGCGCCGACACGTTAACGCCATGACCCTACTGCTGGCCGCTCTCAGCAAGATCTTCGATCTCCGCTTGATCAACGTGGAAGCCCCGCTGGAGGTGGCGCCTGGCGATCAACCGACAAGCCAACCGTAGCCTGGCCTATTGTTGCTGCATCCAATGACGGGCGGGTTGCTGAAAGCTAGCCCACTGGAGAAGGAAGCGGCGCTCTGCGCGCGCGCGGGCATCGCCGAGTACTGGGTTGTGGACCTAAGCAGCGAAAGGTTGCTCGTGCATCGCGAGCCGGTGGACAGCGCTTACGCCAGCTTGCAGGGCTATGCGAGCGGCGAAGCGGTGGCGCCGTTGAGCGCGCCGGGCCAAATGCTTGCCGTGGCGGAGATTTTCCCTGGAGAATAGGACGCAAACCAAGGCTTAGGCAGCGGAAGGTCTGGGGCGCGGCCGAAATCGGTGAGGGCAATGCGCTTTAGTTTGGCGAACACAGAATCTGCAATCACCAACGGAGCCCCTTATGCCAACTCTCGGTGAAGCCGCCGCCATGGCCGTGCCTGTATCTCCGCCGAGGAAGCGTTGGACGCGGGAGGAAGTAGATCGTTTGGAATCGCTGGGCCTGCTTGAGACAAGCAATCTGGGAGTGATCGAAGGGAATCTGCTCGACCGTAGGCTGAAGAACCGCCGACACGCGTAAACGCCGAGGCCCCGATTGAGGATGCGCCGCAGGATCGGCCAACCAGCCGGCCAGAGCCGGACTTGCTTGTTTTCAAAGAAACCTTTCGGACTCTCAGCGACGGTCTGCCGCGGGCGTTCCAAGCGAGATTCCGGCCTGCGGGCCCGATGAAAAGGGAAAGGTGAGGCGAGTCCGTCTTGACGCGTTTGTGAAGCAGATCGTCCATTTTCGACAGTAGCCTGCAGAACGCGAAGATGCCAGGAAGCCGGGGAAGCAGCTTCCTGGCGGATGGTGACTTAGGCGTAGGTAAAGGAGCCGTCCTCGGCTACTTTCACCGTGATGGATTCGGGCTTCGTGCCTTCGGCCATCATGGCGAGCAGGCGGCGCGAGATATCGGGCAGCACCGTATTGGTGAGGATGTTATCGACGTTGCGGGCGCCGGATTCGACTTCGGTGCAGCGGGCGGCGACGGCGTCGATGACGTCCTGGCCGGCCTCGAGGCGGATCTTGTGCGTGGCGAGCAGGCGCTTTTGGATTTTGGCGAGCTTGAGGCGAACGATCGTTTTGAGCACTTCGTCGCGGACTGGATAGTAGGGGATGATGACCATGCGGCCGAGGAAGGCGGGCTTGAAGATCTTATCGAGCTCGGGCTTCATGGCCTGGACGATGCCGCTGGGCGAGGGCATGGTTTCGGGGTCGGCGACGAGCTTCATGAGCGTGTCGGTGGCGGCGTTGGAGGTGAGGATGATGATCGAATTGCGGAAGATGATTTCGCGGCCCTCGCCGTCTTCCATGCGGCCTTTATCAAAGACCTGGAAGAAGAGTTCGAGCACGTCGGGGTGGGCCTTTTCCACTTCGTCGAGCAGCACGACCGAATAAGGGCGGCGGCGGACCGCTTCTGTGAGCACGCCGCCTTCGCCGTAGCCGACATAGCCGGGAGGCGAGCCCTTCAAGGTGGAGACGGTGTGGGCTTCCTGGAACTCGCTCATGTTGATGGCGATCATGTTGTCCTCGCCGCCATAGAGAAGGTCGGCGAGCGCGAGGGCGGTTTCTGTTTTGCCGACACCCGAGGGGCCGACGAGCATGAAGACGCCGACGGGCTTGACGGGATCGTCCATGCCGGCCTTGGAGGTGCGGACGCGTTCGGAGATGGCCGCCATGGCGTGATCCTGGCCGATGACGCGGGCTTGGAGGTGTTTCTCAAGTTCGAGGACGGTGTTGATTTCGTCCTTGAGCATCTTGCCAACGGGGATGCCGGTCCAGCCGGAGATCACTTCGCCGACGACTTGGGAGTCCACGCTGACGCGCATGAGAGGAGATTCGCCTTGGAGCACTTCGAGTTCGCGGGTGAGGGCGGCCATCTTGGCGCGGGCTTCTTCTTTGTTGAAGGCGGGTGCGGGCGAGGCGGGGGCTTCGCCGGGGGGAACTTCGGTGAGGGGTGCGAGTTCGGGGTTTTCGGTGGCGCTAGTGCCGTTGCCGCTACTGTTGGCGCTACTGTTGGCGTTATCGCTGCCGTTGCTGTTGGCCATGATGGAGTCGCGGAGCTCGCGGATCTGGCCGACGAGGGAGGATTCCTTCTCCCAGCGTTCTTTCAAGACTTTGAGTTTTGCTTCGGCGGTAGCTTTCTTTTCGGCAATTTCGTTCAGACGCTCTTTGTGGTCGGCGCCGATTTCGAGTTCGCGGTTGAGGACGCGGGTTTGGACGTCGTAGTCGTCGATTTCGCGTTGGACGGCTTCGACGGCGGGCGGGATGGCGGACTGGCCGAGGGCGAGGCGGGCACAGGCGGTGTCGAGTACGCTGACGGCTTTGTCGGGGAGTTGGCGGTCTGGCAGATAGCGGTGGGAGAGCTTGACAGCCGAGGCGAGGCCCTCGTCGAGGATGAGCACGTTGTGGTGCTTTTCGAGCATGGGCAGGATGCCGCGCAGCATGAGCTGGCAATTGTACTCGGAAGGCTCTTCAACCTTAACGGTTTGGAAGCGGCGCGTGAGGGCGGGGTCTTTCTCGAAGTATTTCTTGTACTCGGCCCAGGTGGTGGCGGCGATGGTGCGTAGTTCGCCGCGCGCCAGAGCGGGCTTTAGCAGGTTGGCCGCGTCGTTTTGGCCCGCCTGGCCGCCGGCGCCGATCATGGTGTGGGCTTCGTCGATGAAGAGCACGATCGGGGTAGGGCTGCGTTTGACTTCGTCGATGAGGCCCTTCAGGCGGTTTTCGAATTCGCCTTTGACGCTTGCGCCGGCTTGGAGCAGCGCGAGGTCCAAGGTGCGCAAGGTGACGTTCTTGAGCGGCGGGGGCACGTCGCCCGCAACGATGCGCAGGGCGAGGCCCTCGACGATGGCGGTCTTGCCGACGCCAGCCTCGCCGACCAGGATGGGGTTATTCTGGCGGCGGCGCGTGAGGATGTCGACCACCTGGCGGATTTCGAAATCGCGCGCGAGGACGTTGTCGATCTTGCCGTTCTTGGCATTGTCGGTGAGGTTGATGGTGTAGGCGTCGAGGTTGGGTTGCTTGGAGGCGGGGTTCGCGCGGGGGGCGCCATCGGGACCAGCTTGAGGACCGGCTTCGGCGGCGCCGCGGGCGGTGGCAGGGCCGCCCTCGCCCAAGGCTTCCATGTCTTTCTCTTCGTAGGAGGCGCCGCAGATGGACTGGAAGTTATCGAGCAGACTCTTGCCGTTGATCTTCTTGAATTCCTTGGCGATATCGCCCATCAGCATGCTGAGTTCGTCGTGGGTGGCCAGGGCCAGGACGCAGTAGCCGGTGCGGATGTTGCCGGTGGAGAAGTCGAGGGTGGAGAAAGACCAAGCTTCGGCCAGCATCTTGACGAGGGTGGGGGCCAGCACGGGGTTGCGGGCGTTGCCGGTTTTCAACTTGTCGAGGGAGACTGCGACCTGGGCGGCGAGCTTCGATTTATCGATCTCGAAAGCTTTGACGATGGCGGGGAAGTCGCCGCCGGTCATATCGAGCAGCTTCATGAGGAAATGCTCGATTTCCACGTCGTAGTGCGTTCTTTGGACGCAAAGGCCCAGGGCCCCTTGGATGGCCACGCGGGCCGTATCGTTCAATTTCGCGATGAGCGCTTTTTGGTTTACCGTCATGATGGACTCCCTTTCAACTAGGTTCGAGACTATTGCAGAACAAACACCGTATCCCCGGGGTCTTGGGCCCGAGGGCGGCCCAGATTCATCCAGGTGAGCCAGCCGAGCATCGGCGGCGCCTCGCCCGCGCCACCCAATTCACATTGGGGCACACTATCACGGTCGAGAATGAGCTGGACTTCGAAGATAATTTCGCCGCCCGTGAAGAAGCGGGTGATGGCTTCGAGCGGCTTGGCGGCGGCGCCGCCGGGCAAGAAATCGAGATACTGGCCGAGCGGCATAGGCCCGACGCGGAGGCGAGCGCGCGAGGCGCGGTCCCAGACGGCGTCGCCTACGACCACGCCAAAACCGAGCTGTTCGGCTTCCGTGGGCGGATCGTCGAAGGTGCAGATGTCGTCGGGGGTGAGTTGGTACCAGGAGCCGCCGAATTGTTCGACTTCGATGGGGACGTCGAAGTAGTCGGCCAGGAACTGTTCGAGGGCCATGGCGGACTTGGGGAGCATGGACAAGAGCCCGGTATAGAAGAGAAGGGAGGTGTCGCTGACCTCCTGCCGATTCTCAAGGCCCGGGGTGCCAAGGCCGATGAAATCCATCAGATAGGCGGACATGCGGTCGCTATCGCCGCGTTCATAGCTGACCCAGAAGCGGTACTTTTCCCAGGCCTGGTAGAAGAGCGAAATCATGCGGTGGTGGAAGAGGTCGAGGAACTCGAGGGCCGTACGGTCTTTGGCGCGCACGCGCTCGAGGACAAACTCGGAATAGACCAGCGGCAGGACTCCTTGCGCACCGACGAGGCCCATGAAATTCACTTCCATGCGGGGGGGCTGCCAGGAGAAGCGCTCGCGATTGTAGCGGGGCCACTCGAGGGAGCGGATGGCGGAAGGCGGGAACCAGAACTCCGGGTTGACCCCGAAGCGGACTACTTCTTCAGCAGGCGACTTGGGAAACAAGCCGGGTGGGGAGAGCCCCGGGCCCAGGCGCGCGAGGATACGGACGGCCTGAAAGAAATCGAATTGGCCGGGCTGGTCGGCAAAGAGATCTTCCACCCAATGGCGGCGGACCTCGAGCGGATAGTTTCCGCCGGCTAGACCAGGATTTTCTGGCCGGCTCTCGGGGGCCATTGGCGCACGGGCTCCTTTCGCTGGGGTGTCCGGGCCGTCATTTGGGTGAAGCTGTTGAGCGTCGTGTAATTGGCCAGGAAGCGTTCGAGGACGGCGGCAAAGAGGTAGACGCCGCCGCCGACAAATTGCTCTTCGTCGAATTCGATGCCGACCTCCCAGCCGCGGGCAAAGGCGATGCCGTCGTCGGAGACCAGGCGGGCGAATTTGCGTTTGCCCTCGAGCTTGCGGATGCTGGCAATGACGCGGTCGGCGTAGGGGGAGTTGGTGATGTTGTAAAGGTTGAGAATCTGTTGGAGGGCCTCGCGGCCGTTTTCCACGAGCGACAGGTAGTTGAGCGAAAGGTGGGAGATCAAGCGCCAGTACATGTCCTTGCCGGAGGCGGGGCGCAGGGTGGAAGTAGGCTTGCGCAGGGCGGTAATGCGCTTCAGGGGCGCGCTGAGTTCGAGTTCGAAGTCGCCCATGTCGTTGCCAAAGGGCAGACGCGAGGGGAGGTCGCGATTGGTGCAGAGGGTCTTGACGGTGATGGCGTGCATTTTCGGGTGCACGGGGCGGAAGGAAAGATCGACGAGGGAGAGGCCCATGTCGGTGCCATCGTCGTTGGCGCGGATGCTGGGGCGGCGGCTGGCGACATAGAAGGTCTTATCGATGGTCTTGTTTTGGGCCGCGCTTTGGGCGTGGCGGATGGAATAAAAAGGCTCGTAGACGAGGGTTCTTTGCTGGTCGACGTCGATGGACAGAACTTCTTCAATTGAATAGATTTCGAGCGCGTTCATGCGGCGGACGTCGGGGAGGATGGGGTACTCGGCGCGTTTTTGATCGAGGCCAATGGGCTCGCAGGTTTGGGGGAAGAGATTGACGATGGGCGTGGTGTTGGTGCGGAAGGTTTGTGCGGTGACGCCGTTTTCCAGGCGCACGCGCATGTCTTCGGTGTCGACGCGCGAGACGAGAAAGACGGCCTCGAATTCGTTCTTGAAGCCTTGGGCCAAGAGGGCGGCCAGGCCACCGAGCTCGAAGTAGAAGAATTTTTCGGGAAAGCTGAAGAATTCCTGGAGCAGGCGATAGGCGTGGAAACTGCGGCCGGGGTATTCGAGCATGCCTTCGCCGGGTTCAAAGCCGATAGGGCGCAGAGCGGTGGCGGGTAGTTCAAGGGGCAGGCGGCGCGGATCCTTCGGGTCCCGGATGAGGATGCGGGTGAGACGCGTGGAGAGCACCTCGTAGAGAGAGTGGATGAGGGCGGAATCGCCGTTCAGATAAAAGGTGAGTTTATCCACCTCCAGCTTGCCGAGGTCGACATCGGGGGGGGCGGTGAATTTGACGGGCAGAGCGTATTGGGCGTCGGGGGATTTGAGGGCGGGGCGGAGGCGGTCCGGGGTGGCCCAGTCCGCGGCGCTGACGGTGATGGGATAGAGGGTGGTGTCGTAGGAAGTGCGAAATTTGCAAGGTACGTTTTGCACCGGCCGCGAATAAAGGATGGTGCCCTTGGGGACGTGGAGGCCCTTGTCGAGTTTGCCCTTGGAGGGATCGAGTTCGAATTCGACGACGCTCATGGACGGGATGGGCCGGATGAGGTGCGGATAGACGATGCCGAGGATGGCTTCGGTAAGCTCGGGGAATTCGTCGTCAATCTTCAGGTGGACGCGGGCGGCCAGGAAGGCAAAGGCCTCGAGCATACGCTCGACATGGGGGTCTTCGCACTTGTCGGCCTCAAGCACGAGGCGCGAGGCGATCTTGGGGTAGCGCTCGGCGAAGTGCGCGGCCATTTGGCGCAGGAAGCTAAGTTCGCGTTCGTAGTAGAGAAGCAGGTCGTCGCGCATGTCGGGGGCTTAGGCAGCGCCCTCCGTTCTGACTTTATAGCTTTGGCTGACGCCATCGAGAGTGGTGTCGAAGCTGACGTGCTCCGGCGAGGGGTCCATGCGCAAGAGGGCTTCGATTTTGAAGTCGAGGCGTTGGAGTTTCTTTTTGTCGTCGTCGGCGATGGGGGTGACGCGAACGTCCATCAGGCGGGGCTCGAAGATGGCGATGGCGCGTTTAATCTGCGACAGCAAGCGGCTGCGTTCGGAGACGTTGGCAAAGCCGACGCTGGAGATGTCGGGCAGGCCATAGACATACAGGCTTTGGTTGAGTTCCTGCAGGGCCTCGTCGGGGGGAACGGCAACCCGGCGGGAGTTGAGAAGCCACTCGAGGTCCCGGCGCACGCTGGCCCGCAGCCGGCGGACACTTTCGGCGCGCGTGGGCTGGGATTCCACGGTGCTCTTGGGTTCGTGATCGATAAGCCGGTCAAAGACGCTTAGCGTGACCAGCACGTCCAATTGAAAGGCCATAGCCGATCTTACTTTAAGAGCGCAGGCCCAGGGCGCGCACGGGGTCCAGGCGGCAGACTTGCTCGAAGATCGCCGCGCGGTCTGTCGAGTTGTCGATGGTCTCCTCATGGTAGAGATAGAGGTCCACCAGGGCCTGCACCACCAGGGCGCGGTCTTCCCAAAGCGGGACGCGAAATTCCTCCATGGTTTGCTTCACCTGGCTGAGAAAGGGCTGGGCGATGTCTTTGGCATTGGCTTGTACGCAAAGTTCGGCCACCTGGACCTGGCGCAGAAATTTGCCCCGGCCGCTGGACTGCGTTTCGATTTCGTTGCGCATGATCTCGAGGGCTTTGGGCTTGTCGCCGCGGCGCAGGGCTTCCGTGGCAATCCGGAAGGGGTCGGCGAACTTCTTGCGCCAGGGCAGAGGCGAGCTTTTCGCTCCTGGCGGAGGGGACGGCGGGGTTTCGTAGCTTTCGTCGGTCTCGGCGACGGCGGCGGGGTCGTCCATCAAGTCGTCGAGCCAGGCCTGAGTTTGGGGGTTGCAGGCGGGCGTATCGTCCATCAAGACGGCGTGGCGGATTTCCGGCACGTCGCGCACCAGGGCCCGCACCTCGCTGCGAATCGCGATGGCGACGCTGTTGTATTCGTCTCCGAGGCCGATGAGGGCTTCCGTCGTGGTGCGGTGCAGATCGATCCAGGCGCGGGAGCAGGGCAGGGCCAGCGAGGCCTCGGTGAGCTCGAGGAGATCTTTCCAGCGCTGGTCGAGCGTGAGCACGCGCAGCTGGCGGCGTAACTCGGTGGGGGGCGCTTCGAGCAGTTTCATTTCCGACTTGACGGCGGCGGCGCGCAGTTCCCCAAAGCGGAGACCGCGGAGCATCAGGTAGGGGCCGGGATTGGTGGGGTCGAGCTTACGCAGCGCGAAGGCGGCCTCCACGGCGGCCTCAAGGAGCGGTTTGCGCGCGGGGGATTCCGCACCCGTGAAAGCGCTAATGGCCAGGGTAGGACCCGAGGTGGCCGGCCCCGCTTCTCCGTCTATGCTTTCACCGGATTCCGAGGAGGCCGCGACCGAGCCTTCTTCCACTTCGGGGTCCGGCTCCGTTTCGCGCTTCTTGTCGAGCAGAGACTTCGTGACCTGGCGGATTTCCTCCAAGGCTTGGATGAGGCGGGTAAAGGACGGGGAGTAATCGCCGAACTTTTCGTCGCAAATCGCCGAGAGGGATTTGGTTTTGGCGATGGCCTCCAAGACGGTCGCGTCGAGGGAGACGTAGTAGGGCTTGGGGGTGAGATTGAAACTGTCGTCGAAATTCTCGGCCGAGAGCTTGCCTTCGTCGAGTTTGGTTTTGCGCGCGGTGATGGCGCCTTCGCTGGCATTGGAATCTTCATAGCCGACGTCGCGCGACTCTTTGTATTTGAAGAACGAGAAGCCGTCCTTGGTGAGGCTAATGTTCCGGCAGAGCAGTATCGAATGGGCGGCAATCCATTCCAGGGGCGTGGCGCGAAACTCGCTGTCTCCATCCTCGAGCTCCGGATAGAGGTGGTCCCAGAAGGTGGACGTCAGTTCCTCAAGGAAAACCAGGCTTTCGATCATACCGGGAAAGCCGCGCAACTTGATGGTGGCTTCCATGAGCCAGGCGGCGAGCTGGAGATCCTTGGAGCGGGTGGCCAAAGCCTCCTCGCAGAGTTTGGCGGTGAGCGGCCAATCGGCGACCTTCAGTTCCCGTTTCCAGTCGCCCTGTTCAAGGTCTTCGTCCTCGCGCCGGGCCTCTTTGATCTTGTCGTAGAGGGGATCGTAGCGTAAATCCGCGCCGCCGGGATTTTCACCGGGTATCGGATTCAGGATGTCTTCACGGAAAGGCATTTCAGTTAGGTCCTCGAATTTTCGGTCCTCTTGGATTATCGTCGAAAGAAATCCCCTCGCTTAGAGGAGCGAGGGGACATATTTTCGAACTGGAATGTCGAGCGGCGTCAGGCGCCTAATTGGACTTCCGTGCTCGTTCCGTCTTCGTCGTTGGGGGAGGCCTCCGTCTCGGGCTGGTCGATTTCAAGAGTACGGATTTCGAGAAAAGGCACTTCCTCGCCATCGACGATGAGCATTTTCTGGCCCAGCGGGTACTTGTAACCGGCTTCATCTTCAGCCCAGAGGGTCTGGCGGCCGAGCATGACGTCCTCGTCCTCGTAAGTCCAGGAAAAGGGATAGACGGCGGGCAGCAGCACTTCGCCCATGTCGGCGCCCTGAAAGCGGGGGCCGGTCTTGATGAAAGCGGGCGTCCAAAGGGTGTCGCGCCATTTCTTGGGAGGCTCGATGCCGAGACTCTTGATGTCGGCGAAGTGGACCCACATGTATTGGCCGGCGCCGAAGACTTCCAAGCGAGCGCCCAGGTCGTTGTCGGCGTCGCGGATCTCGCTAAAGGGTTTGCCGTTCAGCTTGCCGGAGACTTTCGGGTTGGAAGGGCTCTTGGGGAAGCTTTGCGACTTGTACATGGCGTGACGTTCGCGCTCGGCGTGCACGGCGGAGAAATAGAGGATCGCCCCGATCTTAGCTTCTTCGCTGGCGCCGGCGAGGACGTTGAGGTGCTTCTCGGCGCGGTCGTATTCGCCGGAGAAGCTGAGGGCTTCAAACAGCGTGGTGCGGGCCGCGACGTCATTGGGTTTTTCACGCAAATGCGCGGCAAGCGCATCGAGCGCCTGCCGCACATTTCCGCCTGCAAGAAGTTGACTCCAGCTGGCTTGCATGGAATTCCGACTAGACCGGCTTGTTCTTGGCGACGTCCCACTTCTTCTTGACGAAGCCCTGCACACCCTTCTTGTCCGGTTTTTCCGGGGCGTACTGGTATTCGAACTGTTCGTAGCACAGCGAGATGCTCTCGGCGGGGTTTTCGCCGGCGGGCGTGACGTTGTAGCTGGAGACGTAGACGGTGGTCAACGTGAACTTGAGATAGGGCACGTTGGAGCCGTGAAGGTTCTTCAGCACGACGAGTTCGGCGTTATCAAACGATTCGCCGTTGGCGCAGTGCAGCATGATGGTCTGGGAGGTGGGGTCGACGTACTTGCTGATGTGCAGGTCGGCGAAGCTGGGCTTGCCGCCGCGGGATTCACCGGAGGCCTTGGCGGCGGCCGCGGCGTTGTGAATTCCCCAGCTGAACGATTCGATTTCGATGGCGTTCGTTTGGATGGTGGACGTGCCGTTGCAACCGGCAATGGTTAAATAAGCGTTAATTTGACTGGGCATTTAGTGTGTTGCTCCTTCTGTCTGAGTAAGCGTCGATGTAATCTTTTTTGGGTCGCCGCGGGACCATTTTTTTTGGCTCCGCGGCGACTATTTTTTTGCTACTTGGCGGCACCCGGCAGTTCCGCGACCAGGCGCAACGAAACGGTGAGTTCGTCGAGCTGGAAGTGGGGGCGCAGGAAGGCCACGGCGCGGTAGGCGCCGGGCTTGCCGGGAACATCGAGGACTTCGATTTTGGCTTCCCGCAAGGGGCACTTGCTCTTGGCTTCGGCGCTGGCGTTGTCGTCGGGCGTGACGTACTGCGTAATCCAGCGGTTCAGGAACTTCTCGGCGTCCGAGCGGCTCATGAAGCTGCCGATCTTGTCGCGCATCATCGCCTTCAGGTAATGGGCAAAGCGGCTGACGGCCATGATGTAAGGCAACTGCGTGGAAAGGCGGGCATTGGCGTTGGCTTTATCGTCGTCGTAGAGTTTGGCTTTTTGGGCGCTCTGGACGCTGAAGAAGGCGGCGTAATCCGTATTCTTGCAGTGCACGAGGGGAATGAAGCCGAGGTCGGCCAATTCCTTTTCGCGCCGGTCGGTGATGGGGGATTCCGTGGGGCACTTCATGACGGTGTCGCCGGAATCGGTTTGGAAGTTATGAACGGGCAGGCCTTCGACCAGGCCGCCGCCTTCGACGCCACGGATCGCGACGCACATGCCGAATTTGATGAAGCTGTCGGCGATACGCTGGCCCATGGAGTAAGCGGCGTTGCTCCAAAGGTACTTGCCGTGGTCGCTGCCGTCGACGTTTTCCTGGTAGTTGAATTCGTCCACGGGGCGGGTGTCCGGACCGTAGGGCAGGCGGCCGAGCGTGCGGGGCAGGCACATGCCGATGTAGCGGGAGTCTTCGCTTTGGCGGAAGCCCTTCCATTTGGCGTACTCGGTGGAATCGAAGATCTTGGACAGATCGCGCGGGGCGTCGATCTGCGTCCAGCTATCGAGGTTGAGCAGGCTGGGGGCGGCGGCAGTGAAGAAGGGCGCGTGGGCGGCCGAGGCCACCTGGGCGACTTTTTCGAGCAATTCCACGTCTTCGGGGTGCTTGCCGAATTCGTAATCCCCGATCAGGGCGCCAAAAGGCGCGCCGCCGAAGACGCCGTATTCTTCTTCGTAAACCTTTTTGAACAAGGCGCTTTGATCGAACTCGGGAGCGCGCTGCATGTCGCGCAGGAGTTCTTTCTTGGTGACGTTCATGACGCGGATTTTGAGGTTGGACGCCGAGTTGGTGTTAAAGACCAAGTGGCGCAGGCCGCGCCAGGAGCCTTCGAGCTTCTGGAAATCGGCGTGGTGCAGGATTTCGTTCAACTGAATGCTGAGCAAATGATCGATCTGCGCGATGCGCTGGTTGATCATGGTTTCGACGTCGCGGGCGACGTTCATGTGGCCATCGAGGAACTGGCTGACGAATTCCTTGACGAGGTTCTTGCCGCGTTCCCGCGCCGGGGTATCGGCGCCGAAACGGCCGGTTTCGACGATCTGGTCGAGCAGTTCTAGTTCGGTGGCTTCGCCCGTCGCCGAGGCGGCTGCCGCTTTTTGTTGTGCCATGCGCTATTCCTTTCCTCCGATTTCGCCCTTGAGCTTGGCCAGCAATTCTTCATTCGAGACGGCGTTGAGCAGGCTCTCTTCCAGTTTGTCGTTGCCCTGGAGGCTGCCGCGCAGGTCCGACATGCGCGTGCGCAGGTCGAGCAATTCTTTAAGCGGGGCCACTTGCTTGGCGATGTTCACGGGATCGAAATCGTCCATCGTCTTGAAATTGAGTTCCAGGCGGAGGTTGCCGGCGTTGGGGTCCTCGCTGAGCTTGTTTTCAACGGTAAGGGCGAGGCGCGGGGCCATGGCTTCGAGGACCTTGTCAAAGTTGTCGCCGTCGATTTCGACAAACTTTCGCTCCTTCAACTTGGGGAGGGGATTGGCTGGATGGCCCGTAAAATCGCCCAAGACTCCCATGACGAAGGGCAGTTCCTTTAGCTCAATGGCGTCGCCGACCTGTACGTCGTAGGTGATTTGCACCCGCGGGGGGCGCACCTTGTCGATCTTGTGTTGGGTACTATCGCGTCCCATGAAAATTCCTCCTAGCGAATTTTTCGCAAATTGCCGTGCAGTATGAAGAGCCGACTTGGATACTGTATAAGAAATCGGCCGATCTGTGAATAGGTGAAAGTCTCACCCGTCATAGAGTAAGCGAAATCCAGAGGCCAATCGCGTCATGAAACAACTCCAACCCGTGATTTGGTCCAAGGGGACCTTCCTTGAGCCGCAGCATTTGCAGACGCAGGACCGTTATTTAGAGAGCCTGCTGCACTTCCGGCAGGAGTCCCTGCGTTTTGCGCCGTATGGATTTTCCGAGATCGTTTTTAGCCAGCAGGCGCTGGCTTCCGGCCTGCTGCAAATCGAGCGGGCCAGCGGCCTGCTAGCCGACGGGCTGGCGTTTTCGATTCCCACCAGCGACTCTTCACCCGAGGCCAAGGCGCTGGCGCCCTGGTTTGAGCCCGTGCAGGGAGTAGCGCCGCCCTACGTCGATTTGTACCTTTCGGTGCCGTCCTACCGAAGCGGCGGGGCGAATCTAGGCCGGCCGAATCTGCAAAAGGACGGCCGCTACCTGGTAGAGACGGTTTTGGTGAACGATGAAAATACGGGATTGGTGCAAAAGCCGATCCAGGTGGCGCGCAAGAACTTCCGGGTGCTGACCGAGTACGAGACGGGCGAGGGGTTAACAAGCCTTAAACTGGCGCGGGTGCGGCGCAACGAGGCGGCGCAATTCCAATTGGACCCCGCCTTTGTGCCGCCGCTGCTGGACATCGCCGCAAGCGACCACATTATGGGGCTAGCGCGGCGGACGGTGGAACTGCTGGCGGCCAAGAGCGCCAATCTGGCCGGGATGCGGCGGCAGAAAAATCTGACGCTGGCCGATTTCACCAGCGGGGACATCGCCAACTTCTGGCTGCTCTATACGATTAATTCGAGCCTGCCCGTGGTGCGCCATGCCTTTGAAAGCCGTCACGGGCACCCGGAAGCCTTTTACGCGGAACTGACCGCGCTGGCCGGGGCGCTGACTACGTTTTCGAACGAAATCGGGCCGGCGGACTTACCGACTTATCAGCACGACGACTTAGGGGCTTGTTACCGTGATTTGTCGGACAAGATATACAAGCTGCTGGAATCGACAGTGCCGACGAATTTCGTTTCCATTCCCTTGAAATTGATGCAGGCCAGCATTTGGGCGGCGGCCCTGGACGACGAGAAGCTATTGAAGAATACGCGTTTCTATCTGGCGGTTAGCGCGGATATTAATGAAGGGGAACTGATCCAGCGGACTCCGCTATTAGGAAAGGTATGTTCGGCAACCCATATCGAACATATCGTCCGGAACGCGATGATGGGCGTGCAACTGACGCATCTGCCGGTGCCGCCTTCCACCATTCCGGTGAAGCTGAATTTTCAATATTTCGCTTTGAATCAAGCGGGAGGGCCGTGGGACGCGATTGGGCGGAGCCGGAACATCGCCCTCTACGCCCCGTCGGAGTTGGGTGTGGTGAAGGCGGAGGTAATCGTCGTTTTCCCGAGTTAGCGGTTTTTCTTGCCGCCCCAGATGGAGGAAACCCAGCGATTGGGCGGATTGATCACCAGCATCAAGGGGACGAGCACGACGACGGCAAACAAAGCCGCAACTACGATCTGGGTGGTAGACATATCTAATTTTAGGATTCGCGGTTAGTGTCTGAGGATGCCGGTTTCTCGGAGGAGGCGCGCCAGGACTAAAGACGACTCTACAGCGGAATCGGGGGGACCGGGGGCTTGACCGGCTTTCGCCTGCCCCAATTCCACGCCAAAAAGAACTGCGGGGGGCGAACCAGCAGCATAAGAACGGCCAAGCAAAACAGGGCGAAGAGAATTACACCGAGAGTTTGAAAGGGAGTCATGCCTTTGGGACGCGCGCCAAGGCGAGGCGATCCACTTATATCGCGAGCGGGCGACGATTTTCACCGATTTTCGCGGAGTTTCATGGATTTTCGCGAATTTTCGCAGATTGTCATTGGGCGACGCTAGACCAGCCGCGGCGGTTTAGGTCGCGGTAGATGTACCAGCCGCTGAGGGCGGCCCCGGCGAGGTAAGCGAGGCCGGCGGGAGTTTCGCCCAGGAGGAGTTTGCCGGTGCCGAAGAGCGTGCCGTAGATCAAGAGGCAGCCGGCCACCCAGCAACCGAGGTTGGACCAGCCGTCTGCATCGGGCTGGACGTCGGGTACGCGCGCGGCAACCGGGGCCCAGCCACCGCGGGAGGGATGGGTGCGGCGGTAGAAGGCTTCGAGCACGGGCATGGGTTCGGGGGCCGTGAGAAAAGTGGCGGCGAGCCAGACGACGGTCGTAATGCCTACGGTGATGATCATGACCCAAGCGAAATCGCGGGGCTGATCGGTATCGAAGCGGAAAGCCGTCTGGAGCACGACGCTGACGACAAATGCGCTGGCCATGGCCGAGACCTCGCTCCAGGCATTGATGCGCCACCAATACCAGCGCAGCAGCAGCACGAGGCCGGTGCCGGCGCCGGTGACGATGAGGAGCTTCCAGGCGCCGGTGATGGAGTCCATGTTGAAGGTAACGATGGCGCTAATGACGGTAATGAGAACGGTGCTGAACTGGCTGACCAGCACTAATTGCGGCTCAGTGGCGGTCTTGTTAAGGAAGCGGCGGTAGATGTCGTTGACGAGGTAGCTGGCGCCCCAATTGAGCTGCGTGGCGATGGTGGACATGTAGGCGGCGGCAAAGGCGGCCAGCATCAGGCCGCGCAGGTAGGGCGGCAGGTGGTCGATCATGACGCGGATGTAGCCAGTCTCGGGGTCGGCGAGGTTGGGATAAAGGACCATGGCGGCGAGGGCCGTAAAGATCCAGGGCCAGGGGCGCAAAGAGTAATGCGCGACCTGGAACCAGAGGGTGGCGAGCAGGGAATGCCGCTCGTCCTTGGCGGAGAACATGCGCTGGGCGACGTAACCCCCACCGCCGGGTTCGGCGCCCGGATACCAGGTGCTCCACCAGTTCATGCCGATGTAGACGAAGAAGGTAATCATGGGCATCCAGGGGGAATCCAGGTCTGGGATGAAACTCAGCACGCTGCCGGGCGCCCCAGGGGCGACGCCGCGGGAGGCGTCGAGGGCGTGGAGTTTTTCGAGCAGAACATCGAGACCGCCGGCGGCGCCGACTGCGGCAAAGGCCAGCACGATAACCATACCCATTTTGATGAAGAACTGGAAGGCGTCCGTTACGAGTACACCCCACAAGCCGGAGATTGTAGAGATGAGGCTGGTGAGGGCGATGAGGCCCATGACGATGCCAAGGGCGGTAAGTTTATCGACACCGAGGACGAGCTGGAGGATCTTCACCATGGCTAAGTTGACCCAGCCAAGAACGATGCAATTGATCGGAATGCCCAAATAAATGGCGCGGAAGGCACGCAGGAAAGCGGCAGGCTTGCCGGAATAGCGGATCTCAGAGAACTCGATATCGGTCATGACGCCTGAGCGGCGCCAAAGGCGAGCATATAAAAAGACAGTCATCATGCCGCTGGCGACCATATTCCACCAGAGCCAGTTGCCCGCGATGCCGCCTTTGAAAACAAGGCCGGTGACGGCCAGCGGCGTATCGGCAGCAAAGGTGGTGGCCACCATCGAGGTGCCGGCCAGCCACCAGGGTACGTCGCGGCCTGAAAGAAAGAACTCGTCCACACTCTTGCCGGCGCGGCTTTTGTAGTAAAAACCAATGGCAATGTTGAAGGCGAAATAGAGCGCAACGAAAAACCAATCGAGCCAGGTAAGCTGCATGGGAATTCATTAGGTTATACCTTGAACATGCAACGGCGCGCGTTTTTCCTGGCCTGGGCCCCCGTTTTGGCGGCTCAATCCACGCTGGATCTGCCCCAGAGCGGTTTTGCCTTTTACGACAAACGAACGCGCTGGACGAGCTTTCCCGTGGTGGTGGGCAACGGGTGGCGCTGGCTGGTTTATGAGCATGACGGCGGCTGGATAAGCCCATATGCCGGGGCCATGCAGCAGTTGCCGGGCGAGGCAGGGGCGCCCAAGATCCAGTTGCGGGTAGAAGCGGGGCGGCTGGAAGCCTGGGAGCGGCGGGGAGAGCGGGTGAGGGTGATCCGCGCCTTGATGGCGGCGCCGCGCGACGCGGTGGTGCTGTATCCGCGGGACGCGCATGGGGACATGACGGCGCTGTGGAGCTTTGGCGAGGGAGTCTACTTTACGAATCGCGATTGGAAGAATGTGTACCGGGTGCCGGAGGGGGCGCTGCGGGGAAGGGTGAAGCCGCAGCGTTGATATTCTGAGGGGACAATGGCGAACGCATACCCCAAGCTGCATAACGCGATGTGGCCCGGCCTCGTGGGCAAGGGCCCCGATTCCGAGCCGCCGATCGACCTGGACACCATGCTCGAACTCACGGCCAAGGCCGAGGTGGACGGTGTACGGTTTGACGGCGTGGATCTGTTTTTGCATCTGCCGCATACGGATATCGACGTGGATGACGACGGCATAAAGGCGTTGGCCGATAAGGTGGCCGCGAAGGGCTTCGTGGTGGGAAGCGTAGTGGCGCCGGTGTGGCCGCCAACGGGCGGCGGATCGGCCATGGGCTCGGCTGAAGAGAGAGAAAAGTTCCTGCAGAGCGTGGAAAAGGCGGTGAAAATCGCCGCGCGGCTGCGCGCCCTCGGCGTTCGGCCTTACGGCATCGTGCGCATCGATTCGGCAACGAGCCCAGCGGAATGGGCGGGCGACACACAGAATAATCAGCAGAAGATCGCCGAGACCTTCAAAGACGCCGCCAAGATCGCCAGCGACCAAGGAGAGCGCTTGGCGGCCGAAGGCGAGATTTGCTGGGGTGGCATGCATAGTTGGAAATACATGTTGGACTTGCTGGAACGGGTGGGCGATCCGCACAATTTGGGTTTTCAGGCGGACATGGCGCACACCTTGCTCTACACCATGGGCTATAACGCGCCGGAGCACCGCTTGCTGCCGGAAGGCTACGATTGGCAGGATCGCGCCGTTTTGACCGAGGCTTTAGCGACGATGACCGCAGCGCTGCGCCCTTGGACCTTGGACTTCCATGTGGCGCAAAACGATGCGACGGTTAAAGGCTCCGGCTCCCACGACAAGACGGGCCGCCACTGCCTGCCTAAGGACCCGAACGGCAAGCTCCACATCGCCGAGGACGCGGGCCATTGGCTGCGGCATCCGGATGGAACGCTCACCAAGAAGTTCCAGCACATCTGCTGGGACGGCTGCATGTTCCCCAATGAAACCCTGCTGCAGCAGGAGACGTGGAACGGCATACTGGCGACGATGATCGAAGTGCGCGAGGCGCACGGGTGGAATAAATAGAAGCTCATGACCAAAAAGAAACTGAACATCGGAATGATCGGCTACGGCTTTATGGGCCGGGCGCATTCGAACGCCTTCCGGACGGTGGCAAACTTTTTTCCGCTCGCCTATGAGCCGGTGCTAAGGGCAGTCTGCGCCCGCAGCGCCGAGAAAGCGCAGGCCTTTGCCGATAACTGGGGATACGAATCGATTGAGACGGATTGGCGCAAGATTGTCGAGCGCGCCGATATCGATGTGATCGACATTGCGAGCCCCAACGACACGCACCGCGATATTGCGGTAGCGGCGGCAGCGGCGGGCAAGACGATCTTGTGCGAGAAGCCTTTGGGACGCACGCCCGAAGAAAGCGAAGAGATGACGCTGGCCGTCGAGAAGGCCGGCGTGGCCAACATGGTTTGGTACAACTACCGGCGGGTGCCGGCCGTCACGATGGCCAAGAACCTGGTGGACGAAGGCCGGCTGGGGCGCATTTTCCATTACCGCGCGAAGTTTCTCCAGGATTGGACGATTTCCCAAGACCTGCCCCAGGGCGGCACGGCCTTATGGCGCTTGGATAAAGCGGTGGCGGGCAGCGGCGTGACCGGGGACCTGTTGGCGCATTGCATCGATACGGCCATTTGGCTGAACGGGCCCATTACGGAAGTGGTGGCCACAACGGAGACGTTCATCAAAGAGCGGATGCATAATCTGACAGGCCAGGTGGAAAAGGTGGGCATCGACGACGCGAGCTTGTTTCTGGCCCGGTTTGCCAATGGCAGCCTGGCGACCTTTGAAGCCACGCGTTATGCGCGCGGCCATAAAGCGCTGTATACGCTCGAAATGAACGGCGAGAAGGCGAGCCTGTTTTGGGACCTGCACGACCTGCATCGTTTGCAGTACTTCGACCATCGGGACGAAGGCCAGTTGCGCGGCTGGCGCAGCATCCACATCACCGACGGCGACCAGCCTTACATGAAGAACTGGTGGGTGCCGGGCTTGCAGATTGGCTACGAGCACAGCTTTGTGCATCAGGCGGCGGACTTTATCGCCGGGCTGGAAAGCGGCGCCGTTCCCGGGCCTAGCTTCCGCGACGCGCTGGCGACGGACTATGTGTGCGCGGCGGTGCTGGAGAGTGCGGAAGACAAGAGCTGGAAAAGCGTCCGGCAGAGTTAGCTCTTTCCATGGACGATTGCTCGGCGGCCAGCCTGGGAAGCCAGTATCAGTGGAAGAATCGCGTGGTGCTGGTATGTGGCGCTCCCAGCCTGGAGGGCCAGCGGCAACTGAAGCTACTGCGGGCAGACGTGGCGGCACTAGAGGAGCGCGAGGTGTTGATCGTGGAACGAGACGGAAAGCGCTTCGAAGTACGGCTGATAGGCAAGGACGGGGGCGAGAAAGCCCGTTGGACCAGGCCTGTTCCGCCCACGGAAATTTGGAAAAAGATCGACGCGATGCCCATGCGGCGGGAAGAAATGCGGGGGCCGAAATAAGAGGCGCGCCAAAGGTATCCTAGATCTCATGAAACGCAACGTGCGGGTGGTAATGAACGTCTCCCTAGGGCTGATGGCGTTGGGCTTGGCCGGCTGCGGCGGGACGAAAACGGAATCCAAGGAAGCGGGAGCCGCGCTGGTGCTGCGCGGAGCGGGGGCGACGCTCCCACAGCCGGCTTACGAGAAGTGGATCAAAGACTACACGGCCGACCGTCCGAACGCGAAGGTCACCTACGAAGGCGTGGGATCGAGCGCGGGCGTGGAGCGGTTGCTGGCCGGGACGATTGATTTCGCCGCCTCGGACGTGGCGTTGAGCGACGAGCAACTGGCCAAGTTTCCCGAAAAGCCCTTCCATTTCCCGACCTTGATTGGCGCCGTGGTGCCGATCTATAACGTGCCGGGAGTCACGGGCCAGGTGAAGTTCTCGCGCGAAGCGCTGGCGGCAATCTTTATGGGCAAGATCAAGAGTTGGGGAGACGCCCGGCTGAAAAAGGACAACCCCGGAGTAGCGCTGCCGGCGCTGCCCATCAAGGTAATTCACCGCGCGGGCGGCAGCGGTACGACCTATGTGTTGACGGCCTTTTTGAGCGAGGCAAGCGAGGAATGGAAGAAGGCGATTGGCACCGGGGCCACCGTGAAATGGCCGGTGGGCGAGGAAGCGGCCGATAGTGCGGCGGTGGCCGAATTCGTCGGCAAGACGGAGGGCGCGATTGGGTATGTGGAATCGAATTATGCGATCAAGCAGAAGCTGACCATGGGCGCGGTGCAAAATCTAGCGGGCGAGTTTGTAGCCGCTAGTTTTGAGTCACTGGGCGCGGCGGTCGATTCCGGGACGATGACGGAGGACTTCCGCGGTTCTTTGGCCAAAGCTAGCGCGAAGAATGCTTATCCGCTGGCCAACTTTACGTATCTCATTATTCGCGGCAAATATGCCGACCCGGCGAAGACCCGGGCCATCAACATCTTCCTGGGTTGGATCTATTCTCCGGACGGGCAAAAATCGGTGCTGGAGCTCGACTATGGCCAATTTCCCCCGGCGACGCTGCAAAAGGTGCAGTTCCAAGTGGACAAGGTCCGCTAGTTCTTGCGGGCGGTAAACTCGCCCACCCAATCGAGGAAGGTTCTGTACCAGAGCAGGCTGTTCTGGGGCTTCAGGATCCAATGGCCTTCGTCGGGGAAAAGCAGCAGCTTGGAGGGCGTCTTGTTCAATTGGAGGGCGGTGAAGAGTTGGAGCCCTTGGCCGGCGGGTACGCGATAGTCGAGTTCTCCGTGGATTACCAGGGTCGGGGTCTTGAAGTCCCTGGCGAAGTAACTCGGGCTCCAGCGTGCGTAGCTGTCGGGATTGTCCCAGGGCATGCCGCGGAATTCCTGGTTTACAAACCAAAGCTCCTCGGTTTCCCCGGCCATCGAGCGTAAATCGTAGACACCCGCGTGGCTAACCAGGGCTTTAAAGCGCGTGGTGTGGCCCAGCATCCAGTTGACCATGTAGCCGCCGTAGCTGCCTCCGGCGGCGGCGAAGCGTTCTTTATCGGCCCAGGACTCGCCTTCGATTTTGTCCACCACGGCCATGAGGTCGTCGTAAACCTTGCCGCCCCAATCGTCGGTAATGCCGTCGATAAAGGACTGTCCGTAGCCGGTGCTGCCGCGCGGGTTGGGCATCACCACGACGAAGCCGGCGTTTGCGAAGACCTGGGGATTCCAGCGGTAGCTCCAGGCATGGCCCCAGGCGCCTTGAGGGCCGCCGTGGATCAGAAAAAGCACGGGGTGCTTCTTTTTGGGGTCGAAACCGGCCGGCTTCAGCAGGAAGCTGTGCACCTTGGCCCGTTCGGCGCCATCGACATAGAATTCCTCCAGGTTCGGCACCTCGTAAGCGGACAAAAAGGACTCGTTCAGCCGCGTAAGGGGGACGGGCGCCGAGCGGGAGACGGCCTTAAAGATCTCCGTGGGCCGAGTGGCGGAGTTTTCCGTGTAGACCATGGTTTTGCCATCGGGCGTGAATTGGACGTCGTCCAAATGCGAGGCTCCGGCCACCACCGTTTGCGCGCCGCCGCCGCTGGCCGGCATCATTTGCAAGGTGGTGCGGCCGCGATCGCCGATTAGAAAAAACAGGCGCTTGGAATCCGGACTCCAGGTAAAGCCCTCCACCCAACGATCCAGGCCTTCGGTGAGAATCGTCGCCGCGCCGGTCGAGCGCTCCATCACCACGAGGCGCCACTTGTCGCTTTCGGCGCCGGACTTGGTTTGAGAGCGGTAGGCGAGATATTTGCCGTCGGGCGAGTAAGAGGGCGAGTTATCGGCGGCGAGATTCATGGTGGTCACTTTCTTGGCCTCGCCGCCCGTCATGGGGACTACGTACAGATCGCTATTGGTGGAAAGCGCGAGATTTTCGTCTCCGTTCATGGCAAAGCAAAGTTCGGCGCCATCGGGGGAAATGGCGTAGTCGTCGGGACCGCCCAAAGAAAAGGGCGGCACATCGCGGGGGCCCGGCGTCAGGTCTTTCGCCGTACCGCCCTCCAGGGCAACGGTGAACAGATGATTGCGGCGTTTGCCTTGGAATTCGTTCCAGTGGCGGTAGAGAAGGGAAGTGTAGGCGCGGGCCTTGACTTTGTTTTTCTCCTCTTCGGCCAAGCGGGCCTTGTTGCAAGCGTCGTCCGGGCAATCGGGATAGACGCTGGAAGAGAAGACGATGTTCTTGCCGTCCGGGCTGACGCTAACGCCCGAGGCTTCCGTGGAAATGGCGGTCACTGGCTTGGGCACGGTGCCGTCGGACCACATGCGCCAGATCTGGCTTTGGCCGGAACGATTGGAGACAAACACGATTTGCTTAGAATCGGGAGTCCACTTGGGACGTTCGTTGAGGGTGCCTTCTTTGGTGAGTTGAAGCGGCGTGCCTCCGTCGAGGGCCACCGTGTAGATGTGACGGGTGGACGTATTGGCCTCCAGGTCGAAGCTACGGACCACAAAGGCGACGGTCTTGCCGTCCGGCGAGAGCGCGGGTTCCTGGATGCGCTGGAGTTTCCAGATGGCTTCGGCGTCCAGCATCTTTTTCTGCCCAAAAGCGGGGCCGAGACAAAACAGAGCGAAAATAACAACTTGGCGCATCACCGTCATTTTAGGTTAGCCGCTAGGACTTGCGGCGGACCGCATAAAAAAGGAGCGGAAGCCCGGTGGGGATTCCGCTCCGAAGGATCAATGAAGAGATTGGAGAAGGAGACGATTGAGAAATTCGCCGCGGCGCATTGCTCGCGTGGTTTGAGCATAGCGGAACCGCGAAAAATTCCAAGTCCCTCCGGTACCGGTACCGCGTGCGCATAGCTCCGCTTTCGACGCTTTTAAATTGGCTGCTGGTACTTTGGTTGGGCGTCCTGACGATAGGGGCTCTCGAGCGAAACTGGCACGCCCAAGAGGTGGCCACTCATCCGGACGAAGCTGGCCATTTTGTGACGGGCATGATGGTTTACGACTACGTGCGCGGTCATTGGGGAGAAGCGCCGTTGGCCTACGCTTCCAGCTACTATGCGCGTTATCCGAAGGTGGCGCTGGGCCACTGGCCTCCCTTGTTCTACACGGTACAAACGGTCTGGTACGGAATCGTGGGCGAGGGCATCGCGCAAGCGCACTTTCTGAACTTGTCGATCGCGTTGGCTCTCGCGGGGCTGGGATTTGAATCGCTACGCCGATACTTTGGAGCGGCTGCGACTTTGATGGCGATTGCCTTCCTGATGAGCGCGCCGGTGGCGGTGGCCGCATCGGTGCTGGTGCTTTCCGATGGCCTGGTTTGCTTGTTGTGCTGGCTATGCTGCCTGCTGTGGTGGAGGGCACTGGATTCCGGCAGGGCACGGGACTGGTGCTGGTTGAGCGTATGCTTAGCGGCCGCCATCCTGACGAAGGGGAATGCCTGGGTGCTGCTGGGCGCTGTGCCTTTGGCCACGTGGATGGCGGGAGAAAGCGCCGCGTTGCGCCGGCCCGGGTTGTGGCTTTCTCTGGGGGGCGCGGCGGCGTTGGCCACGCCGTTTTATTGGTGGGCGCAGGTGCTCTCGACGGGATATCCGATCTCTGGGGTGGCTCGCTCCGCAGAGTGGGAAGTGCTGCTGGGCCGCCTGGGCCTGTTGCGGCACTTCCTTTACACGCTGCCTTGGACGTTTTGGCCACTGGCCATCGCGGGCGCATATCTAGGCTCCCGCAAGCCACAGGGACCCGTCCGCAGGCTGTGGAGCTACAGTGCCGCGTTGACGCTCGCGCTCCTGGGATTCTTGGGTGTGACGGGCCTCTCCTACGAGGACCGGGTCTTTCTGCCGCTCTTTCCCGCCTTAGCGATCTACTTGCTTATGACGATGGAAGCGTTGCGCGCGCGGAGCCGCTGGACGCTGGCAATGGTGGGGGTGTTTCTGCTCGCGATCCGTCCGGAGGCGCATTACCGGACCGTGGAAGCCTTTGCCGCGGTGGCGGGGGCGATTCCCTTACGCCCGGGCGGCGTTAGCGTGCTGATCGCCAGCGACAGCCTGGGAGAGGGCTCTTTGGTGGCCCAGCGCCTTGTGCTCGACGAGCAGCGGGAAGGCGTGGTCCTGAGGGCTTCCAAGCTGCTGAGCGAACAAGGCTGGGGCGGACAAGGATTCCGAGAGACCGTTCGGTCCGACGCGGCATTGTCCACGCTGCTCGAGGAGACGCCCGTCCATTTTGTGGTGATCGATAGCGCATGCGTGCGGCCCTATGCGCAGCGCTTGCGGCGATTGGCGGAAGCGGAAAGATGGATCTTGCTCGAGCGGCGGACGCGCTCCGGACGCAGTGTGGAAGTGTACGAACATCCAAGGACGCAAGCCAAGCGGATTGAGAAGATACAGTTCAATCTAGGCCCCTGGCACGGCGGACGGGCGGTTGCGTTCGAAGCGGTCCGCTAGCGCTTTTTCGCGGCCGGTTTCTTAGCCACGGGCTTCTTCGCTACTGGTTTCTTGACGGCTGGCCGGGCATTGCTTTGACGGGGCGAGGCCTTACGCGAAGAACTTTTTCGTACGGCGGCGGAACTTCGCACTGGCCGAATCGCCTTGGCTGGAGCCTGAGGAAGCACCACGAAGCCGCCTGCCAGGAGCGTTTCGTCCAGCTTCGGATTGGCTTCCTCGAGCGCCAATTCGGTGACGCCGAAGCGGCGCGCGAGCGCAGTCTTGGATTCCCCCGACTCGATCTGAAAGAGCCGCCAGCTTTCCCGCTTGGCTGAGGGCACCAGGTTGAGACGCTCACTGACCATCGCGCCGCTGCCCTTGGGTACCCGCAGAAAATACCCAGCCGGCACGACCTTACGCAAGATCGCCGGGTTCATCTCCTCGATGGCAGGTACGGCGATCTGCGCCGCGTCGGCGGCGAGTTGCAGGCTGGTCGGGGAATAGACCTCGATCGTGTCGTATTCGAGCGGCGCCTCCATCTCAAAGTCCGCCAGACCATAATCGGCGGGGTTCTTCATGATGATGGTGAGGGCGAGAATGATGGGGACATAATTGGTGGTCTCGATCGGAATGGCGCGGCGCCCCCGCAGTTCCCAGTAGTCGGCAAAGGCGGTGCGCTGCACGGCGCGGTCCACACAGCCCGCGCCGCAATTGTAGGCAGCCAGGGCCAAATGCCAATCGCCGAGATCGTTATAGAGATCGCGCAAATGGCGCGCGGCGGCGCGGGTAGCGCGTTCGGGGTCCAGACGGTCGTCTGTGAAAGACGTTTGGGTTAGCCCATAGGTGCGGCCGGTTTCGCGGATGAATTGCCACATGCCCACCGCGGACTTGTAACTGACCGCGCGGGGCAGAAATCCCGATTCCGCCTGCGCCAGGTAAATCAATTCGGGCGGCACTCCTTCTTCGGCGAGGATCCGAAAGATCATTGGGCGATAGCGTCCGGACCGCCGCAGCGCGTATTCGAGAGTCCTGCGGCCTTTCCCGTTCGCGAAATAGTTGATGTAGCCCAGCACGGTGTCGTTGACGACCAGGGGCAGCCCCGAAGCGGTGGATTCCACCTCCTGGCGCACTTGCGACTTGAGTTTCGGATCGATGGGGAAGGTCATCTCGCGGATCTCGTCGAGCGGCGATTTATCGAAGCGGACCTCGTCGAGTTCCCGCGCGGCGCCCAGGCTTTCAAGGTCCAGCAGATAAATCTGCTCGGCCAGATTCTGGATGTAACGATCCAAGGTGGCGCGAGCGGGGTCTTCCTTGGGCGTTTCGAGCAAGTGGCGAATGGCGCGGTCAAAAAGATCGCGCGCGGCGTCGGCCTGGCCGGCGGAGACTTCCTTGCGGCCCAGATCGAAGAGGCGCTCGGCCTCCTTGACGCGCGGGTGATTGGCAATGGCCGCCAGCGGGTTCGTTTGAGCCTGGAGACCGATGGCCAAGCAAAGCAGGAGCGCGAAGCTCCAAAGAACTTGCATTACCCACAGTTTACGAGACCCGATAAGATAAGGGCACATGAAGCTTGTTCTCTTGGCCACGCTGGCGCTTGGGCCCGTCTTTGCCGGTGTGCCGGTTGACTTCTCCAAAGAAGTGCGGCCGCTCTTGTCGGACGCCTGTTTCCATTGCCACGGGCCCGATAAAGAGACGCGCATGGCGGGATTGCGTTTGGATGTGAAGTCTGAAGCCTTCGCCGCCCGGAAGAACGGAGCCCCGATAGTGCCAGGCAAGCCCGAGCAAAGCCTGGTCCTCCAACGCATTGCGCATGCCAAAGCCGCGCTGCGCATGCCGCCGCCCTCCGCGCACAAGACGTTAACCGCGCAACAAATTGAAACGCTGCGCCGTTGGATCGCGGAGGGAGCCGAATGGAAGGAACATTGGGCCTTCGCTCCCCCGCAACGGCCTGCGGAAGTGGCGGTGCGCAACGCGTCCTGGGCACGCAATCCGGTTGACCGCTTCATCTTGGCCCGCCTCGAAAAAGAAGGCCTGGCGCCTGCGGACGAGGCCGATCGGCGGACCCTGGCTCGACGCGTGGCGCTTGATCTGACAGGGCTGCCGCCGGAGCCGAAAGACGTGGAGGAATTCCTTGCCGACCCGCGTGCCGACGCCTATGAGCATTACGTCGACAAGCTACTGGCCAGTCCGCACTATGGAGAACACCGCGCGCGGTATTGGCTCGATGCGGCCCGCTATGCCGACACCCACGGCCTGCACATCGACAACTACCGCGAGATGTGGCAATACCGCGATTACGTCATCGCGGCCTTTAACAAGAACACGCGCTTCGACCGTTTCACGCTCGACCAGTTGGCCGGGGACCTCCTCCCCAATCGCTCCACCGAACAATGGATCGCCTCCGGCTTTCATCGCAACAATGTCACCACGAACGAAGGCGGCGTCATTGAAGACGAGGTGGCGGCCATGTATGCGAAAGACCGCGTGGATACGACCGGCACGGTCTTCCTGGGACTGACCGTGGGCTGCGCCACCTGCCACGACCACAAATTCGACCCGATTCTGCAGAAGGACTTCTATTCGATGGCGGCCTTCTTCCGCAACACGACGCAAAGGCCGCTGGATGGCAATATCAGCGACACGCCGCCGGTACTGTTCCTGCCCGCCAAGGCCGACGAAGCCCGTTGGGCCAGCATCGACCGGGAAATCGTATCCCGGCGCGGGGCTTTGGGCGATAGCATCGACGCGCTTACGCCGCGCGCATTCAACGAAGGGAAACTGCTGAAGCCGAATTGGAAACGGGATCGCGTGGAAATCCCGACTGAGAAGCCCGCCGAAGAGGTGGCGGGCTTTCGCCTGATCGATGCCGACAAGCCCTTTACGCTGGCCGCGCGTGTTTACTATCCCAAACCCGACGAGAACTGGACGGTCGTTTCCCAGTACAACGGCGACGAAGAGGAAGCCCGCAAACGCCGCGGCTGGACGCTGGACATACAAGGCCGCCAGCCCACGTTTAAATTTATAGGAGAGAACGGCGAGGCGATCGTCGCCCGCGGTGGCGATGCTGCCAAGATGGCGCCCGGCAATTGGTATCACGTGGCTATCACCTATGACGGGACCCGCCGCAAGAAAGAAGCCTTCGAGCTTTACTTCAACGGCGCCAAGGTTGCCCACGCCGGAAAATCCGATAGCGCGCGCGCGGCGCTGCTGGGTTCCGTTGCCAACAAAGAGCCTTTGCGGATAGGGGGCGATGGGGGAAAACGTAAATTCAAAGGAGGCCAAATTGAGGATCTCCGTGTTTACTCCAACGTGCTCTCCAGCGAGGAAGTGCGGCTGTTGAGCCTGCTGCCCGAGGCCCGCGCCGGCAAAGAGTACGCGGTGCGCGCCTGGATGGCCGCTTCGAAGGACCGGCGCGTGCGCAGGCAGATGGAAGAGTTAGCGCTGCTGGAAAAGCAACGCAAGGGCATTCTCGAGCGCGGCGCGGTCACGCACGTGATGGTGGAGCGGGACGACCAGCAGCCCTCGGCAAACATACTGTTTCGCGGAATGTACGATCAGCCTCGTGAGAAGGTGGAGGCAGACGTGCCGGTGGTCTTGGGCGGGCTAGGTGTGAAATTTCCTCGCAACCGCTTGGGGCTGGCGCAGTGGCTGCTTGAGCCAGAGAATCCGCTCTTTGCGCGCGTGGCCGTCAATCGCTACTGGCAAGAGATCTTTGGTGTGGGCCTGGTGAAATCGAGTGACGACTTCGGCAGCCAAGGCGAGGTGCCCAGCCATCCGGAATTGCTCGATTGGCTGGCTGTGGAATTCCGCGAAAGCGGTTGGGACGTGAAGAAGACGCTTCGCCTACTGGTGACCAGCGCGGCCTACCGGCAGCAGGCCGTGGCCACGGAAGAGAAGTTGAAGCGCGATCCGGAGAACCGCCTGCTGGCGCGTGGCCCGCGCTTTCGAATGGATGGCGAGATGGTACGGGACTATGCGCTGGCGGCTAGCGGCCTCCTGGTGCGCACCATTGGCGGCCCCAGCGTGCGCCCTTATCAGCCGGAGAAAATCTGGGAGACCGTCGCCATGGAGCAAAGCGACACGCGCTTTTATACACAGGATCACGGCGAGGCGCTTTATCGCCGCAGTCTTTATACGTTCTGGAAGCGCAGCGCGCCGCCGCCCGCTATGGACATTTTTAACGCTCCCACGCGCGAACAATGCACCGTGAAGCGCGAGCGCACCAATACACCGCTCCAAGCGCTGCTCACCATGAACGACGTGCAGTTTGTCGAGGCCGCGCGCGTTCTGGCCGAGCGAGCTCTGCGTACCCACAAGAACGACTTCGACCGGCAACTCGATTATCTGACCGAACGCCTGGTCAGCCGCCGCTTCAGCGCGCAGGAGCGCGAGATCTCCCGCGCCGCCTATCGAGACTTCCTGCGCTACTACGACTCCAAACCCGCCGATGCCAAGAAACTGATCGCAACCGGCGAGTGGCCGGTTGACGCGAAGCTGCCTGCGCCCGAATGGGCCGCGCTGAGCATGCTGACTAACCAATTGCTGAATCTCGACGAGGTGCTGAACAAGTGAAGATCCATGACTTCGAACGCGAATCGGTCCTGGTAGAGACGCGGCGCCAATTCTTTGGGCAAGGTGCGCGCGGCCTTGGGGGCTTGGCCTTGGCCAGCCTTGGCGTACAGGGCGCCGGCCTGCCGCATTTTGCGCCCAAAGCCAAGCGCGCCATCTATCTGCATATGGTGGGCGCCCCGCCGCAGATGGACCTCTTCGATTACAAGCCCCAGATGAAGGACTGGTTCGACAAGGACCTGCCCGAGAGCATCCGGCAGGGCCAGCGCCTCACGACGATGACTAGCGGTCAGACGCGCTTTCCGATCGCGCCGTCCGTTTTCAAGTTCGCGCAGCACGGCAAGAGCGGAGCCTGGATTAGCGAGCTCATGCCCAACGTTGCCAAGATGGCCGACGACCTCACCATCATCCGCACGATGCATACCGAGGCGATCAATCATGAGCCCGCCATCACCTTTATCCAAACCGGCAACCAGATCGCGGGCAAGCCGTGCATCGGTTCCTGGATCGCTTATGGCCTGGGCAGTATGAACAACGATCTACCCACCTTTGTTGTCCTGAATGCGAATCACACGCATCCCAAGGCCAATGTCCAGGCCATCAGCGCGCGCCTTTGGAGCGCGGGTTTCCTCAGTGCGCAGTATGCCGGCGTGGCCTTGCGTAGTGCGGGCGACCCTGTGCTCTACGTCAAGAATCCCGAAGGCGTGCCGATTGAAATGCGCCGCCGGATGCTCGATGGCTTGGGCCAAATGAACAACCTTGCCTACGACCGCTTTGCCGATCCGGAAACCAAAAGCCGCATCGCGCAGTACGAGATGGCTTTTCGTATGCAAGCGAGCGTGCCGGAATTGACCGACCTCTCGAAGGAACCCGCCAGCACTTATGAGCTTTATGGCGAGGAGGCCAAGAAGCCCGGCACCTTTGCCAATCAAGCTTTGATGGCCCGCCGCCTGGCTGAGCGCGGCGTGCGCTTCGTGCAACTCTATATGCGCGGGTGGGACGTGCACGGTAACCTGCCGGAGGTGCTGCCCGCCCAGTGCAAGGATGTGGACCAGGCACTGTATGGCCTGGTGCAGGATCTGAAGCGGCGCGGTATGTTGGACGAAACGCTGGTGGTGTGGGGCGGGGAATTTGGCCGCACGATTTATTCGCAAGGCAAGCTCACGGCGACCGACTATGGCCGCGACCATCATCCCCGCTGCTACAGCCTGTGGATGGCCGGAGGCGGCGCAAAGCCCGGCATTGTATGGGGCGAGACCGACGACTTCAGCTACAACATCGTGCGCGACCCCGTGCACATCCGCGATTTCCAGGCCACCATTTTGCATCTTTTCGGCATCGAGCATGAGCGCTTTACCTACAAGTTCCAGGGCCTCGATCAAAAGCTCACAGGCGTCGAGAAGGCCCGCGTCGTGCGCGGCCTCATTGCCTAGTGCGTGATAAACTCGACGCTTCCATGAGCAAGCTTTCGATTTTCCTGATTGTGGCGGCTGCGATTGCCGCCGATAAGAGCGCGGACAAGAAAGTAGTGCTGCCGGCGCCCTACGCGACGCCATCGGCCACCAATCCGCCCAAGGTAGTGCCGCAGCCGGATGGCAAGCAGCTTCAGGTTCCGCAGGGCTTCACGGTGGCCTCCTATGCCAAAGGCTTTGCTAAGCCGCGCATCATGCTGGAGCTTCCCAACGGTACGGTCTTGGTTTCCGATAGCGTCGCCAAGGGCAGCGTGCACGCGCTGCTTGGCGAGGGCAAAGAGCGCAAGACCATTCTCACCGGTCTTGATCGCCCCTTTGGCCTTGCTCTCTACAAGGAGCATCTATATGTCTCCGAGGCTGAAGCCATCAAGCGTTATCGCTTCAACCCCGCCTCGCTCGAGATTGGTGAAGGCGAAGTGGTCGTGCCCCTGAAGGGTTACGGTAAAGGACACTGGACTCGTTCTATAGCTTTCGATTCCAAGGCCAACAAGATGTACGTATCGGTAGGCTCTGGATCCAATGTCGATACGGGCGACCCTAAGGACCGCGCGGTCATCAACGTCTATAATCCCGACGGCTCGGGTCATGAGGTCTATGCCAGTGGATTGCGGAACCCGGTGGCGATCCACTGGAATCCGGCGTCCAAGAAGCTGTGGGCCACGATCCAAGAGCGCGATGGACTGGGCGACGATCTGGTGCCGGACTACTTTACCGAAGTCAAGCAAGACGGCTTCTACGGCTGGCCCTTCGCCTACATTGGCCCCAACGAGGAGCCACGCCACAAAGGCGAAGCGCCAGAACTGGTGAAGAAGACGCTGGTGCCCGACGTGGTGCTGCCGGCTCACGTAGCCGCCATGGACTTCGCCTTCTATCAGGGCAAGGCCTTCCCGGCGCGCTACCGCGGGGGCGCTTTCGTCGCCTTGCGCGGGTCGGGCAATCGTTCGAAGCGGGTGGGCTATGCAATCGCGTTCATTCCCTTTAAGAAGGGCCGGCCCGCCGGTCCGCCGGAAGAATTTCTGAGCGGCTGGATGATGGACGCGGGGCAACGCGAAGTATGGGGCCGCCCCGTTGGGGTGCTTGAATTGCGCGACGGGAGCCTGTTGGTGTCGGAGGACGGCAACAACGAGATCTGGCGCGTCCGCTACACAAAGTAGCCGCTACTTGGTTGCTACTTCGCCGCGACCGGCAGCTCGCTGCGGGCCGCCCAATCCTGAAACGATCCGTCGTAGAGCTTCACCGTCTTGCCTGTGAGGCGGGCGGCAAAGTATGGCACTGTGGCTTGCATGCCGATGTGGCAGTAAGTGACGATGGTGCCGCCGCCGCCCAGTTTCGAAGCCAAATCAGAGATGAGCAAAAATGTTTTATCGTCCGCGATGAGCGTAAGGAAAGGGACGTTGCGGGCACCGGGAATCCGGCCTCCGCGCGCCATCTGTCCGGCGTTCTCGCCCGAGTAGAATTCTGGCAGCCGCGCATCGATCAGCGTGACTTGCGGGTCCTGCCGGTGCGCTTCGACCCAGGCGGCATCTACAACGAGTTCCGGGCGGGCTTGCACTTGCAAAGACGTGGCCGGACGCGGCGTGGATTCTTCCGTGCTGAGCGCGAAGCCCTTCGCCTTCCAAGCCGCCAAGCCGCCGTTCAACATTGCGGCGGGCAAGGACAAATAGTCGAACGTGAAGAACAAACGCGTGGCCGATTGCACGCTCTCATTGCCCGTGTAGATCACGATCTTGCTCTTGTCGCTAACGCCAAGCTTCAGCAAAGATTCCCGCAGCACGTCCACTGGTGGCAGTTCCAGCCGCAGCCCATGCGCGCCCGTTGTGGAAAGATCCGCCAGGGTCACCAGGAGCGCGCCCGGAATGTGCCCCGCGTCGTAATCCTGCTTGCCGCCGGAGTGGATCAAGACAAGCTCGGGATCTTGAAGGCGTGCCTGCAGCGCTTCGGCGCTGATCAGGAGTTCTTGGGCGGGGCATAACGCGGCCGCCAGCGAAAGGGCAAAAAGGATGCGCTGCATCTTCTTATTCTCCGCGAAATCGATTGTTCATTTCTTCGGTGGCGTCAATACGAAAAAGATCCCCGTGGCGGCCACTGCGACGCCCAACGCCATCGCTTGGTTCAGCCGCAGGAGTTCCGCGCGGGGCCGTGGGCCTAGCGTATAGCCCGCCGCGAACAATGCGAGCCCCATCGCCAGCATCGTTAAACCGATCCCGTAGCGGAGCTTCATCCCCGCTCCGACAAAGGCTGGAGAATGCGCTCCGTCTGCGTGTAAGGAATGTAGTGGCCTTCCCCAGGGAACACCGTCAACTCGGCGCCGGGAATCTGTTGGGCTAGCCAACGGCTGCATTCCGGGGGCACCGTGCCGTCCTGGTCTCCCACGAGAAGGCGGACCCGGCAGCCGATTTCGCATACGTCAAATGGCCATGGCCGCGCGGCCAGGCCGAGGTCGTGCACCAGATGCCTTACGCCTTGGCGGCATGCCTCGGCATGCGCGGCCATGAGCATATGTTGCCGCTCCGCATTTTCGAGCACCTTGCGGTCCGCGGGAGGGAGAAAAGGAAGTTGATTCCGTTCAAAGGCCTGCGGCGCGCGGCGCCGATAGCCGTCGGCAAGCTTCATCCCTGCGACTCCCAATAGCGGCGCATGGCGCAAGACCAGTCCTCCCCAGAAACCCCAAGGGGGGCGGCAACCTACTGCGCCCCTCCCAAAGGGTGCCAAGGATCCGATCAAGGTCAGGCTGCGAACGCGCTGGCCGAGCAGCGCCGCGCAAGCCATCGCATAAGGCCCGCCGCCGGAAAAGCCCAGCACATGAAAGTCGCCGATCCCCTGTTCATCGGCCCAAGCCGCCACGCGCAGCGGCCAATCCGCGAGGCTATGTTTCGGATCGAAGCCGCTTTCGCCATAGCCGGGCCGGTCCAGGCTGAACCAATCCAGGCCCAAGCGCTCCAGCAGCGCCTCTTCCGCAAACTGCTCCAGCCGCGAACTCGGCCAGCCATGCAGGTGAATCACTGGCGTGCCGCCGGCGACACCCCGTCTAAGGAAACTAACGCGCAAAGAACTTTCCGACGAGCCCGATCACGTCGTCAATGGCGCTGCCGTCCCGGTTGAAATCCAGCATGGAGGCAAGGCCCGTCTGCATTTCGCCGCCCTCCATACCGCCACGTGAACGTTTGGCCATCGCGCCCATGGCCAGAGAAGCCACTAGGGGCAACATCTGCTTGATCAGCGTGTCGCTAATGCCGGTGGACCCCGATACTTGCTGCGCCAGAGCGCGGCTTACGTCTTTCGAGCCCAAAATGTGCCCCAGAATTCCGTTGCCGTCGTTCACCGTTTCCGGATTCGCCAGCGTCGAGGGATCGTCGAGATATTGGCTATGGTGTCCGCTCGACAAGGCCCCGAGCAGCGAGTCCAGTCCGCCCTCCTGGCTCATGTTGTTCTGAAAGCCTTGGGCCAGCGCCGGCAGCAGTTGGCCGAGCACGCCTTGGGTTTGTTCTCCACTCAGGCCAAACTGTTGGGCCAGTGCATTCACGCTTTGGCCGTTGTTTTCCTGAAGCAGGGTCTCAAGCAGATTCATGCCCCGCAGAATATCATGGGGACTGAAACCCGAATGCAACTCCTGCTGGTGGATGACGACGCGGAACTGGCGCAAATGATGCGCGAGTTCCTAGCGCCGCACGACTTTGAATTGGATGTGGCGCTGGATGGCACGGGCGGCTTGGCGAAGGCCCTGTCCGGGAACCACGATTTGATCTTGCTGGACGGCATGCTGCCCGGCTTGGATGGCCTGGAAGTTTTACGTCAGGTCCGGCGCCGTTCCGCGACGCCCGTCATCATGTTGACCGCGCGCGGCGCACCCGCCGATCGCATCCAGGGCCTGGATACCGGGGCCGACGATTACCTGACCAAGCCCTTCGGACCGGACGAACTCGTGGCCCGGATTCGGGCTGTACTGCGCCGCAGCAACGCGACCAACGCGACCAAGCCGGAGCAGATCATCGTCGGCGCGATGCGGATCGATCCCGCACAACGCCAAGCTTTTTTGCGGGACGAAAACTTAGCCTTAACCAGCGCCCAATTTGAGATCCTCGAATATCTGATGCGCAATGCGGGACGCGCCGTGAGCCGCGATGAACTCACTGCTATCTTGCACCAACGCGAGTCCACGCCCTTCGAGCGTTGGCTCGATGTGCACATTAGCCAGCTTCGCAAAAAGATTGAAGCCGACGGGCAGGACCGCATCCACACCGTCCGCGGCGTAGGATACATGTTCGGCGCATGAAAAGCCTCTACTTTAAGCTCACGCTTTGGACGCTGGCCACGCTCATCGTTAGCGTGGTGGGCACCTCTTATGCCGTCAATACGATCAACCGGAACTTCACCGGCCGGCCCAACGGGTTAAGCCGCTCCATCGATTGGCAAATGGATCAAGCTGTGCGCGCGTACGAAAGTGGCGGCCCGGCCAAGCTGGCTGAGCACATGACGCACCTGGAGCGTTTTTTCCGGGGCGGCCATTATCTGCTGGACGGCCGTTCGAATCGGGACCTGCTGACCGGGGAGGACCGCTCCGCGCTGCTACCGGGCGATCAGGCTCCGCCGCGCCTTTTGTCGCTGCCCGGCATGCCGCATCGATTTGTGATCGCCCGCAGCACGGCCGACGGCAAGTACCGCTATCTCGCCAGCGTCGAACCGCCGTTCAATCAATCCAACGCCGTGTTGCCCTTTGCGATCGTGTTCCTGAGCATCTCCGTGTTCAGCTATGCGCTATTCCGCTATCTGGCCAGTCCCTTGCGTGAATTGTCTTTGGCGGTGGAGCGCTTCGGCCAGGGCGATTTTGCGGCCCGCGTGAGCGTCCGCCGCTCGGACGAAATCGGCGCTCTTGCCGCCCGCTATAACCAGATGGCCGAACGGATTCAAACGCTGCTGGCGGCCGAGCGGCGCCTGCTGGAGGACGTGAGCCATGAGCTGCGCAGCCCTTTGGCGCGGCTGCAATTCGCGCTGGAGCTTTTCCGCAGCTCTCCCGACCGCGAGTCGGGGATTGCCCGAATGCGCCGCGAGGTGGACCGTCTGGGCGAACTCGTCGGTCAGCTTCTGGAAGTCACTCGCGCCGAAGGCGACCCCGACGCCCGCGTGCGCGAAGATGTCGATCTTACCGAGCTGACCCAGAGCATCGTCGAGGATTGCCGTATTGAAGCCGAAGCCAAACGCTGCCAGCTCCGCTTTCGGCATGAGCGCTCGTTTCTTTTGTGGGCCGACCGGGAACTTTTGCGGCGGGCCGTGGAAAATGTTCTGCGCAACGCGATTCGTTATGCCCCCGAGGGCACTGCGATTGATGTGGCGTTGTCCAAGGAGGTCCGCGCGGCCGCCTTGGTTGTCCGCGATTTTGGTCCCGGTGTGCCTGAGGAAATGATCGGGAAAATCTTTCAACCCTTCTTTCGTGTCGATTCCAGCCGCACCAGTTCGACTGGCGGCGTCGGCCTCGGCCTGGCGATTGCCCAGCGCGCCGTCGCACTGCATCAAGGCCACGTGAAGGCCGAGAACGCGCAACCCGGCTTGCGCGTCAAGATCGAGCTTCCCCTAGCGGCGTAGCTACCAGGCTTGGCGGTAGATCTCCATGATTTCCTCTGCGCTTGGCACCACGGGGTTGTTTGCCGGCGAACCCGAAGCCAACGCGTCCACCGCCATCTTTTGCAGCGCCGCCGAGAAGCGAGCTTCGTCACGGCCGCAGCACTCCCGCAGGCGCGGCACTTCGAGGTCTCGATTGAGCTGCTCTAGAGCCTCAATAAAAGAATCGCGTTCGCCCGGGACGCCCATCATCGCCGCAATCTCAACGTAGGCTTGCTCATGGCCGCGCCAGGAGTAGCGGGTTACCTCCGCGAGCAACACCGCATTGGAGAGTCCATGCGGCAGGTGAAAGACCGCGCCCAAGGGCCGCGACATCCCATGCACTAGCGCGACGCTGGCGTTGCCGAAGGCCATGCCGCCTTCGAGCGCCGCCAAGCTCATTCCCTCCCTCGCCTCGCGGTCCGCGCCATTGGTCCAGGCCGCCCGTAGATGCCGCTGCGTCAGTTCGATGCAACTGCGCGCAAGAGCGCTCGTGAGAGGTGTGGCCTTGCGGGAAACATAGGCTTCGATGCCATGCGTCAACGTATCCACGCCTACATGCGCCGTCAACGCTCTTGGCATCGTAAGCGTCAACTCATAATCGACAATCGCGGCGTCGCACATCAGCTCGGGCGCCCGCGTCATTTTCTTCACATGGTTCACAGTGTCGGTAATCACGATGACGGGCGTGGCCTCGCTGCCGGTGCCTGCGGTGGTGGGCATGGCGATCAAGGGAACGCGCCGCGCCGCCGTGTAACGGATTGCCTTGGCGCAATCGATCGGGCTGCCGCCGCCAAAGGCCACGATGCCGTCCGCTTCGTGCTCTTGGAATTGCCGCAAGCCCTCCGCCACATTCTGGTCTGTCGGGTCCGGCTGCACGTCGGCAAATACCTTGCCTCCAGGCACGACGGGCACCTGCCCGCTATCTCGCATCCAGGGGTCGGTCACGATCAAGGGCCGCCGCACGGCCCAGTCTCGCAGTTGTTCCGGTAGCTCCTGTCGCGTTCCCGCGCCATAGCGAATGATCTTCGGTGCCAGAAAGACGCCCATCAGAATTTCCTCGTCCACTCTTTGGGCCAGCGCTCCACCACCACTTTTTCGTTCGTGAAAAACCGTACCGCGTCGAGCCCTTGTCCATGCAGGTCGCCCAAAAAGCTCTCTCTTGCACCGCTAAACGGGAAGAAGGCCATCGGTGCAGCCACGCCCACGTTGATCCCCACATTGCCCACTTCGGCCTCGGTGCGAAAGCGTCTGGCCGCCTCGCCGGACCGCGTAAACAGGCACGCCATATTCCCGTAGGCGCCGGAGTTCACGAAGGCCAACGCGTCGTCGACGCTCTCCTTTTCCACCAGCGTTAGTATGGGCCCGAAGAATTCCGTCCGCATCAGCGGGCTAGTCTCGGCCAGGCCTTCGAGGATCGTCGGCTTCAAAAAGTGCCCTGTATCGAGGCCGTGCCGCCGGCCGTCCACGCTTAGGCGCGCCCCGGCGCTTTCAGCTTCGGCTAGCACCCCGTGTAGCCTTTCTTTCGCGGCGAGGCTGATTACCGGGCCCATCTCGGCGCCTTCGAGGCCATGCCCCGTCTTGCGCTCCGCCGCGGCCTGCCGCAGGCTCTCGCCGAAGCTCCGTTTAGCTTCCCCTACGAGAATCGCGACGCTCGAGGCCAGGCATCTTTGCCCCGCGCAGCCAAACGCGGAATCCGCAATCACCTGCGTCCCCGTCTCTACTTCGGCGTCCGGCAGAATCACCACCGGGTTCTTGGCTCCGCCTTGGCACTGCACGCGCTTGCCGTGCCGCGCGGCGAGCGCATAGACGCTGCGTGCGGCCGCGCTCGATCCCACAAAGCTCACCGTGCGCACCAGCGGATGCTCAATCAGCGCGTCGCTCACTGCGCGCCCGCCGTGCAAGAGGTTCACGACCCCTTTTGGAAAGCCGCACTGTTCGACCAGACGAATGACCGCCTCCATCGTCATCGGCACACGCTCGCTCGGCTTGATCACCACCGTCCCGCCCACCGCCACCGCATAGGGCCAGAACCAAAAGGGAATCATCGCGGGGAAATTGAAGGGGCACAGGATCGCGGCCACGCCCAGGGGCTGGCGGATGGAGTACTCGTCGATGCCGCTGGCGATCCCTTCGCTGAATGCGGACTGTTGCAGCATCGGCATCCCGCAAGCGACCTCCACGTTCTCAATCGCACGCCGTAACTCGCCGCGAGATTCGCCTAGCGTCTTGCCGCACTCGAGCGTGATGGTCCGCGCCAGATCGTCCAACTTCGCCTCCAGCAACGCTTTTAAGCGAAACAGCGGCTGAATCCTTTCCGTAACCGGTACGGTACGCCACAGGCGGAAGGCTGCATGCGCGGCTTCTACGGCATGGCTCGTTTCGGTGCGAGAAGCCTCGGGCGCGCTGGCAATTCTTTCCGCCCGGCCGGGATCTTCCACCAAATGGCGCGCGCGGTCCTCCCCGGGGATCCAGTCCCCACCCCAGTAATGCGAAACTTCGGAAATAGGCATCGCTATTAGTTCTACTACTGAAAGCCCCGCCCCGACGCAGGGCTTTTATCCCACGGCCGCCGGCATGCTTGCCTTCGGTTACTTAGCCGGAATGGCGGTATTGAACGGCTGGATACAAGCCCGCAGTGGACTGCCTTTGGGCGCATTTGGCATTATCCTCGCCACCGGCGCCCTAGCCGCCTTGGCCGTGAATCTATATCTGCGGCGCAGCGGGCGCAGGTACTCGGGAGAATTCGGTCTTCTGCTCTTGAGCTGTTCCGTCTGGCTGCCGGTGCTAGCCCAGGACTTTTGGGCGCTGCTGCTGGCCTATTCCTTGCAAGGCGCCGCCTCCCGCATCGCCTTGGCCGGACTCTATCGCGCCATTGCGGAGATCCAACGCCGCGCTGAATCTTCTCGGCGCTCCGCGAATACCACGCTGGTCCTCGAAAGCATGGCGGGCTTTGGACTGGGCGCGTCGTTCCTGTTCAATAGCAATCTCACGGAAGCCTCGGGCGCGGGCTGGCCCAGCGCGGTGCTGTCCATGCTTGTAGGCCTGGCCGCGGCCTGGGCGCTGCGGGGCAGACTGCCCGATTGGTCCGGCGCGCAAAAATCCGCCGCTCGCGCCCCGGGCGACTCCCGCACACTCTGGTTTGCTTTTGCCGTCTACTGCACCGAGGTCTTCTCGATGACCCAAGCCACCGCCTGGTCTAGCATTCTCACTGGCGAGTTGCACTTTGGCTCGCGCACCTTGCCGTCTCTCGTGGCCGGCGGCCTGCTAACGGGCGTCTTCTGGCTGGTGGTGGGAACGGTGCGTTGGTTGGCCGGCCAATACCCCAGCTTGGATCTACGCCGGGTGGTAGTGGGGGGATGTGTGCTGAGCCTGGCGGCCGTCCTAGGCGTGATGCTCAGCGGTCCGCGCGGTGTGCCGCTGATTGCCTGCTATGCGGCGATGGGCGCGGGGATAGCTTGCTTTGTGCCTTTCGCGTTGCAAACCATCGCGCTGCAGCCCGACGCGGGGCGTCTGGCGGATCGCCTGGCTTTGCTTGGTCCGGTCATGAGCGTGGGCGTTCACTTGGTGACGGGCAGTTTGGCCGAATACCGCGAGTGGTTCGTCGTTGCCGCCCTCAGCGCCTCGCTCGCCCTGGCTCTTTTCCAGCGCGGGCCGGCCCTACCAACCAAAAAATACCCCGCTTCCTAGGCCCCCGTCCTGGGACGGAAAACGGCGGCGGAAGCGGGGTTCTTGATCCGGAGGGGAGTAAGAACTTAAGAGGAGACGGGTAAACTACTTCTTTTTCGGCGGAACGATCGCGTCCTTAACGGCCTTGGCCACGCGGAACTTGACGACCTTTTTGGCCGGGATCTTGATAGTGGCGCCCGTGGCGGGGTTGCGGCCCGTGCGAGCTTTCCGCTCCACGCGAACCAGTTTGCCTACGCCGGGAATCGTGAATTCCCCGGCCTTTTTCGTTTCGCGGACGGCGATTTCCGAATAGGTCGTGATAAAGGTCTTGGCGACCTTGCTCGAGACTTCGAGCTTTTCGGCCAATTCCTTGATCAACGCGGATTGTGTCATGCGATCAGCCATTTATTGTGGCTCCTTCTGAACTGAGATGTGCCCCAGAACATTTTCTATAGAAATGTTTTGGTCTTAAGCGCACCCTCATCATAGAGCAGCTTCTCAAGCGAAGTAAAGGAAAAAGTAACGCAAAAAGCCCCAAAACGGGGCTTTTTGGCGCAAGTTGGGCTTCTCGAGCCCGTTTTTACAGGCAAAACAGGATTGCCCGGTGATGTTTTGGCCTATTTCTTGGCTTTCGGCGGGGCCTCGGGCGACACGACCGAGGCCTTTTCGCCCTCGATCGCCGGCGGCAGGCCAAGAATCTGGCGCAGGTCGGTGTCCAGCTTTTTGGCCGCGTCCGGATGGTCCTTGAGGAAGGTCCGCGCGTTTTCCCGTCCCTGCCCGATGCGTTCGCCCTGATAGCTATACCAGGAGCCGGACTTTTCCACCAGGTTCTGCGCCACGCCGATATCGAGCATGTCTCCTTCGGCGGAGATCCCTTCGCCGTACAGGATGTCGAATTCGGCCTCGCGGAAGGGCGGCGCTACTTTGTTCTTCACCACCTTCACCTTGGTCCGGTTGCCCGTCACGACGTCGCCTTCTTTAATGGCTGCAATCCGGCGGATATCCAGGCGGACGCTCGCGTAGAACTTCAGCGCCCGCCCGCCAGAGGTGGTTTCCGGGTTGCCGAACATGACGCCGATCTTTTCGCGGATCTGGTTGATGAAAACCAGACACGTATTCGACTTCGAACAAATCCCCGTGAGCTTGCGCATCGCCTGCGACATTAGCCGCGCTTGCACGCCCACGAAGGTGTCGCCCATTTCGCCGTCGAGCTCCGCCTTGGGCACCAGCGCCGCCACGCTATCGACGATCAAGATGTCCACCGCCCCCGATTGCACTAGCGTGCTGGCGATTTCGAGTGCCTGCTCGGCATAGTCTGGCTGCGATACCAGTAGATTCTCGACGTCCACGCCTAAGGCTTTGGCGTAGATCGGGTCCAAGGCATGCTCGACGTCGATAAAGGCCGCTACGCCACCCATCTTTTGCGCCTGGGCGATGGCCTGCAGCGCGATGGTGGTCTTACCCGACGATTCCGGCCCGAAAACTTCCACAATGCGGCCGCGTGGCAAGCCGCCAATGCCCAACGCATAGTCGATGGAAATTGAGCCGGTCGGGATAGCCTGAATCTGCACCATCGCTTCCTGCGAGCCTAATCGTGTGATCGAGCCCTTGCCGAACTGCTTTTCGATCTGGCCGAGTGTCGCCGTTAACGTACGAAGTTTTTCTTGGTCTGCCATGGAAATCCCGAGTATAACGCAGACCCGCAAGGAAGGGGAAGAATTGGCGAAAGTTATTCGCCCGTTACATAGATCTCGATCCGTTCCTTGCCCTTGCCGATGTTCTTGCGCTTCAGTGTGATCACGCCCACTTCCAAGGTTCGCCGCAAATGCGTGCCCCCGCAAGGCACCTGGGCGAATCCTTCGATGCGCCAAAAGCGGCGCTGTGCGGCACCATCGCTATAGGCACTTTCGATCGGTAGATCCGCCCGTACAATGGCGTTGGCCCGCTCAGCCAGGCTTTCCAGTTCCGCCGTAACGGGCGTTGCGCGGGCGAAATCGATGCGCGCCTTGTCCGCGGCGATATGGGCCCCGATCTTCTCTATAGGCCCGAGGTCCCGATTGACGATCTCGAGTACCAGTTCGGCTGCAAAATGCAGACGCATGAGCGCATAGCGCCGCGGCCAATCGATGAGCACGCGTACGGTTTGGCCAACGGCTAAGTTATGATGCGGGGGCAGCGTGTAAACGATGTCGAAGCCATCTTTGTGGGCGCTCTCCACAGTCCAGCCTTCGATGTTGCCGGCATCGCTTTCCTGTCCTCCCGAGAAGGCGTAAAAGATCGTCTCGGCCAAGCGAATCTCCGCTCCGGCGACTGCCGCCACGGTCGTTTCCAATTCTGTTTGATAGGGGTCGTCCCAAAACACCTTCCGGGTCATCCTCGTAGGATAAACGCGCGCTACACTCTCGCCATGCGAATTCACAAATCCGCCGATGTCCAGGCCCGCCGCGGGCCCGAAGCCTACTTTACGGGAGAAGTCTGGCAAGAGCCGCTAGTCGAAAGCGGTCCGCAGCATCTGTTCACCTTCCGAGTATCCTTTGCGCCGGGGGCCCGCACCCACTGGCATACCCACCCAGCCGGGCAGATCCTCATTGTCACCTCTGGCCGCGGCTTCGTGCAGAGGGAAGGCGAGGCTCTTGAGGCCATCCTGCCGGGGGATACCGTCATCATTGAGGCCGGCGAAAAGCATTGGCATGGGGCCGCGCCGGATTGTCCGATGCAACATGTGGCGATCCAGGCCGCCGTCGACGGCGCGACCGCCCACTGGCTCGAAGCCGTGTCTGGCGAGCCGTATTCAAACTGATATCCGTATTCAAACTGATATACAGTGGCGCTATGCGCTTTGCCGTTTCGTTCATGTTGTTTGCTTCTTCGCTTTGGGCCCAGGGTACGGTAACTTTTTTTGGGACCGTTAGCGATAGCACGGGCGCGGTCGTTCCCCAAGCCGACGTGTCGCTAGTATTGTCGGCAACTGGGCTCACCCGGAAGACTTCGACCGACTCCTCCGGCGCCTACACCTTCGTGGGTCTGCCCAACGGCGACTACTCGCTCCGCATCGCCGCGCAAGGCTTCAAAACCTATGTGGAGAAAAGTATTGCCGTCCAGGTGGGCGAAAACCGCCGGGTGGACGCGCGCCTGGAATTGGGCAATGTCAATGAAACGATTGATGTCACCGCCGAGACCCAGCAGGTGGAAACCCGTAGCGGCGCATTGCGTGAGGTGGTGGATTCCAAACGCATCGTCGAATTGCCCTTGAATGGGCGCAATCCTCTTCAACTGCAACAGCTCGTCGCGGGCGCGGGTGGCCGTTTGGCTGCCGACCAAGGACAGAATGGCACTCTTTCGATCAATGGCTCTAGAGGAAATTCCAACAACTACCAGCTCGACGGCGGCGACAATCACGACCCGTACTTTAACTCCCCGGCCGTCTTTCCCTCGCCCGACGCGCTGGATGAATTCTCGATCCAAACCAACGCCTATGGCGCGGACAAAGGACGCAATGCCGGCGCCTTCATGACGGCCGTCACCAAGAGCGGCACCAACCAGTTTCACGGCGCGCTGTTTGAGTTCCTGCGCAACGAGAAACTCAATGCCCGTAACTTCTTCGCCAATACCGTGCCTCCTTTTAAGCGCAACCAATTTGGCGCGACGCTTGGAGGCCCGCTCATCCGAAATAAGACCTTTTTCTTCTTCTCCTGGCAGCGGACCTACCAACGCAGTGCCGCCGGCGCCCTTACCGCTACCGTCCTTACGGGTCCTCAGCGCAGCGGCGACTTCTCGGGCCGTACAGCCGCTCTTCGCGACCCCCTGGGCGGCGTCTTCCCCGGCAATCGCATTCCCACCAGCCGATTGAATGCACCGGCGCAGAAGTTTCTAAGCGCCATGGTCCCTCTTCCGAACCGCGAAAACGGGCTGCTCAGCACGGCGAGCGGGGAGATCCAGGACGACGACCAATGGATTGGCAAGCTGGATCACAACTTCTCCTCCAATCACCAGATCAGCGGGCGCATCCTCCGCAACCTGAATCAGCGGGACGAAGCTACGGGTAACTTGCCCGGCTTCTTCGCGCGCATCGATTACCAGAACTGGAACCTCAGTGTTACCGACACTTACATCCTCTCGCCGACCAAATTGAATGCCTTTACGTTTTCCTTCCAAAAGATCGACCGGCGGCAGATTCCCATTGTGCCGGGCAACCAGAGTTGGCAGGACTTTGGCGCCGGCTTTACCCGCGCGTTCCCGGGTGAGAGCGTCGCCTCCATGCATACGCAAGTGGACGGATACTTCAACGCCTTCAGCCGCTTTCCGCTCAACCATTTTCGGGACAACGTGCAATTTTCGGATACCTTTAGTTGGACGGTGGGAAGCCACCTGCTGAAGATAGGCGGCGACTACCGCCGTTCGCGCTTGAATTTACAGGAACTCTTCCGCGGCGATCCCTTTATCCGCTTCCAGAACACCTTCACTGGCGATGCCGCCGCCGACCTTCTACTGGGCTTGCCCGGGCAATTCGAACAGATTGCCGAGACCTCGAATCTGCCGCGCGTCAATGAGCTCGGCTTCTTTGTCCAGGACGATTGGCGGGTCTCCCAGCGCCTGACCCTGAATCTCGGACTACGCTGGGACCCATGGTTCCCCTTCACCGACGAGCTGAACAAGTTTTCCCGCTACCAGGCCGGCGCGCGTAGCACTGTCTTCCCGAACGCGCCCGCCGATATTGTTTTTCCCGGCGACCCTGGTACTACCTCCAGCCTCCTAAACCGCCAGTGGAACAACTGGGGGCCGCGTTTTGGCTTCGCTTACGATCCCACCGGCAAAGGCAAGTTCAGCGTGCGAGGCGGTTACGGCATCTTTTACTCGCAGATTCGCCAACAAGCCAATAACCAAATCGCCAATAATCAGCCTTTCTCTCTGAAGCTCACTGTGAATAACCCCACGGGCGGCGTCAATTCTCCCTATCTCGGAATCGGAAATCCTTTCCCCTTTACCGCGCCACAGACGGATGCCCAAAAACTCGCCTATCGCTATGTACTGCCCCTCCAGATGAGCCAATACAACGCCAATATGCGCAACGGCATTGCCCAGCAGTGGAACCTAAGCTTGCAGCAGCAAGTGGGCAGTTATGTCCTGAGCGCGGCTTACGTGGGGTCCAAGGGCAATCACCTATTCATGACGAACGAAGAGAACCCGGGTATCTTCGGCCGCGCCGGTAACTTAAATCAACGCCGGGCGCTCGCTCCCACCTTCGCGAATCTAACGGAATACTCCAGCCGTGGTAACTCGATTTATCATTCTTTGCAACTGGGCGTGAATCGGCGTCTGACCAAAGGCTTCACCGTGTTGGGCAACTATACCTGGTCGAAGCTGATTGACGATTCTTCCGGCGACGGAGACCTGCCGGCTAACCCCTTTAATTTCCGTAACGAACGGGGCCGCAGCGACCTGGACATCGCGCATCGCTTTGTGGCGAGCTACGTCTGGGAATTGCCCCTGCTGCAGGGCAGCCCGGCGCTCTTGCGTCACACTCTGGGTGGTTGGAGCACCAACGGCATCGTGACGCTGGAGACCGGCACCCCCATCAACTTCATCTCCGGGCGGGATAATTCCATGTCGGGAGTCAATCAGGATCGCGCCGATCTGGTGGGCAACCCCTTCCTCGATCCCAACCGGCCGCGCGGAGAACTGGTGCAACGCTATTTCAACACCGCCGCCTTGGCCACCAACGCGACTGGCACCTTTGGCACGGCCGGCCGTAACATCCTGTCCGGCCCGGGCCTGATCAATTTCGATTTTGGCGCCGTGAAGAATTTCGCGCTCACAGAGCGAATCCGGCTGCAGTTCCGCGGCGAAATCTTTAACGCCACCAATCGCGTGAACCTGGGCAACCCGAATACCAATCAGAGTTCGCCGCAGTTCGGGTTGATCATCTCAGCCGGCTCGCCGCGCGTAAGCCAGTTGGCGCTGAAGCTGAACTTTTAGCGGCTACTTGCGTACATAGCCGCTTTGGGCGCTGCGTTTGGCGCCTTCGCGATGCGCCTCATCGCTCAGCGCGTGCACGCCCGTCGCGTCGATCCAGCGGTTATAGAAGTTGAACAGCGCGCAGACGGTGATCGCGTAGTAGATCTGTTCCTCCGTCCAGCCTGAGGCGCGCAGCGGCGTCATATCCTCTGCCGTGATGCGCGGCGAATCGTGGTTCACCTTATCGATGAAACGGAACAGCGCCTTTTGGTTTTCCGGGAGCCCCGAGGTTTCCAGATCGGCGAGCACTCCCTCGACCAACGCTTCGTCCTCAAGCAATACAGCCGCGACCGCGGCGTGAGACTTCAGTCAAAACGGGCAGTGGTTCTTCTTCGACGTATAGGCCGCGATCAACTCGCGCAGTCCCGCGCTCAAGGGCGCCTCGCCCCGCAGGATCTCTTGCGTGAAGGCCGCCAGGTGCTGGGTGGCCTCGGGTTTGAAGGCAAAGAGGTGCCAGATTTGCGGGTACTCCGCTCCGCTCCGCCGCATGGCTTCTATAGCGTGGCCGTAAGGCCCGCCCGCCTGTTTGCCTTCTATCTCGGGAAGAAACATCGCTTCCATCGTTACCCTTTGTTTATCTTGGGGGCTGAACTTGGGGCCGTGGTTGACGCGGGGGCTGGACCACGAAAATCGCTGAGTCTTTGGCCGCCTTGGTTTCGATCCCCGGCTTGGCCAGAAAGCCGAGGTCTCGGGCCCAATCGATGAAGCGGTATTGCCAGGTGCCCATCGGCATTCCGTTGCGGTCGGCAAGACCGGCCGTCATGCGGCTGCCGTCGGGGAGCGCATCGCCGGGATGCCGGCCATTTCCATAGAGATGCATTTCGATGTTGGGCACGCCCAGGTTCAACATGGCCGAGTAGTAATCCATGGCCCAAATGGCATGGCCCCGGTCGCCTGGCCCAGCGCTGGCGATAAAGGCGGGCGGGGCATTGCGGGGGATCTCGGGGGCGGTGCGGTTGCGGGCGAAGGGCGTCGGGCCGGGATAAATGATTCCGACGAAGTCCGGGCGCGAAGAAATGCCCGCGAGCGGGTCGGAGGGGTCGGAGTTCGTTTTGTCAAATTCGGGGAAGAGCACGGCGGCCGGCGACGATAGCTCGGCCCCGGCCGAAAAGCCCATGATGCCGATGCGCTGCGGGTCGAAGTTCCATTCTTTGGCGTAGGCGCGCACCAGCCGGATGGCCTGCATGGCGTCGTTCACGGCGTCCGTTTGGGGGTTGTAGCCGTCGCGGCGCAGCCGGTTGCGCAGGATTACGGTATTGATGCCGTAGTTGTAAAAGAAGGGTACGAAGTCCGCCGCTTCACTGCCCACGTTGAGCGTGTTGTGTCCCCCTCCAGCCGCCAGGATCAGCACCGTGCCCGTGTTCAGCGCGCGGTCCACCACATGCACCTCAATCGAGGGGTTATGGATGTTCACGATGCTGGCAATGCGCCCCGGGACGGTCTGGCTCATGTTGTAAACCTCGGCCTCGCGGATCTTTTCCTGTTTCAGCTTGGCTGAGTTGGACGAATAAAGAGGCAGCACCACCCCGCCTGGCAGGATAGCCGCCGGAGCATAAGGCCCTTCGCCCGCGGGGTTGGGCACCGGGATGCTTAGCGGGGCGGGGATGGGGGGAAGCGCGGGCCGGTTCTGGGCCGCCAAAGAGGCAAGGGAAAGCAGGAAGGCGAGTGTTTTCATGGGCGGGACGCTTTTTGTTATATCACTCGCCCACGGCGTTCCATGGGAATAGGGGCCTTACGCGGGCAACACTGTTTGCCGAAGCTCTGACCGATCCCTTATGGCCGAATTCGCGATCCCATCCAAGAGAGATGCGACTCCATAGATCTAGTGTCCATGCGAGACCTTTATTCAAACGCAGATCAACGATTCGTTTTGCTATGTTACACTCCTGTGACGCTTTCTTCTCATTAGCTTTCTTTTGTCCTATGAAAACCTCTCCGCATGAAACCCAAAAGACGCCTGAAAAAGCGCGGAAGGTCTCGAAGGCGATAAGCAACTTGGCGACTGCTACCAATTTGATTCTCAACGCTGCCAAATCCAAAACGAATGCGGATCTCAGTCGGGATCAAACCTTGCTGCTCTCAGTGTTCTGCGTAAAGCCGGAGGTACCGCGCACCCATTCAGAACTCGAGGCGTCGTTCCGTAAGATCTTGGCGTCGAATCATAACGAGATCGTGGGAAAACGCTTTGAACGGGCCCTCCGCATGCTCCAGAAGAAGGGGCTGCTCGCCCCGGTGGGCTCATCCGAAAGGGTGGCCTTGACGAAGAAGGGCACGGCCGAGCTTGATCGCGTGGCCGACAACGTGGACGAGGCCTTCGGCTACGTGATGCAAAGCCTTGCCAAGAAGAAGCGGGCCATTCTCCGGGAGTTCGTGGTAGGCCTGGATCTCGAGTCCCGTTGAAATCGGAAAGGTTTTCCGGCGTCGGATTTTTACCAATCGGAAAAAATTGCTACGATCGTCATTGACGCGATCGAAATGCCGAGAGTAACCAAAACCGCCCTGCTCGCCGCCAAGATCCAACATCTGCTCCAGAGCGTGCTGGAGGAGGTCAGCGATAAAGCGGGCCTTTCCAAGCGGCAGGCGGTGTTACTGCTGATTCTGCATGACGCGAAAGACTATCGCTTACTTACCGAACAGTTGGGCGAGGAGTTCCGCCGATGGAATGTCAGTTCCTCGCAAACGGCAGCCAAGGACGTCTCGCTTGCCAAGGCCGCTCTGTTCCGAAAGGACTTGATTGTTGCCCGGGGCGGCACCAAGAACGTGGAGCTTAACGAGTCGGGCATCTTGGCCGCCGAGCGACTTGCGGAAGCGGTAGATGAAAAACTTTCCGGCATGACCCTGGGCCCAGACTCTCCCAATCTCCTGACGTTGTTCAATGGCCTCCAAGTGCCGAACAAACCGCCGGAGAAGGCGGGCGTGGTGGCGAAAGGCAAGCGGTCCAAGAAGTCGTCGTAACGAATTTTTTCCTTCGAGTAAACTTTTCGCCACCGCTCCGGCGGCGCTTTGCGAGGGGCCGTTAGAGTTTGGGTAAGGAGTTTTCTTGCCATGCTCTTCACCCAAGCGTCTTTCTTGCTCTGCTTCGCGGCGCTGGCCATCGGCGCCATCTGGTGCGCCGTGGCTGGTGCGCGGACGGAGAATTCGTCCATCGGAGACACGCTCCAATTCCGCACTTTCACCTTCGCGGGCGCCCTCTTCGTTGTCTACGCGATCCTAGGCGGGGGGACCTACCGCGGGCTCGAGCGCGCCTTCCCCCAAGACCCGAGCATTCCCTACGTCGCGTTTGCCGTGGGCCTCGGTTTAGGGCAAGCGGCGATTCAGGCCGGCTGGGTGAGGCGCATTTGCCCGCGCTTCCAAGATCTATTGACCAATGCGCGCCGGGCTACGGCGCGGAGCCGCCGCAATCGAATGGAGGCGCTGGCGGCGGAGTTGGCCACCGAGACGCTCGGCGAACTGGTCGCCAAGGCCAGCGTCTATCCCGAAGCCGCCGCGATCCGCCGCAAATTGCGCGGAAAGACCCCGGCGCAGAGGATCCGCGTGTGGGCTCATTTTCTCGCCGACCAACGCCTAAGCGATGGCCACCCGCATCCGACTCGTTCGCGCCGCTGGCTTGAGACGCTCGTTCTGCCGCTCGTGATCGGGCTGATTGTGCAATATCTTCCGGTGCTCTGGCAAGTGACTCAGTCTGTATTTGCCTCCTCCAAATAGAAAAGGCGGCGCCCCGCGAGGAGCGCCGCCTTTGTTTTGGATGAGCCCGACTGCGTTTAGCGCAGGTCGAAGCGGTCGAGGTTCATGACCTTGGTCCAGGCCTTGACGAAGTCGCGGACGAACATTTCCTTGCCGTCGGCCGAGGCATAGACTTCGGCGATGGTGCGGAGTTCGGAATTCGAGCCGAAGAGGAGATCGACCGGCGTCGCGGTCCACTTCACGGCCTGGGTCTTGCGGTCGCGGCCCTCGTAGAGGCCTTCGGCGTTGGCGGCCTTCACCCACTGGGTGGACATGCCAAGCAGATTGACGAAGAAGTCGTTGTTGAGCGTGCCGGGGCGGTCGGTGAAGACGCCATGCTTGGCCCCACCCGCATTGGCATGGAGGCTACGCAGCCCGCCGAGCAACACGGTGGTTTCGGGAACGCTAAGGGTCAGCAGTTTGGCGCGGTCGACCAGCATTTCCGCCGGCGGCAGGGTGGCTTCTTTGCCGTAGTAGTTGCGGAAAGCGTCGGCCGCGGGTTCGAGCACCGCGAAAGAAGCAGTGTCGGTCTGGGCTTGGGTCGCATCAACGCGGCCCGGGCTAAAGGGCACCTGGACGGTGCTGCCGGCGTCTTTGGCGGCCTTCTCGATCGCGGCGTTGCCGCCGAGCACGATCAGGTCGGCCAGAGAAACCTTTTTCGAACCTGCGCCCTGGTTAAATTCCTTCTGGATGGACTCGAGGCGCGGCAATACCTTGGCGAGTTCAGCGGGGTTGTTTACTTCCCAATCCTTTTGCGGAGCCAGACGCAGGCGCGCGCCATTGGCGCCGCCCCGCAGGTCGGTGCCGCGGAACGAAGCCGCCGAGGCCCAAGCTGTGCGGACGAGTTCGGGGACGGAAAGGCCGGAGGCCAGGATCTTAGCCTTCAGCGAGGCGATGTCTTTTGCGTCGATGGGCTTGTAGTTGGCCTTAGGCAACGGGTCCTGCCAGATCAGGTCTTCCTTGGGGACTTCGGAACCGATGTAGCGGGACTTGGGGCCCATGTCGCGATGGGTGAGCTTGAACCAGGCCTTCGCGAAGGCGAGCTGGAAGTCTTCGGGCTTCTCGCGGAAGCGCATGGCAATCTGCCGGTAGCTGGGGTCCATCTTGAGGGCCAGGTCGGTGGTGAACATGATGGGCGCGTGGCGCTTGGAGGGGTCGTGCGCGTCGGGGACGAGGTTCGAGGCCTGGTTGTTGGCGGGAATCCACTGCGTCGCGCCCGCGGGGCTCTTGGTCTTGACCCATTCAAAGGCGAAGAGGTTTTCCAGGTATTGGGAAGAGAACTTGGCGGGCGTCGAGGTCCAGGCGCCTTCGAGGCCGCTGGTGACGGTGTCACCGCCCTTGCCGGAGCCGCACTTGTTCTCCCAGCCGAGGCCTTGCTTCTCGACGCCGGCGCTTGCGGGATCGGGACCGACGCAATCCGCCGGGGGCTTGGCGCCGTGGGCCTTGCCAAAGGTGTGGCCGCCGGCAATCAGGGCCAGGGTTTCTTCGTCGTTCATGGCCATGCGGCCGAAGGTTTCGCGGATATCCTTGGCGGCGGCGAGGGGATCGGGGTTGCCGTTGGGGCCTTCCGGATTCACATAGATCAGACCCATCTGGACGGCACCGAGGGGCCGGGCGAGCTTGCGGTCACCGCTGTAGCGCTGGTCGTCGAGCATCTTTTTCTCCGGGCCCCAGTAGACGAGTTCGGGTTCCCAGTCGTCGGCGCGGCCGCCGGCAAAGCCAAAGGTCTTAAAGCCCATATTCTCCATAGCGACGTTGCCGGCGAGGACCATCAGGTCGCCCCAGGAGAGCTTGGCGCCGTACTTTTGCTTGACGGGCCATAGGAGACGGCGGGCCTTGTCGAGGTTGGCATTGTCCGGCCAGCTATTGAGGGGATCGAAGCGCTGCTGGCCGCCGTCGCCTCCGCCGCGGCCATCCAGCGTGCGGTAGGTGCCGGCGCTATGCCAGGCCATGCGGATAAAGAAGGGGCCGTAGTTGCCATAGTCGGCCGGCCACCAATCCTGAGAGGTGGTGAGGACCTGGTTGATGTCTTGCTTGACTGTCTTCAGGTCGAGGGTGGCGAAGGCTTTGGGGTAGTTGAAATCCTTGCCATAAGGATTGGATTCGGCGGAGTTTTGCCGCAGGGGCGAGAGATCGAGTTTTTCCGGCCACCAGAATTGATTGGGCTTGGGCGTCTGGGCGCTGGCAATAATGGGTATGACTAGAGGTGCCGCGGCCAGCGCAAAGGCGGCGAGCAGCGACTTCAGGTTCTTCTTCATTGACTTCTCCTTGATCGAACGGGGAACTGCGTTCCCTCCATAGTGTAAGGGGAAGAAAATGGCGCTGGCGCCTATGGCTCCCATAGGGGGCGGCGCGAAGCGGAGAAGGGGAGAGGCCGAACCGAGCCGGCGGCCTCAGGCGCGGAGCAGGAAATCGGCCGCTTCACCGGCGGGCAGGGGGCGGCCGAAGAGGTAACCCTGACCCGAATGGCAGCCGTAACTGCGAAGCAGGCGCAGGTGCTCCTCACATTCGACGCCTTCGGCAATACAGTGGTAGCCCAGGTTTGTGCCCATCTGCACGATGGACTGGAGCAAACGAGGGTCGGCGCAACGGCCGCGCAAGAAGCTTTGATCGATCTTGAGGGTGTCGAAAGGAAGGGCCGGCAGGTACTGCAAGGAGGCGTAGCCGGACCCGAAATCGTCCAGTTCGAGGCCTACGCCGAGAGCGCGGAGGGCTTCGAGTTTTTCGCGGGCCTCTTCAAGATTGCCCATCACGACGGATTCGGTGAGTTCCAGACTGATGGCGCGCCCCGGCAAGCCGGCTTCGGCCAATGCCAAGGCCACGACGGCGAGAAAATCGTCGCCGCGCAGTTGCACGGGCGACACGTTGACGCTGACGCGAAGCTCGGCGGCTTGGGGCCATTCGATGCGCCAAGCGGCCAGTTGCTGGCAGGCGGCCCGTAGTACCCAGGCGCCCAAGGGGACGATCAACCCGGTTTCTTCGGCCAGTTCAATGAAGGAGACCGGGCTTAGGAGGCCTCGTACGGGGTGGCGCCAGCGCGCCAAAGCTTCAAAACCCAATAAGCGGAGATCGCTCAGCCGAAACTTGGGCTGGAACCAGAGCTCAAAGTGGCTGGCCTCGATCGCGGCCCGGAGTTCGCTCACCGATTCCAGACGCAAGCGGAAGGAGTGTTCGAGGCCTGGGTCGTAGAGGCTTAGCGATTCGCCGGTTTGGCGGCGGGCCGCGTCGAGGGCGACATGCATTTGGTGGAGCGCCTCGGAGGCGCGTAGTGTCGAGTGGGGATCGAGCCAGGCCAGACCGGCGCGGGGTTCGCAGTGAAGAGAGGAGTCCGTCCCGGCAAAAGGGATCCTCAGGGCCGCCAACAAGTGCTTGGCCCAATCGAGCGCGTGCTGGGGGGAGGCCAGTTGTTCGGCGAAGACGGCAAACTCGAAGCCGCCGAGGCGCACGAGGCGATGGGCGGGATCGACGGAGGGAAGGCGGGCTGCACCGGGAGCGGCTAGAGCATCGGGAGCGGCTAGAGCATCGGGAGCGGCTGGCGTATCGGGATGGGATTTAGCGTCGGGCCTGGAATGGAGGCCCGCGTCCGATCTCCCGTCGGGGCGAAGGCGCGCCTGGATCTGGGCGACGATCGAGGCCAAGAAGCCGGGCCCAAGGCGGTCCCGCCAAATGCGGAGGCTCGAGAAATCCAGCGCCAGCAGGGCGCACCCGTCACGTCCCGCCTCGGCTTCGGTGCGGGCTAGCCACTGCGCGACCCGGTCTTCGAACCACGTTCCATTGGGCAGCCCGGATTCCCCGTCCTGGTTCCGTTCCGCCGTGATGTCGATGCAGGAGCCCGCCAGGCGCCATGGATAGCCGGACTCGTCGCGGAGCAGGTGTGCGATGGCCCGCAGCCAGCGCAGTTCCCCGCCTGAGCGGCGGATTCGGTGTTCGGAGCGAAACTCGCTGGCGGCGCCCTCCCGCAAGGCGCGCAGGGATTGGCGCACGGCGGCCTGATCGAGGGCATCGACGCGCTCCATCCAGAATTCGCCCCGGGACTCGGGGGGATGTTCTAAACCGAATAGAACTTCCCACTGGCCTTGAAAGTGGCAGAGATCGCTGCGCAAGTCCCAGTCGAAGAGGAAGTTACCGCTGCCATCGGCGGCGCGAGCATAGCGCTCCGTCTCGTCGCGTAGACTGCGGGCGGCGCCGCTTTGCTGTAGCTGGCGCTGAATGCGGGCGAGCGCGACCGGAAAGTCCACCGGCTTCGTTACGTAATCGTTGGCGCCGGCTTCGAGAGACCGGACTACTTGTTGGCTATCGGTCAGGGCGGTGACCATGATCACGGGCAACTCCTGCGTCGCCGTGGCGCCCCGCAGGAGGCGCAAGAGGTCCAGGCCGGTCATGCCTGGCATCATCTGATCGAGCAGGACGAGATCAAAGTCGAGACGTTCGAGGGCGGCCAGTGCTTCCTGGCCGTTTGCCGCTACGCTCACGGTAAAGCCGGCTCTCTCCAGCCGGCGCGAGAGCATATCGCGGTTGGCCTCCTCGTCGTCGACCACCAGCAAGCGCGCCGAGGAAGGGCGGGCGGGAGGCGCGGCGGGAGGAGCCGAAGTGAGCGCGGAGTCGGGCATGAGTAGAGGTAGAGAGAGAGGCGAGCCGGTCCCTGCTAGATGCATATCGCCCGGCCGAATCCAATCTTGAGACCATGATTGGCCCCTAAATTGCCTTCTATCCGCTGCCAGGGAGCCCGTGTATCAAATTGCAACAAGTGGGCCCCGAAAGGAGCATGGCCAATGTACGGAATGGTGAACAAGGCCTTGGAGGATCTTATTCGTTCCCAGTTTGGGGAACCAATTTGGAACGCGATTAAGCAGAGGGCGGAAATTGACGTCCCGATGTTTCTGAGTAGCTCGGCCTATCCCGATGAGATGACTTACCGAATGGCCGGAGCGGCCAGTATCGTTCTGGAAAAGCCGGTGGACAGCCTGCTGGAGGTCTTCGGGCACTTCTGGGTAACGAAAACCGCCGTGGAAGGGTACGGGCACCTGATGGCCTCCGCGGGAGCCAACCTCAAGGAGTTTCTGGTGTACCTGCCGAGTTTCCACGCGCGGGTGCAACTGATGTTTCCGCATTTGGCGCCGCCCCGCTTTGAATGCAGCGAAGTGGGGGAAAGCAGTCTGGTGCTGCACTATTACTCTCACCGGCCCGGATTTAGCCCCTTTGTTATAGGAGCCATAAGGGGCTTAGGGGAGATCTACCAATCCGGCGTCGAATGCACGCACACCAAGAAGAAGAACGAAGGCGCGGACCACGACGAGTTCCTGGTGCGCTGGTTCTAGGAAAAGGCCCGATGGCGGGAGGATTTTTGACGCTGCCGGTCCGTACCCGGGACCAATTGTTCCCGTTCCGGCTGGTCCTGAGCCGGACCATGGAGGTACTGGAGAGCGGGGAGGTCCTGAGGCGGATTGCGCCCGTTTTGGCTCCGGGCAGCGATGCGGCCAAGTGGATCCGGCAGTGGCGCCCCGCCGCGGCCCTGAACTATGAGACCCTTCTGAAGCAGATCGAGAGCCTGGTGTTGTTGGAAGTGCAGGAGCCTCGGTTGGTTCTGCGGGGACAACTGTTGAGCCCGGGTGCGGAGGGGGCGTTGGTTTATCTGGGTACGCCGTGGTTGAGCTCCACGGACGAAATGGTGAAGCTCGGATTGCGGCTGAACGACTTCGCCCTCCATGACCCTACGAGCGACGTGCTGCAGTTGCTGCAGACGCAGCAAAGTTCCGTGAACGACCTCCAGCAATTGAATCAGTTGCTCGAAGCCCAACAGGCGGCGCTGCGTAAGGCAAACCAACAACTGCGGCGGCAGAACCTCGACCAGTTTGAGGTAGAGAGAAGGCTCTTGGCCGAGCGGCAGGAGGCGCGTCGAATGGCGCTGGTAGCCCAGCGGGCTTCCAGCCCCGTTCTCCTGGCGGATCGAGACGGGTGTATCGAGTGGGTGAACGACGCGTTCGTCAAGCTGACCGGATATTCGGCCGAGGAGGCCCGGGGGAAAAAGCGGACCCAGTTTTTACGAGGACCCAGGACGGACCCCGCCGCGGTGGAGGAGATGGAGCGGAAATGGAGTGCCGTGGAGCCTCATCAGGCCGAGCTGGTGAACTACAACCGGGCGGGCGAGGCGATCTGGATGCGGCTGGACACGCAGCCCGTATTTGACGAAGCGGGCGAGCATACGGGCTATATTGCGCTGGAATTGGACGTGACCGAGCAGAAGGCGGCGGAACGGCGCGCGCGCCTGGAGTTCGAACTGGGCCTGATTCTGGCGGAAGAGTCCGACGCGCGCCGCTCGGCCCGGCGCGTTATGGAAACAATCGCGCGCCACCTTTCTTGCGCGGGTGCGACCTTTTGGAGGGTGGACGCGGGGCGTGAAGAACTGCAGCCTTGGGAGATTTGGACGGATGGGAGTCTGGAATTGGAGCGCTTCGCCGAACATACCACCAGCCAGCGTTTTGCCGAGGGCATAGGGTTGCCGGGTACGGTATGGCAGAGCGGAGTGCCGGTCTGGTGGGAGTCCATTGGCAGCAAGCCGCAATTCCTAAGGCGGGATCTAGCGAAGGAGTGCGGCTTGGAAGGCGCGTTTGCCTTTCCCATCCGCAGCGCTGGGGCCGTGCGGGGCGTGATGGATTTTTATCTGACCCGCAACGACCGGCCCGAAGAGCGGATGCTTGAATTGTTGATGAATTTCGGCTCTCCCCTGGGGCAGGCGCTGGAACGAGCCGAATCCGAAGAGCGGCGCCAAGAATTGCTCTCCATGTTGACCGCCACGCTGGAATCCACCGGGGACGGGATTCTGGTGGCCGACGAAGAACGGCAATTTGTGCGCGTGAATCGGCGCTTTGAAGAGCTTTGGGGGCTGCCCGTGGGCGGGGCGGCTAGCCTGACGACGGAGGAAGTGGTGCTCTTGGCGGCGGGGCAACTGGAACGGCCCGGGGCGTTCCTAGAGATGATCGAGCGCTATCGGGAGAATCCCGGGGGTAAGGGCGAAGAAACGCTGGTCCTATCCAATGGACGCGTATTCACGGTGTACACGCAGCCGCGCTGGCAGGACGGAAAGATTGCGGGGCGCGTGTGGAGCTACCGAGACGTCACGCGGCAATGGCGCTCCGAGCAGGAGCTGCGGGCCCGGGAGGAAAGCTACCGCGTGCTGGCCCAAACGGCGTCGGATGGAATCTTGACGGTGGACGAGGAGAACTTGGTTACCTACGCCAACCCGGCTGCGGCCAAGATCCTGGGTTATGCCCAGGCCGGCGGAGCCGAAAGGGAACCGCTCGCGGGGCGCCGTCTCGGAGCCTTGCTCGACGAAGAATTGGAGTCCGAGGTATGCCCGCTGGGTTCCTTTGAAACGCAGGGCATCCGGAAAAGCGGGCGCCGGATCGCGCTCGAAATGTCGATTGGACATTCTCAACTGGGGGAGAGGCGCATGCGGACTCTGGTCTTTCGCGACATTTCCGAACGCAAACTGACGGAGGCGCGGTTGCGGGAGGCCAAAGAAGCGGCCGAGGAGAACAGCCGGGCCAAGAGCGAGTTTCTGGCCAATATGAGCCATGAATTGCGCACGCCCTTAAATGCGATTTTGGGATACAGCGAGATGTTGGCCGAGGATGCCGGAGCGGCCGGACAAAGGGAAGTGGTGCAAGATCTCCAGCGGATTCGTTCGGCGGGATTGCACCTGCTGGATCTAATCAACAATGTGCTGGACATGGCGCGGATCGAGGCGGGGCGGCTGGTTATTAAGCGGCAATGGGTAGAGAGCGGGCCCTTAGTGGAGGAATGTCTGGCGCTGGTCAAGCCCCTGGCGGACCAGTATGGCAATCGCCTTTATCTGGACGCGCCGAGCCCGCTTCCTCCGGCCCTGCTCGATCCGATGCGCTTTCGGCAGTGCCTTTTCAACCTGCTCAGCAATGCCGCTAAGTTTACGGAAAACGGGGAGATCCGGCTGCGCTGTCAGGTCATGGAAAGGGGGGACGGGCTGGTCTTTCGCTGGACGGTCGAAGACAATGGGCCGGGCATCGCCCCGGAAGACCTGCAACGCCTGTTCCGCGCCTTTGAACAGGTGGACGGGCGGCATCAACGCAAACGCGGCGGTACCGGACTGGGCTTGGCGATTACTCGCCAAATTTGGGAAGCTATGGGGGGGCGGGTGGAAGTAGAAAGCGAGCCAGGGCGGGGCAGCCGCTTCAGTTTGGTGCTGGACAGCGCCACGGTGGGCGATGGGGTCTTGCAAAAGGGATGAAGCAGGCCGGGTGAGGCAGGGCAGGGAGTCCGGTCCGGGTTCGGTGTGATGAAGGCGATGAATCCGTTACGGCAACAGATCGTCCCTAACGAGGTGCCGGGCCAACGCGCAGGGAATCGACTTGAACCGTGACCATTCTCCCGAAGACGCCGGCGCTGTGTCTGGCCATGCGGATCAAGAGCGGATCAAGAGCGGATCAAGAAGGGTCCGTAGCTGCCGTAGTCGGCCGGCCACCAATCCCGGGGGGAGAACCTTGTTGCTGTCTTGCTTGACCGTTTTGAGATCAAGCGCGGCGAAGGTTTGGGCGTGGTTGCCATCCTTGCCATCAGGACGAGATTCTGCGGAGTTGTATTGATTCGGGCTACCGAAACTGGTTGGGCTTGGCGGTTTAGGCAGCGGCGATACTGGGTATGACGAGAGGTGCCACGGCCCATGACTTCGCCTTGGTCGAACGGCCCCGATGCTCGCAAAGGGAGTCGGGGCTACGTCCATTGCACTCGACGCCTCAAAGGAGCCAAGAGAAACTTCATAAATAGTGAGTGACCGGCGATAGTGAAGGAATAGGGCTTGGGGATTTAAGGTGAAAGCTGGAGAGGGCCTGCAGGCAACACTCCGCTTCCTCTTGCCTATGCCAAGTGTTCCGGTTAAAGCGGTGTGCTACCGCCCGTGATGGCTAATAACTCCCCGGTCATGTAACTGGCCTCATCGGAGGCCAAGAAAACGTAGGCTGGAGCGATTTCGGCAGGCTGAGCGGCTCGGCCGAAGACCGTATTACTGCCGAAGCTTCGCACCTTCTCCTCTGGCATGGTGCTGGGGATCAATGGCGTCCAGACCGGTCCGGGCCCCACCGCATTCACGCGCACCCCTTGCTGCATCGCCAGCTCGGCTAAGGCTTTCGTGAAGTTCAGCACGGCGCCTTTTGAAGTCGCGTACGCAAGCAGGTGGGACTTTGGCCGCAGAGATTGAATTGAGGCTGTGTTGATAATGACGCCACCCGGTTCCAGATGATTCATCGCGGCCTTACAGAGATAGAAGATGGAATGGATGTTAACCCGAAAAGTATGTTCCCACTCCTCGCTGGACCACTCGTCTAGCTCTTGATGCGTCATTTGGAAGGCGGCATTGTTGACCAGGATGTCGATCCGGCCGAAAGCTTTGACGACGGCCTCGATGATTGCGATGCATTTGCTTTCTTGCGAGATGTCTCCGGGCAGACGGAGGGCCTTGCGGCCGGTGGCCTCGATTAAGCGGGCCGTCTCTTCGGAGTCTTCCGACTCTTGCGACAAATAGTTGATGGCGACATCCGCGCCTTCCCTTGCGTAAGCGATGGCCACTGCGCGGCCGATGCCGCTGTCGCCTCCGGTGATCAGCGCGACCCGGCCCTCCAATCGGCCCGATCCGCGATAGGATTCTTCCCCGTGGTCCGCCTTGGTAATCAGTTGGTCTTCGGTTCCCGGTTGTTGCCGGGATTGTCGGGATTCATAAGGTGGCATGGGCCCCGCATTGCGAGGGTCCCGCAGGGGATGGGGAGCAAAGTGATTCTGCATAGCGGTGCGGCTCTATCGCCTACCGCCCCCGTAGCATTTCGATAGCCATCGCTGCAAGCTTAAGGCTGGGAAAGAGACATCGTGCGCCGGAGTCGCCTCGCGACCGTCAGTCGCATGTTTGGCAGACCATATTTCGTCACTGTCCGGCTCTTGTTATTGCCTTAGCGCCTGCGAAAGTCTGACGACGCCATTTCGGCATTAGAAGAGTAGCTTCAGCGCCAATTGGGCGGAGCGGGGACCGCCTACCTGAAATTGGCTGTTAAGTCCGCCGAGGGCGGTGCTCAGCACCTGCGTGGAGCGCCCGAAGTTGCTGCTGGTCATCACACCAGTCGGGTTCGCGAAATTAGGCGTATTCAAGAGATTGAAAGCGTCGGCGCGGAATTGCAAGTTTAGCCCCTCGAAGATCCGGAATTGCCGCCTGACGGAAAGGTCGAATTGCGTAAGACCAAAGCCGCGCAGAACGTTACGGCCGAGGGTCCCCTGCCGGGCTTGCGCCAGGGGAGTGGCGGAATCGAACGCGGCGAGGTTGATGCGCTTGCCGCCGGGGATGCCTTCACCCTCAAGATACAAGGGCTGCCCCGGCACGACATCCGGACGGGCGACATTGGTGAGGCCAAGGCCCAGAGGATCCCGGCCGGAAACAATGCCGACGGGGGTTGCCGTGCGTAAGCGCACGACTGAATCCAGAGCAAAGCCGCCAAGGATGGCGCGGGCGGCGCGGTTATCGCTCCAAACTGGAATCTCATAGCTAGCCGTTCCCGTGAAGGTGTGGCGAATGTCGAAGGAGGAGGGACCGCGATCGATGTCGATACCCGTACGAGCCGCCGGGGCCTGCAGGTTGGTGATCGATTCGTCCGAAGCGGTATCGAGGGATTTGGACCAGGTGTAAGCCAGCAGGGCCTGGAAGCCGCCAGAGAAGCGGCGCTTAAACTGGGCCTGCAGCGAGTTGTAGTCGGAATAGCCTTCGTTGCTTACGTAATCGATGCGGGTAAACAGGGGATTGCGCAGGACGGGGGCACGCAGGCTTTCCACGCGAGCTAAGCGCCGGGCCGACGATCCGACGTAAGACAGCTCCAGGGAATTGACGGATCCGAAAGGCTGCTCGATGGCGAAGCTGTATTGCAGCGTGTAAGGCAGTTTGTAGCCCTCGGCGTATGCAAACAGGCGCGGATACGGAGGGTTGGTGTTCAGGGTTCCTGCCGTGCCGAAGAGCCGGGGATCGTCAATTGGGATGTTGCTGAAGAACGTGCTGCGGGAGAAGGGATAGTTGCCAGGGCTCAAGGCCGTTCCCGCGAAAGAGTAGCCGAGGTCGTAGAATATACCGAAGCCGCTCCGGATCACGGTGCCCATCGATGGGAAAGGCTGCCAGGATATGCCTAGCCGAGGCGCAAAGCTTCCGTAGGTTGTTTCATACAACTTGCTGCCCGCCGGGGCGAGCGTGGCGGTGGAGAAGTTGGATAGTCCGCGCACCGTAACCGGGAAGTTGCCGTTCGCTTCCGAGGGCGCGGGATTGACTTCCCAGCGCAGACCAAAGGTGAGCGTAAGGCGGGGGCGGGCACGCCAAGTATCTTGCACAAAAGCGGAGAAGTTGTTATAGCGCGGCTCGAGGTAATTGTTGACCTGCCGGATCTCGGCCGTCGGCACGATGCCGGTGGCCAATTGGGTAATCGTGGGGACGCTCAAGACTTTCGAATAGAGCCTTCCGCCGACGGAAGGGGCGAGGTGGCGGAAGTCTATGCCAAACTTGACCGCGTGCGAGGCCAAGCTCCAACTGGAGATGTTCACCACGTTGTATTGCTGTTGCGTGTTGTCGCTAAAGGTGCCGGGGCTGATGGTGTTTTCATCGTTGCCGCCAATGGTCAGATAGTAAAGCGATGTCTCCGGCTGGGCAAAATTGGGGAAGAGCAGATCTTGCGGCAATAGCTTCGCTCCTCCGAAGGTGTCCTGCGTATAGATTTGGCCGCCGCGGGATTTGCTCCAATTGAAGCGCAGGTCGTTGGTAAAGGCGGGCGAGAAAACCATGGTGGTTCCGGCCGTCGCGGTTTCCGCTAGAGCCGGTAATTGGGTGACGAAGCTGGGCGTTGCGAATCTACCGCGCTCCAGGTTCTCCGAAGGAGCGTAATTGTAGCGGCCAAAGACCGTGAATCGAGAATTGAAGCTGTGGTCGATGCGAACGCTGGTGGCGTCGAGATTCGCTTTGTTGGAAAAGCTGGTGATGTAGGGAGTCTCGAGGGGGGCGTCGGCTAGCGGCGCGGCTACCGGCAATGGATAGGCCTCAAGCAGGGCCTTCACGGCGCCGGTGGCCTGCTGGCGCGCGGCCAGGGACGGTACGCGCGACGGGACCGAGATGACCGGCTGGATGAGGCGCAGGGCTTCGTGAGAAACAAAGAAGAATGTGCGGTTGCGCCCGTCATAGACGTTGGGAACAAGGACCGGGCCGCCCAAGGTGAAGCCGAAGTCGTTCTGGCGCAAGGCAGGCCGCTTCAGGCCGTTGAAGTTGCCAAACCAACTGTTGGCGTCGAGCTTATCGTTCCGGAAATAGTTAAACGCCGTGCCGTGCAGGGCGTTGGTGCCGGAGCGGGTAACGATGGCCACCTGCGCACCGGGTTGGCGGCCATATTCGGGCGCATAGGTGGAGGTCTGGATGGTGAATTCCTGAACGGCGTCCACGGATGCCAGAGCAGCGGTTCCTCCCTGAGCCGAAAGGGTGGGCACCGCGCCGCCGGCCTCGTAAGGGGTGGTGGCGAAGGGAGTGCCGAAGTTGGCGCTAACGCCGTCCACGGTGAAGTAATTGGTCGCGGTGCGCTGGCCATTCACCGAGAACTGGCCCTGATCGACGATGCTCGAAGGGGTAAGTTGCACGCCCGGCGAAAGTGCGATGAGAGATTGAAAAGAGCGCCCGTTCAGAGGCTGGTTTTCGATAAATCTCTGGTCCACCGACGTTGCCACGGCCGGAGACTCGGAAACAAGAGGACTGTCCTCGGTCACGGTGACGGTCTCGTCCCGCTGCGCGACTTTCAAGGAGACGGGCAGAGCGAGCTGGTCGTTGGCGTTGAGCACAATGCGCTCAAACCGGGCCGTGCCAAAACCGCTAGCCTCGACGCTCAAGTTATAGTTGCTGGGCGGAAGCTGCGGGAACAGAAACGCGCCGGCGCTGTCGCTTACGGTTTCCCGGGTAAAGCCGCGGGCTGGATCGCGGAGCAACAGTTTGGCGCCCTTAACGGCCGCTGATTGTTGATCTTGAACGGTTCCGCTTAGGGTCGCGGTAACGGATTGCCCCGATAGAAGGCGGGGCATGAGCACCGCGATGGCAACAAGCGCAGCGCGCGGAATATACGATCTCATAGGACTCCTTTTGGTAGCGGTGAGCCGTTTCGTTTCATTCGTAGTACGAACGGTTTTTCGAATTGGTTTGGGTACGACTAGCGGATTTCTTAGTTCGCTTGCTTTGGAAGTTCCGGAAGAGAACTGAGCGGGCGCCAACCGGCCCGGACCGCGTTTTCTCTCCAAGCAACCAGCACCTGATCACGGAACACAGCGATGCGGGGCAGCCCCGTGCTTCTCGATCCCGCGACGCTGGCAATCACGACCGATGGGCCTATTCGTCCATCGGTTCCAACCCGGCGTAAGCGAATGTCGGCGCCCGCCGCCGTCCTCTCCAGCCAGACGAGTAAGAACTGCGAGGCGTCCAGGGCTACCAACTGAGGGCGGCCCAGCGGTTGCCCGTCATCGGCGGCCACCGGAGGCCGGAACTTCGCGCCGCCATCCTGCGACCAAGCCAATTGCAGTCGCGAGGTTCCCTGGGCACGCGTAATCCATGCAATGCCCACGGAGCTTCCGGCCGAGGCGCCGGAGGGTCCCTCCGTTGGGCAGCCGTTGAGGCGCCAGCCATCGCGATGCAGCGGTTCCGGTGCGCTGGCTCGGCCGTCCTGAATGCGAACGAGCGAGATGTCGCGGATCTCTCCCGGCAAATGGTCCCGATAGGCAATGAGCAAGCCCGAAGATGTCTCCACTGCCGTGGTCTGGCAGCAGGAACAAACGTCCGCATCGAGGAGTCTATCGGCACTGAGCTCGCCGGCAGCGTTGAATTCCGCCAGCCGAAGGGACTTGCCGTGGCCCGAACCCGTGTGGGCTTGGCCGGGCACTGCGGCGTTGCGCTCGAGCGGAGCAAGATATGCGGCCCGCGTGCCGGCAAAGCTGAGGAAGCCAGCATAGTCTTCTGGATCGTTCTCGTTGATAGCGGCCACCGGAGACCAGCGTCCCGTGGGACCGGGCGCCCGGTGCGCGACGCGGATTCCGTATCCATACTTCCCCCCACTTTCCGGACGCGCCAGCCAGTGTGCCAGCATAGAAGCGTCGGCCGTGACGCTGAGCGAGGGAAAATCCGCCCAGTTGACAAACCAGTTCTTGCCTTGGGCAATCGTCTCGACTTGAGCCCAGCCGGCGCCAGACCATTTAGCCAAGCGCAGGGCGTGCGCTTGGCTACCCTCTGGATCGATCCAGGATAGGTAAACGTCTCCTTTTGTGCCGTGGGCGAAAAACGGCATGCCGCTTCCCGGCTGAGCGGGCGGGTTCGCGGCACGCCACGGGGAAGAGCCCGCCGGCGTTAATGGCAGCCCGAAAATAAGCAGGATAGTGAGACCGGTTTTCATGATGCAGCGCTATTCGAGTTCCAAATCCGGGAGTTTTGTTGGATCGCCGGTAGCCGGGGCGGGCCTTTGCCTGATCGATTGCCGAATAGCTAAGGCGACAACTCCCGCGCCAAGGATGGTAGCGGCCACGGGCATATAGGACAAGAGGAGACCGCGCGATCCCTCCGGATGAGAAAGGATGCGGCGTTCATAAGTCTTGATGAAAGCGGCCTTGATCTGTTCGTCCGTCCAACCTTGGCTCAAATAACTGCGTATCTCGGCGCGTAACTCATCGGCTTTTGGCGATTGATGAACCAATAAGTTCTCCCGCCAGCAGCAAGGCGCCATGAACATGCCGTACAGGCGCGCCAGACGTTTGTCCCCTTGGGAGAGGTCGGCCAGCAGCGGCCCGGCCAGCGGCCCAAGCGCCGCAGTTGTAAGGAATCTTCTTCGGTGCATTGTTTCTCCTCATCGCTAGATGGATTGGGGCATCATTCGTCCGAAAAGGCAGACGCCATAGCAGTAGGGCAGCGCCTAAAGCAAACAGGCTACGCACGAGAGAAGGTGGGAGCCGGTCCGGAGTCGACTGATCGGAAAGGGAAAGAGACGTTAAGCGGAGGGAGGAGGACGCTGGAAGCGCTGAGCGTCAAAATTCGCGCTGGCGATGGACGGTGCTAACTCTCGAAGAGCCGCGGCGGCGGCTGGAGCTTGCGCAGTGAGGATGTCCAGCGGATTTATGCAGGCCGAAAATTTCGAAAGCACCGCCGGAGCATCGCTGCATTTGCCGCCACAAGCGGGTAAGGCACTCAAGGAGGCTGCCGCTTTCTGACCGGCCTTGAGGCGGTGACAAGCGGCCGTCGATTTTTTCTGGCAGCACTTCATGCCGCATTGCTCGGCGACCCGGACCTGAGCCCAAAGTTGAGAAACGTGAGGGTAAAGAAGACCGAACGCAATCGCGAGAACGGCGTAGAGGCGATACCGGTATGGAAGTGCGTTTGTCAAAATGTCTCGACTACGCCACGAGATTACCATGAAGAGGACACGCAGCAAGGTGGCACGCTCCGGTCGAATGCTATGCTCGCGCCCAGAATAGTGCCGACTGAGTGCAAGAACCGGAATAGCGAATGACGATCTGCCTTCGACCCCAATAGTGCCCTCGGCATGTAAGCGTCCCGGCCCCCGCTACGCCGAGCGGTGCAAGACGCGACAACGGCTAAGGATTGGAAAATCCCACTTCCCGACTACTAACCTGCGAATCGAGATCTACGCCCTGACTGGTGGATAAGTTGTATCGTGGGCGCGCAGGGACTCGAACCCCGGGCCTTTTGCGTGCGAAACAGAGCGATTTTCGCAAGTTGTTGATTACAGAACGAATATTTACGCAAGAAAAGTATGATTGCGCAACTAAAGTACGTGCTTGGGAGGGCTGTTTCCCAGAATGGGAGCCGTGGGCGTTGGGCACGAAATGGTTGGTGCTCCGCAGCGAAGGCGCTCTCCCCTCCCTTCTCCTACCCAGAGAACAGGAGGGGCACGCTTCGCCACTCCTACGCCATTATCGTCCAGCCTTGTGGTGGCCGAAGGTCGTGGTCTTAATCTGAATCTGTTTCGCAGCGGAGTTCAGCAGGGTTTCCTCTGCGAAGTTGGCGCCATCGGCGAGACTCGAGAAACGTATCTCCAAGGTGACTTTGTCTTCGGGATCCTGCGCGGAGTCGAGGTAAGTGTTCACCTTCAAGTTCCGTAACTTCATCGCCGCGGTGTCGAAGGTGAGGGTCACGCTATCGCCGGGCTTGGCGTAGTCGGTAAAGGAGAGCGAGCCAGCCGGGTTGATCGATGCCTTGCCCGATTGAAAAGCCGCCTGCATCGCCTGCGGATCGGGCGGAACGTAGCGGCGCACCAGACTCCCCACTCGATCCATGTACTCACTCATTTCCTCGACCTTTTTCTCGACAATCCTGCCTTTCAACCCACGTCTCTTGCCGCTAGTCTGGGCGGGCTCGCTGTTACCGCCGATGGGGGTCTTCAGGACCTGGCCATCGGCGCCATAGCGGCATTCCTTCTGTTCTCGCTTCCTCACCTCGCCTTTCAGGCTGACCTCCGTCGTTTCGGTCCAAGTGTATTGGCGCAGGAGTGCCTTGCTTTGGTCCATCGACTGCTTGATGGCGCCGAGCTTCTGTTGCATTTGCTGCTTTACGGCGTCCTGCCCCGGGGCCGGAGCCACAAGGAGTACGAGGACAGTGCCTGCGGTCATCGTAAGAGTTTTTAGTGTCTTTGGGTTTTTCATGACTTTCTCCTTAGTTCTTCAATTCATCAGCAATGGCGCGGTGAGGGACATCACGAGGCGCGCCTCGCTAGGAACGTTGATCTGTTTGCCTTTCGCGCCAGCGCTGGAAGCTGCGCCCACACCTGCGCCAATCGCACCACCGATTACGGCCCCCTTGCCGCCGCCCGCAATCGCTCCGACCCCGGCGCCGACTGCGCCCAAGCCGATGCCGCGTTTCACGGCTGTATTCGCCTTACTCTTCCCGGTGGCTTCCACCTCAGCGTACTCGGTAGAGGTGCTGTAGAGCCTGCCGGCAACGTTGACGTCCCGTAGCCGCAAGGCTATTTCTTGCCCGGCCTGCAGCGCCACTACTTCGAGGGTGCAATTGGCGCCGCGAGGAATGGCCGTCTGGCTGCCGACCATGACCGGGTCGTCGATGCTCGCGCGGTAACGCGCACCCGGCTTGGCCGTGTTGCCGTCGATCGCGTCAATGGTACGGACCGTAATCTGGGTTCCGGCGGGGATGCTGATCACGGCGCCAGCAGGCGGCGCGGCAGTCATGGCAGCAGGTGGCGCGGCCAGCGGTGCAAAGTCGACACCAGCGATTGCGTCGATCTGGTAGGTCTTTGCTGTTCCGTCCGTCCCCAGAAACACAAGCTCGCGGGCGTTCGCGCTGATAAGCGTCCCTTGCGCCGCCAGGCCGTTTTTCAATTTCAGTACATCCGCCTGGAGTACAGCGGCCAGTACGGCGCCAGCTCCGAAGATAGGTATAAATTTGAATTTCATGGTGTGTTCCTTTTACTCGACGATGGGCAAATTCGAAGAAATTTGCAGATCCACGAGCTTCTCGATTTGGTTTTCAATCTGCAGGAAGCGGGCCGCTTGCTTCACTGATACGGCCTGGCTCATGACTCCGAAGTACCGCTTTTTGAGTTGGTTCCGGCGCGCGTCGAAATCAAGCAGCCCGGTGGCAATCTGGGTCAACTTTTCGTCGGATAGTGAGCCGTAGTTTTCGGCATACATTCGAATGAGCGCGGTGCGTTCATCGCCAAGTTTGGTCAGCGCTTTGTCGTATTCGTTGTAGGCCGGCCAGAACTTCGCGGACTCTTCTGGGAGCATCTGCATCAACTCGGTCAGGATGGCCACCTTGGCCTTCTTGAGATCCTGCCGGAGCATGGCGACATAGGCTTTCAGGTTGGCTTCCTGGGTTTCCTCTGGTGTGGGGGCGCTTTGTGCGGACAGAGTGGCGGCCAATGCGAACAGCAGGGCCGCGACTAAAATCCTGGGTGTCTTTTTCATAAAAAGGATCCTCTCTTGCGAGTGAGTTCTAGGGTCTTGAAGTGGTTCAGCGATTAGTTACGCTGACGGAGGTTTCGGGGTTGCGGTCGCGATTGGGGTCGATGAGGACGCCGGCCGGAAAGGCGACCGAGATTGGCTTGTCGTTGGTGTCGAGACAGAGGAGATGATTGTTGTCTCCATCGCCGAGGTCGGCCAATGCCATCGGCTTGACTTCGCGCAAGGCGCCGTCTTGGGCCCGCACGGTGACGCGATAGAGGGCTCGCTCTGCATCGCCCGGTTCTTTGCCGTTGGCAAGTTTCACTCCACCGGCCCAGACCACACGCACGGCCTGCGCGGTGCCCTTGGCCGGGCAGGCGCTACCTTTGGTGCGACTGACGCCCAAACCCTGGTCTTTCGCGTTCGGATCGAAGCGTTCTGCCAGGATCAGCGTCGGTCCTGGTGCGAGCGGCGTCACTGCCACCCCAGCGCCCCGGAAATCCACCTTGCCGTCGATGGAATGGAGGTGCCCGACAATCTCAACCCGCGCGGGGGGATCGTTGTCGGCATTGCCGAATTCGCCCATCAGAAGGACCGTCCGCAACTCGCCCGCATCGGTTGCGGGTAGAAACGAAACGCAGTGCACCGTGCCTTTGGCGCCCGATTTTTTAGTGACCAGGAAATCGCCCGACTGGAGCGTGGTGTGATCGACTTCGGTGGAAAAAATAACGGGCATGCCGTCAAGGCCCTTGGCTCCCCGGCAAATCATGTTGGCCCGCAGTGGCAAGGTGTTATCGAGGCCGAAGAAAGCCGACAGCAAACTTGCCGATTGTCCGCCCGCCTCCTTAGGCAACCCCTTGGCGGGGGTTGTATCCGCCTGCTGGCGGCTGCGCACATCGGCCACGCCGTGCGTGGGCAAGAAAAGAAAGGCTACGAGTGCAACCCGAAAGAAAAGTGTTTTCATTGTTTCGCCTGTAGAAATCCCTGGTTCATTGTGCGGCTCATGGCCGGGCTATGGGTGAAGGGTGCGCATCGGTAAGGATGCGAAAACCAAGATGAGCGGCGCTGAAATTGACTTCAAGACCTTCGCGTGCCGCCACGCGATACCGTTGGCAGTAGTTGCTGCAGAGGTAGGATCCCCCCTTGATGGTGAAACGGGGCACCCCTGGGCGAAAGGGCGTCTCGGTCCATTCCCAAACGTTGCCGATCAGGTCGTAGGCGCCCGTTCTTCCGGGTTGGAAGCAGCCGGCGGGCGCGGTTCCGGCATAGCCGTCCTGGCGCGAGTTCTCAGTAGGAAAGACCCCGGTCCAGATATTGGCGCGCGGGCTGCCATCGGGAGCGCGCACTCCCGATTCGGGATCCCGTGGGTCAAAGAGACCAAGGTTTGCGGCGTATTCCCACTCCACTTCGGTCGGGATGCGTCCACCGGCCCAAGCTGCATAGGCGCGTGCGTCGTTGAGCGTAACGTGGACCACCGGATGGAGCGACAGTCCGGCGACAGTGGAGCCGGCGCCTTGCGGAGTTCGCCAAGTCGCGCCGGCGTCAATGGTCCACCAGGACAGAAAGACCTCAGGCGTGATGCTTTTGCGGAATCGCGCGGAGCCGCCGTTACGTTCGGCATCAGTTACATAGCCCGTGGCTTCGACAAAGGCGGCGAATTGGCTATTGGTCACTTCATGGGCCTGCAAGCGAAACGCGGAGACGAAGACCTTGCGAGGTGGGCCCTCTTCCCCGTAAAGAGGGTCGGCGCCCTGGACGAAGCCGCCCCCGGGGATGTCGACGAAGGCGCCGAGATTGGATTCGCTGTAGTGGCAACTGCCCGCGTGGGCACCCGAGAGTTCCAACCGTCCAAGCAGAAGCGCTGCTGCAATAGCGGTTGCTACGGTTCCGAGCGCTGCAGCCGCAAAGACGATGGCCGGCCGTCTAGCCATGCTCAACCGCCTTATTCGCTCGATCTCCCGGGTGCTTTTCCAATGCGTTGTCATCCTCACCTCGAACTAGTGGAGTGCATATTTCAAGGCCGCCAAAGCCGATCCGATCCCCCCGGCACAGACCGCGCCCCCAAGAGGGAGCCAAGACTTAGGGTGGATGGCCCAGCCCACTCGTGCGCCCAGAACGACGAGGATGGCAACGCAGAAGACCTGCGAGACCGCCACCGCAATGGCGAAATCCATCCTGCCGAGCCCGAACCCGACGAGGAAAAGGGTGGGCACGATGGCCACGGCGAGCGTCGCCTGAGAGTGCTGCCATGCGGCGGTCCAGGCCTTTCGCGTCAGGATCCGTTCCTGGGTTTGGACGCCTTGGGCCAGGACCTCCGAGAAAGCTTTCGCCAAGGTCACGGCTGCAACCGAACCAAACAGGACGATCGCGGGCCGATGCGGTTTCGTGTGCGCTTCTTCGAAGGCCATCAGCATGCTCAGCACCAAAATGGCGCCGTAGATCAGGCCCAAGGCCGCCTGATCGATCCGTTTCCAGCCGGGCTTAAGAAATAGGGGGTACATGCTAGATCGGTATCCGTCGGGCCGCCAGGCAGCGGGCCTAAGGTTTCCTTTCCGTGGCAATTTTTTCCAGGATGCGGTGCGCTGTCTCATAGCCGCTGTTCTGGTTCTGGCCGGTGATCAGATTGCCGTCGATGGTGGTGTGGGTCATAAAGGGATCGAGCCATCCGTGCTGGCACTCGAAGATAGCGCCGGCTTTCTTCAGTTCTTCTTCCGGATGCTTGGGCGTAACGGCGATGCCAAAGGTATTGATCTGATCGTTGGTCACCCCTGTGACGCGCCGGCCTTTGACGAGAGGTTGGCCGTCGATTCCCTTGGCGCTGCAAAGGCCCAACGCGCCATGGCAAACCGAGCCGAGGATTTTGCCCTGGGCGTTGGCGCGAGTGATGAGTCCGGCGAGGTCCTCGCTTTGCATCAGGTCATAGGCCGCGCCCCAACCGCCCGCCATGAAGATCACGTCGTAGTCCGCGGGGTTGATGTCGCTTATCTTCTTGGAGTTCTTCAGCTTCGCCATGGCGGCCTGATCCGCCATAAAGCGTCGATCATCCTCGCTAGAGAGCGGCCAAGACCAGGAGGGGGGCTGGACCGGGATTTCCCCGCCTTTGGGAGAGGCCATGTCTACCTCCAGTCCGGCGTTGATAAATGCATAGTAAGGAACGGTGAACTCCGAGCCAAAAGCGCCGGTGTCCTTTTTGAGGGGGTCGAGCCGGTTGTGGTTCGTACAGATGACCAGCGCGCGGCGGCCCCTTAGATCGAATTGCGGAATGGCGTAGTGGCGGTGCAGGCCCATCGCCGCCAGGATTGGGCGCAGATAAATGGCGGTGATCGTAAGAAAGATGAGGGCCCCGATGAGAGAATAAAAACCTTTATGCATGGCAATGCTCCTTCAGTTGATTTCGTTTTCGTCCGCTGGCCGCATTCAGCTTTTGGCCGCAACTGGCCGTACAAGACCCCGGACCATCCGGAACGCGAAGAACAGGGTGCCCGCAAGGGCAAGAATTGCTGCGAGCGCGTAGGGCCAGTACTTGTGCAACGCTTTCTTCGCGACATTCTTGAAGAGTTCCTTAAAGGCGGAGTCTTCAGGGCCAAGCTCAATCACACCGACCTTTTCTGAGTAGGCCCGGTATTCGGCCAACATGCTTTCAAACAGTTTGGGGTTGGCGGAAGATACGTCTTTGGTTTCGCCCGGATCCGTAGAAAGATCGTAAAGACGCCACTTGGTGTCGCCTATGGGAGGCGAAAGGCGGGTGATCTTCCATGGGCCGCGATAGAGTGCGGCATTGCCGCTCACCTCAAAGCCAAATCCTTCGTTCTCGGGCCGGCTGCGCTCTGCCTGTTTAGCCAGCACCGGGAAGGCGCTGCGCCCAAAGAATTCGGCAGCATTATAGGGTACACGCGCCGCATCCAAGACCGTCGGCAACAGATCGGCCACGTGAACCGGCGCATCCAGGACGCCCGTTGCCTTGATGCCGGGGCCAACTGCGATGAAGGGAACCCGCAGACCCCCTTCACTGCCATAGAACTTATAAAGATCGAAGGGGGCAGAGGAGACCGAAGCCCATTCCGGCCCAATGGCCGTTAAGCTGTTTAGCTGGCCCATGTTCTCGGGTGAGGTGTTGAAGCCCTCGATCAACTCGATGCCGCGCACGAGCAAGCTCTGGAACCCTTCGAACTTGGTGACGGCCGATTCCGCGCCATTGTCGGATGTGATGATGACGATGGTGTTCTCGAGCTTTCCGGAGGCTTCGAGGTGGGCCAGCAAGCGTCCGAGATGCTCATCGGCGGCGCTCAGCATGCCGGCGTTTACCTGCATCTCGCGGGCGGAAAGTGCCCGTTCTTCGGGCGTGAGATCGCTCCATGCGCGATGCGTCTTGGGCGCTGGGGCCAATTGTGTGCTGGGTGGGACCAGCCCACGTTCGATGGCCCGCTGCAGCTTTGCTTTGCGTATCACGTCCCAGCCGGCGTCGAACACACCGTTGTAAGAATCGATGTAAGGTTTCGGCACCTGCACCGGAATGTGCACGGCCTGAAGCGATAGGAATGCGAAGAACGGGGCATTGGAGCCGCCCGCATCGATGTAATTGATCATCTTGTCGACCAGGTTGCGAGAAGAATAGTAATCCTTGGGTAGTTGGATCGGCTTGCCGTCTTCAAACCAGCCCACGTCGTTGTATCCGGGTAGATACGGCTTGGCGTTGTAGTTGCTGCCGCCGGTGGCATCCATGACGTAGGACCGGTCGAACCCGAAGCGGTTCGGAAGGTTCGCGCCGGATTCGCCAATGCCCCATTTGCCGGTGACATAGGTTCTGTAGCCCGCCGCGGAGAGCATGCTGGCGATGGTTTTGCGATTGGCGCTCCAGAGCATGGAGTAACCGGGGCGGGTGCGCATCTCGTCCGACACCGTTTCCATGAGGGTCCCCATGCCGACCTGGTGATTGTCCATGCCCGTCATGAGCATGGCGCGGCTGGGTCCGCAAAAGGGCGAGGAGTGAAAGCGGGAGAGCATGACGCCTTTTTTCGCCATGGCATCAATGTTGGGAGTGCGCGTGTCGCTACCATAGGCTCCGAAATCCATGAAGCCCACATCATCGAAGAGGACGAAAAGAATGTTTGGCCGCGAGTCTTGCGCCAAGGCCGGAACGGTGCTTGCCAGGCCGAAGGCAAACAGGGAGATGAATGAAAATGCAATTACAGAAGTGAGTTTCCTCAAGGATCGTACCCTCAGATTTCCCGCCGGGCCAAGGCAAATGCGATCGGGGCATGTGCGGTCGGGCCAGCGGCTCGGAATATTACTGCTCAATTGGAGCAAAGTAGGGGGGGCCTAGCTGAAGTTCCTGCTCGGCCAAATGCTATTCAGTTTTGACCAGCGGCGCCTGCTGCCTGCTGCGCTAAGCGGAAGGCCGAAGGAGAAGGGCCAGTCCACCGCTTGAAACTCTTGGCGAAGTTCGACGGAGTGTCAAACCCCAGGTCGTCAGCGATGGTCTTGATCGGTATGGCGGGGTTGGCGAGCATGCCGCGGGCTTTTTGCTCGCGGATCTCGTTTGTCAATTTGCGGAAGGTTGTGCCCGACCGCTCCAGACTTCGGCGCAGACCCCGTTCGGAATAAGCAAGAGCGGCCGCGACAGCGGAGACCGGCAAGGAGAGATTTTGCCCTTCCTGAAGGAAGGAGGCGACTTTGCCAAGCGGAGTGGTCTCCACGCGTGTTCTTTCGGCAACCTGTTCGCAAAGCGCCAGCAGACGGGGATGGTGGAGTGGATCCTCGCCTGGCAAGGTTCTGGTCAACAGCACGTCGGCCAGATATAGCCTTAGGTCCGGGGCCTCGAAGCGGATGGGAAAGCCGATTTGCCCTTCGACGTCCACCCATCCTTTCGGCTTGCTGATGTTCATCTCGCCGCGGATGGCAGCTTTCGGCATACGCAAGATCGCCCGGCACAACCCCTCGCATCCCACCAAGGCACTGATGGAGGCAAAGTAAGAGATGTCGCCTAACGGCACTTTCGGCCGCAACCGAATCGCAAATTCGCCGGGTTGAGCTGCGGCGTCCCGGTCGGGGAACGTGAACTCAATGGCGGGAAAGGCCAGGAAGAAGAAGCGGCTCAGCACCGCCAGGGCGTCCTCAAAGGTCGCTGCGTTCATGGCAGTATAAGCGGGCAAGCCAATGAAGCTGGCTTCGAACTGTTGGGCGAGCCGGATGCCGAGATGCGGATCGCCGGTCAGTTCCATAGCGTTCAGGAAGAATCGGCGAAGGGGCGGCAGGGCGGTCTGGAATTCCGGATCGGAGAGGACTTCCTCTGTCAATCCGGTGTCGGCCAGCAAACGCTTCGGGTCGTGCCCTTCTTTGGAGAGAGCGCGAAACAGGAACCCAGGATAAGTCATCCGCAGTGCGAGATTTTCCTGGCTGGACAACCGAAGGTTCATTCCGCAAAGCTCCTCAAGGCGCGATCTCGAATCTGTGGGAGGTCCCAGGCGCCAGCCAAGTCCCCCTCGACCCACCCTATCTCGCCCATTTTGAATGTGCGACTCCTGGGAACGCCAATCTAGCATAATCGAGCAACCGTTTGGAGCGTGGGGAAGTGTCTGCGAGCCTGGCATGGTAACGGGTAGCCTGACCGATTCACTTCCCCGGTAGAGTTACTTCTTCTTCGGCGGAAAGTTCTTCAGCAGCTTCTGTGCCGCTTTGGTCATGTTCTTCGTACGTTTGTCCGGCTTAATACCCTCGTCGATTGCCTTAGAGGCTACCGCACGCCAGACAAGGTGTTGCTTGGAGGCATCGAAGATGTCCAGCACGAGCGAGCCGACTTGGACAGTGTTTGTGGTGGAAGTCACAACGCCACCGCTTGGCCCGTACCAGCCGCGGCGCCAACCTGGACCGTAGGTCCAGCCGGAGTTAAAAAAGGTGATCTCCTTTTCGTCCTTGACGCCGAGTTGGAATACGAGAACCAAGTCGGCCTTGTCATTCGCGGCTTGGGTGAGCCCTTTTTGGGCCAATTCCGCATTGAAGGCTTCGGCAAGTTGAGATTTAATCGCGGGGTCCAAGGCCATGGACTTCGGGTGCGCCTCCCAGCGGTAAGTACGGTACTTTTTGAAGTCCGTATTTTGATCGTAGCTGTACTGTACTTCCTGGGCAAAAGCGGCTGCCGAAATCATCAGCACCACAGCAATGTTGAGATTCTTCATGGGTGTCTCCTTAGTCCGGGCGCGGTACTTGGCCCGCGGCCGTTTTTCAGCTCCTTAGGTTGGGTTGGGGTGGATTAGCGATTCGTTACTGCTCTTCCAAGAGTTGTAGTAATCGCCCAAGATTCGGCCAGGTCACCTGTATCGAGGTAGCGAAGTTGGGAAAGTTCATGGGGTCGTAAAAGAAACCGGCACGGATTTCAATACGCTCCGGCACAATACCGGTTGGGATAAAGAGCTCAACAAAGTTGTCGCCATCGCCCAGATCGTCGAAGGCCAGCGGAGTATGGGCGTTGCCGTTACGGTCGATGATGCGAATGGCATTCAGTTGGTTGGCGCCAAGTTCGGCATTCATGGGTCCGGTCACGCCGCCATTCCAAACCAATTGAATGGACAGCGGCGAAGCTCCGGCAGGACGCTCGGGTTTCAGGAAGGCTTTCGCACGAACGAGGGAAGGTCCGCTTAGGGCGCCGATCGTGACCTGCGGAGAAACCAGGCCGGTCAGAAGTCTGCCGTTGAGATCCTTAACCGGACCGATGATCACGACATAAGAAGGAAAGTCCAAGGGATTGGCCATGGGGTTGGCCATGCCGACGGGCAAGGGAACAAATGGACCCGTTAGCAGGATGGTTGAAAGTTCGCTAGGCTCGTTGGCGGGACGGAGAGTGGCGCAGTTGGGCGTGGATACGGCTCCGGCGCGGTTGACAACGCGGAAATGTTCGGGACGTAACGAGGATGCATCGATCTGCACATTCAAATCAATCGGCATGCCGTCGTCCGTGGGCGCCTGCGGACAACCCGAGACGGACGCTAAGGATCCGGGAGGAATCGCTTCGCCGAATCCGCCGAGATAGGCGGATACGATGGCGGGACGCTCGTTGCTCGCGCGTTCGGGTCTGTTGTTTTGGTAGTCATCTGCAACTGCTTCCATCGAAACCGCTAACGTGAAGCACAGGGCCGTGGCGAGCTTTTTTGCCTTTGAAATCATTTTTAATTCCTTTCTGTTGTGGGCCGGAAGAGGCGCTCCCCGCGGGACCGCACCTTCTGCCGGTAAGTTCCGCAGGCTGATCAACTACGGAAAATTTCCTTTTCTGGTTCTTTCTGCGAGATCAGTCGCTGTCTAACGAAGCCCAGCGTAGCGGTAAGCAGCGATTTGGGACGTCAGAAACTCTGAAGATTTGTAGGGTGATGTCGTACCGGAAGGAGCCGTGGGGCGCCGGGTGTTCGTGGCCGGGGCGCTTCCGAAATCGTCTCGATTGGAGCGGGGTCAGGGGATCGATCCGTAGCAGCAAGGGAAACGTCGAGTCTCAAGAATTGCCACGGAATCTTGTTCCGCGATGACGAATCATGAGATAGCCGTTAGGTCCGTTGGCGCTACCATGGGGTCGAATCCAATGGACCGTATCCTTGTGATCGATGACGACATACCTTTGACCGAACTCCTTGACGAGTGTCTGCGGGCGGAAGGCTTTGGGGTGGAGGCCGCGCACGATGGCGAGGCGGGGGTGGCGAAGGCGCTGGCCGGAGAATACGCGCTTCTGGTACTCGATGTGATGCTGCCCCGCATGAGCGGTTTCGAAGTGCTGATGCGGATCCGGCCCCAATCTCAGGTACCGGTTCTAATGCTTACCGCGCGCGGCGACCCTGTGGACCGGGTGACCGGTCTCCAGATGGGAGCCGATGATTATCTGCCCAAGCCATTCAATGAACGCGAGCTGGTTGCCCGGATCCAGGCAATTTTGCGGCGCACCAAAGCGCCGCCGGCTGCGCAGTCAGTGGATACAGCAATGGTGCTGGAAGTTGCGGACCTGCGGCTCGACCCGCACGCGCGCGAGGTCAGAGTGAAAGGTGATCTTGTTGAACTGACCACGGTGGAATTCGATGTGCTGCGGGTTCTGGTGGCGTCGGCGGGGGAAACGGTGACGCGGGAGGACCTGGTGCGTCATGCTTTAGGGCGGCCTTTCTCGGTCTTCGACCGTAGCCTTGACAACCACGTCAGTTCGCTGCGGCGAAAACTCGGTCCGGACGCTGCCAATGCCGAGCGAATCAAGACGATCCGTGGCTCCGGATACATGTATGCCTTCGCCACCACAGCCCCTAACAGACGGCCAGTAAGGTAGCTGTGCAAAGATCGAAGCTGGCTCGGATGATGCGCAGCCCCCTTTTCCTCAAAGTCTTCGTCTGGTTCTGGCTAACATTGCTTGCGATGCTGTCAGCCCTGGTCGTTACGGTGCAGGTCTTTGATCCGGAAATCGTCGGGCTTCGGTGGACGCCCGTGCTGGGGAGCGTGTCGCTCGATCCCTATGGTGCCGGTGCGGCCCGGGCATATGAGGCGGAAGGGCAGGTGGGACTGCGCCGCTTCATTGAGCGTGTTGTTCTCCATCAGGATGTGTACCTATACTTTTTTGATGGGTCTGGCAAAGACCTGACCGCGTTCCCGCTGCGGCGTGGGGTCCAGGAGTTTGCAGGCCATCCGATCGAAGCCCGGGAGATACGGGCGAAGGTTTCCTTTGGGCAAACACTGGTGGCCTCTTCCGTTCTCGGTCCCAGCGGAACCCGCTATCGCGTAGTGCTGGCGATCCCGCGCCATGCGGGAAGCTTGATGCCGGTCTTCGGGCAGGGCTGGCTCTGGGGCGCTGTCGCGGCGTTGCTGGTGCTTTCCGTAGTTTGTTACCGGATTGCAAGCGCCTTAACTTCGCCCGTGATTCGTGTGTGCGAGGCGGCGCGAAGTCTTGCCGATGGTGATCTCAGCGCCCGCGTGGCGAGCCCGCAAATCTTGGAGCGGCACGACGAGTTCGCGCAATTGGGCCGAGACTTCAATGCCATGGCGTCGCGCATCGAGTCTCTGGTGAATGCCAAGCAACGCCTGCTGTGGGATATTTCGCATGAATTGCGGTCTCCGCTGACGCGGCTGAGCCTAGCTTTGGCCATGGCTCGCCGGAAGGCCAATCCGGAGGCGGTGCCCGCGATGGACCGCATCGAGAGAGAAACCGAACAACTGAACCGGCTGATCCAGCAACTCCTAACTCTTGCGCGGATCACCGGTGGCACCGGCCCGGCGCTTACCGAGGAAATTGACTTGGGCGCTCTGGTGACCAGCATCGCCGACGACGCCGCCTTCGAAGCGAGTGGCGTAAACCGTTCGGTGGAACTGGAAGTGAAGGGAGGCGGCCGTGTCGCCGGCAACAGCGAACTGCTGCGGAGCGCGATCGAGAATGTGGTTCGCAATGCGGTGCGCTTCACCGCCGAAGGGACCGCGGTTTGGATTCTGGTGGAACCCCAAGGCGACGGCAAGGCGATTCTGGTTCACGTGCGCGATCACGGTCCCGGGGTTCCCGAATCGGAGTTGAATCGGCTCTTTGAGGTCTTCTACCGGGTCCCGGAGACGCGCGATTCGACGGCCGGATCCGGGCTTGGCTTAGCCATTGCAAACCAGGCGGTGTTGGCGCACGGCGGCTGGGTGAAAGCCTTCAACGCCCAAGGAGGCGGATTAGAGGTGCAAGTCGGCCTGCCTGTGAAAGCTGCCGCCGCATAAACGAAGAGGGGACGGTCGTGAGATGGATTGCATTTTTATGCAGGCCGGAATTTCCATCTGACCCGGGGAGCCGGTTGGATCAAAACGGCTCGTTCCGGGCGCGATGAGGCCATCGCCCAAGCAATCCAAGTGAAGTGGTCGCTACTTCATGCCCAGAATGACCAGAGTAGCCTTGCCCTTCAGAATGCCTTTGGTCTTGTACCACACGTCGATCCGACGGACGCTCCGGCGGCCACTGCCCCTCAGATCGATAGCGCGGGTTTCTCCGCCCTGCCGGATAAACTCGCGTACTTCCAGTTCCTCTGAGGTGCCCCTGTCATAGGCGATCACCAGATGGTGAATCTCCAGGTCCGCCCCGGTGACCTGGAGTTTGACGCGCCGGAAATCGTCGAACGGGCCCTTTACGGTAATCGAGTCGTGGTCGGCGACAAGATTGGCGGTCAAAGTCCCGATCAGGCGCCAGTCTCCCAAGCCTCCAGCCCTCGGTCTGATCACCTTCTGTGCAAGCGCGGGCGATACCAGGGTCGTCAGTGCGCCGACCGCAGCGCTGGCGATCCAGAACCGGCGGCTCCCAGCTCCATTGCCTTTTGAGAACCTACTCATCTTCCATTTCTCCCTTTGCTTGGACGAAATCTCATGCGTTTTTTATGCAACCGGATGTCCGGCTGGCTGGAAATGACTATTTGGCTCAGCCCGCAAACTACTTCGGGCGCAAGCTGGGAACGCGGCGAATGGCCATTGGCACCGCCGCAGGACGGGTTTAACTTGGAGGGATCCGTTTCAGATCCCTAACAAGCCTGCCACGTTACTTGTCTCGGGTCCAAGTGACCGTCCTACTGGCGATGCCAGCGGAAACCATTATGTCTAACGAGTCCTGAGTGCTTAGCTTGAGCTTCGCCGACATTGCTCTGCCGCGCTTTGGGGCATACAGTGTGCCTCCGGTCCACGAGTTCGAACCGGCATATTTGAAGCCCGTAAGAACTTGCAGGCCAACCAAGGGACGATTTCGCAGCGAAGCGTTGGAATTGCGCTCGTCGTTCCGAGGAGTTTTCATCGATATGATCGAACCGCAGTAATTGTCGCCGCATTTGACGATCTCGATCTTGGAATCGCCATCGTCGGTATTCCAGATCCCGAGGATCTGATTCCCGTCTGGCTGGGCCAAGAGGATGCCTGCAAATGCCAAAACCAGTAGAAGTTTGGATTTCATCTTGCTCATTTAGTTGCTCCTTGCATGTTGGTTGCTCCTTACAATTCCGAGTGTCAGAAGGTTCGGATGTTTTAAACGTCTTGCCTTGGGCAGCCGATTGTTCGGCCAGAGTGGACCATACTGGCGCCTTCCCCGGCATTTCCGACGGCCCAGTGGCCAAGGCTTTTCCTAAAGTGGTTCGACCCGCAACAGGTCGGCGATGGAGCATCCCACCGCATTTGTTTGGGTGACGGCGACCGGCCGGCCGGCGGCGAGCGAGGAGAGGGCATCGCTGAGGTCGCGACTGGTGACAACCTGCCGCTTTTTTCCGATGGATGGATATCGGTCATCAATGCGACCGCGATACTGAATGGCGCGGTTCTTGTCGACGACCACCACCTCGGGGGTGACTTTCGGAGCCAATTCGCGGATCAGTTGGCGATCCCGGTCCACCGTGCGGCGCAGGTGGCCCAAGCCGAAACGGACAGCGTGTTCTGCGGCGGCCTGAGCTGTCAAGGCGGGGTCAACGTATACCAATTCGCAGGCCACAGATTGATCGCTACAGATCCGCTTGATCTCGGGCGCATAGAAATTCGAGATGGGGCAATCCGGCTGGAGGAAAAAATAGACTGTCGCGACCGGGGTGGCAGCGCCGCCGCCCTGCAATGGATTAAGGGTGGCCAGGAGGCAGAGCCCCTGGACGACAACGGGCCATCCGTTCATTGGCCGCCTCCCAAGATGGACCGGAGGAGATGCGACCGCACTGCAGCTTCCAATTGCGCCCGGTCCGCTTCGTTCCGCGCCACAACCCGCAGTGTGATGCTGCCCATTTCGTCCTTGGATTCCTCTCCCCAAGTCACGCGCACGGGCGGGTTGGACGGATTCCTGGGGTTGGCGGAGGAATTGTCCCAGCTCACCTCGGCTCGAATCTTTGTGCCACGAGGCAGCGAAACGAACTCCTTGAAGTGGTATTGGTCCTGCCAGGCGAAGTCCCAGTCGCTAATCGACAAAAGCGTCTCGATGGCGCCATCCGGCCGAATCGCGGTCATCTTCATTGTTTTTCCAATGTAGTGGGCGTGAGCCCCGACGGCAATTCCTTCGATGTCAACCGGAAGAACGAATTCGTCGGATTTGCGATAGTCCGCCTCATCTGGCGGAATGTTCACGCCGGAGAATCTTCCGAAGACCGGCGGCAACTGAATGCTGACCATCTCACGTTCAGGAGCGCGGCTGGCAAAGTACAAGCCCACGACGGCTTTCTCGGTCATCTCGACGCCGACGGGATGGAAGTGGCATTGCAGGACTAAGTCCGAGCCCTTACGGAAAGGCATGGCGAGTCCTTCGCGGAGTAGATGAGGCTGTGCACCCGCAGCCCAACCGCCGAGCGATCCGCCACCTAGCACAAATGCCGCCATGCCTCCGCTCCAACCGGGCAGGGGATCGGCTTCGTCGGCACGCCTGGATGCGCCGGTTGCATCCGTCAGGTAGAGAACGTGGTGAAACACCGGCCGGGCCGAAGGCCGCAGTTCGACGGCGCGGATCCATTTGTCCTCAGGCAGCGCAATCGGAATCACGAAGTTGCGGTAGATGTCGGGGCCGTCGGCTGGGACCGTGAAACCCGCTGGCATCTCGACGATCAGATCGGGCTGACCCAACTGCCAGCCTGCAGGGAACTGGGGCAGAGCGGGAGTGTCCGCTGGATCACCTTCGGGCATGCCAGCCTCTACCCACCGCTGGATGACTCCGATTTGCTCATCGGTGAGGCGCCGCTCATCCTCGAAGGCGTGGGTGCCGGCATCTGCCTTCCACGGAGGCATTTGCCGCCTTTCCACCACGGAACGAATCAGTCTTCCGCGCTTGGCCGCATCCTCATAGCTAATCAGCGAAAACGGGGCGGCCTCACCGGGGCGGTGGCAGCCCGTGCAGTTCTGGTACATGATCGGCGCTACATCTTTGGAAAAGACCACATCGTTGGCAAGCAGGGAAGTCGCGGAAGCGGCCAGCATGGGTAGAACTAAGCAGTGCTTCATGTCCACAGAGTGACACGGCAAGCCGCGTTGGAATGACTGGAATTGTCAAGAATTGTCGGCGGTGCCTTGACGCATCCTGGAAGTGAAGGGAGGCGGCGGTGTCGCCGGCTCGTGTTGACCTTTGCAGGATTGGCCCCATCGCCCCGCCAAGCCTGACAATTGCCCAGATTTCTTCAGAGAGAACTTTGGGTGGTCCAAGCTACGCTAGAGCGTACTTTTGAACCAAAGGTTTGAACAGAATGAAAAGCCCGTCGAGATTCTCGCCAGCAGCTCTTCCGGTGGAAGTCCGGATTGCCGCGGAGTACCGGACGCTGGAGAGCAGTCCTGACTGCATGGATTGCGCAATCGAAACGTCCGCGCGGAAAGAGCCTGAAGCTATGGTGGAACCTTACGACTCCAGGCGAAATTGAAAGCTGGCTGCAATGAAAGCACTATCGAGACGCAATTTTGTGGTGGTGGCGGCGAGCTTGCTTGCGCTGCTGTGTACGGTTGGCTGCAAGGACAGCACGAAGGAGGGCGCGGCGGCCGCCAAATCCGAGCCGCGGCCAACTGTGGTTGCCGCGAAGGTGATTGAGAAAACCGTACCGATTTATGGGGAATTCGTTGGTCAGATCCAGGCGGCAGCGTCGGTCGAAATCGTGGCGCGCGTCGAAGGTGTTTTGAAAGAAGTGAACTTCACGGAGGGCCAACCGGTCCAAAAGGGTCAGGTCCTGTATGTGATCGACCCAGCCGAATACCAGGCCAAAGTGGACTCCGCCAAAGCGGCCTTGAACAAGGCCGAAATCGCTTTGGAGCAGGCGCAAGCACAAGTTGGTGTACGAATGGCGCAGGCGGAATTGACCCAGCAGAAAGCCCTTCTTTCGAAATCGCAACAGGATGTGGCCCGCTTCAAGCCGCTAGTGGACCAGCGGGCAGTGCCACAGCTGGAGCTGGACGCGGCTCGCGCGTCGGTGAACGTAAATCAAGCCAATGTGGATGCCTCCGATGCCCGGCTGCAGAACCAGGTAGTGAATACCAGAGCGCAGATTCAAGTGGGCAAGGCGGACGTTGAGTCCGCTAAGGCCGCGCTCACGCAAGCGGAGTTGAACCTCTCTTACTGTGCCGTCCGGGCGCCGATGAACGGGTTGATCGGCAGGACCAGGGTCTACCCCGGCGCTCTGCTAAGCCGGGGCGGCCCGACGGTCTTAAACACGCTGTCGGCCATCAATCCGGTTCAGGTTAGCTTCGGGATCCCGGAGACGGCCTACCTTACCGTCCGGCGGCGAAATACGGCAGCTCAAAACCGGCTTCCGGGGGTCCAGCAATTGGAGGCGGAGTTGATTCTCGCCGACAACACGGTGTATCCGTTCAAGGGCCAATTCAAAATGGCTGACAGCGCCATTGATCAAAAGACCGGAACGCTCTCCATCATCATGAGCTTCCCCAATCCTAATGGGCTCCTGCGTCCGAACGGTTTCGGCCGGGTGCGCCTGATGGTCGGCAAGGCCGAGAACGCGCTGCTGATCCCGCAAAAAGCGGTGATCGAGCAACAGGGAGGCAGCGCGGTCTTCGTGATTGGCGCGGAGAACAAAGTCTCGCAGCGCACGGTGGTCGTGGGGCCGCAGGTTGAGAGTTCCGTCATTGTGACGCAGGGGCTGAAGGCCGGGGAGCGCATTATCGTCGAGGGCCAGCAAAAGGCGCGGCCGGGAATGCCGGTCAATCCTTCCGAAGCCGCGATTAGTTCCGAAGAAGGAAAGAAGTAAGCGGATGGCGCACTTCTTTATCCACCGGCCGGTGTTTGCGGTTGTCGTCTCCCTGGTGATCCTGATCACCGGCATTGCCGCATTGATGGTGCTGCCGATCGCGCAGTTTCCGCAAATCACGCCGCCCATGATTCAGGTGGAAGTGAATTATCCGGGGGCCAACGCGGAAACCGTGGAAAGCTCCATCGCCGCCAATATCGAACAGGTAATCAACGGCGCCGAACACATGATCTACATGAGCTCCAGAAGCTCGAGCGACGGCAGATATGTACTGCAGGTGGTTTTCGAAGTTGGCACCAACATCGATCTGGCGAACGTAGATATTAACAATCGAGTTCAGCAGGCAATCCCCAGACTGCCAGCCGACGCGGTGAATGCGGGCGTCACGGTAACCAAGCAGTCGCCCGACATGCTGATGGTGATTAGCGTGTATTCCCCCGACAATACTTACGACGATATTTTCATTAGCAACTACGCGACGATCAACCTCGTCGATGCCATCGCGCGCACGCCGGGGGTGGGGAGCACGATGATCGTTGGCCAGCGGGACTATGCGATGCGTTTCTGGTTGCGTCCAGACCGGCTGGCGCAATTGGGCATTACCGCCACCGACATCTCCAATGCAATTCAGGAGCAGAATGTGCTCACGCCCGCGGGTGCCGTGGGTCAACCTCCCGCTCGCGCCGGTGTCTCCTTCCAATACACAATCGATGTCAAGGGCCGACTGTCCCGTGAGCAGGAGTTCGGCGATATCGTCATCCGTACACTGCCGGACGGATCCATTCTGCGGGCCAGGGATGTTGTCAGAACGGAACTTGCGGCGAAGACCTACGGTAGTTTTGGACGCCGGGATGGCGTGCCATCGGCACTCATCAATGTCTACCAGCTTCCTGGGGCGAACGGCATTGAGACCGCAACACGGCTCAAGCAACTGATGACCGAGCTTGGCGCCGTAATGCCTCCGGGGCTTAGGTACGATATCGCGCTGGACACGACGAAGTTTGTCTCCGCCGCCATTGACGAAGTAACTCATGCCCTGCGGGACGCGATTCTACTGGTCCTCCTGGTTGTCTTCCTTTTTCTGGGAAGTTTCCGCGCGACCTTGATTCCGATGCTGGCGGTGCCAGTTTCGCTGGTCGGGACCTTCGCCGCATTCGTGCCGCTGGGCTTCTCGATCAACACACTGACGCTGTTCGCAATTGTGCTTGCCGTAGGCATTGTGGTGGACGACGCCATCGTCGTCGTCGAAGCCGTTCAGCACCACATCGAGCACGGGCTTACGCCGCTCGAGGCAACCGAGCGGGCGATGAAAGAAGTCTCGGGACCGGTGGTGGCAATTGCCCTGGTCTTGTGCGCGGTCTTTGTGCCGGTGGCATTTATGGGGGGCATTACCGGCCAACTGTACCGGCAATTCGCGCTTACTCTTTCTGTGTCGGTGCTGCTCTCGGCGCTGGTCGCACTCTCGCTCACGCCCGCACTCTGCCGCCTGATTCTGAAACCGCAACAAGAGACAGGTGGGCCGCTCGGCGCACTGGTTCGTGGATTCAATCGCGGGTTTGGCTGGTTGTCGGACGGTTATGTGGGCATTATCAGCCGACTCGTCCGGCGTCTCGCGATCGCGCTGGGTTTATTGCTGGTGTTGAGCCTAGGCTCGGGCGGTTTGGCGAAGTTCCTGCCGTCGGGGTTTGTGCCGGACGAAGACCTCGGCTATTTCTACGCTGTCTTCTCCTTGCCCGACGGCGCTTCGTTGGAGCGGACCACCGAACTGGCAAAGCGAGCCGAACCGGAGATCCTTGGTACGGACGGAGTGCAAAATGTGCTCACGCAGGGGGGCTTCAATCAGCTTACTGGTACTTACTCTTCCAATAGCGTTAGTTTCATTGTCATCCTGAAACCCTGGGAGCAACGCAAGACCTCGGGCACGCAAGCGGCCAGTATCATTGCGAAACTGCGCGCCACCTTTGAGAAATACCCCGAAGCGCTCTCAATTGTCGCGGTTCCGCCGCCAATTCCCGGCCTTGGCAGCGCTGGTGGACTGCAGTTCGAAGTGCAGGACCGTGGCGGTCACACGGCTGGCGAACTGTATGACGTCTCGCAACGCTTCCTAGCGGAAGTGACCAAGGCACCGGAGGTCTCCACGGCCTACAACGGTTATCGCGCCAACATGCCGCAATTGAGGTTGGAGGTGGACCGTGATAAGGCCAAGGAACTCGGCATCGCCGTCAGCGACATTTTTCAAGCGCTGCAGGTCTACTTGGGTGGGCTGGAAGTAAACGACTTCAACTTGTTCGGGCGCACGTACAAAGTGGTGATCCAAGCGGAGCCACAGTTCCGCGCCACTCCCAACCAAATCGGGAACATCTTTGTTAGAACCTCCAACGGCGACATGGTGCCGATTAGCGCCTTCGCGAAAATTGAACGCAAGATTGGGCCGGATGTCATTCAGCGCTACAACATGTTTCGCAGCGCGGAGATCAACAGCTCGCCGGCAGCAGGGTTTAGCACCGGTCAGACGATCTCCGCGATGGAGGCGGCCGCGGCGAAGATCCTGCCTCCCGGTTACAGCTATGAGTGGACGGGCACAGCGTTCCAGGAAAAGCAGGCCGGCAGTTCACAGTTGTTGATCCTGGGGATGGGTCTTGGCTTTGTGTTCTTATTCCTCGCTGCCCAGTACGAGAGCTGGGCGATCCCGTTCGGTGTCATGCTGGGGCTGCCCCTGGGTATCTTCGGCGCTCTGGCTGGCATTGGTATGCGGGGCCTCGTCAACGACGTCTATGCGCAGATCGGCATCGTGATGTTGATGGGGCTGGCGGCAAAGAACGCAATCCTGATTGTCGAGTTCGCGCGCAATAAGCATGACCAGGAAGGCATGCCGGTGCGGGAAGCCGCGATTGAAGGGGCGAAGTTACGGTTTCGTCCGATTCTTATGACGTCCTTGGCTTTCATCCTGGGCGTTATCCCCTTGGTCATTGCTTCCGGCGCCGGCTCAGCCTCGCGGCAAACCATGGGAACCGCGGTGTTTGGGGGAATGACGGTCGCTACGAGCCTTGGCGTCTTCCTCATTCCGGTACTCTATTGCTTCATCGAACTGATGATCAGCCGCCGGTCCAACCGTGCGCCGGCACAACTCGCGCCGCCTTCCGCGGGAGAAGCGTAGCCGTGGCCAAGTTCTTCATTGATCGCCCGGTTTTCGCCATCGTTGTTTCCCTGGTCATCCTGATCGCGGGCGGGCTTTCGATGTTGAACCTTCCCGTGGCGCAATATCCGCCAATCGCCCCGCCGACGGTCTCCGTCCAGGTCAACTACCCGGGCGCAAGCGCGGAAACGGTGGAGCAATCGATCGCCACGGCCATTGAGCAGGAAGTAAACGGCGCCGAGAACATGATCTATATGAGCTCCAAGAGCTCCAGCGATGGCCGTTATACGCTGCAGGTGACCTTTGCCGTCGGCACTAATATCGACCTCGCCAGTGTGGATGTCAACAATCGTGTCAAGAAGGCTGTGGCGAAGCTTCCCGCCGAAGCCGTGAACGCCGGAGTCACGGTGAAGAAGCAATCGCCCGACATGCTGATGATCATCAGCCTTTACTCGCCGGACCGCGCCTACGACGATACCTTTCTCAGCAATTACGCAACGATCCATCTGGTGGACGCGATTACCCGCACGCCCGGAGTGGGCAGAACCACCATCGGCGGCCAGCGAGATTACGCAATGCGCATGTGGCTTCAGCCCGACGCGATCGCCCGCCTTGGCCTGACGGCGACCGATCTGGTGAAAGCAGTGAGGGATCAGAACGTGCTGGCGCCCGCCGGTACTCTTGGTGCTCCACCTGCTGAGCCGGGTCTGGCGTTTCAATATTCGCTTGACGTGCAGGGAAGGCTGTCCAAGACTGCGGAGTTCGAAAATCTGATCGTGCGCACGCTGCCGGATGGCTCGATTGTCCGCATGCGCGACCTGGCGCGTACGGAGCTGGCTGCGGCGACTTACACCAATTTCGGCCGCCGCGACGGCGTGCCTTCGTCGCTGATCATCGTCTACCAGGTGCCAGGTGCGAATTCGATAGAGACGGCAGACCGCTTGCATACGATCATGGCGCAGCTTGGCGATCAAATGCCGGCCGGCGTCAAATATGACATCACCTACGACGCCACAAAGTTTGTCCGGGCCGCCATCGACGGTGTGCTCGAGGCATTGCGCGATGCCGTCCTGCTGGTGCTGCTGGTGGTCTTTCTGTTCCTCGGCAGTTTTCGCGCCACTCTGATTCCCATGCTGGCCGTGCCGATATCGCTGGTGGGCACCTTTGCGGCTTTTCTGCCGCTGGGCTTCTCCATCAATACGTTGACTTTGTTCGCGATTGTGTTGGCGGTCGGCATTGTGGTGGATGACGCCATCGTGGTCGTTGAAGCGGTGCAGCAACATATAGAGCACGGTCTCTCGCCGTATGCGGCCACGGTGCGCGCAATGGAGGAAGTTTCGGGGCCGGTGGTGGCGATTGCACTGGTCCTTTGCGCGGTATTTGTCCCGGTTGCCTTCATGGGCGGAATTACCGGCCAGTTGTACCGTCAATTTGCCTTGACTCTGTCGGTGGCGGTCCTGTTGTCGGCGTTGGTGGCTTTGACGCTCACCCCCGCACTCTGCTGCCTGATCCTGAAGCCGCACCAGGAGTTGGGCGGACCTATGGGTGCGGTAGTGCGCGGATTCCGTAAAGGTCTGGACCGGCTAAGCGGCGGGTATGTCGGCGTGGTGTCGATGCTCCTGCGCCGTATGGCCATCGGGATCGTCGCTCTGGTGGTTCTTTCCGCGGCCTCTGGGGGCATCGCCAAGTTTCTGCCCACCGGGTTCGTGCCCTTCGAAGATCAGGGCGCGCTCTTCTGCGTACTCACGCTGCCGGATGGCGCCTCCCTGGAACGGACGAACGCACTGGCCAGCCGGGCCGAAACCGACTTCCAGAAGATCCCTGGAGTTGCGCACGTGCTTACCTTCGGCGGACTCAATTTGATCAGCGGCACGTACAGTTCCAACTGCGCCACCTTTATTGTGGTCTTAAAGCCGTGGGAAGAAAGGAAGTCGAAGGAAACCCGGCTACCCAGCTTGGTCCCGCAGGTTCGTCAAATGCTGAACAGCTATCCGGAAGCCCTGTCGGTGGTTGCTGTTCCTCCGCCCATCCCGGGACTGGGAGCATCGGGGGGATTCCAGTTTGAAATCCAGGACCGCGGGGGGCACACGCCCCGGGACCTCTACGTGGTTTCCCAGCAGTTCCTTGACCGGCTGAGCTCCCGGCCCGAAGTGGTCAATACATTCAGCAACTATCGTACGGACGTTCCGCAGGTCGATCTCAATATCGACCGCGACAAGGCGAAGACCCTCGGCGTTCGCATCGACTCCATCTTTCAAACGCTGCAAATCTATCTGGGCGGCTTCCAGGTGAACGACTTCAATTTGTTCGGGAAGACCTACAAAGTCATGCTCCAAGCCGAGGAGCAATATCGCGAAAACCCGAATCAGATTCTCAGCCTCTACACACGCAACGAAGAGGCAAATATGGTGCCGTTGAGTACTCTAGCAACCGTTGGAAAGAAGACCGGGCCGGATGTGATCCAGCGCTACAACATGTTCCGAACCGCGGAAATTGGGGGAGCCAACGCGATTCGTTATAGCACCGGACAAACGATTGAGACGCTGGAAGGACTGGCCCGGGACGTTCTCCCAACAGGCTACGGGTTTGAGTGGAGCGGCACGGCCTACCAGGAAAAAATTGCCGGTGGGTCCCAGGCGCTCATCCTGGCGATGGGCATCGGCTTCGTTTTTCTGTTTCTCGCCGCCCAGTACGAAAGCTGGACGATTCCCTTCTGTGTGCTGCTGGGTCTGCCACTGGGCATCTTCGGCGCCTACGCTGCGCTGGCGCTGCGGCTTCTGGTGGAAAGGATTCCCACGTTCAACGACGTCTATGCGCAGATCGGCATCGTCATGTTGATGGGGCTTGCCGCGAAGAACGCCATCCTGATTGTGGAGTTTGCGCGCACAAGGCATGAGCAAGAAGGACTGCCCGTGCGCCAGGCGGCAACGGAGGCTGCCCAACTGCGCTTCCGTCCGATTCTGATGACCTCTGCCGCCTTCATTTTGGGCGTGTTGCCATTGGTGACGGCTTCCGGGGCCGGTGCAGCGGCACGCCGCACCATGGGCACCGCGGTCTTTGGCGGCATGCTCGCCGCCACTGTGCTTGGCGTCTTTCTTGTGCCGGTCTTGTACACGGCCGTCACCCTGCTGTTCGCCAAGCGGAAGCCCAGCGCGTTGCCCCGCGCGTTGTCCAGCCCTGAGCCGAAGGATCACCTCGCATGAAACGCATTCTGTTCTTCTCTCTTGCCGCCCTTTTGTGTGGCTGTGCCGTGGGTCCCAAGTACCAGCGGCCCCAAGTGCAGATTCCGGCCCCCAGCACTCCCGATGCCAACAGTTTCGGCGACCTTCGCTGGTTCGATGTATTCCAGGACGAAACGCTGGTCGGACTGATTCGAACGGCCACGAGCGACAACTTCGATATTCTGATTGCCGCCAATCGCATTCTCCAGGCCGGGGAGGAGGTCCGGATCGCCCGCGGCCAATTGGTGCCGCAGGCGCAGGTCGGATTCACTCCCCAGCGCGGCATCAACAACCTCAACGTTTTGATTCTCGGCGACCGAGCGAGTCCTGTTACCAACTACACGCTCAACTTCGGCGCCACCTGGGAAATCGATCTCTGGGGCAAGCTGCGCAGCCAGACTCAGGCGGCGCGGGCCAACTTCCTGGCTGCTAAGGAAAATCGCGATGTCGTGATGCAATCTCTGGTTACTGCGCTGGCACAAAGCTACATCGGCCTGCGCGAACTCGATAACGAACTCGAGATTGCGAAGGGAAACCTTGAGACGGTGCAGGAGTCTTTGGCATTGACGCAAATCCGCGAGGAGGGCGGGGTTTCCAGTCTAGTGGAAGTGAAGCAGGCCGATTCGTTGGTACAGACCGCGAAGCGCTCGATTCCGGTGATCGAACAACAGATTGTTAGGCAGGAAAACACCATCAGCTTCCTCCTGGGGCGCAACCCGGGAAAAGTGCCGCGCGGGCAGACGTTGCAGCAGCAGAAGTTTCCGTCACAGGTTCCGGAGGGCTTGCCTTCGTCTTTGCTCGAGCGTCGGCCCGATATCCGCCTCGCGGAACAGCAGTTAAGGGCGGCGAACGCCCAGATCGGCGTGGCGAAGGCCGCTTTGCTGCCCGCCATCAGTCTGACCGGCTCTGGCGGCGCAATCAGCAATGCGCTGGAGAATCTTTTTGAGAACGGAACACAGTTCTGGCTTGTGGGCGGTTCGCTGGTACAACCGATTTTCGCCGGCGGCAGACTGCGGGCCAACTATCGCTTGAGCAAACTGCAGAAGGAGCAGCTCGTGCTGCAGTATGCGAAAGCCTGCCAACAAGCATTCCGGGAGGTGGCTGATGCGCTCGTCAGCGTGGAGAAAACGCGCGAGGCGAGAATTCATCAAGAGGCGTTGACGAAGACGCTCGCCGATCAGCAGCAATTGTCCTGGACCCGCTACCGCGGCGGAGTGACCACTTTTCTTGAAGTCCTGGACACGCAGCGGCAGTACTTCAGCGCCCAGCAGTCGTTGTCCCAGGCACAGCGGGACGAACTCCTTGCGGTGATCGAACTTTACAAGGCCTTGGGCGGCGGGTGGCAGCAGTGAATCGCCAGCTAACCTGGCGCCCTTGTCTTTTCCGGCACAGGCTCTCGGCGAGCGTCTCCCCACCGCGGCCGTACTTACGAAAGGTGCCGTCTGGCTAGGTCGGGAGGAAGGTGACTGCGCGACGGGAATGGGCTGCGGCTGACGAAATGATGCTGGATGTTAGCTCGCCGGAAGGCTTCCTAGTGGATTCTGCCCTCACCGGAGAAGACGGATTAAGGCGAGCGCTCACCGAGAGTTTTGACCTCGTGATCCTTGACGTGATGTGGCCTCGCATGGACGGTTTCGAAGTGTCGCGGAAGCTTCGGTCGAAAGTAAGTGTCGCCCAATGCCGAAGTGCAGGTGGAGCATCTTCGCGCTTAAGTTCAAGAATAACGACCGGAGGCACCACAACTCTGCCAAAGATTTGCGGGAGCATATCGATCTCACCGATTAGGATGAGGTAGCAAAGCGGACAGGCATCCAGGACCGCAGTCATTTGCGCGAAGCGTCGCGAATCGCAGCGATATCCATTTCCAGATCAGCCAGAGTGTAGTTGTGGAATGCCTCGGCGCCCTGCAAGAAGGCTTCATTCTCCCACCGGGATCGCAGTTCGAGCATCTGCTGAACTTGTCATGTAGTGATCGCACGAGAGCAGTAAGCTGCAATGGCGACCGCTTCCAAGACAGCGCGAGACACGCCGCCTGCTTGGGCGGCGAGAATGTTTCCGATGTCGTCTGGAATATCGATGGCAATATGCATTACAGGCTTCTTTCAATTAGTGTAACGCTGGAATGGGCTTGCGAGGCCACTCCACCTGGTGTGGGTTTGGCGTCATGATGTCCTCAACCCTTCCAAGTCACGTTTGAGCGCTCTTCGAATTCACTGGGTTTCGGCGGCTAAGATGTAGCCGTCGCTTCTTGCATCGGTGATTTCCTTACTGGAAAGGTCGTCACGGTTGGCCTGCTCCTAAATGATGGCCTCGCGGTACGTTCGATCCGACAGCGTTGCGCAAGTCTGGATAAGACGGAGTCAGCGAATACCGAATCCCGGGCCTGCACAGAGGTGATAAGTCCATCGTGGTCCTCAGCAAGGGTGACCAATTCGTCAAAGCACCTCAAATGTATTTGCGAGAGCAACCATGACCTGAGATTGTGTCCAAGGCTTTGTATTGATACGGTTCTGATACGTTCCGCAGCTTGTGAGTTTGCACTTCAATGAAAGACTCTTCTGAAGAGTAAGAAAATGAAGGAACTTACGGAACGCCCCCAAATGGCCTGATCCCGGGCCCCCTGCTACAAAAGCAGAAGCTCCACAAATCACCTTTGTGGAGCACCGTAAACTACCAATTTTAAGGGTGGGCGCGCAGGGACTCGAACCCCGGACCTCCTGCGTGTGAAGAAGAGGGACTGTTTCTAGTTGTTCTGTTG